>JANQPO010000023.1 GCA_028289445.1 Tepidamorphaceae bacterium
TCTCGGTCGATCCGGCGACCGGCTATTTGCCGCATCACGGCCGGGCGCTCGCTATGGCTTTGGGCCTTTCCGGCGATCTCGCAAAGCAATGCGGCAAGCTTGGTAAGCAGCTCTATACGGCGTTTCTGGCCAAGGATATGTCGATGCTGGAGATCAATCCCTTGATCGTCACCGGCAACGATGCGCTGCACTGCCTCGACGCCAAGATCGGTTTCGACTCCAATGCGCTCGGTCGGCATGCCGATATCCTGGCGCTGCGCGACGAGACCGAAGAGGACGAGAAGGAGATCGAGGCGTCGAAATTCGATCTCTCCTATATCGCGCTCGACGGTACGATCGGCTGCATGGTCAACGGTGCCGGGCTCGCCATGGCAACCATGGACATCATCAAGCTCTATGGCGAGGAGCCGGCCAACTTCCTGGATGTCGGGGGCGGCGCGACGACGGAGAAGGTGACGGCAGCCTTCAAGATCATCACATCAGACCCGAACGTGAAGGGCATTCTGGTCAATATTTTCGGCGGAATCATGCGCTGCGATGTGATCGCCGAGGGTGTCGTTCAGGCCATCAAGGATGTCGGGCTTCAAGTGCCCTTGGTCGTGCGGCTCGAAGGGACCAATGTCGAGAAAGGGAAGACTATTCTCAACGAGAGCGGTCTCAACGTCATCGCCGCCGACGATCTCGACGACGCGGCACAGAAGATCGTCAAGGCGGTGAACGGGAGCTGAGCGATGTCCATTCTCATCGACAAGAACACCAAGGTCATCGTCCAGGGACTCACCGGCAAGACGGCGACCTTCCACACCGAGCAGGCGCTGGCCTATCACAGCACGCAAATGGTTGCCGGCGTCACGCCAGGCAAAGGCGGCATGACATGGGAGTCGGCGCCCTCGGACGGCTGGACCACAACCCTGCCGGTGTACGACACCGTGGCGGAAGCAAAGGCAGCGACCGGCGCGACAGCCTCCGTCGTTTATGTGCCGCCGCCGTTTGCGGCCGACTCCATCGCCGAGGCGATTGCTGCGGAGATGGAGCTGATCGTCACCATAACCGAGGGCATTCCGGTTGCCGATATGATCGGCGTGAAGCGGGCGCTCGACGGCTCGAAGTCCAGGCTGATCGGTCCGAACTGTCCGGGCGTTTTAACGCCGGAAGAATGCAAGATCGGCATCATGCCGGGCTCGATCTTCAAGAAGGGGTCCGTCGGCATCGTTTCCCGCTCTGGCACATTGACCTATGAGGCCGTGTTCCAGACGACGAACGAGGGGCTCGGTCAAACGACGGCGGTCGGTATCGGCGGCGATCCGATCAAGGGGACAGAGTTCATCGACGTGCTGGAGCTTTTCCTGGCCGACGACGCGACCCAGTCGATCATCATGATCGGCGAGATCGGCGGTTCGGCGGAAGAAGACGCGGCGCAGTTCATCGCCGACGAGGCGAAGAAGGGCCGGTCGAAGCCGATGGTCGGCTTCATCGCCGGGCGCACGGCGCCACCCGGCCGGCGCATGGGCCATGCCGGTGCCATCATCGCCGGCGGTAAGGGCGGTGCGGACGACAAGATCGAAGCGATGCGGTCGGCCGGGATCACGATCTCAGATTCCCCCGCGACATTGGGCACGACTCTCGCTAAGGTGTTGGCGGGCTAGGCAGACCGCGCGCGGTCTGCCTATCGCACTTGCGGTAACAAATGGGCACGGGGGGCGGCCAAACGCCCTCCGCGATAGGGACGATGACACGCGAAGCGGCCAATGACGCGTTTCTGAAAACCTCCTTTCTCGACGGCGCCAACGCCGGCTATATCGAAGAGCTTTACGCGAAGTATCAGACCGATCCGGCGTCAATCGCCAAGGATTGGCAGGACTTTTTTGCGGCGCTCAACGATAATCGGGATGACGTAATCGCCGAGGCGCGGGGCGCGTCTTGGGGGCGCGAGGACTGGCCGATCGCCGCCAATGGCGAATGGGTCGCAGCGCTCGACGGCAACTGGTCGGCGCTCGAACCGGTTCTAAAGAAAAAGATCGGAGATCGGGCCGAGGCGCGCGGCGAGGCGAAATCGGCCGAGGCGATCGCGCAAGAGGCGCGCGATTCCGTTCGTGCCGTCATGATGATCCGCGCGTTCCGCATCCGCGGCCATCTGCACGCCGATCTCGATCCGCTCGGTCTCATGCAGCGGGCGCGCGAACCGGAGCTCGATCCAAAGAGCTACGGTTTCACCGAGGCCGACTACGACCGGCCGATCTTCATCGACCACATGCTGGGGCTTGAATACGCCACCATCAACCAGATGGTCGCCATTTTGAGCCGGACCTATTGCGGGACGTTCGCGGTCGAGTTCATGCATATCTCCGATCCGGATGAAAAAGGCTGGATCCAGGAGCGGATCGAAGGGCCGGACAAGGAGGTCTCGTTCACAGCCGAAGGCCGCAAGGCGATCCTGGCAAAGCTGATCGAGGCGGAGAGCTTCGAGAACTATCTGCACGTCAAATACACCGGCACGAAGCGGTTCGGCCTAGACGGCGGCGAATCGATGGTGCCGGCGCTGGAGCAGATCATCAAGCGCGGCGGTCAGCTTGGGCTCACCGATATCGTGCTCGGCATGGCGCATCGCGGCCGGCTCAATGTTTTGGCCCAGGTGATGGGCAAACCGATCCGCGCCATCTTCCACGAGTTCAAGGGCGGCGGCGCCAACCCCGACGATGTCGAAGGGTCCGGCGACGTCAAGTATCACCTTGGCGCATCCTCCGACCGCGAGTTCGACGACAACAATGTGCACCTGTCGCTGACGGCCAATCCGTCGCATCTGGAAATCGTCGATCCGGTCGTGCTTGGCAAAGTGCGCGCCAAGCAGGATCAGCAGAACGCCGTCGACGGCCGATTCCTGGCCGACACCCACGACACCGACCGGACGACCGTGCTGCCGCTTCTGATCCACGGCGATGCTGCGTTCGCCGGCCAGGGCGTGGTGGCTGAATGTTTCGGTCTGTCCGGCCTGAAGGGTCACCGCACAGGCGGGTCGATCCACTTCATCATCAACAACCAGATCGGCTTCACCACGGCACCGCATTTCTCGCGGTCGTCGCCCTATCCCTCCGATATGGCGAAAATGATCGAGGCACCGATCTTCCACTGTAACGGCGACGATCCGGAAGCGGTGACCTATGCCGCCAAGGTGGCGATCGAGTTCCGGCAGCGTTTTGGCAAGTCCGTGGTCATCGACATGATCTGCTATCGTCGCTTCGGCCACAACGAGGGCGATGAGCCGGCGTTCACGCAGCCGCTGATGTACAAGAAGATCCGGTCGCATCCGCTCGTCACCGACGTTTACTCGAAGCGCCTGATCGCCAACGAGACGCTCACCGAGGCCGATCTGAAAGCGATGAAGGACGACCAGCGCGAAATGTTCGACGCCGAGTTCGAGGCGAGCGACTCCTATAAGCCGAACAAGGCCGACTGGCTGGACGGGGCCTGGGCCGGCTACAAGGTCGCCGAGGCCGAAGGCGCACGGCGTGGCACGACCGGTGTCGCGATGGAGCGTTTGAAGGACGTTGGCGAGAAACTGTGCGAGGTGCCGGAGAGCCTCAAGATTCACCGCACGATCCAGCGCTTTCAGGACAACCGCCGCAAGATGATCGAAAGCGGCGAGGGTGTCGACTGGGCGACGGCCGAAGCGCTCGCATTTGGCACGCTGTGCCGGGAAGGCCACCCGGTCCGGCTATCGGGCCAGGACTGCGAGCGCGGCACGTTCTCGCAGCGCCATTCGGTGCTGACCGATCAGGAAAACGAGGACCAGTACATTCCGCTCAACAATCTGGCGCCCGACCAGGCGCGCTACGAGGTCATCAATTCGATGCTCTCGGAGGAGGCGGTGCTGGCCTTTGAGTATGGCTATTCGCTGGCCGAGCCGGACGGGCTGACCCTGTGGGAAGCGCAGTTCGGCGACTTCGCCAATGGCGCGCAGGTCGTTTTCGACCAGTTCATCTCGTCCGGTGAGCGCAAGTGGCTGCGCATGTCGGGCCTCGTCTGCCTGTTGCCGCATGGCTATGAGGGCCAGGGCCCGGAACACTCTTCGGCCCGGCTGGAGCGGTTCCTGCAATTGTGCGCTGAAGACAATATGCAGGTCTGCAATCTGACGACGCCGTCGAACTATTTCCACGTGCTGCGGCGCCAGATTCACCGCGATTTCCGTAAACCCCTCATCTTGATGACGCCGAAATCGCTGCTGCGTCACAAACGAGCGGTTTCGCAACTGTCGGAAATGGCGACCGACACCACTTTCCACCGTCTGTTGTGGGACGACGCACAGCTTTTGACAGACGGTCCGACGAAGCTGGTTGCCGACGACAAGATCCGCCGGGTGGTTATGTGCTCCGGCAAGGTCTATTTCGACCTCTTCGAGGAGCGCGAGAAGCGCGGCATCGACGATGTCTATATCTTGCGCGTTGAGCAGCTTTATCCGTTCCCGGCGCGCGCGTTGATCACCGAATTGTCGCGGTTCAAGAACGCCGAGATGATCTGGTGTCAGGAAGAGCCGAAGAATATGGGGTCCTGGGTGTTCATCGAGCCGAACATCGAATGGGTGCTGAACCATATCGAGGCCAAGGAACGGCGGCCGCGCTATACCGGACGGGCCGCTGCGGCGGCGACCGCAACCGGCCTGATGAGTCAACACCTGAAACAGCTTGAGGCGTTTTTGGACGAGGCCTTGTCCTGACGACGATAGAGTTACATTAGCGGCGGAGGGCCGACGGCGATCGGTTCGGTTGAGGAGTAAGAGATGGCGACGGAAATCAAAGTGCCGACCCTTGGAGAGTCGGTGACCGAGGCAACGATTGGACAGTGGTTCAAGCAGCCCGGTGATGCCGTGGCCATAGACGAGCCGGTGGTCGAGTTGGAGACCGACAAGGTGACCGTCGAAGTGCCGGCCCCGGTCGCCGGCACGCTTGCGGAAATCACCGTCAATGACGGCGAGACCGTCGAAGTCGGGGCACTGCTTGGCACGATTGCGGAAGGCGAGGGTGCTCCGGCGGCTGCGGCTCCGGCCGCCGAAGCGCCAGAGGCACCGCAGCCGACGCCTGCGGAATCCGGCAACGGGTCCGAGATGCCGCCTGCTCCGTCGGCGGCCAAGATGATGACGGAACAGGCCATCGGCGCCGATCAGGTCGAAGGCTCGGGCAAGCGTGGTCAAATCCTGAAAGAGGACGTTTTGCGGGTTGTTGAGGGCGGCATTTCGTCTGCGCCCGCTGCGACCCCGGCGGCGCGGCCGGCTTCGCCGCCCGACGATGCATCGCGCGAGGAGCGCGTGCGTATGACCAAGCTGCGCCAGACCATCGCGCGGCGTTTGAAAGATGCGCAGAACACGGCCGCCATGCTGACGACCTTCAACGAGGTCGACATGACGAACGTCATGGCGATGCGCGCGACCTATAAGGAAATTTTCGAGAAGAAGCACGGCGTGAAGCTTGGCTTCATGGGCTTCTTCGCCAAGGCGGTGATCCAGGCGCTGAAGGATGTGCCGGCGGTGAATGCGGAGATCGACGGCGCCGATCTGGTCTACAAGAACTACTACCATATCGGTGTCGCCGTCGGCACGGATAAGGGTCTAGTGGTTCCGGTCGTGCGCAACGCCGACCTGATGTCGATTGCCGACTTCGAAAAGACACTTGGCGATTTCGGCCGCCGGGCGCGCGACGGAAAGCTGGCGCTCGACGAGATGATGGGCGGCACGTTCACAATCTCGAACGGCGGCGTTTATGGCTCTTTGATGTCGACGCCGATCCTCAACGCACCGCAGTCGGGCATTCTCGGCATGCACAAGATCCAAGAACGGCCGATGGTCGTCGACGGCGAGATCAAGGTCCGGCCGATGATGTATCTGGCGCTCTCCTACGATCACCGCATCGTCGACGGCAAGGAGGCCGTGACCTTCTTGGTCCGCGTCAAGGACGCGATCGAAGACCCGCAGAGACTGGTGCTCGATCTCTAGACGGATTTCGGTCGATGAGCTTGGAGTTCCTGATCACCGCGCTCGTGGTGGTGCTGATCCCTGGGACAGGTGTGATCTATACGGTTGCGACCGGCATAACGCTTGGCCGGCGTGCCAGTGTTGTCGCCGCGTTTGGCTGCACGATCGGAATTCTCCCGTCGATCCTTGCCTCGGCCTTTGGATTGGCGGCCATTCTTCACACCAGCGCGTTGGCGTTTCAGGTGCTTAAGATCGCAGGCGTTGCCTATTTGCTTTATTTGGCCTGGCAGACGTTGCGCGAGAAAGGGCCGATGGCGTCGCCGACAGAGCGTGACGGGCTGCCCAGACGGTCGTTTGAGATCGCGCGTACCGGTGTTTTGATCAATACGCTGAACCCCAAGCTCTCGGCGTTCTTCTTGGCTTTCCTGCCGCAATTCATCGACCCCGCGGCCGGATCAGTTGCCACGCAAATGGCGACGCTCAGCGGCGTGTTCATGCTGATGACCTTCATTGTCTTTGTCATCTATGGATGGTTCGCGGCGCTCGCCGGGCGCGCGGTTCTGGGCAGCGAGACCGTGCTCAAGTGGATGCGGCGAACCGTGGCTGCGGCCTTCGCCGGCTTCGGCCTGAGGTTGGCGCTGGCGGAGCGATAACAGCGATGTCGAAGGAAACGCGATCATGACTGTCGAACTCACAATGCTTGGTTATGCGGCGCTTCTCGCCGTGGTGCAGTTATTTCTCGTCGTGCTGCCGGCAACGGTTCAGCTCGGCTTGCCCTATCTGGCCGGGCCCCGTGACGAAGGGCGGGCGCTGAGCGGCCAGGGCGCTCGACTGCTTCGGGCTTTTCAGAACATGATGGAGACGCTGCCGCTCTTCGCGATCGCCGTGCTGGTCGCCCATATCAGCGGGCAGACCAACGGCACGACGGCGCTTGCCGCGCAGGTCTACGTTGCTGCCCGGCTGGTGTATGTGCCGGTCTATTTCTTCGGCATCCCGTGGCTGCGCACCGGGGTTTGGGCGATCGCCTTCCTGTCGATCATTCTCATCTTGTTGCAGGTGTTGTTTTGATCGTCGGGTCGGTTCGATATGAAGGCGGTGCTCGTGATTGACTGTTCGACCGATCCCGGTCGTTTGCGGCGGAACACGGAGAGTAAAACGGGGAGGGTAGAGTAATGGCCGACTATGATCTGATCGTGATCGGTTCGGGGCCGGGCGGCTATGTCTGCGCCATTCGCGCGGCACAGCTGGGGATGAAAGTCGCCGTGGTCGAGCAGATGAAGACCTATGGCGGCACCTGCCTCAATATCGGCTGTATTCCGTCGAAGGCGCTGCTTCATGCATCGGAAATGTTCGAGGAGGCCGGGCACGGCTTGGCGAAGCTCGGTGTGAAGGTCGGGACGCCCGAGCTCGATCTGCCCGGCATGATGACCCACAAGGATGAAGTGATCGACGCCAACGTTTCGGGCGTCGCCTTTCTGTTCAAGAAGAACAAGATCGACGGGCATAAAGGTGTTGGCCGTATTCTCAGTCCCGGTCAGGTCGAGGTGAAGCCCGATGAGGGCGAAGCGACCGTCTTGAACACGAAGACCATCGTGATTGCGACGGGTTCCGATTCCATGCCGTTGCCCGGCGTCGAGATCGATGAAAAGAAAGTGGTGACCTCGACCGGCGCGCTCGAGTTGGAAGCAGTGCCTGGCCACCTTCTGATTGTCGGTGCCGGTGTTATTGGACTTGAACTCGGCTCGGTTTGGGGGCGGCTTGGCGCCAAGGTCACTGTCGTTGAATTCCTCGACCGCATCGTGCCGGGTATCGACGGGGACATTGCCAAACAGTTCCAGCGGATTCTGAAGAAGCAGGGGATGGACTTCAAACTGTCCTCGAAGGTAACGGGCGTGACCGAGGCCGACGGCGGTCTTTCGGTGTCGGTTGAACCGGCCGCCGGCGGCGATGCCGAAACGATTGCGGCCGACATCGTCTTGGTCTCCATCGGCCGACGGCCCTATACGGAAGGGCTGGGCTTGGCGGAAGCGGGCGTTGAGATGGACGAGCGCGGCCGGGTGAAGACCGACGCTCACTACAAGACCTCCGTCGATGGCGTCTATGCGATCGGCGACGTGATCGCCGGCCCAATGCTGGCGCACAAGGCCGAGGACGAGGGTGTCGCGGTCGCCGAGATCCTGGCCGGCCAGGCGGGGCATGTGAACTATGGCGTGATCCCGAACGTGGTCTACACCATGCCGGAGGTCGCCTCCGTGGGTCAGACCGAGGAAGAGCTGAAGGCAGCGGGCATTGCGTACAATGTCGGGAAGTTTCCCTTCACCGCGAACGGGCGCGCTCGGGCGATGAACATGACCGAGGGCATGGTGAAGATGCTCGCCGACAAGAAGACGGACCGGCTACTCGGTGCGCATATCGTCGGCTTCGGCGCTGGCGAGATGATCCACGAGGCCGCGGTCCTGATGGAGTTTGGCGGCTCGGCTGAGGACCTTGCCCGCACCTGCCATGCCCATCCGACGATGTCCGAAGCTGTCAAGGAGGCGGCGCTGGCCGTCGACAAGCGGGCGCTTCATATGTGAGGCCGCGAGCCGGCTAATCGAACGGGCTTATTCAGCCAGGACCCGCGTGACGGGGAAGGTGATGCGTACGGTGGTTCCGTTGCCCGGATCGCTGTCGATGTCGAATTGCGCGCGGTTGGCTTCCGCCATTGCCTTGGTTAGCGGTAGACCGAGCCCGGTTCCGGTGCGATTGCGGGCGGCGGTCGCGACTTGCCGGAAGGGCTCGAGCGCGGTTTCCAGCTCCGCATCGCTCATTCCGACGCCGGTGTCGCGCAGCGCCACGACAACCTCGCCGCGCTCGTTCAGCTTGGTCGTGGCGATGATTTGGCCGCCCGGCGGCGTGAACTTGATGCTGTTCGACAGAACATTGAGGATGATCTGGCGCAGGCTGCGCGCGTCGGCCACAACCGGCGGTGTCGACGGCGGCAGATTGGTCCGCACAATCAGCCGCTCCCGATTGGCGTCCGGCTGCATGATCGCCACGCATTGTTGGATCAGGTCGTTGACCTCGACGCTGGCGAAGTCGAGATCGAGCTTGCCGGCCTCGATCTTCGAGAGGTCCAGGAGGTCGTTGATCAGGCTCAAAAGGTGATTGCCGCCCTGGTGGATGTCACGGGCATAGGCCTTGTAGCGATCGTTGCTCATCGCGCCGAATTCCTCGTTCATCATGACTTCGGAGAAGCCGATGATCGAGTTGAGCGGCGTGCGGATTTCATGGCTGATCTTTGCGAGGAACTCAGACTTTTGGGCGCTGGCGTCCTCGGCGCGTTGGCGGGCGCGAATGAGTTCGGTTTCGGCGCTCTTGAAATGCGTGATGTCACGCAGGACGGCACAGAACTTCGAGTCGCTCTCCATCGACACCCGGCCGACCGTTACGAAGAGGGGAATCGCGCCGCCGGTCTTGAACTGGCCGGTCATCTCGCGGCCGTCATTGAGCAAAGATGCAACGCCATTTTGCGCCAGATCGGCCAGATAGTCCTCCGCTTCGGCGTGGCTGTCGGGTGTGAACAGCGCGGTGAGCGGCTGGCCGGCGATCTCGGCGTTTGCGTAGCCGAAGAGCGATTCGGCGCCGGCGTTCAACCGATCGATGGTGCCGTCGGCGTTGATGACCACGATGCCGTCTGTCGCCGTGTCGATGATCGTGTTGAGTTCCTCGATACGCGCGGCGTTGACATCTTCGGTCGTGTCATCGAGCAGCGTGACCAGATCGTCGTTGATTTTGCCTTGCGCGGCCGCGCTCGGCTCGTGACGGACGGTCGTCGCACCCGTAGCCTGGCGCATCGACAAGAGCATGCATGTCTCGCCGCCATAGGGAATGGACTGCAACCGGGCGACTACATCCAGGGTCTGTCCCTTGCTGTCGCGGACTTGAAAGGCCTGCCGCGCCGGTTCGTCGTCGAATGCTTGGAGACCGGGCACGGGCAGCATCGCGAAGATCGCGTCGAGGCCGCCGGCCTCGCGAAGCTCGCTTAGATCGCGATAGTCAAGAAGGTCGAAAAAGGCCCGGTTCGCGTAGGCGATATCGTCGCTGCGAAAAATCACCAGGCCGAGTGGGAGACGCTCCAGGAGCGCGGCTTGTTCGGCCATGGTCACGGCGTTCGGATGGTTTACGACCGTGGCCGGTTGCGAGGACGCCTCGGCATCTTTCTTCTGTCCTTGCGCGTCGTTGGACTCACTCGTGGGTGCCGGGGGTGTCGTCCGAACGGCTGGAGTGTCGTTTCCAATCGCCGTTTCGATCGTCTCGGCAATGCGGTCGAGTGCCTCGGCGTCTTTCGGTTCAAGCGCGCGCGGCTTCGGCAGTGTCGGATGGCGCAGTCGGACCACATTGGCCGGGTTTTCGGCGGTCTCCCGGTCCGTCTTTTCTTCGGAGTGGCTTGGCCGACCATCTGAAGGCTTCGCGTCGTCCTGCGGCGGATGCGCCGTCTCGGCCAGCTCGTTCAGTACCGCGTCAAGGTCCTCTTCCCGAATGTCATCATCGGATGGCTCTAGCCCGGCGGCCGTGTCGAGCCGGTCGAAGAACTCATCATCAACCCAATCCGCCTCGTCGAACGGCGCCGGTTCCCATTCGTCATCGTCACTGCTGCTCGCTGCCGGCTGCGGTAACGTTGATGGGCTGTCGTGTTCGATCAGGCCGACACCGCGATAGCCGGATATCGTTCCCGGCGGGTCGAATGTCGGCACGCCGGCCAAACGCAAGAGGGCTTCGCCGTCGGCCGTGGGCAGCAATACGACGACGTCGCTGAAGGGTTGCAGGCCGGCAACGATCCCCGAAAGGCTCGCCTGTCCGGTCAGGTCTCGCGGGTCACACAGCTCTTCCAGATAGTGGCCGATGGGTCCATCCGGCAGCCCGGTCAGGAGCGCTGCGGCATTGTCCGATGTGAATACGATCCGACCCCGCCGATCGGTCTCGAACACGAACCGATCGATGTCGACACCGGCCGAGCCTGAAGCGCTTGATCCAGCCTGGGGCAGGCTCAAGACCCGGTCGGCGGCTTCGGCCTCTGGAACCGTTTCGCTCATCGCGCCGATGATCAGGAACAGCATGCGGTCGAAGCCGGGAAGCGGATAGGCCGTTCCCTCGAAGTGTGCGGATCCGATCGACGCCGTCAGCGTGCGCGGCTCCGGCTGGGCGCCCAGCGTGTCGAGCGGATCGGGAAACGCCGTGTCGAAAGCCGCGTCCAGGAGGGGCTTGGGTCCTTCGATATCAATCGGTTCGCTGTCGGCGTCGTACAGCCCGAAGATCGCCTCGGTCTCTCGCAAAACGGCGAGGAGGTCATCGAGCGAATAGGCATCCGCCTCCGGTTTGGGGAGCGGCTTCAGGCCGACGACGAAAACAAGCTCGGCGCCATCGACAGTGTCTAGCGTGGTCGCTTGGGCCTGAAGGGCGCCGGCCACAAGGTGCGAGTTGAGACGCAATGCCAGCAAGGGCGAGACGGTGGCCCGGTTCAAAACCTGAAGGGCGAGCGCGCCGCCTGGCATCGGCGCGAAGCGGGCGGCGGCCGCTGTGCCCAAAAGGCGTGCACCCGCACGGTTGGTATAGACGATGTCTTTGGTCTCGGCGTTCAAAAGCCATGTGGGCCGCGGGTCGGCGAGCGACGCGCGAACGGGTTGCAGGGCTAAAAGTGCCAACAGCGAGTCTGTCGCTGGATCCATTGCAGGTTCCCGTTCTTGTCGGCGCCGACCGTCCGCTCAGCGCCATTCTTATTGCCCCGATTCGACACTTAAAGGCTTCTGTCGGTTGCGTCCACAAGCCGGCCACGTGACCGCTGGAAACTTCTTGTTAATCTTAAAATCGATCGTCGATCGGGACAATCGCGGACGGAGCCGTGCGGGCACGCCATGACGCGCAACGACAATTGTGCTATCGAAAAAGCCACACAGTGAGGGAGGAGCGTGTTGATGAGCGGCAAAGACACACAGTTTGAAATCCCCGAGCAAATTCGCGATTTCGCTGACAAGAGTATCGATCATGCGCGCAAGGCGTTTGACGACTATGTGCGCCAGTCGCGCCAGGCGATCGCGGGTTTCGAGGAGCAAGCGGAAAAGATGAAATCCGACTCCAAGGACGTGCAGGAGCGCATCCTCGATCAGGCCGAGGAAAACGTCGCCGCGGCCATGGATTACGCTAGGCAGATGGTCAACGCCGGCTCGTCCGCCGATCTTGTCGAAATTCAGCGCAGTTTTCTTGAGCAGCAGATGAAAGCGCTGACAGAGCAGTCCAAGGATATGGCCGAGGCAGCGCAGGCCGCCATGGCGGCAATGACCAAACCGCCCGAAAAATAGCGCCATTCGTCGATTTCGATTGACGCCATGATACGCATTTCGCACATGCGTTAGCTGCTTTGAAAGCCTAATATCGCTTACATAACAGAAGGTTGAGCCTCTCGATCGGGAAAATTATTGTGCATCGCAATATTTTTGTTGCAATGCACAATAAATGCGCCTATATACGGTCCGACGGCAAATCATATCGGGCCGCCGCCCAACACACACTCGACGATGAGGATCAAGATTATGACTGCAAAAGCCAAAGCCGCTGCGCCTGCCGCCCCGAAAATCGAAGACGTCATGGCGATGTCGATCGAAGTTCCGACCGCTGTCCGCGAGTTCGCGGAAAAGGGTCTGGAGCAGGCCAAGGACAACTATGCCAAGATGAAGGCCGCAGCCGAGGAAGCCACCGACGCTGTCGAAGATACCTTCTCCACCGCCTCCAAGGGCGTTGCCGACTTCAACCTGCGCGCCATCGACATGGCCAAGGACAACGCCAATGCCGGTTTCGACTTCTTCAAGTCGCTGGTTGGCGTGAAGACGGTTTCGGAGGCCATCGAGCTGCAGACCAACTTCGCTCGCGGTCAGTATGAGAACAGTGTCTCGCAGGCCAAAGAGCTGACCGAATTCGCTGGCGATGTCGCCAAGAAGTCGGTGAAGCCGGTCGCGGACAACGTCCAGAAGGCCTTCAAGGACTTCAAGCTTCCCGCCTGAAGCTTGACCGAGTGTCCTGTACCGCGCGCGTTTTAAGCGCACAGTAACGCGTCAGTTCTAAAAGCCCGGGCCCTGGCCCGGGCTTTTTACGTTTGCACCTCCAAAATCGTGTCGGCTGGGCCCTGCGATCTTGCATTGGCGACGCGTTCGCCATAGCTTCCGGCCACGCCCTTTGTGCCGCCTTAGCTCAGTTGGTTAGAGCGCTAGATTGTGGATCTAGAGGTCCCCCGTTCAATTCGGGGAGGCGGTACCATCTTCCGGATCAGTCCTGAATGCGCACAGCCCTTGTCACCGGTGGAAACCGAGGTATCGGTCTGGCGATTGCCGCCGGACTGGTAGCGCAAGGGATCAGGACGATCATTGGCGCCCGTGACCTGACGAATGGCCGGACCGTTGCCCAGCAAATCGGTGCTGAGGCCGTCCGCCTCGATCTTCAGGACAAGGCATCGCTCGCTGCGGCGATGGATGCGGCCGGTTCGGTCGACATTCTCATCAACAATGCCGGCGTTCTCTTCGACGGATCGATGCTTGCCGATCCCGAGCACTATCGCGCATCGATGGATGTCATGGTCGACGGTCCCTACCATTTAATCCGCCTCGCTGAGCCGCACATGCGAAGCCAGAACTGGGGCCGCATCGTCAACGTGTCTTCAGGCTGGGGCAGCTTCGCAGAGGGCCTTGCGGGACCCAATGCGTATGGTGTTGCCAAGGCGGCGCTCAACGCGCTGACAAAAGCTCTGGTTCGGGACCTGCCGCCTGGTGTCAAAATCAACGCTATGTGTCCCGGCTGGGTGCGGACGCGCATGGGCGGTGCAAGCGCTACGCGCTCTCCCGAGGAAGGCGCCGACACCGTGCTGTGGCTGGCGACGCTTCCCGACGATGGCCCCACCGGCGGCTTCTTCCGCGACCGCAAACCGATCGCCTGGTAACGAATCCGTCGATCCGCCCTTGACGCGCCGGCTGTGGCGCCGATGATGATCGAACGACACCGACGCGGGGAGGGCGGTCGCATGATGACCCTATTCGATATCATCGAGCAGGCACAAAACGGCGCGGCGAAGACCAATCTCGCCAGTCAATTCGGATTATCGCAGGCCCAGACCGAGAAGGCGCTGGAAGCGCTCATGCCGGCTTTTTCCGCAAGCCTGAAACAAAACACGCGCAACATGGATGGACTGGCATCGTTCATGAACGCGCTCAGTTCGGGCAACCACGCCCAATACTACGAAGACGCCATGGCGGCGTTCACCGGCGGGCGTGACGAGGGCAATGCGATCCTTGGTCATATGTTCGGGTCCAAGGAGGTCAGCCGCGCCGTTGCGGCACAAGCAGCACAAGCGACCGGCCTTGGCCAGGACATCCTGAAACAGATGCTGCCGGTCATTGCGTCCATGGTCATGGGCGGGTTGTTCAAGCAATCGACGTCGGGCGCATCGTCGGCCGGCGGTTCCGGCAATATCGTCGCCGACATGATGGAACAGTTTATGCGCGGCAGCATGGGCGCGGCCGAGGGCTCAAGGGGTGGGTCCGGCAATCCGTGGGCGGACATGCTGACCGACATGATGGGCGGTATGCTTGGCGGTTCGTCGTCGCAGGCGTCATCCAGTGCCAACCCGCCGCGCGGCGAAGATGTGTTCGGCCCCATGTTCGACGCCGGTCGCGAGATTCAGGACGGCTACAGTCGCGGCATGGACCGGCTGATCGCCGGCTATCTGAAGGGCATGGACCGATCGGCCTGAGTCAGCGGGACTGATCGATAGAGGGAATGCGGGGGATGAACATGCGAGGTTTGCGGCTGATTCTGGTGTCCTTGGTCGCGATACCGCTGACCGGGTGCGTTGAGGTCGCGCTGAACGCGGCGACCTTCGCCTATAAGCAGGGCGATCGACCGACGCTGAGGCCCCTGGCCGAAGCCGGCGATCCCGACGCGCAGACCGGGTTGGGTCAGACGTATTGCTGCTTCGGGCCAGGTTTTTCGGTCTGGGAAGCAACGAAGTGGTTCTGTAAGGCAGCGCGCCAGGGTCATGGTCCCGCTTACTATGAATTGGGCCGCGTTTACTCCGGAGATGTGGTCCGTTCGATTTCGCCGTCAGCGCATGTGGTTGGACGGGCGACGGCACGCCGCAGCGAGGCTCTATCGCTCGCTTATTTCGACGCCGCCGCCGCACAGGGCATCCCCAATGCCAAGACGCGCGCCGATGCCGTTAGGAAGAAGCTGAACGATGAAGAATTGGCCTTGGCGCGTCAATATTCGGCGAATCCGTCGGGCGCGCCGTGCCGATTCAGCCAGGTGTTCCCGGATGTGAAACCTGGATTCCGTCCGGCAGGGTTGCCCAAGAGCGAATAACTCAGCAGCCGGCCTCCGCACTCGGATGCCAAGCCGGGCGATATCCGGCCGATAGAACCTCCAGCATAGCGGGCGGGGTCAGCAGGCGAGCGTGTTGAGGACGCGGGCCGATTCCGTAGCCAGTGGGCGACCACCAAAGCGCCTCGCCATTTCGCATCGCGAACATGCGCCCGTCACCTGTTTGCGCCATGGCGCCGTCAGGGCAGGCATCGATGGCGGTCAATGTGTTTTGCGGCGCGGTTCGCTCGCTGTGAAGGACCGCGTCCATCGCGTCGGCCTTTGGCGGCTCCGACAGGTCGAAGGCAACAGCCCAGGCGTCGGCGAAAGTGCGGGCATCGGCTCGGCGGCATTCGAAACAGGGGCGATGCCCGGCGGTAAGCGCCGTCACCTCGTCGAGGAAGAACAGTTCCGTATAGCCGGGGCCCATCACCGTGCGATGGCGCTCGCGAAACTCCAAGACGCAGCAGATCCAGCGCCTCGACGCCCAGCGCCTGCTTGGCAGCAAAGCGTATGACGCCGGGTCGTGGATCCGGCCGCCGCGATTGCCCATGAGGAGGCCGCGCGCCGGATCGCTGATAATTGTCCCGTCCGGCCGAACACGGTTTTGCAGGGGTGAAGGTCTCGCTCGCGGTGCCATTGGCGCGCTATTCGGATTTCGCTATGGATAGAAAGATCACTTTATCCCTAGCGGCTGCGATCGGCCACTGTGACTGAATCCTGGGAGGTGTCGTTGGGCGAGCGTTACGATCAAGGCATGACGACCCGCCGAACGGTGCTCGGCGAAGCCCATGTCGAGCGCGCCGAGGCGGCGAAGACCGACTTCGACGCGCCCTTCCAGGCGCTGATCACCGAAGCGGCGTGGGGGCACCTTTGGTCAGGCGATACGCTGACAAAACGAGAGCGGTCGATCGTTACGGTGGCGCTTCTGGCCGCGCTTGGCCGTTCGGATGAGCTGGCGTTGCATATTCGCGCAACGGCCAACACCGGCGCCTCGCCGGAAGACGTCCGCGAGGCGCTGATGCATGCAGCGATCTACGCCGGTGTTCCAGCCGCCAATCACGCGTTCAAGATTGCCAAGGCGACCTATGCCGAGATGGGTATCGACCCATCGGGCGGGGGCGATTGAATGGACAACAAGTCGCCTGAGACGGGTGCGTTCTTCCCGCGCGATCGGGCATGGCAGCCGCCGGCCTACACGCCGCCCTACAAAACCAGCGTGCTGCGCTCGCCGCAAAAGGCGCTCCTGTCCCTCAACAACACGCTGTCGGAGATTACCGGCCCGGTGTTCGGGCACGATCTGATCGGCGAACTGGATAACGACCTGATCCACAACTTCGCGAAGGCCGGTGAAAGCGCGATTGGCGAGCGGATCATCGTCCATGGTCGGGTGCTGGACGAGCGTGGCAAGGGTGTTTCCGGTGCGCTCGTTGAGGTCTGGCAGGCGAATGCCGGCGGACGCTATCGCCACAAGAACGAGAGCTATCTGGCGCCGCTCGATCCGAACTTCGGCGGTTGCGGCCGGGTGATAACCGACGACGACGGCGCCTATCGGTTTCGGACGATCAAGCCAGGCCCCTATCCCTGGCCGAACGGCGTCAACGACTGGCGGCCGTCGCACATCCATTTCTCCATCTTCGGGCATGGGTTTGCGCAGCGGCTGATCACACAGATGTATTTCGAAGGCGATCCGCTGATCTGGAAATGCCCCATCGTCGGGACCATCCCGGAGAAGTCGGCGATCGAACAGCTGATTGCGCCGCTCGACTTGGCGAACACCATTCCGATGGATGCGCGGGCCTACAAATTCGACATCGTGTTGCGCGGGCGGCGCTCGACCCTTTTTGAGAACCGGATGGAAGGCAATTGATGCCGCAAGCGCTGAACCTTATGAAGGAAAGCCCATCGCAAACGGCTGGACCCTATGTCCATATCGGTTGCACGCCGAATCTCATGGGAATCGGCGGCATCTACGACACCGATCTTGGCTCTGGGCCGCTTTACGGCGAGAAGGCCAAGGGCGAGCGGATCACCGTGGCGGGCAAGATCATCGACGGATCCGGCACGCCGCTGAAGGACGCGCTGATCGAGATCTGGCAGGCAGATGCGGCAGGCCTTTACAACAGCCCGTCGGAGACAAGGGGTAGCGCCGACCCAGCGTTCTCCGGCTGGGCGCGCTGCGCGACCGATCTGGAAACCGGGCAATACACGTTCCGGACCATCAAGCCCGGCCGGGTGCCGTTTCCCGATGGCCGGCCCCAGGCCCCGCACATCACATTTTGGATCGTCGCGCGTGGCATCAATATCGGTCTTCACACGCGTCTTTACTTCGGTGACGAAGAGGCCGCCAATGCCGAAGATCCTGTGCTTGCGCGGATCGAGCACAAGGTGCGCGTGCCGACATTGATCGCTCACCGTGACGGCGACACCTACACGTTCGACGTCCACCTTCAGGGCGAACACGAGACCGTCTTTTTCGATATCTGATCCGAGCGCATGGCTGAGTTTCTCGATTTGAAGGCTGCGATTGCGGCGAATATCAAGAGCGGCGATACGGTTGCCTTTGAGGGGTTTACCCATCTGATCCCGCACGCGGCGGCGCATGAGACGATCCGACAAGAGATCGCGGACCTTACGCTCATCCGCATGACGCCCGACATCATCTACGACCAGATGATTGGCATGGGCATGGCGAAAAAGCTGACCTTCTCCTATGCCGGCAATCCGGGCGTCGGTTCGCTCAGAAGGTTCCGGGACGCGGTAGAGAACGGCTGGCCGCGGCCGCTGGAGATCGAAGAACACTCGCACGCCGCGATGGCGAATGCCTATGAAGCCGGGGCGGCTGGGCTGCCTTGCGCAATCTTTCGGGGCTATCAGGGCGCGGAACTGCCAAGGGTCAATTCGCAGATCACGTCCGTGGATTGTCCATTCACCGGCGAAGCGCTGGCGGCGGTGCCGGCGATCCGGCCCGATGTTGCCGTTATCCACGCGCAGCGGGCGGATCGCAGGGGAAATGTCCTGATCGAGGGCATATTGGGCGTCCTGAAAGAGGCGGTGCTGGCTGCCAAGCGCGCCGTCGTGACCGTGGAAGAGATCGTCGACGACCTAGAGCCGCATCCCAATACATGTGTTTTGCCGCATTGGACCGTCTCCGCAATCGCCACGGTTCCAGGCGGCGCGCATCCCTCCTATGCCCATGGCTATTACAGCCGCGACAACGCCGCTTATCTGGAATGGGACAGGATTTCTGCGGATCGCGACCGTTTCCAAGCGTGGATGGACGCCAATGTCATTAACGCCGGAGCGGAGGACTTCGCTCACCGGATACAGCATGTGCGGCAGGCCGCATGACCGGGTCCGATTTCACACCGACGGAAATGATGACCATCGCCGCGGCGCGCGTGCTGCGGAACGACGATGTGTGCTTCGTCGGCATCGGCGCACCCTCGGCGGCCTGCAACGTCGCGAGGCTGACCCACGCGCCCGACATCACGCTGATTTACGAGTCCGGCACGATCGGCACTGCGCCTGACGTGCTTCCATTGTCGATCGGTGACGGCGAATTGTGCACGACGGCGCTGACGACGGTCTCCGTGCCGGAGATGTTCCGCTACTGGCTCCAGGGCGGGAGGATGACAGTCGGATTTCTGGGCGCGGCGCAGCTCGACCGATTCGGCAATATCAACACCACCGTTATCGGCGACTATGATGCGCCGAAGGTTCGGTTGCCCGGTGGGGGAGGCGCGCCGGAGATCGCCGCACATGCGCAAGAAATCTACATCACCATGAAGCAGTCACGCCGGGGCATGGTCGACAAGATAGGGTTCTTCACCTCGTTCGGTCATGGCGAGGGCGGCGATCATCGCCAAAGGCTAGGGATCGCAACAAAGGGGCCAACCTTGCTGATCACCGACCTGGCGATCTGGAAGCCGAATCCGGACACCAAGGCATTCACGGTCACCTCGTTGCATCCGGGCGTGAGCCGCGAGGATGTCCAGAAAACATGCGGCTGGACGGTCGCGTTTTCCGATAACCTTGACGAGACGCCGCCGCCGACCGCACTCGAACTGGAAACCCTGCGCGATTTGAACGCGCGAACCGAAGCGGCTCATCGCGCCGAAGGCGACGAACGGCAGCAGGACATGGTCCATGGCTGAGGCGCTCATCTGCGGCTATGTGCGCACGCCCATCGGTCGGTTCGGTGGCGCGATCGCCTTGGAGCGGGTCTGACCGTGAGTGTCTCCGTCTTCGAGCATAGCTGGCTGAAAAGCCTGTTCGGCGACGACGAGATCGCTGCGCCGTTCTCTCTCGATCAGCTTAAGGCGCATGTGATTGCCTTCGAGTTGGCGTTGACGCGGGCGCTGGGCCAATCCGGTGCGATCGATCCTGAGGCTGCGGCGCGGATCATCGAAAAATGCCAAACGTTTACGTTCGTGGATTCCGCCATTTCCGACGCGACGGGGCGGGATGGCGTTCCGGTGCCGGAGATCGTGCGGCAGCTCAAAGACCATGTCGGCGAACCCGATGCCCGCTTTGTCCATTTTGGCGCCACCAGTCAGGATGTGATCGACACGGCGTTGGTTCTGACGCTTGGCGACGTCAATGCGATGCTTGAAGTGCGCCTTCGGGCTGTTATCGACGGGCTGGACGGGCTGGTCTCTGACCACGGTGCGCAGCCGTTGATGGGGCGAACGCGGATGCGGGCGGCCATGCCCATCACCGTGGCGGATCGCGTCGCGACCTGGCGCAATCCGCTGGTGCGACATCTCCAACGACTCGACGATACCCGCCCGCGCTTGATGGTTCTTCAGTTCGGCGGCGCGGTCGGCGTGCACGATCGGCTTGGTGACAAGGGTGACGCCGTGGCGCGCGCCATTGCGGACGACCTCGGCCTTGGGCATGCTGACACGTGTTGGCATGCGATGCGCGATGGATTAGCGGAGTATGCGTCCTGGCTGTCGCTGGTGACCGGCAGTCTCGGTAAGATGGGTTCGGACATTGCGCTGATGGCACAGGACGGCATTGAGGAGATCGCGCTCTCGGACGGTGGCACGTCATCTGCCATGTCGCACAAACAGAACCCGGTCAAAGCCGAACTTCTGGTCACATTGGCGCGCTTCAACGCGGTTCAGCTAACTGGGATGCACCACGCACTGATTCACGAGCAAGAGCGCTCAGGCGCGGCGTGGTCTTTGGAGTGGATGCTCTTACCGCAGATGGCGGTTGCGACGGGAACGGCGCTCAAGACAGCGATAACACTGATTTCGTCAATCGAGCGCATTGGCGCTCCCGACGGTGCGCTATAGTTCGCGTAATTGCCGTTGAGGGTAGCGTCGGCCAGATCAGATCAAGCGACGGCTCGTGATAGCGCGCATTGCCGCCACATGTCCTCCAGCGCCTGGACCAGATGGTCGATGTCGGCGTCCGAATGGAGCGGCGAGGGGGTGATCCGCAGCCGTTCCGTCCCTTTCGGCACGGTCGGATAATTGATCGGCTGGATATAGATGCCGTACTGGTCGAGGAGCACGTCGGTGATCCATTTGCACTTGACTGGATCGCCGACGATCACCGGGACGATATGGCTTGGATTGGGCATGTGCGGAATGCCCAGCGCGTCGAGCCGGGCGCGCAATGTCGCGACGCGATCGCGCTGGCGCAGACGTTCGGCGTCGCTTGCCTTGAGATGGCGGATCGATGTCGTCGCGCCTGCGGCCAAAGCCGGCGGTAGCGCCGTCGTGAAGATGAAGCCGGAGGCGAAGGACCGCACGAAATCGCACAACGCCGTGGACGCGGCGATATAGCCGCCCATCACACCGAACGCCTTGCCGAGCGTGCCTTCGATCACCGTCAGGCGGTCCATCAGGCCCTCACGTTCGGCGACGCCACCGCCACGTGGACCATAGAGGCCGACGGCATGCACCTCGTCGAGATAGGTCATCGCGCCGTGGCGCTCGGCGACGTCGCAAAGCTCGGCGATCGGGGCGATATCGCCATCCATCGAATAGACGGATTCGAACGCCACGAGCTTCGGCCGTCCGGGCGCGATCGTCGACAGTTTGCGGTCAAGATCCGCTGGATCATTGTGCTTGAAGATGTGCTTTTCGGCGCGACTGTGGCGGATGCCCTCGATCATGGAGGCATGGTTCATCGCGTCGGAAAACACCGCGCAGTCCGGCAGGCGGGACGCCAATGTGCCAAGCGCTGCCCAGTTCGAGACATAGCCGGAGGTGAACAGAAGCGCGGCTTCCTTACCGTGGAGGTCGGCCAATTCGCGTTCCAGCAGTACATGATAGTGGTTCGTGCCGGAGATGTTGCGCGTGCCGCCCGCGCCGGCGCCGCAGGTGTCGAGCGCCTGGCGCATGGCCTCGATTACGTCCGGGTTCTGGCCCATGCCGAGATAATCGTTCGAACACCAGACCGTGACGTCCTGGGTGCCGTCCGGGCCATGGCGTGTCGCGCGCGGAAACTGACCGCGTTGGCGCTCAAGATCGGCGAAGATGCGATAGTTGCCCTCTTCGCGCAGCGCCTCAAGCGAGTCGCGGAAGTACGCTTCGTAGTTCATGGCTGGGTCCCCGTTTTCGTCTTCCCAGAGCATTGGCTGCAAAGCGGCATGTTAGCGACGGTCACACTGTCCACCTTGATACGTTCCCTGCGGCTATACTACGCGAGCCGTATTTCGATGTACATTAGAACGGATTCAAATTCGAGACAGTTCGGACAATCCCGTATGCCCAAATGTCGCAGAGCGTCGTTCGTCTCATGCGATTTCGTTGCGCCACGGCGGGTTTGCACCGGCGCGCGATACGGTGATCGCGGCCGCACGAACGCCGAGCGCGAGGGCAGACTGCAGGATTGTCTCGTCGAGGTCGGCGATCGCGTGTTTTTCGAGCTTGCCTGCTTCCGATAGTCCGGCGAGGAAGCCGGCGTTGAAGGTGTCGCCAGCACCGACCGTGTCGACGACGGTCGTGGCGACCCCCGCTTGCTCAACGGTTTCATTGGAGCGGTGTGCGACGGCGCCGGACGCGCCACGCGTTTCCAATACTATGCTCGCACCGGCGTTCAGCCATTCGGAGATCAGGTCGCTCGACGCGCGGTTGGCGGCAAGCCATGCGATGTCTTCGTCGGAGATCTTCACGATGTCGCTCATCGCAATCATGCGCTCCAACCGGGCGCGGTAGGCCGCGACGTCCGTGACGAAGCCCGGTCGGATGTTCGGATCGAGATAGACCAGGCGGTTTGCGTGCTCGCGCGTCAACAACGCCTCATAGGTGCTGCCGCACGGTTCGGCGATCAAACTGATCGCCCCAAACACCAGCGCGCGCATGTTCTCGTCAAGTCGCGGCAAGTGATCTTCGGTCAGCATTCGACCGGCGGAATTCTCGTCAAAGAACGCGTACTGTGCGTTGCCGTCAACGATCTGCACGAAGGCGAGCGTGGTTGGGTTTTGCAGTCGCGCGCACGCCGAATGGTCGACATCGGCGGCGTCGAGCGCCGCCACCAGCATGTCGCCGAACATGTCTTCAGACAGGCCGGAGAAGAAGGCGGTAGGCGCGCCAAGGCGTCCGAGCGCCACGGCGGTGTTGAACACCGCGCCGCCGGCGACCGGCAGAAAGCCCGGACCTTCTGCAGGAATCTCGCGCGGCAGCATGTCGATCAGCGCTTCGCCGCAACACAGGATCATGACGCCTCCAACACATGCGAATGAGTCACGCGTTGTGAGGTGTCATGGAACTCTGCATGTGGCAACCGCCGACTGACTGCTGAAGCGACTAATCCTCGCGACCGGCTCCAGCCGTTAACCTAAAATTAACCCTGTTTGCCACGCGCACGCACCGTTTGATAACCTAGGGTTGCGTTGCGGTAGGTTTGCGTGGTGTGAGCCGAGTAACGGCAGAAATTCGACAATGCCCTCATGTCCACATGTGTGTGGACTGGTTCAGCGTCTATCCGGAGGTGTCGCCCGTGTCGAATTCGAACAACCCGCAGCGAGAGGTGTCCGTTCTTCACCCTGCGATCCGCGATGCGGTCGTTGAAGTGGAGAAGAAGCTCAACGCGGACAAGCACCCTTTTAAGGTTTTCGAAGCCTATCGAACGCCGCAGCGCCAGGCCTATCTCTATTCCAAGGGCCGATCGCGTCCCGGTTCAATCGTGACCAAGGCACGACCCTGGTCGTCCTTCCACCAATATGGGCTGGCCGCCGACTTCGTGCTCTTCCGGTCCGATATCAAGGGCGGGTGGAGTTGGCAGACGTCAGGCAAATGGGGTCGCTCGTGGGAGAAACTGCACGAGGTCGCCGAAGAATTCGGTTTGCGCCCTTTGAGCTGGGAAAAGCCGCATCTGCAAATCAAAGGCGTCAGCATCAAGGATCTCAGGAACGGCGAGTATCCATCAGGCGGCGACGACGCTTGGGGCGAACACCTGGAATCGATGATCATTGGGTGGGGACGGCAGCCGCCAGCGCCGAACACGCCGAAAATCCTTCCACATCGTCCGGCCATCGAGGTCATAAACACGGCAAATGGCGAGGATGCGATGGCCGGAGAGGATGACGATGTGCTGCGCCCGGCCTCACCCAGCGACTCCGCAGCCGCGAACGGCGCCAGCCATTTTCCGACCGTCCAGGCGATCGTCGACAAATGGGAGGGCGGCTATGTCAACCATCCGCAGGATCGCGGCGGCCCAACCAATATGGGTATTACGATCGCGACGCTGTCGGATTGGCGCGGTCGCAAATGCACGCCCAGCGACGTGAAGAACCTCACCCGCCGCGAGGCGTGGGACATCATGAGGGCAGGCTATTTCGACAAGGTTTGCGGCGACGAGTTGCCGTTAGCTTTGGCACTTGGCGCGCACAACGCGGCGGTTCTGCACGGTCCGCGCCGCAGCGGGCGGTTCCTGCAAACGGCTCTGGTCGATGAGGGCTTTCCCGTCGCCGTCGACGGGATCGTTGGACCGGAGACGCTCGGCGCCGTCGCGAAAGCCGACCCCTTGGGCCTGACGGATGAATTCTTCGACGCGCAACGCGACTACTTCCGCAAGATCGAGCGCAATCGGCCGGCCGACTGGCGGGCCTTCGGTCGGGGTTGGATGCGCCGGTTCAACGACATCCAATCGAACGCCAACAAATTAGCGCAATCGATCGATGCTCCGGAGACCATTGATGTTCCCTTGCCGCTGGCGCGGCCGTCCGATGTGGCGGATACCGACGGGGATCGGTTCGCCTTGGACGATGCGCTCAAAGGCTTGATCGACCGGATCATCGATCGCGAGGACAAAGACATGATTGCAAAGGACAAGGTCGGTGGCGATGGCGGGCTCAGTGTGGCCCAGCTCAAGGCGATTATCGGTGTCGCCGATGCGCTCAACAAGTCCGGGGCTGTCGAGAGCAAACCGCTGACGACGGTCTTGCGGCTGTTGGCCGGTATCGAGTCCGACGACAAGACCCTCACGATGGTCAACGGTGCGCTCGGCCAAACGATCGGCAAAATGCTCGATGGCCGCAAATCGGCGATCGGCATTATCGGCTCGCTCGCCATTTCGCTCTTTGAGCCGCTACAAGGCCTCCTGACGGGCACCGCCTTCGGGCCGGCCTTCGGCGCGCTCGCTGGGTCATCCGGTGTGCTCTTGCCGATCACGCTGGCCATGACGGCGTGGGGCATTCTCGGCAAGTTCGACAAGTGGAACGCCAAGCGTCGATAGGGCGTCCCTAGAACCTGTGATACACCCGGATCGTGTTGCCGCCCTCGACGACGCGGGGGTGGCAAGTGATTCGCGAACCACGTTTTCCGGTCCGCTGACATAACCATGGGGCGTGAAATTTGCAGCGGTCCACAAGCCAACCGTGCGCAAGACCGCTGATCCTGGGCTGAAATGCCGGCCAGGCATTGATCCTTCTTGGGGAAAACGCGATAGAACACCGCGAGTGATGGCGACAGGGGTGCGCCGGCGTTAGTTTGGGACAGGGTGGCTTAAACGTCTGAATAGGGAGACAAGGCGTGAAGCTGCGGGATTGGCTGGTTCCGGGTGCCGCGACTATCCTGATCGGAACCAGCGCTGCTGTCTTGATCAAATCCGAACCGATCCGCACCGATCTCGCGTTGCGCGCGACCAAGGAGTTGCGGGAGGTCGGTCATGGCTGGGCAACGCTTCACGTCGATGGCCGCGATATCACCGTTTCCGGTGTTGCGCCGGTTCCAGAGGCCAAGGCCGATGCGTTGGCGCGGGTCGATCAGGTGCAGGGCGTACGCCTCGTTCGCGACGCGATCGAGATCATACCAGAACAGCGGCCTTTCGTTATAGAGTTCGCCAGAAGCGGTGCGAACGTCACCGTCACGGGCTTCGTTCCCTTTGATATGGCGCAGGGCGCGATCCGCGAGTCGATCGCCGCTTCGATCGCAAATGCCGTTATCGACGATCAGACGACGCTGGCGCGTGGCGCACCTGAGGATTTCGAGGCGCTGACCGCATTTGCCATCGGACGGCTCTCAGAGTTGCAAACCGGAAGCGTGTCCTTGTCCGAGCGGGTTTTCGAGGTGGCTGGCTCGCCCGAGTCTGTTGAAGCCTATGCCACCCTGTCGGCGGCACTAACCAACGATCTCCCTGCCAATGCCCGGTTGGCGCGGCAGGACGTCACCGTTCCCATCGTCTCGCCTTATCTCTGGTCGGCGAACAAGATGACATCGGCGCTGGTTCTCTCAGGCTATGTCTTAAGCGAAGAGATGCGGGCGGAGATCTTGGCCGCGGCGGAGGCGGTCACCGAGGACCTGCCTGTGTACGATCGCATGATCGTCGCGCGTGGGGCGCCGGAAGGCGTCGATATCGCGGCGATCGCGTCCTACGTTTTCGACCGTCTCGCGGAAATGTCGGTCGGACAAGGCGAACTCGTCGAAAACGCGCTGTCGATATCGGGCGAGGCTGCGACGCCGGCCTCCTACCTGGCGGTGGCGCCAACGATCGCGGATAGACCTCCCGATGGTGTCGTGATCGAGCGTGCCTATGTGCTGCCGGCGATGGCCGATCCCTATGTCTGGTCGGCGACGCGCCAGGGTGAAGACCTCGTGCTCGATGGTTATGTTCCCAACGCTTCTGTGCACGACGAGATTTTTGAACTCGCAACGGCCAAGACCCGCGGCCGCGTGACGGATCGCATGGCGATGGCGCGGGGCGCGCCTCGTAATCTCTTGGCGACCGCCGGCGTTGCGCTGCAATTGATCTCCCGTCTCGATCAGGGTGCGGCTAGCCTGAGTGGAACGGAAGTGCTGGTCAGCGGCGAGGCCTTTCACGAGAAGGCGAAGCAAACCATCGAGGCGCAGGTGGAGAGCGGCTTGCCGGCGGGGTTCACCGGTGCGTCGAGCATCACGCTTCTGCCGCCGGCACCGCCGATATCCGACGAGGAATGCGCGGTGCTTTTATCGGCGGCGCTTGTTGCCGACAGTGTCAAGTTCACCACCGGGGACGACCGGGTCAATGCCGATAGCTTCGGTTTGCTCGACCGGCTGGTCCATGATCTTCAGCGCTGCCCCACCGCCCGTTTCGAGGTCGCGGCCCACACAGATGCGGCCGGTGGCAGAGCGCGCAACAGGACTTTGTCGCAGTCGCGCGCCGAAGCGGTGAAGGCGTACATGATCGAGGCGGGCATCGATGTGGATCGCCTGGTTGCGCGCGGTTATGGGGAGGCCGAGCCGCTTGTCGACAACGACAGCGAGTCGGCCAAAGAGCGCAATCGGCGCATCGCGCTAACGCTCTTGCAGGAGGAGTGACATGGATCGCGTTTTCTTCCTGATTGCCGCGCTTGTTGCGCTGGTGACGGTTTTCGTTATCGGCCGACCGGTGTTCTTGATCGCAGCGCTTTGGTGGGTGCTCTTGCTCGTCTTTGCGAGCGGGCTGTGGATCGGTTGGCGCGCTGAAACGCGCGACTCGTCATGAGAGATATGGCGCGATGATCTACGAGATCCTGCAATCGTTCCTCCTGGTCTGCGCGGCATTTTTTCTGGGCCTTGCCATCGGCCCCTCGCTGGCCGCTGTCGGCTGGCCGCTTGATCTGATAACTGCGAAGAAACCGATCAAGGCAACGCCCGCGCATGTCGATCCGGCTGTGTTGGCGGATCGGTTGCGGTCTTCGCCCGGCGCGGAGGTCAATACGCCCGTGGCTCCTTCCGTCGTGGCGACAGCACCGGAGCCTTCCAAGCCCGATGAAGAAGAAGCGCACGAAGAGCCTGAAATGCGACCTGGGCTGGTGATTAAGGCGCCACCCGAACCGGTTGCCAAGTTCCAGCCCGTTGTCGAGCCGAAACCCGATGCCGAGCCTGCGCCGCAGCAGGCGGCCGAACCGCCAACCGAGCCCTTTGCCGAACCCACCATATCGAAGCCTGACGACACCTACGTGTCCACAGGCTCCGGCGTTGTGCCGGAGGACGAGCGGGATCCAATAGCGCGCCTCCAGGCCGCAGTTTCGGGAATCTTCGCCGAGTTTCGCCCGCCGCCTGACGATGACCAAGAAGACGAGACGCCGGAAGACGACTCAGTGTCATCTGATGAGCAGGTCATGGAACATCGGGATGAGGCGAGTGCGGCTGAAGAACAGACCCCGGAGCCTGAGCCGGCCGCACCGACAGCGCCACCGCCACCTGACGCGGCGCGTGCGTCGATCGCAGACCAGCATGGAACGAGACCGCCGGCAATCGAGCCACCTGACCGCGAGCAGGCCGACGACTTGCGACGGGTCAAGGGGATCGGGCCGCGCTATCAGGCGACGTTGAAATCTCTCGGCATTCACCAGTTCATGCAGATCGCCGCATGGACGCCCGACGAAGTCGCCTGGATCAGCTACTACCTGACCGGGTCGGACCGCCTTAAGCGCGAGGTCTGGGTTTCGCAGGCAAAGATCCTTGCTGTCGGCAGCAAGGCGGCTTGGTCAATCCGCACCAGTGACAAGCGGAAATAAGCTCGCGCGGCTATCCAAGGTAACCTGTTTCTCGCAACTGGCGAACGATCGCGTCCGCATGGCTTTCGGGATCGGCATCGACGGTGTCGATGTGGATGTCAGCGTTCTCGGGCGCTTCGTAGGGCGACGAGATGCCGGTGAAGTTGGCGATCTCGCCAGCGCGGGCACGTTTGTAGAGACCTTTCGGGTCGCGCTGTTCGCAGACTTCAAGCGGTGTGTCGATAAAGACTTCGAGGAACTCGTCGTCGGCGACGATCTCGCGGGCCAGCCGCCGCTCCGCCTTGAACGGCGAGATGAAGGCCGTCAGCACAATCAGACCGGCGTCGACCATCAGTTTCGCCACTTCGCCGACGCGCCGGATGTTCTCCACGCGGTCGGCTTCGGTGAAGCCAAGATCGCGGTTGAGACCGTGGCGCACATTGTCGCCGTCCAGCGTGTAGGTGTGATGGCCGAGTGCGTGGAGCTTTTGCTCGACAAGATTTGCGATGGTGGACTTGCCGGAGCCCGAAAGGCCGGTGAACCACAGAATGACTGGCTTCTGCGCCTTGGCTTTGGCGCGGGCCGATTTCGAGATGTCGAGGGCTTGCAAGTGGATGTTGGTCGCCCGGCGTAGGCCGAACCGGATCATGCCGGCGGCAACCGTTGCGTTGGTCAGCCGGTCGATCAGGATAAAGGACCCCGTGGCGCGATTGTCGTCATAAGGATCGAACGCGATCGGTGCCGACAGGCTGAGATTGCAGAAGCCGATCTCGTTGAGATTGAGCTCCTTAGCAGCCAGATGGGCAAGCGTGTTCACATCGACGGCGTGCTTCAATTCGGTGACCTGGGCGGTGACGGTGCGCGTGCCGGCCTTTAGTACATAGGGCCGGCCCGGCAGCAGCGGGTCCTCGGCCATCCAGATGACATGCGCGGCGAATTGATCCGTGACTTCGGGCCGGTCATCCGCCGGCGCCAGCACGTCGCCGCGACTGATGTCGATTTCGTCTGTAAGCGCAAGGGTCACGGCATCGCCGGCGTTCGCCGCGTCAAGGGACCCGTCCATCGTGACAATGTTCTTGACCGCGGTCGCCTGGCCGGACCTGGCGTTGACGATCCGGTCGCCCGGCTGAATCCTACCGCTTGCGACCGTTCCGGAAAAACCGCGAAAGTCGAGGTCGGGCCGGTTGACCCATTGAACCGACATGCGAAAGGGCGCGCTCAGGCGCCGATTGCCGACCGGGACCGTTTCCAGATGATCGAGGAGAGATGGGCCGTTAAACCATGGCGTGCGGTCGCTTTTCGCCGTCACGTTGTCGCCGAACCGCGCCGAAATCGGAATCGCCCGGACGGCCTCAAAGCCAAGGTCCTCGGCGAACGCGCGGTAGTCAGCGACGATGGTATCGAAGACCGCCTCGTCAAAGTCCACCAAATCGATCTTGTTGACTGCCACGACGACGTTTTGGATGCCCAAAAGCGAGCAGATGTAGGAATGGCGCTTGGTTTGCGGGAGCACGCCTTGCCGCGCATCGATCAGGATGATGGCGAGATCGGCGGTCGATGCGCCGGTCGCCATGTTGCGAGTGTATTGTTCGTGGCCCGGCGTATCGGCGACGATGAACTTGCGTCGGTCGGTGGTGAAAAAACGATAGGCGACGTCGATCGTGATGCCCTGCTCGCGCTCCGCTTCAAGACCGTCGACAAGGAGCGCGAAGTCAATATCGTCGCCGACTGTGCCGAACTTCCGGCTGTCACGCTCCAGCGCTTGAAGCTGATCCTCGAAGATCAGCTTGGTCTCGAACAGAAGCCGACCGATCAACGTCGATTTGCCGTCGTCGACCGAGCCGCAGGTGATGAAGCGCAGGAGCGACGTTTGCGACTGCGTGTTGAGGATCTCGGCGAGGTCTTGCGGTTTCAGCGCGGCGGTCATCAGAAATAGCCCTCGCGCTTCTTCTTTTCCATTGAGCCGGCCTCGTCATGGTCGATCAGCCGCCCGTGGCGCTCCGATGTCTGGGCAATCAGCATTTCCGACACAATGGCTTCCAGCGTGTCGGCGGTCGATTCAATCGCGCCCGTCAGCGGATAGCAGCCAAGCGTGCGGAAGCGCACCATGCGATCCTCGGCCGTTTCGCCCTCGGCCAGTTTCATTCGGTCGTCGTCGACCATGATCAGCATGCCATCGCGCTCGACCACCGGCCGTTTGGCGGCGAAGTAGAGCGGTACGATCTCGATCTTCTCCAACAGGATGTACTGCCAGATGTCGAGTTCGGTCCAGTTGGAGAGTGGAAACACGCGGATCGATTCGCCCGGTTTGATCCTGGTGTTGTAGAGGTTCCAAAGCTCCGGGCGCTGGGTCTTTGGGTCCCAGCCGTGGTTCTTCGTGCGGAACGAGAAGACGCGCTCCTTGGCGCGGGATTTCTCTTCGTCGCGTCGCGCGCCACCGAAGGCCGCGTCAAAGCCATGCGCGTCGAGGGCCTGTTTCAACGCCTCCGTCTTCATCACCTGAGTGTGGTGACTGGACCCGTGATCGAACGGGTTGATGCCTGCGGCGACACCCTCTTGATTGGTGTGCACGATGAGATCCAGGCCGAGTTCCGCCGCCTTGCGGTCACGGAAAGCAATCATCTCGCGGAATTTCCACGTCGTGTCGACATGGAGCAGCGGGAAGGGCGGTTTCGACGGATAAAACGCCTTTAGCGCCACATGCAGCATGACGGCAGAGTCCTTGCCGATCGAATAGAGCATGACCGGCTTTTCGAACTCGGCGGCGACTTCGCGGATGATGTGGATCGATTCCGCTTCGAGGCGTTTGAGATGGCTGGCGCGATCGCTGGACACGGCGGGTCTTTACTCTTTGTCTCGGCACTCGACCGTTGACTTATGGTGCGGCGCAAAAAGGCACAAGGCAAAAGGGCTGTTAGAGGCAACATTACCATCACCGCCGCCAGAAACGGGAAAAATTCCGTTATGCTCAGCGTTGGGCGGATTGCCAGTCCGGGTGAATCCAGGGCTTGAGATTGGATGCGGGTAGCGGCGAGCGTCCAAGGATAAAATCCGACGCTTTTTCGCCGGCCATGATCGACGGCGCGTTGAGATTGCCGTTTGTGATCGTCGGGAAGATCGACGAATCGGCAACGCGCAGGCCCTCCACGCCGATCACTTGGCAGTCGGGGTCGACGACGGCGCGCGGATCATCGGCCGCACCCATGCGACAGGTGCCACAGGGGTGATAGGCACTTTCCACTTCATCGCGGATGAACTGGTCGAGCGCTTCGTCCGATTGTGCCGTTGCGCCTGGTGTGATTTCAGGTCCGGCGTAGGGCTTGAAAGCGGCCTGTCCGAAGATTTCCCGCGTCAGTCGGATTGCTTTGCGGAAGTCCGCCCAGTCTTGGGGATCGGACATATAGTTGAATAGGATGCGCGGCGGATCGGTCGGGTCCGCGGAATTCAGCGTGACCGTGCCGCGCGAGGCGGACCGCATGGGACCGACATGCGCCTGGAAGCCGTGCGCCTTGGCCGGCGCCTTGCCGTCATAGCGGATGGCGACCGGCAGAAAATGGTATTGGATGTCGGGGTATTTCACGCCGGCTTTGGAGCGGATGAAGGCGGCGGACTCAAAATGGTTCGTTGCGCCGTGCCCGGTGCCGGTCAAAAGCCATTGCAGGCCGATCAATCCCTTTGAGATCAGGTTGAGGTGTTTGTAGAGCGTGATCGGCTGAAGACACTCCATCTGGATGTAGAGTTCGAGGTGGTCCTGAAGATTGGCGCCAACGCCGGGCCGGTCGGCAACGACTGGAATGCCGTGGTCCGTCAGTTCATCCGCCGGACCGATGCCAGACAACTTCAAGAGTTTGGGCGAGTTGATCGAGGAGGCGGCCAGAACGATCTCCCGGCCGGCGGCAATCGTCTCGACTTGTCCGCCGCGTGAGACCTCGACGCCGGCTGCCCGGGTGCCGTCGAAGACGATGCGGCGCACGAGGCAGCGCTCAAGCCGGACGTTCGGGCGTTTCAGTGCCGGCTTTAGATAAGCATTCGCCGCCGACCAGCGCCGGCCGCGATGGACGGTCATTTCCATCGCCCCGAAGCCTTCCTGCTTCTCGCCGTTATAGTCGCCGGTTGTCTCGTAGCCGGCCTGGCGGCCGGCCTCGACGAAGGCGTGAAACAACGGATTGGTCCGGTGGCCACGGGTGACGTGAAGTGGGCCATCCTTGCCGCGCCAGGCCGCCTCGCCTTCGCTGCTTGCCTCCATGCGCTGGTAGTACGGAAGGACATGACGGTAGCCCCAACCGGCGGCGCCGTGCTCTTCCCAGGCGTCGAAGTCGCAGGCGTGGCCGCGCACATAGACCATGCCGTTGATCGACGACGAGCCGCCGATCACCTTGCCGCGCGGGCAGGCGAGGCGGCGCCCGCCCAGATGCGGTTCCGGCTCGGTGCGGTAGCCCCAGTCGTAAAGCGGCATGTTCATGGGATAGGACAGGGCTGCCGGCATCTGGATCAGCGGACCGGCGTCGGTCCCGCCGTGTTCGAGCACGAGCACGGAATGCCGGCCGTCCTCAGACAGGCGATAAGCCATGGCGCAGCCGGCGGAACCGGCGCCAACGATGATGAAATCCGGTTGGCTCATTCAGGCCTCAGGATGAGATAGTCGGCCATGATGTGTTCGCCGGTAAGTTGGCCGTCGACTGCCGGCATCAGTCGCCTCTTGGAAAGCGCGTGCTTTCTTCCAGATCGTTCAGGTCCAGATGATTGCGCATATAGCGTTCCGAGGCGCGCCGCAGCGGCTGGAAGTCCCAGGGGTAGTACGCACCGTTGCGCAGCGCCTCGTAGGCGATATGGCGGCGCGCCTGACTTTGGCGCACGGCATCGTCAAAGGTGGCAAGGTTCCAGCGTCGATGCACTTCGTTTGTGAACATCGTGACGGTTTCGGCGTGCGCTGGATCGGCGGCGAGATTGGTTCGTTCGGATGGATCGGCATCGAGGTCGAAGAGCTGTGGCGGATCGACCGCGCAGTGGTTGAACTTCCATCGCCCTTGCCGGATGGAGACCATCGGCGCGACGGACCCCTCGGCGGCGTACTCCATCAACACGGGCGTTTCGCGTCGGCTGCCTTCGATGAAGGGCAGGAGCGTCTCGCCATCGGTCCAGTGGGCGACGGACGACATATCGGCTCCCGCGAGATCGGCCAGGGTCGGCGTCACATCGATCAGCGAAACGGGGTCCTCGACGAGTCCTGGGCTCATGTCCGGTGCGGCGATCATCAGCGGCACACGTGACGATCCCTCAAAGAAGCTCATCTTGAACCACAGACCGCGCTCACCGAGCATGTCGCCATGGTCGGCGCAAAAGACGACCGCCGTTCGGTCATCGAGCCGGCAGGCGGATAGCGTGTCCAAAAGCGCGCCGATCTTGTCGTCCAGATAACTGATGTTTGCCGCGTAGGCCCGCCGCGAGCGAGCGATGTCGGCTTCGGCGATAGGATAGTTCTGCCAGTCCGACGCCCGCATCAGGCGCTGGCTATGGGGGTCCTGATCGTCATAGGCGATGGCGGGCACACGCGGCGCCGGAATGCCGTCTGGATAAAGATCATAGAATGTCCTGCGCGCGACATAGGGGTCGTGCGGATGGGTGAACGAGACCGTCAGGCAGAAGGGGCGGTCGTCGCCGGCGCGGGCCAGATCGTAAATCTGTTGGATGCCGAAATGCGCGACCTCGTCGTCGTATTCCATCTGATTGGTGATCTCGGCGGTGCCGGCACCGGTGACGGAGCCCAGATTGTGATACCACCAGTCGATCCGGTCGTCGGGGCGGGTGTAGTCCGGTGTCCAGCCGAAGTCGGCGGGGTAGATGTCGGTGGTGAGCCGCGCTTCGAAACCGTGAAGCTGGTCCGGTCCGACGAAGTGCATCTTGCCGGAGAGCGCCGTGCGATAGCCGAGGCGTCGCAGGTGATGGGCGTAGGTCGGCAAGTCGGATGGAAAGGCAGCCGCGTTGTCGTAGACGCCAGTGCGCGACGGCAGTTGGCCGGTCATGAACGCGGCACGCGAAGGTGCGCAAAGCGGGCTGGCGTTGTAGCACTTGCCGAAGCGTGCCGACCGTTCCGCTAACGCCGACAGATTCGGGGCATGCAGGAAATCGGCCGGACCATCGGGGAAGAACGTGCCCGTCAGTTGGTCCACCATGATGATGAGGATGTTGAGGCGTTGGCTCACGATTTGGCTCCCTTGTGGTGTTTCAGCATCGCCTCGTAGTGATCTTCGACCATAGCGATCGCTGCGTCCGGATAACCCGGACCGTAGCCGAGTGCGGCGCGCAGCCAGATGCCGTCGATCATGGCCGCGATGCTGTCGGCCATCGACAACGCCGTGTCGCGCGCAATGATGCCACTGAGCGCCGCTGCAAGGTTCGATTTCAGGCGCCGTGCATAGATCTGAAGAAGCTGACGCGCCTCCGGATCGGTCTGGGCCTGGTCGTAAAAGGCAAGCCAGGCGGAGATTACCGCCGGGCGGCACTGGTCCGGGCCAAGATTGGCGGCGATGATGGCGCGCACGCGCTGATCGGGAGTCTTGGCCGCGTGCAGGCCTTCGCGCGCGGCGGCGCCTAGCTCGGTGAGCAGATGCCGCATGGTGGCGACCAGAAGCGCCTGCTTGCCGCCGAAATAGTGGTGCGCCAGGCCGGCCGAGACGCCCGCGCGCTTGGCGATATCGCCCATGGTCATATGGGCGGCGCCGCGATCGTGAATGGTGGCGATCACCGCGTCGATCAGATCGCGGCGGCGGACTGGCTCCATTCCCTTCTTCGGCATCGCATCGTCCTCTCCAAGGGGCGACGTTATTTTTGATTGGCTGGCCAATCAATAAAAACTTGCGCTCCCACGCGTGGGATGGTTCCATCCGGCAAACGGCGGCGAGCATGCGCCGTCACCTGAGGGGAGGACGATTATGGTGGTTCGACTGAAGACTTTGGCGGCGACGGCCTTGGTGCTGGGCATGGCCTTACCAGCCTTAGCGGCGGAGCCGGAAAGCTGCGGAACGGTGCGGTTCTCCGATGTCGGCTGGACCGATATCACCGCGACGACCGCGGCGACGACAACGGTGCTTGAAGCGCTCGGCTATGAGACCGACATCAAGGTGCTGTCCGTGCCGGTCACCTACACGGCGCTCAAAAACAACGATATCGACATCTTCCTCGGCAACTGGATGCCAACCATGGAGGCCGACATCGCGCCTTATCGGGACGATGGCTCGGTCGAAACCGTGCGCGTCAACCTGGAGGGCGCGAAGTACACCCTGGCCGTGCCGAAATACACGTATGACGCCGGTCTTCAATCGTTTGCCGATATCGCCAAGTTTCGCGACGAACTCGATGGCAAGATTTACGGCATCGAGCCCGGCAATGACGGCAACCGTCTGATCCTCGACATGATCGAGGCCGACACGTTCGGCCTCAAAGGGTTCGAAGTTGTGGAAAGCTCCGAACAGGGGATGCTGGCGCAGGTCGCCCGCGCGGTGAAGGGCGAGGACCACGTCGTGTTCCTCGGCTGGGAACCGCACCCCATGAACGCCAATTTCGAGATGGCATACCTGTCGGGCGGTGACGACGTCTTCGGTCCCAACTATGGCGGCGCGACCGTCTATACCAATGTTCGCGCCGGCTATGTCGCCGAGTGCGCGAATGTCGGCAAGTTCCTTGAGAATCTTGAGTTTTCGCTCGCTATGGAAAACGAGATCATGGGCGCCATCTTGAACGATGGCGAAGACCCGGCCGACGCAGCCAAGGCGTGGCTCTCCGCCAATCAGGGCGTTCTCGATGGTTGGCTCGCCGGCGTCACGACACGTGATGGCGGCGATGCCATGGCTGCCGTCAAGGGCGCGCTCTAAGACAAGAGACGCGACGGGCATCATCCTGTATCGTTCAATGGGGCGGCGCTGGCGGTGCCGCCCTTTTTTTGTCGATCACGAAGTTTTGCCAGTGTCTCGGGCCTCCGTGCTTGCCGCTGGTGGTGAATTGTTCCAGTCTTTCGCGGGGGCGAGGAGGCGGATCATGCAAGCCATCGAAGACGCCGCCTATATCTCAGTTGGTCGCGGCTGTGGTTTTGCCGGGCTCGCGGTTTTGTGTGTGATGCTCGGCTTGAGCTTTGAGCCTGTGCTCGCTGCGCAGATCGGCGGCGTGCTGTGCCTTGCCGTTGCGCTCATTCTGCTGGCCTACGCTTACGCCGCCCTGAAGCGGAACTATAAGTACACGGAGTTGTGGCTGATCCTGCCGAAGGACCATCGTCCGCCCGAAGGCATCGCGCAAAAGGTGATCGGCGGTGCGCTGCGCGAAACCTATCTCTGGTTTGCTCGACAGGCCCTGCTCTTCGCGATGGGTCTGCTTGCCGCGTCCTTGACCTTGAGTCTTTTCCTGGGCGTTCCGTCTTAGTCTCGGGTCTCGCCGAGCGCGCGATCGAGCGCGTCGAACAGCCACCCCCATCCGGTCTGCCGCATGGTCGGTTGGTCGAACCCGTCAAAGAACGCGCCTTGCTCGGTGAACACCAATTTCGTGCCTTGACCCTTTGGTTGAAAATCGACGGTGACGAGCGAGGCTGAAAACGGCCCGTCATCGGTGGACATGGAATAGGCAAAGGCGATCCGTCGATCCGGAACGATGTCCAGATAGACAGTGTCGTTGATAAAGACCGGACCGTCCTCGCCCTGAAACCGGCCATGCTCGCGGCCGCCGACACGGAAGTCGAATTCGTAATCCAATGTCTTCCAGGTCAGGTCTTCGACGAACCAGCGTCGCTTGGCGGCCGGATCGGCCCAGGCCGCGAAGACTCTCGGCGGTGGTGCGCTATAGGTCCGCTCGATGGTGAAGGACGCGTGTTCGATACTGTGTTGGGTCATGGCCGATCCTCTTCTCGTTGTCGGTCAAGCTGACGTGGCTGCAACTTTGGGGAGGTAGGCTGCCAGCCCGTCCAGCGTTCCGGCCCAGCCTTCGCGGTGTCCGTCGCGCGCGGCTCGCGATGTGAACGGCGCTTGCTGAAGCGTCAATTCGGTTCGCCCTTCGGCGTCCTTGAACGTGACCGTCACGATGGTCTCCGGGCTCATCGATCCGTCGTCCTGAAGCCAGGCGTGTGTGAAGACGATGCGCTTGTTTTCGACGATCTCGGCGTAGGTGCAGCGTGGGCGATAGATGCTGCCGTCCGGCGCGGTCATGGTCGAACCGAAACCGCCGCCCTCCCGGAAGTCCATCGTTTGATCTGAGATCGCGATATCGGCCGGCACGCACCATCTGGAGAAGTGCGCGGGGTCTGCCCACATCTGGAAGACTCGACCAAGGGGTGCATCGAAGGTCCGCGTGATCGTGAACGCGAGATCTTCCGGTGCGCCGGTGTCGTCAGTCATCGGCTTTGTCTCCGTTCAACCCATCGAGATAATCGCCCAGCTGGTCGAGGCGGCGCTCCCAGTCGGCGCGGCGCCCGGCGAACCAGTCGGCCGCCGTCTGCAAACGTTCAGGATCGATCCGGCAGGTGCGGACCCGCCCGACCTTTTCCGATCGAACCAAGCCGCTTTCCTCCAGCACTTTGAGATGCTGGACGATTGCCGGCAGCGACATGGCGAACGGTTGCGCCAACTCACTGACCGAGGCCGGTCCGCGATTGAGCCGCTCCACCATCTGCCGCCTGGTCGGGTCAGCCATGGCGTGGAACACGGAATCAAGGGGATCAGAAAAGTTAAGCATATACTTAACTATCATGAGATTGATGCGAGCCGCAAGTCCATGCGGTGTCGTTAGAGATATTCGAAGATCACAAATTCCTTGCGAACCGGGCTTAGATTTGGTTTGCTTGCTAATTGCAAGTTAAATTGGAGGCAATCGATGCCGGATGTTCTGACCGGGGGCTGCGCCTGTGGCGCCGTGCGCTATCGGTTCGAGGGAGAGATCGCCTTCGCGTTCAATTGTCATTGTCGCCGGTGCCAGCGAATGACCGGTTCCGGGCATGCCGCAGCCTTTTGTGTCGCGACGGACGACATTGCGATCGAGGGCGATGTTCGCCATCACGACGAGACCTCCGACAGCGGCTTCGCCACACGGTCAGGCTTTTGCCCGCAATGCGGATCGCCGATGCTGTCGCGCACCGCCCGCGCACCTGACAAGGTCTTCATCTTGGCGGCGACTCTCGATGACCCTTCGACATTCGTGCCGACTTTTGCGGTCTACGGCGAGTATGCGCAGCCATGGGACCCGATCGACCCGCGTCTGAAGCGCGACTGATCCGGGGTCAGGACGCGGCCGGCGCGGCCCTCAACCCGCCAAATATCAGATCGAGATGGGCGTTTAGAAAGGCGTCGGTCGGGATCGGTTGGTGGCGCTCGAAGGTCTGTTTGTAGATTGCCGTAAGGATCATCGGTGCCATGATGACGAGCGGCAGATCGGCGGCCGGTCCCTCGCGGAATTCGCCGCGCTCAATGCCACGTCTGATGATCTGGCTAAGCAGGTGCTGCCCCTTCGCAATGAAGGTCTGATGATAGAAGGCGGTGATCGCCGGAAACCGCGGCCCCTCGGCGATGATGATCCGCAACAGCGCCTTGGCATCGGTCTCGATAATCGTGCGGTAGCCGATCGTGATCATCGTTCGCAGTAAATCTTCCGAAGACCCCTCGGCCTTCGCGACCAGACCCTCGAAGGTCTCAAACGCCGGTCCGACGCGGGAGATGACGGCTTTCTCGAAAAGGTCCTCCTTGCCGTCGAAATAGAGATAGATCGTGCCCTTCACGACCCCGGCGCGCGCGGCGACGTCATCGAGCCGAGTTGCCGCGAAGCCCTTTTCCGCGAACTCCGCGACGCCGGCCTCGATGATCTCACCGGGGCGTGCCGACTTGCGGCGGCGTCGCTTAGGTTTTGTCTTCGATTCCGCTGTCACTTGTCGTCGCCTTCGATTGATGTTATTTAATGACTCATCAGTCATTAATGGTCAAGATGTCATTTTGACGAAGAAGATCGAGCGTGCGCGATGGATCAGGTCGTGGTGCAAAGCCCATCTTCAGTTGCCGATGAGCCGGCTGAGGATGCGGCGGACTTCAATCGCTTGCCGCTGATTGCCGTCAATCGAGCAAAGGACGCATCTGTGTCGGGCATGCGGCGGCCATGGTTGAGAGTGGTTCTTCGCAAGGTGCGCTGGGTTTCGGTTGTCGCGCTTTGCGTGGCGGTTGGGGGAGTCGTCGGGCTTTATTTCCAACCGTCCGGCTTGCAGTTCGTCATGAACACGTTTGGCCTTGAACCGGGTGCCGGGACATCGACCCCGATCGCAGTTAGGCCGCCAGCACCGATGAGTTCGGCGGTGGCAGGGCCTGCCAGGCCAGAGTCTGTCATTGGTTTGGGTAGGCTCCTGCCCAGCGGCGATCTCATCACGGTGGCTCCGCCGTCTGGGGCAGGCGACGCGCGGATCGCGACAATTTACGTCGACGAGGGCGATCGGGTGATTGCTGGCCAGCTGGTCGCCGTCCTCGACAATGAATCCCGGCTCAAAAGAGCCGTGGCGGCGGCCGAGGCAATGGTTGGTCTGCGCGAGGCGGATTTGGTTCGAACGCAAGTTTCCGTCAAAGCCAGTTTGCAGGAGGCCAAGGCCGCACTGGTCGAGGCAGAGGCCGTTGCCCAGGAGGCCGGTCTGAACCTTGAGCGCGCAAGAAGCCTTTATGCGCGCCGGACCGTTTCAAAGGCGGCGATCGACAAGGCGGAGGCCGATGCGGCGCGCGCAGATGCCGCGGTCGAGCAGGCGCGGGCGCGATTGACCCGCTACGCAGGCGTGCTTGAGGACCAAAGCGACGTGGTTTACGCCCGGCGATCGCTCGACGTCGCGCGGTCCGATTTGGCCGTTGCCGAAGAGAACCTTGAACAGTCCTATGTCCGCGCGCCGATCGCGGGAACCCTGCTGTCGCTTCACTTGCAGCCGGGCGAAAAACCTGGATCGGACGGCATCATGGTCATTGGCAATATCGATCAGATGACCGTGGATGTTGAGATCTATCAGGCCGATATCGCCGCCGTATCGGTTGGCGATTCCGTTGAGATCACGGCCGACGCATTCGATGGCGTCCTCATCGGCGCGGTGACGGAGATCGGCCTGGAGGTTAAGCGCCAGTCGGTCATTGGCGCCGATCCGGCCGCGAACACGGATGCGCGGGTCGTCGATGTGACAGTCGTCCTTGACGAACAATCCTCGGCGCGCGCTTCGCGCTTCAGCAATCTTCAGGTGCGCGCCGCCATTGAAGTGGACCCATCGTGATGACGGCCATGTTGACGAGATTGCTCGGCCGGCTGCCGATCGGTTGGCTGCAACTCGTTCATAAGAAGAGCCGGTTGGCCGCAGCGATCGCCGGTGTCGCCTTCGCCAATATCTTGATCTTCATGCAGCTCGGGTTTCTCGGCGCGCTGATGGAAAGCATCATGCTGCCCTATCGCGCGATGGACGCCGATGTCCTGGTCTCTGCGTCGGACGCCAACACCTTGTCCGATGGCTCAAATCTGCCGCGCCAAAGAATGTTCCAAGCGCTCGCGGTGTCGGGCGTTGAGGATGCGATCCCGGTTTACTTCGCCAAACTCGATTGGGAACCGGCGGCGGATGCGTCCGTCAGCCTGCATGTCTTCGGGATCGACCCAAACCGAGCACCGGCGTTCTGGGCAACTGAAATCGCCGAGAAGCTCAATCGGCTTCGATTGCCGGACACCGCACTCCTTGATCGCAAGACGCGCAATATCAGCCCCGCGTTCTTCGATGATCTGGCGAGCGGCAAGGCCCGGTCGTTCGAAATGAACAACAAGACGATCGATATCGTCGATACGGTTTCGATTGGCGCTGGCTTTGAGGCCGATGGCTATCTTTTCGTGTCGGACCAGACTTTTTTGCGGCTCTTCCCGTCCCGCGTATCCGGGGCACCGAACCACGTTCTCGTCAATATCGAACCGTTGGCGGATCGGGACACGGTTGTTGCTGCTCTGCAAAACGCGCTGCCAGCCAGCGACACCATTGTGCGCGCGTTCGACGATGCGGCCGAGGCCGATCGGACCTATCAGACGACGGAGCGTCCGGTCGGGGTCGTCTTCGGCTTCGGCGTGATCATCGGTGTCTTGGTCGGGATCATCATCGTCTATCAGGTGCTTTCGACGGATGTCGCCGATCACCTGAAGGAATACGCCACATTCAAGGCGATCGGTTATCGCCAACGCTACTTTCTGGGGATCGTCTTCGAGGAGGCGGCCATTCTCGCCGTCTTTGGGTTCGTCCCCGGTATCCTGATTGCGCTCGGGCTCTATCAGGTCGTGTCCGCAGTGACCGGCCTGCCGCTCGTCATGGTGGCCGAACGACCGCCGGCGGTCCTCTTTGGCACCATCGCCATGTGCGTGTTCTCCGGCGCGATTGCGACCCGACGGCTGGCCGGCGCCGATCCGGCCGATCTGTTCTAGGCGCCGGCCATGGATGCGATCGTCGATCTTGGCGCGACACGCGCGCATCGCGTCGATCCTGAATTGCCGATCTTGGTATCGGGGCTCAATCACTGGTTCGGCACGGGTGAGGCCCGCAAACAGGCGCTGTTCGACATCGATCTGACGATCGATCGCGGCCAGTTGGTCATCTTGATGGGACCATCCGGGTCCGGCAAGACCACATTGCTCACGCTGATCGGCTGTTTGCGCGACGTTCAGGCGGGTTCCGTTTCGCTCCTTGGGCAAGAGCTGAATGACGCGTCGGAAGCGGTGCTCGTTCGCCAGCGCCGGCGTCTGGGCTTCATCTTTCAGCTGCACAATCTGCACGAAAGCCTGACAGCCATGCAAAATGTCCGCATGGGTCTTGAGGTCCACGGCAAGATCGCGTCGTCGTCCTGGCGTCCGGCGGCGGAGCACATTCTTTCGCTGTTGGGGCTTGAAGATCGGCTCGACTATCTGCCCGCGAACCTCTCCGGCGGTCAAAAACAAAGGGTTGCCATTGCCCGTGCGCTGGTCGGCAATCCCGACATCGTGTTCGCCGACGAACCAACGGCCGCGCTTGACGCGGAAAGCGGCAGACATGTCGTCGAGATGCTGAAGTTGCTTGGGCGGGAGCGCGGAACAACGACCCTGATGGTCACGCACGACAACCGAATCTTGGACCTTGCCGATCGCATCGTTCAGATGCAGGACGGTCGCATCGTCGAGGATCAAATGACCTGAGGTTCAGGGCTCGGGAGCGCGCAGGTTCATTTGCACTTCATTCACCAATTTCGGGTTCAATCATGGTGAAGAATTCGTAACCCGAGGATTTCCGATGCTTCGCACCAAACCCGGCAAGGCCCTCCTTGCTTTGACTGGCCTGGCGGTCGCTGCCTTTTCGACTGGTGCGGCCCAGGCGGAAGAGCGCATTCTCGTCACCCTCGACCACGCCAAAATCCTGCGACTGGAGGGCGAGGCCTCGACAGTCATCCTCGGCAATCCAGCGATTGCAGACGCGACCGTGTTCAACAAGTCGATGCTTGTGATTACCGGCAAGAGCTATGGCTCGACGAATCTGGTCATTCTCGACGAAGAGGGACAGGAGATTTCGGTCAACACAATCTCCGTCAAGGCGGCTGACGACCGTCTCGTAACGGTTCATCGTGGCAACGCACGTAAATCTTATGAATGTGCGCCCAATTGTCAGCCATCGCTCGTGATTGGCGATGAGGCGACGAGCTTCGAAGCGATCAACACGCAGATCTCGAATCGCATCGCCATTTCGGAAGGCGACACGGACTAACGCGCGAACTTCGTCGTTCTTAACCTTAACACGACGCGTCGCCGGGCCGTCTGGCGGGCGTCGTTGTTCTATTATCGCAATACATCTTAAAGCCTTTTGTGATCCAATCCGGCGCACCGGTAACGAGTTGAGCGTTGGTTGAGTCCGATGTCAGTACAATCCGACAATGATCGGGATGGGGCAGCGTCCGAGCCGAAGGCCTTGAGCCCGTCGAGCTTGCTTCTCAGAAAATTTGCCAAACGCGATGATGGCGCGACGGCGGTTGAGTTCGCCATGGTCGCGCTGCCGTTCTTTGCACTGTTGTTCGCTATCCTGGAAACGGCGGTGGTGTTCTTCGCGGGTCAGATCCTCGAGACGGGCGTCTATAACGCATCCCGTTTGATCCGCACGGGCCAGGCCCAGCAGTCTGGATTTTCTGACGCCGACTTCAAGGACGAAGTCTGTGCCAACTTCTACGGGGTCATCGATTGCGAAGATGGCGGTTTGGTTCTCGACGTCCGGACGCATGTGAACTTCGACGTCGATTTGGAATTGCCGATCGATGAAGATGGCAACTTCACGTTTACGCCGCAATACGATCCGGGCCAGCGCAACGATATCGTGGTGGTGCGCGCCTTCATCGAATGGCCGACGATTGTTCCCGCTCTCGGCAACGACTTGTCGAACCTTTCAAACGGAAATCGGCTGATCGCTGCTGCTGCCGCTTTCAGAAATGAACCATTCAATTAGATCGTGATGGGGTGAGTACGATGGTTCGTCATGCAGTGACAGCGCTTACGAGGCGAGTTCGGGCATTCCGTGAGGATTTGTCGGGAACTTCGGCGGTCGAGTTCGCCTTCATTCTGCCAGTCATGGTGGTTCTCTATTTCGGCTGCGTTGAGATCAGCCAGGCCGTGTCGCTCAATCGCAAAGTGACGGCCGCGTCATCGGCCGCCGGCGACCTAGTTGCCCAGGCATCGGTGATCACCGCCGGTGAGATGGACGATATCATAGATGCGACGGAAGCGATCATCGCGCCGTATCCCATCGCGCCGCTTGAAACCATCGTCTCAAGCGTTTGGATCAATGAAGACGGCGACGCCTCGGTGATTTGGTCCTGCGCCGAGAATGCCACAAAGCGAGCCGCCGGGAGCCCTGTCGAGATCCCTGAGGATTTGCTCATCCCCGAAACCTCGCTGATCATGGCCGAGATCGACTATGTCTATGTCTCGCCGTTTTCCGATCTATTCGGCGGCTCAGTTCCGCTGGGTGAGGTGTTTTACCTGCGACCCCGCAAGGTCAGCGCCGTCGGGGGTCCCGCCGACTGCTGACGCAAGCCCGCCTTCACGGAGGCGTTTCTCAAGCTCTTGTCGGAGTGCTGAAGCCGGCCCGGCGGCCTGCGCGGATGCGTCAACGTAGTCTCGGAATTCGTTCACCCGTAACGGTTTAGCGAACAAGTAGCCTTGACCCAGCGTGCAGCCGTTTTGGGTCAAGAATTCGTACTGTTCCTCGGTTTCGATGCCCTCGGCGACCGTCTCACAATTCATATTCGCGGCCATGGCAAGGACCGTCTTGATCACGATTTCTGCGTCGCGCGACCGCCCGATCCCGGAGATGAAGCTTTGATCGATCTTCAGCGTGTCGAACGGTAGGCGGCACATGCGCGAAAGGCTCGAATGGCCGGTGCCAAAGTCGTCGATCGACAGTCGCACGCCGCAGTCCTTCAGGGTCTGAAGCCGCTGCGTCAGCATCTCCGGATCGGCCGCTGCCATCGACTCGGAGATTTCGATCTCCAAAAGCATCGGTTCAATGCCGGCGTCCTGGATTGCGTCGCGCACGCTGTTCGCGAAGTCGGCGCGTTCAAGCTGCATGATCGAGGCGTTGACCGATACCGGTATCGCGCATCCCGCGACCTGCCATTCGCGAATCTGTTGACAGGCCTCGCGCACCGCCCAGTCGCCAAGTTCGACAATCATGCCGTTTTCTTCCGCCTTGGCGATGAAGTTGGTCGGCGAGATCAATCCACAGCTCGGGTGGTTCCAGCGAATAAGCGCCTCGGCACCGACCACCGTGTTGCGTCCGCACGCGACCTTGGGCTGGTAGTAGAGTTCGAATTCGCCGTTCGCCAGCGCTTGTCGCAAGACCGAATCGAACGTCGCCGTTGCCGACAAACCTTGCTCCAGCGAGGCGTCAAATACGCGGTAGCTACCCTGTCGCCCGGCCTTTGCCGCGTACATGGCGATGTCGGCGTGACGCAGCAGTTCGCCGAAGTGCCGCCCATGTTGCGGATAAAGGGCCACCCCGACACTGCCGCTGAGCCGGATATCGATACCGTCGATGTCGAAGGGTTCGTTGAGCGTCGCGAGCAGAACTTGTGCCGTCTGATCGACACCCTGCGGATCGTTGATCCCAGGCAACAATATCGCGAACTCATCGCCGCCGATGCGCGCGGCTAGAACATGTGACGTTGAAGAGGCAGGCTTGCCGACATCGCCGATCATTGCGGTGACGTCCGAAAGGTCAAACCGCTGTTTTAGACGCTCAGCGAAAATCCAAAGAAGATGGTCGCCGCGATCGTGCCCAAACGTATCGTTAACCAGTTTGAACTGGTCCAGGTCGATGTAGAAGATCGCGCCCCGTGTTTTGCACTGTGCTGTGGCGCGATCCAGTTCCTTGCGAAACAACTCGCGATTGCCAAGGCCCGTCACGGAGTCGACATAGGCAAGCTGAAGCATGCGCGTGTGGCTACGGTGAAGCGATAGGACGTTGTCCCTGAACGCCTGCACGAGTTCGCCGAACTCGCCGGCAGGGGGCAAATCGAGCGCCTCGGGAACCTTGCCCGAGTCGACCGCTCTCATCGCTTCCGTCAACATGCGGACCGGACGTAGCGCGCGATCGAACAGGCGACGCGAGATCACAAGCAGCAGACCAAGAGGCATAAGCGCCAACGCAAACACAGTGAACGCGCTCCTAGCCGCACGGGCCAGCGCATCGATCGGTTGGTAACGGACCGCGACAATCGATCCGGGAAAGACATCTGTGGCAATCGGCAGGACGACCCAAAACCCCTCGTTGCTAAGCCAGCTCCCGGCGCGCATTGGCTTGCCGGGGAGTTGCTTCGTCAGTCGTACGGGCTCGGCATGTGGCTCGAACGTCGCGCCTTGGGCAGCCCAAGCGGAAAGAACGCGCCCAGATCGATCGACAATGTGCAGTTCACGGAGGCGCTTTAAAGACGGAGCGTGATAGCTGGGTTCTGGCAGCACACCGGTCTTGCCGGCCTGGGGAAGGGGGAGGGTTGATAGCCAGTCCTGAGTCACCGTTCTTAGCACGGCATCTCGGCTATCGTGCTGCAGATCTGAATAGCGTGTCCAGCCGTAGATCCCGGCGAAGATGCAGGCAGCGACAATGAGAACGGCACCGAACGTTCGGTGAAGCCGACCAGATAGCGTTGTTGGCCAAATGTGGAAACGGGGGCTCGGTGGTCGACCGATATTCATCCAGATCGCCTAGCCGTTGTTGAGCCGCGGGGAGATTGGCGCGGCCTAAGAGGCGCAAAGTGCCGGGATCGTGATGTCGGGACTATTGCCCGTTAACCCTAAGAAAGACTGAATGCCGCGCATACCGATGCGGTGAACGAAGCGGTAGGGGTTGCGTCCATTGGCCGAAGTCTGTAGCAGCAAGGCGGGGCGAGACGCGGGATGAATCGATGACCGTGCAACTGCGGCAAAAACGCATAGATGCGTCGTCGACCGGCGGCCGAACAAGCAGCTCCGGCGTGATGCCAGTATCACGAGGAGGGCTCGTCCGCGAGCGCTTGGGCGACGACCGTATCGCTGATTTGAAGTTCCTGTCGCAGTGGCTTCGCTCGCCGCGGCGCACGGGCGCGATCGCGGCCAGCAGCCCGGCTTTGTCGCGCGCAATGGTACAGCCGCTTTCTCCCGAAAGACCTGGCCCTGTCGTTGAGTTCGGCCCTGGAACCGGCCCGGTGACGCGCGCCCTCATCGATCGCGGTTTTGATCCTGATCGGCTCATTCTGATTGAGACAAACCGCAAGTTCGGCGCTCATCTCAAAACCGCGTTTCCAGGCGTCCGTGTGCTTGATGACGATGCGTTTCGGATCGCTGAATTGGTTAGCGAACTGGAGATCGGCCCGCTGAACGCGGTCGTGTCGAGCTTGCCGCTCCTGAACTGGCCGCAGGATCGGCGGTGTCGCCTCTTGGCTGATGTCCTGTCCGTTTTGCCGGCTGGTCAGCCCTTCGTGCAGTTCACCTACAGTCCGAGTGCGCCGATCCCGTTTGATCGGGCTCGTGTCGTGGTGTCGAAATCGCCTCGCGTTTGGCTCAATCTGCCGCCTGCCACCGTTTGGACCTACCGCGCGCGCTAGTTGGATATCGCGGCGTCCGCAGTCGTCGCGAATTGAAACGCCTATCGATCGATAGCTGGCCCGATACTTGCTTCAATTGCGATCGATGAGCGGTCCGGCAGTGACCGCCCGAAACAGGATGGTCGTTAATGGAGCGAGCAGGACCACGCCGATCGGTCGTGGTGCTCGGCGAGCGATATGGTGCCAGGCAGTGACCCTGATTTGGCGGTGATTGAGTCCCTCAGTCCGGTCCATATCCTCGTGGCCGATGCTCAGCCACTCTACCGCATCGGACTGCGCGCAGTTCTGGAATGCGCCGACACGCGCTTTGCCGTCGGTGAAACCGACACCGGCGCATCGGCGCTGCGGGATGCGAAGCGCGATAGACCCGCAATTGTCGTCATCGACGAGGCGCTTTTGCAGCCCGACCGTTTGGACGGACTGCGCGCATTGGTTCAAGACAGCGCGCCGCCGAAAGTACTCGTGACGTTCACCGCTATGCACAGCGACGACATGTTAGGGTTGAGCCGTGCGGGCGCGAGCGGGCTGATCGAGCGGAACGCCGATGCCAGTGCCTTCGTCGATGCCGTGCGTGCGCTTGCTCACGGCCGCGATTATTTCGCGGGTCGCTTTACAGCCTCATCGGCTCACGGTCGAGCCGACGACATCGTGTTCGGACTAACACCGCGCGAGACGGAAGTTCTCAGCATCTTGGCGGAGGGATACAGCAATCGGGAGATTGCGCACTCTCTGGGACTCAGCGTCAGAACCGTCGAATCGCATCGGATGAGCATTCGCAGAAAGACCAAGGCCCGATCGCTACGCGATCTTGTGCGGATCGGAAGGCACCTTGGATTGAGCGCATCGGGCGCCGACCCTCATCTTCGGTCCACGGTTCCGATCGCTTCGGGACGTCGTCAGGCAGCGGACTTGGTTCGTTCCGAAAAGATGGAAATCGTCTGATCGAGTAGATCGGTCAGAGCCTGCCGCGTCTCCTGGCTGGCTTCGATACGGCCCTCACGCGCTGCTGCCTCGATGTCGGCTGCCAGGCGCGCGACACGCACGGCTCCGACATTAAGGCTCACCGATTTCAGGGCGTGGGCGGTTGCGTGGACCTGCTCGACATCGCCGGCATCGATCGCATCGAACAGCGCGTCCAACTGGTTTGGCGTATCCGTGCAGTAGATGCCGAGGACCGTGTCGTAGAGGTTTTTGCGTTGGCTTTCGTCCAGGGTTCGAGTCAGGTCGTCGATCGTTGACCAGTCGATCAGCATGCGTGAAGAGTGGGCATCCTGCGCGCCTGGCTCGGACGTCTCGCCGCCGTGTTGTGCGAAACTCGTAGCAAGGTCCAGTGACAGAAGCGCCGACTGAATGTCGGCGACATGGACGGGTTTGCCGATATAGGCATCGAAACCGAGGTCTTGCCAGGGCCGATCATTCAGTTTCTCGCCATGTGCCGTCAAAGCGACGATGGGCGCTCGAGGCATGCCACTGTCAGCTTCAAAGTCCCGAATTCGCTTAACGGCCTCAACCCCGTCCATGACAGGCATATTGATATCCATGAACACGACATCGAACCGGTTGGAACAACAGGCTTCCACGGCCTCCGTGCCATTGCACACGAAGATGCTCTGGATATCGAATTGATCGAGGATAGCGGCCATGACTTCGCGATTGACGGCATTGTCGTCGGCGACAAGCGCTTGAATTTCCGGGAAGCTTGGGCCTTCGGGCGCCGGTCCTTCGATCTGTTGGGGCTCGCCCGCATCGGCGTGGAACAGGGAGAACAGTTCGTCGACCAGGCCGTCGCGGGAGGACGGCAGGTCCAAGGTGTGCGCCACGTGTCCGCTGTCGCGTAGCCAATCGCGCTTGCCGTTCGATGGCGCGGCGGCGCACACCAGCTTGTCGCGCAGACTATAGGCATGGTCAGGCGGGAGAACTTCAATGAACGAGGTAACGTCACCCGGCGACCCAATGATCATATCGAGGGTCTGCAGGCTCTCGATGTCGGCGTCTGTGCCACTGACCTCGGCGACATCCACGCCGACGTCCGCGAGCGTCTGCGCCATGACGCGCATGCCAAGGGCGTCGCTTGGAAGAAAACCAATGCGGCGCGTGCGAAGCTGCTCAGCCGCCTCGTTTGCCACGGCATCGCCACTCTTGGCCGGCGCGCAGGCCAGTTCGACGAAGAAGACCGAGCCCTTGCCGGGCTCGCTTTCAAAGCCAATCCTACCATCCATGGCCTCGACCAGCTTGCGACAGATCGACAGACCAAGCCCCGTCCCGCCATAGCGGCGCACCGTGGAGCTTTCCTCCTGCGAGAACGGTTCAAAGATGCGATTCTGGTTCTCCGGCTTAATGCCGATACCCGTGTCCCGAACGGATATCTGCAACCGTCCGTCGACATGATTCATTTCAACGTAGACATAGCCTTTGGCCGTGAACTTGATGCCGTTGTTGACGAAGTTCGACAGAATTTGTTTCAGCCGAACCGGGTCGGCCATGATGTACTCGGGAACGCTGGGATCAGCGTAGCCTGCGATATCGAGTTCCTTGGTGGCCGCCTTTTCAGCGAAGATATCAATGACGTCGGCAATGATTTTGCGTGGCTGCACAGCGATCGGGTCGATGGACAAGGCACCTGCTTCGATCTTGGACAGATCGAGTACGTCGTTGATGATGTTAACCAGGGAGCGTCCGGATGACTCGATCAATTCGGCGTAGCGCTTGCGCTTGGGATCGAGATCGGACTTCGCCAGCAGCTCGGCCATGACCAGCATGCCGTTCAGGGGTGTACGGATCTCGTGGCTCATGGTCGCTAAAAAGACCGATTTCGCGACGTTTGCGGATTCCGCCGAGTCCTTCGCGACCTCGAGGTCGCGCGTGCGCCGCGACACTTTCGATTCAAGCTCGGCTTTTTGCTCGTGAAGGATTTGGTCGCGGGCGCCGATGCGGGTGATCATCGCGTTGAACGTGCGGGCGATGACGGCGGTCTCGTTCGGACCGTCTTCAGGAATCGTTTCGTCGTAGCGGCCAGTGCGACCGGCGATGTCCATGGCCAGCGCGACGTTGTGCAGCGGCCTGGTGATCATGGTCTGAAGCGCCATAGCCGCCAGCGTGGCGATGATGCCGACAAGAATGGCAATTGCCACGGCTAGGCCGGCGATGCGTAGCACTTCTTCGCGTATAGCCATGGAATTGATGAAGACCGACAAACTCCCGACGCGTATCTCGTTGTTGTAGATTGGAGCGGCGGCGGTGAACGCGTGTCCCTCGAATATTCGCTGGATCAACGGTACGAGTGTGCGGAAGCCAACCAGATCTGGCGCAGCGTGGGACGTCGGACTGGCTGTTGGTTGACCGACTTCGGCCAACAGGTCGCCATCGGAATCGGTCACAACAGCGCCTGTCACGTCTTCGAAGGTCGTAAGGGCGGTTACTCCGTCTAAAATCGAATGAATATCCCGGCGGGCGACATGAACGCCGATGCGGTCGCTGGCAAGAGTTGCAAGACGGTTGGCAGACGTGAGCTGGCTCGCGACCACGCTCGATGCCGTCTGCTGGATGAACGTCACCGACAGCACGATCGTCAGCATGACGATCAGCGACAGCATCGCTACGATTAGGCGTACGCGTATCGACCGCATCGATATAGGAATCTCCTGCGCCGCCGTCGATTGCGCGGCCCGTCCAGTCCGGTCTCGGATGCTAGCGATGACCCGTTAAGGGAGTGTTGGCGGTAGTGCCCGCGCCGGCGGTGGATTACTGGCCCGAATGATTGGCGGCGAGGAATGCTTTGATGGTCTCGGCGAGGATCTCGGGCTGCTCGACGCAGGGAATATGGCCGCAGTCGGCGATCAGCTGATAATTGGCGTCTGGAATGAGCCGCGCCATGGCGGCGACAAGGTCGGGTGGCGTCGCGCCATCCTCGTCACCCACGACGCACAGGGTCGGTACGGCAATCCGACGCGCGTCTTCGGTCAAATCGGCATCTCGGATTGCCGCACTCGTTGCCGCATAGCCCTCGGCCGGCTGGCGCACCAGCATGTTGCGGTAGCCGGCAAAATCCGCATTGCTCGGGTCTCGGAACCTCGCGGTGAACCAGCGTTCCAGGATGCCATCGGCAATCGCAGCTATCCCGCCGCTTTCCACAGCCGCGATACGGTCGTTCCAAAGGGTGGCGTCCCCGATCTTTGGCGCCGTGTCACACAGGATCAGCATCGACACAAGGTCGGGCCGGCGCGCATAAAGCCCTTGTGCGATCAAGCCACCGACGGACAGGCCGCAGATGACGGCATTGGATATCGCCAGATGATCCATCAGCGCCTCCAGATCGCCCACATGATCGTCGAGCGCATAGGGCGTGGAGCCGAGGTCGGAGAGGCCGTGGCCGCGCTTGTCATAGGTCACGATCGCTGCGTCGCCGGCAAGCCGGACGATGACATCTCGCCAGATGCGGAAGTCGGTACCCAGCGAGTTCGAGAAGACGAGCACGGGTCGTCCCTCTGGCGCGCCAATGGTCTGATAATGCAATGAGACATCGCCGTTTTGAAAGAACTGCATGGTTTTGGGGTCTCCGCCAGAGGCGCCCAGCCAGGGTCTTCACTTCGGCATTGGCGCGGATTTCATAGCATGAATAACTGTGTTCATCGTGTCGAGGAAGACCGAGCGTTCCTCTTCCGAAAGCCCGGCTAGGGCGACATCGTTTTGAGCGGCTGCCGCGGCGGTTGCCGGTCCCTCAAGCGCAATGGCTTTGTCGGTCAGGTGGATCGATTGCGCTCTGCCATCGGTCGGATGCGGACGGCGCTCGATCAACCCGTCGCGGGCCATGCGCGTTAACGTGTTGGCCATGGTCGCCTGTTCGACATCGAGCCGCGCAACAAGCTCGCCCTGCGTCAAGCCGTCTTCGCGCCACAACTCCAAGAGGGTCATGAACTGGGCCGGCGCCAGACCGAGCGGCTTGATGCGCTGCGCGAGACCGTGCGCGAAGAGACGAGCCATGTGATTAGCGAGATAGCCGGCGGATCGCGATTTCTCGAAGGGCATGGCGAAACTTACGCTTGAATAGCGTGCTATGCAAATTATATATATAGTATGCTATTTAAAATGGGGATTGTTCCGATGAAAACGAAAATTCATGCGCTCGCCGGTGCGGTGGCGCTTCTTTGCATCATCTCGTTCTGGGTTTCGACCGTTTCCGTCGAGCTTTTAGGCAGCCCGGCGGACATCGCGTTCGTCAAGCAATCGATCCTGCGGGCCATGCTCGTGCTCATCCCCTCGATGGCGATCGCCGGCGCATCGGGGTTCTCGCTGGCGCGGGGTCGCACGGGACCGGTCATTGCCCGTAAGACGGCACGCATGAAGCTGATCGCAATGAACGGCCTTGGGGTTTTGCTGCCATCTGCCGTCTTTCTCGCCTGGCGGGCCGGCGATGGGCATTTCGATGTCTGGTTCTACACGGTTCAGGCGGTCGAACTGATCGCGGGCGCGGTCAACATCACGCTATTGTCGCGCAATGTGCTCGATGGTTTGAAGATGACGCGGCGCCGGACGCGTCGGCGACGGCCGGCTTGATCAGTTTGGGCGCAGACCGGCGATGACGATAACGACGGCGAACGCCAGGACGGCAATTTTCCAGGCGTCCTGGCGTCGCTTGAGACCGGGCAGACCGAGTGGACGGATCAGGTGAACGATCATCGCCACTGCCAGGACGACCGCAACGGCCTTGCCCATCCTCTATTCCGCCGCGATCGCGGCGCGGTCCGGCAAGGTGCCGTTGATGACGTAGTTCAAAATCGCCACCACCTGCTCCGGTGTCTCGGCGACTGCGTCGGCGGCCGCATCGACCTCTTTGAGCGGGTGACGATGCTCGGCCGGATGCAGGATGATCAACGATTTGCGGAGAGCTGCGGCATAGCCAGCGTCGAACGCGGCGTTCCACTGACGATACTTTTCACCGAACCGGACAACGACGATGTCAGCTTTCTCAATAAGGGTCCGCGTCCGGATGGCGTTGACCTGGGCGCCCTTGCGATCGTGCCAGACCGGATCGGGCTCGGATCCCAAAATGGCGACGCCGCAATCGTCGCTTGCGCCGTGATCGGTCACAGGAGCTGAGAAGGTGACTGGCAGGCCCGCCTTTTCGGTGCCATCCACGATTCGCTCGCGCCAATCCGTATGGATTTCGCCGGAGAGATAAACACGCCATTCAGCCATCGCCGCGCTCCGCATAAATTGTTTGAAACGGTATAGCGCGCAGAGATGCCGGTGGCGAGACCGTGCGGTTCGCACGGCCTCAACTTGATCTAAGAGGCCAGGTTCTAGCGAACGATCTTGATGCGCGTGTTACCCGGCCCGTAGCGACGAGTCAGCTGGAACAGCTTCCTGGCGTTCGTGGGATGCAACCGGATGCAGCCATGGCTCGCCGGCCGGCCGAGCGATTTGATCGCGTCGGTACCATGCACCGCGTAACCGCCCTTGAAAAACAGCGAATGCGGCATTGGCGACATGTGGTATTTGCGCGAATACCACATGGTGTGCATCCGCTTCACCGAATAGGACCCGGTCGGCGTGACATAGCCGCGCCGCGCGGTCGAAACCCGCCAGGTATAGCGGCGCTTGCCGTGCACATAGACGTTCATCGTCTGGCGCGACAAATCCACCTTGGCGACGACCGAAGCCGCCTGGCTCATTGTAGAAAAACCTGTCGTTGCGACGGCTATTGCAGCCGAAAACAACACGGAAAAGAAAATGCGTCGCATGCCCCACTCCACACTCGGATCAACACTATGGCGACCGACTGAAGTGGCCGCCTTTGCTTCAGCCCACCCTGACCGCTTCAGTATCTTTTAAGCTTAACGAAGTGTAAACCCGCAGGGTCTTCACTTTGTCTCAGCCGCGGTGGCGTGGACGTGACCCGATGGCGTTCGTCACTGTAAGAACCGCCCTTTTCCGCTGTTTGTAATCGCCACGGGGACGTTTACCATAGCGGCAAATCACGGGAGGACTGTCACCGTGCTCACAGGCCGAACGGCGCTTCGAACCGCAATCGTCACCCTAGCCGCCATCGCTGCCGGTGATGTTGGCGCGCAGACACCCGCGAAGGACCTGTTCGGCAACGCACCCCAACCGGCCGATCTAAAGGCGCGCGCGATCGGCACCTATGCGCGCGGGTGTCTTTCAGGCGGTCAGCCCCTGGCGGTCGATGGACCCCACTGGCAGGCAATGCGGCTGTCGCGCAATCGCTATTGGGGTCACCCGGTGCTGATCCGCTACCTTGAGCGCCTGGCGAAGGACGCGGCGGAAGCCGGCGATTGGCGCGGGCTTCTTGTTGGTGATCTCGCACAGCCACGCGGTGGACCCATGCTTTTTGGCCATGCCTCACACCAGATCGGGCTTGATGCCGACATTTGGTTGACGGAGATGCCGAAACAACGTCTGAGCCGCCTGCGCCGCGAACGGATGTCAACGACGTCGGTGCTGAAGAAGGGGACGATAGAGATCGATCCTCGGGTTTGGAGAGAAAAGCACGCGCGTATCCTGAAGCGGGCGGCGTCCTATCCCGAAGTGGCGCGCATCTTCGTTCATCCGGCGATCAAGAATCAGCTGTGCGAATGGGACGGGGCAGGGACCGGCAAGGCCCGGCTATGGCTGCGCAAGATCCGGCCCTGGTACGGTCACCACTACCATTTCCACGTTCGGCTGACGTGCCCGTCCGGCTATGTCGGCTGCAAGAACCAGAACCCGCCGCCGGCGGGCGACGGCTGTGGCGAAGCGCTGGCCTGGTGGCTGGGGCCGGAGCCCTGGGCACCGCCGAAACCGGCTGCGAAGCCGTCTAAGAAGCCGGCCAAGAAACCGCGCCCGGTCACGCTCGCACAGTTGCCGAAGGCGTGCACGGAGGTTATCGAAGCCCCTTCGCCGGACGGCACGCCATCACGCTTTGCGAGTGCCGAGTCGCGGATTGGCCCGGTCAATGTCCCCTTGCCGCCGCGGCGCCCCGCGAACTAGAGCCTTCTGTAAACAGGTTGAGCCAAACCTGCTCCGGCAGAATGGCTCAACCTGTTTACAGAAGGCTCTAACGGTCGCTCAGCTCGGCTGCGCGCAGGCGATGCCTGTTCCGCCAAGGCCGCAATAACCGCCAGGGTTCTTCGCTAAATACTGCTGGTGGTAATCCTCGGCGAAATAAAGCGGCTGTTCATCGAGAACTTCCGTGGTGATCGGTGGATATCCTGCCTCTGCGAGCTGGGCGGCATAATCGGCGCGCGATGCTTCGGCGACCGCCTGACGGTCCGCACCTGAAACATAGATACCGGAGCGGTACTGCGTGCCGACGTCATTGCCCTGACGCATGCCTTGCGTGGGATCGTGGCCCTCCCAGAAAGCCCTCAAGAGCGCCTTGAACGAAATGGCGTTGGGATCATAAACGACCAGCACCACTTCATTGTGCCCGGTCTGTCCGCTGCAGACTTCCTGATAGGTCGGGTTGGGTGTGATCCCGCCGGCATAACCGACGGCGGTAACGTGCACGCCGGGCAGGGACCAAAACAGCCGCTCAGCGCCCCAAAAACAGCCCAGACCAAACAGAACGGTTTCCATGCCCTCTGGGTAGGGACCTTTCAGCATCAGGCCGTTCACGAAGTGCGTTTCGGCAGTCGGGATCGGCGCATCGCGGCCAGGCAGTGCGTCAGCTTCCCCTGGCAACTCCATCGGCTTGCGGGCAAACATTTGCATGATATGTCCAAGATTCATGATTGGCTCAAACGAGTGCTGGGTTGTGACGAGACCGGCCGGCAAAAGCCAACAGCGAGCCGACAATGCCGCCAGCCAGCCAAACCGGTAGGTTCAATATGCTGATCATCACGGGGTCCCATATGACCGGCGCGGTATAGCGCTCGATCACGGCTTGGGTGGTGTTGAGGCCGCTCGGGCTCAACCAGTAGATGAACTCGCCCAAAAGCGTCGTCTCAAAGGATCGGGCCGCCAGCCAATTCACGCCATCGACGATCAATGCCATGAAGGCCGCGGCCAGCGTCCAGACGCCGATCCAGCGCAATATACTCCGCATGTCACTTCAGCCCTTTCACCCCATTCGAAGTGAAATAGGATCAAATCGGCGGATTCTCAAGGACATCGCCAATTCGTTACCGATGGCGAGCGGCAGCCACGAAAAACATCGCGCCGAGCCAAAGCAAGACGAGACTGACGGGCAACGCGCCAAGCGGGGTTCCCGTCGCCGTTGCGGCAGCCAAGACCGGCACGGCTTCGCCCACGGTCGATCGTTCGCCGACCCAGGCCAGCGTATAGGGCGGTCGCGCCGCGGTTTCGGCGTAAAAAAGCGCGTCGGCGCCTAAAGCGACGAAACCAGCACCCGTCAGACAGCGCGCAACGAACCGTGTCACGGCATTCATCTCATTGCCTCAACTGGTGCGGAGTCTGCGCTAGGACTTTGTTGATCTCAAGGCCTGGCCGGCGTTCGCCTTGCGCCGGTCGCACCTTTCGGTATAAAGCGGCGCACCTTGCGCGGTTGAGATGCCGCGTATTGGCGTGACGGAGAGGTGGCCGAGTGGTCGAAGGCGCACGCCTGGAACGCGTGTAGGCGGGCAACCGTCTCGAGGGTTCGAATCCCTCTCTCTCCGCCAGCCAGTCTGCACGGTGGTGCGTGCTGCGGTCTTGAGCCCAAATGGTGCTTTGTTCCCGGGGGTTAGGCGGATCGCTGCGGGGCATGGTGAAGCCTGTTTTGAGCGTCAACGCGCTAACATCGAGACGCTGGGCGTCGAGAGCTAGGCGTTCTGCAAGTGCGTCGCGATCAAGGGTGATTGTTATCGTTCCTGGTGTAACGCACCCTTCGGCGATTAGGTCTGAGAGCAGCAGACCTACCCTTTCGTTGTCTTTGAGATCTTGGCGTAGCAGCTCGAGCGATTGCTTGGTGGCAGCACTACAACCCTAAATGACCACACAGCGCTCTCGGCTACAGCCGCCGGCACCAGAAACCATCGTCCCGATGGCGCAGAGGCCAGTCATGCACCAACAATCAATCTGGACCAATCAAGTAAGGCTTGCTCAAGCCTTCCAGCGAATTGAGTGCGTTGCAACGGAGGCCAAAATGCAGTCTTGCGGTGGCCAAGTGACGGATGCGACGCGAACACAGCCCTTTTCTGGGATCTATACGACCAAACCAAGCATCATTGATCTGCAACCAATGCTTGTTCGATCTTCGCTGCAACGTTCTGCAACGGTGGGACGCATCTTTTGATGACATCGGTCATGCTCATCGCCTCGGTGAGAACGATGGAGTTAATGCAAGCAACGACTTCGCCATCCAGAAGAATGGGAACGGCGACACCGCGGGTGCTTTCTGAGAGGCTCCGGTCATTCTCGGAAAATCCTTGTTTTTCGAAGCGCCGCAACTTCTTCTCGAAACTGGCCCGCTGGTTGGCCTTCTGGGAAGAGCCCAAAGCCGTGTCGAGAATGGCACTCCTGTGGTCGGCGTCGATATGCGCGAGATAGGCCCGCCCCAACGCTGAGTCGGTTACCGATAGCCGCGTACCGACTGGGCGGTTGAGCGCCAAGGTTCCTGGGGGGCGGCTCGTCTCCAGAATAACCATGGCTTCGCCATCAAAAACTGCCAAATCGGTTGGCCAAGGCATTGTCGCGCGGAACTCATTCAGGATCGGTGTTGCCAGGACAACTAGGCGTTGCCCTTGATCATAGCCCGAACTGAGCGTGAGCACTTTGGCTGTCACCACATAGCCTTCAGATTTCTGGTGGCGCGCAACGAAACCAGCGTGTTCCAATGTCTCCAGATTTCGCACAATCGTCGATTTCGAGATGCCTGTGGCTTTATGAAGTGAGCCCACACTGGCTGTCCCCAGCCGGTTGAGCTCGGTCAGCAGGTCCAGCCCTCTGACCAGGGCATTGATGGGGGGGTAGCTCTTCTTCTTTTCCAAGGCTCAGTCGTCTTTCACGGGTACATCATTCCGTTTCGGCAGCGGCGGGCTGTACACGATCATGAGCTTTAGCGGTTCCGGTCCAAGTGACAAGACATGGTGGTCGAGCTTGGGCGGCAGGCGCACAATTGTTCCCGGCGGGCAGTCGACGGCAGGGTCCTCAGCCAGTGTTACGCGAGCGGTGCCCTGAAGCACGTACATGGCCTGATACTCAACCTCGTGATGGTGTTTATGGGCTTCACCGCCGGGGGCAATTTCACCAAGCACCAGTTCAAAGTTCTCGCAGAAGGCCCTTTCGCAAAGGCGCACGTTGACCGTTCCCGCGTGCCCGGGCGGTCCGTATTTGTCGAGATCACCCTGATGTTCGATGAGAGGATACGGGTGGGGAACAGCGGCTGTCATTGGAAAACCTGTGTAAGTTGTGGAAAGGCGACGATGAGCAAAACAACCGCCACCATGCCCAGAACGAAAGGCATGGTGCCTAGGAAGATGTCCGCAAGCGAAATGTCAGGATTGTCCAAACTGGATTTGACCACGTAGGCCGAGAGACCCATGGGCGGTGTCAAAAGGCCAATCTCGGCCGCGATCACCGTTAGGATACCGAACCAGATGGGATCAGCCGCCGGGAAAGCGCTGACCAGGGGAAGGAAGATCGGGATCATGATCAGGATGATCGAGATTGCGTCGATCAACGTTCCGAGCGCGATGACGATAGCGACATAGATCAGGATCAGGACAAGGAACGACAGCTCCGCTGTCGAGACATAATCTGCCAGGGCATTTGGTAGCCCCATGATCGACACCATGCGGCTGTAGACCGTGGCACCAATGACCAAAAGCGAGATTGAGGCCGTGATTTGCCCGGCCTGCAACAGGGTTTCCCAAAAGGAAGGCCAGGTCAGGCGGCGGCGCAGAAGCGCGATGATGAACGCCCCGGCGACACCGGCCGCACCGGCCTCGGTTGGTGTGAAGAAGCCGCCATATATGCCTCCCAGCACCAGTCCAATCAGTGCGATAAGCGGCAAGAGCAGCATCAAGGCTTGGGCGTTCGACAGATCTTCGCGATCTTTGGCTTCGGCCTTTCTCTTGAAGACGCGGCGCGGAGACAACCGAGCCATTCCGGCGATGATGCTGCAAAAGATTGCTGCCAGAAGCAGCCCCGGCACGATTCCCGCCACGAACATGGCGCCAACCGACTGCTCGGCGACGAGAGCGTAGACGATAAGCAGAAGGCTTGGTGGTATCAGCATGCCAAGCACCGAACTGCCTGTGACCACGCCAACGGCGAAGCGTGGCTGATAGCCCAAGCGAAGCATTTCCGGTACCGCGACGCGGGTAAAGACCGCGGCGGAGGCGATGGATATCCCGGTGACCGCTGCGAACGCGGTATTGGCAATGACTGTGGCGATCCCCAACCCGCCCAGAATACGATGCAGGAAGTGATTGGCGGCACGGAAGGTGTCGCGCCCGATATCGGCTTTGCCGACAAGCAGCCCCATCAGGACAAAGAGCGGCACGACACCAAAAGCATACGAGGAAATCGATTCAGTCACCGCCTGCGTCAGCAGCGTGACGGACAGCGCGAACTTGCCCTTGAAAACCCAAAGGCCGATGAAGGACACGGACGCCAACACAATGGCGACATGCATGCCCATGTAGATCAGCCCGACAATGGCAGCGACCGAGATCAGCCCGATCTCCAGCCCGCTCATGGGGTATCACCCTGTGCTCCAAACGCTTGGGACAGGTGGCCAACCAAATGAATGAGAAACTGAATGCCCGCCGCAAAGCTGCCCAGCACGATCACCGCATAGACCGGCCAAACCGGAGCGACAAACAGGCCATACACACCGGCATGCTCATCCGAGGTCCAGGCATCGACCAGTTTAAACCAGACGCCATAGACCAGGATCGCAAAGAAGGAAGCGCCGACCAGAGCATAGACCGCCTGTAGAAGGGCTGCGAATCGCGGAGACCTTTTCTCAAGCGTGTTCGTCAGCAGTTCGGTCCGCGCCAGGGCGTGAGCCCGCACCGCCTGGCCAACCTGCAAGAACACCACAGCGACAATGGAAAGCCGGATCATCTCGGCGACACCCGCTACAGGCTTGCCGAAGAAACTCCGACTGACAATGTCTGCACAGATCAACACCGCCATGGCCAGGATCAGGACCGAGCCGATGCCGTTCAGACCAGCCATGGCGCGGCCAACCCAAGAGACGCCCGGCTCCGACTTCATTCCACCACCAGTTCCCAGACTTCCTCGACTTCGGTGCCTGCAGAAATGAAGGTTGCGGCGGCGGGGCAGCGCCAGCGGAGTTGAGATTTCAGGTCGTTAAGTCGATCCGTCTCGCCGCTGACCTTGCCTGTAATGATCAATCGGAGCCGTGCAAACGGGGCAGCAAGCTGTTCTGCGCCCGTGTATCCGCGAGGATCGAGATATCCCACGGCCTTCAGCGACATGCCCGAGAAGGCAATGTGCATTTCGGCGGCGATCATGTTCATGATGACATTGCTGCAGGCCACATAGCCCGCAAGAAACGCCTCCAGCGGGAGCATCCCCTCATTGTTGCCATGCCGTTCGGGCGGCTCATCGCAAACCAGAGTGAATTGACGCGCGGTGATATCCGCTCGGGTCTTGTTCGGGATGCTGGCAGATACACGTATCGGGATTTGTGTCGGTGTATCAATCATCAGACTGGCTCTTCGATCCGCCGGAGAAGCAGGTGGTCTTCGGCATCATGCACCTAAGACTTTGGCAAGTCGTCACTTGCCCCATTCACGAACAAGCTCGACACCGTTCTCCGCCTGCTTGGCCATCCAGGCATCCAGGACTTCCTGCGCGGGCAAACCCCGGCTTTCCGCGCGATCGACCCAATCAGCGGCAAGGTCCGGCAGAGCAGTCGCCCAGCGTTGGCGCTCTTCGGGCGAAAGACGCGATTGTGTCGCGCCTTGCTCAACCATCTTGCCTTCGGCGATCGCCGCAAAGTTCTGCAAGGCCTTGGAGACCTTTAGCCGGTAGACCTCGCCGGCTTCCAGGAAAGCTGTCTGAACCTCTTCTGGGAAACTGTTCCATGTGTCGGCGTTGATCGTCAGCGCGCCGACGAATTGCGCCCCGAAGTCCACCCGGGTTAGTTGCGGTGCGACTTCGTGTAACTTGTTGGGAAAGATGCCGGAGGAGAAATTCAAAAGTCCATCATACACGCCGGTCTGAATGTTGTTGTAGTGAACCGAGAAGTTGCCATCGACCGCCGTGGCACCGACACCGTTCAGCCAATTCGCAATCGTGCCTGCGCCTCCGATCTTGCGCCCTTGCAGGTCGTCGATCGAGGCTACTGGAAAGTTCGTCGCCAGATAGTGTGTGTCCAGCCCAATGGGTGCGATGAAGACTTGCCCGTTGTCCTGCCATGCCTGGGTCAAGGCCGGATGCTCTTCGTGCAATTCACCAATCATGCGGGTGACGAGCTCAAGATCGTCACTGCCAAAAGGCGTCATATAGGTGATGTTCTGAAGGATCAGCTTGTCCTGCTCAAAGATCGCATAGACCTGCCCCATCTCGACCAAGCCCGACTCAACGGCTTCCAGAACACCACCGACTTTCGCGACGGTCCCGCTATAGGATTCGATCCAATTGATTGTGTGCTCGTCGCCAAGCCGTGCATTCACTTCCGGTATGAACACCTCTGAAATCAGCTTGACCCAGGGGACGACGGGTGGAGAACCCGAGGCCACGTTGACGTTGAAAGTCTCCGCTTGAGCCGATGGACCGGCAAGCCCAAGCGATACGGCCAAGGCCAATGCGGCAGTGCCGCTTTTCCAAAGGGTCACGATCATTCCTCCTATCGTTTCGCTGTACGAAACATTATTTCAGAAAATAATTGCACTTTGAGTTCGGCTTTGCAACCCTCATGTCGGGCAAGCTTTCAGACTCGGGCCTGTGCTCGCTAAACACGGAGAATGAGCAATGGAATTGGATCCGAAGCGCACCGCGGTGATCACGTTGGATGTGCAGAATGACCTCGTGAACAACACCAAAGGCGTTCTTGGTTCGGGGATGCTGGATCGAATGGCCGCGATCCTCGACGCGGGCCGCAAGGCAGGATCCGAGATCATCCATGTCACGGCTTCGGTGCGCGAAGACTTCAAGGACATTCCGAAGGACAATCCGCTTTGGATCATGGTGCGCAGCCAGAAATCCATGGTGATCGGCACCGAGGGCGCGCAACTCCACGAAAGCGTTGCAGCTCTGCCGGGCGAGTTGGTGTTGAACAAAACCTGTGTCGATCCGTTCCTCACGACCAATTTGGGCCAGGCGCTGATCAATGCGGACGTGAACACTCTGGTGATTTTTGGTCTTTGGACGAACTACGTGGTCGAGGCCACGGCGCGGCATGCCAGCGACATCGGTTACCGCGTATTCATCGTCAGCGATTGCTGCGCCGGTAACGACGAGGACAACCACAAATGGGCGATGGAAAAGATGTTGCCCACGCTGTCGTACATCACGACCACGGATGATGTACTCGAAGCGCTTGGTCGCTAGGCGTTAGCGCTCCGCCCATGTGATATCGGCGTCAGACGGCAATAATTCAGGGGCCGGTTTGTCGGGAAGTTCTGCTGCACCTTCCACCCAAAACGGCGAGCGGATCGCCCGGATGGACCCTTCACTAGGGTGCTCGATGTCCTGAAACAGGCCGACATCGGCGAGATGCCGGTCGCTCAGAAGATCGTCAAAGGAATTGACCGCCGAGCAGGGAATGTCCAGTTCGCGCAGAAGCGTTATCCAGTCAGCCGTAGATCGTTCCGGCATCACTGCGGCGACGACTGCATAAAGCTCCCCGACACGTTCACTGCGCTGGCCAGCGTTTTGCACCCAATCCGCTTGGGCCAGATCCTCTCTGCCAACGACATTGAGAAAATCGGCCCAGTGCTTGCCGTTGTAGGGCAAGACGCTAAGAAAACCGTCTTTGGTCGCATAGGGCTTGCGATGCTCCGACAAAATGCGGTTGTAGCCTATGTTCCCTTTAGGCGGGCGGAACGTCTCACCTGAAAGATGCTCGGCCATCAGGAACGACACCAAGCCCTCAAACATGGGCGCCTCGATTGCACATCCTTTGCCGGTTCTCGTCTGCTGTAAGACGCCCGCCAGCACCGCCATCGCCAAATGAAGGCCACCGATCTTGTCGCATAGAATGGTGGGCAGAAAACGTGGCGCACCATCTGCGTAGGCGTTCACATGCGCAATGCCCGAGGCGGCTTGAATAATGTCATCATAGGCAGGCAGGTCGGCATATCGGCCTCTGCTGCCGTAGCCGGTCGAAACACAATAGACAAGTCGTGGGTAGGTTGCGCGTAGCGCTTCTGGATCGAGTCCGAGCCTCTTGGCTGCTGCCGGACGCATATTGTGCACAAGCACATCCGCATCCTTCAAAAGTGCCATAAGCCGCGCGTGATCATCCGCTGCTTTCAGGTTCAGCCCGATCGCCCGCTTGTTTCGATTGAAAGCCAGATGACCGGCACCCATGCCTTCGGACCGCGACGGCTGTACCTGCCGAAAAATGTCCCCAGAAGGAGGCTCGACCTTGATCACATCGGCCCCGAAGTCCCCAAGGTACTGGGTTGCGAATGGTCCCAGAACAACCGAGGTCAGATCTAGGACGCGAACGCCTTTCAGCAGATCATACATCAGATCGGTCTTTGCAGTTTCTCTCGCAGCGCAGCGAACCGGCGTGCTTGCGGGCATATTCCGTTGTTCAAGCAGCAACGTTGCAAACTCACAGGCTCGAAGCAATAATTTTCGAAATATTATTTCGCCATGAGAAATTTGACCGCGCATCTTGCCGCCAGTTTCAGCCGCACCGCCTCTCACTCATTTCCGATACGCAAAGTTTCGCGATCTGATATACCGGTCCGCATGTTGCGTGTCCTTGCCGTTCTCTTGCTGACTACCGCGCCAGCGCTGGCGTGGGAGGCCAAGTCGGGCCGCATTTGCGAGCTGGTCCACGACAGTGAGAACGCTTCCGTGCGTGTCACCTACGATCCGGCGATCCCGGAATACTCCATCGCGATCACTCCAGCACGTCCCTGGCCGCAAGGCCCAATCTTCGCGATGCGTTTCGACGGCCCGCGCGGCAACACGATCACAACCGACCGGCACGTGATCTCGGGGGGCGGCACAACCCTGACAGTCACCGATAGCGGCTTCGGCAATGTTCTGAACGGGCTCGAGTTCAACCATACTGCCACGGCACTGCTCGGCGACCGGGCCGTTGCCGTGCCTCTGGATGGCGCGGCTCCGGCCGTGCGCGAATTTCGCGTCTGCACGAAGGGCCCAAGCGTCTGAGGACCGCGTACGAGGCGCGAAAGGCGGCAGTGAGCCGAGTTCGTCCGACGAGCTAACGGCAGCTTCGCCGCCAGTTCCTAGCATGTCTCGAACGTTGGGTTCCGAGCCCCTTGGTGGACGTTGGATTGCGTGCCCGAACGTCACAAGTTCACCGGGTGGCGCGTTGGTCGCGCTTGTTTTACAGCTTCCGCAATTTCGATGTCTGGTTATCGAAAAGAGAGCTCTAAGCCCATGGATGTTGGTGGATCGTTTACAGAGCGCTTGCTTCGGCAAGCTGGCATTCCAAATGGATCGAAGGCCTTGGATGTCGGCTGCGGGAGCGGCGACGTAACGCTCCGTTTGGCGAAGGCGGTCGGTGAGGATGGGGACGTTCTCGGAATCGATGTGAACGCATCAGTTCTCAGTATGGCTCGTCGGAGAGCCGATGATGAAGGTCTAAAAAATGTGTCATTCGTCGAAAGCGACCTCCAAGACTTGGCGGAGGCAGAGCATCAGTTCGACGTTGTCACATGTCGCCGAGTCCTTATGTATTTGGCGAACCAAGTCGAAGCTGTGTCGTCAATTCGCTCGATGCTTCGGCCCGGCGGTTGCTTGATTCTTCATGAGCATGACGCCTCGATCCTGCACTCAAACGAGATGCTTCCGCTTTATGAGCAAGCACGCGCTTGGATGTGGGACACTGTACGAGCCGAAGGGGCAAATACGCGCACCGGATTCGCTCTCTACGGTCTTTTGTCCGCTGCGGGCTTCTCGCAAATCGACATCTGCGCTGAGGCTGTCGTGCTGACGCCGTCGCATATCGGGCAGACGGCCGCGATCGTCGGGGCCATGGCGAACCGGATCGAGGCGGCAGGGGTGGCTACAAAAGCTGAAATGGATGTTGAAACGCTCGAGCAGCGCTTGATCAAAGAGCGCGACACATTGGCGGCGACAACGGTGGGAGAAATGATGTTCGGGGCGATAGCGCGACGATAAGTCCTAACAGCCGCATCGCCGCCAAAACCAGTCGGCACTTCAGTCCTCAGTTGGGCTATTCTTTCTGTCCGGTTTGCAGCCACGAACCGTCAAGCGCGGATGTCGACTCCGAGCCCAAACGAGACTCTGGCAACTATCGGCGCGTGTCAGCTTCTGACTACTAGCTGACGTTGGGGCACCAGCTTCTTAACTTGCTGTCGTGACAGATCACTTGTTTCTGCGTGTTCCGCCCGATCGAAACATTCCGTCAGTTATAGCGATCTGGCGGCGGATACACCCGTTACGGTGTGACGCTGAAAGCACACGCAGGGGCAAACTTTGGCTCAGAGCTTGGCTACACGCGGCATTCCTCTGAGCGATGCATGGACTCCGGACTTGAAATCTTTACAAAAGGTTAGCGTAGGGTCACCTGCGATTGGCAGGGTTACGGGGGTGTGTGATGGGTTCACCGAGTTCGTCCGGCAAGGATACTAAAGCGCATCAGGTGCGGCGCAATCGCCAGCTTCTGGCCACGGCGTCGGTCATGGCGGCAACGCTGATGGCCTATGGCCGCAGCGCCTATGCCCAAGTCGTCTGTGACAACACAGGCGGGGCGAACTTTGTTTGCACGGGCCTGAGCACCACAGAGCAGGACATCATGGCCCCCAACGCCAACGTGACGACGACCGGCACGTTGAACATCGACACCAGTGCCACCCCAGGCGCCCACGGTATCGACATCAATGGTGATGGCGCCCTCCGCTTCATCGATCCGGTCACGACGATTACGACGATCGTCGCAAACGATTACGGCCTTCGCGTCGACAGCACCGACAATCACATGCCGACCACGACGCCCGGATCGGTGACGATTGAGACCGCCGCGACCATCACCGGCGGGAATTATGGTATTCGCACGACCAATTTCGGCACCGGCGCCATGTCGATCACGACCACGGGCAGCGTGACCGGTACAGCGCGTACCGGCATTTTTGCGCTCCAGAACCAAATGGCCGGGACCGGCAACCTGACCATCCACGCCGCCAACGTCACTGGTGGCTTTTATGGCATCCTTGCGCGAAATAGCGGCACCGGCGGGGTCTCCGTCACGACGACTGGCAATGCGACAGGCACGCTCCGTACCGGCATTGTTGCTCTTCAAACAAATGCCATGGCCACCGGCGATGTGACGGTTGAGGCCGCGAATGTCACGGGCGGGACAGAAGGCGTCATTGCCGCTAATTCAGGAACGGGTGGGGTCACTGTAACGACCACTGGCAATGTAACGGGCACCAACAGCTCCGTAGGCGTTTATGCTGGTCAAACTAACCTCATGGGCATGGGCACGGGCAATGTGACGGTTCAAACGGCGAGTGTCAGTAGTGCGAGTCGTGGTGTCTTTGCTCGAAATTTAGGCTCTGGTGCAATATCGATCACGACCACCGGCATCGTGACCGGTACCAATATTGCTGGCATTGTTGCGTTACAGAGCAACGCTGCCAACGTTAACGACGTCACGATCCAGGCCGCGCATGCCTCCGGTAGAATCGGTATTTCTGCACAACACTTTGGCACCGGTGCCGGTAAGATTGCGGTGACGGTCACCGGCAACGTCACCGGTACAATGGCCGACGGCGTTTACCTGCGAAACCTGGGGACCGGGATCTCGACAGTGATGGTTCAGAGCGGCGCGTCGGTGACCAGCACCGGTATGACGATGAACGACTTCGCCATCGACAATCGTCGCGGCGCGGCCCATGTCACGGTGGCGGGCACGGTCAATGGCGGCGGCGGTGGGGCGATTGGCTTTGATCCCGCCGGAACAAACGACATCCTGGAGGTTAACCCGGGCTTTGCGATCAACGGCAATGTTCTCGGCTTCGGCGGCACTGACACGTTGCGGTTCAACGGCAATGGGGTTCCGGGGAACTTCAATCTGGATGCCATCGACGGCGTCAGTGCGATGACGGGGCAGTTCCGCAACTTTGAGATCTTCCAGGTGATCGGGGGAACGTGGACATTCTCCGGGGCGACGCCTGCACCCTTCACGGTCAACGGTGGAACGCTGGGCGGCAACTTCACCGTCGGCGGGCTGATCGTCAATGCCGGCGGTACGGTGGCGCCCGGCGCCTCGATCGGCACGATCAACGTCAACGGCGATGTCGCCTTCAACGCCGGCTCGACGCTTGCGGTCGAGGTCGATGCGGCCGGCAATGCCGACCTGATCGCCGCAACCGGC
>JANQPO010000024.1 GCA_028289445.1 Tepidamorphaceae bacterium
ATCGACGGCATTGGGCCAAACGGCCCGGCCCTTTGGGTTTCCGTCCGGCGGGCGCCCACTATGTCGAAGCGCTTGTCCGTAGTCCCGCTACGCACCGCGCGCTTCTCCTCCTGGATCGCCACCCCGGACGAGAAACAGAATTGATCCAATCTCTTCACAGATGGCTCTAATGAAAGTCGCGGCTGGGGAAGAGGCGTTTGGCCTGTTCGCGGGGATGGCGAACGGTTGATTTGACCTGTATCGGCCGCGGCGCGTCATCGGCCTGGGGCAGCGTGATGCCAATGGCGCCGTCCAGCGGGTGGCCCAGATCGGACAGGCGATGGGACATATCCTCGACCTTTTGCGCGATCAGATGGACGACGATGCCCTCGCGCTGGAGATAGCCGGTGACGCGCAAAAGCCGCCCGCCCATGACCTGCCGCCGGAATTTTTCAAACACTTTGGGCCAAACCACCACATTGGATACGCCGGTTTCGTCCTCCAGCGTAATGAAGATCACGCCGGATGCCGTGCCCGGACGCTGACGTGTGATGACAAGGCCGCACACGCTGGTCCGGCCAAGCGGCGCGTCGGGCAGCTTCGCATGAGGGGTGAGTCCCGGCATCGATGAGCGCAGCAGTTCCATTGGATGGGCGCGCAGGGACAGGCGCATGGAGACGTAGTCCTCCACCACTTCCTCGCCCAGATGCATGGCGGGCAGTTTGGCGTCGGGTTCGTGGATGCCCTCGCCCTCGATCGGGTTGTCGAAGAGCGGCAGCGGGGTCTGCGCGCGGATAGCCTTGACCTGCCAAAGCGCCTCGCGCCGCGACAACCCCAAATCCGAAAAGGCATCGGCCTCGGCCAGGCGTTCAAGTGCGGATGGCGCGATCTGAGTTCGCAACCAGAACACCTGCACGTCGGGGTAGCCATTGCCCCGCACGGCGACGATCTGGTCCGCGTCGTCTTCCTTGAACCCTTTGATCTGGCGAAAGCCAAGGCGCAGCGCCAATGCGCCATCGGGGCGGCGTTCCAGCGTGTTGTCCCAAGCGCTGTTGTTCACGCAAATGGGACGCACTTCCACACGGTGCTCGCGGGCATCGCGCACGATCTGGGCGGGTGCATAGAACCCCATCGGCTGGGCGTTCAAAAGCGCGCAGGCGAAGACCGCCGGATAGTGGCATTTCAGCCAGGCCGAGACATAGGCCAGCATGGCGAACGCGGCCGCGTGGCTTTCGGGAAAGCCGTAATCGGCAAAGCCCTCGATCTGTCCGAAGCATCGCTCGGCGACCTCAGGATCATACCCGTTATCGAGCATGCCTTGGATGAACTTGTCCTTGAATTGGCCAATCGTGCCCATGCGCCGGAACGAGGCGAGGGAGCGGCGCAGGTGATCCGCTTCTTCCGCCGTGAACCCAGCCCCGACCACGGCGATCTGCATCGCCTGTTCTTGAAACAGCGGCACGCCGAGCGTTCGTTTCGTGACTTCTTCCAATGCGGGGCCGAACGGTTCCGGTTTTTCCAGTCCCTGCCGCCGCTTGATATAGGGTTTGACCATGCCGCCCTGGATCGGGCCGGGACGGACAATGGCGACCTCAATGACGAGATCGTAAAAGGTCCGAGGGCGCATCCGGGGCAGGAAGTTCATCTGTGCCCGGCTTTCCACCTGGAAGACGCCGATAGCATCGGCGCGACAGAGCATGTCGTAGGTGGTTTCGTCTTCCTGTGGCACGGTGGCGATGGTCAAGGGGTGTCTTTCATAGCGCTCCATCAGATCGAAAGCCTTGCGTACGCAGGTCAGCATTCCAAGGCCCAATACGTCGACCTTGAGAATGCCCAAAGTGTCGATGTCGTCCTTGTCCCATTCGATCACGGTGCGATCTTCCATGGCGGCGTTCTCGATGGGGCAGAGTTCGTCCAGCCGGCCCTTGGTGATGACGAAGCCGCCGACATGCTGGCTCAAATGTCGGGGAAAGCCGATGATCTCGCCGATGAGGCGGATCGTCTGAGCGAGTCGCCGGTCGGTCAGGTCGAGACCCAGTTCCCGGATGCGGTCGGGATCGGCACCGCCATTCGACATGCCCCAGATTTGCCCCGACAGGCTGGCCGTTACGTCTTGGCTCAGCCCCATGACCTTGCCCACCTCGCGGATCGCGGCGCGGGAGCGGAAATGGATCACCGTGGCGCAGAGCCCGGCGCGGTGGCGGCCGTATGTCTCGTAGATGTGCTGGATCACCTCCTCGCGGCGCTCGTGTTCGAAGTCGACGTCGATGTCGGGAGGTTCGCCCCGGTATTTCGACACGAAACGCTCAAAGACCATGGAGATTTGATCGGGGCTGACATCGGTGATGCCAAGCGCCCAGCACAGGATGGAATTGGCGGCTGATCCGCGCCCTTGGCACAGGATGTCGCGACTTCGGGCATAGGCCACGATGTCATGCACGGTCAGGAAATAGGCGGGAAATTTCAGTTCCTCGACCAGGGCCAGCTCCTTTTCCGCCAGGGCACGGTAGCGGTCGGGAATGCCGTTCGGGCAGCGCTTGGCCAGTCCTTCGCGGGTCAATCGCTCCAGGCGTGCCTGCGGGGCCTCGCCCTCGGCGATCTCGTCGGGATATTCATAGCTGAGTTCGCTCAGGCAGAAGCTGCATCTTGCGGCGATTTCCAGCGTTCGGCGGAGCGCGGCTGGATGATCGCGGAAAAGCCGCGCCATGTCCTCGATGCCCTTTAGCCGCCGCTCGGCGTTGGGCAGGGCGCGCGTGCCGATCTCGTCAATGGTGATGTGCTCTCGGATACAGGTCAGGACATCGGCCAGTTGGCGGCGGCTGGCGCGGTGCATCAACACATCGCCGACGGCCACCATGGGCGCCGAGGTTTTCTGCGCCAGCCGGTCGCAGGCCGTCAGATGTGCCTGATCGCTGCCGTCATAGCGTGGGGCGGCGCCCAGAAAGACGTGACAGGGAAAGCGGCGCCGGACGGCCCGGATATCTTGCGTCGTTTCTGAAAGCTCTCCCTGCGGTAAAGCGATCAGGATCATGCCCGCGCCGTTTTCCAGCACATCTTGACGATCGAGATGGCAGTCGCCTTTTTCCGCCCGCCGCTTGCCCAAGGTGAGCAATCGGGTCAGACGTTGATAGGCCGCGCGATCGGTGGGCAGAGCAAGCCAATGGACCGGGCTGTCACGCAACACCAGCCTTGCTCCCACGATCAGCTTGGGCAGATGGATCGTGTCCGGTCGATCAATCTGTTGGGGCGTGCCGACTTCCTGGCGTGAGCATGAATCGACGCGATGTCTGGACCGGACCCGGATCGCTTCCTCGGCCTTGCGGCGCAGTTCCTTCAATGCCGTATAGGCGCGCACCACTCCCGCCAATGAATTCCAGTCGGTGACGGCAATGGCCTCCAGTCCTATTTCCGCCGCGCGGATGACGAGTTCTTCCGGGTGTGAAGCGCCTTTCAAGAAGGTGAAGTTGGAGGTCACGCATAACTCGGCATAGCCCGGTCCGGCCTTGGGACCGGCCGGTAGATTGCGATCTGGCGTTTCGGTCTGGCGTCGATCGGGATTCGTCTCGGTCACGCGAATTCCCCTTGCACGAACCAGCCGGGATGTTGCGGCGTGTGAAACAGCCATAATCGCCGTCCCTGGCGCGTCTCGACCTGCCAGTAATCGCGCAGACCTGAGTGCCAGTTTCGATCCTGCAGCCACCAGTCGGGCGCAATGCGTTCCGGCCCCGTGGCGCGCGCGGTGGTCAGCGCCATGCGCCGCCAGCGAAAGCGGGTCGGCGGATGCGGCCCGGTGCCGTCAATCGGCTCGGGCGGGAACAGGCGCAAGGGGCGGGGACGCGGACTCCCCCATCCTCCTTCCGGTTCGGAGTAAGCGGCGGGCGCGATGATGAAACTGCGTTCCGGGATATGGCTGTCGGCGGGCAGGAAGCGCTGGATATTCTCCAAACCGATCCGGGTGCCGATCTTGGTAATCAGGTCGTCGAGCCGGTCTTTGTTCTCGGCGGCGACATGGTTGATCTGCTGGGGCGGGAGCGGCTCGACCTCTATCGCCTCGACACGCAGTTGATCGATGCCGTAACCCGCCTCGACGGTGGAGACTCCACGCTCGAACAGCGACAGGATTCGGTCGGGGTCGTGCAGCGCGCGGGCCAGCCGCAACTCGACCTGTTGGCTTGCCATATCGACGCGGCGCAGGGTCAAGAGCAACACGCGGGCGCCTGCGTTTTGCGTTTGCAGTTTGGCGCAGAGCCGGTCCAGCAGGCGCGCTGCGCCGGCCATCACGTCGTCAACGAGTCCGATCGGTTCGGGCAAGGTCATGCGCACGCCATAATGCGCGGGCGGCGCAATCGGCGTGATCTCTTCGGGCTGTCTCCCTAAAGCCTGATCCAACCGCTTGAGCAAATCCGGGCCGAACCGGCGGGTCAGCGGCGCGCGGGGACGTTTGGCCAGATCGAACACCGTCCGTAGCCCCAGCCGTTGCAGCGCGGTGATGGTATCTTCGTCCAACCGCAATGCCGCAACCGGCAAGGCATCAAGGGCCGTAAGCATGTCACCCGGCGCGGCAACTCCCTCGCCATAATGCGCCAGGGCCCAGGCCGCGCCACGCGTATCCGCCACCCCCAACCGCACCGACAATCCCGCACGAGCGAGCCGCGCGCGTATGTCGGCAAGCATTGCCGCTTCGCCGCCCCACAGATGGGCGGCGCCCGTTATGTCCAGAATCAGGCCGTCCCGGCCCTCCAGCCCCACCCAGGGGCAATAGCGCATCGCCCAGCGGTGCAGGACCTGCAAAAAGCGCCTGTCGGCCTGCGGATCGGCGGGGCGGCTGTGGAGATCGGGGCAAAAGGCACGGGCATCGGCAAACGCCATATCCCGATGCAAACCCTCCCGCTCGGCTTGCGCATTCAGGCAATAAAGCCGCTCGGCGTTGTTCTGTTTCAATGTGAGTACAAAAGGCGCTTCAATCGGACGCTGTCTCAAAACCCGGTCGCTTGCCAGCCGGGGGAACCACATCGAGACGATGCGCCGTGTGATCCCATCGAACATTCCAGGCTCCTAATGTTCCTGATTTGTTCTTTTTAAGCGACCATCGTTGCAGAGTCGAGTCGGTTGGGTCGAAAACGGGCGTGCAATGCCATCTGGTCTCGACCGCATTGCTTCCCATGTCGTCGGGAATCATAGCCAGGGCCGTCGTTTCGCCGTCCCTTGCGGCCAGTTGCAACCGCCGTCCGTCGGTCAATCCCAAGGGTTTGCTCAAATCCATCACGACCAGTGGCGCCGCGCCGGACCGCAGGGCCTCTTCCGCCACCGCCAGCACGTTCAACTGATCCTTCGCGCGGGCCAGAAGAAATCGACTTGGATCGAAAAATGCGCTGAAACCTGAGGGGTTTACGTGCTCCGCCTTCCAGTCCTCCGTGACCCAAAGCATCGTGCCGCCGATCTGGGCGCCCCGCGCGAAGGCGAAAAACACGGCACCTGGGCCATAAACTTCATGGGCGCGGCCGGCGCGAAGCGCGCGCAAGGGCAAGGTCTCATCCGTCATCGCTCCACATTAGCTTAGCAGGGATAGTGGCTCAATTTCAGAACCTGGCATCCTTGGAGGCTCGGATTCCCGAACCCAAAGAGGTGCAGCACCTTCACAACGTCGATGAACGGATGTTTGAAGCCAAGGCGAATTGGTCAAAGAGCAAGTAGCATCTTCTCTGCTCAGTATGGCGCAAGCGCGCAGCAGTTGTCCTCGCGTGCTTGAAACTGGTTTAGGGTTTCGCAATGTGGCTGGAGATCGTAGCGGAATTGGCCTGAAATCAGCGGCCTGATTCGGCATGTGAAGCAGATGTGACCAAATGTGCACGAAGATTGACGGGATGTAAGCCATTGAAAATTATATGTTTCATCGAAAATTAACCATAAATCCTTCAACCTCAACAACTCTAAGTAGAAGGGGTGCGGGACTTTTTCCGCGAAAGCCACCATATTGCCATCGGAATGCGTTAGAGGGAGTAGCGCACAGGAGGAATTGGTTATGGACCGAACTCCGACAAATGAGCGCCTCAAGGCGTCGCTCCGTATATCGCCAGCCGGCTACCTCATCATCATTTGCATGTTCCTGCTATTCATAGCCTTACAGTTGGTCATCTTAATCGCTTGAGTATTTCGCGACCGGTGTTCTAGATTTGCTGGATGCAGGGGAGGGGCAGCGTGTCCGAGGGTCCAGTAGATCAAACTAGAACAGCTAACGATGGCCCGATTAGGCATGCGACTTTTAATCTCACTCGTGGAGATTTTTTGGCGATGTTCGGCGCGCTTGCTGCCATCGCGGCATTAGCCATTCCAGCCACCGCTGCCTTGATAAATGCTCGCACGACGGAAATGGAAAAAGATGTTGAACTGTTGCGTGGCGAGATTGGATCGGTTCGCGATGAAATTGGATCACTTCGTCGCGAGATAGATCTGCGCTTTCAGCTCGTGCAGCAAGGATTTGATACGCTTTCTCGCGATGTTGAGAAAGCCATCGATGATGGCCTGGCGGAGCAATCCAATCTAGTTGCCAAGAGTCTAATCAAGGAAACTGTGGCAGGGAAAGTGTATACTGCATCGGTGGCAAATGCGCCGTGGAGCATCATCGACAGCAAAAAGTGGAAGGACGTCTACAAGTCTCTCCAGGACTATCGACTAGTACAGTTCAACGACACAGCGATCCTCGAGATTGATTTCTCCGACATACTAGGTCCCAAGGCGATGGCAATCGCACGGATCCATGATCTGGCATTGGAAGACGGCGTCTCGTTTAAGATCATTCACTTTGTTGACGAGGACAAGCTGAACGACATAGACAACGGCACCCCCTAAGTGGCTGCAATATATCTGACGCTGCGATGTCACCACTGAGCCGTTTGATGGTAGGCGGCGACTAGAGCGCATACCTCAGTCGTTCTTCGATTGACCACCAAGCAAATGGATTGCACGGTCGATGAATGCGAATTGTGCTCAATCCCTTTCGCCGCTCCGGCCTAGCCTGCGCAGACCTTGAGGATGTGCCCTATCCCAGCACGTTGTCGGAGAGACCGCTTTGCCTTCTCGACCGCAACCAGCGTGCCCGTGAAACACCGCTGGTCCACGCACCGGGGCTGGCAGACGCCTGCGGCGTAGCCGACGTCATCTTGAAGGATGAACGCGACCGTATGGGGCTCGGTAGTTTCAAGGCGCTGGGCGCGGCTTACGTGATTGCCTGCGATGCGGCCAAGGAAAAGGCGGCTGGCGCGACCTATGTCACGGCGAGCGCCGGCAATCACGGCCTATCGGTCGCGGCCGGCGCATCGGCGTTCGGCGCGCGCGCCGTGGTCTACCTGTCGGAACAGGTGCCGCAGTCGTTCGCGGACAGGCTGGCATATGAAGGCGCCGAAGTGGTTCGCAGCGGCGCCACCTATGAAGAGAGCATGGTTGCTGCCGCATCGGCTGCCGAGCAGGATGGCGCGATCCTTTTGTCGGACAGCTCCTGGCCGGGCTATATCGAACGGCCGTTCACGCTGATGGAGGGCTATCTCGTCCTCATGGAGGAAGTGTTTGTGCAGCTCCCTGAGCCGCCGACGCATATCCTGCTTCAAGCCGGCGTTGGTGGATTGGCGGGCGCCGCCGCGGCCATCGTGCGGGTGCACTGGGGCGACGCACCCATGATCATCGTCGTCGAACCGGACGTTGCCCCCGCGCTTGTCGCATCCATCGAAGCCGGCCGGCCGGTTCACGCCGATGGCCCCGTTTCCGCGATGGGGCGCCTCGATTGCAAGGAACCGTCGCTGATCGCGCTGAAGGGATTGGCGAGAGATGCCGACGCGTTTGTCACGATCTCCGAGGAGGAGGGACTGTCCGGAGCTACCTTTTTGACGCAGCACGGCTTCGATACGACGCCTTCGGGCGCGGCCGGGTTTTCCGCGCTTCTCGCCGCCAAGCCGCATTTCGACAAGCTCAATCTCGGCCCCTCAGCCAGGGTTCTCGCAATCCTTAGCGAAAGCGCACAGGCATGACATCGCCCGCAAGGGGCTTTCCCGCCGATGAATATCGCGACCGGCTGGCGCGGGCGCAGGCGTTGATGGCCGAGGCCGATCTGGGCGCGCTCTTTCTGACGACCGAACCCGATATCCGCTATTTCACCGGCTTTTTGACAAGGTTTTGGGAAAGCCCGACCCGGCCGTGGTTCTTGATCGTGCCGGCGAGCGGCGAGCCGGTGGCGGTCATCCCGTCCATCGGCGCGCACCTGATGGGACAAACCTGGATCGCCGATATTCGCACTTGGCGGTCTCCCGATTACGCCGACGATGGTGTGAGCCCGGTGGCCACAGCGCTCGCCGAACGTGTCCCGAAAGATGGCCGCATCGGTGTGCCGAGCGGCGCGGAAAGCCACATTCGCATGCCGCTGGAGAGTTGGGTGAGACTGCAAGCCCTGCTTGGCGCGGATCGTCTGGTGGGCGATTCCGGCATCATGCGGCGCCTACGCTTGGTGAAATCGGATCGCGAGATCGGGAAGATCAAAGCGGCCTGTGCGATTGCCGACCGGGCCTTCCAACGGGCGCCGGAGATCGCGGCGGCGGGCACGCCTCTCGACCGGGTGTTCCGCGAATTTCAAGTGCTTTGCCTTCAAGAGGGCGCCGATTGGGTTGCCTATCTCGCCGGCGGTGCCGGGCCCGGCGGCTATGGTGACGTTATCTCTCCGGCCACCGATGCACCGCTTCAGCCGGGCGATGTGCTGATGCTCGATACCGGTCTCGTCTGGGACGGCTATTTCTGCGACTTCGACCGCAATTATGCGGTTCCGCCCGTCGCCCAGGCCATTGAGGATGCCCATGCGCGGCTTCTAGACGCCTCGGACGCCGCATTTGAGATCGCGCGCCCTGGAGCCACGGCAGCCGAGCTGTTTCAAGCGATGGATCGGATTGTGAGCGGCGGCGCAGGCGGGTCGCAAGCGGGGCGCTTGGGACACGGGCTGGGGATGCAGTTGACGGAATCGCCGTCGCTTATCCCGGACGACCGCACCGTGCTTGAAGCCGGCATGGTGCTCACCCTTGAGCCGGGCATAACGCTCGGACCTGGTCGGACCCTGGTGCATGAGGAGAACATCGCCATCACACCGACCGGCGCCACCTATCTTTCCACGCCGGCGCCTCGCCACATGCCAAGGCTTGAAGGCGCATCGTGAGTTCACGCCATTGTGGGTGGAGCGAAGTTTTACGGCGTTGACCGTTCCACCAATACGGGTGACAAATTCCAGACGACCGCCTATACCGATTGGCGGAATCATCTGTGAGGCCGCACGATTGATGCGTAGCGCAAACCGGCGATCGGCAATCCATCTCGGGTTTCTCAGTCTGACGATCGCAGTCACGGCCGGCGCGGTATTCGCTCAGGACACCGTTCCAAGCGTGGTCGTCACGGAGGCGGCCGAGCGCGATATCACGCCGCAGTTCAGCTATGTCGGTCGCATCGAACCGTTCGAGCGCGTTGAACTGCGCGCGCGTGTTGAAGGGTTCCTGGAACAGCGCAATTTCCGCGAAGGGTCGGAGATTGCCGAAGGCGATGTGCTCTTTGTTATCGAGAAGGCGCCTTACGAAGTTGTCGTCCGACAGCGCGAGGCCGATCTTGTCGGCGCCAACGCGACGCTTGAAAATGCATCGGCTAATTTCGAACGGCAGCAGACCCTCGTTGAGCGGGGCACGGTGTCGGAAGCCACGCTTGATGAATCCCGCGCCGCGCTCGGCACATCCCGCGCTCAGGTTCTTCAGGCCGAAGCGGCGCTGGAAAGCGCCAAGCTCGACCTCAGCTATACCGAAGTCACCAGCCCGGTCGAGGGCCGGATCAGCCGTGCGCGCTACAGTGTCGGCAATCTTGTGGGTCCGAACAGCGAGCCGCTGGCGACCGTCACGAAGGTCGATCCGATCTATGTCGAGATCAATGTCAGCGAGAAGGACTTGGTTGAGGCGCGCCGCCAGGGCATCGATCTCGAAGATCCGCCGGTGGCGCCGTCGCTCGTTTTGTCCGACGGCAGCGATTACCCGCATTCCGGCGAATTCGACTATCTCGATCCCGAGGTCAGCCAGAGCACCGACACGGTGACGGCGCGAGCTGTCTTTCCCAATCCCGAACGACTGCTTCTGCCCGGCCAGTTCGTCACGGTCATCGTTAAGCAGAAGGACCCGGTTTCGGCGATCATGGTGCCGCAAAGCGCCGTGCAGCGCGACCAAGTGGGCTATTTCGTTCTCGTCGTCGACCGCGCCGATAAGGTGGAACAGCGCCGCGTCGAGGTCGGCAACCAGGTGGGCACGGACTGGGTCGTTTCGAACGGCGTGACGGTCGGCGAGCGGATCATCACGCAGGGGCTGCAAAAGGTCCGGCCCGAGATGGTCGTCAATCCGGTTCTCGGCGGCGAGAGCTGACCGCTTATGTTTTCGGCGTTCTTCATCGACCGGCCGAAATTCGCCTTCGTTATCTCCATCATCATCACGCTGGCGGGGCTGATCTCGATCTATTCGATTCCGGTCGCTGAATATCCGGATATCACGCCGCCGCAAGTTCAGGTGTCGACAAGCTATCCGGGCGCCAACGCAGCCACGGTTCAAGAGTCCGTCGCCACGCCGATCGAGGCACAGGTGAACGGCGTCGACGATATGATCTACATGTCATCGACCAGCGCGAACGACGGCAGCTACGTGCTGACGGTTACGTTCGAGGTTGGCACCGACCCCGATATCGCCGCGGTCAACGTACAGAACCGGGTCGCCATTGCGACATCGCAATTGCCCGAGGAGGTCACACGCCAAGGCGTCGTGACGCAGAAGCAGTCCACCAGCATGCTTCTGGTGATCAATCTGATTTCGCCGGAGAGCACGCTCGACAGCTTATTCCTGAGCAACTACGCCTCGATCAACATCCAGGACCGGCTCTCCCGCATCAACGGCGTCGGAAGCGTGTCCCAGTTCGGTGCGCTCGATTACGGGATGCGCATCTGGCTCGACCCGGACCGCTTGACCACGCTGGAATTGACGACGGCGGATATCGCCAATGCGATCCGGGCGCAGAACATTCAGGCGACGGCCGGCCAACTCGGTGCGCCACCATTCGAAGGCGAGCCGCAGTTTCAGTACACGCTTCAGGCCAAGGGGCGTCTGGCCTCGGTCGAAGAGTTCGAGAACATCATCATCCGGGCCGATCCGCTCGGTTCGTTCGTTCGGCTGAGGGATGTCGCCCGAGTCGAGCTCGGTTCGCAGAGCTATGCGGCGATCTCCAAGCTCAACAACGCACCGTCAGCGGCTATCGCCGTCTACCAATCCCCGGGTGCGAATGCGCTCGGCGTGGCTGACGCGATCTACGACGAGCTAGATCGGCTCGCCCAGCGGTTCCCGCCGGACATGGAGTACACGATCCTCTACGACACGACGAAGGCAGTACGGGCGTCCGTCGCAGAGGTCATTGAAACGATCTTCATCACCTTCGGTCTTGTCGTGGCGGTCACCTTCCTGTTCCTGGCGGATTGGCGCTCGACCATCATTCCGACTTTGGCAATTCCGGTTTCGCTGATCGGTACTTTCGCCGCGCTTCTGCTGGTCGGATTCTCGGCCAATATGATCACGCTGTTTGCCATCATTTTGGCGATCGGTATCGTCGTCGACGATTCCATCGTGGTCGTCGAAAATGTCCAGCGTGTCATGACGGAAACCGGACAGAACGCCCGCGACGCAACGCGCCAGGCGATGCGCGAAGTGACCGGACCGGTGATCGCGACGACGCTGGTGCTTCTGGCGGTGTTCGTTCCAGTGACCTTCATGCCAGGGATCACCGGCGAGCTTTACAAGCAATTCGCGCTGACGATCGCGGTCGCGGTGTCAATATCATCGTTGAACGCGCTCACGCTGTCGCCGGCGCTCTGCGCGCTTCTGCTGAAGCCGAGTTCAGGCCAACCACGCGGGCCGCTGCGGCTGTTCTCGCGTTTCGTCGACAAGACCCGCGACGGTTATGTCTGGCTCGTCGGTCGCATGATACGGCTGATGTTGATTTCCCTTATCGTTTTTGCGGCATTCGGCGGCGCGACCTATTACCTGTTCACCACGACACCGACAGGGTTCATTCCGCTGGAGGATCAGGGCGTGCTGTTCGGAAACGTTCAGCTTCCAGACGGCGCGTCGTTGACCCGGACGGAGGAAGTCTCCGACCGCTTGACCGAAGAGATACTTGAAGTCGATGGTGTCACCGATGTCCTCGCGGTGACTGGGTTCTCGATCCTGTCCGGCGCCGCCTCAAACTCGGCGCTTCTCATCCCGATCTTCTCGGATTGGGACGAGCGCACGGACTTCGAACTTCAATGGTTCAATATCCTGCGGCAGATCAACGGCAAGCTTGCCGGACTGATCGAGGCCGATGCCTTCGCCTTCCCGTTGCCGCCCATCCAGGGGCTTGGCACCGGCGGCGGCATCGAGCTGCAGGTTCAGGATTTCGAGGGCCGGTCGCCGCAGGAATTGGCCGCGGCGACGCGCAGCCTCGTTTTTGCCGCCAATCAGCAGCCCGAACTGACTGGTGTCTTCAGCACTTTTTCGGCCAACGTGCCGCAGCTCTTTCTTGAGGTCGATCGCGACAAGGCGGAAGTGCTGGGTCTGTCGGTCTCCGACATATTCAGCACGCTCCAGGCCAGTCTTGGGTCGTCCTACATCAACGACTTCAACCTATTCGGCAAAGTCTATCGGGTGATGATCCAAGCCGAGGCAGCAAGCCGCGATGCCATCGAAGACATCAACCGGCTGCATGTGCGCAATGCCGACGGCGAGATGGTGCCGCTTCGCGCGCTGGTCGATATCGAGCCGATCCTCGGTCCGCTGTCCATTGGACGCTACAACCAGCTTCAATCCGCCTCGCTGACGGGTTCGCCGGCGACCGGGTATAGCTCCGGCGACGCAATCGCGGCGATGGAGCGGGCGGCGGCCGATGCGCTTCCCGATGGCTATGGCATCCTATGGACCGGCACCTCGCAGCAGGAGCTGGAAGCCGGCGGCCTCGTCGTTCTTATCTTCTCGCTGGCGCTACTCTTCGCCTACCTCTTCCTGGTGGCGCAGTATGAAAGCTGGATGATTCCCCTGTCGGTCATGCTGTCCGTCGTCATCGCCGCGTTCGGTGCGTTGGTGCCGCTGGCGCTTCTGCCGTTTCTGGACAACAACCTCTATGCGCAAATCGGCATCGTCATGTTGATCGGGTTGGCCAGTAAGAGCGCCATTCTCATCGTCGAGTTCGCCAAGGAGCGTCGCGAGGCAGGCTTGTCCGTCACTGACGCCACGTTGGAGGCCGCGCGTCTGCGGTTCCGCGCCGTCATGATGACGGCGTTGTCGTTCATCCTAGGCGTCGTGCCCTTGGTGCTGGCAACGGGCGCGGGTGCTGCAAGCCGCACGTCGGTCGGCTTCGTCGTCTTCGGTGGCATGCTGGCAGCGACGTTCATCGGCACGCTTTTCGTACCGGTTCTTTACGCGGCGGTGCAGTCGTTCCGCGAACGCGTCAAAGGACTGTCCGGTGGGCGCTCTCAACCCGCGTCGTCATAGGTGAGCGGACGCATAGTCGAGACGATCGCCATTCGAAGCGGCCGCGATCGCGCGGCAAGCCGGCATTCGATCGACGCATTCCATGATTTGCGCACGATCGCAAAGCGCCAGTCCGGTCGATAGACCGTCGGCAATCGCGGCGGAGGCATGGACGACGGTGAGTCGCCGCCAGGGCCTCGTCACGACCCCGCCGCGTGGATCGAGGATATGGCCGATCGCACTGCCAGCATCGATCAGCGTTCCGTTCGGCGCGGTCGTCGCTACGGCCATATCTCGGACATTGAGCACCTCTTCGGCCGCGTCATTGCCGCGTTCGGCGAGACCAACCCGCCAGGGCCTCCCGGCCTCGCGTTCTCCAAACGCTGCGATTTCACCAACCGAGACAAGGACGTTCGTCAGGCCGGCGGCGCGCAGAAGATCGGCAACGCGGTCGGTGACATAGCCTTGTGCGATGCCATTCAAGGTCATGGCCATGCCGGGCCATGCATAGAACACGCCGTCGGACGTCACGCTGACATGCTGCCAGCCGATCAACGCCCGCGCCGCGCGCTCATCCTTAGGGTCCATTTGCCCCCTCGCATCGGCGATCGCGCGCCACAAGGGTTGGACCGTGGGATCGAAGGCGCCTCCGGTCATCTCATGGATCATGTCGACGGTGGACAGCAGCCGAATCATGTCGAGGGGCGGGACATCCAGCCGACCGGTGCGGTTGAGCTGCACGAGGGCGCTGTCCGCACGATAGAGGCTGAAGATCGATTCCAGGCGTTCGATCTCGGCGCGGGCGGCGGCGATCAGCGGTTCGGCATCGGCGCGCGGCAATCCGGCGATCGTCAGCGAGGCGGATGCCCCCAGTGCAACGCCGCTCCACCGCGTTGTCTGGCTTGCCAGCGCGGCGCCCGGCATTGCGCTTGCCGCAGCACTAACGGCAATGAAGCGGCGTCGCGTCAGCGTCATTGCACCGACTCCGACGCTCCAGGCGCGACGACTGAGACGTCGACCGGCGCCAACACATAGTCATCGGTGATCTGTTCAAGGCGAACGGTTTGGCCACCGTGCTCGGCGATGAAGTCGGCAGCGGCTTCGGCTGACCCGAACGGCACGGCCTCGGGTGCGCCCATGCCACCGGTCCGCCTGCTTTCAACGACGAAGTAGGCGTCCTTCACCGCGATCCAGTTCTCTTTCCCCGGATCGGCCCAGCTTGCCGCGTTCGCCATGTCGTGGACATAGATCGCCGTGATCTCCGCTGTTTCTTCCGGCAGCCGGGTGTAAGCGATGGCGTCGCGAACCTGACCGAACCAGAGCGGCTGATCGAGATGAGAAACGTGGATTTGCGCCTTCGGACCCTCGTGATCGAGAATGTCCATCTGGCAGTAGTAACCGACCGCCTCGACCGTCATCGCGACCGGTTTTGGTGCCTCGACCGCGACCTCCTCCTTGCATGCGGCAAGCGCTGTCGCGAGGCTGACAATGAGGATCAGGCGGATCATGGTTCCAACCTCCGAAAGACGAGGGCCGCTGCCCCAAGAGCCAGGACGATCCAGCCGCAAAGGCTGGCAAGGCCAACAATCGGCGGGAAGGGTAGGGCTTCGCCGAGACCTGAGAGGCCGGTCGCCGCCGTGCCTGTGTCGAGTGCGGCCATGTTGTAGAGCCTAAACGCGTCGGCCGGATTGGCAGCGAGAAGCCAAGGGAACACCGATTTAGCGAAGGTTCCCTCTGAATCGGCGACCAACGCGCCAAGAAGCCCGAGATCGTAAAGCACGACCGCCGCCAACCAGATGCCGACGGCGAGTGCGGCTGCCGTTCCAGTCTGGCGCACGCTGGCGCTTGCGACATAACCGATGGCGAGAAAGGCCGCGCCTAAGCCGATGCTCGTGGCGATCAAGCGGCCCAGGTCAACTAGGCCGGCCGACCCGCCGCCGGCAAGCGTGACCACTAGAGCGCCGGCGACGCCATAGCCCAGCGCGATCGCAATGGAGACCACGATGAGATGACCGAGAAACTTGCCGACGATAATGGCGCTGCGTGAGACCGGGCTCGCCAATGCCAATTGCAGCGTGCCGCGATCGACTTCGCCGGCAATCGCATCGAAGGAAAGAAGAAGGGCGATCAGCGGCACTAGATAGACCGAAAGCGTTGCCAGGCTCGCGACCGTGATCGTCAAAGGACTGGCCTTGACGGCGCCGGTCGGAGCGGCGCCGACGAACGCGAGAACCAGAGCGAACGCTAACAGAATCAAGGCCGACAGAAGCACCCAGCGATTGCGGATGCCGATACGCAGCTCGGCTCCGGCGATAGCAAGAACGGCGCCGATCATGATCGATCCTCCGCTTTGTCCTGGGTCGAGAAATGGCGGTAGATGTCATCGAGGCTCGGCTGCGACACGTCGAAATCGGTGACCAGCGGCCCGAGCGCGCTGATCGCGGCCAGCCGCGCCATCTTCTCCGGTGCCGGGCAAAGAAGCTCGACCGACTGACCGTTGACGCGCGCCCCACCCAGGCGTTCACTCACCTCGTTGACCTTGTTCGGCTCGGTCTTGACGCAAATGCGCACGGGGAGTGCCGCCTCCGCCTGAAGCTTCGATAGCGCCGCATCGGCGACGAGCGCGCCGTTGCGCAAGATAGCCACGCGGTCGGTCTTTGCTTCCAACTCGGAGAGCGAATGAGACGACAGGAAAACGGCCGTGCCGCTTGCCGCGATCTCATCGATGAGGCCATAGAAATTGCGGCGGGAGAGTGGATCGAGACCCGTCGTCGGTTCATCCAAGAGCATCAGCCGCGGCGACCCGACCAGGGCCTGAGCCAGGCCGAGGCGCTGGCGCATGCCTTTAGAATAGGTGCCGGTCCGCCGGTCGGCGGCATCGGCCAAACCGACGCGCTCAAGGGCGCGATCTGCATCTGTCCGGGCCGCCCCCTTCAGACGCGCGTAAAGCCGAACCGTCTCGCGCCCGGTCAAGGCTTTTTGAAACGCCACATTTTCCGGCAAGTAAGCGACGGCCAAGCGCGCTGCGTTCGAGCCGGGCGGGCTACCGGCGACAGCGATCTGTCCAGATGTCGGCCGGATGAAGCCAAGGATCAAACGGAAGAGCGTGGTTTTGCCGGCTCCGTTGTGACCGAGCAGCGCGACACGTTCGCCCGGCGCGACGGAGAGAGAGACCCGGTCGAGCGCCCGGACCTTGCCGAACCGTTTCGACGCTTCGCGGATATCGAGAAGCGCGTCGCTCATGACCCCGCTCCATCTGCCGGCATGACGGGCCGCATCAAAGGCGCGCTGTCGACGACACCGCCCGGCAGCAAGGCCGGGAAGGCGTTTTGTGCCCAACGGATGAGGTGAATCGCCGGGCTGCCAAGTAGCAAGGACGCAGCCGGCTGGGTCCAAAGCACATGGTCGATGCTGTCGTTCGGGCGGAACGCCTGATCGGCCACGCCGTCGCCGTCAATGTCATAGGCGACGTGATCGCTCCAATAGTTGCCGCGCCCGTCGGCGCTCCAGTCATGATGCTTGGAGCCGACATATTTGACTTGCGTGCGATTGCCGACAAAGGCATTGCCGGTGATCGTGTTGCGCTCCGAGCCGGCGGTGAAATGGATGCCGATGGGGCAGCCCTCAAACCGGTTATCGACGAGGGTGTTCTTGTTGGCATTGTACATGAACAAGCACTTCTCGCCGCCGCCCACGACGAGGTTGTTCTCGATCCGCGCATCATTGGCGTAGTTCAGCATGATGCCGTGATCGCGATCGCCGATGGAGACGTTATCGCGGACCACGACGTTCCTCGTGAACATGATGGCGTAGCCAAGATGATTGCCGACCGACACGTTGCCGGTCACCTCGCTGCCGTCCGCGTACATGTAGTGGACGGCGAAGCGCAGTGCTTCGAAGCGATTGTTGTTGAAGATGTTGTCGCGGCTTGTGTTGACGAAGATCCCGTCGCGGCCATGGCGGATCACATTGCTCTCAACGACGGCGCCCGGCGCGTTCCAGATGTAAACGCCGTTGCCGCGTTCGTTCATGCGGTGGCCGCGCCGGCCCACGATGACATTGCGGGCGACCACGGCATCCCTGGCGCCGTGAATGTCGACGCCGTGGAGATTGCCACGCAGGACATTGTCGAGGACGCGGGCGCCGGTTGCGGCCTTGGTGAGTTTGATGCCGGAATCGAGTGTTTCGTGCGACGAGCCCGAGCCGGAGACAACAAGACCCGAGATCGTCACAGCCGACGCATCGACCGTGATGGCAGTGCCCGATCCATAGCCCGCGACCCAAGCGCCGTCGCCGATAAGCGTGAGAGGCCGGTCGATCGTGACCGCCCCTTTATATTCGCCGTTGCCAAGCCGGAGGACATCTCCCGGCTCGGCATCGGCAATCGCCCGCGCAAGGGTCCCGTCACCGGGCGCAACGACGATCTCGGCGGTGCGCGCCGGGACCGCCATCGCGACGATGGCGAGACCGAGGAGACAGACGCGGGCGATCATGGCTACACCGTCAGGCGCTGCGCGGCTCGACGAGCATACGGCCACGCATCTCCATGTGGAGTGCGTGACAGAACCACTGGCAGTAGAACCAGTGGACACCTGGACGCTCGGCGATGAACGTGACGGACGCCGTTGCCAGCGGTCCAACCTCCATGGCGATGCCGTAATTGGCCAGGCAGAAGCCATGCGTCAGATCGTCGATGTCATCGATATTCGTGACGTAGATCGTCACTTCGTCGCCCTGCTTGACGGTGAACTTCTCCATCGAGAAGTTCGGTGCGGCCGAGTACATGTAGACGCGGACCTTGTTACCGTCGCGGATCGGCTCTTCTGCACCATCTTCCAGCATCACGCCGTCGGCGGCCGCCTGTTGGCGTGCCTCCTCCCATGTCGGATCGTCACGATCCCAGGCAACCTTCGGGTTCACCTTGGACCGGTGGACGAGGATGGAATCGTGCGGCTCGGCGAAGGTCGCGCCATCGTGGATGACCTTCATTTCGTCCGATGAGATATCGATGAGCTGTTCGCACTCTGCCTTTAGCGGGCCGACATTGAGGAACCGGTCCTTGGAGAACTTGTTCATCGAGATCAGCCATTTGCCATCGGCTTCCGCCGTCTCGCCCATGGAGGTCGAGTTGTGGCCCGGCTGATAGTGGACATCGACCTTGGAGATGATCGGGTCGACATCGGCACCGCCATAAGCGGCAATCGCGCGCTCCATGTTCCACTTCACAACCTGGCTGTCGAGAAACAGCGTGGTGAAGCAGTTGCCCTGGCCGTCGAAGGCCGTGTGGAGCGGGCCGAGACCGAGCTCTGGCTCTGCCACGATGCAGGAGCGAGGATCGGCGTTCTCAGCGAACAGGGCATCGACCTTGGTCACGTCAATGACGGAGACCGTCGGCGAGAGCTTGCCGTTGATGACGACGTGCTTCTTGTCAGGCGCCGTATTGCAGCCGTGCGGGCTGTTGGGGATCGGCACGTATCGGGTGTAGGCCGAATTCGCCTCCTTGCGCCCATCCAAGACCGGCACGCCGTTCAGCTCTTGATAGTCGCCGGCGGCAACGCCCGCTTCGATCGCCTTGATGTCGAAGATGACGGCGTGATCGGTTTCGCTTGCTGTCATCTCGGCGAGATTGACGCCCATCTCGGAGTTATAGCTCGTCGCGAAGGCATATTTGCCCTGATAGTCGGCATCGCAGTTGTCGAGATTGCCGGAGACGATGACCTGCCAGGCGACGGTCATGGTATCGCCGTCGATCGCCGAGAAGATGTTCACATATTTGTCCGGCTCATCTAGGATCATGCCGTCATTGATCAGCGGCGCCTCGTGTTCGCCATTGGCGAAGACATAGCCGGTGCGCGGGAACTTCTGCGGACGCAGACCGTGGATGTCCTTGGCGTTCGGGATCTCGATGATCTTGTCGCATTTCATGACATCGCAGCGAACCCGCGCGACGCGCGTGTTGGCCTTGTCGTTCATGAACAGATAGCGCCCGTCATAGGTGCCGTCGGTGAACGACATGTGTGGATGGTGCAGGTCGCCATTGTCGTAGGTGACCTTGCCTTGGGCGGCCAGATATTCCTTTGTTTCCGGCAGGAGACCCTCGGTCAGGATCTTCAAGGATTCATTCGTCTGGCCCCAGCCGGTTGCCGAGCAGCGGTTGAACACCGGAACGCGCATGATTTCGCGCATGGAGGGCACGCCCAGAATGCGCATCTCGCCGCTCTGGCCGGACGACCAGAAGCCGTAATATTCGTCAAGCTCGCCCGGCGCCAAGTGCGCCGAAGCTTCCTGGGCGCGGGCCGGCGAAACCATCGACTGAATACCGAGCGTTCCGCCCGCGCCGGCTCCAGCACCGGCGACCAGTGCACCGGCTGCCGTCGCTTTCATCAGATCGCGGCGATGAAGGCCGTTGTTCGTCATCTTTGTCTTGCTCATCGTGTTCTCCCTATGGTTGGCCTTGAGCAAGGCTCGTCAGTCGGCGGCCACGGGCGTTTTCAGCCGGGTCACCTTGGAAAGATCGGGGTTGAGATTGGTGGTGCGCAGGAACTTCGCGCGCTTTGCCGCCTTCTTGATGCAGACCGGGCACTTCTTGGCGCTCTGGTAGAGCATCTGGCAGTGCAGGCATTGGTGGCATTCGTTCGGGTTGATGTGGCCCTCGGGGTGGATTGCCTGGACCATGCATTCATTGGCGCAGCGCAGGCACGGATTGCCGCACTCGCGGTAGCGCTTGAGCCAGTCGAACATGCGCAATCGCGCCGGGATCGCCAGCGCCGCACCCAGCGGACACAGATACCGGCAATAGAACCGCTCAATGAACAGCCCAGCGCTAAGCAGGCCCACGGCGAAGAGGACAAAGGGCCAGTCGCGCTGGAATTTTAGGATGATCGCCGTCTTGAACGGCTCCACTTCGGCATAGCGCTCGGCAAGCTCCAGCGAGTAGAGCGAAAGGCCGAACAGGCCCAGGAAGATCATGTATTTGAGCGGCCATAGCCGCTCGTGCAGTGCCCACGGGACCGTGATCTGTGGGATGCGCGCAAGCTTGGCGAGCCGATTTGTCAGCTCCTGGAGCGCGCCGAAGGGGCACAGCCAGCCGCAAAATACGCCGCGTCCCCAGAAAAGCAGCGAGGCCGCGACAGAGAACCACAACACGAAGATCATCGGGTCCATCAGGAAAGCGGACCAGGAGAAGTTGGTGGTCACGGCGCCAAAGAAGGCCAGCACGTTCACGACCGATAACTGGGCATTCGCGTACCAGCCGAGGAAGACGAGTGTGAAGACCAGGAAGCCGATGCGGAACCAAAACGTCACCGGTTCGCTGCGTGTCAGTTGGATCTGGAAGAAGAAGGCGGCCGTCAGGACGCCGATTGCGGCGACGAGAATGCCGACCTCGATCGCCTTGTCCTCCCAAATGCGCCGCCAAAGATGGGATAGGGCTTCGGCATCGGATGCAGCGAGCGTGCCGGCGACTTGAGGTGTTTCCGGCGAGGCCGCCGGCGCGACGGTTTCCAGATAGCGATCCGGCGTCCGATAGCCGAGATCGAAGGTGATGAAGGCCTTGTCGATCGGCCCGACGGCGCGCTGCACGAGGAGTTGGAGACGGAAGGGCTCGGCCGGATCGAACTCCATTTCGGCCGGGATCTTGAAGAGATCGAGTTCGTTGAAGGCCGGAGCGCCGAGGGCCGCGATCTCGCCAAGACGACGATGCTGCTTGTCGAAGAACCGTGCCGAATTGTCGCCTTGAATGATCTGAATACGGTCGAAAATGCCGCCCCGGACATAACCGGATCCCTTGAACGAGTAGCGGCCGCGCCCTGCGATGACGATCGCGTGCTGTCCGTCATCGAGCCACGCCTTTAGGTTGCCGTATTCGGCATCGCCCAAGAGGCTGCGGCCGATGGTCGGAACGCTGACCAGAGCCACGCGCATGTCGATGAACGTGTCGGTCGGATCGCCTTTTTCCGGCCGCGCGATGGCGCGGGGATCGCCGGCGCGTTCGAAAGCGTCGTTCACCTGGCTCACGTCTAAAGAAAGGGCGCGTACGGAACCATCTCCGGCTAGCGTTTCCCAATCCTCAGACATGGGATCGGGATCGTCCTTCAAGATTTTGGTTGGTCCAGTTGCGGCGACTTCGGGCAGAAGCCCGCCAAGACCGAGCGCGCGGGCGACTTTCAAGCCGGCCCGGACGATTGAGTCGTCGATCACCATGATGGTCACGGTGGCGCCGGAGACAATGTCGAGCTCATGTCCGGACCCGCCGGCTTCTGCCTCCTTGATGAGGTCAAGCCCGGCATAGCGTTCCGTGACGGCCTGGATCTTGGAATCGGGAATGCCGATCAGGACGATCGGTTCGGAGTGTTCGACCAGCCGGACGCCGGTGACCTTGGCGTTGGCGTCGACGCCCATGACGACATGGATGGGCTTGCCGGAATACCCCGTCGTTGTGACGAAATCCGATGTGAGGAAGACATGGCCGACCGTCTCGCCGTCCTTGAGAGCGGGAACGACCGGTGTATCGCTGCGCCGTTGGCCGTAGGCATCGGCGCCAGGTACGACGTCCTCGACGGGTAAGTCTTTGAGAAATCTGTCGATAAGCGGTTCGGTCGCGGCAGCGGGGACGCCGGTGAGAAAGGTCGAAAGAACGACCAATATCACCGCAAGGGCAGTTGCTAGAACGCCCCGAACTGCGATCCTGGCCCCGAACATGCGTGTCGTCTCCTCGACACGCAAACTGCGCCTAATCGCAGTGTGGCGATTTGACGCAAATCATTTTTTGCCCTGGATTGGTGTTACTACGCATAGGGCCTTTTGGTTTGCTTGGCGGTCAGTCGACCGACCAGGTAAAGCCGGCGCGCATGACGTCCTTCAGGCTGCGCTCATCTGAGGTCTTGACGCCTGATCCTGTGTCAAAGATTGGACCCGGATTGTCGTAGAGGATGCCGGTCGCCATCGGGAAATCGGGCAACGCCATACGGGCGAGCGCGGCGGCGAGATTGCGATTGTCCGTCCTGTGGGTCAGCGCGTTGGCCGGATCGTCGACCGTCACGAGGTCCAGCGCTTCGGGGTCGAAGCCGATTCCCTTCGATCCGTCTTCACCAAAGACGAGTGGCTCGCCGTTCTCCAACTGGATTTGGTGCTCCGCGACAGCGTCGCGGGCGACGAAATCGTCGAAGACGTCTTCGTTGAAGACGATGCAGTTTTGAAAGATCTCGACGAAGGCGGCACCCGGATGATGGTACGCCGCTTTCAGGATCTCGATGAGTTGCTTGACCTGTGTGTCGACGCCGCGCGCCACGAAGCGTGCACCGCAGCCGAGTGCGAAGCCGGCCGGGTCGAGCGGGCTGTCGACACTGCCTCCCGGCGACGAGGGCGAGCGAGTCGCCAGCCGCGAGGTCGGCGAATACTGGCCCTTGGTCAAGCCGTAGGTCTCGTTGTTGAAGAGCAGAATCTGGCAGTTCACATTGCGGCGCAGGATGTGCAGTAGGTGATTGCCACCGATCGACAGGCCGTCGCCATCGCCGGTGACAATCCAGACATCGAGATCGGGATTGGCCAGCAGCATGCCGGTGGCAAAAGCCGGAGCACGGCCGTGAATGGTGTGAAAGCCGTAAGTGTCGATGTAGTAGGGGAATCGCGATGAGCAGCCGATACCGGAAACGAAGACGGTGTTCTCGCGCTTGGCGCCGATGTCGGCGAGAACCGACTTCACGGCCTTAAGGATAGCGTAGTCACCGCAGCCGGGGCACCAGCGGACCTCCTGATCGGTGGCGTAATCGGCCGGCTTTAGCGCGGCTGGGCTCACGACCTCATTCATGTCCTGTCTCCAAGCGGGCGAGGATTGCATCCTCGACTTCGCTAACCTTGAACGGCCGGCCGGTGACCTTGTTCAGCCCCTCAGCGTTGGTGCAGCCCTCGGCGCGCAGCAGTCTCACGAGCTGACCGGCATTCATTTCCGCGACCAGAATGTTGCGATAACCGGCAAGGAGTTCGGCCTGGTTCGGCGCGAAGGGCTTAAGATGGCGCAGATGGATGTGCGAGACCTTGTGACCCTTGGCACGGATATTGGTGACCGCGCGGGAAATCGGCCCGTAGGTCGATCCCCATCCGACTATGGCGAAATCGCCCGACGCTTCGCCCTGGTCGGGCTCAAGCGGCGGGATTAACCGCGCGACGCGCTCGACTTTTTCGGCGCGGACATCGGTCATCTTCTGGTGGTTTTCGGGATCGTAGGAGATGTGACCGGAGGCGAAGTCCTTTTCGATCCCACCGATGCGGTGTTCGCAGCCGGGTGTGCCGGGAACCGCCCAGGCGCGCGCCAGTGTCTCCGGGTCGCGCAGATAAGGATGGAAGCCCTCCGGCTCGGTGTGATGCTTCGTTTCAATGCGCGGGATCGCATCGAGATCCGGCAAGGCCCAGGGTCCGGACGCATTGGCGATGAAACCGTCGGACAAAAGCATCACCGGCGTCATATGGGTCAGGGCGATGCGCGCCGCTTCGATCGCTGTCTCGAAACAGTCGGACGGCGAGTGTGCGGCCAGCACCGGAATGGGACTTTCGCCGTGACGGCCGAAAAGCGCCTGGTTGAGGTCGGACTGCTCCGTCTTCGTCGGCATTCCGGTCGACGGTCCGGCGCGCTGGGTGTTGACGATGACGAGCGGCAGTTCAGCCGCGACCGCTAGACCCATCGCCTCTAGCTTTAACGCGATGCCCGGACCGGAACTGGAAGTCACGCCCAGTCCGCCGGCATAGGCGACGCCGATCGCAGCACAGATCGCCGCGATTTCGTCCTCCGCCTGAAAGGTCTTCACGCCGATGTCCTTGAGGCGCGCCAGAGTGTGCAGGATCGGTGATGCCGGCGTGATCGGATAGGACGCGAACACCAGATCGCGGCCCGATAACTCAGCCGCCGCCGCAAGGCCCCAGGCCAGCGCTTCCGATCCAGACACCGAGCGATAGAGGCCGGGCGCCATTTCCAGTTTTTGGACGGAGAAAGCCGTTTCCCCTGATGCCTCGACCGCCTCGCCATAGGTGTGGCCACCATCGAGCGCGGCGATATTCGCCTTGGCGATGTCGGGTTTTGCGGCGAATTTCTGTTCCAACCATTGCTTGGTCGGCGCGCGGTCGCGCCCGAACATCCAGTAGACGAAGCCAAGCGCCCAAAAGTTCTTGCAGCGCAGGGAATCCTTCTTGCCGAGACTGAGATCGGCGACGCTTTCCTGGGTTAGCTTGGAGATGTCCGGCGCCATCACCTGGTAGTCGTCAAGCGTACCGTCATCGAGCGGCGATGTCGTGTAGCCGGCCCGCTCGATGTTGCGCTGGGCAAACGTGCCGGCATCGACCAAGACAATGCCGCCGCGCTTCAGGGTCTCCAGATTGGTTTTCAAAGCTGCCGGGTTCAGCGCCACCAGCATGTCGGCTTCATCGCCGATCGTCTTGATCCGCCGGCCGCCGAAGTGGATCTGATAGGCCGACACGCCATAAGTCGTTCCAACTGGCGCGCGGACTTCGGCAGGAAAGTCCGGAAATGTCTCCAGGTCGTTCTCGGACAGGGCGCTGGCCAGTCCAAGCTGGCCGCCGATCACCTGGATACCGTCGCCGGAATCGCCGGCCAGCCGCACGACGACGGTCTCGACCGCTTTGCGCGCGGCGCGGGTGTTGTCTCGAATTAGCGTATTCATCACAGGTACTGATCTAACGCGGGCGGGGTAAGCCCCATATGCACGATCTCCAATCCTAGCACGGCTTCTCATCCAACCGCGATGAATGCGGTCCAGGCTATCGCATATGTGATCGAACAGCGGTCGCCGACAGACCGGGACGGCAAAAAACCCGTCCGCGCAGCGACACTTTATGAGCCCGATGCAAAGGCGCTACTCCCTACTTGACCGAAAGACATGTGCAGTCGGCCTGCGCGAAGACGGTCTGGGACACGCTGCCGAAGGCGTTTGCGTCGGTTCCCCCGGTGCCCCGGCAGCCCATGACAATCGTCCCCGCTCCGGTCCGCTTGCGTGCCGTGAGGATGCAGTCGGCCGGATCCCCCGAAGCGATGGGCATGATTTCCGCGTCGAGGCCGCGCCGATCGACCTTGGCGGCGGCTTGATCGAGGATCGTCTCGCCGACAACGGTCATCACGCTGTCAGGAACCGGCGCGCTGCCAGCATGGGATAGGCGTTCAAGCAGCGCTCGGATTTTTGCGTCAAACGCGTTTGCGACAGCCAGATCGAGCACTTGATGCGCTGTTCGTCCTTTGGCGAGGATATGAAGAAGGGCGATCCGGCCGCCGTATTTTTCCGCCAGATCGCAGGCGATCTGAAGCGCCTTCATCGCGTGCACGGAGCCGTCAACGGGAACCAATATCGTATGCATGGTCCGACCTTCGCCGCTTGCCGGTCGCGTTTCAATGCGCCGTGTCAAACTTCGACGACTTTCGCCGGCAAAGAACGGTAAGGTCTATTCTAGCGGCAGCAGGCCGCGTTCGCCATCAGGAACTGATTAGCTTGCAGGGTCAGCGTGGAAAACGCTCCGCCACTCGATCCAGAAGCGGGGCGAACACTCCGCGGCACGCGGAGTCCTAGTTCGCGACTTGTGGCGTCCGGGCAACCTTGAACCAGAACTCATCCACTTCTTTGACGGCATCCACCATTTCCTCAAAACCCTGAGGCTTCGTGATGAAGGAATTGGCGCCGTGGCGATAGCATTCCGCCACATCGATCGGCGACGATGAGGTCGAGAAAACCAGGGTGGGGATGCCCTTCAGATCCGGGTCGCTGCGAATGATCTTCAGCGCCTCGATCCCGTTCAGCTTCGGCATGTTGAGGTCGAGAAGAATGAGACTCGGCCGTGGCGCACTTTCGGGATCGGAATACTCGCCTTCGTGTTTGAGATATTTGACGAGTTCCTCGCCATCTCGGACAACGCGAAACTCAATGTCGCGATCCGCCTTCTGGATCGCGCGCTTGGTCATGTAGATATCGGCCTCGTCGTCATCCGCCATCAAGATCACGGTCTCATCCTCCTCTTCAGCGGTCAGTGCAGGTCGCGCGCGTTGGGGGCGTTTGCCAATTCGAGCCGGAAACAGGCACCGACGCCGGCCTCGCCTTCGGCAATGAGTTTCGCGCCATGTTGCTCGGCGATCTTCTTGCACACCGCCAGGCCGATCCCGACACCGTCATACTCAGCCTTGCCGTGAAGCCGCTTGAAGGGCTCCATGATCTGTTTGGCGTGTTTGGAATCGAAGCCAATGCCATTGTCCTTGACATAGACATTGGCGGTGCGCGTTGCGTCGGTCGGGTTCTCTATGATTTCGCAATCGACCTTTATCTCCAGCGGTCTGTTTGCGGAGCGATATTTGATCGCGTTTCCGATGAGATTGACGAACATCCGGTAGAGCTGCCGCTCGTCGCCTTCGATCGCCGGCAGCTTGCCAACGGCTATCGCTCCACCGATCTCGTCCAACTCAGCCGAGAAGCCCGAGGCGATCTGCTCGAACACCGCCTTCAGATCGACGATCGTCGTCTGTTCGACGACATTGCCGACCCGCGAGAACTCCAGGATACCCTCGATCAGATCGCGCATGCGGGCGGCGCCGCCGGTGACGAACTCCATATGATGTTTGTCGTCATCGCTGAGCCGATCTGCCATGTCCTTCTTTATGAGTTCGATAAAGGTCGTGATCTGCCGCAGCGGCTCCTGCAAATCATGTGAGGCGACATAGGCAAATCGTTCAAGTTCGGTGTTCGACCGTTCAAGGGCTTCGGCGTGGCGCGCCATTTCTTCCTTGTTGGCGCCCAGCTGTTCCCATTGCTCGACGATCTCCTGGTTGACTTCCTCCATCTCCTTGACGTGGTCGTCATTGATCGTCATCAGCCGGCTCACGAAGTTGGACACCTGGTCGATTTCGTCGTCACTGCTGGCCAACCAGCGGCTGCGCTTGATGTTCAATGTGGCCGCTGAGCGCGTCGGATCGTAGTCGCGTGTGATCGCGGCGACAGTCGCAAGATGCCGGCCGGCCAAGCGGTAGAACACGACGATGACGCATCCACCGAGCAGGACTGCAATCAGGGCGAAATCGCTGAGCGTTCGAACGCCGATCTCGCGCAGCCGCGCGACGACGTTATCGAGGCTCGCAGATACGATGAGGACGCCGAGCTTTTCCGGCTCCGCGTAAATCGTCTTCACGAGCGGGACTTCGTAAGTGATCAAACGCTTCGCCTTGGGCGTTCCGACCGTCCAGGTCTCGCCCGTTTCAGCGATAATCCTTGCTTGCTCGATGCCCGGCGTTGCGACAACCGTTGCAAGTGTCTCGTCGATTGTCGCCTGGTTGCCAGTGGATATGCCATTCATGAGCGCCCAGCTCTGAGCCTGCTCGATGTCGCCAACTGACGTTGCGATGGCGTCCAACTCCTCGTCGTATGCGACGTATAGATTGAGAGCCGTTGCAAGCAGGGTAACGGCTGCGCAAACCGTGATGACGAGCACTGAGAACCGGCGTGTCAGTCGGCTACCCAGGACGCCAAGCCAAGGCGAGGAACCAAGCCAACGCTTCATATTTTCGATCTGGCCGGACGCAATCGTCTCGGCACGGGCATCAATCGCGTTCAAAAGTGTCCCCACAGTCTGCAAGATGCGCGTTCGCAACCGTTCAGCTTCCGAAAGATCCGCAACGAAGCGATCGATCGCGCGGCTGAAGATCGGTACCCGCTAAGCGCGAGTATCTTCATCTTATACACGTTTAAGATGAAATAGAATCTTAACGCACGCACACGTGCATGCGCGCGAGCCTTTCGCTTCGGGTCTATGGACGCGATCCGAAGCGGGACCTCTTGCGCCTCGAAAGAGGTCAGATGCTAGGGGCGGACGATCTCGGTTCTGCGGTGCACTACCAACGTGCTACACCGCACCCGGGATGACGAACGAGGCAGATGAATCAGTTCGAGCCCATTCCACGCTAGGCCGCCGAATCTTCGGCCTGACGGGTCATGACATCGGCAAAACGGGTGAAGAAAACTTTGGCCAGCTTGCGCGCCGTGCTGGTGACGAGCCGGCTGCCGAGTTGCGCAATTTTGCCGCCGATGTCGGCCTTGGCGGTGTAGCGCAGAACGGTTTCATCACCCTCGGCCACCAGTTCGACATCGGCGCCGCCTTTGGCGTAGCCGGCCGCACCGCCGCTGCCCTCGCCGGCGAGCGAGAACTTGTCCGGTGCCTCGCTCGGGTCGAGCAAGACGTTGCCGGCAAACTTGGCTTTCACCGGGCCGATCTTCAAAACGACCTTGGCTTCCAACTCGGTGTCGGACTGTCTGGTGATCTCCTCGCACCCGGGTATGCATTCCTTCAGGACATCCTCGTCGTTGAGAGCCGCGTAGACAACGTCGCGTGTCGCGGGAATGCGGATTTCGTCGTGAAGTTCCATGCCCATGTCCTTCGTTATCAAGCCTGGATGAGATTAATGGGTCCCGACCCTAATAGGGAAGACCGACATAGTTTTCAGCAAGCGCGGTCTTGGCCGCGGTCGATGAGACCAGATAGGCCAGCTCGGCCTCTTGAATCCGCTGGCCAAACGGGCCGGTGTCAGGGAAGCGATGCAGCATGGTGGTCATCCACCAGGAGAACCGGACGGCCTTCCAAACGCGCGCCAAAGCCCTTTCGGAATAGGCATCGAGACCGACGTCGGACCGATCCCGATAGTGCTCGCGCAGGCCTTCGAACAGATAATGCACATCCGAAACGGCAAGGTTCAGCCCCTTCGCACCCGTTGGCGGCACGATATGGGCGGCATCGCCGACGAGAAAAAGTCGACCGAAGCGCATCGGTTCGGCGACGAATGACCGGAGCGGCGCGATGGACTTCTCGAACGACGGTCCGATCGTCATAGCCTCGGCAACTGCGGGCGGCAGGCGAAGACGAATCTCATCCCAGAACCGGTCGTCCGACCAATCGTCGACGGAATCTTCCAGCGGACACTGCACGTAGTAGCGCGAGCGTTTGGTGGTGCGCATGGAGCAGAGCGCGAAACCGCGTTCGTGGTTGGCATAGATGAGTTCATCGCTCACGGGCGGGACGTCGGCCAGGATGCCCAGCCAGCCGAACGGATAGACCCGTTCGAACGCCGTGATGGCGTTGTCCGGCACGGCCCGCCGGCTTGGGCCGTGATAGCCGTCGCAGCCGGCGATGAAGTCGCAGTCGATCCGGTGATTGCCGTCGGCATCGCTGAACATGACAAACGGCCTGTTGCTATCGAAATCGTGCGGGGTCGCGTTGTCGGCGTCGTAGAATGCCGGTGCCCCAGTGCGCTCGCGCGCATCGATCAGGTCCTGCGTGACTTCGGTTTGGCCATAGACGGTGACACCCTGACCGACGAGGGATGCCATGTCGATGCGTTCCGTGCGGCCGGAAAAGGCGAGGGCTATGCCGTCATGGTGGAGGCTTTCGGCGTGGAGCCGATCGGCGACGCCGGCCTCTTCCAGCATCGCGACGGCGCCCTTCTCCAGAACCCCGGCGCGGATACGTTCAAGGATGTGTGTCTTGCTTGCCTTGTCGACGATGAGATTGTCGATCCCGGCATTGGTTAGCAATTGCCCGAGCAACAAGCCGGACGGTCCAGATCCGATGATCGCCACCTGGGTGCGATGGTTCGCCACGTCTCCTCCTAGAGATCGATTTCGACAATGCCATCCGGATCGGCCGCCCGGGATTGGCACAGGATCATCGTCGTCTTGCGTTGCGCGTTCGACAAGACGAAATCGCGATGCTCGACATCACCTGAAAGAATGCCGCAGTGGCAGACCCCGCACAGTCCGTCCTCGCATTTCACATCGACGCGAAAGCCGTTCTCATTCAGCACGTCGGCGGCCGTTCGGTCGGCCGGCACGAGGATGTCCCGGCCCGATCGGGCGAGACGCAGCGTGAAATCGTGGTTCTCGTAGTCCGGTACATCGGGCACGGAGAAGTGCTCCAGATGCCGCGCGTCCTCCGGATAACCGGCGCGTTCGGCGGCATCGAGGACCGCCTGCATGTAGCCATCAGGCCCGCAGGTGTAGACGTGCCGGCCGACCGCATAGTCGCTGACAATCGCATCGAGATCGGCGCGGCCGCCGTCCTTCGACAGGTGGACGTGAACCCGGTTCGCCCAGGCAACGCTGGCCAGCTTTTCGACGAAGGCCGCGGTCGGCCGGTCATGGGCGGAATAGTGGAGGTCGAAATCGGCACCGATCGCATTGAGGCGATGCGCCATGGCGATCATCGGCGTGATGCCGATCCCGCCGCCCATGAGCAGGCTATAGGTCGCCGTCTCGTCGAGCGGAAAATGGTTGATCGGCTTTGAGATGAAGATCTTGCGGCCCTTTGAGAAGATGCGCTGCATGAGCTTTGAACCGCCGGTTCCCTCGGCCTCCCGCAACACCGCGATTTGGTATTTCGACCGGTCCGCGGGATCGCCGCAGAGCGAATATTGCCGCAAGAATTCCGGCGCCACCACGACATCCAGATGCGCGCCGGCCTGCCATTCCGGCAGACCCGCTCCGTTCAGGGCTTTGAGATCGTATTCGACAATGTCGTCAGTCAGCCGCCTCACATCGGCGACTTCGACACGGATGACCGGCGCGTCGCCTTCGACGCGGTATTCGTGTGCCAAGCCGTCGGTCTCGCCACGCGTCAGCCGCACTTGATACTCCTCCGCTGTGATCAGGGCTTGGTAGGCCTCGATCCCCCTTTCGCGGTCCATGGGGAACGGGAACGGCCAGGGATGGGGCGCCAGGTTGGCCGGATAGACGGCTAGCGTCTGGTCTTCGTATCTGAGGTGAAGATCGGTCTGAAGGTCACGGGCGTTGACCGGCGTCTTGGTCGGGCGATAGCCGCCGTCGTCTTCGATTTCCAGGTCCCACCACCATTTCTTTATCGGGTTGAGACCGCCGTTTCCGACCTTATCGTCTAACCTTGCGAGTAACGGCGCGGCGGCCGGGATGTTCATCGCGGCCCAGCGAAACGGCCGTTCCGCGAACAAGCCTTCCAGATTCCACGGGCAGGTCTTCATGCAGCGACCGCACATGGCGCCGCCGGCCGTGGTGATCCGGTAGGTGGCGCATTTCTGGCTGTCCGACTTCCAGATTTCATAGCCGTTGAACATCAGCTTCGGGCCGGCGGTGATCGCGCCGGACGGACATTCGCGCGCGCACTTGTTGCAGCTTTCGCAAAACGCCTGGAGGCCGAAATCGATCGGCTTGTCATGGGTCATCGGCATCGTCGTCGTGACGACGCCGGACTTGAGACGCGGTCCGAGATAGGGGTTGAGGATGACCTCGCCGATGCGGCTGACCTCGCCAAGGCCGGAGAGCAACAAGAGCGGCGGCTGCAATACTTCGCCGTCGAGCACGGTGTGCGCCTTTGCCGGGTAGCCGAGATTGCGGATCTGCTTGGCAACGACGCCACCCAGAAGCGAGAACCGCAAGTAAGCGCGCATCGACTGAGCCACGGAAATCCAGTCGTCGCCGGACGCGCCTTCCATCGTCTCATAGCCCTGGTCGATGATCATCGAAATCGCCTGATCATGCGGCGGATCGATGGGTTCGCCGGCGGCATCGTGGGAATACCAGGTCCAGTCCGGGCAGTGTGACAGACCGACGGCATCGACGCCCAGGAAGTAGCAGGCGGCCTTGATCAACTCGGCGTTCTTTGCCGCGTCGGTCGCGTTCGGCGAGATATCGGGTGCCGGGTCGCCGTCTTGGACAAGAACGAAGGCGCCGAGCGCTCGCCGCTGAGCCATCGATGGCGCGGATTTGCGGGCATAGTGGCCGTTCTTGGCGCCGTTCTGCACGGCCTTGCCCATATCGCCGAACTGCGCACGCGCGAACATGTCGGTGCGTTTCGGCACCCGCGCCACGCGGCCCTCGTCGATAAAGGTCGTGGGTGTGTCCACGCGTTTCAGCGTCTCGAACGGATGCGGGCCGTCGACATAGCGCCGCTTGGCGAAGGGCTCGCGGTTCAGCACCGATTTCGCGAAGCCCTTGCCGACCTGCCAGGCGAGACCGTGGGTCCGGCCACGCGGTTGATCCGCCAATGGCACGAGTGGCCGATCTGGCTTGACCGCAAACGCCGTCGTGACGGCCGCGACGCCGAACCGGTCGCCGAGATAAGGATTGACCGGTTGGCCATCTTCCAAAGCTGCCAGACCGGCGGCTACCGTCAGCACGTTCAGATCGACATCCGTCGAAGTCGCCGTGTGGGCGCGGGCATCGTGGCCGAGGAGACGGATGTAGTTGGCGATGACGACCGCCGTTTCGGACGCTCTGAGACATGTCCGCGCTGCCTGGGCATCGGCGATCCAGTCGCTGCCCGGTTCACCCGGATCGGGGTCGCGGGGATATTCGTAGAGATAGACGATCGCGTGGGTGTGCCCGCCGATGGTCGTCGGCGGCGCCTCCATCGACTCCTTCAAATCCGCCATGATCATGTCGATGCCGGAAGCCAGCGTCTTGGTCTGCTTGGTTCTAAGCTCCTCCGCCAGCCGGTCGATGTGCGGATTGCGACGCGGTTCGGCAAGGAACGCTGCTTCGGGAAGTGCGCAGACGCCGACCATGGAGGCGTCGCTGAAATAGCCGAACGCTTTCAAATGATTGGCGCGTTCCTGCGGATCGTCCGGGCAGTCGGCTGGCGCGGCGTTGATCAGTCCGTCGCGGATGGCGTCGAGCATCGCCTGGTACTCGCCCATCGCGTTGACGATGGACTCCGGCGCCTCCGGCCGATCGAAGGAGAGCGCCGCCATTGCCGGAACATCGGACAAGTCCGGCATCTGATCGGAACGGGCCAACCGCTCCAGCGGATAAGGTCCGAGATGGACCGGGCGGTTCTTGTCGGAAAAGAAGCGCAGGCTCATGCCCGCATCTTATCGAATTGTGGCGAAATGCCACCCCTTGGCATGCCGGTCAGAGCTGGCCGTCTTCCTCCAGCACCTTGCGGGCGACGCGGAAGCACTCGAGCGCCTGGGGCACGCCGCAATAGATGCCGACGACATGAATAATGGCGCGGATTTCTTCCTTGGTGACGCCATTGGTCAGCGCGCCGCGGCAGTGGATTTCCCATTCCGTCATCTTGCCGAGCGCACCGATCATGGAGAGGTTCATCATCGAGCGGGTCTTGGCGTCGATGGTCTCGTCGCCCCAGCCGAAGCCCCAGCACCAGGCGGTCATCGCCTCCTGGAACGGCCGGTTGAAGTCGTCGGCGGCGGCAAGGTTCTTCTCGACATAGTCGGCGCCGAGCGTTGCCTTTCGCTGTTCCAGACCCTTGTCGAACAATGCATCATTCATGGTGAAAACTCCTAGATTGAATGAGGCTAGGTTTGCTCGCTTCGCGCGTCTTCCCGGACGCGCTGCGGCACGAATTGCTGCTGCGCTGATCCGGGATCGTTCGATGTTTGGCGCCTGCGTCGTTGACAATGCGATCCCGGTTCTGCGTTGCATCACCAAGGTGCTGCACCGCGCCCGGGATGATCAAAACGGAGATGCTTAAACTTGAACCCATTCCATTCTAGTTCGTTCGGATCGCCACGTTCTTGGTCTGCACGTAGTTCAACAAGGCCTCGCGGCCCTTTTCGCGGCCATAGCCTGATTTCCCGTAGCCGCCGAAGGGCGTCTCGACGCCGCCGGCGTACCACTCGTTGACGAACACTTGGCCGGCGCGGAGCCGCTGCGCCGTTGTTGTCGCGCGATCCAGATCACGGGTGAACACTCCACCGACCAGGCCGTAGTCCGTGCCATTGGCGACTTGGATCGCCTCCTCGTCGGTATCGAAGGTGAGCACCGAGAGGACCGGCCCGAAGACCTCCTCGCGGGCAATGGTCATGTCGGGCGCGACGTTGGTGAATACGGTCGGTTCGAGGAAGAAGCCCGGCCGGTTGAGCTTGTGCCCGCCAGTCGCCAGCGTCGCGCCGTCGCGTTCCGCCTCTTGAACCATGCCGGCTGCACGGTCGCGCTGTTTCTCCGAGATCATCGCGCCCATGGTGGCGCCGAACTCGGGTTGGTCGATGCCGGGACCGACGGTGATATCTTTCGCCATCTCGACGATCCCGTCGACGACCTCATCGTGGATCGACCGATGGACAACGACTCGGGACATCGCCGAACAGACTTGCCCGGCGTTGAAGTAGATGCCCCAGCGCACGTTCTCGATCAGGTTATCGACGTCGCAATCGGGATAGACGACGGCCGCCGACTTGCCGCCGAGTTCCAGCACGCACGGTACCACATTTTGAGCGGCCGCTGTCGCGATGGAAATGCCGGTCGCGACGGAACCCGTGAAGACCATCTGATCGATATCGGGATGGCTCGCCAGCGCTGCGCCCGCGTCGGGCCCGAGCCCGCACAGAATATTGGCCGCGCCGGCCGGAAATCCGACGGCCTCGACCGCTTCCGCGATGAAGCCGTTGGCGAGGGGATCGAGTTCCGGCGTTTTGACGACGCAGCAATTGCCGGTCGCCAGTCCCGCCGAAAGCGAGCGCGCGGTCATCTCAAGCGGATAATTCCAGGGGATGATCTGCGCCGAGACGCCATAGGGTTCAAGCAGTGTGAAGTCGAGATAGCCGCCCCCTAGTGGGATGGACCGTCCTTCCAGCGTTTCCGCCTGATTGCCGTAATACTCGAAGTAGCGCGCGGCCCCTTCGATCTCGATTCTGGATTCCCACAATGGCTTGCCGGACTCCAGGGTATGGATCGGCGCGATGGTGTCGATCCGGTCTAACAGGTATTGACCGATGGCACGCACCATACGGCCACGCTCCACCGGGCGCATGACGGTGAGCGCGCCGCTCTCGTGGCAACGTTTGGCCGCCGCGACCGCTCGGTTGACGTCTGCGGCATCGGCGAGCGCCTGTTCGGCCAGCGGCTCGCCGGTCGCTGGATCGTCGACGGTGAGCCGTCCGGCACCGCCATCGACAAAGGCACCGTCGATATAGTTCTGCCAATACGATTTGACGTCAGGCGCCATCGATTGCTGCCCGCATCCAGCCGTGTAGGACTTTGATGGAGTGCTCCGACATCACGCCGCACTTTGGATCGATCACCAGCGGACCGGGTTTGTAGCCGCGGCTTTTTAGGCCACGCTGGACGGATTCGACCAAGTGGATGTCCTCCTCCACCGTCGTCGCGCGGTCTTGAACAGCAAGCCGTCGTATCACCTCTGAATCGACGCCGTCCACCGTGTACCAGCCGCGCCAGACCGTGACGCGATCCACGTCGACCGGGCGCCAGTGATACGTGTTCAGGACGTTGCCGGGGTAGACCTGAAACGAAAACAGCGGCCACAAGAACCAGGACGAGTATTCACCGGCGTGGGCGTTGGCGGCGAGATCGATCGGATACGTCATCCGGTCGAGGTTTTGGCATTCGGTCGTATGGCGCAGGCAGTAGCCGTCCGGCTGAATATCGTAGGTTTCCGGCTTCACGACGCCGCTGGCGAAGGTCGGGTGGTTGAGCTGGCAGTGATAGCACTCCGAATAGTTCTCAATCGAGACCTTCCAATTGCAGTGTTCCGGGATCTCGACCCATTCAAGCGGTCTGAGCCGATCGATATCGGGCACAAAAGCGGCGAGCGCGTCGCGGGCACCCGGGAACCAGTCGTCCATCGGCGCGGCATCCGGATCGAGATTGACGAAGATGAAGCCGTGAAAGACTTCGACTTGGACCTCGGTCAGGCAGACCGTCGACCGGTCGAAGCCTTCGATCGCCTTGACGTTGGGACCGGAGCGCAGTTGGCCCGTCAATTCATAGGTCCAGGCGTGATAGGGGCAGACCAGGACCTTGGCATTGCCGGTGCCATCGACCAGTTCATGGGCGCGGTGTTGGCAGACATTGTAGAAGGCGCGGATTTCATTGTCTCGGCCCCGAATGCAAAAGAGATTCTGGCCGGCAATCTCGAACGTAAAATAGTCGCCGGGCTTTTCGACCTCGGCGGCGTGTCCCGCGAACTGCCATGTGCGGGCCAAGAGACCGGCGCACTCCGCGTCGAACACCATCGGGTCCGTGTAGGCACGCGCCTCCAGCGCATGGGTGAGTTCGACCGGCGCGCTCATGATCTTGCTCTTTGGTCTTCTTGATAAATGCCAAGCGTGTGGCGCCGCTGATGAAAGCGGTCCACCCGATCGACGATCTCCGGGCTCGCCACCGCGATGACGAAGGACAAAAGCGTTTCCAAGAGCGCGATGGTAGACACGGACGACGGAAAGAATTGCGGGGTCGTTGCCGAGACGACGAAGCCGTGGCCGGATCCGATGATGACGGGCGAGGCAGGGCTGTCGGAGACGCCGATGATCTGAACGCCTTGCTCGCGGGCAATCTCCACAGCCTCCACCACCTCGCTGCGATAGGGCTTGCAGGTCACGGCAATCAACACATCGCGTTCGTCGGCCCGCGCTAGATCGTCGACCGCCGTGGAGCCAGGGCGCGGAATGGCGTGAAACTGCTCCATGCCCGTTTGCGCCAGATAGGTGAAGTTGTGTGCGTTGGCGTTGTTCACCCCGACGCCCAGCACAAAGACTTGCCGCGACGCCCAGATCGTTTCCGCGGCGTCCTTCAAGGCATTGGCGTCGGTGCCGGCGAACATCGTTTCGATGTTGCGGATCGCGCTTGCGGCCATGTCGGCGTAAAGCCCGGAAAGCTTACCGCCCTTGGCAAGCGATTGCAGCCAGCGGGCGCGATCCGGGAAGTTGGCACGGCCGCTGCGGATATCCTCGCGAAACGGTTCGCGAAACGTCTCGTAGCCGTCGAACCCGATCGAACGGGCCATGCGCACGAACGTATTCGGCTTGACGCCCGCCGCTTCGGCGATTTCGCGGATCGAGGACACGCCGACATCGTTGGGCCGCTCAAGCACATAGGCCGCCGCCTTGCGCACTTCCGGCGTGAGTTCGTCCAACTCATCCGCCAGCGCTTGCAGGACATCGTGCGGGGCGGGGGAGCCTGTATCTGGTACAATCATCTCATTCATGGTTGACGATTGTACAAATGTACGCTTAGCGTGTCTATCGGAATTCCACGCAATGCACGTCGAAAAGGATCGTGGCCTTGGCGTTGGACCAGACATCCAAACTCCCGTCTTCGGCGCGGGTCGTCATCGTCGGCGGCGGCATCATGGGCTGCGGTCTCGCCTATCACTTGGCCCATGAGGGATGGACCGACGTCGTCCTTCTGGAAAAGGCGGAACTGACCTCAGGTTCGACCTGGCATGCCGCCGGTCAGATCACTCACTCCACATCGTCTTTCGGGCTCGGCAAGTGTGTCGGCTACAACATCGATCTTTACTCCGGTGCGCTTGAGGCTGAGACCGGTCAGTCCGTCACCTGGCATGGCTGCGGCTCGTTGCGGCTGGCCTATACCGAAGACGAGATGGACTGGCTGCGCCAGACGATCTCCGTCGGCAGTTCGCTGGGCTTTCCGATGGAGATGGTTGGGCCGGAGCGGATCGCCGAGCTCCATCCCTTCTATAATCTGGACGGTGTTCGCGGCGCGCTCCACACCCCGGACGACGGTCATGTCGATCCCTCGGGCGTGACGCAGGCCCTTGCCATTGGCGCGCGGGAACTGGGCGTCACGATCATTCGCCGCTGCCGGGCCACCGACATTAAACAACAAGACAATGGCGAATGGCGGGTCTCAACGGAGCAGGGCACCATCACCTGCGAACATGTCGTCAATGCCGGGGGCACCTACGCCCGCCAGATGGGCGAGTGGAGCGGCCTGCAACTGCCGATGACGTCGATGACTCACCACTATTTCGTCACCGATCCGGTTCCGGAGTTCCAGGGCCTCGACACCGAGCTTCCCGTCGTGCGCGATGACCGGCTCGTCTCCGGCTACATCCGGATGGAGCAAAAGGCCGGCCTTATCGGCATCTACGAAAAGGAAGACCCGAACGCCGTTTGGATCGATCATTGTCCCTGGGAGGCCGAGAACGAACTGCTCGACCCGGACTATGACCGCGTGATGCCCTGGCTTGAAAACGCCATGGAACGGATGCCGGTGCTCGCCGAGCGCGGACTGAAGCGGGCGGTGCACGGCGCCATTTCTCACCCGCCCGACGGCAATCCACTGATCGGTCCGGCACCCGGCGTGCGCAACTATTGGTGCTGTTGTGGCACGCAGATCGGCATCGGCTGGGGTCCGGGTCTGACGCGTGAACTGGCGCGTTGGATGGTCCATGGCGCCGCCGATATCTCCATGCGCGAGTTCGACCCACGCCGGTTCGGTGCATATGCAATAAAGGACTGGCAGGTGGAGAAGGCCAAGGAAGACTATTGCTTGCGTCACGAAATCCCATTCCCACATTTCAACCGTCTGGCCGGGCGCCCGATCAAGCCGAGCCCGCTGTATGAGCGGGTGACGGATAAGGGCGCTGTCTTTGAGGAAGTCTATGGCCATGAGCGGCCGCGTTGGTTCGCGGGCGAAGGCGTGACGCAGGAGGATCACTACGGGTTCCGTCGCACCGTCGTTCACGACCGCGTTGCCCTGGAGGTGAAGGCGGTGCGCGAGCGAGTCGGCGTCATGGACATCTCCGCCTTCACCAAGGTCGAGCTTTCCGGTTCGGACGCGGAAGCCTATCTCGACCGCCTCGTTGCCAATCGCCTGCCGGCAAAGGTTGGGGGCATCGCGCTGACGCATATGCTCAACCGGCGTGGCCGGATCGAGCTGGAGCTCACCGTCGTTCGGCTTGCGGAGGATCGCTTCTATCTGGTCTGCGCGGCGTTTTTCGAACAGCGGCTTATCGATCACCTGACGCATCAGCAAAACGGTGAGAACGTTGCGATACGAAATCTCTCGGATGATTGGGCGGCGATCGCTTTGCAGGGGCCGCGGGCCCGCGACGTCCTGGCTGCCGCGACTGATGCGCCGCTCGACAACGCCCGGTTCCGCTGGCTGAGCGCGCAAGAGATCGTGATCGCCGGCCATCGGGTTTGGGCACTGCGGCTTTCCTATGCTGGCGAACTAGGTTGGGAAATCCACGGTCCGCGCGATGCGATCGCGACAATCTACGACGCGCTGTGGGGCGCTGGCGAGCGGCACGGCATAGCCGACTACGGCTCTTTTGCGATGAACGCCATGCGCATGGAAAAGGGCTTCCCAGGCGCTGGCGAGTTGACCAACGAGGTTACCTTGCCGGAAGCCGCCGTGATGCGTTTCGTCAAAGTCGAAAAGGGCGATTTTCTCGGCAAGGTCGCGACGGTCGCGAGCCTTGAAAAGCCGCTGCCCTGGGTCTGTGTCTATCTCGCAATCGAAGCGGATGGCGACGCGGACGGTCACGGTGGCGAGGCGGTGTTGATGAACGGCGGCGTCGTCGGAACGACCAGTTCGGTCGCCTATGGCCATACCGTCGGCGACGTTTTGGCGTTCGCATATGTGACTCCAGAGGCCGCCGAGCCGGGGACAGGCTTGGAGGTTCTCATCCTTGGAGAGCCGCGCAAGGCGCGGGTGCTGAGCGAGGCGGCCTACGATCCGCAAAGCCTGTTGCCGCGCACCGATGTCGCGGCCTCGGAGGATGCCGCATGACCGCCGCCGATATCCCGTCGACAATGCGCGCGTTTGTCCTGACCGGTCACGGCGACTTCGACAAGCTTGTTCACCGCGAGGACTGGCCGGTACCGGTTCCGGGCAACGGCGAGGTGCTGATCAAGGTACACGCCTGCGGTCTGAACAACACCGACGTCAACACGCGAACCGGCTGGTATTCAAAGGCCGTCTCCGAAGCGACGACCGGCGGCGCCTATGAGACGGTGGACGCCGAGGACCCATCCTGGGGCGGTGCACCGATTGTGTTTCCGCGCATTCAAGGCGCCGACGTGTGCGGGACCGTCGTCGCGGTCGGCGCCAATGCCGATGCGGCACTGATCGGTCGACGCGTCCTGATCGATGTCTGGCTGCGCGACTGGGACGATCCGAACGACCGCACCAAGTGTGGCTACTTCGGCTCAGAGCGCGACGGCGGCTTCGCGGAGTACGCCACCGTCGATGTGCGGAACGTCCATCCCATCGACAGCGATCTCGATCACGCGGAACTGGCGACCTTCGCCACATCCTACGTGACGGCGGAGAACATGCTGAACCGGGCAGAGGTCGGGCCGGACGACACGGTGTTGATCACAGGTGCGTCCGGTGGCGTTGGCTCGGCTTTGATCCAGCTCGCGCAACGGCGTGGCGCCAAAACCTTGGCGATGTGCGGCGCCGACAAGTCCACTGCGGTCGCCGCGCTCGGCCCCGATGCCGTTCTTCCGCGCGCGCCGGACAGCTTGAAGGCCGAATTGCGCGCGGCGATTGGTTCCGACTCCGTGACGGTGGTCGCCGATGTCGTTGGCGGGCCGATCTGGCCGCAGTTGATCGATGCGATCGCGCCGGGCGGACGCTACACCGTATCGGGGGCTATCGCCGGGCCGATGGTCGAATTGGACCTGCGCACGCTTTACCTGCGCGATTTGACCTTTACCGGTGCAACGGTCGTGCCGCCCGGCGTCTTCGCCGATCTCGTCGGCTATATCGCGCGCGGCGAGGTGTGCCCGCTGCTGGCGGCGACCTTTCCGCTGAGCGAGTTGCATGACGCGCAACGGGCGTTCATCGCCAAAGAGCACGTCGGCAACATCGTTGTCGTGCCGTGAAGATCACCCGGATCGCGGTCTATAAGACGGCGCTGCCCTATGTCGGCGGGCGCTACGGTTGGGGGCGCGGCAATGGGTTTAAGGTGGCGATGGCGTCCGTCGTCGTCATCGATACGGATGCCGGACTGTCCGGCTGCGGCGAGTTCACGCCCTGCGGCGAGAACTACATGGCCGCGCATTCCGAAGGCGTCGAGGCGGCGGCACGGCTTTTGGCGCCGGTCCTGATTGGCGAAGACCCGCGCCAGGTTGCGCGCATCGAACGGATCATGGACGCGACCATCCAGGGCCATGGATACGCTAAGGCACCGTTCGATGCGGCGTGTTGGGACATTCTGGGACAGTCCACTGGATGTCCACTATGGATGCTCCTGGGCGGCAAACTGGTCGAGGGCGCACCGCTCTATCGTGTCGTCCCACAAAAATCCACCGATGAGGCGGTCGCCGAAATGGCCGGCTATCGGGAGGCGGGTTATCGCCAGTTTCAGATCAAGGTCGGGAGCGATTGGCAGACGGATATCGAGCGCATTCAACGGTCCGTTTCGCTGCTTGAGCCCGGCGAACTGGCCTTTGCGGACGCCAATCAGGGCTGGCATGTGGACGAGGCTTTGCGGGTTGCGCGGGCGACGCGTGATCTCGATTACATCTTCGAACAGCCCTGCCAGACCTATGAGGAGTGCCAGCAGGTTCGTCGCGCCATCGACCTGCCGATGAAGCTCGACGAGTGCATCACCGATCACCATACGCTGCATCGCGTGGTCGCGGATCGCGGCGCCGCGATGATCTGTCTGAAAGTCTCCAAACAGGGCGGTTTGTCAAAGGCGCGGCGGATGCGCGACACGCTCATCGATCACCGGATTCCGGTCGTCATTGAGGATAGCTGGGGCGGTGAAATCGCCACCGCGACGCTGGCGCATCTGGCGGTTTCGACGCCGGAGGAGTTTCTCGTCAACACCACGGATCTTTGTAACTACAACACCCGCTCGACCGGCCAGCCTTCACCGGTAACAGCGGATGGCAAGCTCTTCGCAGCCGACACCCCCGGCCTCGGGGTGACGCCGGATTTCGACAGTCTCGGCGCGCCGGTTGCGGCCTATGGTGATGCGGGATGACCATTTCCCGCATCACCGTCTGGCAGGTCGACCTGCCCCTGTCGGAGCCTTATTGGCTTTCTGGCGGGCGATTGAAGTTCGAAGCGCTCGGTTCGACATTCGTGCGCATCGACACCGCCGACGGTCTTTCCGGCTGGGGTGAGGGGTGCCCCTGGGGGCACACCTATCTCCCGGCCCATGGCGCCGGCATTCGCGCTGCTTTCGAGGTCTTGGCGCCGGCGTTGGTCGGCCGCGATCCCTGCGCGCTCGACACGATCAACCGCGTGATGGACGAGACGCTGCCCGGACATCTTTATGCCAAATCGCCGCTGGACATGGCGTGTTGGGACATTCTGGGACTGTCCAGTGGACATCCACTATGGCGTCTCTTTGGCGGGGATAAGTCGATACCGGTCCCGATCAACTCATCGATTGCGACGGGTACACCGGACGAAATGGTCGCGCGGATCGAAAAGGCGCGCGCCGCCGGCTATCGTGTCCACTCCGCGAAGATCGGCGGAACCGACCCGGCTGTCGATGTCGCGCGCATTACTGCGATCGACGCCATGATAGAGCCGGGCGAGGCGATCACCTATGACGTCAATCGCGCCTGGGCGCCGGGCGTCGCGTTGCAAGTCCTCAACGCGGTCGACGCGCGGGCTTGGGTGGAGCAACCCTGTGAGACCATCCGGCAATGCGCGGAGGTTGCCGCGCGTGTCCCCCAGCCGGTCCTCTTGGACGAGTGTCTGCATACGCTCCAGGATCATCTGGATGCTTGGCGCACGGGCGGGTTCGCTGGCCTCAAAATCAAGCCGAACCGTGTCGGTGGATTGACCAAGGCGCGGCAAATCCGCGATCTGGCCCTTGCCGTTGGCTGGCAGATGCACATTGAGGATACGGGCGGTTCGGCTCTGGCCGATACGGCGGCGATCCATCTGGCGAGTGCAACGCCGCAGACGCACCGTTTGGCAAGCTGGCTCTGTCACGCGCATCTGGCCGTCGACCCGGTGCCTGGCCAGGGAGCACGCAACATCGATGGCCTGGCCACGCCGCCACGCGATCCCGGTCTTGGTGTCACGCCTGATCCGCATCGCCTCGGCGATCCTGTCGCTGTCTATGAGGGTTGAGATGCGGATCACCGGGATCACGGTGTGGCAGGTGCCACTGACGAGTCATGAGACCTATTACATGGCCGACGGCAAGACCTGCGACACGGTCGACACCGTCGTCGTCCGGCTCGAAACCGACTCTGACCATTCCGGTTGGGGTGAAGTCTGCCCGATACCAGGATACCTGCCTGCCTACGCTGACGGGGTGGCGCCGGCGATCGGCGAAATCGCGCCGGTCTTGATCGATGCCGATCCAGTCGGGCCGGATGCCGTCATGGCGCGGCTCGAAGCCAAATTGCCTGATCACCGCTATGCCAAATCGGCGATCGATATCGCGTTATGGGACCTGACCGGAAAGGCCGCCGGTCTGCCGCTTCACGCGCTCCTGGGTGGCCGGTGCGCTACCGATCTGCCGCTCTATCATTCCATCACCTGTACCGCGCCCGACGACATGGCGCGGATCGCCAATGAGGCGCAACGGACCGGGATTGCCCAGTTTCAAGCGAAACTTGGCTGCGACGGCGACTGGCAGGCGGATGTCGCGCGTCTCAGGCGCGTTCGCGAGGCGGTCGGACCCGGCCCGCTCGTCTATGGCGACTGGAACTGCGGTGCGACCCGGCTTCATGCAACGCGGGTCGGTCGCGCGGTTGCCGATCTGGATGTCATGCTGGAGCAGCCGTGCCGGACGCTTGACGACTGCGCCGCCGTGCGCGCGGCGACCGGGCTGGCGATGAAGATCGATGAAAACGCCTACGATACGGCCAGCCTTCTACGAGCGTATGCGCTCGGCTGTATGGATGTTGTTGCCGTCAAACTGTCGAAATTCGGTGGCCTTGGCGCGGCGCGCCGGGCGCGTGACCTGTGCGGCCACCTGGGTGCGCAAATGTGCGTCGAGGACACTTGGGGTTCGGATATCGCGATGATGGCGGCGTTGCATCTGGCGACCGCCACGGACCCGTCGATGGTTCTGAACGTTTGCGATCTCTCGGGCTACGCGGCGCCGCGCCTCGATCCAAATGCGCCTCGCCGCGAAAATGGACGGATCGCGATCGGCGATGACCCTGGCCTGGGCGTCGAACCGGACCCGGACGTTTTGGGCGAGCCGGTCGCGGTCTTTGATTGAATGGAGATGACCATGAAAGCCGATAGCACGCAGGCTGACTGGATCGCGAGGGCCAACACCGTTTTGCCGGTCGGCGGTTTCGGCAACTTCGACCCATCCATCGTCATTCGCGAGGGGAAGGGCGCCCGCGTCATCGACGAAGATGGCAACGCCTATGTCGACTATCTGATCGGTTCCGGTCCGATGCTGTTGGGCCATGGCCATCCCGAAGTGCTTGAGGCCGTCGCGGAACAGATCGGCAAAGGGTTCACGTTCTTCGCCAACAATGCGCGGGGCATCGAACTGGCCGAAGAGCTGGTCGCCTCGGTCGCCTGTGCCGAACAGGTGCGCTACGTCTCGACCGGTGGCGAGGCGGATATGTATGCGATCCGGTTGGCCCGCGCCCACACGGGACGCGACAAGATCGTCAAGTTCGAGGGCGGCTATCACGGCATGTCGGGCGAGGCGTTGATGAGTTTGGCGCCGACGCGGCTGGAAAACTTTCCGCTGGCCGTTCCCGACTCCGCCGGTATTCCCGAGAGCGTTCGCGACCAGATGCTGATCGCGCCGTTCAATGATGCGGACTTCGCTAGATCGCTGATCTCCGAATATGCTGACGAGATCGCGGCCGTCATCGTCGAGCCTCTGCAGCGGTTGATTCCGCCCGCACCCGGTTTCCTGGAAGCGCTGCGTGAGGAAACGGCGCGCCGCGGTATCGTGCTGATCTTCGACGAGGTCGTCACAGGATACCGGCTGGCCTATGGCGGCGCGCAGGAAAAATACGGCGTCGTTCCCGATCTCTGTACGCTCGGCAAGACGATCGGCGGCGGCTTTCCGCTGGCAGCAATCGCCGGAACGGCCGAGATCATGGCACATTTCGACAAAGCGAAGGCCGGTGCGGGAGGCTTCACCTATCAGGTCGGAACGCTCTCCGGGAATCCGGTCGCGGCCGTTGCCGGGTTGAAGACGCTGGAGATTTTGCGCCGTCCGGGAAGCTACGAGCGGCTTTACGAGAATGGCCGGGCGGTGATGAGCGCCTTGGAGCGGCACCTCACAGCCGCCGGTATCGCTCATCAGATTGTTGGCGATCCCGTGCTCTTCGATGTCGTCTTCACTGGCAAAGCGGTGGTCGACTATCGTGGTGTGCTTGCCGGCGATGCCGAAATGGCCAAGCGCTTCAATCGCGCGCTGCGAGACAAGGGAATCTTGAAGCCGGACGGCAAGTTCTACATCTCCCTGGCGCTGACCGAAGACGATTTGGCGCAAACAGAAGCGGCCATTGCCTACGCAGCGGAGACGTTGGGCGAAACCTAGCTCGCCGGCGCTCGCATGCGCGCTGGATCGAGGTGAATTGCATATCGGTCTCGGATCGCGCTGTCCGTTGCGCTATCCAGATAGTCAGGGAAATGACTGGCGAGGACTTCGCGTGCCGTTTCTCGCGCGCGTGCCCAGATGTCGGGCGCGCCGCTTTCAGCCCAGACATTCGGGTCATCCCGATTCGCCAGCGGCGGATAAAAGTAGTCGCGCTGCATCGCTGCCATCGTGTGGGCACTTCCAAGGAAATGCCCTTCGCCAGCAACCACCGCCTTGATGGCCTCGAAGCCGAGCGTTTCCTCCGTCACCTCAATTCCGCGTATCATGCGCGTGACGTGACCCAGCATTTCGTTGTCGAGAACGAACGCCTCGAACGAGGTGCCCAGCAGGCTCGCCATCATGCCGGTCGACTCGTAGACGATGTTCGTTCCGGCCAGACCGGCCGCGAGCGCTGCGATCGCCTTTTCGGAGCCCATTTGGGCGTCGACCGCTTTGGCGTCGGCCATCGAGCACGCCGCGCCGCCTGGAAGCCCCAGCCAGTTGGCGATCTGACCCGATGCCGCGTTCATGACACTGATCTCTCCGCCGCCGCCACAAAAGGCGCCGGTCCGCAGGTCGATGACCAATGGCCAGTTGGAGAAGATCATCGGATAGCCGGGCGCGAAAAGGTTGACCATGACAAGTGCCGCAAGGGTTTCGGCCGTGGTCTGCGCCAACATACCAGCCAGTGTCGCAGGCGCCGTTGCGCCGGACTGAGCCGCGATGATCGCATTGATCGGCACGCCACGCTTGATGCAGGCGAGCGTTACATCGACGGCATCCTCGCCATAGCGCAGCGGAGAGATGATCGGCGATATGTGCGCTTTGCAGAACGGGCGTTCTTTAAAACGGCCTTCACCGCCGAGCGCCAGATCGAACATGTCGACAATCGGGTCGACATGGGCGGCGAGCGTGAAACTCGTTCCAACAGGTTTGGCGGTGCCGGCAATCAGCGCATAAGCGGTGTTGATGTCGAGATCGAAGATGTCCTCGACATCGGTCGCGACACAGCAGCGCGTGAACCAAGAGACCTGGCTCAGCGTGTCGGCCAGACGCGTGAAGTCGTAGAGATCGGCCAAGGTCGCGTCGCGATAGAGACCGCTGTCGATATCAAGCGTGCGAACGGCGGCGCCGCCGGTACCGAAGTAAACTCGGTCGCCGCCGATCTCGATGTCGTGCTTGGGGTCGCGGCCATAAAGGGCCACGGTTTTCGCGGCGCCCGCGATGATGTCCTCGACCAGGGCGCGCGGGAAATGAACGCGGCCATCGGTCCCGACCGTTGCGCCTTTCTCGACCGCCCGGTCGGCCAGAACCGAAGGAACCTCGCCCATCCCGATCTCCGCCAGGATGCGAATCGCGGTGTCGTAGATCGCCGCGATGTCTTGATCACTCAGCGGGCGGTATTGTCCGCCGCGCTGACCCGGTGGACAGGGATCAACCTCAGGTGATCCCGACAGGCGCGCGGCGGTGCGTGCCTTGCGACCGCCGCTGCGGCGCGACGATTTTTCGGCGTAAGTCATGGGCCTCTCCACGCTCTCATGCCTGATTTGAGACACGGAGCGCGCTTGGCGGCAAGCGGAGATTTTTCGACATCTCCGAACGCGTCGTGATGTTGCCATTGAAGCAGCGGGCCGTTGCTTGATAGCGTCTGCTTTTGACCCGCGTGGAGGCCGCCCGATGAAGTCTCAGGCCCAAGTTGTCGTCATTGGCGGCGGTATCGCTGGCTGCTCGACGCTCTATCATCTGACCCAGGAGGGGATCACCGACTGCGTGCTCGTCGAGCGCGACGAGCTGACGTCCGGCACGACCTGGCATTCGGCGGCACAGGTGACGAATTTCGGCGCGACGCAAACCATGGTCGGCCTCAAGAGCCACTCCATCCGGCTCTACAAGGAGCTGGCCGACGATCCCGATTATCCGATCAACTATCACCACGGCACAGGCGGATTGCGGCTCGCCTCGACCGAGGATCACCTGGACGGTTACCGCCACTTCCTCTCGCTGGCGAAGGGCATGGGCGTCGATTTCGAACTGCTCGACGCCGACGAATGCAAGCGCCGCCATCCACTGATCACGACGGGCAATCTGCTAGGCGCGCTGTGGGATCCGCTCGATGGCGATATCGATCCGGCACAACTTTGCCAATCGCTCGCGCGGCGGGCACGCAGAGCGGGCGCCGAGGTCTATCGGTTCAATCCCGTCACCGGTCTGACGCAGAACCCGGACAGCACCTGGATCGTCCACACCGAGAAGGGCGATATCGCCTGCGAAAGCATCGTCAATGCCGGCGGCTATCGCTGCAATGAGGTCGGTGCGATGATGGGTGTGACCCATCCGGTCGTCTCAATGGAGCACCAATATCTTTTGACCGAGCCGATCCCGGAGATCGAGGCGCTCGACTTTCGGGTGCCGCTGATCCGGTGTCCGACCGACGACTTCTATTCCAGGCAGGAAAAGGCCGGTCTTCTCGTCGGCTTCTACGAACAGGACTGCAAGACTTGGGGTTTGGACGGTATCGATCCAGGCTTTGCCAACGCCCTTTGCCCCGATGATCTCGACCGCGTGGTCGATGTCATGGAAGGTGCGTTCGAGCGGCTTCCCTGTCTTACGGACGCCGGCATCCACTCCGTCATCAATGGACCGATCACTTATACGCCTGACGGTCTGCCGCTGGTCGGTCGCATTCCGGGCAAGCGTAACGCCTTCTGCATCGTCGGCTTGCGTGCGGGTCTCGGCGAAGGCGGGGGACACGGCTGGCTGCTGGCGCAGATCATTGCCCATGGCGAGGCCTGCTACGACACCTGGTGTCTCGATCCGCGCCGCTTTACCCACCACGCCACCATCAACTACACGGCCGCAAAGGCGATCGAGGACTACCAGAATGAATTCCGCTTCCACATGCCCCATGAGTATCGCCCGGCAGGCCGGCGAGCGAAGACAACGCCCCTGACCGACACGCTCGCCGAAATGGGCGCTGAATTCGGTGTCGTCAACGGCTGGGAGCGGGCAGCGTTCTTCAAGCCATCACCGGAGTTTCACGAGCGCCATTCCTTCCGCTTCACCAATGCGTTTGATGTCGTGGCAGCGGAGGTGACGGCGGTCCAAAACGCGGTGGGGATCACCGAGGTATCCGGCTTCAATCGTTTCGAGATTACCGGCGCTGGTGTCCATGATTGGCTCGACGGTATCGTGTGCTCACGCGTGCCGCGCGCGCCCGGAAAGGTCGGACTGACATATCTTCTCAATCACGACGGAAACGTGAAGGGCGAGGCGACGCTCGCAACGCTCGCGGACGACCGAGCCTGGTTCGGGTCTGCGGCAGCGGCCGAGTATCACGACATGGATTGGTTGACCGATCACCTTCCGGCCGACGGATCGATCTGCATCGAGAGCCTGACCAATACGCATACGATCCTCGTCATAGCCGGTCCGAGGTCCCGCGATGTGCTGTCCGAAGCGATGCCGGATACGGACTGGTCGAAGGAGGCATTTCCCTGGCTTTCCGCCAAACCGATCGCGATCGGCGACGTCGACGCGATAGCAATGGCCGTGTCGTTCTCCGGCGAACTGGCTTATGAACTGCACATCCCTAACGACGGCCTCGCGCGCGCATTCGACCTCTTATGCCAGGTCGGTCGGGGTTTCGGGATGACGCCCTTTGGGCTTTATGCCGTTGAATCGATGCGGATCGAGAAGGGTTTCCGGCACTGGAAAGCCGATCTGATCACCGAGTTCAATCCGTTCGAAAGCGGGCTCGATCGCTTTGTGCGGCTCGATAACGAGTTTATCGGCAAAGCGGGCTTGCTCGACATGCAGGCTAAGGGACCCCGCCGATCCTTCGTCTCCCTCGTTGTCGACGACGACACGGCCCCGGCCCAACCAGGCGACAGTATCCTGGCGAACGAGCATGTTGTCGGTACCGTGACGTCGGCGGCATGGGGCTATCGGGTCGGCAAGAACATTGCCATGGGCTTCGTCGATCCGGGCCACGCGCTGGTGGGAACGGAGCTGGCAGTGGAGGTTGTCGGCAGGTCGGTGCGGGCGATCGTGTGCGACTTTTGTCACTATGATCCAGGGTTTGAACGGGTGCGCGCTTAAGGTCCGCTGAGTTGGCGCAATCGCTTAACACGCGCGGGCTAATGGTTCATACTCCGCGCGGTTGCGGCAGTGCGGCATAAAGGCGGTCCCAAAGTTCCATGTCGGATCGTGTCCCGATGGAGTTCGAGTTGAAGCTCGAGCTCGACAGTGACGAGTGCGAGCATGTGCGTCGCGCTGTGATGACGCGTCTCCAGGACGATGCCGCCGCACAGGATGTCGACATGCGGTCGACGTATTTCGATACCGCGGATCAAGCCCTGCGCCGTGCTGGCGCATCGTTGCGGCTGCGCCGGGTCGAAGGCGTAACGCTTCAGACGGTTAAGATCGCAACCGAGGTGAAGGGTGGCATCTCCAACCCGGTCGAATATGAGGTTCAGGTCTTCAAGCAGCGACCTGAAATCTCGGCGATCCCGAACAAGAAAGCGCGCAAGGCGATCGAGACGCTCATCAACGGGTCGCCGCTTCGAAAACAGTTCGAAACCAATATGAAGCGCACAAAACTGCCGGTTCGATACGCACGCGGCGCGGCGGAACTGGCACTTGATTGCGGACAGGTTCGCGCTGCGCGTCGCGCGTTAGATTTGTGCGAGCTAGAGCTTGAATTAAAGTCCGGGGATGCGGAATCCCTCATGGAAATCGCCTCGGACTTATTCGCCGATGTTCCGATCCGGTTCAGCGCGATGAGCAAGGCGGAACGCGGATATCGCCTGATCGACCGCATGACCGACGGCTCAAAGACGCCGGCGCGCGCTGTATGGCCGAACCTGGAACCCAAGATGGACATCGCGACGGCGTTTCGGCACGTCACGGCATCGGCGGTCGATCAAGTGTTGTCGAACTGGCAGGTGGTCTTGGTCAACGACGATCCCGAGGGTCCCCATCAGATGCGCATCGGCCTCAGGCGGCTGAGAACCGCGCTCAAAATCTTCAGGCCGGAGATCGACACACCGGCGCTGCGCGAGCTTAACGACACGCTCAGAAAGGTTGCGCATCTCGTCGGTCGGCTTCGGGACCGCGATGTTCTTCTGTCCGACATCGTTGATCCGATAGCGACCCAGTTCGACGATGACGGCGCTGGCGCCGAGCTTCACGAACGCCTCATTGCCATCTGCGCGACCGAACGTCAGTCGGTGCGTGAACAGCTTGGGCAGAACAAGTGGAACGGATTGCTCCTGCGCCTTGCCATGTTGCCGCATGGCGCGGGCTGGCAGGCACCCAAGCGCGCAACGGCGGTGGCGAAGCTGGCCAAGTCCGCGCTTGATGCCTGCTGGAGCAAGGTCACCAAACGCGCCAGACGTCTTGACAGGCTGAGCGAAGACGAGCGCCATCAGCTACGTAAGGATCTCAAGATGCTGCGCTATACGGCCGAGTTCGTTTCATCGCTCTACTCGAAGAAGGACACGAAACGCTTCATCGCTGCACTTAAGGGGTTGCAGGACGACTTCGGCTATCTCAACGACGTCGCGCTGACTCGGACCCTTCCCGATGTTCTCGGCTCGGAGGCCGACGCGCATCCCGCACTCCAACGCGCCATTGGGTTCACGCTTGGATGGCACACCCAGCACGCGGAGCACGCCTTCGCTGAAGCCTCCGGCGACTGGGCCCGCCTGCGCAAACAACCAAAATTCTGGCGCTAAGCACCCCAATCGTGCCCTGTCATTTGGGTGTCATCTCGCTCCCCTAATCGCTGAGGCATTCAGCGAACAATGGAGACGCGCGATGCATTTTCGACAGGCCGGTTTGGCGGCTGTACTTCTCATGGCGACAACGTCCTCGGCGGCGCTCGCCGAACCGGTGTTCAACCGAATCGCGTCCTTCCCGGTCAACACCAACCTGCCCGTGGACACCGACCAAAACACCGAGACATCGGCCGAAATCATCGCTGCCACCGATGACGGCATGATGCTGATCTACACCGACAGCCCCTTGGAGGCCGTTGGCATGATCGACATTACCGACCCGGCTGCGCCGAAGCCGGCCGGAACGATCGCGCTGGACGGCGAGCCGACCGCCGTTTCGATCGCCGGCGGCAAGGCTCTGGTCGGAGTCAACACCTCTGAGAGCTACACCGCGCCGTCCGGTCATCTAGCCATCATCGATATTGCATCGAAGGCCATCGAGGGTACCTGCGATCTCGGCGGTCAGCCGGATTCTACTGCGGTTTCGCCAGACGGTAGCCTGGTGGTGATCGCGATCGAAAACGAGCGCGACGAGGACCTGAACGACGGCGTTATTCCGCAATTGCCAGCAGGCAGCGTCGCGATCCTGTCGCTGACGGACGGCGTGCCGGACTGCGGCAGCCTTATCCAGGCGAGCGTTTCCGGTCTGGCGGACGTCGCCGGCGATGACCCGGAGCCGGAGTTTGTCGACATCAACGCTAATAACGAAATCGCCGTCACGCTTCAGGAAAACAATCACATCGTGGTGCTTGCCGCCGACGGCAGCGTCGTCAGCCACTTCTCAGCCGGTGCGGTGGACCTGACGAATGTCGACCTCGACGAGGAACGTGCGCTCACCTTCGATGGCAACCAGCCCGGCCGCGTGCGCGAGCCCGACGCCATCCAATGGCTCGACAACGACCGCCTCGTCACCGCCAATGAGGGTGACTACGAGGGCGGCTCGCGCGGCTTCACGATCTTTTCGAAGTCCGGCGAGGTGCTCTACGAGTCCGGCACGGATTTCGAATATCGCGTCGCCATGGCCGGCCATTATCCGGAGAAGCGCTCCGGCAACAAAGGCGTCGAGCCGGAGGGCATGGAAGTCAAAGCCTTCGGCGACCGGACCTACATTTTCCTCTTGTCGGAACGCGGTTCCGTCATCGGCGTCTATCGCGACACCGGTGGCGACCCCGAATTCGTGCAGCTTCTGCCGTCGGCGCTTGGACCGGAAGGTGCGATCGCTATCCCGGATCGCAATCTGCTGGCCATCTCAAACGAAGTCGATCTGATCGAAGACGGTGGCGTGCGCTCGCACGTGACGCTTTACAGCTACGCTGAAGGCACGCCGGCTTATCCGATGATCGTGTCCGGTCTCGACGATAACGGCCGGCCGATCGGGTTCGGCGCACTGTCGGGCCTGGCCGCCGATCCGGAGCGGGCCGGGATCCTCTACGCCGTCAACGACAGCTTCTACGCCATGCAACCGACGATCTTCACGATCGATGCCAACCAGTCCCCGGCACGCATCACGGCCGCGACGCGCGTGACGCGGGGCGGCCAGAATGCGCAGCTTCTCGATCTTGAAGGCATCGTGTCGGACGGCGAGGGTGGCTTCTGGCTGGCGTCGGAAGGTCGTCTCGGCCGGATGATCATGCACGGCCTCTACCACGTGAACGCCGAGGGCGAGATCGAGAAACAGGTGGCGTTCCCGGCCGAGCTTTTGGCCGTCGAGAAGCGCTGGGCGTCCGAAGGCGTGACGAAGATCGGCGACACGTTGTGGATCGCCATTCAGCGCCAGTGGCAGGACGATCCGGACAACACCGTCAAGCTCATCTCCTACAATATCGAGACGGAAGAGTGGGGCGCGGTCCGCTATCCGACCGAGCCGGCGGAGAAGGGTTGGGTCGGCCTTTCGGAAATCACGCTTCACGGCGACTATGTCTATATCATCGAGCGTGACAACCAGATCGGCGCGAACGCCAAGATCAAGAAACTCTATCGGGTCGCCGTCGCCGAGCTTCAGCCGGGCGAAATCGGCGGCACGCTGCCGGTCGTCGCGAAAGAGGAAGTCCACGACTTCATACCCGACCTGACGGCGACGGGCGGCTATGTCGTCGATAAGATCGAGGGCTTCGCGGTCGATGTGAATGGCACCGGGTTTGCCGTCACCGACAATGACGGTGTCGACGATTCGAACGGCGAGACGCTGTTCTTTTCGATCGGGACCGTTGGCGGTGAATCCTAAGCGGCGGCTTAGCCGACCCATTTGAAAGCTATAAAGGCGGGCGCGTCCTCGACGCGTCCGTTTTGCTAGCAACGCCTCGCTGGGAAGCGGCGACCCCCTATGTGCGCCGCCAATCGAAGCGCTGTTCGAGGATTGGGATGCCCCAGGTGGTGTCCTCGCCTTCCTGGGTCAGCTCGAATCCATAGCTTTCGTAAAGATGACGCGCGGCGTGAAGACCGGAAAATGTGGTGAGATAGCACTGCGCGTAGTCGGCTTCGTCAATGAAGGCCATGGCCTGATCCATCATACGCCGGCCGAGACCAGCACCGCGTGCCGCGTCTGAAATTATGAACCATCGCAGATGCGACATGCCCGCCTCAAGCTGGGGGTCGGATCCCTCGACAACGAGGCTGGCAACCAGTTCGCCGTCATTCTCCGCCCAGATCACCCGATCGCGAACATCGTCATAGCGCTGGAAGAAAGCGCCCACACCGGCCGCGATAGTCGCTTCGAAATGGCGGCTGAACTGCCATTCCCGGCCGTAGTAGCGGATGTGCTCGTTGACGATCCAGCCGATCAGGCCCGGCCGCCAGCCATGGCCGGTTTCAATCATGCGCCGACTATGACGATGTGGAGCCGGCGTGGCCCGTGTGCGCCAAGCAGTAACGTCTGCTCGATATCGGCGGAGCGCGACGGGCCGGTGACCATGTTCACGGTGCGCGGCATCTCGCCGGCGCCGTAGTGGTCGCGCAGCCGCTGAATTACGGACTCGTAATCGCCGTCTATGTCCTTGGCATCGATGAGGGCGATATGAGTTTCCGGCAGGAAATTGAGAGTGGTCGGGTTATCATCGCCGGATGTCAGGATGAGCGTCCCGCTCTCCGCAACACCGCCAAAGGCGTGGCTGACACCGACGGTTGTGGCGTCCTCGGCGATGCCTGTGGAGACCTCCAGCGTCTTCTGGCTCTCCCAGGGAATTTTTTCCAGCCGCGCATCGCTCCCGTGACGGATTTGCTGCGGCAGGTTGTTCTGGCGCAGAAAGTCGGAGACTTCGCCCGGAACATCGGCGGTAGCGGCGACCCGCGCGAGCGTCGCGTCGACCGCTTTCGCCATGGTCTCGAAAAGATCGACGCGGCCCTTCGTATCGAGCTGACCACGAGCTGGGACGACGCCCGCCGGGTGCGAGGCGAGACGATCGGCGACTGCCGCGCGTCGCGGCGCCTCGTCACCATCCACTTTGAGGGAGCGGCGTGCGGTCGCCAGAACCGTGTTGCGCCGCTCGGCGTTCTTCGCGGGATCGAGGATGTCGGTCATCGGCGCATTTCGTTTGCTGCGATTGCGATGGCGGAACCCGCGAACAAGCTGGCGATGCCTCGATTGAGCGCTGTTACGCGCCGGGCGGAGTTCAAAAAGAGGCGCAGAGGCGTGCCAATCAGGCAATAGCCGGAATAAATGACGCAGGTCACGACGATTGCCGTCGGCGTTAGGATCAAGACTTGCCCTGCAAGAGGTGCCGCGGGATCAATGAACTGCGTGAACACCGCCGCATAGGCCAAAATCGCCTTCGGATTGCTCAACGAAACGAAGAAGGCATCGCGGATCATCGTTGTGCCTTTGGTGCCTTCGGACAGCCCGGCATCGCTCGGCAAAACAGGCTCGGCTCGCCATAGCTTGATCGCGAGCCAGATGAGATAGGCACAGCCGACAAGTTTTAGCAGCGTGAACAGGCCCGCCATGGTCGCAAGCAGCGATGCAACACCCAGGAAGACCAATGCCTGAAACACGAGCGATGCGAGGAGAATGCCGACGATTGTCCAATGGGCCCGAACTGCGCCATGGTGTGCGGCCATCAAGATGCAGTTGGCGGCGTTGGGGCCAAGCGGGATGCCGGCCAGGAACCAGATGCCAACGAAGATCAGCCACTCCGCGCCGGTCATGTGGGTGTCCCCTCTTGTCTTTGCTTCCACTGCTGTTGAAACGTCTTGCCCTCGGGCGCCGGCAGATCGCGGTGCTTGGTCCAACCGCCGGCAAGGGGGAGCGACGCCATCCGACCGGTCTTGCCGGCCCACCAGGCCATGACCGGCATACCGATGGACATCGCCATCTGATAGAGCGCCGGGCGTTTCGCCAAAAAGGCCCAGGCACCGAGGCCGGCGCGTATGGTGGCCGGTGATAGCTTGCGCTCGAACTCACGTTGGCGCCAATGCCGCATCATTTTCGGTAGTGGGATGCGCATCGGGCAAACGCTTTCGCAGCGCCCGCAAAACGTCGAAGCATTCGGCAGATGGCCCGACTGATCCACGCCGATCAGCGAAGGCGTGAGGACCGCGCCCATCGGTCCTGGATAGACCCAGCCATACGCGTGGCCGCCGACGGTGTGATAGACCGGACAGTGGTTCATGCAGGCGCCGCAGCGGATGCAGCGCAACATGTCCTGGAAGTCGGTTCCCAGCATCGACGAGCGGCCATTGTCGAGGAGCACGACGTGATACTCCTCCGGGCCGTCTGGATCGTCGGGCCGGCGCGGTCCCGTTGAGAACGTTGTGTAGACCGACATGTCCTGTCCGGTCGCGGATCGGGCGAGTACGCGGAGGATTTGTGCGGTGTCGTCCAGTGTCGGGACAATCTTTTCCAAGGATGCCACGACGATGTGAACGCGTGGCAAGAGCTGGGTCAGGTCGCCATTGCCTTCATTGGTGACGATGACCGATGTGCCAGTCTCGGCGATCAGGAAATTCGCTCCCGTGACGCCGACATCGGCGGTTTGGAACTTGTGGCGCAGAATTTCGCGTGCCTCGGACAGGAGCGTGCGCGGGTCTTCCAAATTGCGGTCAACGGGAAGGTGAGTGTGGACGCGGCGGAACTCGTCCTCGACCTCGTCCTTGTTGACGTGAATCGCCGGCGCGATGATGTGGCTTGGATGCTCACCCCTGAGCTGGATGATGTACTCGCCAAGGTCGGTCTCGATCGGCGTCAGGCCGTTCCGCTCAAGATGATCGTTAAGGCCGATCTCCTCGGTGATCATCGACTTGCCCTTGGTCACCGTGCGGGCATCGACCGACTTGCAGATCGCGGTGACGATGTCGCGGGCTTCCTCGGCATCGACGGCCCAGTGGACGTGTCCGCCTGACGCCGTCACCTTTTCCTCGTAGGCCTCCAGGTAAAGGTCGAGATGCTCCAGCGCGTGGTTCTTGATGTCGCGCGCCTCATCGCGCAGGTCCTCGAATTCCGGCAATTTGGCCGCCGCATTGGCGCGCTTTTGGATGAAGCCGGAGCGTACATTGCCCATGGCACGCTGCAGCGCCTGATCGTCGAGGGCTGCGCGTACGTTGCCCTTGAACTGCGGGGACCGGATTTCCATCAGCGGTCCTCGGCGATTGCCGCCGTATCGGTCATTCCGGCCAGCACTTCGGCGACGTGACGCGCCTGAATGGGCCGTCCCTCGCGCTTCAGCTTGCCTGCCATGTTCAGCAGGCAGCCGAGATCGCCGGCCAGCAACGTCCCGGCGCCGGAGGCCACGATCGCCTCGGTTTTGCGGCCAACCATCGCATTGGAGATGTCGGGATACTTGACGCAGAATGTTCCGCCGAAACCGCAGCAGACATCTGAATCCGCCATCTCGGTCAGTTTCAGTCCCTCAACGGTATCGAGCAGGGCACGGGGCTGCGTCTGGACGCCCAGTTCGCGCAGGCCAGAGCAGGAGTCGTGATAGGTGACGGTGCCGTCGAAAGACGCGGCGACCGATTTGACGCCGGCGATGTCGACCAGAAACGAGACGAGTTCGTGGACCTTATCCGCAAACGCTTCGGCGCGCGCTTTCCACTTAACCTCGTTCTCAAACAGCTCCGGGTAATGCTTTTTCAGCATCCCGGCGCACGACCCGGAGGGTGCAACGATGAAATCGTAGCTCTCGAACGCCTCGATCACCTGACGGGCGATGTCTCGGGCGTCGCGATTGTCGCCGGAATTGTAGGCGGGCTGGCCGCAGCAGGTTTGCGCGGAGGGCACCTCAACCGTAAATCCGGCGTCTTCCAAGAGCTTCACCGTCGCGAATCCGACGCTCGGCCGAAACAGATCGACCAGACAAGTGACAAAGAGCGCGACGCGGCGTGTTTCCGCCATGGAGGGATCCTGACTCATACGATGGCCGATTACGCATATGCTATCGCCGCGCGCACTGGCAAGCCTGACGAATGTCGCAATCGTTGCGGCCGCGACCGGCTTGGCGTCTAATAGTGCTCGAACCGATCTGCGAGGGCGTTAGCATGGATTTATCCGACCTCATGATCCTGCGCGGGGCCGAGCGACTGCTGGTCGTCGCCATTGCCGGACTGTCGATTGTCCTCGGCTATCACCTGTTCAAGATCGTTCCAGTCGACAAGGATTCGCGTGGCGAGTTCAAGGCGCTGAACATCTCGATTGTTGTCTCGAAAGTAGGGCCGGGTGTCTTCTTCGCCGCTTTTGGGGCGCTGGTGCTGGGATTGTCGGTCATGACTCAGCTCAAGGTTGAGCCCGGGCAGCCGACCGCCGGAACTGCACTTTCCGGTGAAACGGTGCAGACGGCGCTTTTGGAACCGCGAGTTGAATATTTGCAGCAAGCTCCGGCACCCGAACTGGTGCCGCAAGTTGCCTATGCTCCGGTGTTCCAACCGGCTCCGGCGAACCAGGTCACGTATTTGGGCGTTGACGCCGCACCGCCTGCCTCGCTCGAGGATGTGAACCGGATCAAGGACCAGATCGGATTCCTGAACTGTGCAGCGGAACATGCGGCAATCGGCCTTGATCCCGGACTTGCCGACGCCATGCGGTCGGCGGTCGATGCCGCGTCCACCGCGCTTGTGCGGGCCGCCTGGCAAGCCGATTGGGGCGAGCCGGCCAGCTTGGACAACGGCAATGCGGTCGAGGCGGTCAACGCACTCCTTGCGGCAAGATCATCCGTATGTCTTGCCGCGGTTCTCAAGGTTGAGGCGAACTGACGGTGGCGTTCTTGCGGAACGCCATTTTCGCGGTGACATTGGCCGCAGCCGGGGGTGCAGGGGCGCAAACAGCCGATCCGCGATCACCCTATGCGGACGCCGACATCGACCGTGTCGAGGAACGAGCGGTGCCGGCGCTACACGGTATCCTCTTCGGCAATCTCATCCCGCGTCTGCCGCGTGCCGAGCAGATTGCCCTCACCGGGCTGACGCTTGAAACGCCGCGTCGGGTCAGCCCGTGGCGACCTTTTGCCGTGTGGGCCGAGTCGCACCGCATGGCGATTGTGTTTCCGATGGAGACCATTCGCTTCCTCGACGATCTGGCGACCGTCACCGTCGCGTTCAATCGCGCCGGTTGCGACTTGAACCGGGTCGCCACCTATGCCGGCATGCTGACCCGGATCGATCCGCCGGATGGCGACCGTTTCCCTGATCCGATCACCGCGTTCGGCCTCGATCGCGACAGCCTGTTGGCCGATCCCGATATCGATAAGTTCTCGCAACTGCAGCTCAAGACAGCGATCGCCTTCGTGCTTGCGCATGAACTAGGTCATGTCGCGCTACAGCATGTCGCGGATGGCGATGCAGCGGCGAGCCGCGAACGGGAGCGGGCAGCCGACGCTTATGCGCTTCGATTGCATCGCCTGCTTGGCGCGCCGCCGCTCGGTGCGTCGATCCTCTTCACCATGATGGGGCATGCTTATCTCGGCGCAGGCGATTATCCGAGCGTCGCCGCGTTCGAAGCGAGCTTCCGGGAAAGGGGAACGCACCCGCTCGATGGAGACCGCTTGCGGGCGATTGGCGATGCCATCGAGGCCGATGCCGCCTACTATGCCCGCACCGAGCCTGATCCCGACGCCGCAGAAGTGCAGATGCGAACGCTTGCCGGCGAGTTCCGTACGCTTGGGCGCAACCTGGACGACGCCGATGTACGACTGTTGCAAGCCGAAACCGCACGGACGACGCGGTGGGACGAATTAGAGAACGCGTGCGCGCGCCTGCGTGTACGCTGATTGTTGGACTTGGATCACCAAAAATTGTTGCGCCTTTGGAATTAAACCTCAGCCGAAAGTGGGGTGGCAATTCCCGTTGGACGCTTTAGCATGGCGACATTCGCCGAATTGACGCAGCGCAACGCGCACTGCATCAGTGCGGTGTTTCTGCATTATGTGATCTTAATTGGGAGGACAGACCACATGAATTCATATTTGAAAGGTGCTGCCGTTGGCTTGGCCTTGACCGCGTCGGCTGGCATGGCGAGTGCCGAAACCTGGCAGATGCAGTCGACCTATCCGGGGTCGCTGACCCAGCTTGGAACCCTTGGCAAGCGCATCGCTGACCAGATCGCGATCGTGACCGGTGGCGCAGTCGAGATCGAGTTCCAGGAGCCTGGCGCTCTCGTTCCGGCGCTTGAGACCTTCGACGCCGTTGCATCGGGCGCCATCGAAGCAGGCTGGTCGACGCCCGGGTATTGGGCCGGCAAAGTGCCGTCCTTGCAGCTTTTTGCGGCCGTGCCATTCGGTCCGTCGGCGGGTGAGTACATTGCCTGGCTGAAATTCGGCGGCGGCACCGAGCTGTTCGAAGAGATTTATGCCAACTCCAACATCATTGGCATTCACTGCGGCATCATCGCGCCGGAGGCGTCCGGTTGGTTCTCCAAGGAGATCAACTCGCCGGAGGACCTGAAGGGGCTGAAGATGCGCTTCTTCGGTCTTGGCGCGAAGGTCATGGAAAAGCTTGGTGTCTCGACCCAGCTTCTGGCGGGTGGCGATATCTTCCCGGCGCTTGAGCTTGGTACGATCGACGCGACGGAATTCTCCATGCCGGCGATCGACCTCAATCTCGGCTTCTATCAGGTCGCCAAGCACTACTACTTCCCCGGTTGGCATCAGCAGTCGACGCTGTTCGATCTGATGATCAATCTCGATGTGTGGGAAGGCTTGGATGAGCAAACCCAGCAGCAGATCCGCGCCGTTTGCGATGCCAACATCACCTACGGCCTGGCCGAAGGCGAGGCGATCCAGGGCAAGGCCCTCGCCGAACTCCAGGAAAAGGGCGTCACCATTCACCGGTGGTCCGACGACATGCTGAACACGTTCCAGACCGCTTGGAACGAGGTCGCCGAAGAGCAGAAAGCTGCCGACGCCGACTTTGCCCGTGTTTGGGAGTCGCTCTCGGCTTTCCGCGCTGAATACGCGACCTGGAAGGATCTGGGCTACCTGCAATAAGGTCGCGGATTATCAAGACAATAAATGGGGCGGCTCCGCATAGCGGCGCCGCCCTTTGAAAACCGGCATGCGCGGACCGATGCCGCCCATGTTGGCTATCCCCTTGGTTGAGGGATAGATTAGGCGCGCCAGAGGGAGGGGCGAGCGCATGGGTACCGTGTTTTCCATCGCAGCGATTGCGCTGTCGGTCTTCCTGATCACCGTTCCGTTTGGCGCTCACTTTTATCTGTTGGGCGGGCTTGTCGCGGTGCTTTGGATCGCGGCGCTCACCCGGCCGAACCCGACGTTGTTCATGGCCGGCGGCATGTTGACGGTGTTCGTCGGCCTGGCGCTACAGCCCTTCGCGGCGCCGCGTAAGTTCCTCAACGCTTTGAAGAAATCGGCGCGCGAGGACGAGCCCGGTGCGCAGTCCGCGCTCGATTTCTACACCGCCTTATCGGACTATGCTTTGTGGCTGGAGATTGCGCTGATCGTCGTCATTATTCTGGCGGTGGTCGTGGCGACCCGGCGGGCGCAGCGCGGAGCGCACGCCTTTCTCTTTGATGCCAGCGAAGGGCTCGGCGTGTTTACGGTCAGGGCCGGCAAGATCGCTTCGGTGCTCTTCATCCCGATGATGCTCTTGATCTTTTACGACGTCACACAGCGCAAGTATCTGGAATTCGATCCAGGCTTCGCCGACACCATCCTATTCAAGACCCTGACCTCGACGAAGCTTCAGGAGATGCAGTGGCATCTCCATGCAGTCTTGTTCTTGATGTGCTTCGGGTTTGCCTACTTGAAGGACGCCCATGTGCGCATCGAGCTGGTCCGCGACCGGATGCAACCGCGCACGCGGGTCTGGATCGAGCTGTTGGGCTGTTCGGCATTCCTTCTGCCCTACTGTTTCCTCGTCTACGCCTATGGCTATGAATTCGCCCGCAAGTCCTTCGAGATAAACGAGGTCTCGTCGGCGCTCACCGGTCTGCCCTACCGCTTCATCATCAAATCGTTCCTGCCGATCGGCTTCACTGTGCTCGGAGTGGCGGGTCTTTCTGTTTGGTTGAAGTGCTTCGTCTATCTGTTCGGGCCGCCGGATCTGAAGGACAAGAGTTCCTATTATGCCGGTACACACCACGCCGACATTCCCGAAGACGCCCATGGCGGCGAAGCGGACGCCGCGCCGGCTGAGCCGGCCACCTCTGCGAACCAGGCGTGAAGGTGTAGGTCATGGAAAGCTTTGTCGAATACCTTCCGCTGTGGATGTTCGCCGCACTCGGCGTGCTTCTGTTCACCGGCTATCCGGTCGCCTTCATCCTGGGCGGTGTCGGGCTTGCGTTTGCCTTTATCGGCGACATGGCCGGCGCGTTCCGGTTGCAACAGCTCTTTCTCGTTCCGCTTCGGATCTATGGCGGCACGATGGAAAGTCCGGTCCTGGTGGCGATCCCCATGTTCATTTTCATGGGCACGATGCTGGAGAAATCCGGCGTCGCGAAGGACCTCTTGCATGCGCTGCAGGTGTTGACCCGACGTATTCCAGGTGGCCTCGCGCTGTCGGTAACCCTCATGGGCACGATCATGGCGGCGACGACCGGCATCATCGGCGCATCGGTGGTCATGATGACGCTTCTGGCGCTGCCGGTGATGCTCGACCGCGGTTACAACCGCGCCCTGGCGACCGGGACGATCGCGTCATCGGGCACGCTCGGCATTCTCATTCCGCCATCGATCATGCTGGTGATCATGGCCGATCTGCTGTCGGTCCCCGTGGGTACGGTGTTCATCGCGGCGGTCATTCCAGGCCTTCTGCTGTCGGGTCTCTATGTCCTCTACATTTGGGTGTTGTGCCACTTCAGGCCGCAATTGGCGCCGCCATTGCCGGATGATGTTGGGCCCGAGAACAGCGGTGAACTGGTTTCCATGCTCCTGCGCAGCTTCGTGCCGCCAGTGTTTCTCATCGTCATCGTGCTCGGGTCGATCTTCGCCGGCTTCGCGACGCCGACCGAGGCGGCGGGTGTCGGCGCGCTCGGATCAGTGGTGCTTGCCGCGTTCAACCGCAAGCTCACTTGGCCGGTCATGAAGGATGTGTGCGAGAGATCGGCGCTCACGGGTGCGATGCTGTTCGGCATCTTCGTTGGCGCGACTTGTTTTTCCTTTGTCTTCCGCACCCTCGGGGGCGAACACCTGATCATTGAATTTATCGAGCACATTGGGGTCGGCCCCTGGTCGATCCTGTTCATCTTGATGGCGATGGTGTTTGCGCTTGGTTTCTTCTTCGACTGGATCGAGATCACGCTTATCGTGCTTCCGGTCTTCGCGCCGATTGTCGGTCTGCTCGACTTCGGCAACCATATTGGCGACTATGCCGGCGTCGACAGGGAAGCGATCATCTGGTTCACTATCCTGGTCGCGGTGAACCTTCAGACGTCTTTCCTCACACCGCCATTCGGGTTTGCGCTGTTCTACATGAAGGGCGTGGCGCCGCCGGAAGTGACGATCCAGGACATCTACAAAGGGATCATTCCGTTTGTGCTTCTGCAGCTTGTTGGCTTAACCTTCGTGCTAATCTTTCCAAATTTGGCGTTGTGGTTGCCAAGTAGCCTCCTACAATAGGGCCGGATCGATGGTTCGGAGGCAGGCCGATGCACGGGATGGACAACTTAAGCAACAAAGCTGACGTGCAGGGTGGGATCAGGCTTGTTGCGGCCGGCGATCCCATCCCGACCCATCCGCTTCGCACCCGTGTTGCGCGGGAAATCCATGCACGGCCGTTTGAGGCGCTACCGACGCCCGCGCGGGTCTACAAGATCGCCTATCTGACCGGCGCGCGGGCGGCCGCCGCCGATGTCGACAAGCTCAACCGGTTCTGTATCAGCCATGACGCGCCGCTCCCCGATGTCGAGCGGCGGCAGCACAGCGTCAAGATCGGCACCGTCAAGATGCGCTGGGAGCAGCACTCCGAGTTCACCACCTATTCCTGGCAGACGGAGGAACAAGCCGTGCCGCCGTTTTCGCGGTCGGTGTTCGGCGACGTGCCGCTCCAGGAAATGCCGCCGCCACCGGGTCCCGCGATCGCTGCCGTGCACCTGGCGATCGTCAAGGATGACGACGTACCGCCGATCGAGTCGCTTTTCGAGCGCGCCAGCCTGTGCGTCTCGCAGGTCGAAGGCGGCGCGGCGACGATCCTGACGGATTTCGAACAGGATGCCCATGGCTTCACGCGGATCCTCATTGCCGACGCCGGTCTGGGGCCGGACCAAGCCGGTGCGCTCGCCCAGCGGCTCCTGGAGGTCGAAATCTATCGCACGCTGTCCTTGATGGGTCTGCCGGAGGCGCACCGCATCGGTCCGGACATTTCACGCATCGAGCGGGAACTCGCCGAAGTCATCGGCGGCGGTGCGGCGGAGACAGTAGAAGAAAATCAGATGGCGCTTGAGCGTCTGTTGGCTTTGGCGTCCGAAGCCGAGACGATGGCGGTGTCCGCGTCCTATCGCTTCAATGCGACGCGCGCCTATGCCGAGATTGTCGACGCCCGTCTGGAAGCGGTCGATGAGGATGTGGTTGCCGGCTATTCGATGTGGAGAACGTTCTTGAACCGGCGGATGAAGCCGGCGGTCAAGACCTGCGAGGTGACCGACGAGCGTCTCGCTGACCTATCCGCGAAGTTGACTCGGGCAGCAAATCTCTTGCGCACCCGCGTCAACATCGCGCTTGAACATCAAAATAGCCAGCTGCTCAACTCCATGAACCGGCGCACGCAGCTGCAACTGCGGCTGCAACGCACCGTCGAGGGCCTGTCGGTTGCCGCTGTCAGCTACTATATCGTTAGCCTGATTCACGTGCTGGCCAGGGGTACGGAGAACAGCGGTATCCAGCTGCCGATGTCGCCGAACGGGATCGCGGCGGTGTCTGTGCCGTTCGTTTTGCTTTTGGTTTGGGGACTGGTGCGACGGATCAGGCGCCGATACAGCGACTAAGGTTTCGTCGAATGCGCCAAAAAAAGGCCCGCTTGACGCGGGCCTTCTTCGTTCGATTGCGGGTGACTACTAGCTGCCTTCGCCTGCTGCGGCTTCCAGAACCGGCGCCGGGTCCGTTTCCTCGCCTGCCTCATCGAAGGAGGCTAGGTAGGCAATCACGTTCGCCCGATCCTCTTCCTTCTTCAGGCCGGCGAACGCCATCTTACCCTTCGGGATCACGTCCTTCGGCTTAAGCAGGTAGGCGTCCAGGCTCGGGATGTCCCAAACCCTTTCTTCGGCTTCGGCCATTTGAAGAAGCGTGCCATCCTTGCCGCCCGAGTACTTGTACCCCTCAACTTTGCCCCAGGCAGCACCGACAACGCCGTTCAAGGTCGGGCCAACCTTGTTCTTTGCCTTCGCTCCGACCGCATGGCAGGCGGCGCACTTCTTAAAGACCTTCGCTCCAGCCTCAAGATCGGCTTCGGCGAAAGCCGGCGCCGCAAACACAATGCCGATTGCAGCAAGGAAAATGGACCTACGTTTCATCAAGCGACTCCCGTTCTGTCAGTGTGACGCGATTGTATCCGATGCGGACCATATCAATACCAGCAGAATTTTCCATTGTCTGATTGGCGGACATCACACTCGTGCGGCAAAATGTCAAAGCTTGGTGATGTCACCCGCGGGAATGTCCCAGCGCTGGGAGCAAATTCGACAGTCGCATCAACCAACGGGTCGAGCGACAAATCGTACTGACTTGCTGCCATTGCGTGACGTGCTGTCCGTCCATGATAATATCATATATCTTTATATCTAAGATTTACATGAGTAATACTTATATAACTCTTCGATTTTCGGTCAATTTAATCTGATATTAAATTTGGTTAAATCAAATATAATTCTCATAAAATTTTATGTTTTTGTTTATCGTGGACATCACATCTTTCTGCCATTGATAGATCATCGAATTTGGACGCTTGGACAGGCGGAAGGTCGATAAGCAGAACGGGGCTGGCTCTCGTTCGACGGCACAGTCGTTGCCGGTCGACGCAATCCAGGTGACCTAACCATCCCGATGAGGGCTCAACCCAGCGACTTTATCTCGCAGGGTTATGCTCCGGCGGTTTGGGCTGAGTTTGATGTGCGCTGCTGCCGTTGTGACGACGCGAGCGACGGCGGGGCGATCGGTGGACGAGGGCCAAGGGTGACCGAATGAGTACGTTTCAACGACGCGCAATCGGCGTGATCATATCGTGTGTCTGTGTTTCGATCTGTTTGACCGCGATAGTGTCGTCGGTGGCCTATGGATTTGTCGAAACCCGACACCTGCTCATCGCCGTAGTTGTTTCGACACTCGTTTCAATTCCGGCGACGCTTTATGTCACGTTGCAAGAAAGGCGGTTGGGCGATGCGCTCCGTGAGCTGAAATCGGCACATCAGACGCTTGAGGCCATGCATGCTGAGATCAAGGTCAAGGCCGAGACGGACCCCATGACGGGACTGTTCAATCGCGAACAATTTATGAAGGAGCTTGCGCAGCGTCGGCGTTCGACCGATCGCGGGACTTTGCTGATCATCGATGCCGACAACTTCAAGATGATCAACGACACGTTTGGGCACTTGGCCGGCGACGATGCGCTCATGGCGATTTCCGAGATGATTCACACCAGTGTTCGAGAAGATGACGTGGTCGGTCGGATCGGCGGTGAGGAGTTCGGTGTGATCTTGCACCACGCCGGCGCAGAGAATGCACCGGAAATAGCGGAGCGTATTCGCGTGGCGGTCGAGAGGATCTGCTACGAGCCAAGGCGCGGATGGCGGCATGCCTTGACGGTCAGCATCGGCAGCGCCGAGTTCGACAATCACAGCGATACGTCGGAGCTGCTGCGCACGGCGGATATGAACCTCTACGACGCCAAGCGGTCCGGACGAAATCGCGTTGTTCTTGCCGAGGCCGGTAAGGCGCCGCTTGCGCCCGACGTCCTGGTGCCGAACACTCTTTATCCGGCTGCCGTGACCTCGGCCTGACCGGCGGCGGCCAGGATGTCGCCAAGCCCATCATCCCAATAGGGCTGTGGGCCATAGAGATCGGCGAGAAAGTCGATAAATGCGCGCACCTTGACCGGTAGAAAGCGACGGCTGGGATAGATGGCGTGGATCGCCACGTGCCGTGATGCGATGTATTGCGGCAAGATGACCTTGAGCTTTCCATCCCGCAGTTCGGGTCCGACATCCCAAGACGAGCGAAGCGCGATCCCGACGCCGCTCATCACCATTTCGCGCACGACCTCGCTGGAGTTGGTCTGAACGAAGCTGTAGACCCGATGATTGATCGGCCCGTCCGGTCCTTCCAAACGCCAGACATCCTGCGCCGATGACGCGAGGCAGATATGAGACGCGAGATCGTCCAATGTCTGCGGCTCGCCGTGCTCTTGGAGGTAGGTGGGCGCGGCGCAGATGAACCGGTGATTGCCGCTCAACCGTCGCGCCACCAGGCTGGAATCCTCCAACTCACCGATGCGGATCGCCAGATCGAAGCCTTCGCTGATCAGATCGAGGTAGACGTCGGTCAGTTCCAGATTGAAGCGAAGGTCGGGGTGCTGGTCGAGGAACTTCGACAAATGGGGCGCCAGATGCATCCGACCGAAGGATGTCGGCGCGGTGACCCGCAGCGTTCCGCTGGCTGCGACATTGCGCGTGGTGACGAAGTTTTTGGCCTCTTCCACGCTTGAAAGGATCGCGATGACGCGGTCGTAGTAGCCCTGACCGGCTTCCGTCAGATTGATCTGGCGTGTCGTGCGTTGTAGCAGCCGACAGCCGAGTGAGTCTTCAAGCCTTTGAATCCGTTTTGAAATTACGGCCGGCGATAGGGACATCTCGCGCGCCGCCCCCGACATGCTGCCGCTTGTGACGACGCGTGCGAAGATCTCCATGTCGATCAGTTCGGGCATGCGACCGGCTTTTTATCGTTTCATTGCCGCAGATCAATGTAACCGTAGGGAGCGATTATACACAAATCGGAAAAAATCATTCCGCACGGTCACCTGTCGACATGCAGTCGAGCCGTGCCATTTTTGTATGTGCGGCCTATAATCGCAGAACAACGGAAGGAACGGCGGAGGGTCCGATGACTTTGATTGCCATGCCTGAGGCAGATCCAACTGTTCTTGCCCGACGCGCGGACATCGTGAAGGAGCTGAAGCGCTTCCTGCCGGAGACAAGTATCATCGTGTCGGAGGACGAGCGACGCGCCTACGATACGGATGCGCTGACCGCCTACCGACAGCTTCCGATGGTGGTGGTTTTGCCGGAGACGACCGAGCAGGTGTCGGAGATTCTCGGTTTTTGCAATGCCGAGGGCATCAAAGTCGTCGCACGAGGTGCTGGAACATCGTTGGCCGGCGGTGCGCTTCCGGCCGAGGACGCCATCGTTATCGGCGTGTCCAAGATGAACCAGGTCCTGGACGTCGATTTCGACAACCGGACCGCCCGCGTTCAGGCCGGCATCACCAATATCGGCATCTCCAACGCGGTTGCCCATGCCGGTTTCTTCTACGCGCCCGATCCGTCGAGCCAGCTTGCCTGTACCATCGCCGGCAATGTGGCGATGAACTCCGGCGGCGCTCATTGCCTCAAATACGGCGTGACCACCAACAATGTGCTGGGCGTCAAGGCCGTGCTGATTGACGGCACGGTGGTCGAGGTCGGTGGCGATTGGCTGGATGCGGCTGGCTATGATTGGCTTGGCCTTCTGATTGGGTCGGAAGGCCAGCTTGCCATCGTCACGGAAGTCACCGTGCGCCTCTTGCGCACGGCGGAAGGGGCGCGTCCGATCCTCTTGGGCTTTGACAGGGTCGAAACGGCGGGGGCCTGCGTCTCCGACATCATCGCGTCCGGCATCATCCCCGTTGCCATCGAATATATGGACAAGCCCGCGATCAAGGTCTGCGAGAGCTTCGCTCATGCGGGCTATCCGCTCGATGTCGAAGCGCTCCTCATCGTCGAAGTCGAAGGGTCCGACGACGAGATCGAGTTCTATTTGGATAAGATCACCGCGATTGCCGAAAAGCATGCGCCGCAATCCCTGAAGGTGTCGCAGTCGGAGGCGGAAAGTGCTGCGATCTGGAAGGGCCGCAAGGCCGCGTTCGGCGCGATCGGCCGTGTTTCGGACTACATGTGCATGGATGGCACCATCCCGACGGGGCAATTGCCTCACGTTCTGAAGCGTATTTCCGAGATCTGCGAGTCCTACGATCTGGGTGTTGCTAACATCTTTCATGCCGGCGATGGCAATCTCCATCCGCTCGTTCTCTACAACATGAACGATCCGGCCGAGATGGTGAAGGTTGAGGAATGCGGCGCTGAAATCCTGAAGCTTTGTGTCGAGGTCGGCGGTTGCTTGACCGGCGAGCACGGTGTCGGCATCGAGAAGCGCGAACTGATGACGCATCAGTTCGATCAGGTCGATTTGGACCAGCAAATGGCGCTCAAGGGTGTTTTCGACCCGCAATGGCTGCTCAACCCGGCGAAGGTCTTCCCTCTGGCCAATCGGCCGAAGCCTGCGCAGACAGGTCAAAGGGTCGCGGCGTGAGCGACACGGTGCGGCCGGAAACGGAAGACGCGCTCGCTGCGTTCGTCGCCGAGGCAGACAGCAAGGCGCTGCCCCTGGACATTCGCGGCGGCGGAACGAAGCGTGCGCTCGGTCGGCCGACCCAGACGGGCGCGACAATCGACCTTTCCGGTCTGACCGGCATCACGCTCTACGAACCGTCGGAACTGGTGATCGCCGCACGAGCCGGAACGCCAGTGGCGGATGTTGAGGCGGCGCTTGCCGAAAATGGTCAGCACCTGGCTTTCGAGCCGATGGACTACCGCCATCTTTACGGCATGAACGGCGGCTCGTCGACGATCGGGGCGGTCGCAGCGTGTAACATCTCCGGCCCGCGACGGATCATGACCGGTGCGGCCCGCGATAGCCTGATCGGCGTGCGCCTGGTCAACGGCAAGGGTGAGGCCGTGAAGTCCGGCGGTCGGGTAATGAAAAACGTCACCGGCTATGACCTCGTCAAGCTGATGGCGGGCGCCCACGGGACGCTCGGCATTCTAACGGAAGTAACGTTCAAGGTGCTTCCGAAACCGGAGGCCGCGCTGACGCTCGTCTACGCCGGTCTCGCCGACGAAAAGGCGCGCGAGGCGATGTCGGAGGCGCTGGGCAGTCCGTTCGAGATCACCGGCGCCGCGCACCTGCCGGGCGATCCGGCGCGTACGCTCTTGCGCATCGAAGGTTTCCCTCAGTCACTCGATTATCGCGCCGGCGAGTTGACGCGCGATCTGAAGCGCTTCGGCACGCCGGAACGCCTGGAGACTGAGGCCAGCGAAACGGAGTGGCAAGCGATCCGAGATGTCGTGCCGCTGGCGGCACCGACGGAACGGGCAGTTTGGCGGATTTCGACGGCACCGACCCGCGGGCCTGCGGTTGCAGCGGCAATCTCCAACCGGATCGATGCCGCGTACTATTTCGACTGGGGCGGTGGGCTGATCTGGCTGGCATGCGCCGCCGAGGGCGATGCCGGCGCCGCTATCATCCGCGAAGCGCTCGGTGGCAAGGGCCACGCGACACTGGTCCGTGCGCCGGACGACATTCGGGCGGCGGTTGATGTTTTCGAGCCGCAACCAGACGCGTTGATGGCACTGACCAAAGGCGTGAAGACAACGTTCGATCCAGGCGGGATTCTCAATCCCGGCCGGATGTATGCGGGTGTCTAAGGGTAGGGTCGCGCGATGCAGACGAACTTTTCCGCTGAACTGCTCAAAGACCCCGCCATGCAGGCGTCGGAGGAGATCCTTCGCACCTGCGTCCATTGCGGCTTCTGCACAGCGACCTGTCCGACCTATGTGCTCTTGGGAGATGAACTCGATTCGCCGCGCGGGCGGATTTACCAGATTAAGGACATGTTCGAGAACGAGAAGCCGGCGTCGGCGGACGTGGTCAAACATGTCGATCGCTGCCTGTCGTGCCTCTCGTGCATGACGACGTGTCCCTCGGGTGTGCACTACATGCACCTGGTCGATCATGCCCGTGCCTATATCGAGGAGACCCATGACCGGGGTGTCCTCGACAAGATGATGCGGAGTGTGCTGGCCTTCGTCTTGCCTTACCCAAGCCGCTTTCGCTGGTCGCTCTATGGCGCGATGATCGGCAAACCTTTCGCACCGCTCTTGCGTCTGATCCCAGGGATCGGACCGCGCCTTGCGGCCATGTTGGCGCTGGCGCCGTCGACCGTCGCGCCTCGTTCCGCGCTGGAAGGGCCGCGCACCATCGCGGCAAAGGGTGAGCGAACGGCGCGCGTTGCCATTCTCTCGGGCTGTGCTCAGCGCGTGCTTCAGCCCGGCACGAATGACGCGACGATCGAGCTTTTGACCCGCATGGGCGTCGAGATCGTGTTGCCGGAGGGCGAGGGCTGTTGCGGCGCTCTGGTCCATCACATGGGCAACGAAACCGCGTCTCATGCCCAGGCCGCGCAAAATGTCGATGCCTGGACCCGCGAGATTGAAGGCGAGGGGCTGGATGCCATCATCATCACGGCGTCCGGCTGCGGTACGACGGTGAAGGACTACGGTTTCATGTTCCGCGATGATCCCGCTTATGCGGAAAAAGCGGCGAAAGTCTCGGATCTGACCAAGGACATCACTGAGTTCCTGGAGGGCATGGACCTACCAGAAGCCGTGGTCGAGACCGACGCGGTGCTTGCCTATCACTCGGCCTGCTCCATGCAACACGGCCAGCAGATCAAGACGGCTCCGCAAAAGCTGCTCAAGCGCAGCGGCTTCAAGGTGAAGGACGTGCCGGAGGGTCATTTGTGCTGTGGTTCTGCCGGTGTCTACAACATCATGCAGCCGGAGATCGCGTCCGAGTTGAAGGTCCGAAAGGTCAAGAACATCGAAAGCGTCGAACCGGATGTGATCGCGACCGGCAATATCGGCTGCATCACCCAGATCGGCTCCGGCACGGATACGCCGATCCTGCACACAGTCGAACTGATCAATTGGGTCACCGGCGGCGTACGCCCCGGCGCGTTAGAAGACGTGATCCTGCCCGGTGAGCGCAAGGCCGGCGAAAATCCATTCCTGGCTGCGGCAGAATAGCGCTTAGCGGAAAAATGGGGCTTGCAATTCGGCGGGTGCCGGGTGCCACTACAGGCAGTCACGCCCCGGAGCACCCATGCCGCATCGCCTTGCCTGTCTGCTTGCCGTAATCGGATCGATCGCGGTCTTTGAACCGGCGGCCGCTCAATCCGGTCCGAGCTTCGATTGCGCCAAGGCCGCCGCCGACATCGAATTCCTGATTTGCGACTCGCCGACGTTCTCCGATTTGGATCGCGCGCTCGCCGCGACTTATCGGGACGCCGCAGCAATCGCGACCTCTCGTGGCGACGATGCCGTTGAAAAATTGAAGGCGGGGCAACGCCAATGGCTGTCGCGCCGCAACGACTGCATGACCGTCGACGATATCGAAGCCTGCGTCGACTACGCGTATCGCGACCGGATCGGTTTCCTGGCGTTGGTCTATGACGGCATTGCTCCCGGCCCCTATCCGGTCGAGCGGCCGTTGGATGGGTTCGAAAATGCACCGCCGGCGGTAATCGACGCGGTGCGCGTGCTGCCCGATTGCGATCTGGACAATGTTCCGCCGCAACTCACCGTCTTCGATCGCGATCTTGGATACGAGCTGTGGATGGTGCCGTGCTGGCTGGCGGCCTACAACGCCGGCAGCGCGGCGGTTGTCGTCAAGACCGGTGAGCCGGCGTTCGCGATTGCCGTCGCTTTCGAGCCGCCGCCGGGCGGTCCGACGGAATGGGCCGACAGCTTGACATTTCCGTCCGTCGACCTTGCCACCGGCGACATCCTCTCGTTTCACAAGGGACGTGGGCCCGGCGATTGCGGAACCTATGCCCAATACCGCTGGGACGGCCGCGAGACCGTTCGTCTCATCGAGTATCGCGAGAAAGACGACTGTGACGGTGTCTGGACGGAGCCCAGCGCGTATCCGCTGATCTATCGCGCCTGGTGAGGATCGCTACCAACCGAGCCGGTCGGCAAAGCGGCGGTAGATTGGGCTTTCGGCCTCAAACACATAGTCGACCTGCGCGACCATGATCGCGGTCGCGCCGGCGGCACGCAGCCGCGCGGTTGCCGCAAAAACCGCATCCTCGGCCAGGACACCGGACAACTCGAAAGGTCCATCGCCGGTGACAGTTACGGCCGTTTCGAAGGCATCGGTCGCGGCATCGCGCGTCTCGCCCGTTGCCGTGGCGCGGACAAGGCGGTTCGTGCGGCCGCGTCCTTCGGCTTCGATGCGGACCAGGATCTCAGCCAGCGCGGCGCGTGTTGCGGTGTCCCAGTCGGCGCGCAGGGACGCGGCCAGGTTGGCCTGGCTTTCCAGGATCACCCCGTCGGTGAGGACTTTCAGCGCGTTGGCGGCCAGCGTCGCGCCGGTCGTCGTGATGTCGACGATCAGGTCGGCGGTGCCGGCTGCCGGGGTGCCTTCGGTCGCGCCCGAGCTTTCGACCAGCCGGTAGTCGCGGAAATCCGCCATGCCGTGACCGGCCAGAAAGCGGCGCGTGAGGTTCAAATACTTCGTCGCGATGCGCGGTACGCGGCCGGTCTCGGCGCGCATGGCAATCGAGATGTCATCCAGATCGGCAACCGTATCGACATCGATCCATGCGGCGGGCACGGCGATCACGACATTGGCGTGGCCAAAGCCGAGTGGCATGAGGAGATCGACAGCTTCGTCGGTTTCGGGGATCGTCTCGCGGATCAGGTCCGCGCCGGTGACACCCAGGTGCAGCGCGCCGGTCGCAAGGCCGCCGGCGATTTCCGATGCCGAGAGATAGCGCACCTCGACGCCGTCCACGCCAGCGAGCGCGCCGCGATAGCCGCGATTGCCGCGCTCGCGCGACAGCGCCAGTCCGGCGCGGGTGAAGAAGGCGTCCGCGTTCTCCTGCAAACGCCCCTTTGAGGGAATGCCGAGGGTGAGCGCCGCCATCACGCCGTCTCCGGAAAGAGGCGCGCGACCCAGAGCGAAAAGCCGACGGCGGATAGAGGCGCAGGGCTGCCCAACAGCTCCATCAGTGCATCATAACGCCCGCCGCCGATCAGCTTGCCGCCGGCTGGATCGTCCGGCGCGTGGAGGTCGAAGACGAGACCGGTGTAATAGTCGAGCGGGCGCGCGAAGCCGCAGTCGAAACGGATGTCGGCCTGGCCGGTCTCCGCTTCGATTAGCGCCAGCCGTCGCGCGTGACAGCGCTCCAGCGGTTCGGTCAGGTCGAGGCCCGCGGACTTGGCGAGCGTCTCCACCCGGTCAAGCGCGTCACCGTGCGGCGCGACGATGGCTTCGAACTGAAGAAGAAGATCGCGTTTCGCATCGGTCAGCCCGTCGCCAGCGGTCAGCATCGCCTTTTCGACGAAGCGTTTCGCGATCTCGCGCGGACCGCGACCGCCGACCGGCTCCGTGCCGCTCATTGCCAGCACATCCTCCACGACACGTGTCGCATCCTCCGCTTTTCCGGCATGGAGCAGCGCGGCGAGTGCGGGGAACGCCGAGGTGTCGGCCTCGGGCGCGGCGTCCATGCGTTTGAAGAACGCGGACAGGCCCTCCGCACGGCCCTGTTGCCGCCAGAGGCGCCGCCGCCAAATCGCCGGCAGATTGAGCGCATCCAGGAACGCCGCCGCTAGACCGACATCGCCGATGCGCACCAGTGGATCGCGAACGCCGGCAAGCGCCGCCGCTTCGACGGCGAGCGCGATGGTCTGCGCATCGTCCTTCACTTCGTCGGCGCCGCCATAGGCCTCGACGCCGGCTTGGAGGAATTCGCTCTGTTCAGCGGAATCGGGACGGTGGCGGAAGACGGGACCCAGATAGGAGAGGCGGGCCACGCCGCCGCCGGCTTTCAAATGGTCGCGGGCGACCGGGATCGTGAAATCCGGGCGCAGGCAGAATTCGCGGCCGGTCGGGTCGCTGGTCACGTACATGCGCCGGCGCACGTCCTCGCCGGAATAATCGAGGAACGGCGTAACAGGTTGCAGGATCGGCGGATCGACCGGCGAGAAGCCCTTGTCGGCAAAGAGCGCTGCTAGGGATTCAAGATTCTCTTCGCGCTCGACTTGGTCCGAAACCCGGTTCTCACTTTTCGGGTCTCGCGCGGCACCCTCAGCCATCGCCGCGCTCCTGTTTTGCGAGCAGCGCTTTCACCTCTTTGACCAGATCGTCGCGGGGGATTTCGAACTGGCCGGGGCGCTCTTCCTTCCACTGCTCGTGGCTGTCGATGGCGGCGGCTGCGGCGGCGCCGGCGGCGAGGTCCTTGACCTGGAGAACACCGCGCTCGCGTTCGTCGGACCCCTCGATGATGACGCAAGGGCTGTTCCGCTGATCGGCGTATTGGAACTGTTTGCCGACATTCTTCGGATTGCCCAGGAAGACCTCGGCGCGAATGTTTTCGGCGCGGAGATCGGCGGCCATTTGCTGGTAGTCGGCCATGCGATCGCGGTCCATGACGGCGATGACGACGGGGCCGGCTTGCTGGTCTGTCTTCGTTTTGCCGAGAAGCTTCAGCGCCGTGTAGAGCCGCGAAACGCCGACGGAAAAGCCGGTGGCGGGGACAGGTTGACTGATGAAGCGAGAGACGAGTCCGTCATAGCGCCCACCGCCGCCGACGGAACCGAAGCGGACGGGACGTCCCTTCTCGTCCTCCACGGGGATGGTGACCTCGGCCTCGTAGACGGGGCCGGTATAGTATTCGAGGCCACGGACGACGGTGGGATCGATATGGATGCGGTCGGTTCCGAAGCCGCCGGCTTTGACCAATTGCGCCATCTGTTCGAGTTCAGAATAAGCCTCAACTATTGCGCTCGTATCCCACTCGATATTTTGATCTTCTATGCGATCGAGAAAATTCGTTGTTGACTCTAAGCCCTCCTGGGCAAACTCGATATATTGGCAGACAAATTCGACTTGCTCATTGCTCAGACCAGCACCTTTGGTGAAATCCCCGCTTTCGTCCTTGCGCCCCGGTCCCAGTAGCAGTCGAACGCCCTCGACACCGAATTTGTCTAGCTTGTCGATGGACCGCAGCACGGCCAGCTTTTGCGCGTCGTCGGAGACGCCGATGGCTTCCATCACGCCATCCAGCACCTTCCGGTTGTTGACCCGGATGACGTATTGCCCGCGCTCGAAGCCCAGCGCTTCCATCGTATCGGCGGCCATCATGCACATCTCGGCATCGGCGGCGACGGATGAGGCACCGACAGTGTCGGCATCCATCTGCATGAATTGGCGAAAACGTCCCGGCCCCGGCTTCTCATTGCGGAAGACATAGCCGGAGCGGTAGCTGCGATAGGGTTTCGGCAGGTCCTGGAAGTTCTCCGCCACGTATCGTGCGAGCGGCGCCGTTAGATCATAGCGCAGCGACAGCCAGCGCTCGTCGTCGTCCTGGAACGAGAAGATGCCCTGGTTTGGCCGGTCCTCGTCGGGCAGGAACTTGCCCAGCGCTTCGGTGTATTCCACGAACGGCGTTTCGATCGGCTCGAAGCCATAGCGCTCGTAGACCTTGCGGATTTCGCCGAGCATCGCCTCGACGCCCCGGATCTCGGCCGGGTCGACATCGCGAAAGCCCTTCGGCGCCTGCGCGGCCGGGCGCTTGATTTTCTCTTTTTTCGCCATGGATCGCTTCGAACAAAAAAGGCGGGCGAATATGCCCGTCCGGTCCCCGCCCGGCTGTCTAGCCGATAGGGGCGGGAGCGGCAAGCGGTGAGGGGAAGTGCAACGGCCCGGACGCCGGGTGGTTCTGGACAGGACGGGGTGACGCCCGGACCGTTGCGTTGGGGAGGGTTAGTCGAACAATGCGTCGATGTCGTCCTGCGAAGCCACATCTTGGTCGGAATGTAGCGATGGCCCGGAAGCAAGGCCGCTTTCGCAGGAGGACTTGATTGCGTCGACGGAATCGATTCCCGAAAAGGACTCGATCCCTCCCCAAATTTCCATCATCCGGTCGACCCGCTCTTCGATGAAACCGAAGGTGCGGACGACTTTGGTGATACGTTGGCCTGTGACATCCTGAAAGTTGCAGGCCTCAAAGACCTGAACGACGTTTTCCTGGATGTCGTTGATCATGTCGCGCTCGTGGCCGTTGAGGTTGGCCGCGAGATTTCCAGCATTTTCGTCGATGATTTCGGCGGCGCTGAGAATGGCTTCCGTCGCGTGCTCGGTGCCCTTGACGACGGCTTCCAGCTCGTCGGAGACACGCGCCGACTCCGAGCCCGTCAGGCCCTCATAGCGCAAGGTGGCGATTTCGGACTTGGTTTCGGAGATGGCGTCTTGGATGGAGTCCATCTCCATCTTGAGCTTGACGGCTTCTGAGAGTTCCTCGCGGTACTTTACGAAGAAACTCTCGTCTTGTTGCGGTGCGGCACCCTCGGCCGGGGCAACGCCTTGTTGCAGCATCGTCTTGATGTCGGACAGGATGTCGAGGACAGCGGATGGCTCGGCCGATCCGTCGCCGCCATTGGACAGACCACGGCCGAAACTCTCGATCCGGAATGTCCGTTGAGCCATCATGTCCAGTCCCCGAAGCGGTCAGCGTGCATCGTGCCGGCAGATATATACTCATGGTTGTAAATAATTGGTATCGATACACGTATAGCGATAAAAAATTTCGCATTAAGCCGCCGTTCACGCTGGCACCTAACCGTTCGTTAGGCATCTTGCGACGGGTCACGATCAGTTTATGGGTCGGTAAGAAGGTTTTGCGGTATCGTGCCGGCCGGAGTGTGGACACCGGTCGGGATCAACCCGGCCGTCATAGTCGCATGTCCCCCAAACTGGTTTTGCATCTTGGGAGGTGTTGCGTGAGAGTTTCAAACCTGGCCCTTTTGGCGGCGCTGGCGGTAGCGCTTTTCGGGGCCGAGCCGGCGAGTGCCGGACAGGAAAACTGGTTCATTTTCGGAAAACGAAGCGTTGAGACCGATCGCGCGCCCGCGCCGCGCGTCAATCGACGCAACGTGCGCGCACCGAGTTATCGCGAGCGTCAGGTCCGGTCTCGTCAAGCGCTGCCGGCGCGCCAATCGACGTCCGTCCGCAAGCCGCGCCGGCTGGCGACGACACCGACGACGTCCTCGGTCTACCAACCGGCACGGCAATATCAACGCCAGACCGTCGCCTATTATGGCGACCAGGCGCCGGGCACCGTGGTGATCGATACGCGGGAGCGCTTTCTCTATCACGTTCATGCGGACGGAACGGCGACACGCTACGGTGTCGGCGTCGGTCGCGCGGGATTTGAATGGCGGGGGACTGCGACGATCGAGCGCAAGGCCGAATGGCCGGACTGGCGCCCGCCGAAGGAGATGATCGCCCGCGAGAAGGCCAAGGGCCGCACGCTTCCCGAGATGATGCCAGGCGGTCCCAACAATCCGCTGGGTGCCCGCGCGCTTTATCTCTATCAGGGCAAGCGCGACACGCTTTATCGCATTCATGGCACCAACAATCCGCGATCGATCGGGCTGGCGATGTCGTCCGGCTGTATTCGGATGATGAACGACGATGTCACGCATCTCTACAACTCGGTTTCCATGGGCACCAAAGTCGTTGTGATGTGACGACGGCAAACAGGGGCGGCCTGGTGTCGCCCTTTTCGTTTGTGGTCCTTAGTGCGTTATGGGGTCTAGTTTGACGACAATCGGGCTTGGCGCCTCCTGGGCCGCCGACTATTCTGCCGCCATGCGTCTGACGGTCTTTTGCCTCGTTCTTGGTTTCGCGCTTTTCGGCTCCGCCGCCGGTTCCGCGCCGGCGACGTTTTCCGATCGCGAGCTGATCGACGGCTTCATGCGCACCGTGTTCGGCTCTGAGAACATCTGGGTCGCGCGCAACGCCAAGAACCGCGTGTCGAAATTCGCCGGACCCGTGCGCGTGTTTGTCTCCGACAAGGCGAAGTCGCAAACCAGCCCGGACGTTCGGCGCTTTATCCGCGATGTGAACCGGCGCGTGTCGTCGCTGCGGATTTCGACGACCTCCTCGCGGTCGAAGGCCAACTATCACGTCTATCTCGTCAAGCGGACGGATTATCAGGCGATCATTCGCGAAACGCTGCCGGATGTGCGCACCGGGTTCTTGGAGCGGGCCGCGTGTTCCGGCATCGCCTTCCTGCGCCCCGATGGCGCGATATCCAGGGCGATTGCCTTCATCGTCGTCGATGAGGGGCAACACATGTTTCGCCACTGCATGGTCGAAGAGATCCTGCAGGGGCTTGGACCGTCGAACGACTCGCATCGGCTAGAGCATTCGATCTTCAACGACCGAAACGCAACGGATCAGTTCACGTCGTTCGACAGCCTTATTTTGAATATGCTCTATCATCCGCGCATCAAGGCCGGCATGAGGCGCGGTCAGGTGCGGGAGTTGCTGCCGAGTATCGTCCGCGAGGTGCGTGGTCGTCGGGGTTAGATCTCAATCGTCATCTTTGACCCATTCCCGCCGCAATTGTCTCCTAGCGTATCGCTACGTCAAGAATCAGGTCGGCTTACCGACTGATGTGACAGGGGGTAAAGAATGAAAGTTCTTGGGGTTGCCGTAGGCCTTGCATTGGGTCTGGCCGTTGTCTCGGCGAATGCGATCGACGTCGCGAAACTCACTCATATCGCCGCAATCTTCTAAATCCTTCCAGATAGATATCCTCACCGCCGTGGTGCTTTGACAAGCGCCTGGGCGTTGTCGCGTATTCTTCTAAAGCGACCTGACGAAGGCGCTGGCTGCCGCTCCGTGCTCGTGGCGCAGGCGGGCCACATCAACGCCAGTCGGCAGTTTGTCGACGACCTTCCATTCCCCCTTGATCATCACCCGGTCTGCGGCATGGGCACCGCACAGAACCAGCCCGGCGAGCGGATCGCCTGCGCCTGAGAACCGCAACTCCTCAAGCGTATAGAGCGCCAGATCGGCTTCCTTGCCGACCGCGATCCGGCCGATATCGTCGCGGCCGAGGCAGCGCGCCGAACCCTCCGTCGCCCAGCGAAAGGCATCGAAATGAGTGATCGATGCGGCGTCATAGGTCAGCCGGTTGATCATCAAGGCGTGCCGCACGCTTTCCATCAGGTTGGAGTTGTCGTTGGACGCCGAACCGTCGACGCCGAGCCCGACGATCGCGCCGGCGGCTTCCAGATCGCGGGTGCGGCAGTGGCCGGACGCCAGCACCATGTTCGAGGTCGGGCAATGACAGACACCGACCTTGTGGCGACCAAGTCGCTCTACCTCGTCGTCGTTGAAGTGGATGCCGTGGGCGAGCCAGACGCGGTCCGAAAGCCAGCCGAGTTCCTCGACATAGTCGAGCGGCCGGCAGTTGTAGTGTTCGAGACAATAGTCGTTCTCGTCCTCGGTTTCGGCCAGGTGGGTGTGAAGTCGGCAGTCGTATTTGTCGGCCAGGGCCGCGGATTCACGCATCAAGTGCTTCGTGACCGTGAACGGCGCGCACGGCGCCAAGGCGACCTGGAACTGCGCACCGGGGGAGGGGTCGTGATAGCGGTTCAAGAGCCGCTCGCTGTCGGCAAGGATGTCGTCGTCGTCTTGGACGATCGAATCCGGCGGCAGGCCACCATCTTTTTCCGACAGGCTCATGGAGCCTCGCGTCAACGTCATGCGGATGCCGAGCGCCTCCGCCTCCTCCATCTGAATGTCGATGGCGTTCTCCAGCCCCTTGGGAAACAGATATTGATGGTCGGAGGCGCAGGTGCAGCCGGACATCAACAGCTCCGTTAGCGCCAGGCGCGTCGCCATGCGGAACGCGTCCGGATTCATGTTGGCGGCCCAGACCGGATAGAGCGCTTTGAGCCAGGGAAAGAGTTCCTTGTTGATGGCGTCCGGGTGAGCGCGGGTCAGCGTCTGGAAGAAATGGTGATGGGTGTTGATCAGCCCCGGCAGGACGACATGGGCCGACGCATCGAATGTCTCGTCGGTAGGCGCTGACGGCTGCTTGCCCGTGGCGACCAGTTCAACGATTTGGCCGTTCTCAACAACGATGCCGTTGCCTGCACCCTCGGCGAGGATGGAAAGCGGCGATTTGATCCAAAGGCGAGACATGATCAGCGGTCCAGTGCGAGTTTGAGGCCGAAGCCCACGAAGACGGTGCCGGCAACGCGCATCAGCCATTTCTGCGCGCGGCGATAGGCCGTCATGACGGCGCCGCGCGAGCCGACGACGCCACACAGCCCGTACCAGAGGACCGACATTCCAACGATGGTGAAAAAGGCGGCGCTCACCAGCGCCCAGGAAGCGTCGGGCGGCAGCGCGACGGCGAACAGCGAAGCGGCGAACGCTGCCGTCTTGGCGTTGGCGAGATTGGTGAGCAAACCGAACCGGAAGGCGCGGCCGGCGGCGACGATTTCCGTGTCCGCAGCCTGTGCAGCGCTCTGCCACATTTTGTAGCCCATCCAGACGAGATAGGCAGCGCCGACGAGCTTGATCGCGAGTGCCGCGACCGGTACGGCGGTGAACAGCGCCTTGATGCCGAGAAAGCCAGCCAGCGCCCAAAACGCTGTGCCGACGCCGATGCCGGCAACGGTAGCCAGCGCCGCGCCGCGCCCGTATCGGGCTGCCATATGCATGGTCGCGAAAAAGTTCGGGCCGGGTGTCAGCACGCCGAAAATCCAGACGGCGGCCAGCGGCACCAAAACGGCGGCATAATCGTGCATGAGAGTCCTCCCACTTCACGACGGGCGCCGAAGGCGCACATCGCGACATTGCGCTAGCAAATCGCCGGATCGATTTTCATGCAATCCCAAAAAGTGCGAAAGCGTTTCAGGATTTTCAGGAGAATGGGACGACAGTGAATGCGATGCGCCCGTGAGTGGTCGCAGCGCCTTCGCTTAGCGCTCGACTCTGGCGAGGGCGAGCCCGACGCCGGCACCGAAGAAAAGACTTCCCATGAGCCTGTTCCGCACCCGACCCAACTTCATGAGCAGGGGCTTTACAGACTGCGCCAGCACCACCCAGCAGAGATCGCCGATCAACACGACGCCGAGATAGAGCAAGGCGGGAAGCAGCAGGTGATAGGACGCCGTTGTCTCGCCGCTCACGAATTGCGGCAGGAATGCCGCGCTGAACAACAGCGTTTTCGGGTTCAACGTCGCGAGCATGAGTCCTTGGGAAAATAGAGAGGGCATGGACGCGCGGCGGACCGTTGGATCGTCGCCGTTCTCCACGCCGTTTCGCCAAGACGTGACGCCCAGATAAATCAGATAGGCCACTCCCGCCCATTTGAGCCAGACGAAGGCGAAGGAGGCGAACTCCAAGACAATCGCCAAGCCGCCAACGACGACGAGCAACTGGAGTGCTACGCCGATAGTCGTCCCTAGGACCGTGACCACGCCGAAGCGCAACCCGTGTGTGATCGTATGCGCAACGAAGAGCGCCACATTCGGTCCAGGTATCGCCACCAGGACAGCAGTCGCGCCGATCAGAGCGAGGGCTGTTGTCAGTTCCATTACCGTTCGCCTAGGCGTCTTCAACGTCTGGTGTGTAGCGCAATTCCATGCGATTGCCGATAGCGTCTCGCAAACAGGAGTTATCGTCGATGGCAGCGGAAGAAAGTGATGCCCAGTTCGAAGATCGGCTTTGCCGCGTGATCGCGGAAGCCGAAACCACATTCTTTGTCGAAGATTATGTATGGAAGGAAATGGACGCCGATAGGGCGCCATCGTCCGATGCGCTTGCCTGCGTTGCCGACGGGTCTGTTTGGCATCAGTTCGTTCCCGCGCAAGACGACGATGGGGAAGGGCGATTTCGCGTCGTGCTGTTCAAGTTTTCCGAACAGGGCCCCAGTGCGATCGGCTTCGTTGCTTGGCTTCACTCGCATCTTCGGCGAATGGGCAAGACGGGCGCCATCGTCATTTGCGGCAAGGATCGAAGGGGCTCACAGGCGCTCTTCGACATCTGCCAGGGTGCGCTCGATTACTGGGCTTGCCCTGCCGGTCCGGCGGGAGATCGCTTCATCGGCGTCATCGAGGCGCTGATACAAAAGGGGAGCGCCAGCCAGAACGCCTAGTGCGGAATGCGCATCGCGCAAAGCCGGATCGTCAACGCAGTCGGCCAGATTGCAGCCGAGATCATCGTTGCTGATCGGCTTGCAAGTCGTCAGCCGCCCATCTCCGAAGACGAGAAAGTGCTTACCCGCCAAATGGCTGGACCCGTCACAGTCGATCCGTGTCGATTTTGCAACTGATTGGCGGCATTTGTGCTCGCTCTTCATCAGGCTTAGCTGAATCGAGTTGACGCTGCCATGCCGCTTACCTAGCGTCACCTGCAAGATCGAATCTTGACGCTCAACTCCATTGGACTGGGCTAGAGCGTTGGAGGTGTTGGCTGTGCCGTCTAAGATTGTGAATTCGAGACCGGTTCGATTTGAGCACGCCGGGCTGCTGTCCAGCTCTTCGAGCTTCGCGATCGTCGGCTGCGTGTTCGCGCTACTCCAATTCGACTCAGCCGCTGCTCAGACTGTCGTGCCGCCAGAGAACGGGCCTTGCGTGGTTGTCGGCGCCACGGCGACCTGTACAGGGGACGTCTCGGCTGGCGTAGATGCCAACGCGCCGCTGACGACGCTTAACGTCAACACGTTGACCCAGAATATCGCGCCAGCATTCGGAATCGCCGGCCTCGAGTTCATCGTCGACACGATGATTGATCAGGACATAACGATCAACAGCGATACCGGCGCTTTCTCGATTATCACGCAGGACGCCTCGGGCATCGATGCTCAGCTCGGCTCCTTTGGCAACATTCGCATCGGAAACATTACGATCACGTCCGTAGGCGACATAATGGCGGGTCGGGACGGCATTTTTGCGGGCTTATTCGGCACCGGAAGCATCACGATATCCTCGACTGGAAATATCACCACGGATAGCGGCGATGCAATTGATGCCAGCCACGAAGGCGGTCCAGGCAATATCATCGTCACGTCGGTTGGCAACCTTACCGCTGACGGTGAGGGCATTAACGCGTTTAATCGCGAAGATGGCACGGTCATGGTCACGTCGGTTGGCAACATTCAGGCCGACGGCATCGGTATCGATGCTCGAACAAGAATTGGAAATGTCACCGTTCATTCCACCGGCAACATCACGACGACCGGTGGCCGCGAGGGCATTGAGGCGGAATCCGATGACGGCATTGTCTCTGTAACGTCAATCGGGAACATTTCCGCGCCAGGTGACGAGGGCATCGAAGTCAGAACATCTGGGAACGGTAGTATTTCTATCCTGTCGATGGGCAACATCACTGCTTTGTTCGACGGCGCCGATGATGGCGAGGAAGGGATATCTGCACGTCACGATGGAAACGGTACGATAGACATTTCGTCGACCGGCAATATTACGACCCTGGGGGGTGACGATTCCGATGGAATCACGGCTAATCTGACCGGCAACGGCACTGTCACGATCACCTCGATGGGGGACATAACGACACCCGGCGCCGACGGCATTGACGTAAGGACGCCGGCAACGAGCACATCGACGGTGAACCTGACCGGCGGCACCATATCAGGCGGTGCAGGGGCCAGTGCCGGAGTGAATTTCACGAACGCGCTCGGTACCAACACGCTGGTTGTGGGCACGGGCACAACAGTGTCCGCGCTTTCGGGGAACGCGATACTTGGAGGCGCCGGCAACGAGATCATCGAAATTCATCCCGGTGCGACGATTGTGGGCAATGTGCTCGGCTTCGGCGGCACTGACACGTTGCGGTTCAACGGCAATGGGGTTCCGGGCGACTTCAACCTGGACACCATCGACGACGGATCTATGACGGATCAGTTCCAGAGTTTCGAAGTGTTCGAGGTCAACGGCGGCACGTGGGCGTTCACCGGCGGCACCGGCGAGACCTTCTCCGTGAACGGCGGGACGCTGGGCGGCAACTTCACCGTCGGCGGGCTGATCGTCAATGCCGGCGGTACGGTGGCGCCCGGCGCCTCGATCGGTACGATCAACGTCAACGGCGATGTCGCCTTCAACGCCGGCTCGACGCTTGCGGTCGAGGTCGATGCGGCCGGCAATGCCGACCTGATCGCCGCAACCGGC
>JANQPO010000010.1 GCA_028289445.1 Tepidamorphaceae bacterium
TTCCCCGGTAGCTCAGTTGGTAGAGCAAGCGGCTGTTAACCGCTGGGTCGCTGGTTCGAGTCCGGCCCGGGGAGCCATCCTCTCATTGAACCCGCGTTGCGATATCGCGCAGGCCACACGGCATGGGCGCCAACACGGCTTCGTGTGCACATGTCCGATCACAAATCCGGTCTGGCCACCAGCGCGTAAACGGGTTCAGTAAAGAGCAACGGCCACCGACTTTGATCCAGTCCGACCCTCCATTCACGCCGCAACACGCGCCCGGCGCCGCGACGCCGGTACTCGTGTGGTTCCGCGATGACTTGCGCCTCGCCGACAATCCGGCGCTGACCGCGGCGGTCGCTTCGAAGCGTCCGGTGATCACCTTATTTTGCTTGGACGAGGAGAGTCCGGATCTGCGCCCTTTGGGCGGCGCAACGCGCTGGTGGCTGCACGAAAGTCTGGCAATGCTTGACCGAAGCCTTGAGCAATGTGGCGGCCGGCTGGTTCTACGACGCGGCGTCGCCCATCAGGTCATCGACGACATTGTCGCCGAAACGGGCTGCGGTGCCGTTTATTGGAACCGCCGCTATTGCGCTGGCGGCCGGGCCATGGATGCCGGCATCAAGGCGTCACTGAACGACCGCGGCATTGACGCGCAGTCCTTCAACGCGGCGCTGTTATTCGAACCGTGGGAGGTTGCCAGCAAGGCCGGGACGCCGTTGCGGGTCTTCACTCCGTTCTGGCGCGCGGCTTGCGCGAATGGTGCGCCTGCAACGCCCGGTGCCCCGCCAGAAGCTATCGCGGGCTATGAAGGGTGTATCGCAAGCGATCGGCTGGCGGATTGGGCGCTCAGGCCGACCGCGCCCGACTGGTCGACAGGGCTAGCTGAGGTTTGGGAGCCAGGGGAGCACGGTGCGCGAACTCGACTAGAGGAGTTTGTGGACTCCGTCCTGCCGGGCTACGCGGAGGCCCGCGACCGACCGGGCACGCGCACCACCTCAATGCTCTCACCGCATCTGCGGTTCGGCGAAATCTCGCCACGCCAGATCTGGCATACCGCCGAAGCTGCAATGGCAAGGGCTGGTCGGGAGCGGGACCTGGCGAAATTTCAATCCGAACTCGGCTGGCGGGAGTTCGCGTATCATCTCTTGTTTCATTGCGACGATCTCAACCAGCACAACATTCAATCGCACTTCGACGCCTTTCCCTGGCGCGAAGACGCACATGCACTTAAAGCCTGGCAGGCAGGCCGAACGGGCTATCCGATTGTCGATGCGGGTATGCGCGAATTGTGGGCGACGGGATGGATGCACAACCGTGTCCGCATGGTGGTCGCGTCCTTCCTCGTCAAACATCTGCTGATTGACTGGCGCGTGGGCGAGGCGTGGTTTTGGGACACGCTTGTCGACGCCGATCCGGCCAACAATCCGGCAAGCTGGCAGTGGGTTGCCGGGTCCGGCGCCGATGCCGCGCCCTATTTCCGAATCTTCAATCCGGTGCTGCAAGGTCAAAAGTTCGACGGCGATGGAACGTATGTTCGCAAGTGGGTGCCTGAAATTGCCGCACTTCCCGATCGCTATATCCACTGTCCGTGGGAGGCCCCCGCCCCTATCCTGGATACAGCCGGCGTAACCCTCGGCGGAACCTACCCTGAACCTATCGTCGATCATGGCTTTGCCCGGCGGCGTGCTTTGGACGCTTATGGTACGCTGCGAAAAGATGCTGCTTAGGTCCTCAAAACAATCGCGAAATAGAGGTATTGAATGAAACTCGCTGTCATCGGGACCGGAGTATCCGGGCTATCGGCCGCCTGGGGTCTGAAGGATGTCGCGGACATCACGTTTTACGACGCACGCACCCGTCCTGGTGGCCACAGCGCAACGGTTGATATCGACTATGACGGCACACCATTGGCGGTCGATACCGGGTTCATCGTCTACAACACGCTGAACTATCCAAACCTCACCGCGTTCTTCGATGCGCTTGAGATTGCGACCGAGCCAAGCGCGATGAGCTTTTCAGTCTCGACCGATGGCCGGCGCAGGGAATGGGCGAGCGCATCGCTTCGCTCCGTTTTCGCGTCGAAGCGCAACATGGTTTCTCCGACATTCATATGGATGCTTCGCGAAATTCTGCGCTTCAACGAAAAGTCCAGGCACGATCACGCGAACGGCTATGTCGGAGACGTAACGCTCGGCGACTACCTGAGCCGCAATCGGTTCTCGCGGCGATTTGCGACGGACTACCTTCTCCCCATGGGCGCAGCCATCTGGTCGACGCCGCGCGACGAGGTCCTGGCCTTTCCCGCAGAGACTTTCATCTCGTTTTTCGTCAATCACCGTCTTGTGCATTGGACGCAGCCGCAGTGGCGGACGGTTTCCGGCGGCAGCCGCATCTACGTGGAAAAAACCCTTGCGGCAATTGGCGGCACGCTCCGCCTTGGCGCCAAGGTGATCCGGCTCGTCCGTCACGAGGATGGTGTCACCGTGGTCGACGAACATGGAGATGAAGACCGCTTCGATAAGGTCATCGTCGCCGCGCATAGCGATCAGGCCCTCGAAATGCTCGATCGCCCGACCGACGATGAACGTCGAATTCTTGGTGCGATCCGCTACAAGCCAAACGTTGTCTATCTGCATCGGGATTTGGATCTGATGCCCCGGCGAAAGGCCGTGTGGTCGTCTTGGAACTACATCCAGGAAGCGGCAGCCGGGCCACAGAGCGCCGTCACCGTGTCCTATTGGATGAACAGGCTCCAAAACCTCGACCCCGCCCGGCCGGTGTTCGTGACGCTCAACCCAGTTCGACCGCCGCGCGACGACCTCACGTTTGGACGCTATGTTTTCGATCATCCGCAGTTCGATCAGAATGCACGCGACGCCCAAAACTGCCTGCCTCGCATCCAGGGCGATGGCAGCATTTGGTATTGCGGCGCCTATCACGGTAACGGCTTCCACGAAGATGGCTTCAAAGCGGGGATGGCCGTCGCGGAGGCGCTTGGCGGGTCCTATGCGTGGCGATCGCCGGACGATGGCTCGGCTCAGTGCTTCTTGGAGGCCGCGGAATGAGGGATGCGTGCAACGCTGAGACCCTGCCTGAAGCTGGTCTTTATGTCGGCACGGTTATGCATGCGCGCCTCGTCGCGCCGCTGCATCGTTTTCAATACAAGGTCTTCTCGCTTTTCGTCGATCTTGACCGGTTGGACGCACTCAACGAGAAGAGCCGACTCTTTTCGGTCGATCGTGCCAATCTTGTTAGCTTTTGCCAGGCGGATCACGGCGACGGCGACGAAACGCCCCTGCGCGCCTTCGTCGACCGGCACCTGGCCGAGGCGGGCGTGGCGCGTGCGGATCGCGTGATGCTTTTGGCCTTCCCGCGGATCCTTGGCTACGTCTTCAATCCGCTTTCGATCTACTATTGCTACGATCGGGCCGGCGCGATCAGCGCGATGATCTACGAGGTCCGCAACACGTTTGGCGAGAGCCACACTTATGTGGCGCCGGTCCGAGACTGCGAACGACGGGGCGGCATCATCAAGCAGGAGCGCAACAAGGTTTTCTTCGTTTCGCCTTTCCTCGACATGAACAAACGCTATCGCTTCCGGGTCCATCCGCCTGGCGAACAACTGCGTTTTCGGATTTTCGAGACCGATCCGTCCGGCCCGGTTCTGTCCGCGACCCAGGCCGCCGACTGGCGTCCTCTGACGACGGGCAACCTCGTTGCGTCTCTTCTCGCCATGCCGCTGTCCATGGTGAAGGTCATTGGCGGCATTCACTTCGAAGCGATGAAACTCTGGCTGCGCGGTGCCCGTTATCATCGGCGCGGCACGCCGCCGGCGCCCGTCAGCTATGAGGATAACTCCGCGCACTCGGAGTTAACCCCTTGACAATGCTCGCCAATTCGGCATCATTCTACGGACAGCATGACTTTGCGTGCAGGAGATCCGCAATGACGGGCGGGCAAGCAATTCATGTCGGACCAGGCAATGCTGCGGCCGCTGGCAAGGGGCGTCCGCGTGCGCTCGCTCTGGCTTTACAGTTCCTCGCACAGATTAAGGTCGGCACGCTAACCGTCGCGATGCCCGATGGCGAACACCTAAGGTTCGGCGGCCAAGAAGCCGGGCCGGAGGCGCATATCTCGCTGCACAGCCATGATCTGGCGCACCGTGCTCTAACGCGTGGTCAGATCGGCGTTGCCGAATCCTATCTCGCGGGACACTGGACGACCCCGGACCTCACCGCATTCATCGAGCTATTTTGCCGTAATCCCGACCTGATCGACGAGCTTTTGGAAGACCGGCCGCTGGTACGCCTCGTCTACAATCTCTCGCACTGGCTCAATCGCAACACCAAGCGTGGTTCCAGGCGCAACATCGAGGCGCATTACGATCTCGGCAACACGTTCTATGCGCGTTGGCTCGATCCTTCGATGACGTATTCGTCCGCCCTGTTCGCTGACAAAACGAATGATCTTGATGCCGCACAGGTCGAAAAATACCGCTCACTTTCGGAGAAGATTACGCTTACGCCCGACTGCCATGTCCTGGAGGTTGGCTGCGGCTGGGGCGGTTTCGCCGAGTTCGCGGCAAAGAACGTCGGTGCCCGGGTCACCGGCATTACGATCTCGAAGGAACAGCACGATTTCGCCAAGGAGCGTATCTTCAAGGCCGGTCTGGCCGACAAGGTCGACATTCGGCTTGAGGACTATCGCGACACCGAGGGCACCTATGATCGCATTGCGTCGATCGAGATGTTCGAGGCAGTGGGCGAGAAGTATTGGCCGGCCTATTTCGCGATGCTGCGCGATCGGCTTCGGCCGGACGGCAAGGCTGGGCTGCAGGTGATCACCATCCAAGATGAGATGTTCGACGTTTATCGCCGCGAACCGGATTTCATTCAAAAGTACATCTTCCCAGGCGGCATGTTACCCAGTCCCAGTGCGCTTGAGGCCGTTGCCGAAAAGGCTGGCCTGTCGCTCGACCGCGAAAAGATTTTCGGTCTCGATTACGCCCGCACGCTGGCCATCTGGCGCGATCGCTTCACCGCCGCATGGCCCGATATCAAAGGCCTTGGCTTCGACGAGCGGTTTCGCCGGCTGTGGGAGTTCTATCTGTCCTACTGCGAAGCCGGCTTCCGGTCGGGCAATATCGACGTGCGCCAGATCGTCTACGTCCGCAGCTAGTTTCTCATAAAGTGAGTCAAGAAACGCGGCTTACGACCGGAAAACTGGTCCTTTATGGCCTTCCGGCACTGCCGCTCGCCATGTTGACGCTGCCGGTCTATGTCTATCTGCCAGCGGTCTATGCGGCGGAGTTTGGTCTGCCGCTTGCCTCGATCGGTCTTGTCCTTCTCGCGGTGCGCCTCTTCGATGCGGCGAGCGATCCAATCATTGGCTATTGCTCCGACCGCCTGCCGATACGCGGCGAGCGCCGCCGCCCTTATCTCATCCTCTCCATTCCGCTGATCGGGATTGCCGCCTGGATGGTTATGCGCCCGCCGACCGATGTCGGGCTCGGTTATCTTGCGCTGTGGAGCGCCCTCCTCTCAATTGGCTGGACATTGGCCATCATCCCCTACAATGCCTGGGGTGCCGAACTATCGGGCGACTACAATGAACGCAGCCGCATCACGGGCACCAGAGAGGCGCTCGTCGTCGCCGGCACGGTGATCGCGACGGCACTTCCGGCCGGGCTGGCCGCTGCGGGTGTTACGGGCAACGCGGCCGTGCTGTCGACAATTGCGATCATCGTGTGCGTCTCACTCCCCATTCTGGCGGTGATTGCCGTTCTCGCGGTGCCGGAACCGGTCAACTATTCGCGGACCGTGACCGGTTTCCGAGCCGGTCTGGCGATCATGCGGTCAAACCGTCCGTTCCTTCGCCTGATCGCGGCATTCGGGCTGAACGGCATCGCCAACGGCCTGCCGGCCAGCCTGTTCCTGTTTTTTGCCGCTGAACGGCTTGCAGCCAGCCAGACCGAACAGGGCCTGTTGCTTCTGACCTATTTCTTCTGCGGCGTTGCGGCGATCCCGTTCTGGGTGTGGCTTTCCAGGCATTGGGGCAAACATCGAACGTGGTGCGTGGCCATGCTCGCGGCGTGCGGCGCCTTCGTCTGGGTGCCGCTTCTCGACGCCGGTGATATCGTGCCCTTCCTGGCAATCTGCGTCGTCACGGGTGCCGCGCTTGGCGCCGACTTGACCCTTCCTACCTCCATGCAAGCCGATGTCATCGATGCCGACACAGCGAAAAGCGGCGAGCAACGATCTGCGATCTATTTCGCGATGTGGAGCATGGTGACGAAGCTCACCTTGGCACTGGCCGTGGGTGTGGCCCTTCCGACGCTGGCGCTGTTTGGGTTTGAACCGGGATCGGGCACCGCGACCGGCCTTCTGGCGCTTGCTGTCCTCTACAGCCTGGTGCCCACCGGGTTCAAACTGGCGGCTATCGCGCTCATGTGGCGCTATCCGTTGACGGAAACCGCACAAGCCGAGTTGCGGCATCGGATTGAGGCTTAGCTAGCCCTTGCCCGTTCCGCGCTTGATCAGCGGGAAGTAGAGCCAGTAGGGCAAAAGTCGCAAGAGCTTCAGCATATAGGTGAAACGGCGTGGAAAGGTGATTTCGAACCGCTCGGCCTTAATACCCTCAACGATACGCTCAGCGGCCGCATCGACCTCCATCAAGAAAGGCATGGGAAACGGGTTCTTGTCGGTTGCTGGCGTGCGGACAAAGCCTGGATTGATGACACCGACGGAGACACCTTGAGGGTCTAGGTCGAATTTCAAGCTCTCCGCCATATTGATGAGACCGGCCTTCGTCGCGCCATAGGCGGCCGATGTCGGCAGGCCGCTATAGCCGGCGACAGACGCCATCAGATAAATCCGGCCGGCTTGCCGCGCGACCATCCGATCGATCAGCGGCGCAAGCCCGTTGATCGCACCGCCGATATTGACGGCAAAGGACTTTTCAAAGGCTGCGCGATCGAAGGGAACGGCCGAGACAGGCAAGTAAATCCCGGCATTGAGGATCGCCAACTGGATGGGTCCGAGCGTGTCCTCGATGCGCGTAACCAGGGCGTCCATGTCTTCGGCATCGGTCACATCGCCAGGCATCGCAACAATGCAGCCTGAACCGCCTGTGACTTTGTTTGCTAGCGCTTCAAGCGGCTCAGCGCCGCGTGCCGTCGCCGCGACGATCCAGCCCTCGTGCGCCAGCCGTTCTGCCACAGCTCGGCCGATGCCGGCACTGGCACCGGTGATCCATGCGACCTCGGTCACGGATGTTTGGGTCTCTGCCAGCGCCCTACTAGCGCGGCAGGAAGGGTTGGATGAAGCGGCCGATCGGTCCGGTCAGGCGCACTGGCGCATCGAGAACGGCAAGACAGATGCAGTCTTCGTCCGGATCGGCGACGGGACGGTGATCGACGCTCTCATCGGCAATGGCGATATCGCCACACTCGTAGTGGCCTGTGGCGTCCGTAAATCCACCCTGCAAGATCAATGTCGATTCCGTGCCGTCATGAGTGTGGGTCGGCATCGCCTGGCCAGCACGAATCCAGAGCAGGCTGACATGCGCGCCGTCGCTGGTCTCAATTTCGAATTCCTTGAGACCCGGCAACCGCGACTTCCACTCGATCTCGTCGATGTCCTTGCCCAGAAACTGCCTGAGCGGTAGCGGGAAGAACCCGCCAGCGACCTCATCGATCACCTCTTCAGGCTCTTCCAGTTCGCGCTTATCGTCTAGGATGCTGGTCAAGATCGCGTCGCGATGCGTGACCGCAATACCCTCGCCGTCTTCCAGCAGGGTCCCGCCGAACGCATCCATGGACTGAACGAAGTCCAGATTGTCGTCCGACATGGTCAAATGACTTGCCACAAGCATGGTCGACGCCGGCGACAACGTGCCTGCCGAATAACCCGCAAGCAGCTCGGTCAATCGGTCCATCGAGGGTTTGTCAGCGATCATGGTCATGCAATTATGATCTCACCTGCCAAGCAACGTAAATAAGCGTTCTGCGGCTTCCGAACTTTCATCCAAGCCCATTGAACTTCAAGCGATTCCGGCGATACACCCAACTTGGGACACACCGGCCTTTCTCGGGATACGGCTTATGACTGATTTGGATCATTCCAAAGCAAAGTTTTTTCTCACACCGCACACTATGCCAGGCGCCGTTGCTGGAATGGCACACACTCGCTAAGGTCTGGCGAACATCGGATAGGGTCGCATATGACAATCAGAAAAGACGTCGTCGAGGCGATCGGCGAGACACCCCTCATTCGGCTCAACGGGCCGAGCGAGCGGACTGGATGCACGATTCTCGGCAAGGCCGAGTTCATGAATCCCGGCCAGTCCGTGAAAGACCGGCCGGCTCGCCAGATGATTCTCGAAGCCGAGGCGCGCGGCGACTTGAAGCCCGGCGGAACCATCGTCGAAGGCACGGCCGGCAACACCGGCATCGGCATCGCGCTGGTCGCCAGAGCGCGCGGCTATAGCACCGTCATCGTCATGCCCGACACTCAAAGCCAGGAGAAGAAAGACACGCTCCGGCTCGCCGGCGCTGAGCTGGTGGAGGTGCCAGCGAAGCCCTTTAAGGACCCGAACAACTATCAGCACGTCGCCCGGCGGCTCGCTGAAAAGCTCGCCAAAATGAACCCAAACGGCGTTATCTTCGCCGATCAGTGGAACAATCTCGATAACCGCAAGGCCCACCACCTAACCACCGGCCCGGAAATCTGGCGTGATACGGATGGCAAGATCGACGCGTTTACCTGTGCGGTCGGCACGGGCGGCACACTGGCGGGCGTCTCAACCTATCTGCGTGAGCAGAAATCGGACATCGTGATCGGTTGCGGCGATCCGCGCGGTGCTGCGATGTATAATCTCTTTGCCCATGGCGAGGCAAAGGCCAGCGAAGGCGGCTCCGTGTCGGAGGGCATCGGCCTTGGCCGGGTGACGGCGATCATCGAGGACATCACCGTCGACCACGCCTTTTTGATCCCCGACGAGGAAGCCATCCCTCTCGTCTTCGACCTGGCCCGCGACGAAGGTCTGCTTTTGGGCGGATCGAGCGCGATCAACGTTGCCGGCGCCATTCGCCTTGCTGAGGAAATGGGCCCCGGCCACACCATCGTCACGGTGCTTTGCGACCACGGATCGCGCTATCAGTCAAAACTCTTCAATCCGGCGTTCCTGCGCTCAAAGAACCTGCCGGTTCCAGACTGGCTTGAGTCCCAAACAACGATTGAACCGGACTTCGAACCAGCATGACGATCCCGCTGTTTCGCGACGACGCGTATCTGAAAACCGCGAACGCCGTTGTCGATCACATCAACGATCGCGGCGGAGTCGTGCTCGACCGATCGATCTTTTACGGCACATCGGGCGGACAGCCCGGCGACACCGGCCAGATGATCCGCGCGGACGGCGGCGCCATCCCGATTGCCGCCACGGTGCTTGGCGCCGACAAGGCGCAGATCATCCACGTTCCGGCCGAGGGTGCCGCACCGCCTGAGCCGGGCGAAGCCGTCGACCTTGCGATCGACTGGGCGCGGCGCTACCGCCATATGCGGATGCACACGGCACTCCACCTGCTCTCCGTGATCCTGAAGTATCCCGTCACCGGTGGCTCGATCGGTGTCGAGGAGAGCCGGCTCGATTTCGACATCCCAGATGCCGGCCTCGACAAGGATGAGATAACTGAGGCCGTCAACGCATTGATTGAAAAAGATTATCCGGTCACGGATGAGTGGATCACCGATGCCGAATTGGACGCCAATCCGAGTCTGGTCAAAACGATGAGTGTCCAGCCGCCGCGTGGCGCCGGCAAGGTGCGTCTGGTCCGCATCGGCGATGTCGACCTTCAGCCTTGCGGTGGCACTCATGTGCGTCAGACCAGTGAGATCGGACCGATCCAGGTCTCCAAGATCGAAAAGAAAGGTCGCCAGAACCGCCGCGTACGCATCCGCCTCGTCGAGGATTTCCAACTATGAGCGAGGCCGCCCGCGCCGCTAATCTGGTCGAGACCGCGTGGCTGGAAGAGCACCTGACCGCACCCGATATCGCCATCGTCGATGCGTCCTGGTACCTGCCGGACGACGAACGGGACCCGCGTGCGGAGTATGAGGCCGCCCATATCCCCGGCGCCGTCTTCTTCGACATCGACGAGATCGCCGATACGGCATCCGACCTGCCGCATATGCTGCCCGATCCGGTAAAATTCTCGTCGAAGGTGCGCAAGCTTGGCATCGGCGACGGTCAGAAGATCGTCATCTACGACGGCGCGGGGCTGTTTTCGGCCGCGCGGGTCTGGTGGATGTTCAAGACCATGGGCGCGCCGGATGTCGCGGTCTTGAATGGAGGGCTGCCGAAATGGCAGGCCGAAGAGCGCCCGGTGAGCGATCGCGTGGAGCGGCGGATCGAGCGGCATTTCACCGCCCGTCTGGACCACACGGCCGTGCGCGACAGCGCCGACATTGAAAAAGCGATCAACGCCGGCGATCGATTGATTGTCGACGCCCGCGCCGCGCCGCGCTTCAAGGGCGATGCGCCCGAACCGCGCCCCGGTGTCCGGCCGGGGCACATTCCAGGTAGCGTCAACCTGCCCTACGGCGATCTTTTGAACAGCGATGGAACACTGCGCGCTAACGATGATATCGCGCAGCGTTTTCAAGACGCTGGCTGGCAACCGGGTACGCACATCACGACGACCTGCGGGTCCGGCGTGACAGCCGCCATCTTGTCGCTTGGCCTTGCCGTGCTCGGAGAACCGAAAGGCGATCTCTACGACGGATCCTGGGCGGATTGGGGCAGCGACCCAAAGCTGCCCATCGAGGCAGGATAGCGATGACGATGTCCGGCTCGGACACCGGCCTCACGGCAACGATCACCTTTCTGGAAATGCTGGCGCCGCCCAGCCGCCGCTACCCACCACCGGCCAACTTCCCTCTGGCGCTAATGAAGGCGGATGACATTCCGCTCCATTTTTATCGCTATCTCTACGAAACCATCGGCGCCGATCACTACTGGATCGATCGGAAGTTTCTGGATGACGAGGCGCTCACGATGCTGATCCACGCCGACACGACGGAAATCATGGTGCTCTACTGCGGCGGCGTTCCGGCGGGTTACTTCGAACTGGCCGGCGATGCGGAAACGGACATCGAACTCGCCTATCTGGGGATTCTACCGGACTTCGTTGGTCGCGGTCTCGGCCGGTATCTGCTTACCTGCGCCCTCGATCGCGCCTGGGCCAAGGAGCCGCGCCGCGTCCACATCCAGACCAACACCCTCGACCATCCGGCCGCTCTTCAGCTCTACCAGAAGGTCGGCTTCGTGCCGTTTGCACAAGAGACGCGGACGTTCTCCGCCGAGGACATCACCGGGAAAGCATAAGACCCGCCACCGGGCGGTGACGGGTCTTGAACGCGCGATTTTGTCGGATCAGTGCAGGATCTGCGACAGGAACAGCTTGGTCCGCTCATGTTGCGGATTGTCGAAGAATTCCGCCGGCTCGTTCTGCTCGACGATCTGGCCCTCGTCCATGAAGATCACTCGGTTGGCAACCTTGCGGGCAAATCCCATCTCGTGGGTCACGCACAACATTGTCATACCCTCCTCGGCAAGGGCGACCATGGTGTCGAGCACTTCCTTGATCATTTCCGGGTCGAGCGCCGAGGTCGGCTCGTCGAACAGCATGATACGCGGGTTCATGCATAGGGAGCGCGCTATGGCGACGCGCTGCTGTTGGCCGCCTGAAAGCTGGCCGGGATACTTTAGCGCCTGTTCAGGAATCTTGACGCGCTCCAGGAAGTGCATCGCCACGTCCTCGGCTTCCTTCTTCGGCATTTTGCGGACCCAAATCGGCGCCAGCGTGCAGTTCTCCAGGATCGTCAAATGGGGAAACAGGTTGAAGTGCTGGAAGACCATGCCGACTTCGCGCCGGATTTCGTCGATCTTCTTCAAGTCGTCGGTCAGTTCGATGCCATCGACGACGATCTTACCCTTTTGATGCTCCTCCAACCGGTTGATGCATCGGATCATGGTCGACTTGCCGGAACCGGACGGTCCGCAGATGACGATGCGCTCGCCTTGCATGACCTTGAGATTGATGTCGCGCAGAACGTGGAACTCGCCATACCACTTGTGCATGTCGATGATCTCGATCGCGACCTCGTCGGCGCTGATCGTCATTTGCGACGCGGTCGGCGCGTCCTGAACGGTGGCTGCGTCAGTCATGGGAATTAAGCCCCCTTACCGTTTATGCCCGGTGTGCAAACGCTCTTCCATGTAGATGGAGTAGCGCGACATACCGAAGCAGAAGATGAAATAGAAGATGGCCGCAAAGAGATAGCCCGTGTGGCTCGTGACCGGTGTTGACCATTTGGCGTCGGTGAACGAAAGCTGGATCATACCCAGCAAATCGAACAGGCCAATGATCAGGACGAGCGTGGTGTCCTTGAAGAGGCCGATGAAGGTGTTGACGATGCCGGGGATCACCAGTTTGAGCGCCTGCGGCAGGACGATGAGCCCCATCATCTCCCAAAAACGCAACCCTAGGGCCATGGCACCCTCGTACTGGCCCTTGGGGATCGCCTGAAGACCGCCGCGAACCACCTCGGCCATATAGGCCGACGCGAACAGCGCCACGCCAATCAGCGCGCGTAGCAGTTTGTCGAAGGTCACGCCCTCGGGCAGGAACAGCGGCAACACAACCGACGACATGAAGAGCACGGTGACGAGCGGAACACCGCGCCAGAACTCGATGAAGATGATCGAGATCATCTTGACCACCGGCATGTCGGACCGGCGACCGAGCGCCAGCATAATGCCGATCGGCAGCGAGGCCACGATACCCGTCACGGCGATGACGAGGGTTAGCATGATGCCGCCCCATAATGGCGTCTCGACCGCAATCAGCCCGAAATCGTAGCTCAAAACGCCATAGATCAGGGCAACGATGATAAAGGCACCCGCAATCGCCAGAAGCGCACCTTTGCTGTCCGAGACCGTTCCTTGGCCCGCGAAGACGGGCATCAGAGCCAAGCCAACGACACCCGCGAAAATGATGACGGTCAGCGCCCAAAGCCAGACGGGAATGACGAACGCGCCACCCGTCAACAGGATGATCGCCGCGAGCGGAAAGGCGCCCAAAAGCAGGATCACGTTGATGTTCTTGAACGGTGCATTCGGGATAAGTGCGGGCACCAAAAGGATCAGGAACAAGAAGCCAGTGAGGTCGATCCGCCAGCGCTCTTCGAGGGGATACCGGCCGTAGATGTATTGGCCAAGCTTAGCCTCAACGAACGGCCAACACGCGCCGACATGCCCGCCGCCTTCGGCGAGACACGCCTCGCGGTCGACGCCCTCGTAGATCGCGCTGAAGAACGCGAAATCGAGGATCGGCGGCACAAGCAGATAGATCAGGTAAGCGCCGAAGAGGGTCAGTATCGCATTCGGTATGCTGGAGAAGAGATTTTCTCTGATCCAGCCGACGAGACCCGTGGTTGCGGCCGGTGGCGCCTCGTGTGGCACTTCCTGGGTACGGACGTAGGAGAGATCGGTCATGGTTCTGTCTCCCCTAACGCTCGACCAAGGCCATCTTGGCGTTGAACCAGTTCATGAAGAACGACGTCAAAAGGCTGATCGTCAGATAGACCGCCATGGTCATGGCAAGGATCTCGACCGCCTGACCCGTCTGGTTGAGCGTCGTTCCGGCGAAGACGGAGACGAGGTCCGGATAGGCGATGGCGACCGCCAGAGACGAGTTCTTCGTCAAATTGAGATACTGGCTGGTCAACGGCGGTATGATCACCCGCATCGCCTGCGGAATGATGACCAGACGCAATGTCGGCCCGTGCCGCAAGCCCAGCGCATGAGCGGCCTCCGACTGACCATGACTGACGGCCAGAATGCCGGCCCGCACGATCTCCGCGATGAATGCGGCCGTATAGAGCGACAACGCCAGAAGCAGCGCCACGAACTCCGGAATGACGCTCATGCCACCCTGGTAGTTGAAGCCCTTAAGTTCTGGATTATCGAACGAAACCGGAAGGCCCGAAACGAAATAGGCAATCAGCGGGAGCCCAACGATCAGGCCCAATGACCACAAAAAGACCGGGAACTGCTGGCCGGTGGCGGCCTGCCGCTGCTTGGCCCAGCGGGCAATACCGAAGGAAACGACGAGCGCAGCCAGGAAGGCCCAAAAGATCAGTGATGACCCTTCCTCGAAGACCGGGCGCGGCATGATCAGGCCGCGATTGTTGAGGAAGACGAGGTCGAATATCGAGGCGGAGTTACGCGGATTGGGCAGTGCTCTGAGCACCGCGAAGTACCAGAAGAAAATCTGGAGGAGCAGCGGAATGTTGCGCAGGACCTCGACATAGACCGTCGCCAGCTTGGCGATGACCCAGTTATGGGACAAGCGCGCGATACCGACGATGAAGCCCACGATCGTCGCCAGGAAAATGCCGACGATCGCGATCAGGACCGTATTCAGCAATCCGACGATAAACGTAACGCCGTAGTTCGATTCCTCGGTGTATTCGATCAGCGACTGATTGATGCCGAAGCCGGCGGTCGTGCTCAAAAAGCCGAAACCGGAGGCAATGTTCTGCCGCTCCAGATTGGCCGCGGTATTTTGAACGATGGAATACCCGACATAGACGAGAAGTGCGGCCAGCGCGATCTGCGCGGCGATCGACCGCACCTTAGGATCGTAGATAAACGATGCCTTGCCCGGCGCTTCGCCGGCGGTGTCTTGAACTGCCATGCCCCTCTCCTGACCGCCACCGGCACGTTGTCGTGTCTTCTGGCGTGGTCGGACCGTTACTCACGACCGGTTTGGGCTTTGATGGCGAGCCCGCCCGGCTCTTAAAAGGGCAATCCCCGGCGCGAAGGCCGGGGATTGCGTTTTCGGTTTAGCGAACCGGCGGCGCGTACATGATGCCGCCGTTCGACCAAAGCGCGTTCAAGCCGCGCGAGATGCCGAGCGGTGTGTCGGGACCGACGTTACGGTCGAAGATTTCGCCGTAGTTGCCCGTGGCAGCGATCGCCTGAACGGCGAAGTCGTTGCCGAGACCAATCGCCTCGCCATAGGCACCTTCGGTACCGAGCAGACGCTTGATCGCCGGGTTGTCTGAGCCCTTCATCTCTTCAGCATTGGCACTCGTGACTCCGAGTTCCTCAGCGTTGATCAGCGCGTTCAGCACCCATTTGTTGATGTTGAACCACTGGTCGTCGCCCTGTCGAACCACCGGGCCGAGCGGCTCTTTGGAGATGATTTCCGGCAGGACCATGTGGTCATCCGGATTGGTCAGCTTCAGACGCTGGGCATAAAGGCCCGAGGCATCCGTCGTGTAGACGTCGCAACGACCCGCGTCATAAGCCTGGACAACCTCGTCGGCTTTTTCGAACGCGACGATTTCGTAGTCCATGTTGTTGGCGCGGAAGTAGTCGGCAACGTTCAGCTCGGTCGTCGTGCCGGTGTTGGTGCACACCGAGGCGCCCGACAGTTCAAGTGCTGACGCAACGCCCAGATCCTTGCGGACCATGAAGCCCTGGCCATCGTAGTAGGTGACGCCCGTGAAGTTCAGACCAAGCGATGTGTCGCGGGTCATCGTCCATGTCGTGTTACGCGACAAGAGATCGATTTCGCCCGACTGCAGCGCGGTGAAGCGCTCTTTCGCCGACAACGGCGTGAATTTCACGGCTTTGGGATCGTTGAACACCGCCGCGGCAACGGCCCGGCAGTAGTCGACGTCCAAACCTGTCCATTCACCGGCATCATCAGCGGTCGAGAATCCGGGGAGCCCCTGGCTCACGCCGCATTGGATGAAGCCTTTGGCTTTAATGTCGTCAAGCGTGGCAGCCGATACGCCTGTCGCGACGAGACCAAGGGTCGCGCCGGCCAAGACGGCGCCAATAGTACGAACATTCATAAGTGCAGCCTTTTCTCTGTTACCCTGTGTTTCTTTTTGTTCCGCTCACGGGTCAACGGACGGTTCTCGCTCTTGATCGCCCCTTGCCCACGGCAGAACCATTGTTTAACGCAGACATCCAGTGTTACCCAAATGTCGCATGGCCGATATCTGATGGCATTCTCCCGCACAGGTCAAGGCGGGAGAAGGCGAATTGATGGCAAAATTCCAACTAGTATGAACGGCGCTTTCGCCGTACTGAAATCTAAGCGAAACCCTTACGTTCAGTAATCCATGGCGAAATCGAAGACCCCGTCACACCGCATCCGCACCAAGCTTGCGACGTTAGGCCGCGATACCGAAGGTCAACATGGTTTCGTCAACCCGGCGGTCTATCACGGCGCAACGGTGCTTTATCCCACCATCGAAAAGCTTCTGGAGCGTAAGAGCTACGGCGGCTTTCGGGACAAGGGGAAGGGCTACAGCTACGGTCTGCGCGGCACGCCGACGATGGATGCGCTGGAGGAAGTGCTGACAGAGTTGGATGGCGGCGAAGGCACGGTTTTGCTGCCGTCGGGCCTGGCGGCGGTCACCTTGTCGCTTCTCACCGTCGCCGGCGCCGGCGACCATATCCTGGTGACCGACAGCGTCTATCAGCCGACGCGTATCTTTTGCCAAGGGACGCTCGCCCGGCTCGGCGTTGAAACAACCTACTACGACCCGCATATCGGCGGCGGGATTGCCGATCTGTTCCGCGATAATACCAAGGCCGTCTTCACCGAAAGCCCCGGTTCGCAAACTTTCGAAGTTCAGGATATCGCGGCGATCGCGACTGCCGCCAAATCCATCGGAGCCGCAGTCGTCAACGACAACACCTGGGCGACGCCCCTAAATTTCCGGCCACTCGAACATGGCGTGGACCTGGCACTTTACGCCGGCACGAAATACTTCACCGGTCATGCCGATGTTTTGATGGGTTCAATCACCGCGAATGAAGCCTGGTGGAAACGTTTGCGCCGCACGCATGACGAGATCGGCATGGGTTTAGCGCCGAACGATGTGTTCCTTGCGCTGCGCGGCCTTCGAACCATGGCCCAGCGCCTCGCCCAGCATGAATCGTCCGCTCTGGATATCGCCGCTTGGCTCGAATCCAGGCCGGAGGTCTCCCGCGTCCTTCATCCGGGCCTCGCCAGTCATCCCGACCACGCCCTTTTCAAGCGACAGTTCGATGGATCGACCGGGCTATTCAGCCTCATCTTGAATCCCGCTCCGAAGGACGCCTTTCACGCGTTCATGAACGCCCTGACACTGTTCGGCATGGGATATTCCTGGGGCGGCTATGAAAGCCTCGCCATTCCCTTCAACCCAGCGCCCTATCGCACGGTGACGACGTTCGAGGCCGAAGGCCCATGCGTTCGCCTTCATATCGGGCTGGAGGACCCGGAGGACCTGAAAGAAGACCTCGACCGGGCCTTCGCTGTCATGGCGCAAGCCTCGAAGTGATCGGCTAGAGCGCTTTTTCTTTTCGTTGAATCACTCAAGCGCTCTAGGTGTTTGTTTTTCCGCAAATCCGGACGCGAAACCGGTTCCCACTTTCGCTGGCATTGCTCTAGGGAACGAGCCAAGTCGTTTCCAGCGACCCATTGCGCCAGTCGAACACAAGCCGCCGATTGCCCTGGTGCGCCAGGAAGAGCCATTCGATCGCGTCGACGGAAAAAACAACGGCGCAAAACATGTCACGACCGCCGTCATCGTCCTCGCCCCCATCCTGGAACTCGAGATCGCTCGGTGTTTCGATTTTTACCCCTGGCCCCGGTCGCACGCGATAGCAGATGCGACTGAAGGATCGCGTGTTCGACCACGCCGCAGACGAAACGGCGTCGTCATGGTGGACCGTTGCCGCGCCAAGGACCCGCAACTGGACCTTCGCGACGGGATCGAAGAACAGCATGGTCGCGCGCGCATCGCGATTGATTTCCGCGACCTTTTGACTGCGACGATCGGTATGGAAGCGCAAGGTTCGCGCGTCCCGATCGCCGTCGCGTAACACGACGATCCGGGACTGCGGACATCCATCGAGACCACACGTCGCGACAACCGGCGTGTGAAAAGGCGACCGTCGGTTCCGGACACCTTCTTCAATCAGCCGCCAGGCTTCTGCGAGCGACTTTTCCGCGTCCTCGTAAAAATCTGGGAGCCGGTCAGTCTCAGAGTCCATTGGATCTCGGTAAAAGATTCAACGCGCGCGTCCAAAGGCTTTGACAGATAAGCATAATCTCATTTTCTCGAAACTTGGATCAACCACCCGTCGGCTGTCCCGCGAGACGTGAGAAGGGCTGGCGACCCCGGCAGGATTCGAACCTGCGACCATCGGCTTAGAAGGCCGGTGCTCTATCCAACTGAGCTACGGGGCCGAGTGCCGTTCGCGACGACCTCAATGGGTCCACTGGCCTACCCTGTCATGACGGAAATTGTCCGAATAGGACATGCCGCGCCGGTTGGGCTCCTTAGGCTCGATGACGCGATAGGCAATGCCCTTGTTTTCGGCGTAGGCGACGGCGGCGTCCCGTGACGGAAACAGCAAACGGACCTGCTGGCGCATGTCGCCAGAGGAGGTCCACCCCATGAGCGGTTCAACGAAGCGCGGGCTTTCCAACTCGTATTCGAGCACCCAATTCGCCGTCTTCGCGGTGCCGGATTGCATGGCCGTCTTTGCCGGTCGAAAGATACGCGCGGTCATCGGTATCGTCTCCAAATCGCCATGCCGACGAGACTACCTTCTCATCGTTTGCGTCGGCTTAACTGGTCGGGGCAGCAAGATTCGAACTTGCGACCCCCTGCTCCCAAAGCAGGTGCGCTACCAGGCTGCGCTATGCCCCGAACCGTTTTGTCCCATAGGCCAAAACCGCAACGCCGGTCAATCACCCGACACCCCGATTGCCGGATGCCGGGCCGTGTCACCGACTGCGATACCCCGCGCCGCGGCGATCCCGGAGTTCAACTCCAGCACATAGCGAACGGGTTCACCGGAAGAGATCACCTCCTCCGACAAAGGGACTGTATCCGCAGCGATCGTCGCGATCGTTCCGTCTTCGGCCATGAACAACATGTCGAGCGGCAAATAGGTATTGCGCATCCACATGACAACCATCCGGGCCTCGCCAAAGTCGAACAGCATGCCGACATCTTCCGGCATGGACTTTCGATACATGAGGCCGAGCGTGCGCTGCTCCGGCGTCATGGCCAGTTCGACACGAAAGGAAACTGGCCCGGCAACGGTTTCGATAACGATCGGATCGGATTCGTAGACGACGGGTGCCGGCGCATCTTGTGCCTGCGCGTTGCCGGCGATCAGCAAAAGGCCGGTCAGCGCGACCAACGCCTGCTTACCGGCCTTTGATGAGAGGGTGCGCCGCGCCGTCAATCGACCGCGCCTTGCCGCATCAGTGGGAAACCGGACCGCGGGCCCAATCGATCGGCCTGATCTCGGCCGCCATCATTCCCTTCGGCCCCGGACCATAGGCGACCAGAACTTCTTGTCCCGGCCGCAACTCGGTCATGCCGTAGCGCCGCAGCGTTTCCATATGGACGAAGATGTCTTCGTCGATCCCGGCCCGCTGCAGGAACCCATAGCCCTTGGTGCGGTTGAACCATTTGACCACGGCGACAACCAGACCGGACACCGGCTCGACGACAACGTGCGTGCTGGGCTCAACGGTTGAGGGATGGACAGCGGTTGAGTCGTCCATGGACAAGATGCGAAACGCCTGCAGCCCTTTGGCGCGCTGAACGACCTCGCACACGACCCGGGCGCCTTCGAACGCCGTCTGAAACCCATCGCGCCGCAAACACGTTACGTGCAACAGGATGTCTTCAGAGCCTTCGTCGGGGACGATGAAACCATAACCCTTTGACGCGTCGTACCATTTGATGGTGCCGGCCACCTCGACGACATCGACGGGGGTTTCCTCCCGGGTTGCTTCCTGCCGTTCAGGATCAACCGAAAAATCGTCCCCCATACCCCGACCCTATTACGTTTTCAGGCGAACGCCGCATGATTCTTCCCGTTAACCATACCATTGACGGCCCGGGGGCAAAGCCCAAAAACCTGAACTAACCGGCCGAATATCGGATTTACGTTGGCGTGTTGCTCTCTTGCAATTGCCTTTCCTGGTTGAGCGCGTGTTTCAGATGAGCCAGCGCGCCCTGCGAGCATTTTAAAATGCCGCTCAACTTCCGCTTTTCTGCGATATGTCCTATGAAAATGTAGAATCCGGCACCAAAACGGCGCTCGGTCTCCTTTCTCCCCAACAGCTGGAGTTTTCCACATGAAGTATCTTCATACGATGGTCCGTGTCAGCGATATGGATGAATCGCTCGACTTCTACTGCAACAAATTGGGCATGGAAGAAGTCCGGCGGGTGGAAAACGAAGCCGGACGGTTCACGCTTGTCTTTCTCGCCGCGCCGAAAGACAAGGAGAGCGGCATCGCCGAACGGGCGCCGCTGTTGGAGCTTACCTACAATTGGGATCCTGAGAATTACGGCGAGGGTCGCAACTTCGGCCACCTCGCCTTCAGCGTCGACAACATCTATGACACCTGCCAAGCGCTCATGGACGCCGGCATCACCATCAATCGACCGCCGCGCGACGGCCATATGGCGTTCATCCGCTCGCCCGACAACATCTCGATCGAGCTTCTACAGGCCGGCGACTCGCTGACAGCGGCGGAGCCATGGGCGTCTATGGAAAACACGGGAAAATGGTGAGCCCGTCGCTGAAGCGCGATGAAGTAAATCAAGGCACGGGATCGAGGCTGGTACGCCCTACGGGACTCGAACCCGTGTTTTCGCCGTGAGAGGGCGATGTCCTAGACCGCTAGACGAAGGGCGCGTGTGTCGGGATATATGAGATATCCGCAGTGCCGGCAAGCATAGGTGGTACGCCCTACGGGACTCGAACCCGTGTTTCCGCCGTGAAAGGGCGGCGTCCTAGACCACTAGACGAAGGGCGCAACGCGACGCGGATATAAAAGGCTTTCCGGATTCCCGCAAGCGCAAAGGACATGATCCGCGGTGGCTTAGTGTTTCGCCGCATCCGGTCGGGCGGCATCTTTAATGTGAACCTGGATGCGTGCGCCCCCGCCCCACCGGTCGATCCGGGCAAACCCGGCCACATGGAGTGGGCCGCCACCGCCCATCAGCGCCTTCCCGAGAGCAGTGTCGGCTGCGCGAAACGCGATGGCCTTGACCCGTCCGCCTCCACCGTCCGCTAGCGTGCAGCGAACATGTCCGTGACCAACGACGCCAGCATTCGAGACGCGGTGCGCCGGCAGGGCGAAACAGGGATCGGGATTACCGGCGCCGAACGGTCCGGCCTTCTCGATCATGTGAACGAGTTCGGGCGCCAGTCCGGACGCCGTAAGGGCTCCGTCGATGGCCATGTTCTGACGTATTGTTGGATCGACTTGGCCTACCAAGGCGGCTTCAAGATATTGGCGAAGCGCTCCGCCCCCCCCAGTCGCGACCGTGAACCCGGCGGCCATCGCGTGTCCGCCCCCTTTAAGAAGAAGACCCTCCTCAACGGCACCGCGCACCACAGCGCCAATGTCGACGCCGGCGATGGAACGTGCCGATCCCGTACCGATCCCCTTGGCGTCGAGTGAAACGGCGAAAGCCGGCCGATGAAACCGGTCTTTCAGGCGCGACGCAATCAATCCCACCACACCGGGGTGCCAGTCTTCATGAGCGCTGAGCAAGAACGGTGCTGACCGCGACTCGCCAAGCGCGGCATCGGCCTCGGCCGTCGCCGCCTCCAGCATGACGGCTTCCAAAGCCTGGCGTTCGGCGTTCAAGCGCTCCAACTCACCGGCAATCCGCTCGGCCTCCATCTCGTCGTCTAGCGCCAAAAGTCTGGCGCCGAGATCGGCTTGGCCGATGCGCCCACCGGCATTGATCCGCGGCCCAAGCATGAATCCGAGATGATAGGTTCCAGGCGGTCCTGAAACACGGGCGGTATCGGTCAAAGCCCTGAGACCGGCGATCCGGCGCTCGGCCATCAGTTCCAAGCCGCGCCGCACGAAGGCACGATTCAGTGAGCGAAGCGGCACGACGTCGCAAACCGTGCCGAGAGCGACCAGCGGCAACCACGCGAGCAGTTGCGCCATGGGGACATGTGCCCGCCCGCCTTCGCGCAGTACGCGGTTCGTCGCGACGATCGCCATGAAGACGACACCGACGGCGGCCAAATGACCCAGGCCGCTCAAATCATCCTGACGGTTCGGATTGACAACGGCGACGGCCTTCGGAAGCTCGGCGCCGGTCTGATGATGGTCGAGAACGATGACGTCTAAGTCGATTTCGGCGGCATGGGCCAGCGGTTCGAAACTGCTGACGCCGCAATCGACCGTGACAAGCAGCGAGGCGCCGCGTGCGCGGATGGCGTCGAGTGCTGCAACATTGGGTCCATATCCCTCAAAAATCCGATCGGGGACATAGATCTCCGCATCGCTTCCAACTGCGCGCAAAAATCTGAACAAGAGCGCTGCCGAACTGGCGCCATCGACGTCATAGTCGGCGAAGATCGCGATTTTCTCGCCATCGATGACAGCCCGGGCCAACCGATCCGCGGCCACGTCCATATCGACCAGGGTCGACGGGTCCGGCATCAGCGATTTCAGCTTCGGATCGAGGAAGTCCGATGGATCGTCTTCGTCGCCAATCCGGCCGGCGAGAATGCGGGCGACGATTTCGGTGATATCGTGGGTCTGCGCAAGTGCCAGCGCACGTCTTTGTCCGGCGGCATCCAGGCGATCCGTCCAAATCCGATCGAGAACGGAGGCGGCAACGCCCAAAAATGGCTTGGCGCGATCAGTCGTCTTCATCCGCGTCCAGCGCGCCGAACTTTTCGGCATCGGCGTGGTGTGCGCTCTTCAGGCGGCGAATGGTCTGGCTGGCAGAGCGCATGACCAGGGTTTCGGTGTGGATCGTCGACCGCCGAAAGCGCACGCCCGAAAGAAGGGACCCGTCGGTGACCCCGGTCGCGGCAAAGATGACATCGCCTGCCGCCATTTCTTCTATGGAATAGGCCCGGTTGAGATCGGTTATGCCGATCGTCTTGGCGCGGCCGCGTTCTTCGTCGTTGCGAAACAGCAGCCTGCCCTGCATTTGGCCGCCCATGCAGCGCAACGCCGCTGCGGCAAGCACACCTTCCCGCGCGCCGCCAATGCCGACATAAAGGTCGATTCCAGTTTCGTCGGGATCGGTCGTGTGAATGACGCCGGCAACATCGCCGTCGCCGATGAGGCGGATCGAAGCGCCGGTCTTGCGGATGGATTCGATCAGCGCCGTGTGACGCGGCCGATCCATGACGCAGGTCGCAATCTCGCGAGGCCTGACGCCCTTTTCCCGCGCCAGGTCGGCAATCACATCTTCAACGGGCCGATCGAGATCGACGATGCCGTCCGGATAACCGGGACCGACGGCGATCTTGTCCATATAGACATCCGGCGTTTTGAGCAGACTGCCCTTCTCCGCGACAGCGATCACCGCCAGCGAGTTCGGCAGGTCCTTGGCGCAGATCGTCGTGCCTTCCAGCGGATCGAGAGCGATGTCGACGTTCGGCCCTTTACCGGTTCCGACTCGCTCACCGATGTAAAGCATCGGTACGTCATCGCGCTCGCCCTCGCCGACAACCAGCGTCCCGCTGATCTGCAATGTATTGAGTTCCTGACGCATCGCGTCGGCGGCGGCTTGATCGGCTCTGACCTCATCGCCGCGACCACGAAAGCGGGCCGCCGCCACGGCCGCGCGCTCGGTCGCCCGCACGATTTCAATCGTCAAAACGCGATCAAGACTGTCTTCGACGCGCGCCGGCATCTTCTCTCCAATCAATGCGGCTCGCGGCGAGCCGGTGTCACAGCGACTCGATGCGGATCACCTGTGCGGGCCCGGTGACATAGCCGTCGGATTCGATCTTTTCGACCGCCGCGCGAACCGCAGCCTCCATAACCTTGTGCGTGATCAAGATCACCGGCACCGGTGTTTCGGGGTCGGCCGTCTTCGGATCGCGTTTTTGCACAATGCTTTGCAGCGAAATGTGTTGCTCGGCCATGCGCTCGGCGATGTGCGCGAAGGCGCCGGGGCGATCTTCGACATTGAGCCGGATGTAGTAGCCGCCCTCGTGCGCCCGCATCTGGGCGCGGACATAAGGCTCGAGTGCTTTGGCGGGACGGGCCAGCGTTGGAAGCATCGCTCCGCGCGCGATATCGCAGATATCGGAGACCACCGACGATGCCGTCGCGTCGCCGCCGGCGCCCGGCCCGATCAACATGGCCTGGCCGAGGGCATCGGATTCGATCGCCACCGCGTTGGTGACGCCGGACACCCGCGCGATCGGCGAATTTTTCGGCACCATGGTCGGATGGACCCGTTGCTCGATCCCGGATTCGGTCCGCTGTGCGACGCCTAAGAGCTTGATTCTAAATCCTAAATCACCGGCGGCATGAATATCTTCCAGTGTGATCTGCTCGATCCCCTCCAGATAGATATCGTCGGCGGTAATCTCCGTGCCAAAGGCGAGGCTCGTCATGATGGCCAGTTTGTGGGCCGTGTCGTGGCCGCCAATGTCAAAGGTCGGATCGGCCTCCGCGTAACCCAAATCCTGCGCATCCTTGAGGATCACATCGAAGGGCTTTTCCTCATCCTCCATCCTTGTGAGGATGTAGTTGCAGGTGCCGTTCAAGATGCCGATGACATGCGAAATCCGGTTGCCGGCCAGGCTCTCGCGCAGCGCCTTGATGATCGGGATGCCGCCGGCAACGGCAGCTTCGAAGAACAGCCCAACGCCGGCATCCTCTGCCAGTCCGGCAAGACGATTGCCATGCTCGGCGATCATTGCCTTGTTGGCCGTCACCACCGGCCGGCCGGCCGCGATTGCCGCCGTCGTCGCGTCTAGCGCCGGACCATCGGCACCGCCGATGAGTTCCACTACGGCGTCGACATCAGGAGACTGCGCCAGCGCGACAGGATCCTGCAGGAAGGCCATGCCGTTAAGCGAAAAGCCGCGATCCTTGTTGCGGTCGCGCGCGCTTACCGTCGTGACGACGATCTCGCGGCCGCATCGTTCCGCGATCTGTCCGCGGTTCGCATTCAGCATTTTCACGACGGCCGCACCGACCGTCCCCAGGCCGGCGATACCGAGCCTTAGAGGTTCCGCCATGGCTTTCGAAGTCCCCGCCTCGGACAGTTTACGGCGTCCTAGCCGGACGCGTTCAAAGGGACGACGTTGTGCATCGTTTTGTCAGCCGTTGCAAGAAACCGACGAAGGTTTCGCGCCGCTTGGCGGATGCGTTGTTCATTCTCGACAAGCGCGATGCGCACGAAGCCTTCGCCGTGTTCGCCAAAGCCGACACCCGGCGCGACGGCGAGATCGGCTTTCTCGATCAAGATCTTGGCGAACTCGACCGAACCCAGATCGTGGAATCGGCCGGGCAAGGGCGCCCAGGCAAACATCGTTGCCGGTGGTGCCGGAATATCCCAGCCGGCCTTGCCGAAGCTCTCCACCAAGACGTCGCGCCGTTTCTTGTAGACATCGCGGATGGCGTCGATCTCGGATTCCGGCCCGTTCAGCGCTGCCGCGGCCGCCACCTGTATAGGCGTAAAAGCGCCGTAGTCGAGATAGGACTTAACCCGCGCCAGCGCAGCGATGAGACGCTCGTTGCCGACCGCAAAACCCATGCGCCAGCCGGGCATGGAGAAGGTCTTGGAGAGCGAGGTGAACTCGACGGCGACCTCCATGGCACCCGGGATTTCAAGAATCGAGGGTGGCGGCGCGCCGTCGAAATAGAGTTCGGCATAGGCCAGGTCCGACAAGACGAATAGGTCGTGTTTACGGCAGTAGTCGACGACGTCTCGATAGAAATCGAGACCGGCGATGTAGGCCGTTGGGTTGGAAGGATAATTGAGGATGACCGCAATCGGCTTGGGGATCGAATGGCGCACCGCGCGGTCGAGGGCCGTCATGAAATGATCGTCCGGGAAGGACGGTAATTGGCGAATGACCCCGCCCGACATGATGAAGCCGAACTGATGGATCGGGTAGGTCGGGTTGGGTACGAGCACGACATCGCCGGGCGCCGTGATCGCCTGGGCCATGTTGGCAAAGCCCTCCTTCGACCCGAGCGTTGCGACGACCTGGGTGTCGGGATCGAGTTTGACCCCGAAACGGCGCTCATAATAGCCGGCCTGCGCGCGCCGCAATCCGGGAATGCCGCGCGACGCGGAATAGCGGTTGGTGCGCGGTTTCTTGACCGTTTCAATCAGCTTATCGACGATGAAGTCGGGGGTCGGCAGGTCGGGATTGCCCATGCCCAGATCGATGATGTCTTCTCCGGCAGCCCGCGCCTTTGCCTTGATCGTGTTGACTTGTTCAAACACATAGGGCGGCAATCGGCGGGTCGGATGAAAGTCTTCCATGGTGTGTCGGTCTTTCCTGTTCGCGCGGGCGTGCTGCGGCGTCTGTCGGAGCGGCTTTGAGGCTATTGCGCCTCGATTTCGGCCGCCGCCTGTTCGGCATGGGTGTCGCGGACTTGCACCATATCTGCAATCACGGACTCCCGGTCTGTCGGTGCCATGGGCGTATCCTCTCGTGTCACGGTTGTGAAGACGTTCGGATAAGTTCTCGGCACATCAATCGTCTGCTCTGGAACGTCGTAGCGGCCGACGGTCTCGTAGACCTCGGACGATGCCGCGCAGCCGGCAAGCAAGATAGCCAGGCCCATGGCCGAGCCGACCCATCTGACGCTGCCACCGGCCCTCAATGTGCGTCTACAAGCCATTGAAACTCCAAAACACGAAATCGATCCTGCGGTGGTCACTGTCAGCGGCATATTATACTATTGTGTTCAAATCCGGAAAAAACCGGACGCCGGGATGGAACCGCATGGGCAAACAGAAAACAGACATCAAACTCGACGAAAAGCCGTCGCTGGACACCATTTCCTCGCAGGTCGACCCGGAAGTGTTGACCCGAAACATTGTGAGAATGCTGGAGGAAGGCGGCAAGGCGCTGGCTGCCTACGCCGAGCCACGCGACAACGGCGCCGCGTCCGGCGAACTGCCGGACGGTGTCGCCGACGTCACCAAAACACTCGGCCGGGTCGCGGAGACCTGGCTGCGCGATCCCGAGAAGGCCGTCGCCGCCCAAAGCGAACTCTGGCGCAACTACACCGAAGTCTGGAACAGCTCCGTCCGTCGCTTTATGGGCGAAACACCCGAGGCGGCAGCCGAGCCAGAACCCGGCGACAAGCGCTTCCAGGACCCGGACTGGTCCGACAATCCGTTCTTCGACTTTTGCAAGCAGACCTATCTGGTGACATCGCGCTGGGCACAGCACCTTGTCGACGACGCCGACGACCTCGACGAACACACGCGCCACAAGGCGGACTTTTATATGCACCAGCTCACCAACGCGCTGGCGCCGTCGAACTTTTTCCTCACCAATCCGGCGATCCTGCGCGAGACGCTCTCAAGCAATGGCGAGAACCTGGTGCGCGGCATGAAGATGCTGGCCGAGGACATCGCGCGTGGCGAAGGCAAGCTGAAGATTCGCCAGTCCGATCCAGACGCGTTCGAGGTCGGCAAAAATCTGGCGACAACGCCGGGCAAGGTGATCTTCCAGAACGACCTTATCCAGCTCATCCAATATGCGCCGACGACGGAAGACGTCGGCAAGCGGCCGCTCCTGATCGTGCCGCCCTGGATCAATAAATTCTATGTCCTCGATCTCACTCCCGGAAAGTCCTTCATTGAATGGTGTATCGGCGAGGGCCTGACCGTCTTCACGATCTCCTGGGTCAACCCCGATGAGACCCTCGCTGCCAAGTCGTTCGAGGACTACATGAAGGACGGTGTGCTGACGGCGATCGAAAAGACGCTCGAAGCGACCGGCGAGAAAGACGTCAACATCATCGGCTATTGCGTCGGCGGAACGCTGTTGGCCTGCACGCTTGCTTACATGGCCGCAAAGCGCGACCGGCGCGTGAAGACCGCGACCTTCCTGACCACGCAGGTCGACTTCACCTACGCCGGCGACTTAAAGGTTTTCGTCGACGAGGAGCAGGTCGCTGCCGTCGAGGAAAAGATGAAGAAGCGCGGCTTCCTGGAAGGCAAAAACATGGCCGATGCCTTCAATCTTTTGCGATCGAACGATCTGATTTGGCCTTACATCGTCAATAACTACATGCTGGGTAAGGCGCCCTTCCCGTTCGACCTGCTCTACTGGAACTCCGATTCCACGCGCATGCCGGCCGCCAACCACTCGTTCTATTTGCGCAATTGCTACCTGGAGAACCGCCTATCGAATGGCGAACTGGAAATCGGCGGCGTCAAGCTGGACCTGAAAAAGGTGAAGGTGCCGATCTTCAACCTGGCGACCCGCGAAGATCACATCGCGCCGGCGAAGTCCGTCTTCATCGGATCGGGCAGCTTCGGCGGTCCGGTAAAATTCGTTCTGGCGGGGTCCGGCCATATCGCCGGTGTCATCAATCCACCGGCGAAGAACAAATATCAGTTCTGGACCGGCGACGACCCGACCGGCGATTATGAGGATTGGCTGGACGCGGCGGAGGAGACCGAGGGCTCCTGGTGGCCGTCCTGGCGGGACTGGATCGAGAGCTTCGACGGAAAGACGGTCAAGGCTCGCAAGCCAGGTGGCGGCAAGCTTAAGCCCATCGAAAACGCACCGGGCAGCTACGTCAAAGTGGCGTCCTGAAGGGTCTCAAGCCCAGCGCGCGTCAAGCCGTCTCGGTTGCCGAGGCCTGCTCGGCCTGACCGATCTCCTTCAGGCGGTTTTGCAGTGCCAGACGGTCGAGCGACGTGATGGGCAGGTTGACGAAGATCGAAATCCGGTTGCTAAGCATGCGGTAGGAGTCTGCGAACGCCAGCCGCTTTTCCGCTTCATTACCCTCGGCTGCTGCGGGGTCCGGCAAGCCCCAATGAGCGGTCATCGGCTGGCCGGGCCAGGCCGGACAAGTTTCCGCAGCGGCGGAATCGCAAACCGTGAAGACGAAGTCCATTTGCGGCGCGTCGGGCGTGGCGAACTCGTCCCAGCTTTTCGAGCGGGCGAAATCGGTCTTGTAGTTGAGCTTTTGGAGCAGTTCCAACGCGTAAGGGTTGGGCTCACCCTTGGGCTGAGATCCCGCCGAGAACCCTTTGAATTTCCCGATACCTTCGCGGTTCAGAATCGCTTCTGCCAAGATCGAGCGTGCGGAGTTTCCTGTGCACAGGAATAGAACGTTGAATGGCTTATCGGACATTGCTGCGCCTTTCGGGACCCGTTGGCTCACGCTCTAAACACGGCGGCCACACTTGGAGTGGCGGCTAGCACGCACAGTTGAAACATTTGTGACAGCCGCGCGACCTGTGGGCGAACGAATTCCGCTGGGCGGAGCAATAGGCTTATGGAAACAGCGGCGCCTGCTCCAATCCGGTCGTCTCCGGCAAGCCCATCATCACGTTGAGGTTCTGGATTGCCTGGCCGGCTGAGCCTTTGACCAGGTTGTCCAGCGTCGCAACGACGATCGCCCGTCCGGCGATGCGGTCGTCGAAGGCGTTGAGCAGGCAGTGATTGGAGCCGCGTACCATCTGGGTGGACGGCGCCACGCCTTCCGGCAGAACGTGAACGAAGGGCTCGTCAGCATAGACCGCCTGCCATGCCGAGCGGATGTCGCCGGCCGTCTTGCCTTGGGGGAGGCGCACATAGATCGTCAACAGCTCGCCCCGGCTCATCGGAACGAGATGCGGCGTGAAGCTGATCGTCGTATCGGTGGCCGACGCGGCCGACAATTCCTGTTCGATCTCCGGCATATGCCGATGCGTGGTTACCGCATAGGGCGACAGGCCCTCCCCGGCCTCGCAAAACAGCGTGTTTTCCTTCAGGCCCCGCCCGGCGCCGGACACACCCGATTTGGCGTCAATCACGATATCATCCATATCGACCACCCCTCCGCGCGCAAGGGGAAGGAGGGCCAGGAGAACGGCGGTTGGGTAGCAGCCAGGACAGGCAACGAGGCGCGCGTCGGCAATAGCCGCGCGATTGTGCTCCGTCAGTCCGTAGACGGCCTCCGGTTGCACATCCATCGCCGTATGGGGGCGGCCGTACCAGGTTTCGTAGACATCTGGATCCCGCAACCTAAAGTCCGCGGACATGTCCACGAACCGAACATGCTTGTGCGCATCGAGCACGCCTTTCGCGATCTCCTGCGTCGTTCCATGCGGCAGTCCGCACATGACGACATCGACGGCGGACCAATCCGCTTCGTCGATCCGGGTCAGATCCGGCAGGTGCGCGATCGCCAGATGCGGAAAGACCGTCGCCATCGGCTTTCCGGCATGGGTGTTGGCGGTGAGCGCGGCGATCTCCAGGTTGGGATGCGTAAGCGCCAGGCGCACGGCGTCCGCGCCCGTATAGCCGGATGCCCCCAAAACGCCGATCTTGATTTTCGCGTCAACCATCTCGCTTCTCCCGTGGCCGGTATCGGCCAATTCCAGTCAAAAGAAAAGGGCGGGCCCGAAGGCCCGCCCTGCGTGTTCCGTCCGTTGGCGCTTTAGCGCTTGGAGAACTGGAAGCTGCGGCGTGCCTTCGCCTTGCCGTATTTCTTTCGCTCCACGACGCGCGCGTCGCGGGTCAAGAAACCGCCCTTCTTAAGGGTGCCGCGCAGTTCGGGCTCGTAGTGGGTGAGCGCTTTGGAGATGCCGTGGCGCACCGCGCCGGCCTGACCGGAGAGACCGCCGCCGGACACTGTGCACATGACGTCATATTGGTCCTTGCGGCCGGCTGCCTCGAAGGGCTGCTGCAACAGCATCTGCAGGACCGGGCGACCGAAATACTCGTTCACGTCTTTCTTGTTGACGACGATGCGCCCGGCACCGGGCTTGAGCCAGACGCGAGCGACCGCATCCTTACGCTTGCCGGTGGCATAGGCGCGGCCGTGTTCATCAAGCTTTTGCTCGTAGACCGGCGCGTCGTCGACGGCAGCCGGGGCTTGGCCCATGGCCTCGCCGAGGTCTTCAAGCGACTGGACTTCTTGTTCGGCCATCGTCAGGCCCTCACATTCTTAGAGTTGAGCGAAGCGATATCGAGCGCTTCGGGATTCTGCGCCGCGTGCGGATGCTCGGCGCCGGCATAGACCCGCATGTTCTTGAACTGGCGGCGGCCCAGCGGTCCGCGCGGCAACATGCGTTCAACCGCCTTTTCGATAATCCGCTCGGGGAACCGGCCGTTTATGATCTGCCCGGCCGTCTGCTGCTTGATGCCGCCAGGGTAGCCGGTGTGACGGTAATAAATCTTGTCGCTCAGCTTGTTGCCGGTGAAGACCGCTTTTTCCGCGTTCACCACGATGACGTTGTCGCCGCAATCCATGTGCGGCGTGAAGGTCGGCAGATGCTTGCCGCGCAGGCGCATCGCGATCAATGAGGCCAACCGACCGACGACCAATCCTTCGGCGTCGATCAAGACCCATTTCTTTTCGATGTCGCCGGCTTTCGCCGAATAGGTCGACATGGGTAAAATCCTTGAAACTTTGGATCGCAAAAGACCGGCGCGTGGCGGCGCCGGCCCTCGTTGCGTGCGATTTATGGGAGCCGCCCAAGCCTGTCAAGCGCAATCTTAAAGCGCTTATTTATCATAGACTTGCGATTGAGGTATTATTTTACCGCATTTCGCGTGGCGGAATGGAATAGGTGCCGGTGGCGTGCGCGACCGGGTCGTTCTCGCCGTCGGAGTAAATGGCCACCTCCCCGACCGCGAGTCGAGCGCCGAGCTTCAAGAGCCGGCACTTGGCGACCAGGTCGCGCTGGCTCGGCTTGCGCAGGAAATTGATCGTGAGCGACGTGGTCACCGCCAGTCCCTTCTTACCGATCTGTCCGAGCACGGCGACATAAAGCGCCAGATCCGACAGCGTGAACATGGTGGGCCCGGAGATCGTACCGCCAGGGCGCAAATGGCGGTCGGAGACGACCAGGCGCAGGCGCGCGGTCATTGGACCAACGGCCTCGACGATCCAGGTATCGCCGTTCTCGTAGACCTGCGGGAAGACCTCGCGGAGATAGTCCTCGATTTCGGACACGGTCAACGCCGTTGCCGATTCCGTCATTTGCGCCGCCCTGCTCCATGTATAGAGTGCGGGTCCTAACAAGGAACGAGCGATCCTGAAAGTGTGACGATCGATGAGCAGTCTTCCTGAAGCGGCCGCGCCATTGGTCTTGTCCGAGCGGACAGGCCGAATTGCGCGGCTGACATTGAACAACCCGCGCGCGCTCAATGCGCTCTCGACGGCAATGTTGGATGCGCTCCATGACGCTCTTGCCGAGGCGACCAGCGATCCAGCCGTCAAGGTCGTCGTCATCGATGCGCAGGGGCGCGGGTTCTGCGCCGGCCATGATTTGAAGGAAATGACGCGGCATCGCGGCGATCCCGATCAAGGTCGCGCGTTCTATGAGGCGCTGTTTGCGCGCTGCACCAAGGTGATGCTTGCGATCACCCGTGCACCCGTACCGGTGATCGCGGCTGTCCACGGCATCGCGACAGCCGCCGGCTGCCAGTTGGTTGCCGCGTGCGACATGGTCGTTGCCTCGAGCGAAGCGCGGTTTGGCGTCAACGGCGTCGATGCCGGGCTCTTCTGCTCGACGCCCCTGGTGGCGTTGTCGCGGGCCATTCCGGCCAAGGCAGCGATGGAGATGCTGGTGCTGGGCGAGATCATCGATGCGGAGCGCGCCGAACGGCTAGGGCTCGTCAACCGGGTCACCTCGCCCGATGCCCTGCATGAGACTGCCATGGCGATGGCCGAGCGCGCAGCCCAGAAGTCGCGTGCCGTCGTGTCGCTCGGAAAAACCGCGTTCTACGAACAAATCGATATGGACCTCGACGCGGCCTATGCCCACACCTGCAAGGTGATCGTCGACAATATGATGATGGATTCGGCCAAAGAGGGCATCGCCGCGTTCATCGACAAGCGCCCGCCGCAATGGCCGGACGACGTATGAACCACGACCATTACTCAGACACCTATGTTCGAGGCATTCTGCGCGACGTGAAGACGGTGGCGGTGGTCGGCGCATCGATGAATTCGATCCGGCCCAGCTACTTCGTTGTCAAATACCTGATCGACAAGGGCTTCACGGTGTTTCCCGTTAATCCGGGCCATGCCGGCAAGGCGCTTCTGGGACAGACGGTCTATGCATCGCTTCAAGACGTCCCAGAGCCAATCGACATGGTGGATATCTTCCGCAACTCGGAGGCCGCCGGTCCGGTCGTCGACGAGTCGATGGCGCTACGGCCGATACCGAAGGTTATCTGGATGCAGCTCACCGTCCGCAATGACGAGGCGGCGGCCAAAGCGGAAGCCGCAGGGATCAAGGTCGTGATGGACCGTTGTCCGAAGATCGAATACGGCCGGCTGTCCGGAGAGATCGGCTGGATGGGCGTCAACAGCGGCGTCGTATCGGCCAAACGCCCGGTGCGGCGGTCAACGGGATTTCAGCATCTGGGTTTGCGGAAGTAATCGCGGGTTTGATCGACAGCAATGCGAAAACGGCGTTGCGGAGACAGACTCCTGACATTGTGAAAATTCTCATCGTCTATGGCACGACCGAGGGCCAGACGCGCAAGATCGCGCGGTTCCTGACCGATCGGTTCACCGATGCCGGCCACACCGTTGAACTCTCCGACGCGACCGAACCGGGTGACATCGATCCTTCGCGCTTCGACAAGGCGATCCTCGCGGCCTCCGTTCATGTCGGAGAGTATCAATCCGGCATCGTCCATTTTGCCACCGCACACTGCGCGGCGCTTTCGGCGATGCCATCGGCCTTTCTATCCGTCTCGCTGGCTGCCGCCAGCGACGATCCAGACGAACTGCAAGACATTGAGCGCATTGCGCGAGATTTCACCGAAAAGACCGGCTGGGCTCCGGGCAAGATCGTTCATGTCGTCGGTGCCTTTCGGTTCACCCGCTACGATTTCTTCAAGGCTTGGACGATGCGTTACATCGCGTCGCGCAAAGGCGTGACCGTCGATCCAAAGGAGGATCTGGAACTGACGGACTGGGATGCGCTTTCCCAATTCGCGGCCGAATTTGCGCCCCACGGGGCCACGGGAACCTTCGCGACCGATTGACTGATTGATTGAGCACAAAGGGCTGGGATCCTGGCGCGGTAGTCTGACGTCCTCTGATCGGAGGCTCGGCATGATCGACGCACCTACACCGGAACACTCTCACGATCCCCAGGCGATTGCCGCCCGACTCCGCCACGGACACCGCCCCAGTTACTTGTCGGATTGGATCTATGGCGGCATCGACGGTGCGATCACAACGTTCGCAATCGTCGCCGGAAGCCTCGGCGCCGACTTGTCGCATCGCGTGATCTTGATCCTCGGCTTCGCCAACCTCCTGGCCGACGGATTTTCCATGGCCGCGGCCAATTTCGCCAGCACACGAGCCGACAATGATGCCGCGACGCAATTGCGAGCGGTCGAGGAACGTCATATCCGCGTCGCCCCGACCGGCGAAACGGAGGAGATCCGTCAGATTTTCGCGGCCAAGGGATTTTCCGGCGCCCTTTTGGAGGACATCGTCTCGATCATCACGGCGGACAAGACGAGGTGGATCGAAACGATGATGACGGAGGAATATGGGATCGCGCCTGTTCGACGGCACCCGCTGACGGCGGCCCTCGCGACGTTTTTGGGATTTATGGCGTGCGGCATCGTTCCCCTTATTCCCTTCATCTCCGGATTGTCGCAGGCACCGGACTTCGCCGTTGGGCTGACCGCGGCCGTTTTTTTCGCGATCGGGATCGCCAAATCAAAATGGTCCTCGATGTCTTGGTGGTTGTCGGGCGTGGAAACACTCGCCATCGGCGTCGGCGCCGCCGGTCTGGCCTACTCGATCGGAGACTTTTTGAACGGTTTCCTATAGACTGCATGGCAGTTGCGTTCGGAGAGACCCCTGTGTCGCGTATTCTGGGACTGTTCGACTTCCCGCCGGTGTGGCTGGCGCTTGGCCTTGTGCTGATGTGGGCCATCGATCGCTATGTGCCCATCGCCGATTGGCCCTATCAATACACACGGACGCCTGGCTGGATCATCATCGCCGCCGCGATCGCGCTGACGGCCTGGGCGGCCTTTCCGTTCGCACGGTCGGGAACGTCGATCGTGCCGCGCCGACGCCCGGTAATCATGATCACCCACGGTCCCTATCGCATCAGCCGCAATCCCATCTACCTTGCCGATGTGCTTGCCATGGCGGGCTTCGGGCTTGTGCTCGCTTCGACGCTTTCATTCCTCGTCATCCCCCTCTTCATTGCCGTGATCGAACGACGGTTCATCGCCGATGAAGAGTCGACGCTGCATCTGGCTTTTGGGCGGGACTACGAGATTTATGCCGGCCGGACGCGACGCTGGATTTGATCGCCAGACACAGCGCGTCGGGACCCGGAAAACGAGCCCTTCGATTGTTTCACAACTGTTAGCTCGCTAACGGCGAGATCGTCTCCGCGTTCCTATGGCCAATGGGGAGGGATTTCGGGCCCGCCTGCACAGACTCGCGGCCGTCATCGTCTTGCGCATCGGGCCAGCCGATAAGGGATAGTGAATGATAAGAGCAATCGACGGGGGGTTTGATCGACGAATGCGGCCCAGCGAAAGCGATAGGCCGATGCTCGGCGACGGCATCGCCGACGCATCGATACGACCGACGCGCCCCGCGCCGGAGATCGCGATGCTGCGCCGCAAGTTTCGTTCGAAGTTCGGGCGAGATCCGCGAGACTACAAGGAACTCCAGGAGTGGTGGAACTCGATCTGAGACGGATCGAGGACCGGCCGAGTCATGGGATTGGGGTTATCAAAGGACTATTGCGCGCTGCTGGAAACTTGGGGGTACGCCACCGACGGTACCGGCGCCAATCCCGCTGGCGTGAGCGGCAATCCGGTCTCAAAGGAATGGGAAAAGATCTACATGCGATTTCGCGAAAGCAAGAAACGCAATCCGCGCAGCTTTCTCGAATTGCGGGTCTGGTGGGATCGATACTGACTCCGGCCGGCTGAGCCTCTTCGACAACCGACTTGTGTCGATCGCCCGGACCGGTGTTAGATTGACATATGAACGATCCGTCTTTCACGCTTGGCGTTGAAGAGGAATATCTCCTCATCGACAAGAAAACCCGTGGGCTTGCCGCGAATCCGCCGGGCGAGTTCATGGAAGAATGCGAGAAGCGGCTCGGCTCCGCCGTCTCGCCAGAGTTCCTCCGCTGCCAGGTCGAGATCGGCACGCACGTATGCGAAACCGTTAGCGAGGCGCGCGAGGCGCTTGCCCATTTGCGCGGCACAATCGGCGAAGTGGCGGCCGACTACGCATTGGCGCCGCTTGCCGTCTCGACCCACCCGTTCGCCGACTGGAGCGACCTGCTTCACACCGACAAGCAGCGCTACAATGAGCTTGCCGCCGACCTGCAGGTCGTCGTTCGCCGGCTGATGATCTGTGGCATGCATGTCCACATCGCTATTGAGGACGAAGCGGCGCGGGTCGATATCTTCAACCAACTCAGCTACTTCATCCCGCACCTTTTGGCACTATCGACATCCTCGCCGTTTTGGCGCGGCAACCAGACCGGCCTGAAGTCGTATCGCCTTTCCGTCTTCAACGAATTGCCGCGCACCGGCCTGCCGGAGAATTTCGATTCACCTGGCGAGTACCACCGCACCGTCGAGACCCTGGTAAAAGCAGGCGTCATCGAGGACGCGACCAAGGTGTGGTGGGACCTGCGGCTGTCGGCGCGGTTTCCGACGCTGGAATTGCGCATTCCCGATGTCTGCACGCGGCTCGACGATGCCATTGCGATTGCCGCGATGATGCGTTGCATCGCCCGCATGCTCTATCGCCTGCGTCGCAACAATCAGCGGTGGCGTCGGTACTCGCGGTTCCTGGTGGATGAAAACCGCTGGCTTGCACAGCGCCACGGCGTGAAGGGCCATATGATCGATTTCGGCAAAGGCGCCTGCGTGCCCTACGCCGATCTTGTCGGCGAACTGATCGAGTTGGTCGAGGAAGATGCCGCGTTCTTTGGGTGCCAGGCGGCGGTCGAGCATACCCGCGCCATCGTCGCCGAGGGCACCAGCGCCGACCGGCAATTGGAGCGCTATGCGGCCGAGAAGGAAAAAGGCGCGGACGATGATGCGGCCCTGAAAGCCGTTGTCGACGATATCGCTGAGGAGACGTTGCGGGGCGTCTGATCAAACACGTCACGAACCGGAGAGATTGAATCCGGTTCTTTCGCTAAGCCCCTGAAACAGAGTCGAATTCCGCGTTCAGGATCAAGCGCCAGGACGGGATGGGTTCATATTAGATCGTTCCCGTACTTCGTCATGCCGGGCGCGGTGCAGCACCTTGGTAATGCAACGCAGAACCGGGATCGCATTGTCAACAACGCAGGTGCCATACATCGAACGATCCCGGATCAGCGCAGCAGCAATTCATGCCGCAGCGCGTCCGGGACGACACTCTAGGGCCTCACGCGTTCGGCGGGCTCCCGCATCGTGACCAGCTCTTCGCCGGCCGTCGGGTGAACGGCCATCGTGCTGTCAAAGTCGGCCTTGGTCGCGCCCATCTTGATGGCGACGCCGAGCGTTTGGATCATCTCGCCGGCCGCCTCGCCGACGATGTGGGCGCCGACGACGCGATCCGTCTCGGCATCGACGATGAGCTTCATGAACACGCGGTCGCTTGCGCCCGAGAGCGTCGCCTTCATCGCCCGGAAATCGGTCTTATACATATCGAGCGAGGGGTACTCGCCGCGCGCGGCCGCCTCGCTGAGCCCGATCGTACCGATTTCGGGCGTCGAGAACACCGCGGTTGGAATGAGGTCGTGATCGGCCTTGCGATCCAATCCGCCAAAGACATTGTCGGCGAAGGCATGGCCTTCTCTGATGGCCACCGGCGTCAGGTTGACCCGGTTGGTGACATCGCCGACAGCGTAGATATTCTCGGCCGTTGAACGCGAATAGGGCGTCACAATCACCGCACCCTTGTCGTCGACATCGACGCCGGCGTTTTCCAGCCCGAGACCATCGGTATTCGGCGATCGTCCAATCGCCATAAGTGCTTGGTCAACCTCCAGCGTGCGGCCATTTGCCAGCGTCACCGCAAGGCCGCCCGCTGTCCGCTCGACTTTCTCGAACACCGTGTTGGTGACGATATCGACGCCTCTTTCGGCCATCTGCGCGTGGACATGGTGGCGCACGTCATCGTCGAACCCGCGCAGGATTTCCGGACCGCGATAGACCTGCGTCGTCTCGGCCCCAAGGCCGTTGAAGATGCCGGCGAATTCAACCGCAATGTAGCCGCCGCCAGCGACCACGACGCGCTGAGGCATCTCGTCCAAATGAAAGACCTCGTTGGAGGTGATCGTCAGATCGCCGCCCGGCAATCCCATATGGCCATTGGGCGTACCGCCCGTGGCGACGAGGATCGTCTCAGCGGTGATCGTCCGACCGGCATTGACGAGACGAAGCGTATGCGGGTCCTCGAAAACCGCGCGATCGTCGAACAGGGTGACGCCGGCGCGGTCGAGATTGGCGCGGTAGACACCTTCGAGGCGCGCAATCTCCCGATCCTTGTTGGCAATCAGGGCGGACCAATCGAACACCCGGTCGCCCAGCGACCAACCAAAGCCAGCCGCCTCGTCGAACTCGTGGGCAAAGCGGCTGGCGTAGACCAAAAGCTTCTTCGGCACGCAGCCGCGAATGACGCACGTTCCGCCGTAGCGATATTCCTCGGCGATCCCCACGCGCGCGCCGTAGCCGGCAGCGATCCGGGCCGCGCGAACGCCACCCGACCCGCCGCCGATGACGAAGAGATCGAAGTCAAATGTGCTCATTGGGAACCGCTGATCACCAACTTGATGTTTTTGAGCGCCTGCATGGCTTTCGCCGCGCCCTCCGGTCCCGATGCCAGGTCCTCGAACGGCGCCATCGGGACTTCGGACCCGTCCTGTAGTCGCACCTCGATCGTTCCGCCGTTTTGAATGAACCCGGCGACGACCTCGGCGACGCTGCCGCTGATCTCGATCCCCAACTGCATGGCCTGAACCACGCCGATGCCCGCGAACTGTGCGGCCTGTGCGGCAATCTGACTGCGATCGATGCCCGGCGGCGCCAGCGAAAAGCCGATATCGAGAGCACCGAGATCGATGAGCCGGATGCCAAGCTGACTGATGATGGACTCCGTCATAACGTTCTCCATCGTCAGATCATCGTTGGGATCCATCAATGCTTTGACGAAATCGGACGGATCGTAGTTCTTCATGGTCAGATCGAAGCCGATCCGCGCCAGCCGCTCGAACTCGATATACGAATCCGTCGTGGTGATCGTGCGCTCGCTAGCCGACCATATGGATTGTCCGCTACCGCTAAACGCGACAGTCGGCTGGCCATAAAGGGCGACAAACGCCTGGAGTCCCAACTGCGCCTGCGGGTTGTCGGTCGAGAGGCTCTGGGCCGTGTTCAGATTGACCTGGCCGCTGAAGTCCGACGTCCCCGCGACTGGAAACTGTCCCGAATAGTCCGTTGCCTTCGACTCATAAGACGCCAGGGAGAGGATTTCCGCACCATTGGTCGCAATGGTCAGACCTTCGATCTCGATCCCTTGAAACCGCAGATGATGGAGGTAATCGGACAGCTTGAACGCATCCATGAACGCCGCATCGTCATCGGCCAGCGCCTCGAGATTCTTCTCGCCGGCGGCGTCTTGTTCGCGCATCGCGGCGCGCACCATCAACATCCAGCCGGCGCCGAAACCGCGAATGGACATACGGTCGAGGTCGATCTTGAACGGCCGGCCGTCCTCGTCGATGCCGTCCATCTCGAGACCGCTGAGGCGAACGCCGGAGAAATAGCCGTCGACGACGTTTTCCGCCGCGAAGGTCTTGATGCGCATGTTGACGTTTTCTTCCGGATCGACGAGCACAAGCCCTTCGATGGCCAGTCGGTCGGCGTCCAGATTAAGCAGCCACTCGAACGACTCTTCCGGCTTGTCGTCGTCGAAATCGAGAGGAATCGCGCTGTTTTCGATGACGACACGCTCAATCGTGCCGTGGGCCTCGTCGCCGTCTTCCGGCACGGTGACATTTTCCAGGAGGAGGTCGGTCAGCCGGTTTCCATCGACGCTCACCGTCAGCCGTTCGGCCAGGACTTGATCGTCCGGCTTGCCAATCTTGACGGATTCGTAGACGCCATTGCCGGCCGGGGTTCCGGTGACTTCGACCCCTTCCTCCAGGAAGGGTTCAAGTTCGGAAACAGGTTCGGCAAGCACCGGCGGTGCGAGGAGGAGGACGCCGAGGGTAACGGATCGAAGGAGACCGGGAATCATAGTGGACCAAGTCCTTTTGTTTCGTGTCATCGTTCGACATCCTTTTGCCTGATATCCACGCCGGCATCCGTGCCGAGGATCACACAATTCGCCATCTCGACGAAGAGACCGTGTTCAACCACGCCAGGCACGGCTGCCAACGCCGCGGCCAACGAACCGGGATCGGCAATGTCGCGAAAGGCGGCATCGAAAATCCAGTTGCCGTTGTCGGTCACATAGGGCGCCCCGCCCTTAAGCCGCTGCGCGATGGCGCCATTGACGCCAACGGCACCGGCCGCCTTTTCGATCGCGCGGACCGTCGCCTTCGCGCCGAACGGCAGGACTTCGATGGGTAGATCGAAGCTGCCCAGTCTTTCAGAGGTCTTCGATCCGTCGGCGATGACGATGAGCCGCGCCGCCGCATGGGCGACGATCTTCTCGCGCAGCAACGCTCCGCCACCGCCTTTGATGAGGTTGAAGTCTGGGTCGATCTCATCGGCCCCGTCGACGCACAGGTCGAGTTCAGGGGTCTCGTCCAGGGTCGTCAGCGGCACGCCGGTTTGCTCCGCCAGATCGCGGGTCGCCTCGGAGGTCGGCACGCCGACGACGGACAGTCCGCCGGAAACGCGCTCCGCCAGCCCGATAACGAAGTGCGCGGCCGTGGACCCCGTGCCAAGCCCCAGCCGCATTCCGTCTTCGACGAAATCGAGCGCGGCCAGGGCGGCCACGCGCTTCTGTTCGTCGGCGGTCATCCGGTTATTTGTCGATGCCGGACATCAAGATGTATTTGATCTCGACGAACTCATCGATGCCGTAATGCGAACCTTCGCGGCCCAGCCCCGATTCCTTGACGCCGCCGAAGGGGATTTCCGCCGTGCTCAACAGCGCCGCGTTGACACCGACCATGCCGTATTCCAGCGCCTCGGCAACCCGCCAGACGCGACCCAGATCGCGGGCATAGAAATAGGAGGCCAGACCGAACTCGGTATCGTTCGCCATCTGGATGACGTCGTCCTCGTCCTTGAACCGGAAGAGCGCGGCCAGGGGGCCAAACGTTTCCTCGCGGCTGACCAGCATCTTCGTGGTCACGTTCTTCAAGACCGTCGGCTGGAAGAACGTGCCGCCTAAGTCATGGCGATTGCCGCCCATAAGGAGTTCGGCGCCCTGCCCGACCGCGTCCTGGATGTGCGACTCGACCTTGTTGACCGCGTCCTCGGAGATCAGCGGCCCCTGGGTGACGCCGACTTCTAAGCCGTTACCGACCTTCAGCTTGGCCACCTCGCCCGCGAACTTCTCCGCGAAGGCGTCGTAGATGCCGTCCTGGACATAGATGCGATTGGCGCAGATGCAGGTCTGGCCCATGTTGCGGAACTTGGAGATCATAGCGCCCTCGACGGCATCGTCGAGATTGGCGTCGTCGAAGACGATAAACGGCGCGTTGCCGCCCAGTTCCAGGCCGACCCGCTTCACCGTCGACGCACATTGGCGCATCAAGAGTTTGCCGATCTCCGTCGACCCGGTGAAGCCGACGACCCGCACGGTCGGGTTCGAGGTCATTTCCTCGCCGATGGCCGACGATTTGCCGGTGATGATGTTGATCACGCCTTTCGGGAAGCCTGCCCGGTCCGCGAGTTCGGCCAGCGCCAAGGCGGTCAAAGGCGTCTCGCCGGCGGGCTTGATGACGACGCTACAACCGGCCGCCACCGCCGGCGCCACCTTTCGGGTGATCATGCCAGCCGGGAAGTTCCACGGCGTAATCGCTGCCGCGACACCAATCGGCTGTTTGATCACAACGATACGGCTATCGGTCCGGTGGCTGGGAATGGTCTCGCCGTTTATCCGGCGCGCCTCTTCCGCGTAGTACTCAAGGAAGGACGCCGCATAGAGCGCCTCGCCCTTGGCCTCGGCCAGGGGCTTGCCTTGTTCGGAGGTCATGATGGTCGCGATGTCATCGGCGTGCTCGACCAGAAGGTCGTACCAGCGACGCAGGCACTTGGCGCGCGTCGATGCCAGCTCCGCGCGCCAGCTCTTGAAGGCGACATCCGCCTTGGCAATGGCATCGCGAGTCTCGTCGGCACCAAAATAGGGAACCTTGGCCAGTTCCTCGCCGGTCGCCGGATTGAGCACCGGGGTCACCGGATCGCCGACCCATTCGCCATTGACGTAATTCTTTGATTTCAGCAGGGACGGATCGTTGAGCTGCATGACGGGCTCCGCTTATGCGTTCGGGAATTGGCGAGCGGTCTAGCACGCCTTTCACAGAGAAAGAAGGGCGGTTTGGATCACGCGGACGGGAGTGCCGTTACCTCGCGTTCAATCGTGTCCTGCAGGGCCGGATCGAGGTTCAAACGTCCAGCCAAACGGTCGAGATAGCGCCGTTCCTCGCGCTCCGGCTCGCCGATGACGACCACCGAAGCGACGTAGAGTTCGGCCGCCATTTCCGGGCTGGTTGCCAGCGCACCAATGGCATCCGGGTCGAGCGGCTTGTTCAACTCCTCAAACAGAAAGGCCTTGTCGTCCGCCTCCAAGTCACCGGAGCGGATCGCGTCGAAAATCTGTGCCTGCTCATTGGAATCGATATGGCCATCGGCCTTCGCCGCGCCGATCATTGCCTGAAGCAATGCCATGCTCAGATCGGCCTGTCCGGCCGCATCCGGCAGAAAGCGCTCATCCTCAGGCGGCGCGAACGCATCCGACGCCGGCGACGGCGGCAGGTCCGGCCCGGACTGTCCGGCCTGATGTTGTTGCCAGGCGCGATAGGCCAGACCGCCCAGAACCGCGACGCCGCCATATTTGGCCGCCTTGCCGATCGTCTTGCGCCCCTTTTTCGAGCCAAGCAGCAAACCGGCAATGCCCGCGGCAGCCGCCGCGCCGCCAACACCGCCTGGAAAGGAAAGGCCAGAACCCGCGCCATCCTTCCGGCCGTCGGACCCGCCGGGCGCCCCGCCGCCGAGGCCGGAGAGAATTTGATCGATCAGACCATTTGGATTCATTGTGTCCTTGCCCTTCTAAACCTTGCCGGTGTGGCATGCATTGCGCCCGGTACCTTCGGCCATGTATGAAGCGGCCGAACCCGCCGCAAGAGCGGCCCCAAGCGCAATTGAGACGATATGACGCTGACGGTCCTTTTCGACCTCGACGGAACACTGGTCGATACCGCGCCCGACCTGTGGACGGCCCTCAACGCCGTGCTGTCGGAGAACGGATATGGCCCCATTCCCTATGACCGCATGGCAAGTCTTGTGGGCCAGGGCGCATTGGCAATGATCGAGCGCGGACTGGCCGAACACGGCGTCAGCGCCGAGCGCGACGACATGAAAGCGATGTACGCCAGCTTCCTGGAGCACTATTCGGCCAATATCGCCACCGACAGTCGCCCGTTTCCAGGCGTTGAGGCGGCGCTCACCCGTCTCTCCGTCAATGGCAATGTGTTGGCGGTGTGCACCAACAAGCTGGAATCGCTCTCGGTCCTGCTGCTTGAAACCCTCGATATGGCGGATCGGTTCGCCGCGATCTGCGGGCCGGACACGTTCGGGGTGCGCAAGCCAGACCCCGAGCATATCCTAAAGACGATCGTCAAAGCGGGCGGCGCGACCGACCGGGCCATCATGATCGGCGACAGCGCCACCGATATCGATGCGGCCAAGGCCGCCGGCGTCCCGGTGATCGCCGTGCCGTTCGGCTATACGGACACGCCGGTCTCGGAACTGGGCCCCGACCGTATCATCGATCATTTCGATGAGTTGGATGCCGCGATCGCGGCTTTGGTTTAGGTCGGAATGCGCCCAAGTCGAGTCATTCCCCTTCTTCGTCATCCTGTGCGCGGTGCAGCACCTTGGTGATGCGCCGCAGAACCGGGACTGCGTTGTCAACGACGCAGGTGCCCGACCTCGAACGATCCCGGATCGGCACAGCGGCATGTCATGCCGCAGCGCGTCCGGGATGACGCGCGAGGTAAGGTGAGCAGACGGGCGATGCTTGACGGCCCGCCGCCAGGCTTCCTATAAGCGCGATAGCCGAGATGGGCGGTTAGCTCAGCGGGAGAGCACTCGCCTCACACGCGAGGGGTCACTGGTTCAATCCCAGTACCGCCCACCATTTCTTCGATGTCTGCACATAGATGCTTGGCGCTGTGTAGCGGCGGCGGACAGTATGTCTGCTTTGAGCCCAAACGGTCCGATGCTGCACCTCGCGCAGAAAATCGCTAAGCATTGGAAGCGGACATTGCTGGATTAGTCTTCAAAGAGGTCCAAATCGACTTTGGACAGTAGCCACCCAAGCGGAAAATGCTGATTTGTTAAGCATTGGTCGCAGTCTAGTCGCTCTCCGATGAATAGGCGCGGAGCATCGACTTTCTTGATTCGAAGCCGAGTTTCGCACACTGGACACTGCATAAATTCGGCAAAGCTCGAATTAACAAAATTCGTCATCCGAGAGCGGCCCTTCGTAAAGAGAGCTTCATATGCTCCAAGGGACGTGAATAGCATCCAATTCTGATATTTCTTGCTGGGTTCTCTCATTCGCCCATACAATTCGATCTGCATAATATGGAGAAAGAGGATTAGCATTGCGAGTTGAGCATATGTCCCCCCAGCATAGATGTCGTCATCCATTGGGTTCTTGAAGATGAAATTCAGATTGTAGTCTTCAGTCTGGTTTCTCCGAAACTCCGTCACTAGATGCGTCGCCTTATCGAAAAGACCTGCGAAACCCAATTCGTTCTGAAAATTGAAAACTGCATCATACACCGCATCAGGATTTGTGAAGCTGCATCCCCGGCTCGCTTTCATCGCTGCTTCGAGTAGAGACTTTATCCCTGCTTCGTCCAAGTCTCTCCGGTTGAGCAGGTTCTTTGCGTCAGATTTCATCTTGTCGAAGAATGCCACTTCGTTCGCGCACATCTGAGCGACGATCAACATGCCTTCTTTCAGGGGCTTACGAAGGAGCGAAAAGGCAACGGTGAGTTTTCGCTTTTCCAGCGCGCGAAGAGCTTCATAGATGAAGTGCAGCATGTCGGAAAAGAGCGCATTACAGACGTGATTTACCACTGCTCGTCTTTCTAGGTCTCCGCGTCCTGACTTATCCAGAAAATCAAGTATGTGAATGCCGCTTGCCAGCAGGCGGCGATCTTCTTCGGACTCGATCTCAAACTGAATATGCCCAGCCTTTTGAATTTCCATTTGCACAAGCAATGCCACCATGAGGTCATGCAGGTGAAAGCAAAACTCATGCTGCGCCCGGTGCTTTTCCGGGATGTTTTGCAGTCTGTCCGGCTCGATCAGTCCGATGGTCTTCAAATCAGTCCCCTCCAAGCCAGCGCGACTTAATGACGTTAGGTCTATTCGGAGTCGCTGCCTTGGTCGAGACTTCCCCTTCCCGCCCGACGTGCTTTGCGCCGCGGTCGCGAAGCGCGCAGACCGGACCTTGGGTGCTGGAAAACGAACGGCAGCTCAGTCCGCATAGCCACCATTCGCCCTTCACCCCAAAGCCACCCAACCTGCTGATCCACCCCAGCCAAACCGCCCACTTTCGCCATAGCCCACAGAAACCGGCGCCATATATCCGCAGTTGCTTTGCAAATCAGTTTCGCGCCCACCGCGGCCGGTTGCCCTTGCGCGGCCAATGTCAACTTTGGCTGGGCCCTGCGGTCGCCGCTTCCCAGCCTTTCAACAGCGCGGCCCTGCGGCCTGGATACTTCTCCGCCAGAACCTTTAGCTCTTGCACCCGTTCGGTTTTGAAGTGCCGGTAGCCTTCCTTCGTCTCGCACCACCCAACGAGATATCGCGTTCGATCGAGAAAGGCGATCAATAGCGGCCAAACGATCCGGTCGGTCGTGTTCCCGTCGCGATCCGTATAGACGAGTTGCAGCCGATAACGCTCTCGAATGGCGTGACGCAGCAGGGCGCTGTCGAAGCGTTCGGACACTTTGACACGCGTCTGTATCGGCTTCGAGCTGGCATCCAACACAACAGGGCGAAGCTCCTTGGGTATCGCGCTAGAGAGCTTTGACACTAGATCGCGCGCGGCACGCGCCAGCGAAGGGTCAGCCTCCGACGCCACCCAGGCCGCGCCTAATGCGGCCGCCTCCAACTCATCGGCCGTCAGCATCACGCGAAGCGAGCCCAGACATTCGCATTGCCGCGACCGGCGAGCGCACCCGCGTCACCTAGACTTTCGACTATCGCGTCAAATACGGCCCGTTTGGATGGCTCGTGGGGCAAACGCTGATGAAGATGATGATGGGCAAGATCATCGATGGGACCTTGAAGGGCTTGGCCGACAAGGTGCTGGCTCGTCAGCCCTCCTGAAGGTTCGCGACCGTGATCCTGCCGAAATGGTCTTGCATTCGCTTCGAACGAAAGAGGTAGATGGAGATGATGACGTAATAGGCGCATTCGCGCGCGAAATCCGAGTAACGGCTTGCGTTCTCCATGAAGTCGAATGTCTGCACGGAGCAAAGCGTGGCAAGCGACGCGAACAGCGCGACCATGGCCACGGGCGTATAGCTCCAGCGTGAAAAGTATCCAATCAGGAAGGCTCCGCCTGACAGCGTGATCACCAACCAGTGGACGAACTGCGTACCGGAGGGAAATGTGGCGTTCTGCAAGGGCATGAGCGGCGCCAAACCGGTGAAATACTCCAAAAAGCCCAGGAGGCCCCAGCCGAGCATCACCGTTGAAGCGATGATGATCAGGTAGCTAAATCCTTGCGATGCGCGTTCCCAAAATCTAGACATCTGGTCCTCCGGGCTACGCTGGGTTCGTAACCGGCGTTTCCAGCGAGAACGCCTGACCGGTGAGTTGTTCTGAAAGCTGCCAAAGCTGCTTGGCTGATTCCGAATCCACGGTGGACGGGTCGCGATAAGCCTTGCCGACCCTGCCACGAAACTCTCGATATCCTTGAGGTCCGTAGTAGATGCCGCCTTCAGCTGCCGGATCCAGGGCCGCAAACAATGACGGTCTGGCGGCGGAGGCGTTGGAGTGCAGGATGAACGGCGACAACACTTTGAAGAAATAGTACTGCCCCCGGCTCATCTCATCGAACAAACCGGAATCGGACCCGCCGGGGTGAACGGGCACTGAGCGCGTCTTGAGACCGGATGCCTGCAGACGTCGATGGAGTTCTTCGCCAAACATCAAGCAGGCGAGTTTCGACTGGCCATAGGCCCGACCGCCATTGCCGCCACAGGTCAGATCGTCGAAGTGGATTCTGGCGGCCTTGTGGGCGATGCTCGATAGCGAAACGATCCGCGATGCTGGGTCATCGGGCATGAGATCAAACACCAACGCGGTCAGCAAGAAATGCCCGAGATGATTGGTCGCGAACTGCTGCTCGATGCCGTCGCCGTTGGTCTGGGCGGAGTAGAGCAGAACTCCGGCATTGTTGATCAGCACATCGAGACGCGTGTAGGTCGCGCGGAATTCGCGCGCGAAGCCCCTGACGGAAGCAAAGTCGCCAAGGTCGATCGCCATGACGTCGAGCGATGCCGAAGGCAAACGTTTGATGATCGAGGCCTTGGCACTCTCGGCTTTTTCTTGGTTCCGGCACGCCATGACGACGCGATAACCGGCCCCAGCCATGCCGACGGCGGTCTCGTATCCGATGCCGTGATTGGCGCCGGTGACAATCGCGATTTTTTGAGGTTTAGAGCTCAATTCCCATCTCCGACATATGGACATGTCACGTATGTTTGTCTATATTGACATATAGCGTATGATTGTCAATATGTAAAAATGAAAGAGCGGGAAGAAAACATCATCGAGGCCGCGATCAGGCTGTTCATGCGCTATGGCGTGAAACGCACAAGCATGAACGATATCGCGGCAGAGGCGGGCATTGCGCGCCAAACGCTGTACAACGCCTTCTCGAACAAGGACGCAGTGCTCCAGGCGACAATACGGCTGTTGGCCGACAGGGCCATGGTCGGTATCGAAGCCGGTCTTCAGAAGACAGATAACCTAGGCGATCAGTTGGATGTGGTCTTCAAGCACATCGCGATCGATCCCTTCGATCTACTCGATGCCTCGCCGAACTCGGAAGATATCGTCGCCGGGTTCAACGCATCCAGCCAGAGCGAGCTAGCTGCGGCGGCGGCGCGCAACAAGGCCGTCATTTCACGGATCATGAAGCCATTCGAGAGCGAGATCGAAAAGAACGGCCTGACGCTCGACCAATTCGCGGACTTCTTGGAGCGCTCAGCGTCGGCCGCCAAGTACAATGCCGGTAGTCGGAAACACCTCTTGAGCCTCCTGGCGGTGCTTAAAGTCGCAGCGTTGAAAGTAGCTGCTGGCGCATGAACCCGAATTCATAGGTCGACCGCCGACTCTCGAACTTGTCATCCGCCTTCGCACACATTGCGGACGATTGGCGCCAACGTTTGTGGGTCGCTTTGTCCGCGCAGCCGCCAGGCTCCTAAGCCCCTGCCCCAACCCATAATTGCAACTCCATCACAGCCAGGTGTCTCATTTTCGCCATAGTTCACAGAAACCGGCGCCGAAGGGCCACGACCCGTCTGGTGTCGGAACGAGAGCTTGTTTACGAAACGTTGCAGGTCTTGACGTAGATCAATTTCCGGCTGGAAGCATTGTTAGAAGGGGCACGATCAATGCGATTGACTATTGTGGCTGTTGTGTGTGCGTTCATGGCGGCGTTGGCCGCAGCGCCGGCTGAAGCGCGTCGCTACATTGACGAACACGGCAATTGGACGAACAAGAAGCCGGCATCGTTCACGGCGTATGGCAAGTCCATTCCGCGCAAGAAGATCAAATACGACGGGACGGAAAAGCCGGGCACGATCGTCGTCAACACCGCCGAACGGCGGCTCTATCTGATTCTCGATAACGGCTATGCGATGAGATACGGCGTCGGCGTCGGCCGCGCCGGCTTCGAATGGTCGGGCACCCATCGCATCACGCGCAAGGCCGAGTGGCCGGGCTGGACGCCGCCGGCGCGCATGCGGGCTCGCGAGGCCGCCAAGGGCCGTATCCTGCCGGCTTATATGCCGGGCGGTATCAACAACCCGCTGGGCGCACGGGCGCTCTATATCGGGTCGACGATTTATCGCATTCACGGCACGAACAATCCGAAGTCGATCGGCCACGCGATGTCGTCGGGCTGCATTCGGATGATGAATGACGATGTCATCGATCTTTCCGAGCGCACCGATATCGGCGCCAAGGTCATCGTCAAACACTGACGCTGGGGCATCTGGACGACCAAGAACCGGCGCCCTCGGGCGCCGGTTTTCTTATGCGCGTCCTCGGTTTACTCTCTGCACATGTGGCAAAGAGGAGCGGTCGCACTAATCGCGTTTATTGCTCTGGCGCCCGACGCCGACGCCGGACAAGTCGAGATCGGTCATCAGCTTGCGCGCGACCATTGCTCGCGTTGCCATGTGGTCGAGGCCGATAATCGGTTCTCGGGCATTTCGTCGACCCCCTCCTTCATGATGATGGTCGACCATCTGGACGACTGGCAGGATCGCTTCGCGACGTTTTACGCCCGCCTGCCCCACCCATCCGTGATCTTCGTCGACGGCATCGACCCGCCGACGGACCAGCCGCCAAGCGTTGTGCCGATCGAATTGTCACTCGATGACGTCGAGGCCATCCTCGCCTACGCCAAAACTCTCCAGACGGCGGAGTGATGGTAAAGGCGGCATGGTCTAGAGAGACCGAAGCCGAATGAGGCTACGGCCTTCACCTCACGCGCCTTCCCGGACGCGCTGCAGCATAACATGCTGCTGTGCTGATCCGGGATCGCTCGAAGTGTGGAGGTACGCCCGCGGCAAAGGGATCCCGGTTCTGCGGCGCATCACCAAGGCGCTGCACCGCGCCCGGGATGACAAAGGAGGGGTGATTTCATTTGGACTCATCCCGCACACTGGCCCTAGGTGACCGGATCGCGGCTTAGGCCCTTTGCTTCTAGCTCGGACTCATATTCAGCGAAGAGCGAGTCCCCCTCACGTCCGAGCTTGAGAAGATAGTCCCAGGAGAAAATGCCGGTGTTGTGCATGTCGTCAAAGGTTAGCCGTACGGCGTAGTTGCCGACAGGCTCGACCTGCAGGACTTCGACATTGCGCTTGCCAGGCACGGTCTGGCGCTGCTCGGGGCTGTGGCCCTGGACCTCGGCGCTTGGCGACAAAACGCGCAGACGCTCCGCCGGCAAGTCGAACGTTTCGCCGCTGTCGAAGGCGACGGTCAGGGTCCTCCGATCCTTGGCAAGGCGGATCTCGGTCGGCCAGGCTTTGTTGACGTCGCTCATTTTACGGTCTGTCCCTTCTTTGATAGGGCTTAGCTAGGGTCAGGACTCAATAATGTCATCCATTCTGCGCGCGCGAGTTTGGCCGCTGAACAGGAGCGAAGGTGAAGGAAATGTGGTTCATTTTCAAGGCTTTGCGACGTATACAGCGGCCAAAGGCGCCGCGCCCTTCGGGTTTGGCGGCAGATACCGGCCCAGGCCCGCTCAATGCTCGAAAAGGCAACCAGCCTTTCCTTGCGCTTGAGCGAACCTGCTCCAACACCTGTCGCCAAACAGAATGGCATGAGATTAATGGGTCCTGACCCTAGACCCACCACTGGCGGTATCAAGATGACCTTCGTGCGGTGGCGGTTGTGTGAGCGTGGAGTCGAACGTCTAGAATGAACGGCCTGTCCGATGGATTTCGCGAGGCCTTTCGGCTCGTCGTCACGCTCGATCCGGCGCTTGTCGAGATCGCCGGCCTATCGTTGTTCGTCAGCTTGTCGGCGGTGGCCGCCGCATCGCTGATCGGTCTGCCGCTCGGCGCACTGATCTCCGTGCGGTCTTTTCCCGGTCGCGGCGTGATCGTTGTCCTTTTAAACGCTTTCATGGGCCTGCCCCCGGTCGTGGTCGGGCTGGTTGTCTATCTGATGTTGTCGCGGTCGGGACCCTTCGGGGTGCTCGGACTGCTGTTCACGCCGACGGCGATGATCATCGCCCAGACAATCCTCATCCTGCCGATCATCGCTTCGCTGACCCGCCAATCTATCTCGGACCTTTGGGACCACTATCGCGAATTGCTGCAATCGCTCGACGCGACGCCGGCGCAGATCACCGCGACGCTTCTTTGGGATGCACGGCGCTCGCTCCTGACCGCCGTTCTCGCCGGTTTCGGGCGCGCGATCGCCGAGGTCGGTGCCGTCATGATCGTCGGGGGCAATATCGAGCATGCGACGCGGGTACTGACGACGGCGATCGCGCTGGAGACCTCAAAGGGCAATCTCGCCCTGGCGCTTGGGCTTGGGTTGGTCCTGTTGATCTTGGCACTGGTCGTCAACGCCGCCACGCACGCTCTGGCGAGCCGGACGATGGGGCGGCGGTGATGCGCATTTTGCCGCTCTCCCTCACCAAGGTTCTCGTCGAGCGCGAAGGCGACCGATTGGTCGGCCCGCTTGAGATGACCGTCGGCGCAGGCGGCATTTCGGTCGTCATGGGGCCGAACGGCTCCGGCAAGTCGACCCTTTTGAAAGTCTGCCATGGACTGGTCACACCGACCTCCGGCACCGTTGCATGGGCCGGCGACCAGGCGGCGAACGCACGCAGGCACCAAGCGATTGTCTTCCAGAAACCGGCCGTACTGCGCCGAAGCGTTCGCGAAAATGTCGCCTATCCGCTCAAGCTGCGCGGTGTCCCGCGCGCAGAGCGTTTGGAGAAAGCCGATCAATTAATCGCACGCGCTCGCCTCAACGCGCTGGCCGATCGCGATGCGACCGTACTCTCTGGCGGCGAACAACAGAAGCTGGCGATCGTTCGGGCCTGGATCACCGAGCCGGAAGTCCTTTTCCTGGACGAACCGACAGCGAGCCTCGACCCAGGCGCGACCCGCGATATCGAGGCTCTGATTGGGTCCATCGACGCAGCGGGCACGAAAATCGTCATGACCAGCCACGATCTCGGCCAGATCAAACGGCTTGCCACCGATGTCCTGTTTCTCCTCGACGGTCTGATCAAGGAGCGAGGAACCGTCGAGCAAATCTTCGACAGTCCGCAAAGCGAAACGCTAGCGGCCTTCCTACGCGGGGACATTGTCGGGTGACCGGGATCACACGGCGCGGTGTCTTGGTTGCCACGGTCGGTCTTGCCACGCCGGCCGTTGCGACAGAACGCTTGCGCATGGCGGTCACGACGACGTTCGAGAACTCGGGGCTCGCCGGCCACCTCCTCCCAAAGCTCGAAGCCGCGACGGGGATCGTCGTCCAACCCATTGTCGTCGGGACCGGCCAGGCCCATACGCTTGCCCGCCAGGGCGATATCGATCTCTTGGTCACCCACGCGCCGCAACAAGAAGCCGCGCTGGCTGCCTCCGGCGCCGTCGTCGACCATCGTCCGTTGATGGTCAATGACTTCATTCTGGTTGGGCCGCGCGACGATCCGGCCGGCGTTGCCGGTCTGACAGATGTATCCACTTCTCTTCGCGCTATTGCCGACTCTAGAGCACCGTTTGTCTCGCGTGGCGACCGGTCCGGCACTCATGTCCGCGAGCGCGCCCTATGGCACGATGCCGGGATCGATCCCGATACGCTGTCGGGCTGGTATCGCGAAGCGGGCGCAGGCATGGGTGCTGCCCTCAACATGGCCGCCGGCCTTGGCGCCTATGTTTTGACCGATCGCGGCACTTGGTTGGCGTTTCGAAATCGCGGGCCGCTGACCGTCTTGGTCGTTGGCGATCCGCCGGTCGACAACCCTTACGCTATCATGATCGTCAATCCGGACCGTCATCCGCATGTGCCCATCGCCGCGGCGAGACGCGCTGTCGACTGGCTGACGGGACCTAAAGGACAGGCCGCGATCGGTACATTTGCAATCGACGGCGCGCCGGCGTTTTATCCTGTTTTGGACAGCGAGGACCCATCGTGACCGACACTCCCCCAGCCAATCGCAAGGAACGGCGCGCCGCCGGCTCTGATGCATCCTTCGACGATGGTAGCTTCCTGCGCGTCGCCGACAAGTTCATCTCGCTTGCCAACCGCGAGAACCGAACGGTCAAGGCCACAGATCTGCACATGGCGTTTCTGTTCGCGGCAGCGCGCTACAACGCCTATGTCGCCAAGACCGTCATCGGCGTCGACAAGCACGAGGATTTCGTTGGATCGATGACAAAGACCTATCAGGAGATGCTACGTCAGCACCTGGCCGACGAGACGCTCGAACCGCCAAAGGGCTAGGGCATCATTCCCGTCCTTCGTCATCCCGGGCGCGGCGCCGCACCTTGGTGGTGCACCGCAGAACCGGGATCGTATTGTCGGCAACGCGGGTGCCATATCGAACGATCCCGGATCAGCGCTGCAGCATTTCATGCTGCAACGCGTCCGGGAAGACGCATGAGTTGAACAGACGAACCTCCTTCGGCTCTACGCAAGCCCCTCGCCTTCGCCGCCGAGATCATCGTCCTCATCCTGCGTGTCGGCGTCAGCGCTCTCCGTTTCCGCCTCGTCTTCCTCAGGCGGCAGTTCCCCACGGCTCTTTGCCCATTCCGCGTCCGTCAAATGGCCCTTGCCGATGGTGTAGGCGGAGGCGAACTTTTCCAGGATCGTGTGGGCGACGCGAAAGTTTTCGTCGTAGTCGTTAAGCCCATCGACATTGGCGAGCACGGGATTGGATCGCCAAAGCTGGCGCAGCGCGCGCTGTCTTAGCGCATCCGGCACACCCTTCTTCATGAACACCGAGAAGTCCGCCGAATAATCGAGCTTCTCAATGTCGATTGCCTCCAGCGCCTCGATGTCGACCTCCGCTTCCTCCGGCTCAGTCGGTGTTTCGGCCGGAAGCTCGGGTTCGGTTTCCTCACGCGCCTCAACCTTGCGCCGGGACCAACGGCTAAGAAACGCCTCGTCGTCGGGCTTGGTGGGTTTATCGTCGGCACTCATGACCGATGCCTGGATTTGAAGATCGGCTCCTGGCCGAACTTTTCTTCCTCGACCGCGAACCGCTCGCGCTTGCGCTTCTTGAATTCCACCTCGACGTGGTGCTGTTCGACGAAATCGACGATCAGCGCGGCCAAGCTATCTGGAACAGCCACCGCCTCAACGATGTCCTCCCCGGCGTCGAGATGGTCCTGCATTTCATAAGGCGAAACGGTGACGTGGCGCACCTCGTAAGGACACGGACCGATCGCGTCGTCGGCCGGAGACAAAACGACATAGACGGCCATTTTGTCGCTCGCGATGTTCTCGCGATAGGCTTCCGTGTCGGAGCGATACAGGGTCAGCGGATAGGTGCCCGCGTGATACCGGGTAAAGCCCTCGCCGCGCATCAGTTCGCTCCACGCCGGGCGGTCCGTCTCGCCGGGGAACACCGAGACCGGCTTCCAGCGCCAGTCGGCCCAGGGATGATCGACCGCCTGCCGTTCGACCACCACGCCGAGCGGTATGGTGACCTGGTTCGGCAGGTTCGGCTTTGCCTCCGGTCGGCTATGCTCGTTCAACGCAGGCTCTCCTCCCCAGCGTTCAAGGCATCATATAGCGCGACAGACCGCAGATGTCCCCTTTCGCCGCAGTGTCGAAAGGCTGACACTATAGACATGAGGATAGCTTGGCGATTTCCCCGGACATGGTATAGCCAAGCATGAGCGGGATGCGTGAATGTCGGACAAAGCCAAGACCAAACCAACCTGTCTGATTTGCAACTGCGAGCGGACGATGGCGCTGGACGGCGCCACGATTTCGGCTGCGCTCGGCCGAGAGGCACCGCTCAAAGTTCATTCCCATTTGTGCCGGACCGAAGTCGCCTCATTCGAAGCTTCGCTTGAGGGATCGGACAATCTCCTAGTGGCGTGCACCCAAGAGGCCCCGCTTTTCTCCGAGATTGCAGAGGATGCCGCGTTCGCCGGATCGCTTTCCACCGTCAACATCCGCGAAACGGCGGGATGGGCATCCGATGGCGATGCCAATCCGAAAGTCGCCGCCCTTTTGGCCGCGGCTAGCGTCCCCATAACGCCAACCGGGCAAAAGACGATTACTTCCAATGGCGTGTGTCTCGTTTACGGCGCGGGGCAAGCGGCGCTTGAGGCGGCGAAGAAGCTTGCCGGTCGGCTCTCCGTCACGCTGCTCCTGACGGATGCCGAAGACCTGATCCCGCCGGACTTTGCAGACATCCCCATCGCGCTCGGTCGCATTTCCGCCGCGTCGGGTCATCTCGGCGCGTTCCGGATCACGGTCGATGGCTATGCGCCGCTCAGCCCGTCCTCGCGGGCCACGCCGGACTTCGTCATGGCACGCGATGGCGCCACATCGGAGTGCGACATCATTGTCGACCTTTCCGGCGGTGCCCCGCTCTTTGTTGGCGCGGACAAGCGCGATGGCTATCTGCGCGCCGATCCAGGCTATCCGACGGGTATCGCAGAAGCGCTATGGCAGGCCAGCGATCTCGTCGGCGAGTTCGAAAAACCGATCTATGTCGCCTATGACCCCGACATCTGCGCGCATTCCCGCAGCGAGCAAGTCGGTTGTTCGAAGTGCCTCGACACCTGCCCCGCCGGCGCGATCGCGCCCGAGGGCGATATCGTCGTCTACGATACAGGCATCTGCGGCGGATGCGGCGGCTGCGTGGCTGTCTGTCCCTCCGGCGCCGTTTCCTATGCTTTTCCCCGCGCCGGCGATCTCATCGCACGCGTCCAAACGACGCTTGAGGTCTACACACGGGCCGGCGGCGAGACACCGATGGTGTTGTTTCACGACGATCGTCACGGGACGCCGCTGATCGGCGCGATGGCCCGCTTCGGGCGCGGGCTGCCTGTGAATGTCATTCCATTCGCCGTACATTCGGTCACCGCGCTCGGCCACGATGTCTTGGCATCGGTCTTTGCGGCCGGCGCAAGCCGGATTGCCGTGCTGGCGCCGCCGGACCGCGCCGAGGAGATGGCGGCGCTACAGGCGGAAACGGTTCTAACCAGTGCGATCCTCGACGGACTCGGCCTGCACGGCAGCCGTTTCGACATAATCGACGACCCCGACCCCGACGCCGTTGAGGCGCGCCTTCACGATCTAGCAGACGCACCGCCCCTGCCGGCGTCCGCCTTCGTTCCGACCGGTCCGAAACGCGAGATCGCGCGCGCTGCCATCCAGAAATTACGCGATGCCGCCGAGGCGCCCCCGGATGTTATCGCGCTGCCGGAAGCAGCGCCCTATGGCCGCATCTCCATCGACACCGACGGGTGCACGCTGTGCCTTGCCTGCGTGTCGTCTTGTCCGGTCGACGCTCTGCTCGACATGGCCGATAAGCCGGGCGTGCGTTTTGTCGAGGCGGCGTGCGTGCAGTGTGGCCTGTGTCGGACGACCTGCCCGGAGAGTGTGATTTCGCTCGAACCGCGGCTGAACATGGCACCATCCGCCCTTTCGCCGGTGACATTGAATGAGGATGAGCCGTTTCACTGTGTCGAATGCGGCAAGCCATTTGGAACAAAGGCGACCATCGAGCGAATTTCTGCGCAGCTCGCCGGCCGCCATTCGATGTTTCAAAAAGAGGGCGCGGAACGGGTCATCCAAATGTGCGACGACTGCCGCATCGCCTGGCAAGCCAACCAGGCCGACAATCCCTTCGCGGCAGGTCCGCGACCGCGTGTGCGGACTACGGCGGATTATCTGGCCGCCCGCGACGGCTCGTTGTCGGCAGACGATTTTCTAGACGATTGACGTGCAGCTCAACCGCCGAACTGGCCCTCGCAGAACTGGATCGCGCGGGTCTTGAACGAGTCGTATTGCCGCTCGTCGATCACGCCGTTCGATCGCATCGTGTCGACGGCACCGACTCGCTCGGCGATGCAGTCGTCGAGCGCCGGGATCCCGGTCGATTGCGGAACAGCTTCGGTCTCGATGCGGGATTGGTGAACCAGATAGATTCCCGCACCGCAGGCGACGGCGACGATCAGCGCAATCATCCGCGTGATCCAGCTATCGACGAATGTCGCTTCGCCGGGCGAACTCATGATGTCCCGACGAGCGGCAGATTGGTGAGGAGGTTCTGCGGCTTCATCTTGACCTTGTTCGCCCGCGACATCGCCAGCCCCAAGTAAACCGGCTTGCCGCGCACCGCCGGGATCACCCTGTCCTGATCCATGATCTCCATGACGAACAATGCGAGGATTTGTTGAAGTTGGTCAACGCCGACGGGCTCGCCATCATAAAGGCCGTTCAAGATGGCGGTGGCGTCGGCGTCGAGCCCGATATGCCAAGCCCAACGCTCGTCGGTGATCTTGCGAACCGGCTGCACGCGCACTTTCAGGCGATGGAAATGATCGAGCCAGACCTCGACAACGCGTGCAAACGCGTCGACCGCCGGCTGGGTGAACCGAAAGTCGACGACCGTATCGAACCGGTCGGCGCGTGCCCAGTACATGGACTTGTTGTCCTCGTCGAGAACATCGAGGCTGACTTCGCGCATTGGCGTGTCAGCGGTCTTCAGCAACTGGCCGAGCGCACCAAGGCCGCCGGTCTCGGCGAACGTCTCGACGATCTCGTCGTCGGCCAGCATGATCCGGCCCTCGTCCAGATTGACGTTCTGATCGCGGAAGAAGATCTCCGCCGCCCGCACCCGCATCGGATCGTCGGTGTCCCGCAGCGCGTTGCGCAGGATCAGATGCACCATCTGATCCAAAAAGACGGGCGGCAGCACCACCGGCTCGGCGCCGAAAAGCGCCAGGTAAGCTGCTTCGATTGTACCGGCGCGGGCGAGATGGTCGCGGAATCGGACGACGATGCGATAAGTCTCGACCGCATCCGCATCGGCGATCGCCACGATCTCACGGTCTTCGACTGGTCGCAACGGATCGGCCATCAGCGCCTCGAATAGCGCGATTTCGGCGGGGCAAGACTCCTCCACGGGATGTACTTCCGGGCGGGTCAGATAGGCGCGCAGATAGTCCGGTGTCACTTGCAGCCAGCCATCGGCGTTCCGCTCGACGAGATGAATGCCGGCCGACTTCCAAAAATCGTGCTTGCCCGCGTCATCCATCGTCGACGACATCCCAAATGCGCGTATGCAACTCTCCGTCAGGCATAACGACCGTTCGATAGGTTTCGCGAACATCGCCGGTGTCATCGACTTCGCGGGACACCGCCAGAAGCGTGTTGACCGGTTGCTCGGCTGCAAGTCCGGCGGCGAACGCCATTTCATCGGCCGCGACCTTGAGCGCCGCTGCCCGATCCGGCGCGCCGAACGCGGCAACGAGGGCATCGGCGAACCGCGCATGCGTTTCGGTCCACGCAGTGTCGTCGGCTTCCCCGACCGCCACGAAGGTCGAGCGGCCGTAGCTCGCAAGCCCAAGGAACCCGTTGGCGAAGGCCTGTTTGTCCTTGCCCGTCAGCGCGTCAGGCGCGCGGTCCCAGAACGCAAAGGCGCCGGACACAGCCCACTCATCCGGTCCGGCGGCCTGCTCAAAGACATGCTCGTCGGACGCATCGAAGCGGATCGTGCGCAGCACTTTCACGATACGCCTGCCATGTCCGTCTCAGCGGGCATTGCGTCAAGCGTCATGATGCTCTCAACGCCGGTCTCGGTCCGCAGCAGCAGATTGCCGCGATCATCCAAACCAACAAAGGTTCCTGTCACAACACCCTGCTTGGTTTCGACGGTGACTGTTTCTCCGACATCGCGGCATCGTCCCAGCCAGGTCTCGTGAACCGAGGCAAACCCCTCCGTCTCCCATGTGTCGACCCAAGCGAGAAAATGGCGCGAGACGGACTCCAGAAGCTGGGTCCGATCGATCTCGGCGCAGCCCTCCTCATAGAGCGTGGTCCGGTCGGCTATTTGGCCCGGTTCCGTTCGGCGGTCCGTTGAGCGGATCGCCAAAGTCAGGCCGACAACCATCCACGGCGGCGGGGCGTTCGATGCCTGCGACGGCGCAATCGCGATGCGCGCCCGCCCGGCATTGGCGCCATTGACGTCGATCCCGCCCGGCCAGCGATAGTAGACCCCCACCTCGGGCGGTGCCAACGCGCCGACGGCATCGCCGAGCGCGACCATTGTGAGGAAGAGCATCTCTGCCGCCTGATCGCCAACCACATCCGGCTCAAGCACGATGGCGTAGTCGAGCCGATCCGTGTCGCGCGCCCAGACAAGATCGCCGGCGGTCAGCCGACCCTCATCGGCCTGACGCACGGCGACATCGAACGGGCGATTGGGCGCGCTGACGCCGTGACCAGTCAAGAGCGGCGGAAACGTCGGGTCCGGCAGATGCATCTCAGTCGAGGTCGATTTCGCCTTCGACGACGTGGTTCAAGTCGGCGTTTTCGGCCGTCAGGACCATTTTCACCTTCATGGTGCCGCCGGACGCACCGGCGGCGGCGTCCTCGATGGCGCGCTGCGAGGTCACACCAACCTGTTTGAGGAATTTGCGCATCGACATGTTAAAGACATCCGGTTCGGTCATCCGGCTCTCCTTGGCTTGAACTTATGGGGTCGGAAACTCTAGCGCGATTGTCAGCGTTTCGGCGTTGCGGATCAATTCGACTTCTATCGAAGCCGGCGCGCGGTGACGCGCAAGCGCCGCGACAAGATCCGCCTCGCGACGGATGGCGCGTCCGCCAGCCCGCGTCAGGATATCGTCGCGCTGGAGTCCGGCTTCGACGCCAACTCCACCCTCGACGACACCGACGATCCGGGCGCCGGCCGGTCCGATCTGCTTGGGCGGCGGATGTGGCATCAAACGCAGCCCAGGGTCGAGCCATGCGACGCGTCCATCATCGCGCAAGTCCTCAAAGACCCGCAGTGCGAGCGGCAGGGTCACAGCGAAATTCATGCCGATATTGGCGTCCGATTGTTTGGTGAAGATCGCGGATATCACGCCGACAAGTGCACCGTCGGGATCGACCAGCGCGCCACCTGACGCGCCTGGATTGATCGCCGCATCCGTCTGGATGAAATCTTCGACTTGGTTGAAGCCGATCCCGGCCCGATGGACGGCGGAGACAGTCCCGCAGGTCGCCGAGAGGCCCAGCCCGAAGGCATTGCCGATCGCGCAAACCTCGTCGCCGGGCGCAACCTCGCCTGCCAGTTCGATTGCCCGAAGCGGCTCAGCCAGACGCAACAGAGCCAGATCGCTGGCCCGGTCGAACGCCACCAGACCGGCGCTTTGGATCGTCCCCTCGTGGTCTCGGACACCGATCTCGTCGGCCGGACCGACGACATGTGCGGCCGTCAGCACATAGCGGCCATCGTCTAGCACCACGCCCGAGCCTTCCGGTTCATCGGGATCGGGCGGGCGGCCGGGCCAGACCGGGAGTACGCTGACGACGCTTTGCCGCGCCCGCTCGATTGCGTCCGACATGTCGTGAGCAGAAGCGGCCGCCGCCGAACCGATCAGTAGCGGGACCGCAAGGCTAACCGTTCGCCAGACCCTCAAAGGCGCACATTCGGCGAGATGAAGATCTCCTCTGCCGATGACGGCAGCTGGTCGAGCACCGCCCATGCCCCAATGCTGATGACAACGATTAAGAGGATACTGATCTGGAACGCTTTCATGCTCAAACCCGTCTCTTAGTTCTCTTGTGGGGCGGTGGCTCGCTTCAAGAAGGCGACCAGCGCCTGCAATTCGCTCGGCGATTTGATCCGCTGGATCGGCATCTTGGTGCCAGGGGTCACGATGTCCGGCCCGGCATCGAAAAGGTGTCCGATCGTTTCGTCCGACCATACGATTGTACTCTCGCGGAGCGCCTTGGAATAGGGGTAGCCAGGCAGCGTGCCGGCTTCGCGGCCAAAGACGCCGTAAAGCGTCGGTCCGGCGCGATTGGCGTCGTCTGGCGTCAACGTATGGCAGACGGAACATTTGCGGGCGAATTGCCGCTCGCCCGGATCGGTGATGTCGGTGACCTGAAAGCGGCGCGGAAACTCGGTCTGCACGGCCTCAAAGGCTTTGCGCGGCCGCACCTGCCATCCAATCACATAGTCGTCGAGACCGGCGTGATAGAGCCGCCGGCCATCGTCGGCAAAGGCAAGCCCCCAGGCCGGACCGAAGCCGCTCTCGTGCTCCTCGGCCAGCGTCCAGCCGGCGGTCTCATAGACCCGGATCATGCCTTGAGCGTCGCCGATGGCGACCAGACCGGCGTCGATGACGCTCGATAAAATCGGGCTTTCGTGGCTTGGGAGCGCCAGAAGCGTTTCGCCCGTTTCGATAAAGACGATCTGCGCCGTGCCGTCGATGGCGCCGAAGAGGACGTGCGCATCGCCCGGAAGCGCCCGAACGATGTTGATGCCCCAGCCGTGATCGTGAACGACCCGCACCGGCCGGCGCTCCGCGACGTCCCACAGCCGCACGGTTCCATCATAGGCGCCGGAAAACAGCCATTGCCCGTTGCCTGAAAACGTCACCGTGTTGACATTGCCGCGATGCCCTTCGAACACCGCGACCTCGGTGCGTTTGGTCAAGTCGAATAGCCGGACGCGTCCGTCCCAGCCGGCACTGGCGGCATGGCGTCCATCGGCCGAAACAGCGACATCAAGGATTTTCTCGCCGCCGGCGTCGAACCGCTTCGATACTTCGCCGGTCGTCAGATCCCACAGAATGACGGTGCCGTCATCCGAGGCCGAGACCGCCAAATCGCTTCCGGGAACGAAGACCGCGTCGTTGACCGCTGCGTCATGCCCGACAAGGCGCTGACCGACGCGCCCCTCCTCGCTGTCGAGGTCCCACTCGATGATCGTGTAGTCGAATGAGCCGGACAAAGCCCGGCGGCCGTCATCGACGATGGCAATAGATTTGACCGGACCGCCATGGCCCGAAAGTCGCTCCGGCCAGCCGTCGGCGCCCGCGGGCGCGATGCTCAAGGCCAGACCTGCGGCGAGTATTAGCGCTCGCATTCAAACGAAGACCGCGATCACTCGGCCGGCGCCGTGGCACCGGAACCGCCGGCCGGCGGTGGAGTGTCGGCGTCGTGGATCCAATCGCGATGCTGGTCGACCCACAGCGAGTGGTGCTCCTTGGCCCAGTTTAAATCGACCTCGCCGGAGCCCATGGCATCGAACGCACCCTCCATCCCGATCGAACCGATATAGATGTGGGCCAGGATCACGCAGATCAGAAACACGCTCATGGCGGTGTGCCAGAGCTGTGCGAGTTGCTGCTCCTGCATGCCTGTGAGCACTGTCGGCAGCTCCGTCCCGAAAATGCCGTTCACCAGAACGAAGGTGTCGGCAAAGAACGTCGTGGAGAAGGGAAAGAGCAAGGCCCATCCCGACAACGAGACGGAGAACCCGCCCAGGATCGTTAGCCAGAAGATGATCTTCTGCCCGGCATTGAACTTTTTGGCTGGCGGATGGGAGTGCTTCGACAGCAGGCCGCCGGCCCGGACCAGCCAGTTCAAGTCGCGCCAATGGGGCAGATTGAACCAGATCCACGCCAGGAAAACCCACACGAGGCCAGCCATGAAGGCGAAGGCGACGTAGTTATGCGCGAACTTGCCCCAAAGCGAGATGGCGCCAAAGGCTTCCGCGCCGATGAGATCGGGTAGGAAGTAACGTCCAAACATCAGGTTCAGGCCGGTCAGACCCAAGACGATGAACGACACGGCAATCAGCCAGTGTCCAGTGCGCTCCCAACCCTTGAACCGGGTGATCTGCGTGTCGGAGCGACCCGCCTCGATCCGGATGCGTCCGCGTAGGAGAAAGAACAGGGCCAGAAAGCCGATGGTTCCCAAAATGGCGTAGGCGCTGTAGGTCGAAACCGGGCCGTTTCGGATGGCGCGCCACAACTCACCTTCGGACTGAATCAAGGTGCCGGCATTTTTGTCGGGGATCGAAACATTGCCTGTTACGCCCTGACGCACCGCACGCCACAGGTCGGAATCGGACGTCAGTCCACGTGTATTTCCCGGAACGGCCCCGGCAACCGGACTTTCGGTCAAGGCCTCGGGGACCTCCGTTTGCGACCAGGATTCACGCTCGAACGCGACAAAGGCCAAACAAACAATCGCCAATGTCAAAATAAACTTACGAAACGGATGGTGCTTTATCCGCGACATTGGTCAGCTCCCACTTACATTCTTTGGCCGTCGCCACGTCGATTGAGGGCGCGCAGGGTCTCTTCGTCCAAAGGCTCGTCAGCCGGTCCGCTGTAGACGCCCTTCTCAAGGATAAGCGCCCGGTCTTGCTCGCTCTCGCGGCAACCGCCGAGCGCGACCATTGTCGCCGCACAGGTCCCAATCAGGGCCAGTCGCGATATGCGTCTGCTGCGCACTTCATCCATTGTGACCGGCCCCAACCTTTGAACCGCACTCCGTTCCGCCGCGCAACTGCGTTGGACTAAGAGCTCCGGCTCCCACTGTTTCAGACGAAAGCGGATCGGAACACTTGCTCCGATCCGCCATTCACGCGGGGCGCGAGGGAAACTCCCGCCCTAACTCGCGTCCTAACCGCCCGGATTGCCGTAGGCTGAGCCCCAGCCCCAGGCACCGGAACCGAAGCCGCGGGCAATCACCCGCTCGCGGTAAATGTTCGACACAACGTCGCCATCACCGGCAAGCAGAGCCTTGGTCGAGCACATTTCCGCGCACAGCGGCAATTTGCCCTCGGCCAGGCGGTTGCGGCCGTACTTGATGAACTCGGCGGAGGAGTTGTTGGGCTCCGGCCCGCCGGCGCAGAACGTGCACTTGTCCATCTTGCCTCTGGACCCAAAGTTGGACGCTTGCGGGAACTGCGGCGCGCCGAACGGGCACGCGTAGAAGCAGTATCCGCAACCAATACACAGGTCCTTGGAGTGCAGGACGACGCCTTCATCGGTCTGATAGAAGCAGTCGACCGGGCACACCGCCATGCACGGCGCGTCGGAGCAGTGCATGCAGGCCACAGAGATGGACCGTTCGCCGGGCTCGCCATCATTGATGGTGACAACCCGCCGGCGGTTCACGCCCCATGGCACCTCGTTCTCGTTCTTGCATGCGGTGACGCAGGCATTGCACTCGATGCAGCGCTCAGCGTCACACAGGAACTTCATTCGGGCTCCCATGCCGTTTCCTCCTTAAGCTCTCTCTATGCTGCACAGAGTGGCCTTGGTTTCCTGCATGTTGGTCACCGAATCGTAGCCATAGGTTTGTGCGGTGTTACAGGACTCCCCGAGAACATAGGGATCAGCGCCCTCGGGATATTTGCTTCTGCGGTCTTCGCCCTGGAAGTGACCGCCGAAATGGAACGGCATGAAGGCAACGCCTTGGCCGACCCGCTCGGTCACCATCGCCATGACTTTGACCTGACCGCCCTCGGGGCTCTTCACCCAGACCTGTTCGCCATCGCGAATGCCGAGATCGTTGGCGTCCGCGGTGTTGATCTCGACGAACATGTCCTGCTGGAGTTCAGCCAACCAGGGATTGGACCGGGTCTCGTCGCCCCCGCCCTCATATTCGACCAGCCGGCCGGATGTGAGGATGATCGGGAAGTCGGCCGAGAAGTCCTGGGCTTGGATCGACGCATAGGCGGTCGGGAGCCGGTACATCTGCCGGTCCTCATAGGTCGCATATTTGTCGAGCAGGTCCCGCCGGTTGGTGTAGAGCGGCTCGCGGTGCAGCGGGATCGGATCCGGGAAGGTCCAAACCACCGCCCTCGCCTTGGCGTTGCCGAACGGCGCGCAGCCATGGGCGATCGCCACACGCTGAATACCGCCGGACAGGTCGGTCTTCCAGTTCACCTTGCCCATCGCCTCGGCGTCGGAGGAGCCGGCAACCTTTTCGATCGCCGCCGCTTCGTCCGCCGTCAGGTCGGTGTGCCAGCCAAGCTTTTCGAGCATGGCATAGGTAAACTCGGGATAGCCGTCCTGAATCTCCGAGCCGACCGGATAGGAGCCCTCGGCAAGCAGATTGTCGCCATCGCGCTCCACCCCGAACCGGGCGCGGAAACACAGGCCACCCTCGGCCACTGGCCGGGAGGTGTCGTAGAGATTGGGCGTACCCGTGTGCCCCATCTCCGCCGTTCCCCAGCACGGCCACGGCAGGCCATAGAACTCACCGTCGAGCGGCCCGCCGCGCGCTTGCAGCGTGGTTTTGTCGAAGGTGTGTTGGTGAGCCATGTGGGCCTTGAGGCGCTCCGGCGACTGGCCGGTATAGCCGATGGTCCACATGCCGCGGTTGAACTCCCGCGTGATGTCCTCGACGAGCGGCACTTCGCCGTCCATCTGGATGTTTTTGAAGAACTCATCGGCAAAGCCGAATTTCTTCGCCAACTTAGCCATGATGACTTCGTCGGGGAGCGACTCGAACAGTGGCTCGATGATAGTCTCGCGCCACTGGATGGACCGGTTCGACGCCGTCACCGAGCCGTAGGTCTCGAACTGCGTGCAGGCCGGCAGGAGATAGACGCCGTCGGTGCGGTCGTGCAGCACGGCCGATACCGTCGGATACGGATCCACCACGACCAACAGGTCGAGCTTTTCCATCGCCTTCTTCATTTCCGGCAGACGGGTCTGCGAGTTCGGTGCGTGACCCCAGAACACCATGGCCCGGACATTGTCCGGCTGGTCCATCTTGTCCTTGTCTTCCAAGACGCCGTCGATCCAGCGCGACACCGGAATGCCGGACGACTCCATCAGCTCCTTGCTGGCGAACCGGCCGAGCAGATAGTCGTAGTCGACATCCCACACGCGGGCCCAGTGCTTCCACGACCCGGTCTTGAGGCCGTAATAGCCCGGAAGCGTGTGCGACAGGACACCGAGGTCCGTAGCACCCTGGACGTTGTCGTGGCCGCGGAAAATGTTGGTTCCGCCACCCGACGTACCCATATTGCCGAGCGCCAATTGCAGCACACAGTAGGCACGTGTGTTGTTGTTGCCGTTGGTGTGCTGGGTACCGCCCATGCACCAGATTACGGTGCCTGGACGATTGAGCGCCATGGTGCGGGCAACGCGGCGAAGCTGCGAACCCGGAACTCCGGTGACCCGCTCGGTCTCTTCCGGCGTCCACTTGGCAACTTCGGTCTTGATCTGGTCCATGCCCCAGACGCGCTGGCGGATGAACTCCTTGTCTTCCCAGCCATTCTCGAAAATGTGCCAGAGAATGCCCCAGATCAGGCCGACATCGGTGCCTGGACGGAACCGCACGAACTCATCGGCGTGGGCCGCCGTGCGTGTAAAGCGCGGGTCGCAGACGATCAGCGGCGCGTTGTTCTCCTCCTTCGCCTTCAAGACGTGGAGAAGCGAGACCGGGTGAGCCTCGGCCGGATTACCGCCGATGATGAAGATGGCGCGCGACTTGTGAATGTCGTTGTACGAATTCGTCATCGCGCCGTAGCCCCAGGTGTTGGCGACACCTGCGACTGTGGTGGAGTGACAGATCCGCGCCTGGTGATCGCCGTTGTTCGATCCCCAAAAGGCGTAGAACTTGCGGAACAGATAGGCCTGCTCGTTGTTATGCTTCGCCGAGCCCAGCCAATAGACCGAATCGGGACCGCTGGCATCGCGGATTTCGAGCATCTTGTTGCCGATTTCCTCGATCGCCTCGTCCCAGGAGACCTTGGTCCATTTACCGTCGACCAGCTTGGTCGGATACTTCAGCCGGCGCTCGCCATGGGCGTGCTCGCGCACCGCCGCGCCCTTGGCGCAGTGGGCGCCGAGGTTGAACGGCGAATCGAAACCAGGCTCCTGACCGATCCACACGCCGCCCTGGACTTCCGCCAAGACGGTGCACCCGACCGAGCAGTGCGTGCAGACCGATTTCTTGATCTCGATCGCACCGGCACCTGCCGCCTGCGCTTCCGCCTTGCGCACCATGCCGCTGGACAGTCCGGCGGCTGCCAATCCGCCGACAGCAAGACCGGACCGGCGCAAGAACGACCGGCGGTCCAACGTGGCGTTGGCGATGTCTGCAAGGGCAGAGGACAAGCGGGGGCCTCTCGCAACCCCAATTGTCTTCTTCCTCAACATGTTCGTCTCCTTGGTTCGCGTTTCCTTACGAAACGCACTTTTCGACCGCGCAGTGCCGCGCGGCCCGTTCGATCAAAACCGTGCGGTGTCGTAAACCTTCTTCACGTGCGCGGTTTCCCGATAGCCCGCTGCCGTGGCGCTTTGCGGCGCTTCGGCGGCGTCGACCGGCTTTCCAGACGCGGCAAGCGCCGCACCACCGGTCACGGTCGTGATCCCGGCGAGTTTGAGAAAGGATCGGCGATCGGCTTTCACCCGATCTGGATTTTGAGACATTGGGTCTCTCCCTTTCCGTTTCGGCGCCCCACTTAAGCGCCCTTCGATGTCCCGCCCGAACGCGCGGAACGGCTCAATCCATGGAGAACGCGGTTTGCTCGATCTCCATGAAAACTCGTCCAATCGTCCCAATGGCGGCGTAAAGGACCGACGCCTTCGCCCGCTCCAGATCGCGGAAGAAGTGCGGCGCCCAATTGCCGACATGGTCGTTGAAAAAATCGCGCTGCGCCGTCAGACCGGCCGGCACGCCGTAGTCGCCCACGATCAGCTCAGCCATGATGTCGCAGACTGCGGCGATGTGATCCTCAGGCTCCTTCACCTGTGGCGTGCGCTCCATGCCGATCTCGGTCATGGCACTGCGCAGCCGCGCCAAAGGCTTTTCGTGCAAGAAGCCGGTGAGGTAATAGGACCCGTAGGGCACGAGTTCGCCGCGCCCCAAGCCGATGAAGAGATCGTGATATTCCTGGGAGACCGTCGCCGCGTCGGTTCCAGCGGCGATTTTCGCCAGTGCCGCGATCGCCCGGCCCAACTCGCTTTGGTCGTCGCCGGTGAGGCCGGCTGCGACGTTCAACAGGTCGTCAGAAGGCGGACGCGCCAAATATCCTGCAAGCAGGCGATAAAGATGCGCGCGTAAGAGATCTTCTTCGCAGGGCTGTTCCGTCCCGGGCTTCACGTCGTCCCGCTGCAGAACGCCCTCAACGGGCTGGTCCACGTAGGCATCTCCTCCTACTTTAAGATTATTCCAAACTAGACGACCTTGGCAATGGCTACGAATGGCTAGGGCAATTTGTCGCGGCCGCTTGATCTCACGCATTGATCGGCGCGATCTTCTTCCCTAGGTAGACGATCAAGCTGTTGAAACGGCGCCCGATTTCAGCAAGTCTGGAATTGTTCAATTTTGGGGAATGAAGCGGCCATGTTCGAGACGGATGCCAGTCAAAAGCCTGGATCTATGATCGATCCATTTGGGCGGCATGTGACCTATCTGCGCGTCTCCGTGACCGATCGCTGCGACTTCCGCTGCGTCTACTGTATGTCGGAAAACATGACCTTCTTGCCGAAGAAGGAAATTCTGACATTGGAAGAGCTTGAGCGGGTTTGTTCGGCTTTTATCGCAAAGGGTGTGAGGCGGTTGCGGCTGACTGGCGGCGAGCCTCTCGTGCGGCGCAATATCATGAGCCTGGTGCATTCGCTCGGCCAGAAGATCGAGACCGGCGACCTCGACGAACTGACGGTGACAACCAACGGGTCGCAGCTCGCGCGGTTTGCCGATGAACTCTACGATGCCGGAGTTCGGCGCATCAACGTCTCCATGGACACGATGGACGCCGACAAGTTCAAGGCCATCACCCGCTGGGGCGATCTCGGCAAAGTGATGGCCGGAATCGATGCCGCACAGGCCGCCGGTCTGCAGGTCAAGATCAACGCTGTGGCACTCAAGGGCGTCAACGAAGACGAGTTGGAAGAGATGATTCGCTGGGCCCACGGGCGCGGCATGGACTTCACGATCATCGAAACCATGCCGCTCGGCGACATCGACGGCGACCGGACCGACCAGTATCTGCCACTCTCGGTCGTGCGCGCCCGGCTTATGGACAGCTTCTCCCTGGAAGACATCCCCTATAAGACCGGCGGGCCCGCCCGTTATGTCGGCATCAAGGAGACCGGCGGCCGGCTCGGCTTCATCACACCGATGACCCACAATTTCTGCGAAAGCTGCAATCGCGTCCGGCTGACGTGCACGGGTACGCTCTATATGTGTCTCGGCCAGGAAGATGCTGCAGACCTTAAGGCGCCGCTGCGGCGGTCCGAAGGCAATGATCTTCTCTATGCAGCGATTGACGAAGCGATTTCTCGCAAGCCCAAGGGCCACGACTTCGTCATCGACCGCCGCTCCAACCGCCCGGCCGTCGGCCGGCACATGAGCGTGACGGGGGGGTAGGATTGAAGGCGAGCCGTTCAGGCGCTCTCAATCTCCCCAAACAACCAATCCCGAAACAACCTCACCTTCTCTCGCTCCAACGCGGATGGCGGGCAGACGAACCAGAACGACGCCCCGGTTGGGATCTTCAGTTCGAACGGCGCCACCAGCGTCCCTCGCCTGATATCGCGCTCCGCCAACACGTCGCGCCCCAGCACCACCCCCGCGCCGTCGATCGCCGCATCGAGCCCGTGATCGGCGTGGCTGAAGCGCGGCCCGCGCTCGGCGTTGACGCCTGAAACACCAGCCGCCTCAAGCCAATCGACCCATTTGATCGGATTCGGCATGAAGGCCATGGAATCGTCATGCAACAAGGTGTGCCGGGCCAGATCGCCGGGTGAGCGGAGCGGCGGATCGCCAGCGACAAGATCGGGACTGGCCAGCGGCAGGACTGCATCGCCGAAGAGGCGCTCCGTATGTTCGCCAGGATAATCGCCGCCACCGAACCGGATAACGGCATCGACCCGGTCATTGCGGAAGTCCGATCGCTTCAGGCTCGCCGCGATGCGCAAATCGATCTCCGGATGACGATCGACGAAGCGATAAACGCGTGGCGCCAGCCATTTGGCGGCGAACGCCGGACCCGTCGAGACGACAAGGACATGATCGGTGGACTCCGCCTCCCATTCTGCGACGCCATCGCGCAACCGATCGAATCCGTCGCGCAGATGCGGCAGCGCCCGAAGACCGGCGTCGGTGAGCCGAATCGATCGGTTCAGGCGCTCGAATAAAGGCGTGCCAATCGTCTCCTCCAACGCCTTGACCTGATGACTGATCGCCGAAGGCGTCAGGTTCAGTTCTTCAGCCGCCTTGGCGAACGACAAATGGCGCGCCGTCGCCTCGAAGGCGCGCAGGGCATTGAGCGGTGGGAGGCGTCGATTTGACATGAATTTTCCTCATGCGAGACCTGCAAATTACGCGTTTGTCGCCAGCCACGCCAGCCTCTATTTCTCCCTTCACCGCTGAACGCCAGCCCAAAGTGCATCCTGATCGAAAGGGCAAATATCATGCGATTCAATGCCGAACTGCCGAATGCTCACGATATGCCTGATCTTCTCGCCCGTGGACGCTATGAGCGGTCGCGCGCCTTTCACAGCTTCATGCGCACGATCGGACGCAAAGTGAATGAGATTTTTTCATCGCCAGAGGATGCCTCCAGGCGATAGGCCACCCTCTCCTCCCAAGAACGGCGCGCCGGCAGCGGCGCGCCGTTTTCTTTTGGTGCAAACCGGAGTATGGACACGGTCTCCACACGGGCGCTCCGCCGCCCAATCCGAACGGGTCCGATCTTGAGCGCCTCGCGCAATCTCGCTGGCATCCTGGCCATGTGTGCCGCAATGGCGGGCTACATCACCAACGACGTGTTCGTGAAGCTGGCCAGCGATTCGTTACCGACCGGGCAGATCATCGCGGTGCGTGGCGGGCTGGCGTCGATCGTCATGCTGGCCATCCTGGCCTTTCGCGGCGAACTGAGGCCGGCCGGGCTCGGCCATTGGTCGGTGCTGGCCCGCACGAGCGCCGAGGTTGGCGCCACGCTGCTCTACCTCACCGCTTTGTTCGCACTGCCGATCGCCAATGCGACCGCGATCGTCCAGACTATGCCGCTCTTCATCACGATCCTCGCCGTGGTTCTTTTAAAGGAAGTGGTCGGCTGGCGCCGCTGGAGCGCCGTCGCGGCAGGTTTCGTGGGGATGCTGCTCGTCGTCCGGCCCGGTCTTGAGGGCTTCAACACAGCGTCGTGGATCGCGGTCGCCGCAGTGGTCCTGATGGCATTTCGCGATGTCCTGAGCCGATTCATTCCTCCCTTTATTTCCTCCACCTCCGTCACCGCCTTCACAACGATGGCTGTCGCGTTGTTCGGCGTCGCGCTCATGCCGTTCGAGGACTGGCAGGCGCTCGGCGCCCGCGAGCTAATACTTCTGGCTTGCGCCTCGATATTCATCTTGGCGGGCTATTTCTTCATTCTGGTCGCCGCGCGTATCGCCGAGCTGTCCGTCATCGCGCCGTTCCGCTACACGGTCATGGTTTGGGCAATCGCCTATGGCGCGCTGATTTGGGCGGAGTGGCCCGACCTGCCGGCCTTTGCCGGGACGGCGCTCATCGTCGGAAGCGGGCTCTATGTGTTCCATCGCGAGCATGCCATCGCCCGCCGCGCATCCGCCCCATAGGCGAACGGTGAAAAAACGCCTATATCGGGAGGTCGAGCGGCAATGCACCCCGCTTCACGCCAGTGAGTCTTGATGTCCATCCCGCAAGCCGAAGCCGTCGGTCTTCGTCCCCCCGTTTTGCTGTTGATCCTGATCGCAACGGTCGGGCCGGTGGCGCTCAACATCTTCATGCCGTCGATGCCGGGCATGCAGGCGGTGTTCAACGTTGACTACGCCACGGTGCAGCTCACCCTCACATTCTATCTGGTGGCGATGGCGATCTCGCAGGTGGTGTTCGGACCGCTCTCGGATCGGTACGGACGACGGCCTCTGCTTTTGATCGGTCTTGTGCTGTTCGTCGTCGGATCGGCGCTTGCCGCTTTCGCGCCGACGATCGAATTGCTGATTGCCGCCCGCATGATTCAAGGAATCGGCGGCGCGTCTGGCTTGGTTTTGACCCGCGCGGTTATCCGCGACTGCTACGACCGGTCGAAGTCCGCCAGCATGATCGGCTATGTCACCATGGGCATGGTCGTCGGGCCGATGCTGGCGCCCTATTTCGGCGGCGTTCTCGACGAACACTATGGTTGGCAGTCGAGCTTCATCGCGCTCATCATTCTTGGCTCGGCAATCTTCGCCGTTACGTATCTGGCGATGCGCGAAACCAACACGTCGCGAACGGCGGGCGCCGGTTTTGGGCCGCTCTTTGCCGGTGCCCGGATCCTCTTCGCCTCGCCGGCGTTTTGGACCTATGCCGGCGTCCTGTCGTTCGCCAGCGCCTCGTTCTTTACGTTCCTGGCGGCGGCGCCTTATATCGCGGTCGATCTCATGGGCCTGCCGCCACGGGTTTACGGCCAATACTTCCCGCTCGGCGCGATCGGCTACATGACCGGCAACTTTCTGTCCGGGCGCTATTCCGAGCGGTTCGGGCCCCACCGAATGATCATGATCGGTAGCGTGATCGGCATTGCATCGGTGGCCGGCCTGATCGCCAGTGCCATCCTCGGCATCTTGCACCCGCTATCCTTGTTCCTGCCGATGACGTTCGTGGCCGTGTCCAACGGACTCGTGCTGCCGAACGCGACCGCCAATATCGTCTCGATCCGCCCCGATCATGCCGGCGCGGCGGCTGGACTGTCCGGCGCGTTCCAACTCCTCATTGGCGCAGCCGCCACTGTTTTGGTGGGCGCCATCCAGGACGACACACAAATGCCCATGGCTCTCGTGATGTCGGCGGCGCTTTTGATCTCGTTCGCCGGCGCTATGATTGGCCGTCCGCTGTTGCGGCGCGAGGGCGTGATCTAGCTTTCGATGACGATCTTGGGCGCGGCGCGTGGTGCCGCTCCGCCCTCGATCTGATCCCACACCTTGCGGGCGATGTCACGATAGATTCCGGCGTGAACCGATTTCGGGTCCGAGGCCACGATCGGCTGTCCGGCATCGGAGGTTTCGCGGATCGCCATGGTGAGCGGCACCTCGCCCAGAAACGGCGTGCCGAGACGCTCAGCTTCGGCCTTGGCGCCGCCATGCCCGAAGATGTCCGAGCGCTCACCGCAGCTGGGACACACGAAGTAGCTCATGTTCTCGATGATCCCGAGAACGGGAACGTCGACCCGGCGGAACATGTTCAGACCCTTGCGCGCGTCGATCAATGCCAGGTCCTGTGGTGTCGACACGATGACGGCGCCGGCCAGAGGCACCTGCTGCGCCATGGTGAGCTGGGCGTCGCCGGTGCCGGGCGGCATGTCGACGATCAAAACATCAAGCTCGCCCCACTCGACCTCGCGCAGCATCTGCGTCAGCGCCGAGATGACCATGGGACCGCGCCAGATCATCGGCGTGTCCTCCTCGACCATGAAGCCCATGGACATCACCTTCAAGCCGAACCCTTCCATCGGCTTCAAGACGCGGCCGGCAACGGCCTGGGGCCGCCCCGTGATGGCGAAGATGCGCGGCATGGACGGACCGTAGATGTCGGCATCGAGCACGCCGACATTGAGGCCGATTGACTGAAGGCCAAGCGCCAGATTGGCCGCTGTCGTCGATTTGCCGACACCGCCCTTGCCCGACGCCACCGCGATGATCGCCTTGACGCCTGGCACACCGGGCTTTTGCTCCGGCGCTTCGCCTGTCGAAACGCGCGGTGGGGTTGCTGGACTCGCGGCTGCGGGGGGCGGCGCGGCGACCGGGCTTGCGGCTTGCTGCGGTGCCGCTGCGAACTGTCCGGACGCCTTTTCCGCCGTCAGGCTGACGACGGCCTTCTCGATGCCGTCGATTTCCGTCGCCACCCGTTCGGCCGCCTCGCGCAGAGGCGCCAGCTCCTCGGCCCGGTTCGCCGGCACGGAAATGGAGAAATAGACCTTGGCATTGGCAACAACGATGTCGGACACCAGCCCCAGGTCGACGACATTGTCTGAAAGATCCGGGCCTTTCACCCGCTTCAACGCTTCCAGAACCTGATCCTTCACACTCGTCGCCACCGCACTACACCTTTCGCTATGATTGAAGAGAGACCGCCCCGCCCGCCCGTCGGCGGGCTTGCGTCGTCCCGCGTCTTGGTCATTATGCAAACGATTTAAGGCGATTGCCGCGTCATGGGAACCCAACCATGGTCGAGGCGTTCGACTTTCGAGCCGCGCCTGCGGCGAAAAGAGGAATCAGACCTTGTCCGACCGCCCGACATTGATCGCACCAGATCCCGACGACGCTCGGCTGTCTACACGCGTTACGGGCCTTGATCAAACGGGGGAAAGCATCGAGACATCAGTGGTCAACGAGCAGCCGCTGACACTGTTTCTCAATCGCCAGGAAATCGTCACCATGATGACGATTGGCGATCATCCCGACCTCTTGGCGGCCGGCTACCTCTTCAACCAGAATATGGTCGGCGATGCCGAGGAGATTTCCGGCATCGATGTCGACGATGACCTCGGCGTGGTCGTCGTGCGCACCGAGACTGAGACGGATTTCGAGGAGAAGCTGAAAAAGAAGGTCCGCACGTCGGGCTGCGCACAAGGCACCGTCTTCGGCGATCTCATGGACAGTCTGGACGACGTTCATCTCCCGGAAAATGCAGTCTTGAGAACGTCTTGGCTTGCGACACTGACAAAACGAATCAATATGACGCCGAGCCTTTATCTGAAAGCCGGCGCGATCCATGGCTGTGTGTTGTGCGAGGCCGACCAGCCGCTGCTTTACATGGAGGATGTCGGCCGCCACAACGCTGTCGACAAGATCGCTGGCTATATGCTCCTCAACCACGTCGATCCGGCCTCGAAGATTTTCTACACCACCGGCCGATTGACGTCGGAAATGGTGATCAAGACCGTCAAAATGGGCATTCCCATCCTCGTATCGCGCTCCGGCTTCACCGCCTGGGGTGTCGAACTGGCGCGACAGGCGGGCCTGACACTCATCGGCCGAGCACGCGGCCGGCGGTTCGTCGTGCTGTCGGGTCAAGAGCGGATCGTCTTCGACCTCGACCACCTGCCCGACGAGGATGAGCGCCATCATCGCAAGGGGGCGCGCGAGCGCGACGCGGCGGAATGACGGACATGACTGGTTCGGCATCCGTGGCGGGAATCATCCTCGCAGGCGGTCAGGCGCGACGCATGGGCGGCGGCGACAAGGCCCTGAAGCCGATCGCGGGACGCCCGATGCTCGACCGCGTCATCGATCGGCTGAAGCCACAGGTTGCCGCGCTGGCGCTCAACGCCAATGGCGACCCAACCCGGTTCTCCGCTTACGAACTACCCGTGGTCGCCGACTCCATCGCCGATTTCGCCGGGCCGCTTGCCGGCGTTCTGGCCGGCATGGACTGGGCAGGCGCGCATGTTCCAACGGCGCGATCCGTCGTGACCGTGGCCGGCGACACACCGTTCTTTCCGGAGGACTTGGTCGAGCGGCTCATGGACGCGGCCGGCGATAGCGAAGAAACGATCGCGTTGGCCAGTTCCGGCGGCAAGACCCACCCGGTTTTCGGTCTGTGGCCAGTAGCGCTTACCGACGATCTGCGTGCTTTCCTCACCGCCGGCGAAACGCGCAAGGTTCTGGCCTGGGTGGACCGGCATCAGCGGGCCAATGTCGCCTTTCCCGAGGCCCGTGCCGGAGCGCTGCGCTTCGATCCGTTCTTTAACATCAATCGCCCGGAAGACATTGAAGACGCGGCGAAAATCGCCGTGGCCCTAGAGACGCTGGAGACGGTGTCATGACACCGCCGGTGTTCGGCGTGACCGGGTGGAAAAACTCCGGCAAGACGACGCTGGTCGAACGTCTGGTCGGCGAGTTCACCGCGCGCGGCCTGACGGTTTCGACCGTCAAGCACGCTCACCATGCCTTCGACATCGATAAGCCTGGCGCCGATTCCCATCGCCACCGCCTGGCCGGTGCGCGCGAGGTCGCTATCGTCTCCGGCGCACGCTGGGCGCTGATGCACGAAATCGCGCCGGACAGCGAAGAGCCGACGCTGGACGCCATTTTGCCGCGCCTGTCGCCCTGCGATCTGATCCTGATTGAGGGCTATAAGCGCGAAGGTCATCCCAAGATCGAGTGCCGACGGCGGGCCGCCAAAGACGGTGCGCCGATCTTCGAGGGCGACGACAGCATCGTCGCGATCGCCAGCGATCACGCTCTGGACCACGCCGGGCGGCCGGTCTTCGGTCTGGACGACATTGGCGAGATCGCCGATTTCATCGCCCGGCATTTGAGGCTTGGCGCGGCATGACGGACCGGCGCCTTCTCGACGACTGTTTCCTGCACGACAAGGACCGGCTGCGTCACCACGAGGTGCTCGATCATCTACGTCGACGCCTGACCGGCGTGTGCGACGCCGAGACCGTGCCGCTTGGCTCGCTGTCGGGTCGGGTTCTGGCGGTGGATGTCGCCGCTTCGCGGAGCGTTCCGCCACACGACAACGCCGCCGTCGACGGCTACGCCTTTTCCCACGCCGACTATGCGGCCGACGATGGAAAGCTGCGGGTCGCAATGCGGCTGGCCGCTGGAGACTGGCCCGATGCCGCGCTCAAGGCGGGCGAAGCCGTGCGTATCTTCACCGGCGCATTCCTTCCAGCCGGTGCCGACACGGTCGCCATGCAGGAGGACTGCGCGCGCGACGGCGACATCGTGACGATCCCACCCGGATTGAAGCCGGGCGCCAATCGCCGCCGCGCCGGCGAAGACGTCACATCCGGCGACACCGTCGCCAAGGCCGGACAGCGGCTGACCGCGGCGGATATCGGGACGCTGGCGTCACAGGGCCTGACTGAAGCAACGTGCCGCAAGCCGCTCAGGATTGCCGTGTTTTCGACTGGCGACGAGATCGTCGAGCCGGGCAACCTTGCCGCAGATGGCCAGATCTACGATTCCAACCGTGCCATGCTGGCGGCGCTTTTGGATCATTGGCCGGGGCGGATCGTCGACAAGGGCCGGCTTCCCGACGACCGCGAGGCCGTCGCCAGCGCAATACAAAGCACAGCGGCCGATCATGACATCATCGTCACGTCCGGCGGCGCCAGCCGTGGCGAGGAAGACCACATCGTCGAGGTGCTGGACAGTTTCGGAAAGCGCCATCTCTGGCAATTGGCGATCAAACCGGGGCGACCGCTGATTCTCGGACAAATCGGCGACACAGCTATTTTCGGTCTACCAGGCAACCCGGTCGCGGTCTTTGTCTGCGCGCTTCTTTATCTGCGTCCGGCGATCCATATGCTGCAAGGCGCCGATTGGCCGGACGCCGAAGGGTTTGCCCTTCCCGCTCGGTTCTCGATGAAGAAGAAACCGGATCGCCGCGAATTCTTGCGCGGCATTCTCGCCACCGAAGATGGCGTCGCAGTCGGCGTCGATAAGTTCCCGCGCGACGGCTCGGGGCTGATCTCCGGACTGCGCGCTGCTGACGGATTGATCGAAATCGCCGAGGACGTGACGGCCATCGCGCCGGGCGACCCCGTGATCTTCAGACCGTTCTCCGCCTTCGGCATAACATGACCAATCGTTAAGTTGTCTCGCCGTCGCCCGTGCGCCTAGGGTCCGCTGCCTGAGCATCGGAGGTCGACATGGCTTTGCGGGATTCGGAGAAGAGTTACGGCTGGGCATCGATAGCCCTGCATTGGGCCGGCGCCGTTCTGGTCATTGCGATGTTTGTGATCGGTCAGCAGATGGAAGAGCTGCGCGGGCCCGAACGTCGCGAGATCTTGATGCTGCATATCTCCATCGGGCTGATCGCGTTGCCGCTTCTTTTCGTTCGGGTCTTCTGGCGGTTCGGCAACGGCAAGCCAAAGCCGATGACGTCGCATCCGATCCTCGATCGGGTTGCCGCACTCGTCCTTTACCTGATGCTCGTTGCGATCCTGGTCGCGATCATCTCCGGCCCCCTGGCACAGTGGTCCGCCGGGCGCCCTCTGGGCTTTTTCGGAGTGTTCGAAATCCCAAGCCCAATCGGTCAGGTCGCCTGGCTCGAAGACGCCATGGAAGAGGTGCACGATTTCGCCGCACATGCGCTGATCCCGCTTTTCGCGCTTCATATCGTGGGGGTGGTCAAACATTTGGTCGTCGATCGGGACGGCACATTTGCCAGGATGATCCGACCGTACCGCGCCTGACCACGGACCCTTGCGCGCAAGCGCCTTGCAAATCCTCTCAAAATCGGCCGAAATGGCGCCAACGTCATCGGGCGGGTGACCCTGTCCGCCGTCCGGCGACGAAAACAACAATATGGCATTGATCAACGAGAGGGATTTTCATGCGTATTGCGATTCATCTAGCCGCCGCCGCACTCGCGGTCGCCGGCCTCACCGGCGCGGCCATGGCGTCTGACTGGACCAAGGTCCGTATCGGCACGGAAGGCGCCTACCCACCCTTCAACTTCGTCGACACCAACGGCGAGTTGCAAGGCTTCGACGTCGACATCGCCAAGGCGCTGTGTGCTGAAATGAAAGTCGAATGCGAGTTCGTCGCGCAGGATTGGGACGGCATCATCCCGGCGCTTCTGGCGAACAAGTACGACGCGATCATCGCGTCCATGTCGATCACGGCCGAACGCAAAGAAAAGGTCGACTTCACCGGCAAGTACTACTCGACACCGCCGGCCCTGATCGCACCGAAGGACACCGCGCTTTCAGCGACCGACCCTGCCTCGCTTTCCGGCAAGACCATTGGCGCGCAGTCGGCGACCACGCACGCGACCTTCCTGGAAGACACCTACACCGACTCCACGATCAAGCTCTACACCACCCAGGACGAGGCCAATCTCGACCTGGCATCGGGGCGCCTGGACGCCGTGATGGCCGATTCCGTGGTGCTTGGCGAATGGCTGAAGACGGATGACGGCGGCTGCTGCATCATGGTCGGTGCCGTCGAGAACGATCCGAGGTATTTCGGCGAAGGGGCCGGAATTGCTGTGCGCAAGGGCGAGGACGACCTGCGCGAAATGTTCAACACCGCAATCCAGGCGATCATCGCCAACGGCACCTATAAGGAAATCAACGACAAGTATTTCGAGTTCTCGGTCTACTAGGCCGAACTCGTTGGGGCGCCCGGCGCATCGCATGATGCGCCGGGACGGACCCGCCGGACGGATTTATGACCGAGCTGTTCGGTCTCCTGGCTTTCGGGCCTGACGGGTGGGGCGACGAGATCGCCGCCGGCCTCTGGTTGACCGTGCGCTTGGCGATCGCGACGCTGCCATTCGGTCTCATTCTCGGCTTTTTCATCGCGCTTGGCGTGCGGTCGAGCGAACCCAGTCTCCAGGCCGCATGCAACGTCTTTACCACCATCTTTCGCGGTCTTCCTGAGCTGCTGACCCTGTTCATCGTCTACTATGGCGGCCAGATCCTCCTGCAAAGGCTCTGGGGCCTTTTCTCCGACCAGTATGTTGAGATCTCCGGCTTCTTGGCCGGTGTTATCGCTCTCGGTCTGGTCTTTGCGGCCTATGCCAGCGAAGTTTTCCTGTCGGCGTTCAAGGGCATACCGGACGGACAGTTCGAAGCCGGCCAAGCGCTTGGCTTGTCGCGCTTGAAGACCCTGCGGCTCATCGTTGTGCCGCAACTCATCCGGCTCGCGCTTCCGGGCCTGTCCAATCTCTGGCTAGTGCACCTCAAGGGCACGTCGCTTGTCTCCGTCATCGCGCTCGATGACTTGCTTCGGCGCACCAGTGTTGCCGTCGGCGCCACCAAGGAACCGTTCTTCTTCTATCTTGTGGCATGTCTGCTCTATCTCGCGCTGTCGGTGATCTCGGCCATCGGACTTGACGGCATCGATCGCTGGACGCGGCGCGGAGAGACCAGCCGCTCATGAGCGCTGACGTCGCCATCACGGAAGCCCCGCCGCCGCCACCGCGCAAATGGACGAGCGCCCGCGTCGCCGGCTATGTCTTTTCCATTTTCTGGATCGCGTGTGCGGTGTCCTGCGTCGCCTACTTCGCGGCCGGTTATGACGCCGAATTCGTCAGCCGCTACCTGCCACGTATGATCGGCGGGCTGTGGACGACGGTCTGGATCGTAGGGCTGTCCATCGTGCTGGGCGCGGCCCTGTCCGTCCCTGTGGCCTTTGCCCGGAATTCAGAGAATCTGATCCTGGCCGGTCTGGGCTACGGCTACGTCAATTTCCTGCGCGGCACGCCGCTCTTGGCCCAGATCTTCCTGATCTACTACGGGGCCGGGCAGTTCCGCGAGGCTCTTGAGGCAGTCGGGCTGTGGTGGTTCTTCCGCGAGGCCGTCAACTGCGCGATCTTCGCATTTACGTTGAACACATCCGCCTATCAGGCTGAAATCTATCTTGGTGCCGTGCGCAATATCCCTAAGGGTCAGTGGGAAGGTGCGCGCGCGCTCGGCATTTCGGATCGTGTGACGTTTTTCAAGATCATCGTTCCGCAAGCCGCGATGATTGCACTCAGGCCGCTCGGCAACGAGATCATCCTGATGATCAAGGGATCGGCAATCGCCAGCATCATCACCGTGTTCGATTTGATGGGCGAGACCCGCCTCGCCTTCTCCCGGTCGTTCGATTTCCAGGTCTATTTGTGGGCCGCGCTGATGTATCTGGCCATCGTCGAGACGTTGCGCCGGATCTGGGATCGGCTGGAGCAACGGCTTACCCGACACCTGGTGCGGTAGCGTCAAGCGATCCCGGCTCTTCGCTGCGCTACGGCCGGGATGACAAAGCGTCGGATGGATAGTGTTGCCGCGCTTCGTCCAGGACGAAAACGGTTCCAGTCTGTCATCCCGGAAAGCGCAACTGCGCTTATCCGGGATCGGGTATATTCGAAACATGTGGGTCTACATTCTCGCCAATCGGAAACACGGTGCGCTCTATGTTGGCGTGACGAGCGATCTCGTCCGCCGTTTCCACGAGCACCGGACCGGCGCGATACCTGGGTATACGGTGCGTTATGGCATCAAGACGCTGGTGTACTTCGAGTGCCATGACCAGCCGGCGGATGCGATTCTGCGAGAAAAACGGCTTAAGAGATGGCGTCGCGAGTGGAAAGATTCACTCATCGCCGAGACTAATCCGGGTTGGCGTGATCGCTACGACGAGATCTGCCTTTGAACGATCCCGGCACTCCACTGCGTTCCGGCCGGGGATGACAAAGCAGCGGTGAGATGCGCGTTACTGTTCTCGGCCCCGGGCGATCTAGGGCATGTTCCCGAAAAGTGTGTGCGGTTTTCGGACAAGAACATGCTCAAAATCAAAGAGATAGAGCGCTTTCGGTGACTCGACCTTCGCCGAAAATGCTCTAGTCGTGTACAGACGCCTCATCGCTACGTCTTAGTTGGGATGACAACGTTCCCAGAACGTCATCCCGGACGCGCTGCGGCATGACATGCTGCTGCGCTGATCCGGGATCGATCGATGTATGGCACCTGCGTTACTGACAGTGCGATCCCGGTTCTGCGGCGCATCACCAAAGTGCTGCACCGCGCCCGGGATGACGCAGTAGGGGAATGATTCCATTTGAACGCATTCCGCTTTAGACGAACAAATCGACTTTCTCGAACCGGGTAACGTCGACGATCCCGGCGTCGGAAATCCGCAGTTCCGGGATCACGACCAGCGCAAGCAGCGAGTGCTGCATATAGGCGTTGTTGAGCGTGCAGCCGCATGCGCGCATGGCTTCGACGACGCCGTCCGCCTTCTTGGCAACGATCTCGGCCCGTTCGATCGACATCAAGCCGGCGATCGGCAGCTCAACCAGCGCCAATTCCTCGCCGTCGCGCCAGACGGTCACGCCGCCGCCCACCTCAGCCAGCCGGTTGGCCGCCGCCGCCATATCCGTTTTCGACGTGCCGACGACGATCATGTGATGACTGTCATGGGCGACGGTTGACGCCACCGCGCAGTTTGCCGTGTAGCCGAAACCCGAGACGAAGCCATTGGTCACGTCCCCGGTCGCGCGATGGCGTTCGACCAGCGCGATCTGGCAAACATCGTTGGATCGATCGCCGATAGCCAAGCCGCCCTCAACCGGCAAGTCCGCTTCAAGGGCCTTGGTCGGCGCTTGGTTCTCGATGACACCAATGACCCGCGCTCTGACGGTATTGGCGCCCGCCGGAGCCGTAATATCGAAGTCTTCCGCAGACAGCGCCTTGCCAAGCTTGACCGTGTTGATCGCGTGATCGGGATAGGTGGCCGGCGGAATGTCCTGTGTCAGCGCACCGGCTTCGGCAAGGACCTTGCCCCGCGCGATGACCGTGTCGATCGGCAGATCGACGAGGCTCGTCGTCATGATCAGGTCACCGCGACGTCCGGGCGTGATCGAACCCAACTCGCGCTCCAGGCCGAAATGCTGGGCTGTGTTCAGGGTTGCCATCTGAATCGCCGTGATGGGTTTCAGCCCCTGCGCGATGGCGTGGCGCACGACCCGGTTCATGTGTCCGTCGTTGACCAGCGTACCGGAGTGGCTGTCGTCGGTACACAGGATGAAATTGCGCGGATCGAGGCCGTACTCCGTCACCGCACGAACTTGGCTCGCCACATCGTACCAGGCCGAACCGAGGCGAAGCATGGCGCGCATCCCCTGGCGCACGCGGGCGATGGCGTCTTCAGCACGCGTTCCCTCGTGATCGTCGGCCGGACCACCGGCAACATAGCCGTGAAACGCCGGTCCGAGATCGGGCGATGCGTAGTGACCGCCAACGGTCTTGTCGGCATTCATCGTGGCGGCGATCTCACCCAGCATCGTCGGGTCGCCGCCAGCGACACCTGGAAAGTTCATCACCTCACCGAGCCCGATAATGCCCGGCCAGGCCATCGCTTCGGCGACGTCGTCGGGTCCGATGGCAGCGCCGGCGTTTTCCAGTCCCGGCGCAGACGGCACACAGCTCGGCATCTGAACGAAGACGTTGATCGGCATCGCCATCGCCTCGTCGTGCATCAGCCGAACGCCCTCCATACCAAGCACATTGGCGATCTCGTGGGGATCGATGAACATCGAGGTCGTGCCGTGGGGAATGACGGCGCGGCAGAACTCAGTGACGGTCACCATGCCGCTTTCGACGTGCATGTGGGCGTCGCACAACCCCGGAACGAGATAGGCGCCGTCGGCATCGATCGCCTTCGTCTCATCGCCGATGGCATGTCCCGCGTCCGGACCGACATAGGCGAAGCGGCCGGCGGCGATCGCGACATCGGTGCCGCCGATGATCTCGCCCGAATGCACGTTCACCCAGCGTCCGTTGCGGATAACCAGATCGGCCGGTGCCCGGCCTGTCGCAACGTCGATGAGGCGGGCGGTGCTCTCGGCCCAGCTTTGAAGTTTGTACATAACAGTCTCCTCGTACGTGGCGCGGACTAGAGCATCGGGCGGTACTATTGCAGCATTCTACCGAGGGCATTTTGCGTCAAGATCGAGGAAAAAGCACAGGGCGATGCCAAAGCATCGGCCGAGCATTTTTTCAAAGCATATTGGCGCAAAATGACCCGGCCCGCAGGGTTTCGCCCCGTTGGACGCCTGATCGCGCTCAATCCTCGCCC
>JANQPO010000011.1 GCA_028289445.1 Tepidamorphaceae bacterium
ACGATCGTGAACATCACGGTTCTGGCGCTGCTGCTGGCCATCATCGTGCGGATGATTGTTTCGCTTGGCGCTCATATCGAACTTTTGGGAAGCGCGGTGATCGTGGGATGGCTGATGCTTGAGTCCATTCGGCTTCTCTTTGCGACGATCACCGTTGTGATCGACGACGAGACCATCGAGATCACGCGCGGGCAAACCGTTTTGTTCAATGGCCGCTACTATGCGGCCAAGCGCACGGTCATTCCGCTGAAAGGATTGGCGTTCGCGGTCGAACCCATGGGGCTTGTTCCCGTCCTTACGATGAACTTCACCCACGTCTTCGTTTTGAATGTGCGCCGAGACCGGATTGCTTTTCCGGGAATTTTCGTCGCTGGGCTGGACAATTTGTGGGACGCCGTACCGGAGACGTTGCGCGCCAGTTAGATCCAGGCTGTCCGGCTTGAGGAAATTCCCTAAAACCGGCTTTACACGCGCCTGTCACGGCGCGATTGTGCGCCGCACCAACGAGAATCGGGGGATAAGCGGGTGCAGTGGGTCTACACCTTTGGCGGTGGTTCGGCCGAAGGGCGCGCGGACATGCGCGACCTCTTGGGCGGAAAGGGTGCCAATCTGGCTGAAATGGCGGCGCTCGGGCTTCCCGTTCCGCCGGGTTTCACGATTACGACCGAGGTCTGTGCCCATTTCTACGACAACGAACACACTTATCCGGACTCTCTCGATGGCGAACTGACAAAGGCCCTCGATCACATTGGGTCATTGACCGGGAAGCGCTTTGGCGACACCGCCAATCCGCTTCTCGTATCGGTTCGCTCGGGTGCGCGCGCATCGATGCCAGGCATGATGGACACCGTGCTCAATCTCGGCCTCAATGACGAAACCGTCGAGACGCTTGCCGCGCAGTCGGGCGATGCCCGCTTCGCGTATGATTCCTATCGCCGCTTCATCCAAATGTATGCGGACGTCGTGCTGGATGTCGATCATCACGATTTCGAGGACATCCTGGAGGACATCAAGTCGGCGAACGGTTTCGAGGATGACACGGAGCTGAGCGCCGATCATCTCAAGGACGTCATTGTCCGCTACAAGGAGCTGGTCGAGGACGAGACCGACGAGGTGTTTCCGCAGGACCCAACGACGCAGCTCAAGGGTGCGATCGGCGCTGTCTTCCGGTCCTGGATGACGCCGCGCGCCGTGACCTACCGCCGGCTCCACGCAATCCCCGAGGATTGGGGCACGGCGGTCAATGTCCAGTCCATGGTGTTCGGAAACACCGGAGAGACATCGGCGACCGGCGTCGCCTTCACCCGCAATCCGTCCACCGGAGAAAATGCCCTTTATGGCGAATTCCTCATCAATGCCCAGGGCGAGGATGTCGTTGCCGGCATCCGCACGCCGCAAAGCCTGACGGAAGACGCACGGCTCGCGTCGGGCTCGGACAAGGCGTCCCTGGAAGCGGCGATGCCTGAGGCGTTTAGCCAGTTTCGCGAGATCTGCCACACGCTGGAAGCTCATTATCGCGACATGCAGGATCTTGAGTTCACAATCGAGGACGGCCGGTTGTGGATGCTTCAGACGCGAGCCGGCAAGCGCACCACGAAGGCGGCGCTGAAGATCGCCGTCGAGATGGCCGAAGCCGGCATGATTACCAAAGATGAGGCGGTGTCGCGGATCGATCCGGCAGCGCTCGATCAATTGCTGCATCCAACGATCGATCCGAACGCCAAGCGGGATGTGGTCGCCACCGGCCTGCCGGCCTCGCCCGGCGCGGCATCGGGCGCGATTGTGTTTACGTCGGAAGCTGCGGAGGAGGCAAAGGCGCGTGAGGAAGACGTCATCTTGGTGCGCGTCGAGACGAGCCCTGAAGACATCCACGGCATGCATGCCGCGCGCGGCATATTGACGACACGCGGCGGCATGACAAGCCATGCTGCCGTTGTTGCCCGCGGTATGGGAACGCCATGCGTGTCCGGGGCCGGCGCGTTGCAAGTCGACTATGCCGCCGGAACGCTGATTGCAGAGGGTCGCGCGTTTAAGGCCGGCGATATCATCACGCTGGACGGGTCGACCGGCGAGGTCTTGGCCGGCGCCGTTCCGATGCTGCAGCCCGAACTCACCGGCGAATTCGCCAGACTCATGGAGTGGGCTGAAGGTGTGGGAGGCATGGCGGTGCGGGCCAATGCCGAAACGCCGCACGACGCTCAGACGGCCCGAAACTATGGCGCGGAGGGCATCGGCCTTTGCCGCACCGAGCACATGTTCTTCGATGCCGATCGGATCATGGCGGTGCGCCAAATGATCTTGGCCGAAGAGCCCGAGGGTCGCCGCAAAGCACTCGACAAACTCCTGCCGGTACAGCGGGCCGATTTCGAGGAGCTATTCGAGATCATGGCCGGCCAGCCGGTGACCATTCGCCTTCTCGATCCGCCTTTGCACGAATTCCTGCCTCATTCGGCGGAAGACATCGCCGAGGTTGCGGCATCGCTCGGCGTCGATGCCGACATCCTTCGCCTGCGCGTCGGGGCGCTGTCGGAGTTTAACCCGATGCTCGGCCATCGCGGTTGCCGGCTGGCCATCTCCTATCCCGAGATACCTGAGATGCAGGCCCGTGCGATCTTCGAAGCGGCCATCGCCGCGTCCAAGACGGCCGGGCAGCCGGTCGAGCCGGAGATCATGGTGCCGCTGGTTGCGACCAAGGCGGAGTTGGACCTGATCGCAGGCATCGTGCACAGCACGGCGGACGAGGTGATGAAGGAGACTGGCCAGACGATTACCTACACTGTCGGCACAATGATCGAGTTGCCGCGCGCCGCGCTGATGGCAGGCGAGATTGCCGAGACGGCCGCGTTCTTCTCCTTCGGCACCAACGACCTCACGCAGACCACCTATGGCATCAGCCGCGACGACGCCGCGTCCTTTCTGGGCACCTACGTGCAGCGTGAACTGTTCATCGACGATCCCTTCGTCACGCTTGATCCCGACGGCGTAGGCGAGCTGGTCAAGATCGCCAGTGAGCGCGGACGCACGGCTCGGCCGGATATCAAGCTAGGCATTTGCGGCGAGCATGGCGGCGATCCGCGCTCGATCGCCTTCTGCGAAACGATCGGACTGGATTATGTGTCTTGCTCCCCGTTCCGTGTGCCGATTGCCCGGTTGGCCGCGGCGCAAGCCGCAATGGCGGCGGACGCCGATACCGCATGACGCTTCTGCTGTGGTATTTCGGCTGCCTGGGACTGGGGGTTGTCGCCGGATCGCATTCGGGCCATTGGGGCGGGCTTGCCCTGGTGATCGTCGGCGTGCCGGTCTACTTCATGCTGCCGCCGCGCCTTCGCACCACCGTCACCGAGCGGCATCTCGCGATTGGGGCGGCCATTGCCTTCATCGTGGCCGCCGGCTTTTATCCGCTCACGGAAGCGCTCGGCCTTCTTGGTCCGTAGGTCGATGACCGCGCTAGGAGATATACGCGACGGTGGAAAACCTGCGCTGGCGCGCACCCTTTCCGAAATCGAAAAGGATCGCTTCGCTGACAATGCTGTCGAGCTTCTTGACGCAGCCTACGCCGACGCCAAGGGACAGGTCCTGGGCCTGACCGGACCGCCCGGGGTTGGAAAATCGACGCTCACCAAAGCCCTGATCGACGCCTATCGCGCACGCGGCGAAACGGTCGGCGTGTTGGCAATCGACCCATCGTCGCGGGTGAGCGGTGGCGCGCTTCTCGGTGATCGCACGCGGCTCAAGGTCGATCCGGAAGACATCGGCGTCTTCGTGCGCTCAATGGCGGCCGGCGACCGGCTGGGAGGACTGTCCGAGGCTGCGATTGCGGCCGCCATCCTGATGCGTGCGGTTTTCAATCAGGTGATCGTCGAAAGCGTCGGTGTTGGTCAGTCGGAAGCCGATATTGGTGTGGTCGCCGACGTGACACTGCTGTGCATCCAGCCTGGATCGGGTGACAGCCTACAGTTCATGAAAGCCGGTATTATGGAAATGCCGGATCTGATCTCGGTCACAAAATCCGACATAGGCGCGGCTGCGCGTCTGGCCGCGGCAGAAGTCGAGGGCGCCCTGTCGCTCGGTCAGCGGGCGGTCCCTGTTATCGCTCTGTCTGCGGAGACCGGCGAGGGCATCGCCGATCTCGTCGATCAGGTCTCAAAAATTGCCGCGTATGCCAAGCGACCCGACCCAGAGCGCTGGATCGAACTCGCTGTCGCCGCCCGATTTGGTGATGCAGGTTTGTCACACCTAAAGAGAAATCTCGGTTCTGCCCACAACGAGGGGCCATTTGCCACCGAGCGGAGAATTCTTCTTGATCTTGAGCGTCACTGGCAAACGCCGGTTGTTTGAAGATCATCGTAAAGACTTTCTCACCAAGCCGCAAAATATTCCGTATTCTCAAAGCTTTATCGTCAACTTGCGGCGCGAATATCATGAACAAAAAGTAAATCCAATCAGACAGTTAAGTACCCGTAAACGTTTTTACGGCTCAATGCGTCGATCGGAACCGGAGAGGGGCTTTCGGCATGCCGCGACCGCGGGGCTTAACAATGTCGTTATTCCGCCACATTGCCTCAGTACCCGCGCCGGTACCTAGATTGAAGTGGGGTTTATGGGTGTTGCGTGAGCGTGACTTGGGTCGGGGGATGACCTTCGGTGCCGTGACCAAGGCGGCGCTGCCCCTTTTGGCCAGCGCAGCTTTCTTTTTCCAGTCGACCGGCAAGATCGCCTATCAAGACACGGCGAGCTTGCTGACGTCTGGAATTGCCGAAACTGAACGCTGGATGGTGCATGTCAAAGCACCGCCGGTGTCGTCTGATCATGCGGCGACCAAGAGCACCGGCACCAACTCGCTGAGTCCGAACCGGCAAACCGCCGCATATGAAGCGCGCGTGCCGGCACAAGGCACCGATCTGTCCGACGTCATTCAGTCCGACCGGACGACGGGCGCGATTATCAACGCATCGCTTCGCGGCTTCGTCGACGAAACCGCTTCAACAGGCCGTATCGGCGACGATCCGGTCTTCCCCGAGGTCAATCGGGCCGGCAAGGGGGATTTCCTCATGTCGCGCCATCGCAACGATCTGATCCGCGACGTTGAGAAGAAGCCGAACGTCTTCCGCCGTTTCAGTGCCGTCTTGTTCAGCGACGAAGTCGAAACGCGACAGGTCGCGTCCTTTGCCAGCCCTGAAGCCACGGGCAATGGCGGGCAGACCATGATGGCGATGTTGCCCAACTTCTATTCGGATTTCGTCAAGGGTGGCCGTGTGCACGAGCCGGCGGGTCGGACCATGTTGGCCGCGCTGCCTCCGCAGCGCCCGCAGAACACCGGCACGGGCACGCTCGTTCCCGTCATCTATGCCGCGCTCGTTCCCCGGCCGAATCTGCCGAAAGTCTACCAAGAGGCAGAAGAGGCCGCCCGCGCCGCCGTTTATCGGCTTCCCGAGCCTCGCAGCGTACCTGACGAGTCGTGGAAAGACGGCGAGTCGCGCGGCAAGATCAAGTATTCGCGCCGCGAACTGCACTGTCTTGCCACAGCGGTCTATTTCGAGGCGCGCGGCGAGAGCCACAAGGGGCAACTGGCAGTTGCTCAGGTCATCATCAACCGCACCAAGAGCAAGCACTGGCCGGACACGATCTGCGGCGTCGTCTATCAGAACAAGAGTTGGCGCAATCGTTGTCAGTTCTCGTTTGCTTGTGATGGCAAGGCCGACAAGATCCGCGACCGCAAGGCCTGGACCAAGGCCCGCGCCGTTGCCCAGAAGTTCGCCAATGGTTATGTGATGCGCGGAATCAATCGCGCGACGCATTATCACGCGACTTATGTGCGCCCGCGCTGGGCCCGTCATTTCCGCAAAATCGACAAGGTCGGTACGCATATCTTCTACCGCTCGCGCACCGGCGGCTGGTCGTAAGCGCATCGGACACAAAGGTCGATGGGCCGTTGCCTGATAGGCAGCGGCCCTTTTCATTTTAAGCGGCACATGTCGACACTGTCACTTCGCTGATCGATCGCATCACGAATATTGATTGTATTTACAATCAAATGTCACTTAGGTTTGTCTTACTCGTTTTCGGCTGCCAGGGTTTCGCATGGCGCAACAGAAAGATTGGCGAACGCCCGAACTGATCGTCGCGGCGGGGTGCATGATTGCACTTCTGTCGTTCGGGCCGCGCTCGGCGATGGGCTTGTTCCAGGCGCCGATGTTGCAGGCGCACGACTGGACGCGCGAAACCTTCGCGCTGGCGCTCGCCATTCAGAACCTTCTTTGGGGCGCTGGCCAGCCGCTGGCCGGAATACTTGCCGACCGCTACGGCACCGCACGCGTCCTGTCGGCCGGCGCGGTGGTCTATGCCGCCGGGCTGGCGATGACCGCCTATGCGGACACCGCGATCATGCTGCATCTGTCGGCCGGCGTCCTGGTCGGCATCGGCATTTCGATGTCCTCGTTCGCGCTGGTGCTTGCCGCGTTCGGTCGCCGGATTTCATCTGAAAAACGATCGTTTGCCTTTGGCCTGGGCACCGCCGCCGGGTCGTTTGGACAGTTCCTGTTCGCGCCGCTCGGTGCCGAACTGATCAACAGTTTCGGTTGGCAAACCGCGCTCATCGTTCTGGGCTTGATGATGCTCCTCGTCATTCCACTCACCGTCGTTCTGAAAGGCCGTACCGACCCGCAGGAACACCAGGAAGCAGGCCAGACGATCGGCCAGGCGATCGGTGAGGCTTTCGGCTATCGGTCCTATGTCTTGCTGGTCACGGGCTTCTTCGTCTGCGGCTTTCAGGTCGCCTTTATCACCGTCCACTTCCCGGCCTTTCTGGTCGACCAAGGACTGCCGATCCGCATCGGCGGCTGGGCGCTGGCGCTGATCGGACTCTTCAACATCGTCGGCTCGATTTCCGCCGGCTGGGCTGGCGGACGTTTCCCGAAGGCGCCGTCCTTGTCTCTGATCTACCTCGGCCGGTCGATCGCGGTCGCCGTCTATCTTCTTCTCCCGATCACTGCAACGACGACGCTCGTGTTCTCAGCGGTGATGGGCCTGCTTTGGCTCTCAACTGTACCTTTGACCAGCGGCCTCGTCGCCATCATGTTCGGACCGCGCTATATGGCAACGCTGTTCGGTTTCGTGTTCTTTTCGCACCAGATCGGGTCCTTCCTCGGCGTCTGGCTTGGGGGGCGGCTCTACGATCAAAGCGGCAGCTATGATGTTGTCTGGTGGCTGTCAGTGATCCTGGGCGTCATGGCGGCACTCATTCACCTGCCGATCAAGGAAACACCGGTGGAGCGGCTCAAGACCGCCTGAGGCGCAAGCTTGTCGCTTGCATTCACGGTGCGACGCTGCTTGAACGGAGCGGCATCATTCGCCCATGGAGTTTCCCATGACCGCCTTTCCCGCCGTTCTCATCAACAAGACCGACGACGCACAAGACGTTGCTTATACCGAGATCACCGACGCCGATCTGATGGAGGGTGATGTCACGGTTCGGGTCAGCCACTCGACCGTGAACTACAAGGACGGTCTGGCGATCACCGGTAAGGCGCCGGTGGTGCGCCGGTTTCCAATGGTGCCAGGGATCGATTTCGCCGGCGAAGTCGATGAGTCCACGCATCTCGACTGGAAACCCGGCGATAAGGTGATCCTCAACGGCTGGGGTGTCGGCGAAACGCATCTGGGCGGCTATGCCGCTAAGGCTAGGGTGCCGGGCGATTGGCTGGTTCCGTTGCCGGACGGGTTGTCGGCGGCGCAGGCCATGGCCGTCGGGACCGCGGGTTACACCGCGATGTTGTGCGTGCTAGCCATTGAGGGCGCAGGCGTCACGCCCGATAAAGGTCCCGTCGTCGTCACGGGCGCGGCCGGCGGCGTCGGGTCCGTGGCAATCGCCATCCTGGCGAAATTGGGCTACCCGGTGGTCGCGTCGACCGGCCGCCAGTCGGAACACGATTACCTCCGCGACCTTGGCGCAACCGAGATCATCGACCGCGCCGAGCTTTCGGAAAAAGGTCGTCCGCTTGGCAAGGAACGCTGGGCCGGCGGTATCGATGCGGTCGGGTCCCATACGCTCGCTAACGTTTTGGCGCAAACCCACTATGGTGGCGCCGTCGCGTGCTGCGGCCTGGCGCAAGGCATGGACCTGCCGGCCACCGTCGCACCCTTCATCTTGCGCGGCATTTCGCTTCTCGGGGTCGATTCCGTCATGGTGCCGAAGCCGAAACGCATCGCGGCATGGCAGCGGATTGTCACGGATCTTGATCGTGACAAGCTCGATGCCATGACCACCACGGTCTCATTGAAGGACGCTATTCAGACCGCCGAGACGATCCTGGCCGGCGGCGTTCGGGGGCGCACGGTCGTCGAGGTGGGCTAGGCTGCGGCGACCTAGACGCCTGCGACCTTCACGTAGCTTTGACTCCTAGTCCCGCGCGCGACGGGGCAAGATGAGGTCGTCCCAAAGGGGAGCGATCATGATGAAGCGCGCGTCCTTCTTGCTGACGGCTATGTTTGGGCTGGCGTTGACGACAATGCCGGGCCCGGCCGTGTCGCAACAGTACCCTGGCTTCACCAAGACCGATATGAGTCGGGTCGACGTGGATCGGTCGGAGATTCTTCAAGGATGCCCCTACAAGGATTGCATTCCGGCCGTTGACAATCCGACCTATGTTCCAGCGTCCGACATCACCCTGGTCGGCGACATGGAACCGGTAATTCGCCTCCAGATCGGCGAGGATATCCGTGCCTATCCCCTTCGCGCCTTAATGTTCCATGAGATCGTCAACGACACGGTCGGCGGTCTGCCCGTCACGGTGACCTTTTGCCCGCTCTGCAATTCGGCGATCGTCTTCAACCGTCGGGTGGGAGACGCAACCCTCGACTTCGGTGTCTCGGGACTGCTCCGCAACTCTGATCTCATCATGTACGACCGCCAGACGGAGAGCCTTTGGCAGCAGTTTGAAGGGCGCAGCATCATCGGCCAATACGCTGGCGAGAAGCTGACCATGGTGCCGTCCAGGCTGGAGGCGTTCGCCATGTTTCAGGCCGCGAGCCCGAATGGCCAGGTCTTCGTGCCGGGGTCTGAAAAAAGACTCGCGCGCTACTACAACCCTTACGAAAAGTACGACAGCGCCCCGGCGCCCTTCCTCTATCGCGGACCGCTTCCCGACGGGATCGAAGCGCTCGCCCGTGTCGTCATGGTGCGCGGCCAGGAGGGCAAGGCCGTCGCGCTCGACCACCTGTCGAAAACGACGCCAAAAACACTGGGCGACGTGACACTGTCCTGGACGGCCGGTCAGGCCTCGGCCTTGGACACACGCTCCGTAGAGGATGGTAAAGATGTGGGCAATGTCAGGGTGACGGACAGCGCCGGCAACGACGTGGTTCACGACATTATCTTCGCCTTCGTCTACCACGCGTTCTATCCCGACGGCGAAATCATCCAGTAGGCTCTTGGAAGCAGCCCGCTTGCCGGTCACCGCCATTCGCGATAAAGCCGGCCGATGTCGATAAATCGTCTCGGTCTCATCGTACTGGCCGCGCTTTGCCTGGTCATTCAACCGGCATTTGCGCAGGAGGACTCTGCACCGGAGCGTCGCTTGCCGGAGCCGGAGCCCGTGGCACCCTATGAAGCTGAGCTTTTGCGCCTGTCCGAAGTGCTTGGCGCCGTGCACTATTTGCGGGCGCTCTGCGTGCCGAAGGAAACGCCCATTTGGCGCGATCGAATGAATGAGTTGATCCTGACGGAGAAGCCGTCACCCGACTTGGAAGCAAAACTCGTGCTTCGCTTCAACAAAGGCTATGAGGCTTACTCTCTGTCCTATCAAAGTTGCACCGATGCCGCGCAATTCGCGCTTGACCGCTACGTGCGGGAAGGCGCGACTTTGTCGCGCACCATCGCTGATCGCTATGGTAGCTAATCCGGTTCGAACCACCGTGGATTGTGATATGACTCACCGGGATTGCAGTCCACGACTTTAGGCCTGGGATGTCGATGTTGAACGCCACCGCCCGCACCATCGCTCTCGCCGCCACGCTGGCAGTGCTTGCGTCAGTTGCTTACGCGTCAGACAAGGTCCAGACCGAAACGATTACGATTCCCGCGCCGGATGCACAGCCGACTGACAAACCGATCGGCATCGCCAGGGATGCCGAACCGCTTTTTGTCACCCCCGAGCCGGACGACGAAAGCAAGCGCCCCAACGTTACGATCGGCCTGCCGGAAGCGGCCGTCGATATCATGACCGATGTGTCGCTGCTGCCGAGCGCAGTGCAGAGGACCAGACAGCGCATTCTGGATGCTGCGCGCTCGGGCGATCCGGAGGCGTTGCGGCCGTTGATCGAAAGCTTCGAAGAACCGCCCATGGTGCAGTTCGATGGCCAGACGGACGCCATCAAAGATCTTGTGGCCGCCTCCGGCGACCCGGAGGGGCGCGAGATTCTGGCCATTTTGATCGAGATTCTTCAGGCTGGCTTCGTCCATCTCGACCCCGGCACCCGCAACGAGGTCTATGTCTGGCCGTATTTCGCCCACATGGCACTCGACAATTTGTCACCGGAGCAGATGGTGGAACTGTTCACCATCGTCACGGCTTATGATCTCGAAGAAATGCGCAATTTCGGCGCTTACAATTTCTACCGTGCCGGCATCGCGCCGGATGGCCAGTGGGTCTATTTCGTCGCCGGAGATTGAGTGGGGCTTGCACGCCACGCACCGCGACACCATGTCACAATCGAGTGATGGGGAGTGCCGTATCGGCATGAATACAGCAGAACAGATCGAGTCCGCATCACTGCCCGTGGTGACCGCGCGGCCGACCGGTCGCGCTCGATTGATCCGCGACATTATCGTCTTCCAGGTCAAATTGGCGCTCGATGGTTTCCGCGATCTCGTTATGAGCCCATTGTCGATCGTTGCCGGGATCATCGGCGTGCTGTTCGGTGGCAACGATCCGAGCTGGGCCTATCGCCGTCTCCTCTATCTAGGCCGCGACACGGATCGCTGGATCAATCTCTTCAACGCCTACGACAGATATCCGCAGCGTGGAGCCGGTGAGGCCACGGTCGATGGTGTTATCGGGGACATCGAAGATACGCTTCGGCGCGATTATGATGCCGGAGGCGTGACCGCGCGATCACGCGATGCTGTCGAGGCTGGTCTGGAACGGTTACGGGAAGAACTCCAGCGTCGACGCTAGGTGAACCGAACCGGCAGTCCCCGCGACGGCGCCACGAGTTCGCCGTCCCACATCACCCGTGTCCCACGGATCACCGTACCGACGGGCCAACCGGTCACAGTTTGACCGTGATATGGCGTCCAACCGCATTTCGATGCGATCCAGTCGTCTGTGATGGTCTGCGAACGCTTGAGGTCGACGATCGTCAAGTCAGCGTCGTAGCCGACCGCGATACGGCCTTTTCCGGCGATGCCGAACAAGCGCTGCGGCCCGGCTGACGTCATGTCGACGAGGCGTTCCAACGATAGCCGGCCTGCGTTGACATGGTCGAGCATGATCGGGACGAGGGTCTGAACGCCGGTCATGCCCGAAGGCGACTGCGGATAGGGCTTGTCCTTCTCCGCGCGCGTGTGCGGTGCGTGATCGGAGCCCAGCACGTCGGCAATTCCCAAGGCCACACCCTGCCAGATGCCCTCGCGATGGCTCTCGTCGCGTACCGGTGGGTTCATCTGGGCGTAGGTACCGAGCCGCTCATAGGCGTCAGGCGCGGCGAGCGTGAGATGGTTCGCCGTGACTTCGACGCTCGCTAGGTGCTTGTGGCGCGCAAGCAGCGGCATTTCGTCGGCGGTTGAGATATGAAGCACATGAATGCGCTTACCGGTCTCCTCTGCCAGCGCCAGGAGTCGACGGGTCGACTTCATGGCTGTTTCCACGTCGCGCCAAATCGGGTGTGACGATGGGTCGCAGGCCCGGCGTTCGTCCTGCCGGTCGCGCAAGCGCGGCTCGTCCTCGCTGTGGAAAGCCGCGCGTTTGGAGATTGCGCCCAAGATCGCCCGGACACCCGCGTCGTCTTCGACCAAAAGATCGCCGGTCGACGATCCCATGAAGACTTTGACACCCGGCACGCCCGGTTGGCGCTCCAACTCGGGGAGATCGGCGACATTGTCGTGCGTACCGCCGACCCAGAACGCGTGATCGCAATGCATCCGGTCGCGCGCGCGCCTGAACTTGTCTTCCAGCGTCTCGACGCTGGTCGTCAGGGGATTGGTGTTCGGCATCTCGAAAACCGCCGTTACACCGCCCATTACGGCCGCCCTCGACCCGCTTTCAAGGTCCTCTTTGTGGTCCAGGCCCGGCTCGCGGAAGTGCACCTGACTGTCGATGACGCCGGGCATAATCGTGAGGCCAGCACAGTCGATGCTCTCTCCGGCGTCGGCGCCGGACAGATCGCCGAGACCGGCGATGCGTCCATCCGTCACACCGATGTCGCGCGCACCGATCCCGTCATGGTTGACCACGGTCGCGTTTTTGAAGATGACATCGAAGGCGTTGGGCATCGCTTGATCCGTCCTTGTTGCGGGTGACTAAGGTGCCATACGATTTTCAGGACCGATGCGCAAAGCCAGCGCGCCCATTGGAGCCGTTCATGCACACGCAATACCGCTTGTCCGACCGTGCAGTTGTCGAAATCACCGGCGACGAGGCAACGCATTTTCTTGATCGCCTCGTGACCAGCGCCATACCTGCACCCGGTGCCGCCACATTCAGCGCGCTTTTGACGCCTCAGGGAAAAATTCTGTTCGACTTCTTCCTTGTCGCGAAAGAGAGTGGATATTGGCTCGATGTTCCGGCGGACCTCGTCGCCGATTTCATCAAGCGAATGACATTCTATAAACTGCGCGCGGCTGTCGAGATTGCCGACCGCAGCGATGATTTTGCGATTGTCATCTCAAATGCCGGGGAAGCGATCGGTGCGGCGGTGTCAACGTTCGACGACCCGCGAACGCCCGAGCTCGGACAACGTGCGATCGTTCCGGCCGCCGATGCCGCCAAGTTTGACGACGGCAGATCGACCTACACCGCGCGTCGCATCGCGCTGGCGCTTCCAGAAGGCGGCGTCGACTTTGCCTATGGCGACGCGTTCCCGCATGACGTCGGGCTTGATCAGGTCGCTGCCGTTGCCTTCGACAAGGGCTGCTTCGTCGGTCAGGAAGTCGTGTCGCGGATGCAGCATCGCGGCTCCGCCCGACGTCGGCCGGTCGCCGTCCGTGCCGAGGCGTCGCTCGTGGCCGGTGCCGACTTGTCGGCCGGCGGTCCGCCGATTGGGACGGTAACCAGTGTTGAGGGGAAGACGGGCGTGGCGATCGTTCGATTGGACCGCGCCGCCAAAGGGGTCGGAGAGGGGAATATCCTATGCGCTGGCGAAACGCCCGTTCGGCTCGCTCGCCCGTCCTGGGTGACCTACGACTGGCCGGAAGCGCTTGGACACCCGGACACGGAGGCGGCAGCGTAGCCATGGCCGCCAAGCGCGCCAAGCCACGCGCCTGGCAGCGCATGCTGTCGGGACGACGGCTCGATCTCTTGGATCCGTCCCCTTTGGATATCGAAATCGAGGACATTGCCCACGGTCTCGCTCGTGTCGCCCGTTGGAACGGTCAGACGCATGGCGCCCACATTTTTTCTGTCGCCCAGCACAGCGTTCTGGTCGAGACGGTGGCCAGCGAGCTTTTCCCCGATTTCGCCGGACCCGAAAGGCTTGCCGTGCTTCTCCATGATGCCGCTGAATATGTCATTGGCGATTTGATCAGCCCGTTCAAGGCGGTCCTGGGCGGCGACTACAAAACCGTCGAACTGCGCATCCAGGCGGCCGTCCATCTGCGCTTTGGCTTGAAGCCGGAACTCGACGCCAGCCTCAAGGCGGGCATAAAGCGCGCCGATTCCATCGCTGCCTATTTCGAAGCCACGCGTCTAGCCGGCTTCGAAGACAAAGAGGCGCGACGGTTCTTCGGCGCGCCGCCAGCGCTTGGCGACAGCGTGGACCTGCGGTGGCTTGAGCCGGTCAGCGCCACCGAGGCCGAGTCCGCTTTCCTTGACCGCTTCGGCGCTTTGTTCGAAGACTAGCGCTATGTTGCATGTCTGCGGACTATCCACCCTGCAAGAGACGGTAGACCGCTCGGCGGCCAGCCACGTGCTGACGGTCATCAGCGCCCGCACGCCAGTCGACACCCCGCGCGGGATCGATCCAGACAATCACCTGTTCCTCGGCTTCGACGATATCGTCGTTCCGATCGAAGGCTATTCGCCGCCGCAAAGCCATCATGTCGAGCAAGTTCTGGAATTCGCCCGATCGTGGGACCAGGCCGCGCCCATGGTCATCCATTGCTGGGCGGGAATCAGTCGCTCGACATCGTCAGCCTACGCGATTGCCTGTGCACTCCACCCAGATCAGGATGAAACGGAGTTGGCGCTTGCGTTGCGGCGTGCCTCGCCTTCGGCCACGCCCAACCAGCGGATCGTTGCCTTCGCCGATGACCTTCTTGGTCGCCAAGGCCGCATGGTGCGGGCGATTGACAGCATTGGCCGTGGCGCCGATGCGTATGAGGGGCGGCCCTTCTCCTTCTGGCCGCCGGACGTCGGTTAGGCGGCTACCAGAACGGATCGGCGAGCCGGTCCTCGACACCGGCGAAGAAGCGCGCCGCGTGTAGACCGTCGACCAGCGCGTGATGCGCCGTGAGATTGACGGGCATGGACCAGCGGCCGTCCGTCTCCGTCATCTTGCCCCATGCGATTCTCGGAATGCAGTCGTCACGTCCGGCCAAGGGGTGGGTCATCTCCGTGAAGGCGATCCAAGGCAGGCAGGAGAGATAGATCCAGTCGTCCTCATGGGCGACGTTGTTCACAAGCTCCGTTTGCGTCTTCGCGGCTGCGACCTCCGCCGCGCAATGCGCGTTGAACGTAATCCAATCCGGAGCATATCGGACATCGCAAAAGGCGAAGGCTTCGGTGCCCATGGGCACCGTCGTCGAGGCATGGACGACCGCATATTCAGTCACTACCTCGCCTCGAAAGCGCGTGCGCAACTCTGGTACCGCATTGGCTGCGGTCATGATCACGTAGAGCGCCGCGTTGAAGACCGGGACACCGGCCGGCTTGCCATCTTGCATGAGAAGCGTCGTGTCGACGGCGGCCGTGAGACTGAAATGCGGTCGATCGTAGCTTCGGAAAAATGTGTAGTGGCTTCGCCGCGGCCAACTTTCCAGATCGAGTGTTCGGTCCATAATCGCTTCAGGCGTGCGGCTCGTCCAGGTGTGAGACCGCATCAAGCAGCCCATGCAAATCAGCGATCCGGTCGCGACCGAGCGTTCGGTTGACGTGACGCTGTGCGGTTTGCCAGGCCCTGACCCCATCGGTGAAAATGGCGTTGCCCTTTGGTGTCAGTGCGACGTCGCGTACCCGCCTGTCATCGGACCGCCGAACCAAGGTGACATAGCCCGCCGCTTCCAGTGGACGAATGGTCCGCGTCATCGATGTTCGATCCATGCCCGCGCGATCCGCGAGTTGCCCGATCGGCATAACGCCGTCGCGCTCAAGCATTGCCAAAAGGCCAAACTGGGTCACCGTCAGTCCAAATGGCGCCAGGGCGTGATCATACATTTGCGTGGCGCGGCGTGTCGCCTTACGCAGGCGAAACGCGGTGCAATAAAGCTCCGGCGGCGATTGTGATTGCGATTCAGAGTTCACGTCCGTGGGCCTTCATGTTAGATGCATATGCAAGAGATTATACGCGACATTTCCAAGTTTGGGTAAAGATTTGGTGACTCCATGACATCTGACGTGCAGACCGCTTCCGGCGAGGCGTTGAAATCGATGAGCGGACTGGCATTGTTTCAGGCCATGCTCGCCGGCGAGGTCCCACCCCCGTCGATCGCCGAAACGCTCGACTTCCGGCTGGTCGATGCCGATCACGGCCGCGCGGTTTTCGAGGGTGCGCCGTCTATCGCTGTCTACAACCCGCTTGGGACGGTCCATGGGGGATGGGCGATGACACTGCTCGACTCTTGCGTCGGATGCGCCGTTCACACCACGCTTCAACCAGGCGAGCGCTATACCACGCTGGAGCTGAAGACCAACTTCGTTCGTCCCATCACCGCAAAGACCGGGGCCATGCGTGCTGAGGGCGCGATTATCCATCGCGGCCGTCGCACCGCGACCGCCGAGGGTCGCCTCGTCGATGCGGACGGCAAGCTTTACGCACACGCGACGACGACCTGCATGGTGTTCCCGGCCGAGGAAGCTTAGAGCAGATCCAACTGATCCTTCGTCGATTGGGGCGACACCGCCGCTGTCTCCGGCTCCTGAAACGGTGTCAGATTCCCCGCATCGTCATTGGCCACGCTGTTCACGCGATCGCTGACACGCACCGGCGCGAAAAACCCGTCATCGGGTGCTTTCAAAAGGTCGGCTATCGGCCTTATGTCGTCGCTGGAGCAATCGAGCCAACGGTCGAAGTCTTCTGGAGGAATAACCACAGGCGTCCGGGGGTGAATCTCAGCCATTTCGGGACTGGACGCAGCGGTAAGGATCGCCATCGTTTCGATTTCCTCGCCGTCCCTGCCCATCCAGCTTTCCCAGATCCCGGCAAACGCAATGACGCCCCCCGCTGCTGGCGGGACCCAATACGCCCGTTTTTCCGTCTTTGAAACGCGCTGCCATTCGTAGAAGCCGCTTGCGGGGACAAGGCAGCGGCGACGGCGGATGGCGTTGCGGAACGATGCTTTCTCGGCAACCGTCTCGGACCGCGCATTGAACAAGAGACTGAAGTCGCGAGGGTCTTTCACCCAGGACGGGATCAGACCCCACCGCACAAGGGCAAAACGCCGTTCGCCGTTTTCCAAGCGAACGACCGCGACCGGCTGGGTCGGAGCAATGTTGTAGCGCGGCGGGAAGTTCGGTTGATCAACGTACCCAAACAGGGCGCGCACTTCCTCCGGCGACGCCAAAAGGCCGAACCGACCGCACATGTTCCCTCCGACCAGTATGGAATCGTGCGCGGACTATGGCGGACAAATCAGGCGTTGTTAACCATGTGTGAACAGGGATGCACCATGATCGGACCATGCAGTTTTCGAGCGACAGCCCGAACATGAATTCCGCGGCCCGGCCCGACGCCGACCGCTATGTCGGCTCGCCCGTCAACCCGCGCACCTTTCTCGCCACCGACTATTTGAACCACTTCAACGAGGCGATCATGTTGCTCGACATGGTTGCCGACATGCCCGAATGCCTCGATGATCTGCGGGCGTGGTCGCCAAAGAGCTACGAGCAGCACTTTCACGGCTCCACGTTTCACGATCGCGAGTTGTGCATCGAGGCGTACGCCTTCGTCGATCCGCAGGCCAAGAAAGAACTCGAAGACGTTGTTTCGCAACTCAATGAGGGCATCGCTTCGGCCATTCACGAGCTTGATGGCATCGGTACCAACAACCGCGGTCGGTTTTGCGATGCGTGCCAAACGAATAGCCGCGCGCTCTGGGCGCTGATCGATAGCGCCAGTGGCATCATCAACGGCGGTAAGGACGACGATGATGTCGTCGAGCTTCATGTTGAACCGGACCACATCGAAACAACGCAAGCCGCGATAGACGCCTTGTTCAGCTAGGACAAGGGAGATCATGATGCACGCACTGGCGTCGCCTGATCAGGTGCCCGTGTTGGAGCCGGAAGGCTCTCCACTGGACCGGGACATCTCCATTCAATCGCTGCACGCGGTGTTTGCTGCGATGCCGGATCCCGTCGTGATCGCGGACGAGAAGCGGGTCATTGCCGCCGTCAATCCTGCCATGCTGAAAGTCTTCGGCTATGACGAGCACGAGGTGATCGGACGCGCAAAGCTTATGCTTTATGCCGATCCGGACGAAGACGATCGGCAGATCAAATCATTCGCGGAGGCAGGGCTAGAAGCTTCGGATCGGACGCTCGCGGACTTCCGGCGAAAGGATGGGTCCGTGTTTCAGGGACGGATCACTGCTGGAAAGTTTGGTGATCTGGATGGACAATGTTCCGGATACTTCGGGATCATCCAGGACATCACCGACTTCTTGCACCCGAAACAGTGCCGTCAGGATGCGGACGATGTGCTTCAGCTTGCGCTTGAGGCCAATCCGGACGGCTTCGTCGTGTTCGACGAGGAAGATCGCCTCGTTGCCTGCAACAGCGCCTATAAGGCCCTTTACGAGAAATCGAAGCCCGCGATCAGGCCGGGGGCAACGTTCGAATCGATCTTGCGCTATGGGCTGGAACGCGGCCAATACCCGACCGCAGGAGACACGCTGGAGTCGCGAGAGGCCTGGTTGGCGGAGCGCCTGCGCCAACATCGCGATCAGGAAGCGCCGCTCATTCAAAAGATCGGCCCGCGCCGCTGGCTTCGCATCGAAGAGCGCGTGACCTCCAACAGCTTCCGCGTGGGAACGCGAACGGATATTTCGTCCATCAAGCTGGCGGAAGAGAAACTTGCCGCGATCAACAGCGAGCTTGAGACGCGCACGATGGCGCTGGAGGAATTCGCTGCTGTCGTTTCCCACGATCTGCAGGCGCCGCTACGCCATATGACGATCTTCGCGAAGATGTTGCTCGAGATGGAAGACTTGCCCGCTGCGGGGAGCGGGCATGTCGATCAGATCGCGCGCAGTGCCGATCGCATGCGGGCCCTGATCCGCAGCCTCCTGGACTACTGCAAGCTCGCCTATCAGCAGGTCAAACGGGAAAAGGTGAGGTTTTCCGGCATTGTGTCTGCGGCCAGCGAGCCGCTCGACTGGCAGATCGCCGAGAAAGGCGCGCTGATCACCGTGAACGACGATCCTGTTCTGTCATGCGATCCGGAGCTCTTGACCCGGGTCATCCAGAACATCCTCGAAAACGCTCTGAGATTCTCGAATGGCGAGAAACCAGTGATCGCCATCGACATCTCCCGAGGCCCTCTCGACTGGGTCATCTCGGTTTCAGACGCCGGGCCCGGTGTTGCAGCCAAGCACGCCGACCGGGTCTTTCAGATGTTTCGACAGGTCGGCGAGGACTGTAGTCAGAGAGAGGGTGGCGGGGTCGGTCTTGCCCTGTGCAAACGTATCGTCGAAAGCCATGGCGGCCGCATCTGGCTCGACACGGCTTACACCGAAGGCTGCTGTATCCGGTTTACACTGCCGGCGGAATGACGCCAACTGAGGCATGGCCTCAACGTCCCCCATTTCCGACTCGACTCGGCGTCCCTTGATCGGTGCATCGATTGCCGTGTGGCGCGATGGCCAGGTGCTGTTGGCGCAGCGTGACCGTCCGCCATTCGCCGGCACCTGGAGTTTGCCTGGCGGTTCGGTCGAGGTCGGCGAGACTGTCGAAGCGGCCGCTCTGCGCGAAGCCAAAGAGGAAACCGGCGTAAACGCGCGTTCGCTTGGACTTGCGACCTACCTCGATGTCATCCGCAAGGATGAGGCCGGGGACATCGCCCATCACTTCGTGCTGTTGGTGTTCGCGGGTGCCTATGAGTCCGGAAAGGCCTATGCCGGCGATGGAACGCGGGCGGTATGCTGGGTCAAGCCGGAGAGAATTGCGGGATTAGAGACCACGGCGCGGTTGGGTGATGCCATCGCGGCGACGCAGGACGTTTATCGGCGATCCTTATCGGGATAGTCCCTAAGGCTTATCGGCGAACCTCTTCGTCTCATCGATCCATTTCTCCCGCACCACGACACCGCTATCGCGGTAGCCGAGCGCGTCGTAAAAGCCCAGAACCTCATGGTTCTCGGCCCGGACCATCAAGTTGATTTTCCAAACGCCCAGTTCCCGCAGCCACTCTTCAGCAGCCGCCATCATCCGGCGTCCGAGGCCGGCGCGCCGCTGCGATGGATCGACAGCCAGGTAGTAGACCGTGCCGCGATGGCCATCATGGCCGACCATCACGCTTGCAACGATGCGTCCGCCTTCGAGCCCGACACGGATCGTGGCATTCGCGGAGCTTCGAGCGAAAGCGATATCCGTGCTGGGATCGTTCCAGGGCCGAACGAGACCGGCTGCCGTCCACAATCCGACGACCGCTTCGATGTCATCGTCGGCGATTTCCCGGATAACGAGATCGCTCACAACAGCTTGCCGGGATTGAGGATGCCGTTGGGATCGAGTGCCTTTTTGATGGTCCGCATGAGCGCCATCTCCACGGGACTCTTGACCGTGGGCAAAAGCGGTCGTTTCAGGCGCCCGATGCCATGCTCGGCGGAAATCGATCCGCCGAAGTCGGTCACGATACCGTGGATGACGGCGTTCATGCGCTCGGCTTCGGCCAGAAAATCTGCCTTGCCGGCCCCAACCGGCTGGGAAATGTTGAAGTGGATGTTGCCGTCGCCGAGATGGCCGAATGGGACGGGCCTGCAGCCTGGAACTGTTTCCACGGCAGCCGCGATCGCCTTGTCGAGAAACGCCGGCACGTCGGCAACCGGCACCGAGACATCGTGCTTGATCGAGCCGCCTTCCGGCTTTTGGATCTCCGACATGGCGTGCCGCAGCGCCCAGAAGTCGGCCGCCTGCTGGCCGCTTTCGGCAAGGACGGCATCTTCGGCCACACCGTCCTCGATCGCGTGCATGAGAACATGCTCCATTGTCGCGCGAATGCGTCCGTCGTCGACGCCGGATGCCATTTCGGCCAGCACATACCAGTCATGTCTGCCAGCAAGCGGATCGCGTGCGCCCGGCAGGTGGTCGAGGCAGAATTGCAGGAGAATGCGCGGGATCAGCTCGAACGAAACCAAGGCCGTGCCGGCTGCCGCCTGCGCCCGGTTCAAAACATCGAGCGCTTGATGCGGCGTGGCGAGCCCGATGAAGGCCGTCTCGACCGCGCGCGGTTTTTGAAACAACTTAAGGACCGCCGCCGTGACGATGCCAAGCGTGCCCTCCGCGCCGACGAACAGGTCTTTCAAGTCGTAGCCAGTGTTGTCTTTGCGCAGGCCGCGCAGGCCGTTCCATACTGTGCCATCCGCGAGCACCACTTCGAGGCCGAGGACAAGCTCGCGGGTGTTGCCATAGGCCAGCACCGCCGTTCCGCCGGCATTGGTCGAGATGTTGCCCCCGATTTGACAGGTGCCCTGCGATCCGAGCGACAACGGGAAGAACCGGTCGACAGCATCGGCGGCCTCCTGGCACGCGGCAAGCGTCACGCCAGCCTCAACCGTCATCGTGTTGCCTTGGGGGTCGACATCGCGCACCCGGTTAAGTCGGGACAGCGATACGACGATCTCTGCGCCGGTCTCGAATGGGATCTGCCCGCCGACCAATCCGGTATTGCCGCCCTGTGGGACAATCGCCGTGCCGGTTTCGTTGGCAAGCTTTAGGATCGCTAAAACCTCGTCGACCGTCCCCGGCCTCAATACCGCCGGTGTTTTGCCGTGATAGGTGTCACGCCATTCAACAAGGTAGGGTGTCTGGTCGGTCGGATCGGTCAGGGCGTTGGCCGGTCCGACGATATCGATGAACCGGTCGACCACATCGGTCGAGATATCGCGAGCCATGGGCTCAGAGCCTTCTAAAAGGAGATTGATCCAAGCGCGTCACCGAAGGCTCTAACCGAAACAGGCCGTCCAGCCGGCGATCAGCATATCAACGAACATGGCGGAGCCATTTTTCGCCCACAACCCGAGCGCCGCGGCGACGAGCAGGGCGCCCAGAGTCACCCACACCCAACGGGTGCGAACGGTCGCCTTGTTTGTCGTAAGGTCGGTGTCCATATCGCCAGTCTATCGCACGGTCGCCTTTCGTGTGAACTGCTTTCCCCATCACGAACGCTTGGTTGGGAGTGGACGTTGTGTCGAATATAGGTCAACATTACTGACCCAAGGAGGCTGCCATGCCGCTTGACACATTCGCCGCGCTCATCGCGTTCGCCGTTGTTGCGACGTTCACGCCCGGGCCGAACACAATGATGCTGTTTGCGTCGGGCGTCAATTTCGGCTTCCAGCAGACCATTCCCCACATGATGGGGATCATCTTTGGCTTCGCCGCTCTTCTGCTGGCGGTGGGCCTCGGTCTTGGCGCGGCGTTCGAGGCCTATCCGCCGCTGCAGTTGGCACTGAAGATCGTCGGCGGTGCCTATCTGGTCTACCTGGCATTTCGGATTGCGACGACGCGCAAACTGGGCGGCGGTACCGGCGCTTCAGCCAAACCGCTGACATTCCTTCAGGCGGCGCTCTTTCAATGGGTTAATCCGAAGGCCTGGATGATCGGCATCTCGGCGATGGCGATCTACACAAATCTGCAGGCGCCTTCAGCCTCGGCGCTGATCATCGTCGCGGTCTTTGCGGCAGTGTCGCTTCCGGGCGTCAGCGCCTGGGCCGGTTTCGGCACGGCGCTCAGAGGTTGGCTCGACGATCCGGCGCGGCTTCGGGCCTTCAATCTCACCATGGGCGCGCTGCTGCTGTTGTCGGTCTATCCGATCTTTGCGATCTGATCAGCTTCGCGCCAATCGCCTGAGCTTATCCACCGCAGTCTCGGCGTCTTCGCCATAAGCAATTGTGCCGAAAAACGAGCCATCCGGCTTGAACAGCAAAACGGACGCCGTGTGGTCCATCGTGTAGTCGCCGTCGTCCAACTCCACACGCTTATGGTAGATGCGAAAATCGCCGGCGACCTTGTCTATGTCCTCCCGGCTTCCGGTCAGGCCGATAATGCGATCGTCGAAGGCGGAGAGGTAGTTCGCAAGCTTCTCCGGCGTATCGCGTTCGGGATCGACGGAAATGAACAGTGCCTTGATGGACTCGCCGTCGGAACCAAGCCGGTCGAGCCAGGTGGTCATCTCGTAAAGAGTTGTCGGGCACACATCGGGGCAAAAAGTGAAGCCGAAAAAGATGGCGTGCGGCGCACCGGTTGCCGGCTCCCAGGAATAGGGCTCGCCGGTCATCGCGGTTAGCGTGAATGGCGCGCCAAGCGTTGCCGTACCCGACACCGTGCCCTTTTGTGCTCCTGGAAACAGGCCGAGTGCCGCCGCCGTCACGCCGATGACGACACCGGCAAGCAGCGCCCACAACGCGTAACGAACGGCGGACAAGGTCGTCATGATCAGTTGCTGCCGTGCATGTGCTTGGGTTCGGTTGCGCCAACAGGCTGAACCATGAACATCGTCGACATGTCGCCGGCCTTCTCGAATGTCAGCGTCACATCAAGCATCTGGCCTTCTTCGAACGGCTTTTCAAGCTGCATGAACATGACGTGATCGCCACCGGGCTTGAGGGTCACGGTTTCGCCGGCCGGCACTTCCAATCCATCGGGGAGTTCCCGCATCTTCATGACGTCGCCGTCCATGACCATGGTGTGGATCTCGACCTTTCCGACTCCACTAACGCTGCCACCAGTCAACCTGTCGGCTTCGTCTCCGGTGTTGGTGATCATCAAAAACCCACCGCCGTTTGTCGCACCCGGCGGCGTGGCGCGCGTCCATGCTTCCTTGAGCGTCAATGTGTCGTTGGCGAGGGCGGGGAGGGCGATGAACGAAAGTGCGAATGCGCAAGCGAGCGCTACGAACGCGCTCCTTTGAATGATAGCCATAATAACCTTCCTGATTGATATCGATGTTTACCGAGCGGCTGCCCGGTCAGCGGTTCAATCAGGTCAAGGGTGGCGCGCGGGGTCGGCTTTCGGCGGGCGGATCGTGGCCAAGCGCGGCTTCTGCCGCATGAGACAGTGTCGTCAAACCGGCGTCGTTTGTTCCCGTCACAAACGGAGTCTTGGCCTGGCCGGCGAGCGCCGGGACCATTGAGCATCCGGATATATGGCAAGCGGTGCAGTCGAGACTAGCCGATGCCAAATCGTCAGGCTCGCCGATCTGTTTCAGGCCTTCAGGCGTGCAGATCGTGCCTACGAACCCAGGCTGCTGATCAAGGAGGGCGGCCACGGCAGGAGACGCCGCCACCATGAAGGAGAGCCAGACCGGAAGGAGCATCAGCGCGACGGTCAAGCGCGCAATGGACCGGCGCGCCCTTCTGAGGCGCGTCAGTGCAGGGTCTCCGCAGTTCGGCTGCACAGTCATCATCGCCATTCTGTCTAGTCGATCTGGTGCTGTCCACCTTGATCTAGATTAAACGCGCAATCACCGCCGAACCTCGTCTTCGCGCGGTGCCGCGGCGCGCTGCAGCCGATCGACGATCGCCACTCCGAGACCGGTTTCCGGTACGGCCATCACGGCAATGGCTTCTGGCTGATGACGGTCGAGCGCGCGCAAATAGCGAAAGAGATTGGCTGCCGCACGGACCAGATCGCCGCGTGGTGACAAGTTCAGCACCTCCACGGCATTTTGGTAACCGTCCGGAATGTCGGTGCCGAACGCCAACAATGCCTCGCCGGGGCGAACATCCGTTGCATTTAAGCGCAACGGCGCGGAAGGCGCATAATGGGATGCCAGCATGCCAGGCGCCTGTGGCGTGCCATGACTGTCGGACGCGGCAAGCGTCTCACCCAGCACGGCCTCGATATGCTCTGCCGGAACACCACCCGGCCGAAGCAGACGCGGTGTGTCGTCGACGCAAGCCACAATCGTCGACTCGATCCCGATCCGCGTCTCGCCGCCGTCGATGATGATTTCGATTTGCCCGCCAAGATCCTCGGCGACGGCGGCAGCGGTGGTGGGGCTCAAGCGCCCGGACCGATTGGCGCTGGGACCCGCAAGCGGCCGCCCGAACCGACGGATGATTTCGCTGAGAGCCGGTTGTGAAGGCACACGCAGACCGACCGTATCGAGCCCGGCGCAGGCCAGGTCGCACACGGGGCGACCATCAAAACGGCGCGGTACGACAAGTGTCAAAGGGCCCGGCCAGAAGGCCTTTGCGAGCACCTTTGCCGGGTCGTTGAGCACACCGTGAGCGTCCGCCATCTTGGCATCGCAACAATGGGCGATCAGGGGATTGAACATCGGCCGGCCCTTGATCGCGTAAATGCGCGCCACGGCCGCCGGATCGGTCGCGTCGGCGAAAAGGCCGTAAACGGTTTCCGACGGCAAGGCGACGGCCTGTCCGCGCGCCAGACAGTCCAGCGCGGCATCGGTCGCATCCGGTGTGCCGGCCTCAAGATGTCGGGTCTCAGGCATGACGTTACGTCCAAGATTGACGCTGAAACGGTGACTATTAGGGTCAGGACCCCTTAATCTCATGCAATTCTGTTTGGCGACAAGGTAGTGGAACAGGTTCGTTCAAGCGCAAGGAAAGGCTGGCTGCCTTTTCGAGCATTGAGCGGGCCTGGGTCGGTGCTTGCCGCCAAACCCGCAGGGCGCGGGCGTCTTTGCCCGCTGAATACGTCGCAAAGCTTTGAAAATGAACCATATTTCCTTCACCTACACTCCTGTTCAGCGATCAAATTCGCCCGCGCAGAATGGATGACATTAAGGGGTCCTGGCCCTAAAGTGCGTCGATAAAACAAGGCAAACATAAAGAGACGACGGGCATAGCGCGCGGCGGTCGGGAGGATGGCGATGACATACATCGCTCCGGTGGAAGACATCAGATTTGTGCTCGGCGCGATCGCCGATCTTGATGATGCCGCCGGTGAGATTGGGGACATCGACATCGAGCTTGTTGATGCCATTCTCGACGAAGCCGGAAAGTTTGCCGCTGAACAGATCGCACCGCTCAACCGGCTTGGCGATGCAAATGGCGCGACGGCAAAGGATGGCGTCGTAACACTGCCACCGGAATGGAAAACAGTTTACGATCAATGGGTTGAAGCCGGGTGGGGCGCGCTCGCCGGTCCCGAAGATTTCGGCGGCCAGAATCTTCCGACCGCGGTCGCCGTCGCGGTTTCGGAAATGTGGAATGCCGCAGCGCTGTCGTTCGCCGTCAATCCGCTCTTGACCGCCGGCGCCGTGGAGGCTCTGACGACCCATGGGTCCGAAACGCTGAAGGCGCGCTATCTGGAGAAACTGGTCTCCGGCGAGTGGACCGGCACGATGAATCTGACCGAACCGCAGGCAGGTTCGGACCTTAGTGCGCTGCGCACGCGCGCCGAACCGGTGGGTGACGGCACGTATCGGATTTTCGGGCAGAAGATCTTCATCACCTATGGCGAGCACGACCTGGCGGAGAACATCTGCCATCTGGTGTTGGCGCGGCTTCCTGACGCCCCTCCAGGTACGCGTGGGATTTCGTTGTTCCTTGTCCCGAAGGTCCTCGTCAACGATGACGGTTCGCTCGGCGCCCGCAACGATGTCTACTGCAACGGCGTGGAGCACAAGCTCGGCATTCACGCGTCTCCGACCTGCACGATGATTTATGGCGACGGTAAGTTTGGCGATACGCCCGGTGCATTGGGTTGGCTGCTTGGCGAGGAGAACGACGGCCTCGCCTGCATGTTCACGATGATGAACAATGCCCGGCTCAATGTCGGCATCCAGGGCGTGGCAATCGCCGAGCGCGCCCACCAGCAGGCTCTGGCCTACGCCCGAGAACGTCGGCAGGGATGGGCACCCGGCCATGACAAGGGCACGATGGCGCCAATCATCGAGCATCCGGACATTCGCCGCGATCTCATGACCATGAAGGCGCTGACGGCAGCGTCCCGTGCGATCTGCCTCATGACGGCGAAGGCGATCGATGTCTCGCATCGCGCATCCGATCCCGACATGCGCGATGCGGCGGATCGTCGCGCCGGCCTCCTGACACCACTTGCCAAGAGCTACTCGACCGATATCGGAAACGAAGTCGCATCGATCGGTATTCAGGTACATGGCGGCATGGGATTCATCGAAGAGACGGGTGCAGCACAACATTTGCGCGACGCCCGCATTCTGCCGATCTACGAAGGCACGAACGGAATCCAAGGCATCGACTTGGTGACCCGTAAACTGCCGATTGAGGATGGGGAAACTGCGCGCGCGCTCATCGCGGAGTTTCGGGGTATCGCCGAGTCGGTTCGGGCTGTGAATGCGCCGGAATACGGGCACGGCGCCGATCGGCTGACGGCCGCGATTGACGCGCTTGAAGCCGCAACCAAATGGGTGCTGGACGCCTTGCCCAGCGATATGCCATCGGCGCTTGCCGGTGCGACCGCCTATCAGCGGCTTTTTGCGATCACCGCCGGCGGCGCCTGGCTCGCCAAGGGGGCGCTCAAGCAAGGTCAGGCTGGAGCGCCTAACGCTGCCTCCCATGTCGCAACGGCTCGATTTTTCCTGGAACACCGCCTGACCGAGGCGCCGGGTCTGGCACTTGCCGTCACGCAAGGCGCTGCTGCGGTCTTGAATACCGACACCGTGCTCGCCAACTAGGGAGGAGGGGGGAGCGCGCGATGACGAATCATGTCGAAATCACCCGTGATTGTGGTGTGCAGGTTCTGCGGATCGACCGCCCGGACAAGCGCAACGCGATCACCTCCGATATGTACGGCGTGCTCGCAAAAGCGCTGGCCGATGGCGATAACGATCCCGGCGTGCGGGTTCATCTCATTGCCGGTCAGCCCGGCGCATTCACGGCCGGCAACGACATCAAGGAATTCATGGCCTATGCCCAAGGCGGTGGCCTTGGGACCGACGTCATTGATTTTTTGAAGCGCCTGGCGCTTGCGGAGAAGCCGATTGTGGCTTGTGTTAACGGGCTTGCGATCGGTGTCGGCACCACGCTCTTGTTTCACTGCGATCTGGTTTTTGCCACGCCGGGTGCGATCTTCCGAACGCCGTTTCTCGATTTGGGCTTGGTTCCGGAGGCCGCGTCTAGTCTCTTGGCGCCGCAGCTCATGGGTCATCAGCGGGCCTTCGAATTGCTGTGCCTGGGCACCACGTTTTCCGGCGAGGATGCGCGCCGAGCCGGGCTGGTGAACCGCCTGGTCGGCGCCGATGAAGTCGAGGAAGAAGCGATTTCGGCCGCGCGCGCCCTTGCGGCCAAGCCGCCGGCTGCCTTGAAGGCGGCGCGGGATTTGATGAGAGGGCCGCGAGACGCGATTGCCGCCCGCATTGACGAAGAGGTCGCCTTGTTCGCCGAGCGCCTCAGGTCGCCTGAAGCCATGGAAGCCTTCAGTGCATTCCTGGAAAAGCGCCCGGCTCGATTCGACACCGCCGCCGAGTAGCGGCAGAGCACTAATTAGTCCCGAAACCGCCGCCGACGCGTATCAGCCTGACGGATCTGCTCGTGGATGCTGTATCGCGGGTCCAGATAGGTGATGTTCGTGCCCTGGACGAAGTACTCCCGGCCGTTCCGTGTCGCGATAAAGCCATTGGCGCCATAGGCGCGGATCACAACGTAGTCGGCGGGTAGCGTGCCGTGCGTCGCCAAATTGGCCCGCTCCTGGAGGCTAAGGGTTCCGGCGTCGGCCGAAAGGGCGAACCCCACCAGCGCAAATGCCAAAACGGCGATGGCGGCGAATGGTAAGATCGTGAAGCGTGTCATCATGAGCTCCCTGAGTGACGGGGCCGATTGTGGTCCGGCCATGAGCCTCAATGTGGGGCTCATCAGAGAATTCACAGTGATATGGGTCACATTGCATGCAGGCGTGATCGGCACTGGCCGTTGCGGCCAGCCTGCGAACAAATCGGAAGGGCGGTTTAGGCTACAGCCGAAACGTCGTCGCCTTTGTTGGCGTTCGCCAGGAAGAGCTCAAGCGCCTTGTCCATCGGCACCGGCGGCGACCAGAAATAGCCCTGACCGATATCGCATTTCATGGTGCGTAGCGTATCGGCGGCGGTTTCGTCCTCGATGCCTTCCGCGGTGGTCGCAAGGCCAAGCGAGTGGGCGAGGCCGAGAATGGCATCGACGATCGCCAGCGAGTGCGAACTGTCTTCCATCGTCTGGATGAACGAGCGATCGATCTTGATCTTGTCGATCGGCAGATTCGAAAGGCGCGCCAGGCTGGAATAGCCCGCGCCAAAGTCATCAAGCGAGACACGAATGCCGGCCTCGCGCAGTGTCGTAATGACCTGGCTCGAACCCGAGAAATCCTGCATGAACACGTCTTCCGTAATCTCGACTTCCAGGCGATGGGTCGGGAAACCGGTTCTGCGCATCTGATCCAACAACCGCGACAACAGGAAACCGTCCTGCAGCATGTCGGGCGAGATGTTGACGGCCAGGATCGGCATTTCGGGCCAGTCCTTCACGGTGTCGAGCGCCTGACGCAAGACAGAGAAGGTCAGTGCCTGCAGCAGCCCAGCCTCCTGGGCAACCGGAATGAAGTTAAGCGGCGGTACCAGACCGCGTTCGGGATGAGCCCAACGCGCAAGGATCTCAAAGCCGATAACTTGCCCCGATGTGAGCGAAATCAGCGGCTGCATGTAGGGGATGATCTCATTATTGGGGATTGCCGTCTTCAACTCGGCGCGAATGCGGGCGTTCTCTTGAACGGCGGCGTCCATTTCCTGACGGAAGAAGTGGATCGGCTGTCCTTCGGTTTCGGCCCTGTGGCAGGCGATTTCGGCTCTGCGAATCAGATCGTGTGGCGAGGTTCCGTCATCTGGATAAAGAACGATGCCGATCGTTGGCCGTAGTTCGACGTCTTCACCGTCGACGACAACCGTGGCCGAAATCTTGTTGGCCAGGCTTTGGGCGTGCTGAACAAGGCGATTGCGTTCGACGTTTGGCGCCAAGATCGTGAAGCCATGGCCCTGATCGCGGCAAACGAGACAGTCCTCCTCTAAAACAGCCTGAATGCGCTCTGCGATTTCGACCAGTACCTGGTCCGCGCATTCGTGACCGAGACGCGTTCGATGATATCCGAAATCCGACAGAGATACGGCGATAAGGCCGCCTTCGCCCTCGCGCACCTCCCAGTCGGCGGACGCAATGAACGTCGATCGGTTCGGAAGACCGGTGACGGAATCATACGTCTCGAGCATTTGATAATCGGTGACCGTCTCCATGTGAGCGGCCTCGGCCCGCGATAGAGCCTGACCGACCTGACGCCATAGGAGGGTCATCAAGATGATCGCGAAGATAGCGATGACCAGCGTGATCCACTGCTCACGCGTTTCCATTGTGTCGAGATAGTCTTCCAAGTCCATCTCGACCAGTTTGAGGAAATTCGTCATTGCGGTTTCGACGACCGAGATCGGCGTGTCGTACCGCATGGCATAGATGATGGCCCGCGCCTCGGCCGTCTGGCCTTCAAGCATCAAGCTGATGGCTCTTTGCTCGAGTTCGATCTCGTAGAGAACCGCGACGCTGACCTGGCTGCGGAACTCCGGCACCAGACGCTCCGGAATGCTTGCTTCGGCCTGCTTCAGCATGCTTCCCAGCTCGCTGACGGCTTCCGAATGAGCACCCTCCAGCCGCAAGTCGCCGGTTGTCAAAGTGTACATGGTCAGGCGCGAGAGACGCTCGCGAAGAATTTCGATCCGGCCCGCAGTGGACGCCGTTTGACGTAGCGTCTTGATGGCCTCATTGGCGCTGACTTCATGGTACCAGCGCTCGACTCCGAAGATGGCCAGAAGGAACAGCAGTCCGAAAAAGGTCAGTCCGACTGCTCGACGCGCGCCTTTGTGGGCATCGTTTGCAATTTCGCGGATGGCGGGCGTGGGCATTCGGAATCCTCGTTGTACTGCGAGGAAAGCCTTGCCCCGAGACACCTAAAGTGACCTTAATCCAATGCTCTAGCGAGGCGAATTTACACGCAGTGCGCGCATTATTCCGCAAACAACGTAAACAGTTGGTTGAGTGAATTGAATTGACCCAATTCAGCGATCGGGGGCAGGGATCCACTCGTCCTTGTCGTCAGGCGGAAGCTGAAACCGGCCGTGCTGCCAATCGCCCGCGCGCCACGCTTCCTTGGCGGCCTCAATCCGCTCCTTGGAAGACGCGACGAAGTTCCACCAGATATAACGCGGTCCGTTTAAGGTTTCGCCGCCCAAAAGCATCAATCGGGCGTCGGTCTTGGCGGATATCGTGATCTCATCGCCCGGTCGGAACACCATCATCTGGCCGGCCGAGAACGTTTGCCCGGCAATCTCGATTTCGCCCGAGACGACATAAAGACCACGATCCTCATGCTCCGGCGAAAGCGGCAGCTTCGACCGGGCATTCAGCACAGCATCGGCGTAAAACATGTCGGAAAACGTCTGCACGGGTGCCCGCTCACCGTAGAGCGAGCCGAGGATCAGCCGCACGGACTTTCCCTCGCCTTCGAGAAAGGGCAGCGCGGATTTCGGCTGATGTTCGAATCCGGGATCTGCATCTTCCGCATCATCCGGCAGCGCCACCCAGGTCTGAATGCCGAACAGCGGCGCTCGCTCCATCGCCCGCACGTGCGACGGCGTGCGTTCTGAATGCGTAATGCCCTTGCCCGCGATCATCCAGTTGACCGCACCTGGGCTGATCTCCTGGTTGGTGCCAAGCGAGTCTCGATGGAAGATCGACCCGTCGTAGAGATAGGTCACCGTGGCCAGACCAATATGGGGATGCGGGCGCACATCTATTCCCTGGTCGGTGAGGAACTCAGCCGGTCCCATCTGGTCGAAGAAGATGAACGGCCCCACCATCTGCCGACGAGCGGAGGGAAGAGCGCGGCGTACTTCGAAACCGCCGATATCGCGGGCGCGGGGAACGATGACGGTTTCAATCGCGTCGACCTCGTCGCCTGTCGGGCAATGAGGATCAAGTGCGGGGTTCCAGCTCACGGCGCAGCCTCCTGGTGTCCATGTCTAGAGGCAATATAGGGCAAGATTGTCGTCGATAACGGTCAGCCGGCGAGACGGACCGTCTCACGTTGGGCGACACGCCTTTTTGGGGTGGTTTTGGGGCGCCTTATTCGACGTCCAGCGGTTCGGTGCCGGTCGCCTTACCGTCGGCGCTCGTGATCTTTTCGACCTTCGCCTCGGCCTTTTTCAGCAGCGCATCGCAGTGCTTCTTTAGCGCATCGCCGCGTTCGTAGATCGCAATCGACTCGTCCAGCGAAACATCACCCTGTTCGAGCTTGCCGACGATTGTCTCAAGCTCTTTCAGTGCATCCTCGAACGAGAGCTTCGAGACATCGGGCTGCTTCGCGTCCGCCATTCACCGTCTCCCAAACCAAGTCGGGACTCTATAGTGTGTTTAGAAAGGCAAGGCCAGACGGGGTGTGCATGACGGAGACATTGAGGGGGAAGACGCTATTCATTACCGGCGGATCGCGCGGCATCGGCCTGGCGATCGCCAAACGGGCCGCCACGGATGGCGCCAACGTGGCGATAGCAGCGAAGACGGCCGAACCGCATCCCAAGCTGCCGGGCACGATCTTCACCGCGGCGGAGGAGATCGAGGCGGCGGGTGGCAAGGCGCTCCCAATCGTGTGCGATATCCGCCATGATGACCAGGTCGAGTTGGCGGTGGAGCGCACTGTCGCGAAGTTCCGCGGCATCGACATTTGCGTCAACAATGCCAGCGCCATTTCGCTGACACCGGCGGAAGCGACCGAAATGAAGCGATTCGATCTGATGCACCAGATCAACACGCGCGGCACCTTCCTGGTCTCCAAGGCGTGCATTCCACACCTCAGAAAGGCGGATAACCCGCATATTCTCATGCTATCGCCGCCGCTGGACATGAAGGAGGAGTGGTTCGCGCCGCACACTGCTTATTCGATCGCAAAATACGGCATGAGCCTCTGCGTTCTTGGCCTAGCGGGTGAACTGCGAAGCGCCGGGATCGCGGTCAATGCGTTGTGGCCGCGCACCACAATCGGAACGGCAGCCATCGGCAATCTTCTGGGCGGAGACAAGGTACTCAAGGCCAGCCGGACGCCGGAGATCCTGGCGGACGCCGCCCACATGATCTTCACCAAGCCGGCGCGCGACTTCACGGGGAATTTCCTGATCGACGACACGTTCCTGGCCGAAAACAGTGTGACCGACTTCGCCAAGTACCGCGTCGATCCGAGCCAGCACCTCGCGCCGGACTTCTTCGTACCGGACGACAGCCCGGCGCCCAAGAGCCTCGCACCGCTCACGGATTGAGGCACAGTGTCGGAGGCTGAAACACCCCAGCCCACGCGCCGCCATGCGGCGACCTTCGTCTTTGTCACCGTATTCGTAGATGCCATAGGGTTCGGCATCATCATTCCAGTGATGCCAGCACTGCTCCAGGAGTTGCGTGGGTCGACTATCTCTGACGCGGCCGTGTGGGGTGGTTATCTGGCCTTCGTCTACGCTGCCATGCATTTCCTTGTCGGCCCGACGCTCGGCAATCTGTCCGACAGGTTCGGGCGACGGCCAGTTCTGCTCATTTCGCTTGCCACCCTGGCGGTCGACTATGTGATCATGGCTTTGGCGAATTCGATGACAATCCTGTTCATTGGTCGTCTGCTCGCCGGCATCTCCGGCGCTACCGTTCCGACCGCCAATGCCTATATTGCGGACGTCACACCGCCGGAGAAGCGTGCCGCGAATTTCGGTTTGATCGGTGCCGGATTCGGCCTCGGCTTTATCGTCGGGCCGGTGATTGGCGGGCTGGCTGGTGAATTTGGTACTCGTGTGCCCTTCTTGGCGGCTGCCGCTCTCGCATTCCTCAATGTCCTCTACGGCTATTTCGTCCTGCCGGAATCTTTGCCGGAGGAAAAACGCCGCGCTTTCGACTGGCGGCGCGCCAACCCGTTTGGTGCTGCCCAACACTTCGCCAAGCTTCCCGCGGTTGCTTGGTTCTTCGTTGCCATGTTTGTCTTCAATGTTGCCCACTATGTCTATCCGACGACATGGAGCTACTTCACCCAGGAGCAGTTCGGCTGGTCCTCGGGCCAGATCGGGCTTTCTCTCGCCGCCGTCGGCGTCGGTTTCGTCATTGTCCAAGGCTGGTTGATCCGCAAGATCATTCCGGCGATTGGTGAAGTTCGCACCGCCATGATGGGATTTGTCCTCAGCGCCGTGGCGCTTGTCGGTATCGCCTTTGCCGCGAAGGGGTGGGTGGTTTATGCGATGCTGCCTGTGACCGTGCTCGGCGCGATCGTGACGCCGGCCATGACGGGACTGATGGCGAACCGGACCGCCGACGATGCCCAGGGCGAACTGCAAGGGGCGCTTGCCAGTGTTACCGGCATCACCACGATTTTGTCCCCGCTGATAATGACCCAGATGTTCGGCTTCTACACGCGCGCCACAGCACCTGTTTACTTCCCCGGAGCGCCCTATTTGTTCGCCGGCCTGTTGACCGTTGCCGCGATCACTCCGTTCGTGGTCGGCCTGCGGATCGGACGGTCGCGTTAGCCGGTCGTGCCCACCTGGCCGCGATGTCGCAACAGGTGATCCGCGAGCACGCAAGCCACCATCGCTTCGCCGACCGGCACCGCGCGGATGCCGACGCAGGGATCATGCCGGCCCTTGGTCACGATATCGGTTTCCTCGCCATCGGCCGTTATGGTTTGCCGTGGCGTCAGAATGGAGGAGGTTGGCTTGACCGCGAAGCGAGCGACGACCGGTTGTCCGGATGAAATACCGCCCAAAACACCGCCGGCCTTGTTTGACAGGAACCGTACACCATCATTGCCCATGCGCATTTCGTCGGCGTTCTCCTCGCCGGAGATCGCGGCGGCCTCAAACCCGTTGCCGATCTCCACGCCCTTGACCGCGTTGATCGACATGAGTGCAGCGGCAATCTCCGTATCGAGCTTGCCGTAGATCGGCGCTCCGAGCCCGGCCGGAACGTTGTCGGCGACGATCTCGATTACCGCGCCGGTCGAGGAGCCGGACTTTCGGACCTCGTCCAGAAACGTCGCCCAGTTCTCCGCCGTGACCGGATCGGGGCAAAAGAAGGGATTGGCATCGACGGCATCCCAGTCCCAGCGGTCGCGATCGATCCGATGCGGTCCCACTTGCACCAACGCGCCGCGCACCGTGATGTCGCCGATGATCTTGCGCGCGATCGCGCCGGCTGCCACCCGCATCGCCGTTTCGCGCGCCGAGGAGCGGCCGCCGCCGCGATAGTCGCGAATGCCGTATTTGGCATCATAGGTGTAGTCGGCGTGCCCAGGCCGGTAGCTTAGCGCGATCTCCGAATAGTCCTTTGAGCGCTGGTCGACATTCTCGATCATGAGGGAAATCGGCGTGCCCGTCGTCTTTTGAACACTGTCGGTGTCGGTCATCACGCCGGACAGGATTTGCACCTGGTCCAGTTCGCGCCGCTGCGTCGTGTATTTCGATTGGCCGGGGCGGCGCTTGTCGAGATAGCCCTGGATGTCGGCTTCCGTTAGCGGGATCAGCGGCGGGCAGCCGTCGACAACGCAGCCGATCGCCACCCCGTGGCTTTCGCCCCAGGTTGTTACGCGAAACAGATGGCCGAACGTGTTGTGCGACATGAGCAATCCCGGCTGATCGTTGCGCCCGTCTTAGGCGCTAAAGCCGACCGGAGGCAAGGGCTTAGCCGGAAAGCGCGCGAGTGAGCAGGAAGCCCGCCATTGCCGAGACGGCCGTCAGAGCCGCCCCCCAGACGACATCGACGACAAGCATCGTCAGCGGCCAGCCTTTGATTGTCGCCATATTGGTGACGCCATAGGTCGCGTAGCAGAAGAAGCCGAAAAGGGCGCCGGAGAATAACGCCGTCTGCCATGCGTCGGACTCCAACGCCGGGCGCACGGCAAAGAAAACGATGCCGACGACATAGACAAGATAAAACACGGCTGCCCAGGCGAACTTAATGTCCTGCGTGATCACGCCCGAAAGTTGATCCCGATAGAATCCGCGAGCGAGAATTCCGAGCCACAGGCCATCAATCGCCAGGAAGACTGCAGCTGTCAGAAGATAGGCGACGAGAAATGTCGGCATTCCGAACCTAGCTGGCCATCGCCTTCAAGCGCGCCGCGGCTTGCGCATAGCCGCCGTCAGCGCCGTCGAGAAAATGGAGATGATCGTCGGTCATCACGGTTGGCACGATACAGGTCATCAGCGCGTGCGTCTGCTGGTGGAGACCGTAGCGCGCGATGCCGGCGCGTTCCGACTCGTCCAAGCGCTTTTCGAGCGCCTCGACGGTTTCAGGTGCGCAGTCCACGGTCATCCGAAGTCCATCGTCGAACTTACGGAAGTCGGTGTTGCGTGCCGTCTGTCGCCTGTAGTGATGCGGGTTGAAATCGCCAAGCGACCAGCCGGTTTTGTCGAGCACGAGCCCCAGGAACGCGGTGCCGATCACTTCCAATTGCCGCCTTAGTAGAGAACCGGATCGCCGGGCGGCGCGTGCTTCCAGCATCAATCCCGCCGGCGGCCAGCGAAAGCTGGGTCCGTTCTCCGGCACCGGATGTCCTTCGCGGTCGTCGGATAGGTGTGCGACGATCGTCCGCACCAGTTCGGCGAAGGCCACCGGATCGGCGCCCTCGGCCGGACGCACGATGAGCGACAGGATGACACCCTTTTTCGCGTCGATCTTGTTCCAGCGGCAGGAGAGGCCTTCCAGGTCCGGGCGCTCGTCGGGGCCTGTGGCATCGATCGTGAAACGGCCCGCCTTCATGGCATCTTCGGCCCAGGTCAGCCCTCCGCCCGAGAACACGGCGTAACGCACCGCATCGGACGCGGCATACCAGCCGACGCGGATATCCTGTCCGGCGGCGCGTACTGCCGTCATCGGCACCATTGCGGCGCGCAGGGTCAGCCCAAGGTCGGTGGTCACCCATCCAGCGGTCTGCGCCAGAGCACGGGCGGCCGTTTCGGCCTGTTCCGGCGGCACGGCGAACGCCGCTCCGTCGCCACCAAAGATGAACGGGAAGGGGGCATGATCGAGTGCGTTCATCACTGCGCTGATTGCCGATGCGCCCGCCATGTTGACGGATTTGTACTGACCGGACGCGATGGCGCCGGTGGAATCCTCGACATCGGTCAGCCCGATCGACCAGTCGTCGGGCAGCGGCGCGTAAACATCGGGCTCGACCACCTGGGCGAAGGTGGCGAACGACGCAGTCTGGTTCGGAGCCTTGTTGGACATCAGCATGGTTCGCAGTACGGCAGAGCCGCGCAATCGGATTTCTGGCGCTAGATCCAGTCGCAGCGGCCGGCACCGAGGATCATCACCTTATCCTGCGGCACCTCAAGCTTCACCAGTTCTCCAGGCGTCAGATTGAGCAGATGGCCGCGCAGGACCCGGCTGGTGCCGCCATGGGCAACGACGATCATGTCGCGATCCACGGTGTCCAGCCATGCGCCGACGCGCCCTGAAAATTGCTGGTAGCTTTCGCCACCCGGCGGTGTGAACGACCAGCGATCGTCCTTGCGCGCTCTGTGCTGGTCGGGAAAGCGGGTCTTGATCGCCGCCGGCGTCAGACCCTCATAGGTACCGAAGGCGACCTCCCGCAGCCGGTCGTCGAAGGCGTAGCCGTTGGCCGTGAGGCCGAGCTTCTCGCGCACGATGTCAGCCGTCTGCCGCGTGCGCCGCATCGGGCTGGACACAAAGGCGAGAGCGTCAGCGGCCATATCGCGATGGCCGAGCAACTCACCCAAAGCTTCGGCGTTGCGGGCCGCCTGTGCTCGACCGAGGGCGTTCAGATCGGTTTCGGTCTGGCCCTGCATCCGGCCGGCGCGGTTCCAGTCCGTCTCGCCATGGCGGATGAAGTAGAGCGTGTGGGGAAAGGTCAAAGCCTCAGCACCAACTTACCGTCATTACCGCCAGTGTAGAGCTCGTTCAGCACGTCCGGGAAGGCGTCCAATCCACCGTCCCGGACATCCTCGCGCATCACGATCTTGCCGGCCGAATGCCATTCAGCGAGCGCGTTGGCAGCTTCCGAATAACGCTTGATGAAATCGAAGACGATGAACCCGCGCATGGTCAACCGGTTGACCAGGACCGAGCGCAGATTCTGAGGGCCGGGCGGCACCTCAGTCGCATTGTACATGGAAATCATGCCGCACACCGGGATACGGCCGAACGTGTTCATTCGTGTTAGTGCAAAGTCGAAGATATCGCCGCCGACGCTCTCGAAATAGACGTCGATTCCGTCCGGGGTCGCAGTCTTTAGCGTGTCTTTCCAGCCTTCGGCCTTGTAGTCGATGGCGGCATCGAAGCCGAGCGTATCCATCAGCGTGGCGCACTTCTCAGGCCCGCCGGCGATCCCAACGGCGCGAGCGCCCTTGAGCTTGGCGATCTGGCCGACGATCGATCCAACCGCACCGGAGGCAGCCGAGATGACGACGGTCTCTCCCGGCTTCGGTTGGCCGATGTCGAGCAGGCCGAAATAGGCCGTCAAGCCCGGCATGCCGAGCCCGCCGATCCAGCGCTCCAGCGGCGCCAGGCCGAGATCGCACTGTGTCACGCCACTGCCGTCGGAAATCGCATGGCTTTGGACACCGAACAGGCCTGCGACCGGGTCGCCGGGCTTGAAATCGGGATGGTTCGAAACGTCGACGTGTCCGGCGGAAAACCCGCGCATGGTCTCGCCAATGGCGAGCGGTGGAACATAGGACTTCACGTCGTTCATCCAGCCGCGCATCGCCGGATCGAGCGAGACGTAGTCCAATTTGACCCGGAATTCACCGGCACCGGGCTCCGGCAGCAGTCCGGTCTCAATCGCGAAGTCTTCGCGCTTTGCCATGCCATGGGGCCGTTGGGCCAGCGTAACGCGCTGATGATCAGTCATCGTGTGGACATCCAGGATAGAGCGGGCGAGTCGTGCCCGTCGGTCATGACGGAATGACTAAACGACCGAGATGTCCGGCGCATCGACCGCTTTCATGCCGACGGTGTGATAGCCGGAATCGACATGATGCACCTCACCGGTGACCGCGCGGCCCATGTCGGAAAGGAGATAGACCCCCGCATCGCCAACCTCGTCGATGGCCACCGTGCGCTTCAGCGGAGCGTTCAGTTCGTTCCATTTCAGAATATAGCGAAAATCGCCGATGCCGGATGCGGCCAGCGTCTTGATCGGTCCGGCGGATATAGCGTTGACCCGGATGCCCTTGCCGCCAAGGTCGACGGCCAGGTAGCGCACGCTTGCCTCGAGCGCCGCCTTCGCGACACCCATGACGTTATAGTGCGGCATGACCTTCTCGGCGCCGTAATAGGTCAGCGTCAGGATCGACCCGCCGTCGGTCATCAGCTTTTCGGCCCGCTGGGCCAGTGCCGTCAGCGAATAGCAGGAGATCAACATGGTCTGCTGGAAGTTTGCAGCCGTCGTGTCGACATAACGGCCGACAAGCTCGCCCTTGTCGGAAAAGGCAATGGCGTGGACCAGAAAATCGAGAGAGCCCCAACGATCCGACAGGGTCGAGAAAACCGCATCCATCGATGCTTCGTCGCTGACGTCACAGTCGCCGGCCACGATCGCACCGAGTTCTTCGGCGAGCGGCTCAACCCGCTTCTTCAACGCATCGCCCTGATAGGTCAGCGCGATTTCAGCGCCGTGATCGGCGCAGGCTTTTGCAATTCCCCAGGCGATGGAGCGATTGTTGGCCACGCCCATGATCAGGCCGCGCTTGCCTGCCATCAATCCAGCCTTGTTCCCCATCGGCCGCCCCTGTCTCAGTCCATCGTTTAAGAATCATTCCGGTCTATGACATAGGGCTTTAAGGGCATCAAGCGAACCAGCGCACGCTGCCGTCACACTTCGTTGCCGATTGAGTCAAACCTTTAGTCCGCCGATCAAACTGCGGGTTGTCTTTCGCCTCCGGCTGTGGTCTGGCAAGGCATTAATGCGGAGACCGCACATGAACGATCAGCAGGAGACTGGTTGGCTTCGCCAGGACGCAGCAACGACGGAGATGGACCCGTTTGCCCGCTTTGCCGAGTGGTTTGCCGACGCGGAGCATGCAGAACCGAACGATCCAAGCGCGATGGCGTTATCGACTGTCGACGCCGACGGTCTGCCCAATGCTCGCATGGTGCTCCTAAAGGGCTTCGACGCGCAGGGTTTCGTGTTCTACACCAATTTCGAAAGCGCCAAGGGGCAGGAACTCTTGTCGGCGAAGAAGGCTGCTTTTGTCATGCATTGGAAGTCGCTACGGCGCCAGGTGCGGGCGCGCGGTCCGGTCGAGGTCGTGAGCGACGAGGAGGCCGATGCGTACTTTCAGACCCGCGCCCGCGCGAGCCGGATCGGCGCCTGGGCAAGCCAGCAGTCCAGACCCCTGGAGGGTCGTTTCCACCTGGAAAAGGAAGTCGCGCGCTATACGGCGAAATTTGCAGTTGGCGAAATTCCGAGGCCACCTCACTGGTCGGGCTTCCGCATCCGCCCGGTTGAGATCGAGTTTTGGCAGGACGGCGCGTTTCGGCTGCACGATCGGGTTCGGTTCACCCGGAACAGCCAGGACGAGGCGTGGCGGGCGGTCCGCCTCTTTCCCTAAATTGTCGGTGCCTATGAGCTGGAACCGAACAGGTCTCGTTCGAGCTTCTTTTCCATCTCGACCAGGTCGTCGGGAAGCTCCATCCCGGTCGCCCGGAGTTCGTTGAGCTTCTCCCTCAGCTTTTCATAGAGTTCGGCCACATCCTCCGGCTGATCCTCCATTTGCTGGAGCAGCAGGCTGATCTCGGCTTTGATACCCTCGAACATGGACTTCGCCCCCGTTCTGTCGTGCGCCGGCAAGGCACGGCCATTGACCGAACCTCCACTCCCATGACACGTTCGATTTGTCCATAAGGGATGTCTCTGAGATGGCCGATCGGGCCGAACCTCGAAATACGCTGCTTCTTACGGGTGCGTCGCGCGGCATCGGCCACGCGACGGTGAAGCGATTTTCATCGGCCGGCTGGCGGGTCATCACTTGTTCGCGCCATGCTTTCCCCGAGGACTGTCCGTGGGAGGCCGGTCCCGAGGATCATATTCAAGTCGACCTCGCCGATCCGGACAGCACGACTGCCGCAATCGACGACATACGGGACCGCCTTCAGGCGAACGATGGTCGCTTAAACGCACTCGTCAACAACGCGGCGATCTCGCCGAAGCATTCCGACGGCAGCCGGATCGGCGCAATTGATATGGATGCGGCCGATTGGGCCGCGGTGTTTCAGGTCAATCTCTTCGCTCCGATCATGCTCGGACGCGGCCTCGTGGAAGAGCTGAAAGCGGCCGGTGGCGCCGTCGTCAACGTGACATCGATCGCCGGATCTCGCGTCCACCCGTTCGCCGGCGCAGCCTATGCGACGTCGAAGGCGGCGCTTGCCGCACTGACGCGCGAGATGGCGCACGACTTCGGTCCGCTCGGTATCCGCGTCAACGCGATTGCACCAGGCGAAATCGATACCTCGATCCTGTCGCCGGGGACGGAAAAGCTGATTGAAAATATTCCGCTCCGTCGCCTTGGCACGCCGGAAGAAGTGGCGCGCGTCATCTACATGCTGTGCACGGAGGCGTCGGCTTATGTCACAGGTGCCGAGATTCACATCAATGGCGGCCAGCACGTCTGACGCGATTTAGATCGTCAAGCCGACATACCTGACCGCGATCGCCTCGATCTCGCCGACAAGCCAGTCGACGCCATCATCCTTGGCGCGCCGCTCATGCCGCAGCAGGGATAGGGTGATCGGGCGGATGTCGACGGGGGTCGGATAAGCGCGCAGGCCCATCGGTTTGGCAAGCGTCGCCGCAATCGCAGTTGGAACGGTCGCAACGCAATCGGTCTCGGCAGCGATCCGCAGGGCAGTGGCATAGTCCGGGACATCGACCGCAACGTGCCGAACGTGCCCGCCATCCGCGAGCGCATGTTCGACAGCGCCGAAGGGATCGCCATCCGGCGATACGCGCACATGATCGGCGCCCAGGTATTTCTTCAGGTTCAGTTTCTTGCGCAGCGGACCGCCCTTGCGCGCGACTGCGCTATAGCCTGTGTACAAGAACGGCGTCGCAGTGATGCGCTCTGGAGCTGCTGTCGCCGACGACACGGCAAGATCGATTTCCTGGTCCTCCAGCATGGTTCGCGTGGTCTCGCGATCCAGCGATAGGAAGCTGACGGTCGCGGCGGGCGCATGGGCGGCGAGCGCGTCGGCGAGGGCCGATGCAAACAAGATGGTCGCCAGTTCATTGGCCGCCACCCGGAACTGTCGGCGCGATGTGAGCGGATCGAACGGCGGCTCGGGCGACAGCGCCTGACTGGCCGTCTGCAAAATGTCGTCGACTGGGCCGATGAGACGTCGCGCGGCCTCCGTCGGTTCCATGCCGAGTTGCCGGCGAACGAAAAGGTCTTGACCGACGACCCCACGCAGCCGTTTCAACGCGTGACTCAGCGCTGACTGGGTCAGGTCCAGCTCCTCCGCCGCTGCAGTGAGCTGACGATGTTTCATCACCGCCTGAAAGATCAGGAGCAGGGTGAAATCGATTTTGCGCAGTTGAGACAGGTTCATATGTCGATGATAGGAATTCACCCGCGCTCAGGTCAAACGCCGCAAGGATTAACGATGAACGGTGAGCCAGGCGACGACATCGCCGGCCGACCGGTCCGGCGGAAAGACCGGATAAAAGACGTGCTCAATGCGATCGTCCTTGACGATCAGCGTCAGGCGCTTGACGAGTGGCATGCCGTCGACAGTGAAGGTCGGCAATCGTAGTGTCGATGCGAATTCCAAGCCGGCATCCGACAGAATGGCAAAGGGCAGATGGAGCCGCTCCGCGACTTCACGCTGATAGTCCGTGTCTTGTGTGGACAGTCCGTAGACATCGGCACCGAGTGTCTTCAGTTCGGCGTGATGGTCGCGGAAAGCACAGGCCTGCGGTGTGCAGCCGCGTGCGCCCGGAATGGCATCCCAGCCATCCGGCAAGGCTACACCGGGTTGGCCGGTGCGGGGATAGGCGTAGATCACAGTGCGCTCCGCACCCAGTCGGTCGAGCCGAACCGTGCCGCCGTTTGTCGACGGTAGCGCGATGGCCGGCATTGCCATGCCGCGAAGATGATCGCAGGCGCCGTCGTCTTCAGGAACCGGCAGGTCCTGCGGCAGAGCGTTCAGATCGGTCACAGGTCCAAGATCTCGAAATGCGCCTCGGTCGGATTACCCGTCTTGCCGTTGATCGGCAGGATGTCCTGTGGACAGGCGGAAAACGCGACGATGAGGTCCATTTCGGCCTTCAAGAGAATGTAATCCCCGGGCTTGGTCTGCGGCTCGCCCCAGGACAGGTGGCCGTCCGTGTCCCAGGGAATATTCATGAACAGATTGAGCGGTGAGGGGCATTCCGGCGGCGTCAGACCGATCTCACGCATGCCGGCATAGAGATTGTCGGTGCAGTTGTCGTGGTACTCCGTGCACCCAAGAAGCCCGAAGCGCTCATTGTCGCAGGCCGCCATCAGCGTGTCGTGGATGCCGGGCGAGGTGTCCTCGACGATCGTCATGATCGGCCGGCGTTTGTTGGTGTAAAGCGGGTCGCCGACACGCGGCATGATGCGTTGCAGCGTCGGGCGGGTGTGCTCCATCGACATGAACTCGACCATATGGCCGGCGCGAAAGGCCCAGGTGTCGACCACCTGCTCGCCATGCGTATTGATCACTTTGACGCCCTGCCCGGCGGCGACGAACGCGGCCTTGCCGCGCCGCGCCGGAATGGTCTGGATCTGGCTCATCGGTTCATCCTGTCCAAGTCCCGTATCGCGCATACCTAGCATCGCGACGAAATAGTGTCGCGGACAGTGTAGAGTCCATATTCAACTAGGTCATGCGTTCTGCGCGTGTCGGATTTCGTTCCTGACAAGGCGCAAGACCGCTGGAAGTCTGGCCGACTTTCAAGGACTTGCAACGCCGTCAGGGACGAAATCCACTGCGCCCGGAGGGTTTGAAGAGAGCCGTCCATCTGCCGCGCAAACCTCTCTCGCATAGGCTTTGGCCTGTCCGTCGTTCGGTTTGCTTGCATCTGAACGGCTCTCTTCAAACAGAACACATAACCTAGTTGAATATGGACCCTTCGGATTCCGCTGGACATTCGTGCACGCAGTTGAGACATGCCGATCCATGTTCGTGCCGGCATTTGAGGGCTTTGCCCTCGGCCTTTCCCTGATCATTGCAATCGGCGCGCAGAACGCTTTCGTTCTGCGCCAGGGGCTGGTGCGCCAGCATGTGCTGGCGATCGTGACGGTGTGCGCGCTGGCCGACGCGCTGTTGATCGCGCTCGGCGTCGCGGGCCTTGGAACGCTGGTGCGCTCGTCGCCCACGCTGCTGACCGCTGTGACGATCGGCGGCGCGCTCTTCCTTCTATGGTATGGCGCGCTCGCGCTGAAGCGAGCTCTGCGTCCGGCCAACCTGACGGCATCGGACAGGGCCGCGCCATCGCTGCGGGCGGCACTCGCAATGACGCTCGCCTTCACCTTCCTCAACCCGCACGTCTACCTGGACACCGTCGTTCTCTTCGGCGGTCTTTCGGCGCGCTACGGAGAAGCTGAACGCGTGGCATTTGCCGCCGGCGGCATGATCGCCTCGGTCGTCTGGTTTTTCGGGTTGGGTTATGGGGCGCGGTTTCTGGCGCCGATTTTCGCAAAACCGATGGCGTGGCGCATACTCGACGCGTCGATCGCCTTCGTCATGGCCGCGTTGGCGGTCAGCCTGCTCGTTCGGCTGATTTAGAGCTCTACACAGAGGGCTCTAGACCGCCTCCGGTCGGTTACGCGTCAGGAGCTTCGTTTGCCCTGACAGGCACAGTACTTGGCTGCTGCTGCGACGGATTGAATGCCCACTGTCTTGTACTGGGAGTCCAATTCCTTCTCAGCTTCGAGCCGTTCTTTTGACTGCAACTCGCGTTCGTTACGCATGGTCGTTACTCTTCGTCGTCATCGTGGCCTCCGGCGGCCATCACGGTCGCCGGTCGGCGCGCATGTCGGTATCGAGTGTGGCCGAACTAGGGCAATCACCGCGACGACGAAAATATTTTTTCGGCGCCGCAAAACCGTCTCGGCAGCCACCTCCAAACCCCGCGTGACAAGATTAGTCTGATTAAGGTTTCCAAGGAGTCAACGACAACCTCGGTTTAACCTTGACAGGAGCGGCCGCAAGTTGCCGCCTGATGCGCATTTGCAACAATTCGGGCGCCTTCAACCTCAGCGCAACTCTTCTTTCGCCACCCAGTGATCGGTCGTATCCAGCGCCCGTTCGAGCATGTCGAACAAGGTGTGCACCTCTTCCTCGGTGATGATGAGGGGTGGGCAGACGGCGACCGTGTCACCCAGATTGCGCAAGATCGCGCCCTCGTCCTGCACGTTGCGGACGGCGGTCGCACCGACCTTGCCGATGGGATCGAAGGTGCGTTTGGTCGCCTTGTCGGCGACCAGTTCGACGGCGCCGACAAGTCCCATGCCGCGCGCTTCGCCAACGAGTGGGTGGTCGCCGAGCGCCTTCAAGCGCGACTGGAACGTTGGTGAAAGCGCCCGTGCATGATCGATGACTCGGTCGCGCTCATAAATCTCAAGCGTCTTCAGCGCCACGGCGGCGGCGACCGGATGACCGGAATAAGTATAGCCGTGGCCGAACGTGCCGATCTTTCGGCTTTCGTCGAGCATCGCCTGATAGATGTTCTCCGGCAGCATGACGGCGGAGATCGGCATATAGGCCGATGATAGCGCCTTGGCGACGGAGATCGTGTCCGGCTCCATGCCGAGCGCCGTCGAACCGAACCACTCGCCGAGCCGGCCGAAGCCGCAAATCACCTCGTCGGCGATGAATAGGACGTCGTACTTCTCAAGGATCGGCTGAACCTTGTCGAAATAGGTCGCCGGGGGAACGATGACCCCACCCGCACCCATGACCGGTTCGGCGATGAACGCGGCAACCGTATCTGGCCCCTCGTCGAGGATCATCCGCTCTAAGCTTTCAGCAAGCCTGGTCGCGAAGTCCTCTTCCGACTCGCCCGGTTCCGCGAAGCGATAGTGGTGCGGACAATCGGTGTGCAATATGCCGGTAATCGGCAGGTCGAAATCGGCGTGGTTCGCCGGCAGACCCGTCAGGCTGGCGCTGGCGACGGTGACGCCGTGATAGCCCTTGATGCGCGATATGATCTTCTTCTTCTCGGGCCGTCCGATCGCGTTGTTGTAGTACCAGACAAGCTTGATCTGCGTGTCGTTGGCCTCCGAGCCGGACGAGGAGAACAACACTTTGGAAATCGGAACCGGCGCGATCTCCTTCAGTTTTTCGGAGAGTTCAATGGCCGGATCGTGGCTCTTACCGCCGAACAGGTGAGTGTAGGGCAGCTTGTGGAGCTGTTCGGTCGCCGCATCGATCAGCTCTTGGTTGTTGTAGCCAAGCGCCGTGCACCACAGACCAGAGAGGCCTTCGATCAAGCGGTTGCCGGCGCTGTCGAAAAGATAGATGCCCTCGCCGTGCTCCAAAACCAAAGGCCCGGTCTCGCGGTGAGCGGCCAGATTGGTGTAGGGATGGATGACGGTCTCGATATCGCGCATGGCGAGATTGGAGAGCGGCGACATGATGGACCTCCGATGAGTCGCGTCTTGATAGATCAGGCGAACCCGAATAACGGACATTTGTCAAAGGCATTCGCTGCGGCCGGTGGACACAAGGATAAGCGAGATGGAGCAGGTCAAGTTCACGCAGATGAAGGATGGCGACGCGGAAGACTATGCGTTCCTGACACGCCACGAGATTGCCTATGCCGAGGGTACGGCGAACCGCCTGCTGACCGCACTCGTTGACCTTGACACGAGCTTGTCTGGCTATCAGGTCACGCGTCTTGGCCATTCGCTGCAATCGGCGACGCGTGCCTGGCGGGACGGCGCCGACACAGACTGGGTGGTCTCGGCCCTTCTCCATGACATCGGCGACATTTATGCGCCCTACAATCACGACGAATACGCGGCAGCGATCCTGAAGCCGTTCGTGCGCGAGCAGTGCACCTGGACCGTTGAGGTGCACGGCGATTTCCAGAAGCTCTACTACGCCGACAAGGTTGGCGGCGATCCGAATGCCCGCGAACGCTATCGCGACCATCCCTATTTCGACGACTGCGCGACGTTTTGCGAGCGTTGGGACCAGACGAGTTTCGACCCGGACTACGATGTCCTGCCGATCGAGTTCTTTGCGCCAATGGTCCAGGAGATCTTTGCGCGCAAGGCCTATGATCCGGCAGTCGTGAGGTCCGGAGAGCGGGAGCCGCTGACCGACGCCGCGCGCGCCGCTGAACGGGCCGCATAGACCGTGTCCACAACCGCGCTCGCGGCCGGCGTCTTTCCGCCGGCGAGGATTGCCGTGTCCGCGCTGTTCTTCATGAATGGCTTCATGGTTGGCAGTTGGGCACCGAAGATCCCCGAATTCGCGGCGCGCTTCTCGCTGTCGGAATCGGCACTCGGTCTTATCATTCTGGTGTTCGGTATAGGGTCCTTGATCGCGATGCCAATTGTCGGTGCCGGCATCTCCCGGATTGGCTCGGCGCGCATCATGCGTCCGATGGCACTCGTTCTCGCGTTGTCTTTGCTGGCAATTTCGGTCTCGCCCGCTCTTGCGATCGCCGCCGTCGCAGTTCTTGGCTTTGGTGCAGCGGTCGGCGGCATGGACGTGGCCATGAACGCCAACGCGGTCGTTGTGGAACGCGACATGCGGCGGGCGATTATGTCATCCTGCCATGGATTTTGGAGCCTTGGCGGTCTCGTCGGCGCAGCATCCGGCGGCGTCATGATTGCGGTGTTAGGGTCGCTCGGACACGCCTTTGTCGCCACGGTCATCTCGGCCGGCATCGTCTTTGCCGTGTGGCGCATGGCGCGGATCGACGGTCCAACACCGGGCGAGGCCAAACCACCGCTGCGCCTACCGAAAATGGCGTTGCCCTATCTGCTCGGCGCGATGGCTCTGTTCTCGATGGTCCCGGAAGGCGCCGTCCTGGATTGGGGCGCTTTGTTCTTGCGCCAGGAGCGCGGCGCCGATCTGGCGCTCTCCGGTCTCGCTTTCGGTGCCTTTTCGGCGACCATGGCGCTGATGCGCTTTCTGGGTGACGCGGTCCGCGATCGGCTGGGGGCGGTGACGACCATGCGCCTGAGTGCCGCCATCGCAATGGTGGGCATGGCGATTGCCGGTTTCGCGCCGGGCTCCGCCGCCGTCATTCTTGGCTTCGCGATTGCTGGCATCGGGATCGCTAACCTCGTACCGATTGCCTTTTCGGCCGCAGGCAACGCGCCGGACCTGCCGCCCGGCATTGGCCTGACGGTCGTCACGACGATGGGGTATTCCGGCATCCTCTTGGCACCGTCGGCCATTGGCTGGATCGCCGAGCACACAGGCTTCGCGCCGATCTTCGCGGCGATGCCATTGCTTCTGGGCGCAGTGCTGGCTGCCTCGCCCCTTGCGGCGACCGCCGATATCGCCGATTAGAGCGCTGGACACGCGCGGGCCACTTCGCCAAAAATCGACAAAACACGCTAAGATGCTGACGCCGGCACAGCCGGCTCGGTCAAAGAGGGGAGACTGCCCGTGTTGGGTCTCATGCAGGACTGGCCGCTTTTGATCCATCGGATCATCGACCATGCGGCGAACAATCACGGCAGTCAGACGATACTGTCGCGTTCGGTCGAGGGGCCGCTTCACACCACCACCTATGCCGATCTACGAACGAATGCACTCAAGGTCGCCCAGGCGCTTGAGCGCCACGGCGTCAAATACGGTGATCGGGCGGCGACGCTCGCCTGGAACACCTGGCGGCATCTGGAAGTGTGGTATGGCCTGACCGGCATCGGCGCCATCTATCACACGGTCAACCCGCGCCTCTTTCCCGACCAGATCGCCTACATCATCAACCACGCGGAAAGCCGGCTAATCTTCGTCGATCTGACCTTCGTGCCGTTGGTGGAGGCGCTGATCGACAAATTGCCGCATGTCGAAGCAGTCATCATCTTGACGGGCAGTGAGCACATGCCGGAGACGACGCTGGAAAACGCTGTCTGCTACGAAGATTGGATCGCCGCCGAGGACGGCGATTTCGCCTGGAAGAGCTTCGACGAGAACACCGCCGCCGGCATGTGCTACACGTCCGGCACGACGGGCAACCCCAAGGGTGTCGTTTATTCCCACCGGTCCAACGTGTTGCACTCCATGGCGTCGACGGCGCCGGACATGTTGGGTATCGCAGCCGCTGACAATGTCATGCCCGTTGTGCCGATGTTCCACGCGAATGGCTGGTCTCTCGCCTTCTCGTGTCCGCTGACCGGTGGCGGCATGGTGATGCCCGGCGCCGGGATGGATGGGGCCTCCGTCTACGAGATGCTGGAGACGGGCAAAGTCACCATCACCGCCGCTGTCCCGACGGTCTGGCTGATGCTGCTCCAGTACTTGGAGAAGGAGCAAAAGCGCCCGACCACTTTGAAGAAAGTCATCATCGGCGGTTCAGCCTGTCCGCGCGCGATGACGAAAACGTTCCAGGATGTTTACGGCATCGATGTCATCCACGCTTGGGGCATGACGGAGATGAGCCCGCTCGGTTCGCTGTGTTCCCTGAAGCCCGCCTATGCCGGGCTGACCGGCGACGCGAAGCTCGATGTTCAGGAGAAGCAGGGCTTTGCGCCGTTTTCGGTGGAAATGAAGATCACCGACGACGACGGCAACGATCTGCCTTGGGATGGCAAGACGTTCGGGCGGCTCAAAGTGCGCGGGCCGGCCATCTCGAAGGCCTATTTCAAGGGTGAGGGCGGCGAGATCCTCGACGCGGATGGCTATTTCGACACCAGCGACGTCGCGACCATCGATCCGGAAGGCTATATGCAAATCACAGACCGGGCGAAGGACGTGATCAAGTCCGGTGGCGAGTGGATTTCCTCTATCGATCTGGAGAACCTGGCGGTCGGTCATCCCGATGTTGCAGAGGCCGCCGTCATCGGCGTCGCCCACCCGAAGTGGGATGAGCGTCCGCTTTTGATCATCGTGCGCTGCGAGGGGGCAGATCCCGATCCGGCTTCGATCCTCGACTTCATGGCGGGCAAGATCGCCAAATGGTGGATGCCGGACGCGGTCGCCTTTGTCGATGAAATCCCCCACACGGCAACCGGAAAGATCAAGAAAACGGCGCTTCGCGAGCAGTTCGCCGACTATCGCTTGCCGAACACCGACGCGGCGGAATGACCTACACCGGCGCTCTCACCGATGACTGGAAGGTCCGCCGGTCCCGCTCGGCCGACTGGGCCTGGCGTCTGTCGAGCTTTTCCCTGCCTTTGCTGATCATGGGTCTTGCCGCGCATCGCTGGGGCTATGCCGACACCATCGCGGCACTGGCCGTTTTCGGCGTGGCCTTCCTGTTCGCCGCCATGGGTGTCGTCCTCTCCCTGGCCGCCTTTATCGGCATCTGGAACAAGGGCGGGCGCGGCGTCTCACGGGCCGTTTCCGCATTGATCGTTGGCGCTATTGTCTCGGCGATTCCGTTGGCCGCCGGCATTCAAATCGGTCGCTTGCCACTGATCAACGACATCACCACCGACCCCGATGCAATTACTGAATTCGAGGTACTGGCCGCGCCACGCACCGCCGTCGGTGCACCGAGCGTCTACGGCGAAGGCGATTTCTTCCTGCAGCAGATCGAGGCTTATCCCCTTGTCGTTCCCGTCAGGTTCGAGAACGAATTCGACGCGGTGCTCAACGTGGTCCTGGCTGAGGTCGGCCGGTCCGGTTGGCGGGTTGTCGCGACGCGCATTTCCGAGGACACGGCACCGCGCGAAGCGTTTATCGAAGCCGTTGCGACGACACCGGTCTTCGCCTTCAAGGACGACATCGCGATTCGTCTGACCGAGACGGGCGAGGTGGTGCGCCTCGATATGCGTTCCGCGTCGCGCGTGGGCGAACATGACCTGGGCGCCAATGCGCGGCGGATCGTGCGGTTCCTGGAAGGCGTGGAGGAAGCCGTGCGCGAGAGCGAACGGGTTTAGATCGGAATGAGCTTACGTGTGCTCACCTCACGCGTCATCCCGGACGCGCTGCGGCATGATATGCCGCAGCGCTGATCCGGGATCGTTCGATTTCTGGCAGCTGCGTCGTTGACAATGCGCTCCCGGTTCTGCGGCACACCGTCAAGACGCTGCATCGCGCCCGCGATGACGAAGAATGGGAATGATTCAATCTGGACTCACTCCGCCATAGTTTTCCCCTAAAGCAGCCGCCAGACCGCGTCGATCACGGCTGGACCGTTGCTCGCCACCCGACCTCGTTCAGCCAGGTCTTCCAGATGCGCAAACATCGAGAGGCCGGCGGCGCCATATAAGCGTGGATCGAGATCGGCATAGATTCGTGGCACCATATCCGCGATCGTTGCCGGTCCGTCTGCCAGCGCCGTAAGAACCGCGCGCTCCCGGTCTTTGCGGTGGGCGATCAACCCATCGATGAAGGCAACCGGCTCGGTGATCGGTCCGCCATGGCCCGGCCAGCACACGGTTGGGGCCAAATGGCGCGTTTTCTCAAGCGATTGCAGATAGTCGCGCATCCGACCATCCGGCGGCGCGACGATCGACGTCGACCACGCCATGACATGGTCACCCGCCAAGAGCGCGTTTTCCTCCGCCAACAGAAACGCCAGATGATTGATCGTATGGCCAGGCGTGGCAATGGCCTTAAGCGTCCAGCCATCGCCCTGAATCACATCGCCATCGGCCAGGTTCCGATCGGGTGCATAGTCTTTGTCGCCGGCCGCATCGAGAGCGTTGACCTCACCGGCGGACAGGGCGCGAGCCGCCCGATGCGGCGCACAGCCGACAAGTTCGGCGCCCAACTGGTCGGCCAACGGGCGCGCCAGGGGCGAATGATCGGCGTGGGTGTGGGTGACGACGACATGACTGACCGGCCGGCCCTCAATTGCCGCCAGCAACGCCGCATAATGCGCGTCGATCTGCGGTCCGGGGTCAATGACGGCAATCGTTTGCGCGCCAATCAAATAGCTGTTTGTGCCGTGAAACGTGAACGGTCCGGGATTGGGCGCCGTGACGCGGGCCACCAGCGGTGAGACGGCCACCGCATCGCCATGACGCGGGTCGAAATCACGGTCGAAGGTCAATCCAGCCATGGGCGCGGTTTAGGGGAGGAAGCACAAAAGGGAAAGCCGAAACCCCGGCGCCGTGTTGAAAACGGACCACCCCCTTGCCAATCGCCCGGACATGCGTAACAACGCACCAAGATGGGTCAGGGAGCCACCGATGACATTTTTGAATGACACCACTTCGATCAATCAGACGCTGGCCGACCGGCTTTGGCCGACAGCGGGCAATCGCGTCGTGCGGTTCATTGTTCTTGCAATCGTCGGGTCGCTACTTTTGACCCTTTCCGCGAAGATCAAGGTGCCGTTCTGGCCCGTGCATATGACCATGCAGACCTGTGTGGTCATGTTGATCGGCGCCGCCTATGGCTGGCGGCTCGGCCTGGCGACCGTGGTGTTCTATCTGGCGCAGGGCGCGGCCGGTCTGCCGGTGTTCACGGGAACGCCGGAAAAGGGATTGGGTCTTGCCTATATGGCCGGACCGACCGGCGGTTACCTGGTCGGTTTCGCCGTGGCCGCCGCCATCGTCGGCTGGTTCGCCGAACGGGGCTTTGATCGGTCGTTCTTCAAGATCGGCGGGGTCATGCTGGCTGCCGATGTCGCGCTCTTCGCGCTGGGACTTTTGTGGCTTGGAACGCTCGTCGGCTGGGACAAGCCGGTGCTTGCCTGGGGCCTTTATCCCTTTATCGCCGGCGATCTCTTCAAGATCGCGCTGGCGGCCGCGATTGTCGCGCTTGGCTGGCGTCAGGTGAGCCGCGCTCGAGGCGGCGAGGGCTAAACCCCTCGCGCCGGGACGCATGACCCGCCCGGCAGCCCTTCTCTTCGACGTTTTCGGCACGCTGGTCGACTGGCGCGGGTCCGTCGCCCGCATGGCCGAAGAGGCGTTCGGCGCCGATGTCGGCGTCGACTGGCACGCCTTTGCCGATGCCTGGCGCGCCGAATATCAGCCGTCGATGGAAGAGGTGCGCGCCGGGAACCGGGGTTTCGTCTCGCTCGATGTCCTGCACCGCGAGAACCTCGACCGCATCCTGCCGCGCTTCGGTCTCGATCATCTCGACGAGGCGGCCCGGCAGAGGGCGACCTTGTTCTGGCACCATCTCGATCCCTGGCCGGACGTGGTGTCCGGCTTTCAGCGTTTGCGCAGGATTGCGCCGCTGTGCGCCCAATCGAACGGCAATGTGGCGCTGATGCTCGATCTGTCGCGCGGCAAGGGCCTGCACTTCGACATGATCCTGGGCGCCGAGATCACCGGCCACTATAAACCCCAGCCGGAGGCCTATCTGAAGGCCTGCACGCTTCTGGGACTGGAGCCTGGCGCCTGCATGATGGTCGCCGCCCACAATGACGATCTGGCGGCGGCGCGCGCTTGCGGCCTCAGAACCGCCTTCGTCCCGCGCCCACGGGAGCACGGCGCCGGGCAGACGACCGATCTTACCGCCGATGAGGACTGGGACCTGTCAGCCGCCTCGATGATCGACTTGGCCGATCAGTTGGACGCGACTTAGGGGGCTAAGGCGGAGCGAGTTCAAACGGCGTCATTCCGCTCTTTTGTCATCCCGGGCGCAGCGCAGCACCCTTGGTGGTGCACCGCAGAACCGGGATCGCGCTTTCAACGATGTAGGTGCCGCATATCGAACGATCCCGGATCAGCGCTGCAGCATGTCACGCCGCAGCGCGTCCGGGATGACGCACGAGGAGGCTGGTCTAACCTCGTTTCGATCTAGCCCCTAGCGCCGCCACCAGGGTAGGCGCCGTGGCGTCAGGTCGATGACATCCGGGCTGGTCACCGCGCCGCCGACCGCGCCGGCCGCGGCACCAATGGCCGCGCCTGCTGCAACGGAGCCGCCGGTGACGCCGGCAATTCCAGCACCTGTCGCAGCGCCCAGCGCACCGCCCGAAAGCGCCCGCTCGCCCGGTGAATAGCCGCAGCCAGCCAGCGTTCCCGCCAGCAAGATCGCGCCAATTGCAGCCGAAAGTCTCATCCCTTCGCCCCTTTGTCTGATGCCTCGATGACGACGAGACTAGAGGGCAAATGCGGAAAGAATGTGTAGGCGGAAACGGGTCGCTGTGGATGGCTGGGGCGCCAGGATTCGAACCTGGGAATGGCGGTACCAAAAACCGCTGCCTTACCACTTGGCTACGCCCCAATCGCGACGGCACCGCCTATACAAGCTTCGCCTGCGGCTGACAACCGGCGGCGGTTTCGGGGCGGCGGATATCGGTGAACGGACGGCCTTGCGGCGGCCGAAAACCGTCGCTATAACGCCGCTCTCAATGGCGGAGTGTGGCGCAGCCTGGTAGCGCACCTCGTTCGGGACGAGGGGGTCGCAGGTTCAAATCCTGCCACTCCGACCAGTGATTTCAATGCCTTGGCAGCTTGATGCTCTCCGCGTATGCGGGAAAGTACACGAAAACTCGCGCCTCAATCTGCTCACCCACACGAACTGCATCGAGAAGATCGTGAGATTGAGGGTTTCAAGAACTAGAGCCGATGCTCCCATTGTCAGTCACAGCCTCGATGCCAGCTCTTTGAGCCTCTCGAGGCCTTGAAGAGCTGCGGCAAAGTCTAGGTCATTAAGTCTCAACTGGTCTGCACTCGGAATGTCTTGTCGTAGTTGATTGATCTTTTCGAGCCTTGCCAGGGCCTCGTCAATCGGCACGTCTGTGAGGTCTCCACCATCCGGCTCTCGATCAATGACTGTATTGATCGTCAGTGCGAAGTAGTTCACCACCGCAGCTAGATTGTCGTCCCATCCAACATTGGATGTGTCCCGAAACTCGGCGTTCTGGCTCTTGCCAAACTTCAGAACATTCAAGTTTGAGAAATTGTTTCGAACGAAATCAAAGAGATTATTTGACAAGGCCAGGACCTCTCTCAAGACACCACTCTTTCTTCGATCTTCCTCTTGCTGCTGCAAAATCTTTGTCTGCAACCTAAGCGTCTCAACCTCGTCCCTTAAGATATTTCCGGTCCGCCTGAGCTCATGCCGCTGGAGCGTGAGCTCTCGGGACTGGAGCATGACTGCGACAACGACACCGAGGAACGCAAGCGGCGCGAAAACTCCAGCGAGGAGGTCTCCGAATTCGTTCGGCTTTAGGCCGGTTAGGCAATCGCAAATCCGCTCATACCACCGCCCATTGGGTGCAGCCGCTTTACACATATCTTGGTCGAGAAAAATCGTGCTCGAGAAGACCAGCCAAACAACCGCCGCGATGCCGCAGAAGATCCAGGTAGGTGTAGAGACCCAATCTCTCCGATTGGCGTCGCGGTCGGTCCAATCATCACCTGACATACGTGCAGTAGGCGTTAGATGCTCGGCATACGTCAAGCGCTCAGGGCTGCAAGCAGATCTTCAAGTTTCGCATCTTGAAGAAAAACTCACCCCTCTCTCTCACCCACCCCACACAACCCCGCCGCCTGAACGAGGCCATGGCCGAAGACGTCGTCCCGGCCGGGGTCGCCGAGGTCGAGGGCCTTGTCGACCAGCGCCGCCAGCACCGCGTCCGGATCGGCCTCGCCGTTCCCTGCCTGCGCCAGCGCGGCGGCTGCTGTGACGAACGGCACGGCGAACGACGTCCCCGTCTTGGTACGCGCGCCACGGATCGACGCCGCTGTCCAGACATCGACGCCGGGCGCCGCGAAATCGATATGCGGACCGCGACCGGCCCGGCGATAGACCCGTTTCGACCGGTCGAGCGCCGTCACCGCGATGACGCCCGGATAGGCGCCGGGATAGGCCGGCTTGGCGCGCGGGCCGCCATTGCCGGCGGCCGCGACCATGACGACGCCGGCCGCGTTCAGCCGCGTCACGATCGCCTCGACCAGGGGGTTGGGCGGGCCGGCGAGGCTCAAATTGATGATCGAGACATCGCGCGCGGCCAGCATGTCGAGCGCCCTGACCAGCGCGAACACGTCGCTGCGCTCGTCGCGTCCGCCGGCGCGGTGAAACGCGTCGACGGCGATCACGGTCGCGTCCGGCAAAAGGCCCGGCGAGCGACTCTCGGCCGATCCGATCAAGATGGCGGCGACCGCCGTGCCGTGCTGGCGGCTCGACTGCGGCAGGTCTTCGACCACATCGCCGATGAGTTCCAGTCGGCCGCCCTTGAACGTCTCGTGCTCGGGATTGATCCCCGTGTCGATCAGGCCGATCCGCGTGCCGGCACCGCACGATCCAACGGACCCCGGCAACGCCGGCCAGTCGATGAGGCGCGGCGCGACGCAATGATAGCCATCACAGGTATCGAGCGGTGAGGCGACGTTGTCCGAGCCGGCGCGGTAATAGTGGTTGAGCCCGGAGACCGCCTCGGGGTCGAGGTCCGCCGCCTCGTCCCGCGCCGCCTCCACGCTGGTACCGCGCGGGATACGAAACTTGACGAGTGTACCTGGCGTTTGGCCGACCGTATCGCGGTCGAGGACGCTATAGCCGCGCGCGACCAGGGTCTCGATGGCGTCGTCCGACAGGCCGAGGACGACGATTTCGTCAGGCGCCCGTTCCGGCGGCGGTGGTGCCGGCTGGCGTTGGGCGCGGCGCGGCTGCGATCGCCGCTGTTGGGTCCGGCGCGGGGCAAGCTGACGCAAACGAAAGCGTGGCCGCTCGAAGCGCCCCGACCGGTTGCGCCTCAGGAGCCGGCGTTGGAAGGAATTGCCGGTGGTCGAGCCGTCGCCGCCGCCTCCGGCGCGGCTGCCGCCCCATGATCCACCGTTGTCATCGTCATCATCGTCATCGCGGCCGTTGTCATCATCATCATCGTCGCCGCCATCGTCATCATCGCCTCCGTCATCGTCGTCGGCCAAGGCCACGCCATGATCGAGCGGAGACAGCGGCGTCCACGCATCGACGATCACCAGCGCGAACGCCAGTGCGACCACACGCAGTATGGCGCCCGGCAGGCTGATCGGGTAAGGATCGGTCCAGTTGTGGCGCATGGCTGCGCTCTCCTCTTCAACGGTCGTCGAGGGAACAACGGCGGGCGTTCAAAGTTATTCCCCTTAATTGGCGCAATTTGCGTGCTGGGACCAGATTCGGGATGACGGATACTTTTGGCCGAGAGCTTATCGCGCTGCTCCCCAATCTGCGCCGATTCGCCATTTCACTCACTAGATCGCGCGATATCGCCGACGATCTGGTGCAGACGACCTGCGAGAAGGCGCTGACGAGCCGCGACAGCTATATGCCCGGTACACGCCTTGACGCGTGGCTTTTTCGGATAATGCGAAATGCTTGGATCGACCGCTTGCGGCGCACGCGGACCGAGGGCGTTCAGCTCGATATCGACGACACGGCGGGTCTGGTTGGACAGGATGGCGGCAAGACCACCGAGAACCGGTTGATGCTTGATGCCACAGCAAAAGCGATCGGCGAGCTGCCGGACGATCAACGCGAGGTTATCCTTCTCGTCTGCGTGGAAGACCTGTCTTATCGCGATGCCGCCGAGGTACTCGACATCCCTATTGGCACGGTGATGAGCCGTCTGGCGCGCGGCAGGAAAAAACTCGTCGACATGCTTGGAATAAACGACGAACCGGCGCGTTTAGATGTCAAGAAAGGGGCATCGCAATGACCGAACCGCGCTTTAGTGACGACATTCTCGTGGCCTATGCCGACGGCGAACTCGACGCCGAGACCCGTCGCGTGGTCGACGAAGCCGTGGCGAAAGACAGCGATCTTGCGCGTCGCATCGATCAGTTCGCCGAGAGCCGCCAGCGCACCAAGGCGGCGCTCGATCCGCTGCTCGACGAGCCGGTGCCCGATGACCTTCAAGCGCGGATCGCTGCAATGGTTGATGAGGCAGGGGATGTTGCCGACGAAAGCGGGACTGTCGTTGCCTTCGCGCCGCGCGCCAAGGCGCCGGTGTGGCAACTGCCACTGGCGGCATCGATCGCGCTCGTTGCCGGCGGGCTGATCGGCTACGTCGCTGCGACATCGACGGTTGATGAAGCGGGCCAGATTGCCGCCGTCAATCTCGACCGTCCGGAAATCGCCAATGCGCTCACCTCTGTGACATCGGGTGAGGAGAGACCGATCGGTGACGACCGGTTCCGGGCGATCGCCACCTATACGGAGCCCGACGGATCGCTTTGCCGCGAGTTCGAGGTCGATCACGCGGATCGCTCGACCGTCGTCGCTGTTGCCTGTCGCGAGAACGAAGGGTGGGCGCTGCAGTTCACCGTCGTCGCTGGCCGGGCTTCCACCGGCTACGCGCCGGCATCCTCGCTGGAGGCGCTCGATGCCTATCTCACCGCTGTCGACGCCAGCGCCCCGCTGTCGGTAGACGCCGAGGCGGCGGCGTTGGAGGCACTCCAGTAGCCGTTGTTTTGGGTGCGGCTAAGCGGCCTTTGATCGATCCGGCATCGCATCGATATCGATGATGCGAAAATCCTCAAGCGGAGTCTGACCGGCAGGTTGCGTCACCAGCAGGGTTGCGCCGGAGCGTTGAATCTCATCCCGCAATACGGTGAAAAGGTCGCGGGCTTCGACCAACTCCGGATCGTCAATCAGCACGATCGACGCCTGCCGCAATACGGCACGCGCGGCGCGGATAGCGATCGCGCGTTTCCCCCGCGGCGGCGCATCTTCGCGGATCCGGTCCAAGAGCAGGTTGGGCGGCAGGTTGAAACGCGCGGCAACCCGACAACGCTCGTTCGCCGCCAGATGCGAAGGTGCGCCCAGGCCGACATTGTCGCCGAGCGTCGCTGGCGGCGGCCGCATGTCGGGCGATACCAGCGTCACCGCACGCCACCAGTCGCGGCGCGACACGTCGGCGCTGGCGATCCCGTCGATGGCCAGGCGGCCGTCGTGCAGACCGGTCAGGCGCGCTATGGCACGCATGAGTTCGGTCAGGTCTTGCGCCGAGGCGCTGACCAGCAGCGTTTGGTCGCCGGGTTCCGCGACAAACGAGATCGCTTCGCTTTCTTTGTTGACGCGCGCGTCGTTCACTGCAAGCCGACGTCCGCCAGCCTTTCGTTTGAGCCGCGCTTGCTGCCCTCCATCGAGGGTGAGGGCCGGTCGCCGCATGACGGTGGTCAGCCGCGCCATGGCGATCGTATGGGCCAAACGGTACTCGACGGCCAGGGCCATCGCGTTTGCATGGGTTGCGATGACCGCGGTCGCGATGACCAAAACGCCGAGACGCTCGGCATTGATCGTGCCGCGCTCGAAGCCCAAGAGACCCAGCCCAAGGCAAAGTGCGACGGCAGGGAAGATCAAATCGCCGGATGCCCGCAAGACGCCGGAATAGGTTGCCCGGCCAATCAGCGCCGCGTTCATCCGTGCCACACGCCGGCTAAGCGCACGCATGGAGGCACCGTGCCGGCCGTGGATCAGCAGCGTCAGGCGTGCACTCAACAGGCCGCCGGCGAAGGCTGCAATCCGCCCGCGTTGGCGACGGCTTTCGCGAATGCGGCCGTTCAAAGGTTTGAAGCAGGCGCCGACACAGGCGAGCCAGAACGCCAGTGCCGGCAAAAGGGCAAAGGCCAATGCTGGATCGTTAACCCAGAAATAGACGGCAATCGTCAAAAGCACAGCCGCCGCGACGAGTCCTGCGACCAAACCGCTGGCCAGCCACAGCTTGATTGCAGTCAGGTCGTTGACGACCCGTGTCATGATCAGCCCGAACCGTACGCCTGTGGAATCGACCGGCTGCCGGATGACGTGACTTATGAATGCGGCACGCAGTTCCGCAACATATCCAAGAGCGAAGGCTTCGGCGAACCGCCGCTGAAGAACCCGAAGCAAGACGAGCCCGACCGCGCCGCCTCCCACACTAAGCGAAATGACGAGGGAAGCCGACGGATCGGTCAGCAAGCGGCTGCCGGCGATGGCCATACCAAGGGCGGCGGCCGCCTGGAGAACGCCGAGCGCCGCAAGCCCTGCCAGGGCCCATAGGCGCTGCGGCGTCCAAAGCGTCGGAAGGGACATGCTACGCGCAGGCGAGATCGGACGATGCCGGCGAAATCCAACCGCGTACCGTATCCGGGTTCATCAGATCGGTGAGGGTGAAGAGCGGCACCGTCGTTGCCGCGCCCGCCTCGCGCATGGCCAGCGGCGAGCGCGTTAGCGCACCGGATAGGCCGCGCACATCGTGCCCAAGCGCGCTCAGATGAGCGATACCCGCGACGGCACCCATAGCGTCGCCAGCCGCGAAAAACGTTCCAGACAGCAACGATTGAAACGCGGCGGAGCGAGCCAGCGCGTCGGTTTCGCTTTGGTAGAGGCCATCGGCCACCTCAAGGACGATGGTCGAGCAGCCATCGCGGCTGAGCGAGCGGATGAGGTTGGTGGCTCCGGCCAAGATCGCCTCCGGCGAAACATCGAACGTACTGGGGAAACCGGCATCAGTGAAATCGAACGCGGCGACCGCGCCCGAATCGCGCATCAGCCAGAGGTCTCCGCCGGCGCCCGTCCCGGTGATTTTCACCGCGCCTACCCGGTGGCCGGCCTCTGTAAGGCCTTTGACCAGCGCCGCGGCCGTTGCCGTCTTTCCGGCATTCATGGAGGTTCCGAAAACGGCGAAGACCTGGCTTTCGATTGGGGCGGGGACCGCTGGAACCGCGAAATCGACCAAGTTGAGCGGCTTACGCTTGGCACAGCCAAGAAGGCCGATCGGTTCGATCTCCGTCGGCCCGGTCAACCGGTCGTGCCATGTCGTTGCCAGTGCCGCCACACCGCCGGCGGCCACCATATGACATGGCTCGAGCGTCTTGGGGATGTAGGCCTCGTACTGGTCGGGCGCGTAGCGATTGCCATAAGCAAGGACAATCTCGTCGCCCGGAAAGAGCGAGGCGCGCCGGCCGGTTGGTAATTCAATACGCTTGTGCGAGCCGAGCGCCGTCACGCGCGCCAGCACAAGGTCGCCCGACTTCGGCGTTTGACCCGAGACAAGCAGCGTCTTGATCGCGTCATGCGGGACGCGGCGTGTCGAGAAGGCGAATTTCGCACAATTGATGCGGTTCCTGTCGAGGATTTCCATATCCTGCCCTTTCGTCTTGATGCCGTCCCGTCAACGCGGGAACTGGAAAGCAAAACGAAGGACCGGCGAACCTATTCCTCGCGATCTCAAAAAAATTTCGGGAACGGCCTCAGATGCAGTCGGCGTAAAGGGACTTTGCGGCGTCAAGCGTCAGTTCGACGGGATTGCCGCCGGCCGTTGGATCGACGATGGCCATGGCCGCCATCTCGTCGATCCGGTCGGGAGTGACGCCCAGCGCGGCAAGCTTATCCGGCACCCCGAGTTCGGCCCTGAAGCCGAGAACGAAATCGTAGAAGCCGTCGAAACCACCGGTGATGCCGAGATAGGCCGCGGCAGCCTCGATCCACTCTTCGATCGCCGCGCGATTGAATCGCAAGACCGGCGGCATGACGACGGCGTTGGTCATGCCGTGATGGGTGTTGTAGAGCGCCCCGACCGGGTGGGAGAGGGAATGGATGGCACCCAATCCTTTTTGAAAGGCGACCGCGCCCATGGCAGCGGCGCTCATCAGGTGAGCGCGGCCTTCAAGGTCGCCTGGATCGGCAACGACGCGCGGCAGGTTGTCCTTCACCAGGCGCATCCCTTCCAGCGCGATGCCTTGGCTCATCGGATGATAGGACGGCGCGCAAAAGGCCTCCAAACAATGGGCAAAGGCGTCCATCCCGGTTCCAACGGTGATCGCCCGCGGCATGCCGACGGTCAACACGGGATCGCAAATGACGACGGATGGCAGCATCTTCGGGTGAAAGATCACCTTCTTCACATGCGTATCGGAGTTGGTCAGGACACCGGCGCGACCGACCTCGGACCCGGTTCCTGCGGTCGTCGGCACCGCGACGATGGGGGCGATGGCCCCGGCATCGGCCCGCGTCCACCAATCGCCAATATCCTCGAAGTCCCAGACCGGGCGGGTCTGTCCGGCCATGAAGGCGACGAGCTTTCCCAGATCGAGGCCGGAGCCGCCGCCGAAGGCGACCACGCCGTCATGGTTGCCGGCCTTGAAGGCCGCGATGCCGGCGGTCAGGTTATGGTCCGTCGGGTTCGGATCGACATCCGCGAACACCGCGCGCCCAAGTCCGGCGGCATCGAGCCGGCCAAGCGTGTCCGCCGTAATCGGTAACGACGCGAGGCCTCTGTCCGTAACCAAAAGCGGCCGCTCGATCCCGACCGACCGGCACGCATCGGCCAGTTCGACGATCCGTCCGGCTCCGAAGCGGATGGCGGTCGGATAGCTCCAATTGGCGGTCGGTGCCATGGATTCAGGCCTTCTTCAAATGATAGGATTTGGGGCGGGTCAGATTGTGGAACCCGATGACCGAAAGCGCGCCGCCGCGTCCCGTGTCCTTGCAGCCGGTCCAGCACAATCCCGGATCGAGATAATCGGCCCGGTTCATGAAGACGGTGCCCGTTTCGATCCTCCGGCCGATCGCCGCCGCGCGCGCCGCATTGCCGGTCCATAGCGACGCGGTGAGGCCATAGGCACAGTCGTTCATCAACGCGATGGCTTCGTCGTCGTCGGCAACGGGCATGATGCCGACGACCGGGCCGAAGCTTTCGTCGCGCATCACCCGCATGGAATGATCGACATCGACGAGGATCTGCGGCGCCAGATAGGCACCGCCGTCGTCTTCGGGAAAGAGTGCCTTGTCGATCAAAGGCGTGGCGCTGGCCTGGGTCGCAGCGTCGGTCTGCGCCCGCACCTCCGCCGCAAAGCGGGGATGTGCCATTGGCCCGAGCGTCGTTTCTTGATCGAGCGGATTACCAAGCTTGTAATTTGAGATCAGCTCCACGGCTTTCTCGACGAATGAGTCGAACAAGGGCGCGGCGACATAGATGCGCTCAATGCCGCAACAACACTGACCGGAGTTGTACATCGCCGCATCGACAAGGGTCGCGGCGGCGGCATCCTGATCGGCATCCTCCATGACATAGCCGGGGTCCTTGCCGCCAAGCTCCAGGCCGAGCGGCGTAAAGGTCCCGGCCGCCGCGCGCTCGATCTCGCGGCCGCCCTTCACCGATCCGGTGAAATTGACGAAGCCGAACGACCGGTCGGCAATCAGCGACGATGTCGTTTCATGGTCGAGGAAGATATTCTGGAAAGCATCGTCCGGCACCCCGGCTTCGGTGAAGGCGCGCACCATGCGCTCCCCGGCAAGCAGTGTTTGGCTAGCGTGTTTGAGGATCACCGTGTTGCCGGCGATCAGGGCAGGGGCCACCGTATTGATCGCGGTCAGGTAGGGATAGTTCCAGGGCGCGATGACGAAGACGACACCGTGGGGCTTACGATGGATACGCCGCTCGAAGGCGTCGGACTCTTCGACGACCAGGGGCGCCAGACTGCTGTCCGCAATCTCGGCCATGTAGTCGGTGCGTTCGGCCACGCCGCCGAACTCGCCACCGTACCGCACCGGCCGGCCCATCATGTGGGCGAGTTCCGGCACGATTTCGTCGTTCATCGCACCAAGGCGTTCGACACCGACTTTGACGAGGGCGATGCGATCGGCGAGTGGGCGGTTGGCCCAGCCCGGATGCGCGGCGTGCGCCCGCGCCACAATCGCATCCGCCTCAGCGCGTGTCGCCGCCGGGCGCTCAGCGTAGATGGACCCGTCGATCGGCGAGACGCAGCGGATTGTACTTGTCATCGGGCTCAGGCGCGCTCGAAGCCGCGCGCGACATCCCAGTTCGTGACGACTCGATCGCTTTCCGCTTGCTCCCAGCGCGCGGCATGGACGTAGTGGTCGACGACCTCATCACCCATCGCGGCGCGCAGCATATCGGAACCGTCAAGCGCAGCGGCGGCATCGCGCAACGTCGTCGGGATCTCGCGAATGTCTGTCCCGTGATAGGCGTCACCGACAAAGGCTGGTTCCAGGTCGCGCTCGTTTTCAATCCCGTCGAGGCCGGCCGCCAGCAGCGCTGCGTAGGCCAGATAGGGGTTCAAATCGGCACCGCCGACCCGGCATTCGACGCGCACAGCTTTGGTGTCGGCGCCGCAGATCCGATAACCCGCCGTCCGATTGTCCATCGACCAGATCGCCTTGGTGGGCGCGAATGTGCCGGCGGCAAAGCGCTTGTATGAGTTGATGTAGGGCGCCAGGAAATAGGTAATCGCGCTGGCGTTGTGCAGGAGCCCGGCCAGATAGTGGCGCATCGTCTGCGACATGCCATGTTCGGCGTCCGGATCGAAGAAGACCGGTGTCCCGTCAGCCTTCGCCAGCGATTGGTGAACATGGCAGGAATTGCCGGCGAAGTCGGTGTCCCATTTCGCCATGAAAGTGACGGCGCGCCCCTTCGACCATGCAATCTCCTTGCAGGCATTCTTCATGATGGCATGCCGGTCGGCCATGGTCAGCGCGTCGGCATAGCGGACATTGATTTCCTCCTGGCCGGCGTCCGCCTCGCCCTTGGAGTTCTCAACCGGGATATCGGCGCCGTTCAGTCCGTTGCGGATCGCCCGCATCACGTCTTCCTCCTTGGTGGTCTGGAAGATGTGATAGTCCTCGTTGTAGGCGCTGATCGGCGTGAGGTCGCGATTGCCTTTATCGCGCACCTCATCGAAGCTCTCTCGGAACAAGAAGAATTCAAGCTCCGACGCGGTGAAAGCCGTGAGGCCCATGGCGTCCAGCCGCGCGACCTGTTTCTTCAAAACCGCGCGGGGCGAATGGGGCACGTCGGCGTGGGTGTGGTGGTCGAGCACATCGCACAGCACCAGTGCCGTGCCCTCCAGCCAGGGCACCAAGCGTAGCGTATCGAGGTCAGGCTTCATCGTGTAGTCGCCATAGCCGGCCTGCCAGCTTGTGGCCTTGTAGCCCTCGACCGTGAACATCTCCATGTCGGTCGCCTGGAGATAGTTGCAGCTGTGGGTCTCTTCGTAGGCGCTGTCGACGAAGAACTCAGCATGGAACCGCTTGCCCATAAGGCGGCCTTGCATGTCGACCTGGGCAGCGACCACCGTGTCGATTTCGCCGGCGGCAACGCGCTGTTTCAGATCATCGAATGTCAGTTTGCCAGCCATGCCCAGGGTCCGTTCGGTCGAAGTGAATGGGTGTCAAAGCGTCGGCCCCGGAGCAAGTGCGCCGGGGCCGACAGCATAGTGCGGATCAGGTGTAGCGATAAGGCCGGCCGGCCTTTTCCATCGCCGCGTTATAGTCTTTCAGGATCTGTACGACCTTGGCCTTGGTCTCGCTTTCGGCCGCAATCTCGTCCCAGAACTCGCGGGCCGCAGCCTCGACCGTTGCCCATTCCTCGTCGGCAATGGACGTTAGCTTCATCTTCGTGCCCTCGGTGCGAAGCTTCGCCTCGCCACCCCAATACCAGTGCTGGCGATAGTAGTGGGACGAGTCCATGCACAGTTTGAAGAGTTCCTGCAGGTGGGCCGGAAGCTCGTTCCACTTGTCCATATTGGCGAAGTAGGAGCCGCACCATGCGCCGGAGATGTTGTTGGTCAGGAAATAGTCCGTCACGTCGGCCCAGCCGACCGTGTAGTCCTCCGTGATGCCGGACCAGGCGATGCCGTCGAGTTCGCCGGTCTGGACGGCAATCTCGATATCCTCCCAGGGCAGGGTGACGGGCACGACACCGAAGCGGGTCAAGAAACGGCCGGCTGTCGGGAAGGTGAAGACGCGCTTGCCCTTCAGGTCCTCAAGCGTGTTGATCGGATCCTTGGTGGCAAAGTGGCAGGGGTCCCAGGCGCCGGCCGACAGCCACTTGACGCCAACCTTCTCGTATTCCGCTTCCCAGATTTCCGCCAATCCCCATTGCGAGAACAGGACTGGCACATCGAGGGAATAGCGGCAGGCGAACGGGAAATAGCCACCGAAGACGGAGACTTCCGTCGGCGATGCGATGGAGTCGTCATCCGACTGCACGGCATCGATTGTGCCGCGCTGCATGGCGCGGAACAGTTCGCCCGTCGGAACCAGTTGGTCGGCGAAATAGAGTTCGATCTCCATCTCGCCATTCGCCACTTTGTTGAAGGCGTCGATGGACGGCTTGATGACGTGCTCGGCAAGCGCTGGCCCGGCATAGGTCTGAAGCCGCCATTTGATCGGGCTTTGCGCCTTCACATAGGGCGCCGCCAACGTCGAACCGGCGACGACGGCGGCCGATCCGGTGCCGGCCTTTTTCAGGAAGTCGCGCTTTGAGAGATCGCGAGGCGTTTTGGTCATCTGTTCTTCTCCTCTGTTTGAGCCTTGTTTGGGTCGTTATCGCGCATAGACCGTCTGCGGCAGCCACAGGGCGATCTGCGGGAAAGCGGTGACAAGCGCCAGGCCGAAAACCATGACGATGACGAACGGGATGATCGAGCGGTAGATGTCGCCAAGCGTGACTTCCGGCGGCGCCATCGCGCGCATCAGGAACAGGTTGTAGCCGAACGGCGGGGTCATATAGGCGATCTGGCAGGTGATCGTGTAGAGCACGCCGTACCAAATCAGATCGAAGCCGAGCACGCCGACCAGCGGCACATAGAGCGGCGCGACAATCACCAGCATCGCCGTGTCGTCGAGGAACATGCCCATCAAGATGTAGGAGAGCTGCATCATGATGAGGATTTGCCACGGCCCGAGACCGAGCCGGTCGATGAAGAAGCCCTCGATCGCCTTCACTGCGCCGAGCCCGTCGAAGACGGCGCCGAAGCAGAGGGCGGCCAAGATGATCCACATGAACATGCAGGAGATGCCGAGCGTCTTTCTGAGTGTCTCAAGCATGACCGCGCGGGTCAGCCGGCCCTTGATGAGCGCGGCTAATGTCGCTGCCGTCGCACCCACGGCGGAGCTTTCCACCAGGCTCGTGACGCCCATGATGAACAGGCCGGTCATGGCGAAGAAGATGAGAAACGGCAGGACGCCGGCGCGCAGCAGGGCCAACTTGTGCGCGAAACTGACATCGCGCTCTGCCGCCGGCAGCGCCGGACCCAGATGCGGCTGGAGACGGCAGCGCACGGCGATGTAGACGATGAAGAGCGACGCCATGAGCAGGCCCGGAAAGACGCCGGCGAGCCAGAGCTGGCCGACCGGCTGGCGGGCGATCATGCCGTAAAGCACGAGCACGACGCTGGGGGGCACGAGGATGCCGAGCGACGAACCGGCCTGGATGACGCCGGTCACCATGATCTTGTCGTAGCCGCGCCGAAGCAGTTCCGGCAGAGCGATAGTCGCCCCGATCGCCATGCCGGCGACCGACAGGCCGTTCATTGCCGAGATCACCACCATCAGGCCGATCGTGCCGATGGCCAGCCCGCCCTTCAGCCCGCCGAACCAAACGTGGAACATCTGGTAGAGATCGTCGGCGATGCCGGACTCGGAGAAGATGTAGCCCATGTAGATGAAGAGCGGCAGGGTGAGTAGCGGATACCACTTCATCAGCTTCATGGCGGCGGAAAACGCCATTTCGGAGCCTCCGTCGCCCCATAGAAGCAGTGCTGCGGCCGACGCCACGAACCCGATCGCGCCGAACACACGCTGACCGGTCAACAGCATCAGCATCATGGTGGCGAACATCAAAAGCGCGATCACTTCGTAGCTCATGCGATCGGCTCCCCTCTGGCCTCGGCCAGGTTTTTGAAGAAGGTCGCGATCACCTGAAGCAGCATCAGCGCCACGCCGATGCACATGATGATCTTGATCGGCGCCATGAACGGCCGCCAGGCGGAGTAGCTCCGCTCGCCGTATTCAAGCGCGTAGCTGGTGCTGGAGAACCCGCCATAGAGCAGCAGGCAGAGATAAAAGATCAAAAACAGGACGGTGAACGCGTCGACGGAGGCGCGGCGCTTCGGGGTCCATTCGCTGTAGAACAGGTCCATGCGAACATGGCTGCCCATCTGCATCGAATAGCCGCCGCCAAGCATGTAGTAGGCGACCATGGCGAACTGCGCCATTTCAAGCGTCCACAGCGGCGGTATCGACACCGTTTTCATGAGCGAGGAGTAGAGTAGGATGGCGATCATCGCGAAGACGCCGAACATGACGATGTGACCGACGAACCGGTTGACCGCGTCGACGGCGCGCACGAAGCGTTTGATCGCCTCAGGCATGGGCCGTCCCCGTCGTTGCCCCGGTCTCATGGGAGGCATCGGCGATATCGGCAAGCGCTGTTATCAGGTATTTGGCGAGCCGCTTTGCCATTCGACCCTGGCCGGCATCGTCGGCGATTAGATCGTTGCGGATTTCGATCATCACGTTGAGCAGGCCGCGCTGCAGCGCCTGATCGACCAATGTGTGGGTAACCCCATCCGCCGGTCCGTATGGATCGTTGCGCGCCACGACGAACTTGTCGTCCGCCATCGCGGCGGTCAGCAGACCGTCGGCGAAGCGACGGTCCGTATCATGCACGATGCCGAGTTCGACCGTCCGGGGGCGGCTTTCGAAGACGGGGGCGAACGAGTGGATCGTGACCAGGATCGGTGAACGACCGGTGGCGATGCGGTGTTCCAGCACATTTGCAAGCGCGTGTTGAAATGGCCGGTAGAACCGCACCACGCGATCGGCGCGCCCCGCAGGATCGAGGCCCGCATTGCCCGGAATGCGGTAGATCTCACTTCTTTCGGGAATGGCGCTTGCGGCCTCGGGCGGCCGGTTGCAGTCGTAAACTAGGCGGGAAATCCTCTGCCAAACGAGCGCCGCATCGAGCCCATGAGACAATCGTTGCGCCACCGCGAGAGCGCCGGGATCCCAGGCGATGTGGCTGTTACGCGCCGTGTCGTCGAGACCAAGGCCATCGAGTTCGGCAGGGATTGTATTGGAGGCGTGTTCGCAGACGAAAACGATGTTCGAGCGGCCGTCTGGGTTGTCGACCGCGACTGTTTGATCGCTCGACCGCGCCGTTTCTTCGCTGTTCGACATTCCAATCGACACCGCGCTCCCCAAACGCCTATCGGATCATCATTTCGCAATCGGGAGGACAGTCAAGCAATTTTGAAAATTTTTCTTCTTATAAATGTTTCTTGATGTATTTTCTTCAATTAGATCGAAAGGGGCGGTCGAGGAGGGACGATCGTGGGCGAGACCAATCTGACGGTCGCCGAGCGGATCAGAAGCCAGTTCGCGGAACTGACCCGCGCGGAACGGCAGTTGGCCAATTTGCTCCTTGAGAACTACCCGGCCTCCGGCCTTGGCAGCATCACGGCGGTCGCCGAGGCCTCCCACGTTTCGACACCGACCGTGGCGCGCATGGCGAGGAAGCTCGGCTTCGGCGGATTTCCGGACATGCAAGCGGCGTTGCGTGCCGAAGTCGAGGCGACGCTGTCCAATCCGATTGCCAAGCACGATCGCTGGGCCGAAAACGCGCCGGACACCCATATTCTCAATCGGTTCGCGGACGCGGTAACGGAGAATCTGCGTCAGACCCTGCGGCAGATCGGGCCCGAAGGTTTCAACGCCGTATCGGCGCTGTTAGCCGACAAGGATCGACGCATCCATATCGTCGGCGGCCGCATCACCCGCTCGCTGGCCGACTATCTGTTCACGCACATGCAGGTGATCCGCGACGATGTCTCGCTGATCGCAGCCAATTCAAACACCTGGCCACACTATGTCTTGGGCATGAAGGAGCGCGATGTCGTCGTCGCTTTCGATATCCGCCGGTATGAGCATGACATTTTGCGCTTGGCGGAGATGGTGCAGGCGCGTGGCGCAACCCTCGTGCTTTTTACAGACCAATGGGGGTCTCCGGCTGCCAAGCACGCCACCCACGGTTTCCACTGTCGGATTGAAGCGCCTTCGGCCTGGGACTCCTCCGTCGTGACGTTGTTTATCGTCGAAGCGCTCATCGCGGCGGTCGAAACAGCGACTTGGGATGAGACCCGCGACCGAATGAGGACGCTGGAGGGATTGTTCGACGAGATGCGGCTTTTCCGCAAATTCGTCTAGAGCAGTTTCCCGAAAAGTGTGTGCGGTTTTCGGGCAAGACCATGCTCATAATCAAAGAGCTGGCGCAGTCTCGGTCAAGATCGGGTCACCAACAATGCGCTAGCTCACCGGTCGCGCCACGCCTGGCTTGTCCGGACGCAAGGGCAAGCTGATCGGGCCGCGTAGTGCCGCCAACCGGCCAAAGGCGGCCCAGATGCGCCGTTCGCCGGCGAACCGGCCTCCCGGATGCCAGCCGAGCGCCGTGTAGAGTAAGGCGCCTTGGGTCATTGTTTTTGCGATCCGCCAGGCTTCGCCAGCGACCGTTTCAGAGTAGCGATCGACGATACGCCGCGTTGTCAGCGCGATCCGCGCCGCGTCGTGGGCGGCGCTGCACATCTTGTGAGGCGAGATCTCATCACCGGGAATGAGGCGACTGGCGCGTGCCCGCTCCGCCCACTGAAAGTCCGCACCCTCTAGCCGTGCCCGAGCGACAAACAACGAGTCCGACAGGCCGACCACAGCTTCGCGAGGATCGAACCAGGGCTTTCGCTCAAATCCGAAGACCGACGCCTTGAACAAGACATTGTCAAGGCGAACGGAGGCGTCCGACCAGGTATCCGGTGGAGTTGCGCGGTCGAAGAAGCCGCTGCTCGCGACCCATTTCGGCGCCTTGGTCTCAAACGCGGCGAGCGTTGGGCCGAAGACGACATCCGCATGTGTCGATCGCTGTTCGCTCACCAGTGCATCGAGCCAACCGGTTTCCGGTACCGTCCGATCGTCGAGAAACGCGACGAAAACCGGCGCGCCGGCCTCAAAGGCCGCTGCCAGCATGGCGTTGCGCACGCGCGCCGTGTTGCGGTGGGCAAGCGGGACGGGAATGATCGGCCAGCGATATCCGGCCTGCATGACCTGCCGGCAGATGCCGAGACCGGAACCGGCGGCGTCGTCGGCCGCCGTGTCACCGACGATGATGGTAACCCGGTGAACGGTCTCAAGATTACCCAGAGCTTTCAGAACCCGCCTGAGAGCGAAGGTCTGCCGATGGGTCTTGATACAAATGGCGACGTCAGCCATGGAAACGCTCCGTCTCATCGACAATGAAGTAGTCATCCTCACCGGCTCGACCGGCGGCACTCGCGAGCAAGACCAGGAACAAACCGGTGATGAAGCCGGCGCCGGTGCCGGTCGCCAGCGCAACGACGGGATCCGGCGAAACAGGCCGCGTCGGTGGCCGCGCCGCCGTGATCAGTCGCGCCATGGGCGGGTCACGCTCCGTGGCAGTGTCCGGATCCGGGGCTGTCGTTGCTGTGTCGTCCGCCGTGGCCGCCTCATCCGAAGGCAGGGGTGGTTCGCCAGCATCGGCGACCTCTTGCGGCGGCGCGGTGTCAGACGCAGTCATCTCGCCAGCGCTCTCTGCCGGGGCGGTATCGCCCTCGGCCACCACCAGCCCCTCGGGGCGCGGGGAGGGAAGCGGGGTCGATCCATCGTCGAGTGCCGTCTCTGCCACGATAGCCTGCGTGGCCTGGCTATCCTCAGCCGGCATTGGATCGGGTTCGGAAACCGCGACCGCTTCGCCGGCATCTTCGCCAGCGTCGCGCGCTGTGTCCTCCGATTCGGCATCCGTTGCCGCAGTATCGAGCGGCGGTTCGGCATCGTCCGCCGGGTCCTCCGCCACAGCATCCGGCGGGCTTCCCGTCTCCTCACCGCCTTCTTCCGAAGGATCCGGGAACAGAAGCCGTCCCAGCCCAGACCGGCCATCCGCTTCTTCTTGCGCAGTCGCTGCGGCGACGGACTCATAGAGGCCGCGCGCGGCCGCTGCCTCGTCTTCCAAATCCGCGAGTTTCGCCCGCACGGCCGCGGTCGCGTCGCGGTCGGCGCGTGCCGCCTTGACTTCGGCCTCAAGCCGCTCGACGGCCTGTTTCGCGGCGCCGATCTCGAAATCGAGCCGGGCCGCGAGCCGCCCGATCTCATCGACGATCGCTGTATTGATTGCAGCGCGCTCGTCCTCGATCGCCTGACGGGTCGGATGGCCCGGCATCAGTGTGTCCGCGATTTCGGCGAACTCAGCGGCGATTTGCGCCTGTTGAAGTCGCAGATCGATCAGTATGGGGCTGTCGAGAGCATCGGTATTGCCGGTTTTCCCAGCCTTCGAAGCAGCCCGCCGCTCGCGCTCCAAACGGTCAAGCCTAAGTCGGCCGTCGCTGAGGCGCGCGGTTGCCTCACGCAGCATCGCATTCGCCGCCACAACGTCGCTGTCGTCGACCACTCCGGACGCGACGCGGAATTCGGAGACGGCGCGGGCGGCCTCTTCCGCCGCGCGCTTCAATGTCGCCAGATCCTGGACGCCATTGGCGAACATGATCCAGCGTCCGGTCTGCGGCCGGCCGGAGGTCTCCACGTCGGCCTTTGCGTCGAGTTCATCGAAATAAAGCTCGACAAGCGTGTTCGCGAGCACAGCGGCGCGGTCCGGATCAGGGCCGCGCACGGCGATCTCAAGCACGTTGGTCGTGCCCTTTCGGCGCACCGAAATCCGGTCGCGCAGCAAGCGCAGAACCGTCTCGTACTCCGTGCGCTCGGCTTGGCCGCTTTCGTCCCTGTTGCCCCCGCGGCTTCCGCGAAGAATGGATTGAAGAATGGTCTCGCCCGAGCGGTCGACGAAGGTTGGGTCGGCGCCCAGGTCTTCCAGCATGATCAAAGGGTCGAGAATGAGCTCGGAGCGGATGATCGCCGCTTGCGTCTCGATCAGCTGATCGTCGGCCGCACCATCGGTTTCGGCCTCGATCAAGACCTCCGCGACGGCCTCGTAGGTCGGCGGGATGATCCAGAGATAGGCAAGCGCGGCGATGACGCCGAGCGCGGTCGCCGAAACGATAAGGGCAGGGGGAAGCAAACGCGGCGCACGCCGCCCTTCGAAGGCGGCGACAGTGCCGTCGTCGGTAACACCGAGCCAGCGACCGGTCCGGTGAAGCGGTGCTGACAAGCCTAACGCCATACTTAAAGGCTCCCACACATCGCCCTTTATGTAACGGATTCAAGGACTAGGCGCCAGTTTTAACGCCTCATTTACCACGTTGGTTTTGCCGTTTCGTGAAACGTGGTTACCGCCGAGAAGGGCGGAATTACCGCCAGTTTTGGCGCTTTCACCGAATCCTGACGGCGCTCTGGCTCATGACCCGTTCCCCACGCACGCAAAAGCAGCGCATCGCGAGGCCGCTCGATCAGGCTTAACAGCACCTTACGATAATCCGGAAAATCAGACTCAAATCTGCTCGTTTCGCCGAACGAGATCTCAAAATCCGCTTGCTAACGTCCGCACCAACAGGACGAGACCCATCAAGGGCAGACCCGTTAAGGGCAGGGAGTGCGGAAATGTTGAAAACCGTTTTGGCGGTGGCGGCAACGGCCGTTGGATTGAGCCTGATCATCGATGATGCCGATGCGATCATGCGGCTCCCGGTCCCCGCGGAAAAAGTCGATGTTTTGCCGCTTGCGGCAGCCATGACGACCGGTGAGGTGTCTTCCGCGCCCACGGCATATGCCGCGCTGTGTCGGTCCGAGCCGACCGCCTGCGAAGGCGGTGGCGCCGATCGTGTCTCCATGACCGATGCGCTTTGGTCTGCGCTCAAGCAAATCAATACACGCTACAACGAGGCAATCGTCGCGGCGTCCGATTTGACGATCCACGGCCAGTCCGATGTCTGGACCGTTGGCGGTCGCTTCGGCGACTGCGAGGACTATTCGCTTGCCAAGCGTCGCGCTCTGATCGCTTCCGGCGTTTCGCCGTCCGCGCTGTCGATCGCAGTGGTGCGCACCCCCAAGGGTGTCGGCCATGCCGTGCTGGTCGTGCGCACCGATCGCGGCGATTTCGTTCTCGACAATCGGCGTGCCGAGGTCCTCGGCTGGGATGAGACCGGATACCGTTGGTATAAGATCACTTCGCCCGATGATCCCCGTCAGTGGGTCAATATCAACGGGCGTCGGTTCTTCGTCTAGACGACTTGCCAAGCCTTATTCAAATCTAGCAGATTGAACGCCAGCGATTCGCCGCCAAATATGTGATTTCGCGGGCAGCCGAAACGCCCCGAAACCGCCATGGCGATGGATTAGTCGATCCGGATCGAGCCGTGCAAGTGCACGGCAAGCCGGAAACGGAAGGGCGTTTGATGCTGCGCCATATTCTCTTAGCGCTTGCCGCCGTCTTCGCGATCCTGGCGGTCGTCATCCTTGTCGTGCCGTTTCTCATCTCGTCCGAGCGCTTGCAGGCTGATCTTTCCAGTCAGTTTGAAACGGCGACCGGGTATCGGATTTCGTTTGCCGGCGACGTCGGCTTGCGCGGCATCCCGGCACTCGCGTTCACGGCCGACGACGTCACGCTCACAGCGCGCGATTCTGCCGCCACGGTTCAAACGGTTGCGGCCGACGGCATCCGCCTGCAACTGGATCTGTTCTCGCTGTTCGGTGGTCGCGCCCGCTTTGAGGAAATCACCTTCCTCAGCCCCACCGTTCGGCTCGGTGAGGGTGCCGTTGAAACCACGCAGAGCCCCACTGAGAATGAGGGTGCTCCCGTCGATCTCTCAGCCCAGCTCGGATATCTGGAGCGCCTGCAAATCGATCGTTTCCGCATCGAGAACGGGCGTCTTTTGATGCCCGGGCGCGATGGTGCCGAGACGGAGCTGGCGATTGAAAGCCTCGAAATCGCGCTGCCGTCGATCGCGTCGCGATCCGAGCTGACCGCGCGGATCGGTCTCGACGGTCAGGTTTTCGATGTTACGGCAGCGATCGACACGCCGCGCCGATTGCTGACCGAAGAACCGACTGCAATCAGCGCGAAAGTGCTGGCACCAGCCTACATTGATGGCGAAGTCACATTGACAACGACAGCCAGCCTGTCGGCGACCGGTATCGAACTGACCGAACTCTCGGTCTCCGGAGATGCCATGTCGCTTTCAGGGGCGCTCGCGGCGGATTGGTCAAAGGCCATCCCGCGTCTCACAGCGGAACTCGGCGGTGAGTATCTGGCCCTTGCGGAAATCAAAACAGGCGGCGGCGATACCGCGCCGACCACAGCACCAGCAGCACCTCTCGACCTTTCAGGCTTGGCCTCCGCCGACGTCAATCTCGGTCTGTCGATCAATCGCGTGACCGCAGGAGACCTCACGATCGCACCGGTGGTCGGGCGCGTCCGCACCGCCGGCGGCATTTTGGACCTTGGTCTCGATCTGGTCGGCATCGGCGGCGGTTCGGTGATCGGCAATGTGAGCATTGATCCGGCCGGCGGCGACAACCAGACATCGGGGCGCGTCGAAATCGATGCAATCGATGTCGCTGCCGTCCAAGACTTTGTTGCGCTTCCCTATCCGGTAACGGGGAAATTCGGCGCGACGCTGAACTTCGCGACCATCGGCCGGACGGTCGATGAAATGCGCCAGCGCGCCAATGCCGCAGGCCAGGTCTTTCTGTCGCAGGCCACGATCGCCAATCTCGGCCTGTCGCCTGCCATCGGCGATCCGGCGGCCGATCGCGTCGACGCGGTCGGTATCATTGCTGAATTCGACTCACTGACCTCGCCGGTCGCCCTGCGCGGCGGCGCGACCTGGCGCGGCGAACGGTTCAATCTCGACGCGACCGTCGATGCCAGCGCCTTGATCGCGGGAAATCCGGGATCGGCATCGCTCACGGTCGCATCATCGCGTCTGAACGCCGGCTACAACGGAACGCTGACGACGAGCGGCCAGCTCAATGGCGCGGTCTCGGTCGAGACGCCGTCGCTGCGTGGTCTGTTGGCGTGGCTCAACCAGCCACTTGGGCCAGGATCAGGATTGGAGCGGTTTGCGTTTTCCGGTCGGCTCGCTGTCTCTCCCGATGCCATTACGTTTTCCGATGCCCGCCTCGCTCTGGATGCGACAGAGGGCACGGGCGAGGGCCGTTTCGCACTGGGCGCAGTGCCCCGCATCGAGGCGACCCTGGCGTTGCAGACCCTCGATCTCAATCCCTATTTGGGCGCGTCCGGCGGTGGAGAGACGGGCGGCGGCGGTTCGTCCGGTTGGAGCGAGGCGCCGATCGACCTATCGGGTCTTCGTGCCGCCAACGCTGCTTTGAGCCTTTCGGTGCAGTCCCTTGTTTACGAGGATCTCAAAACCGGCCCGGTCGCGATGACAGCGGCTCTTGATGGCGGGCGGCTTTCGGCCGACCTGACCAATCTTTCGCTGTATGGCGGCGAGGGGCTGGGCCGAGTCGTTGTCGATGGGTCTGCTCAGGTGCCGTCGCTTTCCCTGCAATTCGATCTCTTCAACCTCGACGCCAGACCTTTCCTGAATGATTTGGCGGATTTCAATCGGATCGAAGGCCGCGCCGCGATGGCAATCGATGTCTCGACATCCGGTGCCAGCGAGATGGCGCTCGCCTCGGGCATGAACGGCCAGGCCAGCGTCCGCTTCACCGACGGCGCGATCCGCGGCATCAACCTGGCCCAGATGATGCGCTCTTTGACGACTGGCGCTCTCCTTGGCTGGCAGGAAAACCCGTCGGCCAGCACCGATTTCAGCGAGTTGTCGGCAAGCTTTCAGATCGCCAATGGCGTCGCGCAAAACAGTGATCTGCGCCTCATCGGTCCTCTGGTGCGGGTCACGGGCGCCGGGACCGTTTCCTTGCCGGCGCAGCAGTTGGACTACAGAGTCGATCCGAAACTGGTCGCAAGCCTTCAAGGCCAGGGCGCGACGGGCGACGCGGCTGGTTTTGGCGTGCCGATCCGGGTGACCGGCCCCTGGGCGCGCCCGAACATTTATCCCGATATTGCGGGCATTCTGGAAAATCCGGAAGCCGCCTACAAACAGCTTCAGTCGCTTGGCGGCGGTATCTTCCAGGCGCTTGGCGCCGGCGACGGGCTTAACGTCGGGAACGTGTTGGAAGGTGCGACCGGCGTGAATGTCGGCGACATCATCCAAGATGGCCATATCAACCAGGACGCGGCCGTCGGCGCCGCGGTCGAGGGGATCGGCCGGCTCTTGGGCGTGGAGACCGCACCGCAGCAGCCCGCGCAACCGGCACAGCCAGAAGCAGGTGCGCCCGTGCCGCTCGACCCGAACGCCCAGGCTGGGGGGCAGGCCGACCCTGGCGCGCCGGTGTCGCTTGATCCAAATGCTCAGCAGGCCGCACCGCAGCAGCAACAACAGCAGCAAGCGCCGGCGATCGATCTGGACGACACGGCGCGATCGGTCCTTCGCGGGATATTCGGCAACAACTAGAGGCTTGGAGGTCGAGCGCTACCGGCCGCCGGAAATGTCGATCAGCGCACCGGTCGTATAGCTGGACGCGTCCGACAACAGCCAAACGATTGCCTCGGCGACTTCCTGCGGTTTGCCGGCTCGGCCGAGCGGCGTCTGCACGCCAAGGCGCCGTGCCCGATCCGGGGCGCCGCCGGACGCGTGGATGTCCGTTTCGATCAGGCCGGGCCGCACCGCGTTGACGCGGATCCCGTCGCCAGCCAGTTCCTTAGACAATCCGATCGTCAACGTGTCGATGGCGCCCTTGGATGCGGCGTAGTCGACATATTCACCGGGCGAGCCGAGCCGCGCCGCCATCGACGAAACATTGACGATGGCGCCACCCTGTCCGCCACGGCTTTGTCCCATGCGCTGTGCCGCCTCGCGCGCGACGAATAGAGCACCCATGACGTTGACATCGACGATGCGACGAATGCGATCGGTCGCCATGTCGGCCAGACGACTGCCGGGCGCGACGATGCCAGCATTGTTGACGACGCCATCGAGCATGCCGAAAGCGGCGATCGTCACATCGAACATGGCCGCGACATCAGCTTCCTCGCGCACATCGCCGGCAATCGCGATCGCGTTGCCGCCTGCTTCGGCCACGGCGGCAACCGTCTCCTCGGCGGCCTTCGCATCGGCAGCGTAGTTGACGCCGATGTTCCAACCACGTGCGCCGCATAAAATAGCGGTCGAGCGGCCAATGCCACGCCCGCCGCCGGTGATGAGAACCGTCTTCGCCTTTGGGCTCACTTGCGGGCCTCCTTGTTCACCTCTTATATCTCAGACCTGAATGCGGCAAAAACCGATGCGATTGCAAGGAGCAGTGCGATGACGGCAGCCATCGTCGGATGGGCGCACACCCCGTTTGGCAAACACAGCGACGAAACGATGGAAAGCCTGATCGTCACGGCGGCTAAGGGCGCGCTTGCCGACGCCGGCATCGCCGCCGCCGATGTCGACGAGATCGTTCTTGGACACTTCAACGGCGGGTTCTCGGCCCAAGACTTCACCGCGAGCCTGGTGCTTCAAGCCTCCGACGACCTTCGTTTCAAGCCCGCGACACGGGTCGAAAACGCCTGCGCAACCGGCTCGGCCGCCGTTCATCAGGCCGTGACGACGATCGCCGCCGGCAAGTCGCGGATCGTGCTGGTTGTCGGCGCCGAGCAGATGACCACGACGCCTGGTCCCGAGATCGGCAACATCTTGCTGAAGGCGTCCTACCTGCCGGAGGATGGTGACATTCCGGCCGGATTTGCGGGTGTGTTCGGTCAAATAGCTGGAGCCTACTTCCAGCGCCATGGCGACCAATCCGACGCATTGGCGAAGATCGCCGCCAAGAACCACAAAAATGGCGTCAACAATCCCTTTGCGCAGATGCGTAAGGATTTGGGTTACGACTTCTGTCGCGCCGAAAGCGACAAGAACCCGGTGGTTGCCGGACCGCTGAAGCGGACGGATTGTTCGCTGGTCTCCGATGGTGCCGCGGCTCTGGTGATCACCGATGTTCAAACCGCGCTCCGGATGAAGAAGGCCGTCGCGTTCAGAGGGTTGGCCCACGCCCAGGACTTCTTGCCGATGTCGAAGCGCGACATCTTGAAGTTCGAAGGGTGCTCCGCCGCGTGGAGGCAGGCGTTGGCGGATGCCGGGATCACGCTCGACGATCTCTCCTTCGTCGAGACTCATGACTGTTTCACGATTGCGGAATTGATCGAGTATGAGGCGATGGGCCTGACGCCGGAAGGCGAGGGCGCCCGCGCCATCGAAGAGGGCTGGACGGAGATGGACGGCAAACTGCCCGTCAACCCTTCGGGCGGGCTGAAGGCTAAGGGTCACCCCATCGGTGCGACCGGCGTGTCCATGCACGCTCTGACCGCCATGCAGATGTGCGAGGCCGCTCCTGAGGGCATGCAGGTCAAAGACGCCAAGCTCGGCGGCATCTTCAACATGGGTGGCGCGGCTGTCGCCAACTATGTCAGTGTGCTGGAGAGGATCAAGTAAGGTCGATCGGAAGAGGGGTGCGGGATCCAAAGACCCCGCACCATCGCGTCCTTAGAGATCACACCAGCACACAGGCGTACCGTGGTCGTTGCCGCAGACAAAGTGTTTGCAGTTGGCGCCCTCATTGTCGATCAGGTCCAGGCAGTCTGAGCCGCCAGAGCACCAGCAGGCGACGGAGTCGCACTGATAGGCTTGCGCGCCGGTACCGCGTGCCGCGAAACCCTTGAGTTTCGTCGACATCGGGCCAACCGTGGCGCCGCGCGACTTTAGTTGCCGCATCATTTGGGTACCGGTTGGCGCAGCGACCTGCAGGTCGCTGCTCGTTCTTGATTGGGCGTGGGCAGGAATGGCGAGTTGCGCCGCGAGACACGCGGTGACGATCGCCATAATGAGCGATTTCATGACGTTTCTCCTCTGTGTCCGGCGGGCCGGCTGCCCGCCTTTGGCACGTTTGCACATGGGAGATGATCCGGGCGCCGTGTGTGGTGCAGTTCACACGACCAAGCCGCTTGGCCTTGCCCGGCAGGCTGGGTCCGGTCAATGTGTGGGCGCGCCAACATCAGGGACAGGAGACGCCTCGTGCACCTTCGCCTCGCCACCATTCTCGCCGCCGTGTTCGCCTTCGCTCCGGTATCGACGACAGCCTCAGCGCAAGCCTGTGGCTATTACATTGTTCTCGGCTGTTTCGGAGACCGGGATTCCGCTGTCCGGCAGATGACCGATCTGGGCGGTCCTGGGATCGGCGGGGCGGGTATCGGCGGGTCGATCGGCACGCAGGTCGTCCACACCAACGATTTTCCGAACTTCCGCAACGGCTTTTATTGCGTCGCCGACGGACCCTACACCAATCAGGCAGATGCAGAGAGTATCGCTTGGACGGAGGCCGTTCCTGACGCCTACGTGAAATCGGGGTGCTGACAGCCAGCTGCAGGGGGGTGTAGCGCGGCTGCATCACATCGAACCAATCGCGATGCCGGTCTTGCAGTCTTTCGTTAACGTCGGAAGGATAAGTCCGAGACGACGAATTCTCACAACCACGGATGATTCGCCATGATCCGCTTTGTCTTTGCAGGACTGATTGCGTTTGTCTTGAGTGCAGCCTTTGCGTTTTCGCCGACAACCTCAACGCCGGCGCAGGCGGCGCAGTGCGGCAACAACGCCTCTGGCTTTAACGCCTGGAAACAGCAGATGGCCGAGGAAGCCCGCAGGGCGGGGGTCAAGAAACGCGGCCTGCAAGCGCTCGCCGGCACCAAGTATGCGACCGCAACGATCAGGGCGGACCGCAGCCAGAGAAGCTTCAAATATTCGCTGCAAAAATTCATGCAGGTGCGCGGTGCCAATACGATCGTCGCTCAGGGCAAAAAGCTGAAGCGGTCCAACGCCCAGTTGTTCGATAACCTGGAACGGCGCTATGGCGTGCCGGCGGGCCCGCTGATCGCAATCTGGGGCATGGAAACGGCTTTCGGGCGCATTCAGGGCAACAGCAACATGCTGTCTGCGACGGCAACACTCGCCTATGACTGCCGGCGTTCGGAGTTCTTTACGGGCCATCTCATCGCGGCCTTGAAGCTCATCGATCGTGGCGTGCTATCGGCCAACACCGTTGGCGCCAAGCACGGCGAATGGGGCCAGACCCAATTTCTGCCGGGCAACGTCGCCCGCTTTGGCGTGGATGGCGACGGTAATGGGCGGCTCGATATGTCGCGCTCCAAGGCCGATGCGCTTGCCTCAACGGCGAATTTCCTCAAAGCCCATGGTTGGCGCCGGGGACGGGGTTACCAGCCGGGACAGGGCAATTTCGGCGCGATCCGAGGTTGGAATGCCGCGTCCGTCTACCAGCAGGCGATTGCCATTATGGGTGCTCAGATCGACGGCGGCTAGAGCCTTCTGTGAAGAGATTGAACCATTCTGCCGGAGCAGGTTTGGTTCAACGCCAAGGACTTCGGCGATAGGCGTACCGGATGGTACGGTCGAGCCGAAAACCGACGGCATTGGGCCAAAGCGGCCCGGCCCTGTCGGGTTTCCGTCCGGGGTGGCGCCCCACTATGTCGAAGCGCTTGTCCGTAGCGCAGCTACGCACAGCGCGCTTCTCCTCCTGGATCGCCACCCCGGACGAGAAACAGAATTGATCCAATCTCTTCACAGAAGGCTCTTGGCTGCGCCCGTCGCGCCTGTCGGCCAAAATCCCTTAAGGATTGAGCGGGTCAGGGTCCCTGGCCCGCTTGATTTTTGGGTGGTTGGTGGGAATTCTCCACGCCCATGAACCTTGCTCATTGGCTTGACCGCGCGGCAAAGGCCTATCCGAACCGACCGGCGCTCATGACCGGTCAATCGGTTGTGGCCGACTATGCAACGTTCGCGCGGCGGTCAGCGGCTCTGGCTGGCTCATTGAGGGCGGCGGGCCGCGCGCCGGGTGACCGGATCGCGATCATTGCCGGAAACTGCACGGATTATCTCGACATCCTCTTTGGTCTGTGGTGGGGCGGGTTCGCGGCGGTTCCCATCAACGCCAAGCTTCATGGCGCCGAGATCGGGTGGATATTGGAACACTCCGACGCGGTAACGGCCTTTGTTGGCGCCGATCTAGAAACCGAGATCGCCGCCCACGCCCCGGACACCTTGCAGGCGCTGACGGTGATTGGCTCTGCTGCCTATCGGTCAATGATCCAGGCCGAGCAACGTCCGATTTTGGATCGATCGCCGAACGATCTGGCATGGCTGTTCTACACTTCCGGGACCACTGGTCGGCCGAAGGGTGCCATGCTGACCCACCGCAACCTGATGGCCATGTCGCTGGCTTATCTCACCGATGTCGATCCGACGTCACCCGGTCAGACCTTGCTGCACGCCGCGCCGATGAGCCACGGCTCCGGTCTTTACGCGATGGCACACGTTGCGCGTTTCGCGGTCAATGCCGTGCCTGAGTCAGGTGGGTTCGACCCTGCCGAGATCATGGGCTTCGTCAACGCTAGGCCGGAAACCTCCATGTTCGCCGCCCCGACGATGACCAAACGACTTGTCGATTGCCCGGACGATGTCCGGCTGGGCGCGTTTCGCACGATCATCTGGGGCGGAGCGCCGATGCTTGTGCCTGATATTCGACGGGCGCTCGATCGGTTCGGCCCGGTGTTCGCACAAATTTACGGACAGGGTGAGACACCGATGACAACCACCGTCCTGTCGAAGGCGGATATTACCGACCACACCCATCCGCGCTGGCTGGAGCGTCTGGGCTCCGCCGGTATTGTGAATTCCGTCGTCGAGGTTCGTGTTGGCGATGCCGAGGACCGCGCGTTGCCGCTTGGAGAAGCAGGCGAGGTGCTCGTGCGGGGCGACACCGTCATGGCCGGCTATTGGGCCGACCAACAAGCGACGGCCGAGACGTTGCGGGGCGGCTGGCTCCACACCGGCGATGTCGGCGTCTTCGATGCCGACGGATACTTGACGCTGAAAGATCGCTCCAAGGACCTGATCATCTCCGGCGGCAGCAATGTCTATCCCCGTGAGGTCGAGGAGGTGCTCATCGCACATCCGGCTGTGAAGGAGGTGTCTGTCATCGGCCGGCCCGATCCGGACTGGGGCGAGGTCGTTGTCGCCTTCGTCGTGGGCGATGCCGATCCTGCCACTCTCGATGCGCACTGCTTGGAAAAGATCGCCCGGTTCAAACGGCCGAAGGACTACGTCTTCGTCGACGCGCTGCCGAAGAATAATTACGGCAAAATCCTCAAGACGGAGCTGCGCGAAATGGATCGCGACAGTCGCAGCGCCGAAACGAAACACGGCTCCTGACTTTGAGCCAGGAGCCGACTGCTAGATTCTCTGCCCGGATAACGAAGTCCGGGTCTCGGCCTAGCCTACATTGTAAGCCAGTATTGACCGAAGCTCAGGCCTGTTCCGCTTATTCTCACTTTAATCGTGCTGTTGCTGCTGACGAAGGAGTTGGTCTCTCCCTTCTTGATGATAACAGTGTCGCCTGAGGTTGTAGAACTTCCGAAAATTTCCGCATTGGCTGGACCGGTGTTGAACAATGTGACCAGAACATCGGAAGTCCCTTCGCTCTTAATGATCTCTATTTGGGAAGGTAAGCTGGCGGTTCCAGCTGAATCGATTGCATAAGGAATACCAGACATTTCATGCTCCTCGATTTACTTGCCCCAGCAGATTTTAGTATTAAGTATATTGAAATAATATTCAATATTATCTGACGTGAATTATTTATGGATTTCTTATTGGAAAATTGTCTATTCACAACAATAAAATAGAACTATTTTTTCGAATGCCGATAGAAATAGATGGCTTTCTGGTTAGCTGAAATTTGTCAGCAATTAGGCAGGTAGAACACTGTCGGCCACACCGACCCGCACCTCACCCCCGCCCGATATATGGCATTTTCGTCGCCATGACGGTGACGAACTGGACGTTGGCGTCGAGCGGCAGAGAGGCCATGTAGACAATCGTCTTCGCAACGTTCGAGACATCCATTGTGGGTTCCGGCTTCATCGAGCCGTCGGCCTGGGGCACGCCCGCCGACATCTTCTCGGTCATGTGGGACGCGGTGTTGCCGATATCGATCTGCCCGCACGCGATGTCGTGAACGCGACCGTCGAGCGAAATCGTTCGGGTCAGGCCGGTGATGGCATGTTTTGAGGCAGTGTAGGGCGCGGAACCTGGCCGGGGAACGTGCGCCGAGATCGAGCCGTTGTTGATGATCCGCCCGCCCTTGGGGTCCTGCCGCCGCATCATATTGTAGGCGGCATGGGCAACATAGAACGCACCGTTCAGATTGACATCGATGACCTTCTGCCAGCCGGAAACCTCAAGATCGCCGAAATTGGCGGCCGGGATGTTGGTACCGGCATTGTTGAAGAGAACATCGAGTCGTCCGAACCGGTCTTCGACGGCTTTGAACAATCCGGCGATGGCATCGGCATTGGTGACGTCGCAGGCGAACGGCACCATCGATCCTGCGCCGCTCGATGCCATCCCCACGGTTTCGTCGAGCGTGCTCGCTGTACGACCGACCAGCGCGACGGCATAGCCCTCATCTGCCAGCGCCAGCGCCGCCGCCCGACCGATGCCGGAACCGGCTCCCGTTACCAACGCCGTCTTTGCCATGCTCATGTCCCCGGATCGAGTGAATTGGATGGCGTTACCTTGCACGGCCGCGCTCTGAATTGAAGCCCGCGCGCGCTGATCGCCATTGTCGCTTGACCGTGGCCGCCACCATCGCTAACGTCCGCCAACTTCGAACCGGAAAGGACGGCGGGATGTCCCGTGCCATTCTCGTAATCGTAGGAACGCGCGCCATCGGGACGGCCAGATAGGTCGTCACGGGTTCGATGGTGCGCGAGGGTCCTTCAAGGACCCTTTTTTTATGGCTGCCGCAGCTTGTGGCAGTCGGGCATGGATAAGGAGAGAGACGATGCCCCCGAAGGAAAACGGCCGGCGTGAGATGACCGGCTCGGAAATGGTCTTGCAAGCGCTGCGGGATCAAGATGTCGATACGATCTTCGGCTATCCGGGCGGCGCGGTGCTGCCGATCTACGATGAACTCTTCATGCAAGAGGACATTCACCACATCCTGGTGCGCCACGAACAAGGCGCCGTCCACGCGGCCGAAGGCTATGCGCGCTCGACCGGTGGCGTCGGCGTTGTCCTCGTGACCTCGGGGCCCGGCGCGACCAACGCCGTCACCGGTCTCACCGACGCCATGATGGACTCCATTCCCGTTGTCTGCATCACCGGCCAGGTGCCGACCCATCTGATCGGCAATGATGCCTTCCAGGAATGCGACACGGTCGGCATCACCCGGCCCTGCACCAAGCACAATTGGCTTGTGAAGGATGTGAACTCTCTCTCCCACATCCTACACGAGGCCTTTTATGTGGCGCGCAGCGGTCGCCCTGGTCCCGTCGTCGTCGATATCCCCAAGGACATTCAGTTCCAGACCGGTGTCTACGAGGGGCCGAAGAACATCACCCACAAGTCCTATCGCCCGAAACTGAAGGGCGACATGGACGCCATCCGCGAAGCCGTCGATCTGATCGCGGCGGCCGAACGCCCGATCTTCTATACCGGCGGCGGTGTGATCAACTCCGGCCGCGAAGCCTCCCAGCTCCTGCGCGAATTCGTCCGCCTCACCGGTATGCCGATCACCTCGACCCTGATGGGTCTTGGCGCCTATCCGGCCTCGGACAAACAGTGGATCGGCATGCTCGGCATGCACGGCACCTATGAAGCCAACAACGCCATGCATGACTGCGATGTCATGATCAATATCGGCGCCCGCTTCGACGACCGCATCACAGGTCGCATAGATGCGTTCTCACCCGGATCGAAGAAGATCCACATCGACATCGACCCGTCCTCGATCAACAAGAACGTTCATGTCGACCTACCGATCGTCGGCGATGTGGCACATGTTCTCGAAGACATGATCCGCATCTGGCGGTCGAGCGGAAAACAGGTGAACAAACAGGCGCTTGGCCGCTGGTGGTCGACGATCGAGACCTGGCGTGGACGCAAATGCCTCGCCTACAACAACTCGACCGAGACCATAAAACCGCAATACGCCATCCAGCGACTCTACGCGCTGACAAAGGACAAGGACGCCTATGTCACGACCGAGGTCGGCCAGCACCAGATGTGGGCGGCGCAGTTCTATGGCTTCGAAGAGCCCAACCGATGGATGACATCGGGTGGCTTGGGTACCATGGGCTATGGCCTGCCGGCGGCGATCGGCGTTCAGGTCGCTCACCCGAAGGCCTTCGTCGTCGACATTGCCGGCGAGGCGTCGATCCTCATGAACATTCAGGAGCTGTCGACGGCCGTTCAGTTCCGGTTGCCGGTGAAGATCTTCATCCTCAACAACCGCTATATGGGCATGGTCAGGCAGTGGCAGCAATTGCTGCACGGCAACCGCCTGTCGGAGAGCTACACGGACGCACTTCCGGATTTCGTCAAGCTGGCGGAGGCCTATGGCTGTCACGGCATCCGCTGCGAGGATCCCGGCGAACTCGACACCAAGATCCTCGAGATGATCGACTATGATGGGCCGGTCATCTTCGACTGTGTCGTCGACCAGACGGAAAACTGCTATCCGATGATTCCGTCGGGCGAGGCTCACAACAACATGCTTTTGGGCGACGCCGTTGAGGAAGACGGAATGGGCGAAGTGTCTGAAGAGGGCAAGGTCCTTGTCTAGGGTCTGGACCCTCTAATAACCCGGGCGCCAAGGGCGTCCTGTTTCCTGTTTGGAGACCGATAATGAACCAACCTGCTTCGGCCTATTTTATCGAGGACCGGCACGATGTGCTTGAGACGCACACGCTCTCCGTCCTCGTCGACAACGAACCGGGCGTGCTCGCGCGCGTGATCGGCCTGTTCTCCGGGCGCGGTTACAACATCGAAAGCCTAACGGTGTCGGAGACCGAACACGAAAAGCATCTGTCGCGCATCACGATCGTGACGACAGCGACCCGCGTCGTGATCGAGCAGATCATCAATCAGCTTGATCGCCTGGTCCCGGTCCACAGGGTCATCGACTTGACGGAACAGGCGCGTCACACCACGACCGCCAGGCCGCTGGAGCGTGAGCTTGCCTTGGTCAAGGTCGCCGGCGAGGGCGAAAATCGCCTGGAAGCACTGCGGCTTGCGGACGCCTTCAAGGCGCAGGTGATCGATGCCACGACCCGGCATTTTGTCTTCGAGATCACCGGCCGAACGTCCAAGATCGAACAGTTCATTTCCATCTTGGAGCCGATCGGCCTGGTTGAAGTATCGCGCACCGGAATTGCGGCCTTGCAACGCGGGCCGGAAGGCATGTAAATGGTTAATAGTTCGTTAACGCACCGCTGTGGCATGTGTGCACCGGGTTCGATCCAGGGGCACAGATAATCAACAGGGCGTCGTTTCCGGCTTGAGGTGCGGCTATCGTCTCGTGCATAGTTTGATTACGGACGGTGTCCAAGTGGCAGCCGCCGTTGGTGCGGTGTTGTGCATGCACGATGTCCTTCGTGTGTGAATGTCTTTTGGGGGACGTGAAACATGAACTGGGAACTTATTCTTGGAATCGCGGTCATCATCGGACTGGTGATGATTTTTGTATATTTCGGTATGCGTCGCACCGCCGACGGAACCACGAGTTTTGAGCGCAACAGCCAGGTCGAGCTTGCCAATGATGATATCATGCAGGTTCTGGCGCGGCTCTTCGCCTCCCATCGCCGGGTGCTGAAACCGGGCGAAATTCTGCGGCTGCGCGAGTCCAAGGCGCGCGCCTATCACGTGCGCCCGAATGAGATCCTGCCCGACGTCTCCCTGCTGAACGACATCTATGCGCGGGTGCTGGAAAACGAGTTCATCAGTGCCGAGGAACGTCCGAAAATCCTCGCCTGCATCGAGGAATCGATCGTCCTGTGCCGCGAGATGGAAATGAAGGGCGACACGCAGAACAACCGTCTGGTACGGCCCAAGGAAATCACCAAGTCGGCGGCCTGACGAAACCTTCAATTGGCCCCGGCTTCGGGCGGGGTTGACGCGAAACAAACCCGAGCGCCCGGTCCCCCAGGCGCCTCGGGTTTTTGTTTGCGGATTGGCGATGCTTGCGCTGATTGAGCCGGCTCGCTAGAACCCGCGCGACACCTCTTCAAAGGCCACGGCGCCGGGGCGCCGTATCGCCATTCTGAACAACCGAAAGACGGGGAGTACCGCCCATGCGCGTCTACTATGATCGCGACGCCGATCTTAATCTCATCAAGAGCAAGAATATCGCTATCGTCGGCTACGGGTCGCAGGGCCACGCCCACGCGCTGAACCTGCGCGATTCCGGTGCAGCCAATGTCGCGATCGCGCTTCGCGAGGGCTCTGCCTCGGCGAAGAAGGCGGAAGGCGAGGGCTTTGCCGTCAAATCGGTGGCCGACGCGGCCGCATGGTGCGACTTGATGATGATGTGCGCGCCGGACGAACTGCAGGCCGACATCTACTACGACCATATCCATGACAATTTACGCGACGGTGCGGCGATCGCCTTCGCCCATGGCCTGAACGTCCACTTCAACTTGATCGAACCGAAGTCGAGCGTCGACGTCGTCATGATTGCACCGAAGGGGCCGGGTCACACGGTGCGCGGCGAATATACCAAAGGCGGCGGTGTGCCGTGCCTGATGGCAATCGCCCAGGACGCGTCCGGCAACGCCCACGATCTATGCCTCGCTTATGCCTCAGCCGTTGGCGGCGGGCGCTCCGGGATTATCGAGACCACCTTCCAGGAGGAATGCGAGACCGATCTGTTCGGCGAACAGGTCGTGTTGTGTGGCGGTCTGGTCGAACTCATCCGCGCCGGCTACGAAACGCTGATTGAGGCAGGCTACGCGCCGGAAATGGCCTATTTCGAGTGCCTGCACGAGGTCAAGCTCATCGTCGATCTCATCTACGAGGGCGGCATCGCCAACATGAACTACTCAATCTCGAACACGGCAGAGTTCGGCGAATATGTCTCTGGTCCGCGCATCATCACCGAAGAGACCAAAGCCGAGATGAAGCGCGTCCTCAAGGATATCCAGACCGGTGCTTTCACCTCCGAATGGATCAGGGAATGCAAGGCGGGCCAGCCGAAGTTCAAGGCGACGCGGCGGATGAACGACGCGCATCCGATTGAAGAGGTTGGCGAAAAGCTGCGTGGCATGATGCCGTGGATCAAGGCCGGCGCTCTGGTCGACAAGGACAAGAACTGACCGGCAATGCGGCTCAGGCGGGCGGAGCCTGAGGACTGCGCCGCGCTGTCGGCCCTGGCTATGGCGTCCAAGGCCCACTGGGGCTATGACGACGCGTTCATGGCCGCTTGCCGCGAGGTTCTAACGATCCGGCCGGATCGGCTTGCGAACAACATCGTGGAGGTCGCGGAGGCTGACGGCCAACTGCTCGGTTTCTTCGAACTTGAAAACGGCTACGGCCTCGGCTCGGTCGAAAAGCTGTTCGTCGCGCCGCAATGGATCGGCAAAGGCATCGGCCGGCTCCTGTGGAACCGGATGATCGATTTGGCGCGCGCGGCCGGCACGCCCGTATTGGAGGTCGAATCTGACCCCGACGCGGAACTCTTTTACAAGGCAATGGGGATGCGGCGCGTCGGCGACCGCCCGTCGGAGGCAATCGCTGGGCGCCGTCTGCCTCTCTTGACGGGTTTCGTGCCGGGTACCGTCCTTGGGCCCGTGTCGTCGTTGGATCTTAAGGCCGGCGCCACATGGGATTATCCCACGCGGAATGCGACGGCGATCGCGGAAGAATGGACGCGCCAAACCGCTGCCAATCCAGCCCTTTATGACGGTCGAATGTTGATCTGCGTCGATTGGTCCTTCGAGGACGGACGCTTGAGCGGGCGGTTGGCCGAGGTCCCTTACTCGGCGTTCATCCATTGGCGCGATGCCGGATTTCCCGACCGTACCGCCGCGAACGTCTTCGGTTCAGCGGTCGTCATGTCCGCTGACGGTGCAATGATCTTGGGCCGCATGGCCGCTCACACGTCCAATGCCGATCTGATCTATCCGTTTGCCGGCTCGCTCGAACCGGCCGATATCGACCCCTTGGGCACGGTGCAAATCCGTGCGTCGGCGGTGCGTGAGCTGGCCGAAGAGTCGGGACTGGACGCGGAAAAGGCAACGCCCGGCGATCCGATTGCTGTCCGTGATGGCCCGCGTCTGAGCATCGCCTACCTGTTTCACTATACCGAAACAGCGAAGCAGCTCACGGCGAAAATCGAGACCGATCTTGCCCGGCAAGCCCAACCGGAGGTTTCCGAAGTTGTTGTGGTTCGCGGCCGATCGGACATCGACGCCGGACGAATGCCCGGTTATACGCAGGCCCTGATCGCCGAACTCTTGGATTGATTCGCCGATGACCCACCGGTTTGCCACGCTGGACGTGTTCACCGATCAAGCTTTGGCCGGGAATCCGCTCGCCGTCGTCTTCGATGCCGACGATTTGACCGACGACGACATGCTGCGGATCGCGCGCGAGTTCAACCTGTCGGAGACCGTCTTCGTGCAGGCGCCGGAGAATCCAGTTCACAGCGCAAAGATTCGCATTTTTACACCGGGCGGCGAACTGCCGTTTGCCGGGCATCCGACGGTTGGAACGGCAATTCTGCTTGCCATGGAGCGCGTTGGCGGCGCGACGACGAGCGAGACCGACTTGATCGTTGTCTTGGAGGAAAAGATCGGACCGGTGCGCGCCGCAGTGGTGCTGAAACCGGGTAAGCCGGGGTACGCCGTTTTCGACGTGCCGAAGAATGCGGTGGAAGTCATCGGCGAGACGGATCGCGATCTGATCGCGGCGGCGCTGGGTCTGACCGGCCACGATATCGGCTTTGAAAACCATAGACCCACGCGCTTTTCCGCCGGCGTGCCCTTCACCTTCGTGCCGGTTGCCAATATCGACGCTATCCAAACGGTGGCGATTGACTCCGGCTCGTGGGATGCCGCGTTTGGCGCGGACGAGCACAAGGCGGCTTTGGTTTACTGCCGTGAAACCGTGGCCAATGCCCATCACTTTCACGCACGCATGTTCTCGCCTGGCATGGGAATTGGCGAGGATCCGGCCACTGGCGCGGCCGCGGCCGCGTTTGCCGGTGTCATCACGCGTTTCGATAGCCCGCCCGATGGAACGCATCGCTATGTTCTTGAGCAGGGCTTCGAAATGGGCCGGCCGAGCATCATCCATTTGGAAGTCGACATCGAAGGCGGCGGGCTCGACGCCGTTCGCATTGGCGGCCATGCCGTACGGCTGATGGACGGGACGATTGCCATTTGATGTTGCCCGAACCGGCGGCGGTTTACGATCCGTTGACCATAAAGGTGATTGAATCGTCGGGCCGATCGCGCTGGCATGGGGTTGTCGCCAGCGACCGGCTGCGGTAAGACGCAATTGCGCCTGTCTCGTGGAGATGGGCCCTGACACGAACGAGGCAGCGAAAGACCGGATGATGTGCCAACTGGCCGATAGTTCCGTCTTAGACGTTTCGCCCGCGCGCGGTGCGCGCCGGCCGCTGCCGCGTCTGCTCGACCTCCTTCTCCTTACCAGCCCCTGAGCGCTGGCGGGTCGCCTTATGCGACCGGGCATTCAGGGGTGCGCAGCCGAACAGAACGGACAAGCCGCCTGATGCGCGGCTGGCATAAGGACAAGGACCATGAACCAATCAGCTGAAACAGTTGCGGATCGAGACCGCATCGTAATCTTCGACACCACGTTGCGCGATGGCGAGCAGTCGCCCGGCGCGACGATGACTTTCGAGGAGAAGCTTCAGGTCGCCGAAGTGCTCGACTCAATGGGCGTCGACATCATTGAGGCCGGCTTCCCGATCGCCTCGCAGGGCGATTTCGAGGCGGTCTCCACAATCGCCGAGCGCGCCAAGAACGCCGTCATCGCAGGGCTGGCGCGGGCCATTCCGGCCGATATCGACCGTGCCGGAGAGGCCGTGAGAAAGGCCAAACGGGGCCGCATCCACACTTTTGTGTCGACCTCGCCGATCCATCTGGAACACCAGATGCGCAAGTCGCAGGACGAAGTCCTGGAGATCGTCACCCAGACGGTGACACAGGCACGTAACCTCATCGACGATGTGGAGTGGTCCGGCATGGACGCGACGCGGACGCCGGTGGACTTTCTGTGCCGCTGCGTTGAAGCGGCGATCAAGGCCGGCGCCACGACCATCAACATCCCCGACACCGTCGGCTACTGCGTGCCGGAAGAATTCGGCGCCCTGATCCGCACAATTCGTGAGACAGTGCCGGGCGCCGACAAGGTCGTACTTTCAACCCATTGCCACAACGATCTGGGCTTGGCGGTCGCCAACACGATCGCCGGCATTGAGGCCGGCGCACGCCAGGTGGAATGCACGATCAACGGTATCGGCGAGCGGGCGGGCAATGCGGCGTTGGAGGAGATCGTCATGGCGATCAAGACCCGTGGCGACGTCTTGCCGTATGCCACGAACATCGACACGACCCGCCTGACCCGGGCATCGAAGCTGGTCGCCGCCGTCACATCCTTCCCTGTGCAGTACAACAAGGCGATTGTCGGCAAGAACGCGTTTGCCCATGAATCCGGTATCCATCAGGACGGCATGCTGAAACATGCCTCGACCTACGAGATCATGACGCCGGAATCGGTCGGCGTCGTGGAGTCATCGCTGGTCATGGGCAAGCACTCCGGCCGCCACGCCTTCGCCGAGAAACTGAAGTCCTTGGGCTACGAACTCGGCGACAACGCCTTTCAGGATGCGTTCCGCCGCTTCAAGGACTTGGCTGACCGCAAGAAGCATGTCTTCGACGAGGACATCGAGGCGCTGGTCGACGACGAGATGGCGCACGGCGCCGATCGCTTCAAGGTCGTCGCGCTGACCGTGATCGCCGGTACCGGCGGCCCGCAAAAGGCGACCATCACATTGGACGTCGATGGCCAGCACGTCACCAAGGAGGCGACCGGCGACGGCCCGGTCGACGCCACGTTCAAGGCGATCAAAGATATTGTCGGCGAGGGGCCGCAACTGATGCTCTATCAGGTGTCGGCGGTGACCGAGGGAACCGATGCCCAAGCCGAGGTCTCCGTGCGGCTCGCCGAGGACGGCTATTCCGTGACTGGGAAGGGGGCTGACACCGACACGCTTGTTGCGTCTGCGCGGGCCTATGTCAGCGCCTACAATCGTCTGATGGTCAAACGGTCGCGGTCGTCTGGAGCTCTGAAAGCATCATGAGCGCATGATGGTGGCGCCCACTAGTGGGCGCCGCCAATCTAATGCTCGCTCTCGTCCAGTTCAGCCAAGGCGGATTGGCAATAGCGGACCGTGTGATCGGCGATCATACGCGCCCCGCCATAATCCGGCACGGCCTGGCGTGCTGCCAACGCGGCGAGTTCGTGAGACAGGCGCATCAAGCGATATAAGACCTGGCGCGGGTCCGAGTCCTCGGTTTTTTCGCCGGTCGGTGAAATAATATCGGGCTCGTCGAGTTCGACGATTTCCGATTTTTCTTCCTGGTTACTTTGGGTCAATTGAGGCGTGTCCTTTGATGGTCAACGTGAGGTCGACGCAATAAAGCCCACTGCACTGAAATGCGAACAAGACGTAACGTAAGCTGCCGCAACGGTATGAATCTATTCTAAGGCGCTGTTGTAGTAAAGCAACGAACGGGGATCACAGTTGCGCGACGGGCCTGTGATTGGTCCTTGCGCTGGCCAGGGCCGGCCGCTATAGCGTTGCGCCGCGGGCGCATAGCTCAGTTGGTAGAGCAGCTGACTCTTAATCAGCGGGTCCTAGGTTCGATCCCTAGTGCGCCCACCAAATACCAAAAGGAAATCAATCGATTAGCGTTTCGGTTGATTTCCTTTTTCGTTTTCGGGTGCCGTGCGCACCACTTGCTTGGTCAAAGGCTGCGACAACGAACGCAGGCCCGCTGTGTTCGAACCCAAAACGCACTGATCAAGCGAGCGGCTGCGCCGCCTAAACGCGCGCTCTAATCGGATACCGATCCGGCTCCTCGAATACGTCAATCGCCAGGCTGCCGGCCTTCAGCTTCGCAGCATGTGGCGTTCCTGCGGGGATGTCCCAACTGTCACCGGGACCATAGCTGCGCGTTTCGCCATCGATCGTGAGTTCGAGGCTGCCGTGAATCAGCGTTCCCCACTGCGCACCATGTTGGTGCTCGGGTAATTCTATGTCCTTGTGAATGTGGAAGAAGACGACCAGTGCCCCATCGGAGCGCACGGCAGATGTCGTTACGGCGTCCTCCGGGAACGGGATGTCCAGAGACGGTTGGGACTGAATGAATTTCGGAAAGTTCATAGGGCCTCCGAGACCTAAGTGATCGAAATGACTTTCCCGCGTTGCCGTTTGAAGCACAAGGTCATGGGCTCTCGCGGCATCGCTGAGGGGGAGTTCTCGACCCACTTTGGGTTTGATCGTTCCTTCCGTCAACGCGACTGCCGCCGCAGCTTAGGAGCGTCCAACCCGGCTTCGCTGCCCGATGGCGACGACCGCAACGACAAGCAGGGCCGCGAGCCAGGTTTCAGCATCGATGGTTTCGCCGAGAATCGCGGCCGACAACACGATCGTGACGAATGTGATGAAGAGCATGAGCTGGCCGATGCGCGCCACGCCGCCCATCGCCAGCGCCGCGTTCCAGAAGAAGAAGCCGACAAACTGGCTGAAGACGGCGGTGTAGCCGAAGCCGGCCCAGGCCGCGGCCGATGCCGACCAGTCGATCCGCGACCAGGTCATCGCGACGGCGGCCACGGAGAAGGGAAGGGCGATTACCAGTGTCCAGGAAATCACCTCCCAGCCCGGCATCTTGCCCGCCATGCGTCCGGAGATTGCGTAGCCCGTCGCGGCACTTGCCACTGCGCCAAGCAACAAGATATCGCCCCATTGAAGCCGTCCACCGCCGTCGCGTAACGCGAAGGCGACGACGATGACGCTGCCGAGAACCGCACATAGCCAGAAGACGACGCTCGGGCGTTCCCGGTTGAGTGCGGCGCCAGCCATCGCGGTCGCCAATGGCAACAAGCCCGTCACAACGCCACCATGGGCCGCCGGCACCGTCGTCATGGCGACAGCCGTCAGGACCGGCCAGCCGAGCGTGATGAAGAGTGCGATCAACGCGAAGTCGCCCAAATGCCCGCGCGGAAACGGTCGACGCATGACGAGCACTGTCGCGCTGGCGAGGACGCCCGCCACAAGGGCGCGCCCTGCGGTTGCCGCATAGGGGTCGATTTCGGCGACGGCCAACCGGGTCATCGGCAGCGTGGCGCCAAAGATGACGACGCCGGTCAGTCCTAGAAGGATGGCTAATATTTGACGATTCATGGGTGGGACAGCACAACGGATGACCGGACCTTATGAGACCTGTGGGCGAAAGGACAGGCGCAAACATCGCCTCTTAAATAGACGACGGGATTCGCCTACATTGCTGGCATGTCGATCTGGGGAAAAATCGGCGGCGCCGCGGCGGGTTTGGCCTTCGGCGGACCGATCGGCGCATTGGTTGGGGCGGTTGCCGGCCATTTCATGGTCGACCGAAATTCTCAGCCAGAAAAGGGTGACCGCAAACGAATCGCCTTCACGATCGGTGTGATCGCGCTCGGCGCCAAGATGGCGAAAGCCGACGGTGTGGTCACGTCGGACGAAATCACTGCTTTCCGCGAGGTCTTCCACGTTCCCGCCGCCGACATGAAAAACGTCGCGCGCGTCTTCAATCTAGCCAAGCAGGACGTACGCGGCTACGAGGCTTATGCGATCCAGCTCAAGGACCTCTTCAAGGAGGATCCGGTGGTGTTGGAAGACGTGCTCGACGGTCTATTTCACATCGCCAAAGCCGATGGCGTCGTGCACGAGGCGGAAGCAGATTATCTTGAGTCGGTCGCCATGTTCTTCGGCTTTTCTGAGACCGATTACGGCCGCATCCGTGCCCGCCATGTTGTTGACGAGGCCGACCCCTATCTCATTTTGGGTGTCGAACGGGAGATGAGCGACGATGCCATCAAGGCCCACTATCGCAAGCTCGTGGCGGAGAACCACCCGGACCGGCTGATCGCCCGCGGCGTGCCGGAGGAGTTCATCGCGATCGCTACGGAAAAAATCGCGGCGATCAATGCCGCCTACGATCAGATCGAAAAGGAGCGCGGGCTTTGAACGACGGTCGGGCCGGTGCCATCCACGAAGCCGACAGCGGGTCCGTCGACGCCTATGTGCCGTCGCCGAACCATGGCGAGCGGCGTGACGGCGCTAATATCGATACGCTCATTTTGCACTATACCGGCATGCCGGACGCCCAGCAGTCCTGTGATTGGCTATGCAATCCGGACAGCGAGGTGTCGTGTCATTACTTCGTCTTTGAGGATGGTCGGATCGCGCAGCTTGTTCCCGAGGATCGACGCGCGTGGCACGCCGGCGCCAGCTTTTGGGCGGGCGACACCGACATCAACTCACGATCGATCGGTATCGAGATCGCCAATCCCGGGCCGCCCGATGGTGAACCCGGATATCCCGACGCACAGATCGAGGCGCTCATCGCTCTATGCCGCGACATCGTCGATCGCAATGCGATCCCGGCGAGCCGTGTGCTTGCCCATTCCGACGTCGCGCCGGCACGTAAATGCGATCCGGGCGAGAAGTTTCCGTGGGATCGACTCGCTAGTGCCGGCATCGGCCACTGGACCGAGCCAGAACCCGTCGGCGGCGGCGAGTTCATGCAGGAAGGCGATGTCGGTCAGCCGGTCGAGGCCCTGCAGGCCATGCTTGCTCACTACGGATATGGCGTCGACATCACCGGCACCTTCGACTCCACGACACGCGAGGTCGTCACCGCGTTTCAGCGCCATTTCCGACCGGCACAGGTCGACGGCGTCGCCGATCGTTCAACCGTCACGACGCTCTACCGATTGTCCCAGACGAGGGCGGATTTAAGCGTTCCCACTTGACGGAATGCGGATCGATCCTGACATGATAGGAACGCCAGTCGGCCGGGCGGCCGCTCCGCGTTTCGCGGAGAGGAAAGTCCGGGCTCCATGGACGAACGGTGCCGGGTAACGCCCGGCGGGGGTGACCCCAGGGACAGTGCCACAGAAAGCAAACCGCCCCGGACCCGATCCGGGGTAAGGGTGAAAGGGTGCGGTAAGAGCGCACCGCGCGGCCGGTAACGGCAGCGGCAAGGCAAACCCCACCGGGAGCAAGACCAAATAGGGGCGGCATGAGCGCAAGTTCAGGTCACGTCCGGACCGCCGCCCGGGTCGGTTGCTAGAGACGGCGTGCAAACGCCGCCGAAGATGAATGGCCGCCGCCCGCGCAAGCGGGAACAGAACCCGGCTTACAGGCCGACTGGTCGTTTACGCGTCAATCGAGGGCGCGGCGTCTAGGCGCGACCGTTAGCCTCACCAATAGCTGACGCACGGAATCTTGGTGAGGTCGGCACGGTCCTTGTAGCGCACCGCTATGTCGCTGACCTCCGCCATCAGACCTTCGTCGAGCGTCGTTGGCACCAGGCCCAGGCCAAGCAGTCGCTCGTTGACCACATGTAGGTCGTTTTCCGCGGCCTCTTTGCGCGGATTCTCGACCATGGCGATCTCGGCGCCGGTCTTATCGGCCACCATCTGCGCCAGATCGCGGACCCGGTGGGTTTCCGTCATCTGGTTCAAGATGTTCACGCGCTCGCCGGCTTGCGGCGGGTTGTTAACGGCCAGTTCGATGCAGCGCACCGTGTCTTGGAGATGGATGAAGGCGCGGGTTTGGCCGCCGGTGCCGTGGACCGTGAGGGGATAGCCGACGGCAGCCTGCATGAGAAAGCGGTTCAAGACGGTGCCGTAGTCGCCATCATAGTCGAAGCGATTGACGAGACGCTCGTCGCGCTTGGTGTCCTCCGTCTGGGTTCCCCAGACGATGCCCTGATGCAGATCCGTGATCTTCACCTTGTCGTTCTTGTTGTAGAAGAAGAACAACAAAGCATCCTGGGTCTTGGTCATGTGATAGATCGATCCCGGATTGGCCGGGTAGAGGATTTCCTGCGCGACCGAGTGACCGTTCTCGCCCCTGATCTCGACTTCAAGATAGCCCTCTGGGATCTTCATGCCGGCCGAGCCATAGCCGTAGACGCCCATCGTGCCCAAATGAATCAGATGAATGTCGAGACCGCTCTCGACAATGGCCGCAAGGACATTGTTGGTGGCGTTGAGATTGTTGTCGACGGTGTAGCGCTTATGCGCCGATGATTTCATTGAGTAGGGCGCGGCGCGCTGCTCCGCGAAGTGAACGATCACGTCCGGCGCCTGCGCCTCGATCTGGGTCAGAAGTGCGTCGTAATCCCGGGCGATATCGATGTTGAAGAAATCGATATCCCGACCTGTCTCCTCTTTCCACGCCTTAAGGCGAATGCCCATGGGCTGGATCGGAGTCAGCGATTGCGCCTCAAGTTCATTGTCGATGTTGCGCCGCGACAGGTTGTCAATAATGGAGATATCGTGGCCGAGCTTCGAAAGATGCAGTGCCGTCGGCCATCCGCAGAACCCATCGCCCCCCAGAACAAAAATACGCATCGTAGCCTTACCCAGAAATTCGCTGGCGCGTGTCCTCGCACACGATCGCGTGAAACGCCAGTAGAAGTCACGGATTCAAAGATTAAACAAGCGCGACCCGACAGCGACGAGCGTGAATCCACCTTTTACGTCTATCCAAATGTGACGGGTTTATGTCACTACGTTCGCCCAATGATGAGCCTAACGCGTGCGGCTTATGGTGACTCGGCGCCGCGTCGCAAGTCCGGATGCACAATCGAGCCCAGGATGTGCTCGCTTCGGCCGATAACATGTTGACTTGACCCCACAATCAGCGGATCGGGCTCATTCACGATCCGTGTGCTCTTGTCGGCATAGGGCAGTTGGGTCAAGAAGTGCTGCAGGCAATTTAACCGCGCGCGTTTCTTGTCGTTGGACTTGATGATGGTCCAAGGTGCGTCGGCGGTGTCGGTATAGAAGAACATCGCCTCTTTCGCTTCGGTGTAGTCGTCCCACTTATCGAGGGACGCGCGGTCGATCGGCGAGAGCTTCCATTGCTTCAGCGGGTCAACCTCGCGCGATTGAAAACGGCGCAATTGTTCGTCGCGGGTCACGGAGAACCAATATTTGAAGAGGCGGATGCCGGATCGCACCAACATGCGCTCGACCTGCGGGCATTGGCGCATGAACTCGAGATAGTCGGTCGGTTCGCAAAAGCCCATGACGCGCTCGACGCCGGCGCGATTGTACCAAGACCGGTCGAACAGAACGATTTCCCCGTCTGCGGGCAGGTGCTCGATATAGCGCTGGAAGAACCACTGAGTGCGCTCACGCTCGCTCGGCTTTTGGAGCGCGACAACGCGCGCGCCGCGCGGGTTCAAATGCTCCATGAAGCGCTTAATCGTGCCGCCCTTGCCCGCCGCATCGCGCCCCTCAAAGATGATTACGATTTTTTCGCCGCTATCGGCGATCCACTTCTGCGCCTTCAAGAGTTCGGCCTGAAGCATGGCCTTTCTCTTTTCATAGGGCTTGCGCCGCATCTTCGTGGCATAGGGGTATTCGCCGGACTCAAAGGCCGCCTTGATGGCTTCGGGGTCGCGACGCCTCGCCGCAAGGCCCTGCCTTTTGACCGGTTCTGCGCCATTGGCACCGTCGGCGTCTTCAATCGTTCCATCGTCTGACATGCTGACTCCGCGTGCCTTTTTTCGAAAGGCTAGTGGAATCCTGACGCCGGTGCTTGATCTAGATCAAATAGGAGCTGGCCAATCACCAGGTGATAATGTCGACACCGCCGCCGGCGGCAACGAAGCCGGCATTGTCGAAGCCCGGCTTGCCATAAGTCAGGGGCTGTCCATCGCGGACGACTACGGTTCCTCCTGCGGCTGCAAGAATGGCGTGGCCGGCGCCGGTGTCCCACTCCATTGTGCGGCCAAGGCGCGGGTAGAGGTCGGCCTCCCCGGCAGCAACGATGCAGAATTTGAGGGACGATCCAGCCTGAGTCGATCCGGCGACTGGGTACTGCGCCAAGTAGCGGTCGGTCTTTGAGTTGCCGTGTGAGCGCGAGGAGATCGCCGTCAAACCTTCGGCCGGCGCCTGACGAACGCGGATCGGGATCGGCGGTTCGGTGAACGCGCCGGATTCGCTAGCCGCTTGTCCGGGCTCAGGTGTCCAGAACAGCCGCCGCGTTGCCGGCGCATAGACCACCCCCAACACAGGCGTGCCGAACTCAATCAGCGCGATATTGACCGTGTATTGGCCCGATCCACCGATGAACTCGCGCGTGCCGTCGAGGGGATCGATGAGGAAAAATCGGTTGGCCTCGGTGGTATGAGTCTCGGCGCGCTCCTCGGTTACGATGGCGATTCCGCCAAAGGCTGCCCCGAGCCCGTCGACGATGATGCCATCGGCAGCGAGGTCGGCCTCGGAGACAGGGGAGCAGTCGGCCTTGTGATCAACGTCCAGATCGGCTGCCCCGCGTACGGCCTCTGTCGCCTGTCCGGCGTCGATCGCCAGTTGGCGCATTGTTTGGGCGATCGTCGCGTAGTCGGGGACAGTCATGGATGGCTCCGTGTCGCAGGCGTCGGCCTTTCAGCGCGACGCGCGGCCACGGCATACGTCAGGACTCTTGCCGATTTCAAGTAATGCGGTTGCGCGAGATGGAGATCTGCGGATAGCGATCCGGTTCGATCGCGGTCAGATCGGCGGCGACGATGTCGTGCCACGCCATGCCGACGATTGCCCCTTTTTCGCTGCCGGAGATCAGGTTGTCCGAGACGACGGCGCTGCCTGCGCCGGGAGCCACGGAAACGCCGATGCCAATCGTCGCGTCACGGACGATGTTACCATCGGCGGTCACGTCGCGCAGATGAGGCCCCCAGCCAAGCACGATGCCGGCTGTTGGAGCGTGCTCCACCACATTTCCTGAGATGACCGTGTCGGCCTCGGCCGCGATCCCGACCCCCCGCTGATCGTAATGATCCCGGAGCGAAAGATTTCGGATCATGTTGCCGGTACAGACCGACAATCGGCCGCCCTCCCGGAAATTGGTCATAGAGATGCCGGTTGCCGCCGTGTCGATCATGTTGTCGGAGATAACGGCGCCCTGATAGTCGAACTCCGCGTAGATCGCGACCTCGCCGAGCCGGGCGCAATTGTTGCCGAGGATTTGACAGGCGGAGCCCGCGTTCGATCGGACGGCCGAGAAGGCGCAGTCGGTGATGCGGTTGTTGGCGACGGTGACGCCGCCGGCCTTGTAGATATTGACGCCGTTGCCCCACTGGCCCTCGCCGCCGTTGTAAGCGCCGATCCGCTCAATGCGGTTTTCCGTCACCAGAGTGCCGTCCTCACCCTTGTCTGTGCGCCAAACGAGGATGCCGTTGTTTTCGCAGTCGGTGACTGTATTGCCTGCGATGCGCAAACCGACAGCATCTGTCGAGAAAATCCCGGCCTCGCCGCAGCCGCTGATTTTCGTGTCGATGATGCGACCCGAAACTTCGGACAAGTAGAGGCCGTTGGTCGCCGCTCCGGTCACCCGGCAGCCATCGATGACCAGGTTTTCGACGTTGCGCGCGGTCAAGACACCTTCACCGGCGGCAATCGGCAGGCGAAGGCCCTCCAGGGTGATGCCCGTCAGCGAAATGTTCTCGGCATGCTCCGCTCTGATCGCCGCACCCGATCGGCCGAGCAAAAGGCGCGTCGCGCCTGGCACACCGACAAGGTGGCATCCAGACGAAAGCCGCAAGCCGGTGACGACATAGCGTCCCGGCGGCAGGTAGAGCGGGTTACCGACCTTTGCTGCAGCGTCAACGGAGTCCTGCAGAAGCCGCGTTTGATCGACGGCCGCATTCGGCGCGACGCCGAAGTCGCGCGCATCCAACGCGCCTTTGAATCCGTCAATACCGAGACCAGCTTGCGCCGAACGGCCCATTACGGCACCACTCGCGCCCAGAACTGTCGCAGAAAGGAACACTCTGCGGGAAATACGCATACGCCACTCCTTAGCTGTCGAAGGTGCAGCAAGGTGAATGCCAGGTAAACAACTGTTAACCGTTATGGTTTCCAGCGGCCGGTTGACGCCGGTGAGCGCTGCTGAAATGACTGACACCATGGCCAAGGCGAAAGCGAAAACCGTACCGGTGCCCGACGATGCGCGCGTGCTGATCGATGCGCTAGAAGACGACGCAAAGCGCGCGGATTCGCTCGTTCTGCTAGAGATGATGGAGCGCGTGACCGGTGAGACGCCCGTCGTCTGGCGAGGCGGCATTATCGGGTTCGGCCAATATCATTATGTCTACGACTCCGGTCACGAAGGCACCTTCTTCCTGACCGGTTTCGCGCCGCGCAAACGGGAATTCTCGGTCTACATCATGCCGGGCTTTTCCAATGAGCAAGCCGCGCTCGACAAACTCGGGAAAGCGCGGACCGGGCGCAGCTGCCTCTACATCAAGCGTCTTTCGGATATCGACATGAACGCCCTTGAAGGCATGATCGAGCGGGCCGTGACCTACATGCGCAAGCACTATCCGACGGGTTCGGCCGGTTGACACCGGCCTATCGCCATCGTTGAGATGCGGCGACAACCGGGAGGCCGCACTTGACCACGCTTTATGTCCATCACGACCAGTTCCTCAACCACCAGACCCCGATCGGCCATCCCGAGCGCGCCGATCGCCTGCGCGCGATCGCTAAGGTGTTGGAGGACGAGGCTTATGACGATCTGGACCGGGTCGAGGCGCCGGTCGCGCCGGTCGAGACGGCATTGCTCGCCCACCCCCAGAGCCATATCGACCACGTCGTTCGGTCGGCACCGCAAACCGGTCTCTATCAGATCGACGCCGACACAATGATGTCACCTGGAACCTTGGAAGCCGCCCGCCGCGCCATGGGTGCTGCGATCCTGGCCGTCGATACCGTCATGACGGGAAAAGCGGACAATGCCTTCGTCGCGGCCCGCCCGCCCGGCCACCATGCCGAACGTCAACGTGCGATGGGGTTCTGCTTCTTCAACAATGCCGCAATCGCGGCGTTTCATGCCGTGAAAGAACACGGGATCGAACGAGTTGCCGTGGTCGATTTCGACGTTCATCACGGCAATGGCACGCAGGACATTTTTTGGGACAAGCCGGATTTCTTCTATGCCTCGACCCACCAGATGCCGCTCTATCCGGGCACCGGCGCGGCCAATGAGCGCGGCAAGGATGATGCTGGCAACATCGTGAACGCCCCGCTTCCTCCGGGTGCCGGTTCTCGCGAATTCGAGGCGGCGCTGACCGACCGCATCCTGCCAGCCGTGACGGCGTTCGCGCCCGATCTCTTGATCATATCGGCCGGCTTTGACGCCCACACGCGCGATCCTCTCGCCAATATCGAATTGGAGGAGGAGGATTTCGCCTGGGCGACACGAGCGCTCATGGATGCAGTCGGAAAGCGGGCCAACCACCGCGTCGTTTCGCTCCTGGAAGGCGGATATGACTTGCAGGGCCTGTCGCAGTCGGTCGGCGCACATATTGGTCGGCTGATGCGCGGATAGGGCCCGCGACAATGGCCCCTGCCGGCTGGTGCGACAAAAAGTCGTATCAATATAAGCGTTTTTCGGTATTGTATTTTGACCGGGAGTGTATCCGCGCGCCGGCGCACGGTGCGTGCGCTTAATGCAATCCGCGACGAGACAATTGTAAGTCGGGATGCAGCGCTGCCAAACCGTTGGACATCCGAGCGAATTTGCGCTCGGAAAGGGAGTTGGACGTGGCACATCGGACATCGGGCGCGCGCGAAATATTCCATTTCGTGATGATCAAGCCGACCCATTACGACGATGACGGCTATCCGATCCAATGGATGACCTCCGCGATCCCAGCCAACACGCTGGCTGTTCTGAACGGTCTCGCTTACGACTGCCAGGAGCGCCAGGTGCTCGGCCCCGATGTCGAAATCCGTCTGACCACGGTCGACGAGATCAACACCGTCGTGCCGGTCAAAAAGCTGATCAAGATGATCAAGGCCGACGGCGGCAAGGCGCTGGTCGGTCTGGTGGGCGTTCAGTCCAATCAGTTCCCGCGCGCTATCGATCTGGCACGTCCGTTCCTCGATGCCGGCATCCAGGTCAGCGTCGGCGGCTTCCATGTATCGGGCTGTATTGCCATGCTGAAGGAGCTACCGCCGGATCTGAAAGAGGCGCAGGAGATGGGCATCTCGTTCTTTGCCGGCGAGGCGGAGGACGGCCGCCTCGACGAGGTGCTGCGCGATGCTTATCGCGGGCAACTCAAGCCAATCTATGACTATATGAAAGACTTGCCGGCACTTGAGGACCAGCCGACGCCGTTCCTGCCGGCCGATCATTTGAAGCGGACGGCTGACGCGCAATCCAGCATCGATCTCGGTCGCGGCTGCCCGTTCCAGTGCTCGTTCTGCACGATTATCAACGTTCAAGGCCGTAAAAGCCGCTTCCGCTCGCCGGACGATCTGGAAAAGATGGTCCGCGCGAACTACGCCCAAGGCATTCGGCGCTTCTTCGTGACCGACGACAACTTCGCCCGCAATCGCGAATGGGAGCCGCTGTTCGATCGCCTGATCAAGCTGCGCGAAGAGGAGGGCCTCAAGGTCAAGCTGGTCATCCAGGTCGACACGCTCTGCCACAAGATACCGAGGTTCATCGACAAGGCCGTGAAGGCCGGCGTGAAACGCGTATTCATCGGGCTGGAGAACGTCAATCCGGACAATCTGGCCGCCGCGCAAAAGGGTCAGAACAAGATCACCGAATACCGCGACATGTTGCTCCAGTGGAAGGCTCACGGGATCACGACCTATGCCGGTTACATCCTGGGCTTCCCGAACGACACGCCTGAGTCGCTCTTGCGTGAGATTGATATCCTTCAGGATGAACTGGCGCTCGATCTGATCGAGTTCAACATTCTCACGCCGCTACCGGGATCGGCGGACCACAAGTCCCTCTATGAAACTGGGGTCTGGATGGACCCCGACATGAACAAATACGACCTCAATCACTGGGTCATGAAGCATCCGATCATGGACCACGATGCGTTCATGAAGGCGTATGAGGCGATGTGGGATGCCTATTATAAACCCGAGCACATCGAACGGGTTATGCGCCGGGCCGTTGCCACCGGCATGAGCCCGGGCAACATCATGTTCCTGATGCTGTGGTTCTACCTCAACTTCAAGGTCGAGCGTGTGCATCCGGTCGATGGTGGCTATTTCCGCATCAAGTCGCGCACCAGTCGCCGCTCCGGTCAGCCGATCGAAAGCCCGATCGTCTTTTATCCGCGCTATGTTTGGGAGATCGTGTCGAAGCACTTGCGGGTGGTTCCGCTGGTGGTCCGCCTGGCTTGGCTGCGCCACAAGATAAAGCGCGATCCGAACGCCGAAGCCTATACCGACCTTGCCCTGACCCCGGTCCAGGAGGAGGAGGTGCACGACCTCGCCATGTTCAACGAAACCCGAGGCGGCACGGAAGAAGTCGCCAGGCTCGAACATCAGGCCGAAATCATCGCGAAGGCGCGCGCCAAGGTCGCCGAAGCGGCGGAGTAAGACGCAAAACGCATCTGTTAAAGCTTGTTGAGCCGGCCTTGACCTTGATCATGGCGGCCAAAGTCGGCGTGCCGTGAAGTGGCGGTAACAACCCGGTTGGAGCGCGCCATGACCCCGAAAACCTTCGTCCTCAATGTCGATCACACCAAGGCCGATGGGCCGCAGACGCTCTATGCTCTCGATTTGGCGCGGCTGTGCGGCGCCTATGTCCGCGCCTATGTGCTGTCGGCGGAGTTCACCATTCCGCCAATGGTGATGGCCGACATTCCGGTTAGCGTGCTTGACGCCCATCGCGAAACGACGGGCAACGACGCGCGCGCCACCGCCTCCGCGTTTCATGAAGCGGCCGAAAAGGCCGGTATCGAGCATTCGGTCGAGGTCATCTCAAGCGGGGCCGACGGTATTGTCAGCGAATTTGCCGATCGTGCCCGCTCGGCTGACCTCGTGGTTCTGGGTCAGCACAATCCGGATCGGCAGGAAGCGCTAACGACGGCGCTGATCGAGGCGGCGCTGTTTAGCTCGGGACGCCCGGTCCTTATCGTGCCCTATATTGGCGGGTCGGCGGCCGCCTTTGCCAAACACCCAGTCATTGCCTGGAACGGAACGGCGACCGCGGCGCGCGCCGTTCACGATGCGGTACCGCTTTTCGTCAGTGCCGATGAAGTCGAAATTGTTGCGGTGGACCATGGCATCGACCAGGAGCAGGCCGTGGAGTCCGGCACCGAGTTGGCCAAGACGCTGGAACGGCGCGGCATCAACGCTCGTTTCCACGTCATTCCAAGCAGCGGCATCGATGCGGCGAACGCCCTTTTGTCCCACATCAGCGACGCCGGCGCCGACATGCTGGTCATGGGCGGCTATGGACACTCACGCTTCCGCGAACTGATCCTTGGCGGCGCGACGCGGGAAATCCTGAATTCGATGACCGTTCCGGTGCTGATGGCGCACTAGTGCTGTTTAGTGCCGCGTCTCGACGATGAAATCCGTACCCAGCGTGGTGTGACGGCGAAAGCCGCGATCGGTTACGATTAGCGACGATCCAGGTGTCAGGAGATCGGCGACCCGTTGGCGCGCGCTTTCGGGGATGATCAACCGGTCGAGCGCGCTCACCGCCGTTGCCTGCTCCTCAGGCGCATGCGCCGACACGGCCATCCACCGGACCGACTGGCTGCCGGACTTGAAGTCCAGTGCGGTGAAGAGATGTGTGCCGACCGGAATGTCATCCTCGATCAGCGCGACAGGCAGGTCGAATAACGGTTTGAACTTCTGCCGGACATAGAGGTGGGCATTGGCCGGCTCCGGCCGTCCGGCGGCCGCATACAGCGCAGTGACGGTGTCGTCGTCGATCTGCCCGGTGAGGTCCAAGCCTTCGTCGCTTTGAAACGACGTCAGCGCGCGCGTGGTCTTGCGCCCGCGAACACCGTCGATCGGGCCAGGCCGGTAGCCGAGTTCGGAAAGCAGAATTTGAACATCGCGGGTCAAATCGCGATCCCTGCGAAGCGTCACCAACATGCGCAAGGGTTCTTCGGATCGACTGCGGATGCGCTCCAGCCGCTGCAGGGTATATTCAAGGCCGACGACAGCCTCCGCTAACGGAGCTGAGGTCTGGATCGCGCTACTCGCCGAAAGACCGGCGACTTCAGTCTCCACCGCTGGCTCCGGTGCCCGAACAAGAATGCCTGGCAGCGGTTCGGGCTGGAACAGTGCCGGATGAGCGATCGCCCGTGGGCGCGTTTCTTCCCGCGTGACAATGACATGAAGCCCGCGATCCGTCATGCCATAGAGCGATTTGGCGAAATCTTTTTTCAGCCGAATGCAACCGTGAGACGCCGGATAGCCGGGCAGGCGGCCGGCATGCAGCGCGACGCCCGACCACGTCAGTCGCTGCATGAATGGCATGGGCGCGTTGTTGTAGAGGTTGGAGTAGTGACGGCGGCGCTTCTCGAGGATGCTGAAAATACCGGTCGGGGTTGGATGCGTTCGGCGGCCGGAGGAGATCGGTTCGCTCTCAACGTGTTCTAGACCTTTGTAGACATCGATGGTCTGGGCATCGAGCGAGATGACCATCTGGAGGGGGTCATCGGGCGTCGTGATCGCCGGTGTCTCAGGCTCCGTGTTTGCGGTGCCCGCCGCCTGAACCGGATGAACACCCGCGACTGCGCCGGCCAAAGCCATGCCAAACAAAACAAAGACGCGCCTTGCGTCGAAACGCATTGCCCCCAAGAGGTCCATCTTACTCGCCCCAGCTACTCAACTCACTTGCCCAATACGCATGGCGGACCAGCCATCGCCGCTCAACTTAGCGGCCAAATTGGCGTTGCGCACCTATCGCGTGCAGCCATTTGATATTTCGGTTAAGGCGGGCGCCGTTAGACCGCAAACAGTCTGTGCAGGCCCAGGGGGTGGCCTTCCAGCGCATTCCCCGCTAGGACAGAATGAGACCAATCAACACAACGGTTTGCCGTGACACGACCCGCGACGCCTCTCCTCGACACGGTCCATTGGCCGTCGGAGCTGCGCCAACTCGATCAAAAGGACCTGCCGCAGCTCGCCGACGAACTGCGCGCCGAAATGATTGATGCGGTCTCTGTCACTGGTGGGCACCTGGGTGCCGGCCTTGGCGTCGTGGAACTAACGATCGCGCTCCATCACGTGTTCGACACACCGGACGATCGGCTCATCTGGGATGTTGGCCATCAGTGCTATCCGCATAAGATTTTGACAGGGCGGCGCGATCGCATTCGCACGCTCAGGCAGGGCGATGGCCTGTCCGGCTTCACAAAGCGTGCCGAGAGCGAATTCGATCCCTTCGGCGCGGCGCATTCCTCGACTTCGATTTCCGCCGGGCTCGGCATGGCGATCGCGCGCGACCTGGAGGGGCGCGGCAACAATGTCATAGCCGTCATCGGCGATGGTGCCATGTCGGCCGGCATGGCCTATGAGGCGATGAACAATGCCGGTACCCGCGATCAACGCCTGATCGTCATTCTCAACGACAACGATATGTCGATTGCTCCCCCGGTCGGCGGCATGAGTGCCTATCTGGCCAGGCTCGGATCCGGCAAGACCTATTTGACGCTGCGCGATTTCGGCAAACAGGTGACCTCGCACCTGCCGAAGAGCGTCGACAGGGCGATCACCCGTGCGGTCGAACATGCACGCGGCTATGTCACCGGCGGCACGCTGTTTGAGGAACTGGGCCTCTATTACGTGGGTCCGATCGACGGCCACAACTTCGATCATCTCCTGCCGGTGCTTCGAAACGTGCGCGATGCCAAGCACGGTCCGATCCTGGTGCATGTCGTCACCCAAAAGGGCAAGGGCTACGAGCCGGCCGAGAACTCCGCCGACAAGTATCACGGCGTGTCGAAATTCGATGTGGTGACCGGCAAGCAGACGAAGGCGAAGCCGAATGCCCCGTCTTACACCCGCGTGTTCGCCGAAAGCCTGATTAAGGAAGCGCGACGCGACGAGAAGATCGTCGGCATCACGGCAGCCATGCCGTCAGGCACTGGGCTCGACCTGTTCGGCAAGGAGTTTCCGGACCGCATGTTCGATGTCGGTATCGCCGAGCAACATGCCGTGACGTTTGCCGCCGGGATGGCGACGGAGGGGATGAAGCCCTTCTGCGCCATCTATTCGACGTTCCTGCAGCGCGCCTACGATCAGGTTGTACACGACGTGGCCATCCAAAGCCTGCCGGTGCGCTTTGCCATCGACAGGGCCGGCTTGGTTGGTGCAGATGGCCCAACCCATGCCGGCGCATTCGATGTCACCTATCTGGCGACTCTGCCGGGTATGGTGGTGATGGCGGCGGCCGACGAGGCGGAGCTTGTCCACATGGTCGCGACGGCGGCGGCGATCGACGACCGGCCGTCGGCTTTTCGCTATCCGCGCGGCGAGGGGGTCGGGGTCGACATGCCGGAGCAAGGCGACGTGTTGGACCTGGGCAAAGGCCGTGTCGTGCGCGAGGGTACAACGGTTGCGCTCCTGTCGTTTGGCTCCCGCTTGGCCGACTGTTTGAAGGCCGCCGAAGAATTGAACCTGCATGGCCTGTCGACGACCGTCGCCGATGCGCGTTTTGCCAAACCGCTCGACACCGATCTCGTCGAGCGCCTGGCGCGCGAGCACGCGGTCTTGATCACCGTCGAAGAGAGTGCGGTCGGCGGCTTCGGCAGTCATGTCCTGCACCATCTGGCCGAAACCGGGCTACTGGACAGCGGTCTTACGGTGAGGACGATGGTGCTTCCGGACCGGTTTATTGACCAAGACAAACCTGAGGCGATGGTTGCCGAGGCCGGTTTGGCGGCCGATGCTATGGTCAAGAAGGTGTTCGAAGTGCTTGGCCGCGACGCGCAAGACGCTAATCTGCGCGCCTAGGGCCGCTTCGTTCACACACAAGTGTCTCTATCTTGATCGCTTCCGCTCTATGAAACGCTGAAGCGGCGTGACAGAATCCTCGCAACGCGGCGGACATAAGCGCGAGGATAAGAAATGAAGATACGCTTGACCTTCGCAGCATTGGCATTTGCAACCCTCGCAGGTCCCTCATTCGCGGCGACCGAGGGGCCGAGCACGGTCAAAATCACCGGCGAGGTGATCGACACCTGGTGCTACTTCTCCGGCGTTATGGGTGGCCCGGATGCCGTGGTTGGATCGGCTCACCACACCTGTGCGGTCTGGTGCGCTGCCGGCGGCATCCCCGTCGGCGTTTTGGCCGACGACGGCACTGTCTACATGGTCATGAAGCTGGAAGGCGCCGCGCCCTTGGCTGACGGCGATGCGCTTCTGGAAATTCAAAGCGACCGGATCACAGCCAACGGCGTCCACTATCTGCGCGATGGAATCAACTATTTGATCGTCGAGGAGGTGGTCGACAATGAGGGTATCGTCAACCTGACGCACGAGGACTTCGGCGTCGTTCCGCCCTTCACGTTCCCCAAATCGGTGAGGGAGCCATGATGCGCATTCAGCTTTCGGCTCTCGCGGCAGCCGTCATCCTGTCCACGACTGCCTACGCAGGCAGCTTTTCCGAAGGCAGCAATGCCAAGGAATGGGGTCTGTTCGGTGAAGAGACCGCGACGTTTTCCGGCAAGGTCGTCGATATCCTGTGCGAGTTGTCGGGCGATTGCGCCGACAATTGCGGTGACGGCACCCGCCAGCTCGGCATCGTTCGCGCCGCCGACAATGTGTTGGTTCCGGTCCTGAAGAACCGCCAATCCTCGTTCAATGGTGCCGTCGCCGATCTGCTTCCCTACTGCAACAAAATGGTCGACGTGGACGGCCTTCTGGTCGGCGATGAGGAGCAGACTGCGGCAAAGCTCTACATGGTTCAGTTCATCCGCGAAACAGGCGCCGCCGAATGGAGCAAAACCACGCTGTGGACCAAGAAGTGGAATGCCGACAATCCTGAAAAGAAGGCCATCAAGGGACCATGGTTCCGCAAGGACGACCGTGTTGTTAGGCAGATTGAAAAAGACGGCTATCTGGGCCTCGGCAAGGAGGCGGACGAGAAATTCATTGCCGAGTGGTATAACTGATGCGACGTGCAGCGCTGGTCGCTGTCGCTGTGGCGGCGTTCAGCGTCTTGGGTCACGCTCATGACGGCGTCGTTCACGAGACACCCGAAGAAGCGCTGAAGCATCTCCAGGAAAGCCCCAACACGCCGGGCTTTCCGACCGATATCGGAGGATCTTATCGGCTTGTCGATCAGTTCGGTCAGAAGCGGACCGAAGTCGATCCCACGGGTCGCCATCAGCTGATTTTCTTCGGCTATGCAAGCTGTAAGGCGATCTGTTCGGTGGCGCTGCCGGCGATGGCCGATGCGGTCGATCTCCTGGCCGCTGATGGGATCGCCGTGACACCGGTTTTGATCACCGTCGACCGCGAGCGCGACACCGTGCGAGCGCTCAAGGAGGCCGCACCGGCCATCCATCCTGGCCTGATTGGGCTGACGGGATCGAAGCGCGCGCTCGCCAAGGCCTATCGGGCGTTTCAGGTCGAAAAGAAGCTCGTTTACGAGCATCCGACCGAGGGGCCGGTCTATGCTCATGGATCCTTCGTCTATCTCATGGGCCCGGACGGCAGCTTCAAAACGGTGCTGCCGCCGATCCTCGGGCCTGAGCGGATGGCCGAAATCGTCACGTCTTACGTTCGAACGGCCACCAACTAGCGGTGCCTAGCGGCTGAGCTGTTTCTCGACCGGATTGTTCTCAAACAGGCGGGCAGCTTCGGGAACCGCGGAGCCGATCAACGGTCGGGCATAGTCCAGAAAGTCGCGTGTGACATCGAGACCATCCGCAGCGATGTACGGATCGGGCATCACACGGGTTTTCGCGGCAATCTTCTCCAGCGGTACGAGATCGTACTGGACTGCATAGTTGCCGATCCTCTCGATTGTCACCGATGCGGTTCGACCGTCGCGAATCGCCGCGCGTGCCGCGACCTCGCCGACATCGCGCGCCTCGCGGGCGTCCACATCGGACACGGCGCCGGCAAAGGCGCGCTGCATATAGCCGAATGTGTCGGCACGCACGCGGCCGATGCCAAGCTTCGCCTTAACCTCCTGCGCCAAGAGATCGCCGAGCGCGCCGGTGCCCGAAAGCGAGATATTGCCATGGGCATCCCGCTCGACGGACTGCATGAGGCTGGCTGCAATCGGCTCGCCGGACCTGTCGTGAATGCCCTCTGAGACGGCGACGATGCAGCGACCGATCCGATCATGCGTTTCCTTAATGCGGGCCAGCACGCCATCCATGTCGAAATCGCGCTCCGGAAGACAGATCACATGAGGGCCGTCGTCCTCATGCTTGCGCGCAAGGGACGACGCGGCCGTCAAGAACCCGGCGTGCCGGCCCATCAGAACCGCGATATAGACGCCCTTGAGCGCCCTGTTGTCGAGATTGAGCCCGGTGAAGGCCTGGGTCACGAAGCGCGCCGCGGAGCCGTAGCCCGGCGTGTGATCGTTCTCCATCAGGTCGTTGTCGACGGTCTTTGGAATGTGAACGGCCGTCAGGTCGTATCCGGCCGCCTTTGCTTCCTCGGCGACGATGCGCACGGTGTCGGAGGAGTCGTTGCCGCCGATATAGAGGAATGTGCCGGCGTTGTGCGCCGCCAGCGTCTTGAACATCGCCTTACAGTAGTCGGCGTCCGGCTTGTCGCGGGTCGAGCCAAGCGCTGACGAGGGCGTCGCGGCGACGCGCTCCAGATTGCCGTGTGTCTCGCGCGTCAGGTCGACGAAATCCTCGTCGACCAGGCCGCGAATGCCATGCAGCGCACCATAGACTCGGTCGACGGAGTCGTATCCGCGCGCCTCAAGGACCGCGCCGACAAGAGACTGGTTGATGACCGCCGTCGGGCCGCCGCCCTGTGCGATGATGACGTTGCGTTTCATGCTTGTCTCCTGGTGCCGCAATCCGAACCGGTCGCGACGATAGAGGGCAAGGGCGGGGGATTCCAGGCCAGATTCGCGCTAATCGACAACGCCGACGAACTTGATCCAATTCGGCCGGCAAGACGATACGGTCCTGCGAAAATTCGCCAAATGTCGCGCAATGCGTTGCACAAACCGCGACTCATCAACCAAAAGCGCACTTTGCCGCAGCTTAGGCCCGGCGTTCGCGTTGAATGCCGGGCCGCGAATCCCTATAACCGGCTCACAATTGGTCTAGATAGACTGGCGCCCAAGGCGCCATTACCCATATCCACACCATGACGTCCGGCCATCCCGGATAGATATGCGAGGAGCTTTATGCCCTGGAATAGCAGCAACGGCGGCTGGAAAAGCAGCGGCGGCGGTGGCCCCTGGGGGTCGGGTCCGCAACAGGGCGGTCCAAACCCGCCAGACTTGGAAGACATACTGCGCAAGGGCCAGGATCGACTGAAAAACGTCATTCCGGGCGGCGGCGGATCACTTGGCTCAAAGGGGCTCGCGATCCTGATCGGCGTGCTTTTGCTGATCTGGGCGTTTTCCGGCGTTTACCGCGTCCTTCCGGACGAGCAGGGCGTCGTTTTGCGCTTCGGCAAGTTCGTCAACACGACGACGCCGGGCCTGCACATTCACTTGCCCTATCCGATTGAGACGGCTGTGACGCCGAAGGTGACCCGGGTCAACCGGATCGCGGTCGGCATTCAGCAATCCGACGACGTGCGCGGCGGCGGAAACACGGGCCGTGATATCCCCGAAGAAAGCCTGATGCTGACAGGCGACGAGAACATCGTCGATGTCGACTTCTCCGTCTTTTGGGTCATCAAGGACGCGGCGGACTTCCTGTTCAATATCCAATTCCCCGAGGGTACGGTGAAGGCGGTTGCCGAAAGCGCCATGCGCGAGGTCGTCGGTCGGTCCGACATCCAGCCGATCCTCACCCAGGCCCGTCAGGTCACAGAGCAAGCCGTGCTTGAGCTGATGCAGCAGACATTGGACGACTATGGCGCCGGCATCGAGATCACCCAGGTGCAGCTGCAAAAGGTCGACCCGCCATCGCAGGTGATCGACTCCTTCCGAGACGTTCAGGCGGCCCGTGCCGACCAGGAGCGGTTGCGCAACGAGGCGCAGGCCTACGCCAACCGGATTGTTCCAGAAGCGCGCGGTGAGGCGGAACGGATTCGCCAGGCAGCAGACGCCTATCGCGAGCAGACCATTGCCGAGGCTCAGGGTCAGGCCGACCGTTTCCTCAGCGTCTTCGCCGAATATGAAAAGGCGCCCGATGTCACCCGGCAGCGCATGTATCTGGAGACCATGGAACGCGTGTTCGGCGACTCCGACAAGGTGGTCATCGATAACAATGTCGGCGGCCAGGGCGGCGTCGTGCCGTACCTGCCCTTGAACGAACTGACGCGCGGCGCCAACCGGGGGGTAAACCAATGAAACAGGGTCTTTCCGTTATCGGCGTGATCCTCCTCGCCGGCATCGCCCTCATCGCTTACAACGCGCTCTTCACGGTCCATCAAACGCAACAGGCATTGGTGCTTCAGTTCGGCGACACCAAGCGCGAAATCACCGAGCCGGGTCTGCATTGGAAACTGCCGTTCGTTCAAAACGTCGTCTTCATCGATAAGCGCATCCTCGATCTCGATTCTCCGGCGCAAGAAGTCATCGCGTCGGACCAGAAGCGGCTCGTGGTGGACGCCTTCGCGCGCTACAAGATCGTCCAGCCCCTGTTCTTCTACCGCACGGTCGGGACGATTCAGGTGGCCAACTCGCGTTTGTCGACGGTGCTGAACTCCGCCATTCGGCGTGTTTTGGGTGATTCCAGCTTCGTGTCCGTTGTGCGCGATGACCGGCCAGACCTGATGGCTCGCATTACCCAGCAGGTGAACCGCGAAGCGGCGAGTTTCGGCATTGAGGTCGTCGACGTGAAGATCAAGCGTGCCGATTTGCCGGAGGCCAATAGCCAGGCGATTTATCAGCGCATGCAGACCGAGCGGCAGCAGGAAGCGGCTGAAATCCGTGCGCAGGGCGAGGAAATCGCCCGTCGCATCCGCTCGCGGGCCGATCGCGACGTGACGGTTATCGTCGCCGAGGCGGAGCGTGATTCGCAACGCATTCGCGGTGAGGGCGACGGTGAACGCAACCGCGTCTTCAACGATGCGTTCGGTCGCGATCCTGAGTTCTTTGCATTCTATCGCTCCATGCAGGCCTACGAGCGTGCTCTGCCGGGCAACAATACGCAGATGGTGATCTCGCCTGAGTCTGATCTGTTCCGCTATTTCGGCGATCCGACTGGCGGGGCGACGCAGACGCAATGAGTGACCTCATCGTCGCGCTTGGGCTTGTCCTCGTCTTGGAAGGCGCGGTCTATGCCCTGGCGCCGGCGATGGTGAAGCGATTGGCCGCGGTCGCCATTGAGACTGAGGAAAATCAGCTGAGGATCGGCGGCACGGTGGCCGCGATTCTCGGTCTTGGTCTCGTGTGGATCGTGCGCGGGTGATTGCGCCGGCGCGTTCGGCCGAATCGAGGTTCATGGGCCGCCGGCAGCGGTGGCGCCAGAGGTGGAGACTGAACGAATGACGACATTGAACAGATGCCGCCGCAATCGGCCGGTCCGCGTGGCTGCCCTTGCTTTCGTCGCGGCGCTTGCTGTTGCGACGGTCGATATCGCGACCCTTGGCCCGCGGCAGGCGGCTGCTCACGATGGCCCAGACTCCGTTGCCGACCTCGCCGAAGGGCTGCTCGACGCCGTGGTCAACATCTCCACGGCGCAAACCGTGTCCGGATCGCAGCGCATCCCCATGCCTCAGGTGCCGCCCGGTTCGCCCTTTGAGGAGTTCTTCGAAGAGTTCTTCAATGATCAAGAGGGCGATCGCAATCGCTCGCCGCGGCGCGTCAATTCCCTGGGCTCCGGCTTCGTTATCGATCCGGACGGCATCATCGTCACCAACAACCATGTGATCGCCGAAGCCGATGAGATCACCGCGAACTTCAGCGATGGCCGCAAGTTAAAGGCAGAGGTGATTGGCCGCGACGCTAAGACCGATATCGCGGTCTTGCGGGTGGAGTCCGACACGCCGCTTAAGGCCCTTGATCTCGGCGACTCCTCCGACCTTCGAGTGGGTGACTGGGTGATGGCGATCGGCAATCCCTTCGGCCTCGGCGGCACCGTGACCGTCGGCATCGTCTCGGCCATGAACCGCGATATTGGGTCGGGCCCCTACGACGCCTTTATCCAAACCGATGCGTCGATCAACCGGGGCAATTCCGGTGGTCCGCTGTTCAACAAAGAAGGCGAGGTTGTCGGCATCAACACGGCGATCATTTCGCCGTCGGGCGGTTCGATCGGCATTGGCTTTTCCATCCCCGCCAACATGGCGAGGAATGTGATCTTCCAGTTGCGCGAGTTCGGCGAAACCCGGCGCGGCTGGCTTGGTGTGCGCATTCAGTCGGTCACCGAAGAGATCGCCGAAAGCCTGGGCATGGATGAGCCAAAGGGCGCACTGGTTGCCGGCGTCAACGAGGACGGCCCGGCGAAGTCGGCCGGCATCGAGCCCGGCGACGTGGTCTTGACGTTTGACGGCACCGACGTTCCCGAAATGCGCGACCTGCCGCGCATCGTTGCTGACACGCCGATCGGCGAGACCGTCGACGTGGTCTTGTTGCGCAAGGGCGAGGAGGTCAACGTCAAAGTGGTTATCGGGCGCTTGCCAGAGGATGAGGCACAGCTTGCCTCGGCGCCTGCGGGTGAGGATGCCGAAGAAAAGAACATCAAATCGGCACTCGGCCTTGAATTGTCGGCGCTGACCGACGGATTGCGCGACGAGTACGAGATCTCCGAGGATGTCGATGGTGTCATCATCACCGATGTCGAAGATGGATCGCCTGCGTCGGAGAAACGCATTGCCAAGGGCGAAGTGATCGTCGAGGTCGCGCAGGAGAATGTGAGAGCGCCCGCCGACGTGTTGGAGCGGATCGACGAACTGCGCGACCAGAATCGCAAATCTGTGCTGCTGTTGCTTGCCAATGCGCAAGGCGAGTTGCGCTTCGTCGCGCTTAGGATCGAGGACGACGAGTAGGTCTCTCCACCAGCGGACTTTGAAAGGCGGCTTCGGCCGCCTTTCTTATGCGGCGAACTCTGCGCGCGTAAAGCCTTGGAGGTAGAGCAGCGCGGTCAGGTCGCCATGATCGATCCGAACGTCGGCCGCCTCGGCCACGGCCGGCTTGGCACGGAAGGCCACCCCGGTGCCGGCCAAATCGATCATGGCAAGATCGTTGGCGCCGTCGCCGACAGCAAGGGCCTGTTCCCGCATCAGCGCATGGCCGCGCAAAAGATCGCGCAGTGTTTCGCGCTTGGCTTCCTGGCCGAGGATCGGTTCTGCGACCGTGCCGTCGAGCACATCGCCGTCGAAATTAAGCTCATTGGCGTGGTTCATGTGGAACCCGATCGCCTTGGCGACACGCGCTGTGAACAGCGTGAAGCCACCGGACACCAGCGCCGTATAGGCGCCGGCGGCACGCATGGTCCGCACCAGAACCTGAGCGCCCGGCGTGATCGTAATGCGGTCGTCGGCGATGCGCTCGATTTCGGCGCGGGCGAGCCCCTTAAGCAGCGCCACGCGCTCGCGCACCGCCGGTGCGAATTCAATCTCGCCGCGCATGGCGCGCTCCGTGATCGCAGCCACCTGCGGCTTCAAGCCAAGGGCATCGGCCAGCTCATCGATGCATTCCTGCTCGATCATGGTGGAATCCATGTCGGCGATCAAAAGATGCTTGTGGCGATGATCGACGGGGATGAGCGCCGCATCGACCGGCCGGTCGCCAACCAGATCACGGATCTCGCGCAAGAGATGGTCGCGTGCCTCGTCAAGGCGACTGACGGGCAGATTTTCAACCTCCATCTCGTAGGCTTCGCGCGGGCAAAGCCAGCGGCCCATGCCTGGCCACCGCAAATGGGTGTGCAGGCTTTCAATCAAGTCTTTGGTGATTGCAGCCGCGCCAGGCTTTGAAATAAGGACGCAAACATGCTGCATGGCGGGGACCGGGACTAGGGCGCGAAAAAATGGCCGATATCGACGCAATCCTTATTGCAGGGCCAACGGCCAGCGGCAAGTCGGCGCTGGCGATCGACGTCGCGACCCACCATGGCGGCATCATCATCAATGCCGATTCCATGCAGGTCTATCAGGATTTGTGCATCCTGACCGCGCGGCCAACGCCGTCGGAAGAGGCGCAGGCGCCACATTCGCTCTACGGTCATATCGATGGCGCAGCGCCGTACTCAGTCGGCCACTGGCTGGCGGAAGCGGAGGCCGCGATCGCGGCAGCGCTGGCCGAGGACAGGCTGCCGGTCTTCGTCGGCGGCACGGGTCTCTACTTCAAAGGGTTGCTTGAGGGGGTTTCGCCGATCCCCGACATACCGGATGCGATCCGGACGAAGTGGCGTCGGCGGGGCGAAGGCGAGGACATCTCCCAACTTCATCGCGAATTGATGGCGCGCGACCCGAAAACCGCGGCAACCTTGCGGTCGACCGACTCTCAACGGATTGTGCGGGCCTTGGAGGTGTTCGAGGCAACAGGCCGGCCGCTGGTGGACTGGCAAGCCGAGAAGGGTCACCCATTCCTCGATGTCGAACGCGTCGAGCGTGTTTTTCTCGATCCGGACCGTGACTGGCTCTATGACCGGATCAACCGGCGGTTCGACCGGATGATCGCCGAGGGCGCCCTTGATGAAGTGGAAACGCTTATGAAGCGCGATCTGCCGCCCGATCAGCCGATTCTGCGCGCACATGGCGTACCGCACCTTTCGCGCTATTTGTCCGGCGAGCTGGATCTGGCCACCGCTCTTGAGCGCGGTAAAGCCGACGTCCGGCATTACGCCAAGAGGCAGAAAACCTGGTTTCGACACCAAATGGAGGGGTGGCGTGCCGTCGAGCCCGCTACCGCTCGCCAAAGTCTCCGTCTTTCGCCGACGACATAAGCGCTGCCGCAACCGATCCTTAACGCTGTTCGCTTAACCTATCGGCAAGCATAACGCTGCGGGTGGTGTCCGGAACCCATGCGGTGTCGTTGACCACCCATAGTGTCCCATGTTATCCCATACTGTCCCATAAACGCTTGACCTCCAACGTTTGCGGGACCGGGTCCGCCGGGGGGCGCCGCAATCTGCGGCGGAGATTGCGGGCCCCTCGGGCAAGGAAATGTAGCCGCGTACCCGGCCAAGAGGGGATGAATGGACCAGTTCGTGTCCAACTTTACCAATCGGATCGACGCCAAGGGTCGCGTGTCCGTTCCGGCCCCCTTTCGCGCCGTTCTTGCTGCTCAGGGCTTCGACGGCGTCTACTGCTATCCCTCGCTCGACACGGCGGCGGTTGAGGCTGGCGGTCGCCCGCTAATCGATGCGATCCAAGGCCTCATCGACGCCCTCGTTCCCTATTCCGACGAGCGCAATCAGCTGGCGCACGTGCTTTTGGGCGACGGGGTCACGCTATCCATCGATGCTGACGGCCGGGTCACGCTGCCAGACGGCTTGCGCGCCCATGCGGGTCTCGCCGGCGAAGTCACCTTTGTCGGCGTCGGTGACAAGTTCTTTATGTGGTCGCCGGAGCGCTATGCCGAATACCGCGCCGATGCGCGAGCCAAAGCACGGGACCTGAAGGCCTTGTTGGGCGCCAAGCGGGCTGGGGAGGGCGCGTGATGAGCACGCCGCACATTCCCGTCCTTCTCGATACGGTGCTCGACCTTCTCAAGCCGGTCGATGGCGAAACCTATATCGACGGCACATACGGCGCCGGTGGCTACTCTCGCGCGATCCTAGACGCGGCGAACTGTCGAGTGATCGGCATCGACCGCGATCCAATCGCGCTATCCCTTGGTGCTGAAGATGCAGTGCGGTTTTCCGGCCGACTTAAGCTGGAAGCTGGGCGGTTTTCTCAAATGGACGAGATCGCCGCCATGCCGGTCCAAGGCGTCATCCTGGATATCGGCGTCTCGTCCATGCAACTGGACGACGCGTCGCGCGGTTTCTCCTTCCGGTTCGACGGCCCGCTCGACATGCGCATGGCGCCGCAAGGGATAAGCGCTGCCGACGTCGTCAATCAGGCCGATGAGAAGACATTGGCGCGGATCTTCGCGGCCTATGGCGAGGAGCGTCACGCGCGGGCCATCGCCAAGCGGATCGTCACCCAGCGAACGGAGGCGCAGTTCGAGACAACGCGCGATCTCGCCGATCTCTTGGAAGCCGCCTCGCCGCGCCGCCGTCCTGGCGACATTCATCCAGCGACCCGCGTCTTTCAGGCCCTGCGCATCGCGGTCAACAGCGAACTGGAGGAATTGGCCCTTGGCCTTGAAGCCGCCGAACGGGTGCTTGAAGAAGGCGGGCGTCTCGTTGTCGTGACCTTCCATTCGCTGGAGGACCGCATCGTCAAGCGCTTCTTGCGCGATGCTGCCGAAACACCCGCTGGATCGCGCCACCAACCAGACGTCGCTAAGGCACCGGCCCGCTTTGTCGGCCTGACCAAGAAAGCCCGCACACCGGATGCCACTGAGACTGCCGCCAATCCACGCGCCCGCTCCGCCAAACTGCGCGCTGCGCTGCGCACCGGTGCTCCCGCGCGTGGCGCCGGCGATGCGGTCTGGCGGCTCGCTCATCCGGTGCCGCTCGATCTGGCCGAGGGAGCTGCCCGATGACTCGCTTGTTCACGCTGCTTGGCATTGTCATCGCTCTGTCGGCGGCCGTCGGTCTTTACAAGGTCAAGATGCGGACGGCTGAACTGGGCGATCAGATGCGCGCCGTCAGCCGCGAGATCGCCCGCGAGGAAGAGGCGATCTCGGTGCTTAAGGCCGAATGGAGCCTGTTGAACCAACCCGACCGTTTGCAGGCCTTGGCCGAACGTTATCTGGACCTGCAACCGATCGAAATCGGCCAGATCATTCGCGTCAGCGGCCTTGCCGATGACGCCACGACAGAGCCGGACTTCAGTCCGATCGCCGATGACGATGCACCCTCAATCGTAGCCGCAACCGATTAGCCCGTATCGAGTTCCCAATGATCCCCACCGCCCGAACCCCCGTCCGCACAGCCGCCTCTCTTGATCGTGGCAAGCCGGCTCGCAGTCGAAACACTCAGCGCAAGCGGGCCGATACGGGCAAGGCGCGGCTGGCGGTGGCGGCGCTGTCGTTTCTGGTGATTTACGCGGTGATCGGTGCGCGTCTTGTCACCTACGCCATGGAGTCCGATGTCAGAGTGGCGTCCGGTCACACGGGCGATCGAGCGATCGCCGCCGCGCGGCCCGATCTGACCGATCGCAACGGCCATATTCTTGCGACCGATCTGGTATCGCCGTCGCTCTACGCAGAACCGCACCGCATTATCAACCTTGATGATGCGGTCGAGAAGCTCAACGCTGTCCTGCCGGAACTGGAGATTGCAGAGCTGCGCGCCAAGCTGGACAGCAAGCGCAAATTCGTTTGGCTCAAGCGCGAGCTGACACCGCGGCAGGAAGCCGACGTTCACAGCCTCGGACTTCCAGGCGTCGGGTTTCGCCGCGAGAACCGGCGAGTCTACCCCAGTGGCCGGATCGCCGCGCATGTCGTCGGCCACGTCAATGTCGACAATCGCGGGACCGCCGGGATCGAGAAGTTTCTGGACGACCGGGGATTGGCGGAGCTGCACGGCATGGGCTTTGCGCTCGACCGGGCACAAAAGCCCGTGCCGTTGTCGATCGATCTTCGTGTCCAGCATGCCCTGCGCGATGAGCTGGTGATGGCGATGGAGAAATTCAGCGCGATTGCCGCGTCCGGCATTCTTATGAATGTCCACACGGGTGAGATCGTCGGCATGGTGTCGCTGCCGGACTACGATCCGAACCAGCCGGAAACGGCGTTGGAACCGGAAGCCATCAACCGCATGACCACCGGCGTCTACGAGATGGGGTCTACCTTTAAGGCCTTCACCGTGGCGATGGCGCTGGATACCGGCCGCATCACCCTGGAAGATCGCTACGACGCACGGCGTCCGCTGCGCGTGGCCCGCTTCACCATCAACGATTTTCACGCCCAGCGCCGTATTTTGACCGTACCTGAGATCTTCGTGCATTCGTCGAACATCGGTACGGCGCGCATGGCGCTCGATGTCGGCATCGACGGCCAGAAGGAATTCCTGCGTCGCATCGGCATGCTCGACCGGCTGGAGACCGAACTGCCGGAGAATGCGCAGCCGCTTTATCCGAAGAAGTGGAAGCAACTCAACGCGATGACGATCTCCTTCGGCCACGGCATTTCGATCGCGCCGATCCAGATGGCAGCGGCGGCGAGCGCATTGGTCAACGGCGGTTACTACCATACGCCGACATTCCTGCCGCGCGACCGAGATGCGGCGAGGGCGCTCGCCAAGCCGGTGCTGAAGCCGGAGACCAGCGACGCCATGCGGTATCTCATGCGCCTCAATGTTGAGCGGGGTACGGCCCGCAAGGCGGACCGGTCCGGTTATCGTATTGGCGGCAAGACCGGCACGGCGGAAAAGGTCGTCAATGGCCGCTATGCCCGCAATAAGCTGATGACGTCGTTCCTTGGCACATTTCCGGCCGATGATCCGCAATATGTGCTTCTTGTCATTCTCGACGAGCCGAAAGGCTTGAAGGAAACGCATGGCTATGCCACGTCGGGCTGGAACGCCGCGCCGACGGCGGGCAATGTCGTCGCACGGGTCGCACCGCTCCTTGGTGTGCTGCCGAAGATCGACCAGGGCGAGCCCGCCGAAAGCGCCATATTTGTGTCCTATTGACCGCCGAAACCGGGCGAAGGGGTGCCTGGGGCGGTTGTGTGGAACGCAGGTAAGAACGTGAGGCGCGGGGGTGCTTGTTCATCACGCGTTAACCATGCCGGACTACGCACGCAAACTGGAGACTGACGGGAATACGCCAGCGCGATGTTGCTATCTGAGCTCTGCGACGGCCTTTGCGCGGTCCCGGAATTGGCGCGAACACGCCAGGTCACCGGGCTGACGGCAGACAGTCGCGCAGTCGAGCCGGGCTTCGTCTTCGCGGCCTTTAGGGGCAGCCGCACCGATGGCGCGATCTTTATCCCAGATGCGGTCGCAGCGGGGGCGGTGGCGATCCTTTCCGACGCCTATCCGACATTCGATCCCGGCGCCGATATTGCATGTCTGATCGCTGACGATCCACGCCGAACGCTGGCACTCATGGCGGCGCGGTTTCATATACCGCAGCCCGAAACAATGGTCGCCGTCACCGGAACCGCAGGCAAGACGTCGGTTGCGGCCTTCACCAGGCAGATTTTCGAGGCCGCCGGGCACAAGGCCGCCAGTCTTGGGACACTGGGCGTTACCGTTGGCGACGCGACCCGCTATGGCAACCTGACGACGCCTGATCCTGTCAAACTGCAAACGATTTTGAATGAACTCGCCGCCGATGGCATCACGCATGTGGCGATGGAGGCGTCCAGTCACGGTCTGGATCAGCGTCGCCTCGACGGGGTGAACCTCATCGCCGCCGGGTTCACCAATCTGGGCCGAGACCACCTCGACTACCACGAGTCGATGGACGACTATCTGGCGGCCAAGATGCGCTTGTTCGACGCGGTTCTGCCGGAAGGCGCGACCGCCGTCGTCAACGCCGACGCCCCCCAAACCGCCTCGGTCATCGCCGCCGCCAGCGCGCGGCAGCAGTCCGTCATGACCGTCGGTTGGGCTGGCGAAACCCTTCGCGTTTCAGGCATCGAGCGGGATGGCCCCCGCCAGATCGTTTCGCTTGCCGGAGGTTTCGGCACGCGGCAAATCACCGTCCCGTTGGCGGGCGAGTTTCAGGTCGCCAATGCCTTGATCGCTGCGGGACTGGCGATCGCGGCCGGTGTTGATGCGGATACGGTGTTTGAGGCAATCGGAAACCTGGAAGGCGCGCCGGGACGACTGGACCATGTGCTGACCACCGCCGGCGGCGCCGACGTCTATGTCGACTACGCCCATAAACCGGAAGCCCTGGAAACAGCGCTGGCCGCGCTTCGTCCGTTCGCAACAGGGCGCCTTATCGTTGTGATCGGTGCCGGCGGCGACCGCGATCCCGGAAAGCGCCCGCTCATGGGCGCGGCGGCGCATCAGGGAGCCGACCGTGTGATCGTCACGGACGACAATCCGCGCACCGAGGATCCGGCCGCTGTTCGCCGCGCTATCCTCGACGCCGCGCCTGGCTCAACCGAAATCGGCGATCGCAGAGCGGCGATCGAGGAAGCGGTGCGGTCCGCCGGTGCTGGCGACGTCGTGCTGATTGCCGGCAAGGGGCACGAGACCGGACAGATCGTCGGCGACCGCACGCTGCCATTCTCCGATCACGGTGCCGTCCGCGACATCTGCGCCGACATGGAAGACGCGTGATGAGCGGACTTTGGACCGTCAAGACGATGGCGCGGGTCACCGGTGGTCAGATCGCCGGGCCGGCGCCTGATAGCGTGTCGGGCGTTTCCATCGACTCCCGCACTGTCGCGCCGGGCGAGGCTTTTTTCGCCATCGAAGGCGACAGGTTCGATGGTCATGATTTTGCCGGAGCGGCCTTGCAGGCGGGCGCCGGACTGGCGGTCGTCGAGGCAACGAAGGTTCCAGCACTTGGCGCGCCGGACGGTTGCCTGCTGGTCGTGCCCGATGTCATGGACGCGCTACGCGATCTCGCCCGCGCGGCGCGCCAGCGGTCGCATGCGAAATTCGTCGCGGTCACCGGCAGCGTCGGCAAGACTGGCACGAAGGAGGCCCTGCGCCTGGCACTCTCGACCTGTGGCAAGACCCACGCCTCTGTCAAATCCTTCAACAACCATTGGGGCGTGCCGCTCACGCTGGCGCGTATGGCCGAAGACACGGACTTCGGTGTCTTCGAGATCGGCATGAACCACGCTGGCGAGATCACACCGCTCTCGCAGATGGTGCGGCCCCAAGTAGCGATGGTGACGACAGTCGCTGCCGTGCATCTCGGTTTCTTCGATTCCGTACGCGGGATTGCCGAGGCAAAGTCCGAAATCTTCACCGGACTGACGGCCGAAGGCACAGCGATTGTTCCTGCCGACAACGAATTTCGCGATCTCTTGATCGACCGGGCGCGCACATCGGGTGCGCTGCGGATTGTCACTTTCGGGACGAGCGCCGGCGCCGATGTGCGGCTTCTTGACGTCAGCGCCGAAGACGGCGCCAGCCGCGTAACAGCCGATATCCTTGGTAGGACTGTGAGCTATCTCCTGACAGTTCCCGGACGCCATTGGGTGGCCAACAGCTTGGCCGTCATCGCCGCACTCGATGCGCTCGACTTGGACATGGATGTCGCCCTCGACGCGCTCGCCCAACTCTCCGCACCGCGGGGTCGCGGCGAAACGCATCGTTTCAAATTGGGCGAGGGCACGCTCACTGTGATCGACGAGAGCTATAACGCCAATCCGGCGTCCATGGCCGCTGCCCTTGCGGTCTTGGGCGACACGCCGGTCGGGTCCGGCGGCCGACGGATCGCCGTTCTCGGCGACATGCTGGAACTGGGCGCCACCGGTCCGGGTCTGCACATGGAGTTGGCCGATCCCATCGCCGATGCCGGCACCGATCTCGTGTTCGCTAGCGGCCCCTTGATGGAAGGGCTTTTCGCGATCCTGTCGAAGGATCGGCAAGGCGAGTACTACGAAAAACCCGAAGGTCTTGTGGACCCTTTGCTGGGCGCCCTTCGCGCTGGCGATGTCGTCATGGTCAAAGGGTCGCTCGGCAGCCGCATGGGTCCGATCGTCGAGGCCATCAAGTCTCACTTCGAAATGAGCGAAGACGCGCCGGCCAACGATTCAGCCTGACGCGACAGATGACGAGGATTTTATGCTTCACTACCTGACGAACTTCGCCGACCAGTTCTCCGTCCTCAACGTCTTTCGGTACATTACGTTTCGGACCGGCGGCGCGATGATGACGGCGCTCTTATTGGTCTTCATGTTCGGACCGACGCTGATCAAGGCGCTGAAAATTCGTCAGGGCAACGGCCAGCCGATCCGCGACGATGGTCCGCAGTCGCACATCATTGCCAAACAGGGTACACCGACCATGGGCGGGTTGATGATCCTGGCCGGCATCATCGTGTCGATCCTGCTGTGGGGCAATTACAGCAATCCGTACGTCTGGATCGTCTTGGGCGTCACGGTCATTTTCGGGATGATCGGCTTCTATGACGACTATCTGAAGGTCACGAAGCAGTCCCATCTCGGCGTATCGGGGCGTTTGCGCCTGGGGATCGAATTCGTCGTCGCCGGCATCGCTTGCGTTCTCCTCAGCCAGATCGGTGAGGTGCCGTTTTCGACCTCTTTGACGGTACCGTTCTTCAAAGACATCCTTATCAATCTCGGCTGGTTCTTCATCCCGTTCGGCGCCTTTGTCATTGTTGGCGCCGGCAATGCGGTGAACCTGACCGATGGCTTGGACGGCTTGGCGATCGTTCCGGTGATGATCGCCGCCGGCAGTTTCGGCGCCATCGCCTATCTCTCGGGGAACGCCATCTTCGCCGACTATTTGCAGATCCATTTCGTGCGCGGCACCGGCGAACTGGCGGTCATCTGCGGCGCGCTGATCGGTGCCGGACTGGGGTTCCTGTGGTTCAACGCACCGCCGGCGTCGATCTTCATGGGCGACACGGGGTCGCTAGCGCTCGGCGGCATGCTCGGTGCCATCGCGGTCGCCACGAAGCATGAAATCGTTCTCGCCATCATCGGCGGCCTGTTCGTTCTGGAAGCCGTGTCGGTGATCGTGCAGGTGATTTCGTTTAAGCTCACTGGCAAACGGGTCTTCCGGATGGCGCCGATTCACCATCATTTCGAACAGCTCGGCTGGACGGAAGCGCAGGTCGTTGTCCGGTTTTGGATCATCGCCTTCGTCTTGGCGCTGGCCGGGTTGGCAACGCTGAAATTGCGCTAACGAGAGGCCACGTCTTGAACGCCCGGCAGCCGACCGCACACCCATCGGAGACCCGGTCGCTGTGATCCGGCTGACGTCCTGGTCGGGCCGACGAGTAGCGCTGTTCGGGCTGGGCGGCAGCGGTGTCGCGACGGCGAAGAGCCTGTTGGCGGGCGGCGCCGATGTCGTCGCCTTCGATGACAATGCTGACCAGGTGACGGCGGCGCAGACCGAGGAGATCGCCTGCCGCGATTTGCGAGCAATCGACTGGTCGGCCATCGACGCCCTTGTGCTTGCGCCGGGTGTGCCGCTCACGCATCCAAAGCCCCATTGGAGCGTCGATCTGGCGATGGCCGCGAACGCGCCGATCATCGGCGACATCGCGCTCTTTGCCGACGAGAGGCGGGCGCTGGCGCCGGCCGCGCCTTTCATTGCGATCACAGGCACCAACGGCAAATCGACGACGACGGCCCTGGTCGCGCATATCCTGGGGTCTGCTGGCCGCGCCGTCGGCATGGGTGGCAATATCGGCACACCGGTGCTGGCCCTTCCCGAACCGAACGACGCGATCCACTACGTTGTCGAGTGTTCGTCCTACCAGATCGACTTGGCGCCCGCTCTCGATCCGACTATCGGCATCCTCTTGAACCTTGCGCCGGATCATCTGGACCGGCACGGCACGATGGAGCATTACGCCGCAGTCAAGGAACGCCTTGTTGTGGGAAGTCGGACGGCGATCGTTGGCATCGACGATCCCTGGTGCGCGGCAGTCGCGGACAGGGCTGCGGGGCGCGGTCAGCCAATCCTGCGTGTTTCCGTCGATGGAACCGCTGCTGATTTGAGCATGGCGGGCAGCCGCATCCTCGCCGATGGCGCTGAAGTCGCCGATCTGGACGGCATTGTCACTTTGCGCGGGGGGCACAACGCCCAAAACGCGATGGCCGCGGTCGCCGCCGCCAGGTTACTCGGGCTTGACGATGGCGAGATTCAGGCTGGTCTCACCACATTTCCGGGGCTCGCGCATCGCATGCAGCCAATCGGCCATGTTGGCGATGTCCTCTTCGTCAACGATTCAAAGGCGACCAACGCCGATGCGGCAGCCCATGCGCTTGCCAGCTTCGATGCCATCTACTGGATCGCCGGCGGTCGCGAAAAAGAGGGCGGGATCGCCAGCCTTAACAGATTCTTTCCCAAAATCAGGAAAGCCTACCTGATCGGCGAGGCGGCGGAGCCGTTTGCGGCGACGCTTGGCGAGCGTCCGCACGCAATCAGCGAGACGCTCGATCGCGCCGTTGCCGAAGCCGCGCGCGATGCGGCTGCGGCCGGAGACCAGAATGCGGTTGTGTTGCTGTCGCCGGCAGCCGCGTCGTTCGATCAGTATCGCAACTTCGAGCTGCGGGGTGCCGCGTTCGTCGATTGCGCGAAGGCTCTGCCCGGCTTCCGGGCGCTCTGACGGGGAGATCAATGCTCAGACGGACCGACAAGAACCCGCTGGCGGAGTGGTGGTGGACGGTCGACCGGCTTTTGATCGGGCTCGTGCTGGCGCTTCTGTTCACCGGACTGGTCCTGTCCTTCGCCGCAAGCCCGGCGATCGCCGAGAAACATGGCCTGCCAAGTTTTCACTTCGTCATTCGCCAGGCGTTTTTCATGGCACCGGCAATCGCGGTGCTCATGGTGACATCGCTGCTGAAGCCGGCGCAAATCCGCCGCGTCGCGCTCGTCGTTTTCGTCATCATGCTGGCCATGACCGCAGCCACTTTGTTTATCGGCTTCGAGGCCAAGGGTGCCAGGCGCTGGCTCTATATCGGCGGACTGTCGATCCAGCCGTCCGAGTTCTTGAAACCCGCCTTTGTGGTCATCACCGCCTGGCTCTTTGCCGAAGGCGTCAGGCGTCCGGATATGCCGGGAACGCTCCTGGCGTGCGGACTTCTGTTGCCCGTTGTCGGTGTTCTCGTCCTGCAGCCGGACTTCGGTCAGACCATGCTTTTGACCATCGTCTGGGGTGCGCTGTTCTTCATGGCCGGCATGTCGTGGGTATGGATTGTCTTTTTTGGAACACTGGGGATTGGCGGCATCGTCGGGTCCTACTACACCGTCAGCCACGTCAAACGACGCATCGACAGCTTCCTCGATCCAGGCTCCAGCGACACGTATCAAACCGACCGCGCGATTGAGTCCTTCGTCAACGGTGGCTGGTTCGGTCGCGGGCCGGGTGAGGGCGTCGTCAAAAACGCGCTACCGGACTCACACACGGATTTCATTTTCGCCGTCGCCGGCGAGGAATTCGGTGCAATCTTCTGCCTCTTGATTGTCGCCGCGTATGCAGGTCTCGTGATTCGAGGGCTAGCGCAGGCCTATCGCGATGACGATCTGTTCCGGCGCCTGGCGACTGGCGGCCTGTGCATCCTGATCGGTCTCCAGGCGACCATCAATATGGCGGTCAATCTGTCGCTGATGCCGGCCAAGGGCATGACGCTGCCGTTCATCTCCTATGGCGGCTCGTCGCTGGTTTCGATGGCATTTGCGATGGGCATGGTTTTGGCGCTGACGCGACGGCGAGCGCAGGCGATTGCGCTGCGTAGCGCCCCCCGCGAGACGCTCGCCTATGAGGAACCGGCCGAATGAGTCCACCCTCCGTCTTCGCCCTGGCCGCGGGCGGCACAGGAGGGCATTTGTTTCCGGCTGAAGCGCTCGCCAGCGAACTGCAACGGCGCGGGCATGTCGTGCATCTCCTCACCGATCCGCGCGGTCATCAATTCGCGACGGCCTTCCCCGATGGGCACACCCATGTCGTCCCCTCCGAGACCCTGCGCGGCCGGTCGATAATGGCGTTTTTCCGCATGGCGGCCGCGATCATCTCCGGCATCTTCGCATCGCGTCGGATTTTGAGAGTGTGCAAAGCCGAGGCGCTCGTTGCGTTTGGCGGCTATCCGAGCGTTCCGCCCGGCTTGGCCGCCGCGAGCCTCGGTGTGCCGGTGATGCTGCACGAGCAAAACGCCGTCATGGGCCGTGCCAACCGCATCCTTGCCGGCCGGTCGCGTGTGATCGCCACCGGGTTCCAGACGGTCGCCAAGCTGCCAACCGCCGCTGCATCACGCTGCCAGTTGACGGGCAATCCAGTACGCCCAGCGATCCTGGCCGGCCAAACGCCCTATAGTGCGCCGGACGAAAACGGTCAGATCCGCCTGCTGGTGTTCGGCGGTAGCCAAGGTGCGATGATCTTCTCCCGGGTCGTGCCCGACGCGATTGCGCAACTTTCCAGTGATCTCCAGAAGCGCATCTTGCTGGTGCAGCAGTGCCGGCCGGAAGACCTCGACCGCGTACGCGACACTTACACGGCGCTTGGTATCGAAGCCGAGTTGAATACCTTTTTCTCCGACATGCCGGAGCGGTTGGCGGCAGCGCATTTGATCGTCGCGCGCGCCGGCGCGTCGACGGTCGGTGAACTCGCCACCATGGGTCGGCCCTCCATCCTCATCCCGCTACCGGGCGCAATCGACCAGGATCAAAAGGCAAATGCCGGCGTGCTGGAACGCGGCGGTGCCGCCGTCATGATCGTTCAGGACGAATTCTCGCCCGAATCACTCGCGAAGACGCTAGAAGGCCTCATAACCATGCCGAATCGCCTGGCTGAGATGGCCGCCGCAGCGCGGACGTCGGCGACCGACAACGCCGCCGAACGCCTGGCCGATCTGGCCGAGAGCCTCGTCGCAGACCGTAAGGATAGTCAATCATGACCATGCCGCGAGACATCGGCCCCATCCACTTTGTCGGAATCGGTGGTATCGGCATGAGCGGTATTGCCGAGGTGATGGCCAATCTGGGCTATCAGGTGCAGGGCAGCGATATGGCCGCCAACGCCAATGTGGCGCGTCTGCGTGATATGGGCGTTACCGTGCACATTGGTCATGCGCCGGAAAACCTTGGGCAGGCGCGCGTCGTCGTCGTGTCCTCGGCAATCAAGGCGGACAATCCGGAGCTGATCGCCGCGCGCGCCCGCTTCCTGCCCGTCGTGCGTCGTGCCGAGATGCTGGCCGAGCTGATGCGATTGAAGTCAGCGGTTGCCATCGGCGGCACCCACGGCAAGACGACGACGACGTCGATGGTGGCCGCATTGTTCGACGCCGCCGGTCTCGATCCGACCGTTATCAACGGTGGCATTATCAACGCCTACGGTACCAATGCCCGGCTCGGCGAAAGCGATTGGATGATCGTCGAGTCCGATGAGTCCGATGGCAGCTTCGTCAAACTACCGGCCGAGATCGCCGTCGTCACCAACATCGATCCGGAGCATCTGGATCACTACGGCAGTTTCGACGCGTTGCGCGACGCGTTTGTCCAGTTCGTAGAAAACGTGCCGTTTTACGGCTTCGCCGTTATGTGCATCGATCACCCCGAGGTCCAATCCCTTATCGGTCGCATCGAGGATCGCCGCATCCTGGCTTATGGCACCAGCCCCCAGGCTGACGTGCAGCTTTTGAACCTGACGTTTGAGGCCGGCGCTAGCCGGTTCGATGTCGTTGTGCGCGATCGCGTCGCCGGAGCCGAGCGCACGATATCGGGTTTGAGCCTGCCGATGCCTGGCCTCCACAATGCGCTGAATGCCGTGTCTGCAGTGGCCGTCGCATCAGAACTCGGCATTGGCGACGAGATCATTCGTACAGGTCTTGCAGGCTTTGCTGGCGTCAAGCGCCGCTTCACACGAACCGGCACATGGAATGGCGTTGCGATCTTCGATGACTACGGTCATCACCCCGTCGAGATCGCGGCGGTCCTCCAGGCCGCGCGCGAGTCGACATCGGGACGCATCCTCGCCGTCGTTCAGCCTCATCGCTATACCCGCCTGCGTGATTTGTTCGAGGAGTTCTGCACCTGTTTCAACGATGCGGACGGTGTTCTGGTCACGCCCGTGTACGAGGCAGGCGAAGAACCGATCGAGGGTGTCGACCGGGACGCATTGGTTGCCGGGCTCCAAGGCCATGGCCACCGCTTCGCACGTCCGATCGAGGGTCCCGACGACCTGCCGGCCGCCGTTAAGGCGTTCGTCGAACCGGGCGACATGGTGATCTGTCTCGGCGCTGGCACGATCACGCAGTGGGCGAACGCGCTGCCCGAAGCCCTTGCGGGAAAAGCGGCATGACGGCTGGCGCCGGTCTTGTCGCAACCCTTCAAGCGGCCTGTCCGGAATTGCGCGGACGGTTGACGGCCGATCAACCGTTGGCGCCCTACACCTGGTTTCGCGTCGGTGGCCCGGCCGATGCGCTGTTCGTCCCCGCCGACGAGGATGATCTCGCCGCTTTCTTGAAGGCCCTTCCGGCCGAGGTACCCGTTACCGTCCTGGGTCTGGCCTCCAACACGCTGGTACGCGACGGCGGAATCGATGGGGTCGTCATTCGTCTGACCGGCCGCGCCTTTGCCGATGTGAACGTTGAAGGCCACGGCCGGCTGCGCGTCGGCGCGGGTCTGTCGGACAAGCGGCTGGCGGCCGCCGCGCTTCAGGCCGGGATTGGCGGTCTGGAGTTTTATCACGGCATTCCGGGCGCCGTTGGCGGTGCTCTGCGCATGAATGCCGGGGCAAACGGAACCGAGACCGTCGATCGCCTGGTCGAGGCTCGGGGCGTCGACAGGGCTGGAAAGCGGATCACACTGAGCAACGCGGACATGGGATTTTCCTATCGCACGTCGACCGCCGATCCCGAACTGATCTTCGTCGAAGCCCTGTTTCAGGGCGAAGCCGCTGATCGCGGCGCGATCGAAGCGGCGATGTCCGACGTCCAGGAGCATCGCGAACGGGCGCAGCCGATCCGGGAAAAAACAGGCGGTTCGACGTTCAAGAACCCAACCGGTGGCAAGGCGTGGCAACTGATCGACGCCGCCGGATGCCGGGGGCTGGCCGTTGGCGGCGCCATGGTGTCGGAGATGCACTGCAACTTTCTGATCAACACCGGCGAAGCCACCGCGCTCGATCTTGAGCGACTGGGCGAAACCGTGCGCGCCCGCGTTCTGGCATCGTCGGGAACCAAGCTCGACTGGGAGATCAAGCGTATCGGCCGCTTTAAGCCGGGCGAGCCTGTGGAACCGTTCCTCGGAGATGAATCAGCGCAAAAGGCGGACGCATGACGAAACATGTCGCGGTTCTAATGGGTGGCTGGTCGGCCGAGCGCGAGGTCAGCCTGGATACCGGCAACGGCTGCAGCGAAGCCCTCGAAAACGCCGGCTTTCGCGTCACTCAGGTCGACGTGAAGCCGGATATCGCCGCCGTGTTGGCCGAGCTGAAGCCCGATGTTGCGTTCAACGCCCTTCACGGGCGCTTCGGCGAAGACGGCTGCATTCAGGGCCTCCTGGAAATCATGGAGATTCCCTACACCCATTCCGGAGTCCTGGCGTCGTCGGTCGCCAATCACAAGGAGCGCGCCAAGCTGGTGATGGCTGCCGCCGGCATCCCGGTCGCGCCGTCGAAAGTCGTGGCGAGAACCGAGGCGGCGAAGGCGCACGTCATGGAACCGCCTTACGTCCTCAAGCCGGTCGACGAAGGTTCAAGCGTCGGCGTGTTCATCGTCTCGGAAGATCAGGCCCATCCACCGCAAGAGCTTTACTCCGACGAATGGCCCTATGGCGAAACGATCATGGCGGAGCGTTACGTCGCCGGCCGCGAACTCACTTGCGCAGTCATGGGCGACAAGGCGCTCGACGTAATCGACATCGTGCCATCGGCCTCTTTGAAGTTCTACGACTACGACGCGAAATACAAGGAAGGCGGCTCTGTTCACATCCTTCCGGCGAAAATTAAACCAAATATTTACCAAAAAGTTCGGATGCTGGCGCTTGAAGCGCACCTTGCCTTGGGCTGTCGCGGCGTGAGTCGCGCCGACTTTCGCTATGACGACCGGGACGATGGGACGGGCGAGCTGATCTGTCTGGAAGTCAACACCCAGCCGGGGATGACCGCGACATCACTCGTTCCCGAACTTGCCGCCCATGCCGGCATGAGCTTTGAGGATTTGGTCGCCTGGATGGTGGAAGACGCGTCGTGCAACCGCTGAGACCGAAATGGACTGCCGAACCGGACCATGCGCCTGCCGGGCGCAGCCTGGCGCCTGTCGCATCGCGCGCGGTCGAACGGGTCATGGGTCGCCCGCCGGCCTACTACCAACGCAAGGGACGGATCTTTTGGGCTGCATGGCGCCGATCGATCCTGTGGTCGGTCACCGCCATCTTGGCGCTTGTGGTCGGGTTCACCAGTGCCGGTCTGCCGTTTCGGGCCGCCGGGACTCATGTCGCTGAAACCCTTGTGCTTGCCGCCGGCCTGCGTGTCGGTTCCATCGTGATCGAGGGGGACGACGGCATCCCGGACGCCGACGTCATCGACGCGCTGTCGCCCTTCAAAGACGTCCCTTTGCCGTTCTTCGACGTGGCTGAGGCCCGCGAAAAGCTGATGGCCATTCCCAGGGTGCGATCGGCCACTGTCATGAAGCTTTATCCGAACACGCTTCATTTGAAGATCGAAGAACGCGAGCCGTTCGCGCTTTGGCAGCGCGCCGGCAAGACGACGGTGATCGACCGTGATGGCCGAATCGTGCGGGCCGCGCCTGATGGCAGCCAAACCGCCCTGCCGTTGTTCGTGGGCGAGGGCGCGAACGTTTCTGCGCACACCTTTCAGCAGGCGCTGAACGATACGCCAAGCGTCAAGGCGCGTGTCGAGGCCGCCGTGCGCGTCGCCGACCGTCGCTGGACGCTGAAGCTGGACAACGGCGTGGATGTCCGCCTTCCCGAAACGGGCGCAGCCGAGGCGTTGGCGACACTAGCGAAAATGATGCGTCAGCCGCGCTTCTTCGATCAGCCCATCGCGTCGATCGATCTGCGGCTCGCCGATCGGGTGACGCTGACCTTGACCGAAGAGGGCGCTGTGGCGCGCCGCACGCTGCTTGAACGGCAGGAACAGGGGACGGGGGAGCGGCACACATGAGTGGCACCGTCCATCATTTGCACCTATCGCCGATGCGGCCTCTGCCCAACGGTAGGGCGGCCATTGTCACTGTCATCGATATCGGATCGGAAAAGATCTGCTGTCTGATCGCCAAGCTGAAGCCCAGTTCGCGCCAGAACGACGGCCTGGTGCGCAGCCACGACATCAGCGTGCTTGGGATCGGTTATCACCGCAGCGCCGGCATAAAGTCCGGCGTGATCATGGACATGGAAGCCGCTGAAACGGCGATCCGCCGGGCGATCGATGCCGCCGAGCGTATGTCGGGCACGACGGTGGAACGGGTAATCGTTTCCGTCTCGGCTGGGCGCATTTCGAGCGAAACCTTTAGTGCCGAGATCGACACCAAGGGTCAGGAAATCACCGAACGGCATGTGCAAAAGGTGCTGCAGGCTGGTCGTGAGTTCTCGCTGGGCGACGAACGAACCGTTCTGCATTCGCTGCCGATCGGCTACGCGCTCGATGACCAGCGCGGCATCGGCGATCCCATCGGCATGATGGGCGGCAGGCTTGGTCTCGACATGAATGTCGTCACCGCAAACATCCCGCCACTACGCAATCTCGTTTTATGCCTGGAGCGTAGCCATCTGGATGTCGAAGCCTTGGTCGCAGCGCCCTATGCCAGCGCACTCGGCACGCTGACGGCGGACGAGCTGCGCATTGGCACAGGCTGTATAGACCTTGGCGCCGGCACGACGAACATCTCGGTATTCTTCAATGAGTCCTTTGTTTTCGCCGACGCGATCGCCGTCGGCGGCAAGCACGTGACCATGGATCTGGCGCGTGGACTGTCGACGAGCATCCAGCACGCCGAGCGGATCAAGGCGCTCTACGGCAGCGCGCTGATCGGTGATATCGATAATCGCGACACCATCACCGTCCCGCGCGTCGGCAGTGTCATGGACGAGGACATCATGCAGGTGCCGCGGGCGACCGTGAACGGCATCATTCGACCCAGAGTCGAGGAAATCCTGGAAATTCTGCGCGACCGCCTGGTCAAGAGCGGCGCGTTCGGTCTGACCGGCAGGCGCATGGTGCTGACTGGCGGCGGCAGCCTGATGACCGGGATCGTCGAATTGGCCGAACGCATCCTCGAATGCCGGGTTCGGATCGGGCGCCCGCTGCCTGTGGAAGGCTTGCCGGAAACCGCCCATGCGCCGAGCTTTTCGGCGGCCATCGGGCTCCTTGTTTATCCACAGGTGGCGCAAATTGAGCATTTCGAGCCGCGCAAGACTTTATCAGCACTGCGCGGGACGGGAAGCTATCTCGGACGAATCGGCCGTTGGCTGAAGGAGAGTTTTTGACGTGTGGCGTTGCGAGCGCGCTCTAATCCCCTGTCGGCAGAGCGCAACGAAGTGAATCGGTGCCCCTTTGGGGCGATGTCGGAACCAGACTTACGGACCAAGGGATCCTAGTGCGATGTCGATAAATTTGAGCATGCCGGAAATTAAGGAACTCAAGCCGCGGATCACCGTGTTCGGTGTCGGTGGCGCCGGCGGCAACGCCGTCAACAACATGATCGTGTCGGGATTGAACGGCGTCGAATTCGTTGTCGCCAACACCGACGCGCAAGCCTTGTCCATGTCCAAGGCCGAGCGCCTCATTCAGATGGGCGTTGCGGTGACGGAAGGCCTGGGCGCCGGCTCGCAGCCGCAGGTCGGTGCCGCGGCGGCCGAAGAAGTGATCGACGAGATCAAGGACCATCTTTCGGGGTCACATATGGTGTTCGTGACCGCCGGCATGGGCGGTGGAACCGGCACCGGCGCTGCACCGGTGATCGCCGGATGCGCTCGCGACATGGGGATCTTGACTGTTGGCGTTGTTACCAAGCCGTTCCAGTTCGAAGGCCAACGGCGGATGGAGACCGCCAATACGGGTATTGATGAACTCCAGGCGGCCGTCGACACTTTGATCGTCATTCCGAACCAGAATCTTTTCCGGGTCGCGAATGAGAAAACGACGTTCGCTGATGCCTTCTCGATGGCCGACGAGGTGCTCTACTCCGGCGTCGCCTGCATCACCGACCTGATGGTCAAGGAAGGTCTTATCAATCTCGATTTCGCCGATGTTCGCTCCGTTATGCGTGAAATGGGCAAGGCGATGATGGGCACCGGTGAGGCATCGGGCGAAAAGCGCGCGGTCCAGGCGGCCGAGGCGGCGATCTCCAACCCGCTGCTTGACGAGACCTCCATGAAGGGCGCCAAGGGCTTGCTGATTTCGATCACCGGCGGCAACGATCTGACGCTGTTTGAGGTCGATGAGGCCGCAAGCCGCATCCGCGCCGAGGTCGACGATGAAGCCAATATCATCCTCGGTGCAACCTTCGACGAGACGTTGGACGGCGTGGTCCGCGTCTCGGTCGTGGCGACCGGTATCGATACCGATCCGGCTGCCGTTGCTGCATATCAGGCCGAAGCCAACATCGCGCGTCTTTCTGCCGGGATCGCCGACAGCATCATGCCGGCTGCCGTGCCAGAGGCACCGATCGCAATCGAGCCGGAAACCGAATCGGCGCCTGAGTTCGAAGAGCCGATTGCTGCAGTGGACGAAGAGCCGGCCGTTCAGGGCGATGTGACGATTCGTCGTGTCATGCCGGTTGCGCCCGATGTCGATTTGACCCCGGTGGCCGAAGTTGCGGACATCTTGCCGAACGCGACGGCGGAGGAGGAGACCGTCTCCGACGAACCCTACATTCCGCCGGTGCCGGAGCAGACCGTGCGCGTGACGCGGCTTCCTGAGGTCGAAGATTTCCCGCCGATCGCGCAGGCGGCGCTGAAGGCGCATCGCCACGACGACGCATCGGCTGGCGATGACGAGCGCAAGCACGGCGGTTTGTTTGGGCGAATCGCCGCTGGTCTGGGAATCAAAGACCAAGACGGTGATGGCGAGGAAGTGACGCAGGACAACGATCCGGTTGTCACGCCGCCGGCCGAGCCGCCCATCGCTCAGCACGAAAGCCCTTACGGTACGCCGCAGGGCCCATCGTCGCGGAGCCAGCAGGCAACAGAGGACGAGCAGATCGGCCGGCAGCAGCAGCAGGTCGGCGCACGCCCGGCTGATGACGATCAGCTTGAAATCCCTGCATTTTTACGGCGCCAGAATCGAGCGTAACAATCGGTAACAAAATCGGCGCGTCGGAGTTGCATTACCTCGACGCGCCGATCTTAATTCTCTGATAACTATATTAAATTCTCATTCCGTTATTGGTAACAGAGCGTAAAAAACATTGATTTGGTTCGTTGGGGACGGGCCGCTAATCTGCGTGCCAACGGATCGGGTACCGAGGGTGTTGCAACTTTCGCGATCTGCGTAAATCAGCGCTACCAGTGGTGTCAGTTCGCCGGCCCATTGGTTCAAGAGCCGGGGCTTTAAGGCATGAACGATCGGGGGCAAACCCACCAGTCGACACTGGCAAATCGCATTGAACTGTCAGGCATCGGCGTTCATAGTGGTTCTCCGGTTTCCATCACGCTTCTCCCGGCCGATCCCGGCACCGGTATCGTTTTCAGTCGCACCGATTTCGATGACCGCACCGATAGCGAGATTCGCGCGCACCATTCCTTGGTGTCGGCAACTGAGCTTTGCACCATTCTCGGCGACATCACCGGACCGTCAGTTTCGACGGTAGAGCATTTGTTGGCGACGCTCGGTGGTCTCGGCGTCGACAACGCCATCATTGAGATCGACAACGGCGAGGCGCCGATCATGGACGGCAGCGCTGGGCCGTTCGTGGATGCAATCAAGCAAGCGGGCCTCAAAGAGCAGACGGTTACGCGGCGCTATATCCGGGTGAAGAAGCCGGTACGTGTCGAGGTCAATGGGTCGCTCGGCGAACTCCGCCCGCACGATGGTTTCCACGTCGACGTTGAGATCGATTTCGATACGCCGATGATCGGTCGCCAGCGCATCGCGCTCGATGTGACTCCAGAGACGTTCACGACCGAATTGTCGCGCGCCCGGACGTTCGGCTTTATGAAAGACGTCGAAAAGCTGTGGGGCGCTGGTTTCGCGCTTGGCGCGTCTTTGGATAACACGATCGTGCTTGGCGAAGACCGGGTCGTGAACCCGGAAGGGACACGCTTCGATGATGAATTCGTGCGCCACAAAGCGCTAGACGCCATCGGCGATCTGAGCCTTGCCGGCGCGCCGCTAATCGGTGCGTTTCGGTCCTATCGGGGCGGACATCGGCTCAATCTGGCATTGCTAGAAGCGCTTTTCGCAGATCAGGAAGCCTGGACTCTGGAAGAGGTCGCGCCGCGTCGCACGTCGGTCAACGGACATGGCGAGCTTGGCGAGCGCATCGCCGCGCCGGCCTTTCGCGCTGAGGTGTCCTAAGGACGCTAGCCTCGTTCGGCGCGGGACCGGGCCACGCCACAAAATCGACCCATTGCAGCGGCACCGGTGAAGGGTATTTTCCCGATCGCCATTCCTTGCTAGATCAAGGGTATGGGCATGATTCATAGGGGCGCAGGCCAGCAGGTCATGGCAGGTTTCGAGAATACCCGGTGTCTTGGCGGACTGAAGCGCGTCGTCGTTGCGACGACGCTTGCCGCCATCGTTCTAGCTGGCTGTTCACGGCAAAAGATCGCCGATGAGTATGTCGAGATTCCCGCCGACACGCTCTATTCCGAGGCCGTCGCGCTCCTCAATGACGGGTCATACAAGAAAGCGGCGGAAAAGTTCGAGGAAGTCGACCGCCAGCATCCTTATTCGAGCTGGGCGAAAAGGGCGCTTTTGATGTCGTCCTTTGCCTATTTTCGCAGCGGCAATTATCCAGAGACGGAAGCGGCAGCCGAGCGCTATCTGGCGCTGCATCCAGGTTCCACCGATGCGCCTTATGCTCAGTACCTGATCGCGCAGTCGCACTATCTCCAAATCAGCGATATCGGCCGCGACCAGACCGAGGCGCAAAACGCATTGCGGGCCTACACGGAGATCACGCGGCTCTATCCAGAATCCGAATACGCCCGTGAGGCGCGCACGCGCCAGGACGAGCTGTTGAACCATCTCGCCGGTAAGGAGATGGAGGTTGGCCGTTACTATATGGGCCGCCAGAATTATCTGGCCGCCGTTAGCCGATTTAGAGTCATCATTTCCGAATTCCAGACGACCAATCACGTCGAGGAAGCACTGTTGCGATTGACGGAGTGCTACATGGCGCTTGGCGTTGTCAGCGAAGCCCAGACGGCTGCGGCGATCTTGGGCCATAACTATCCCGACAGCGAATGGTACAACGACGCCTATAAGCTCCTGCAAACGGGCGGCGTCGCGCCGAGTGAGGACCGTGGGTCGTGGCTGAGCCGCACCTGGAGACGGGTGGCCTCCTAGATCGGGAACCAAAACGTGCGCATAGGCTTTCGGGCGGCTGATCGGGAACTCCAGCGGCACATTACAGTCCCGCCATCACGGTCGATAGCGTAAAGCGACAAGCCGATGCTGGTGGCGCTTTCGATCCGCGATATCGTTCTCATTGAGAAGTTGAACCTGACCTTTGAAGGCGACTTGACGGTTCTCACCGGGGAAACCGGCGCCGGGAAGTCCATCCTGCTCGATGCGCTGTCGCTAGCATTGGGCGGGCGCGGTGATGCCGCTTTGGTGCGTGCGGGATATGGCGAGGGGCAGGTGACGGCGGTGTTCGATCTGCCCGGTGATCACGCTGCTCGCCAAATTCTGAACGACAATGGAATCGACGCGGATGGCGATCTGCTCTTGCGCCGCGTTCAAAGCGTCGATGGACGAAGCCGGGCCTTTGTCAACGATCAACCGGTTTCGGTCGGTCTGCAACGATCGCTTGGACAGATGCTCGTCGAAATCCATGGTCAGCATGACGAGCGCGCGCTGGTCGACGCCGAAACCCATCGCGAACTCCTCGATGCCTTTGCCGGTCATGATGACCTTGTGAAGGACGTCGCGGACGCCTGGGGTCGCTGGCAAGAGCTTGACCGCGCCTTGGACGACGCGCGCGCGCGTCTGGACACCGCGCGCCGGGAGGAAGAATTTCTCCGCCACGCATTGGAAGAGATCGAGACGCTGGCGCCCGAGCCTGACGAGGAAACCGCGCTGGCCGACGCGCGTCAGCGGATGATGGGTGCGGAGAAGCTAGCCGGCGAGTTCGACGAAGCGATGCGCGCGGTCTCCGGCGATGACGCCGCCGACATCCGCATCGCGGCGATCCTGCGCCGCTTGGAACGCCAGCCGGAACCCGTCCAGGCCATGGTGGCGCCGGTGACGGATGCTCTTGCCGGTGCGCTCGATGCCCTTGAAGGCGCACGCCTTGCAATCGAGGTCGCGCTGCGCGAAACGGCCTTCGAGCCAGGCGAACTGGAGCGCGCCGAGGAGCGGCTCTTCGCGCTTCGGGCGCTGGCGCGCAAGCACAATATCGCTGTCGATCAACTTGCCGCAAAGGCCGACGAGATGCGCGCCGCGCTTCTGGTCATCGAAACCGGTGAGGGAGAGGTCGCCGATCTGGAGAAACAGGTCGCCGCCGCGCTGGACGCATACAACGCCGCCGCCGCTCGATTGAGCAAGGCGCGGGAGAAGGCCGGCCTGAAGCTCGACAAGGCGATCAACAAGGAATTGGCACCACTGAAGCTTGAGGCCGCCACGTTCACGACACAGGTCGAGCAGGACATCGCGCCCGGCCGCCATGGCATCGACACGGTTGCCTTCTGGGTCCAGACCAATCCAGGCACGCGCGCGGGTCCCTTGATGAAGGTCGCATCCGGCGGCGAGCTCTCACGCATTCTCCTGGCGCTCAAAGTGTCACTGGCTGAACGCGGTTCTGCGCCGACGCTCGTCTTCGACGAAATCGACACGGCCGTCGGCGGCGCCGTGTCGGATGCCATTGGCAAGCGACTGAAGCAATTGGCGGAGAATGTCCAGGTGATCTCGATCACCCACGCGCCGCAGGTCGCCGCGCGCGCCAGTCACCATTTCCGTATTGCCAAGACCCATGAACGCGCGAAGAATCTCACCGCGACCGATGTGGCCGTCCTGGACAGCGATCAGCGCAAGGAGGAGATCGCCCGGATGTTGGCCGGGGCGACGATCACCGACGAAGCGCGTGCTGCCGCGGCGCAACTCATGGCGCACGCGGGATAAGCGAGATCCGAAAAGTGGGAACCGGTTTTCGGACCAATCGAGCGACAGGAAAGAGGATCGGAGCATGAGAGCGTTTCAAGAAAAAGCGATCATGGTCTGATCAATGGCCCAGGATAAAGACGTCGCTGCGCTGAGCGAAACGGAAGCGGCCGAGGAACTGGAGCGCTTGGCCGCCGAAATCGCCAAGCATGACCTGGCCTATCACCAGGACGACGCACCGACGATCACCGATGCCGAGTACGATGCGCTGAGACGCCGCAACGACGCCATAGAGGCACGCTTTCCTGAGCTTGTGCGCCCCGATAGCCCCTCCAAACGGGTCGGCGCGCCGGTGTCTGAGAAGTTCGCCAAGGTCGAGCACGCCGTGCCGATGCTGTCGCTCGGCAACGCGTTCGACGAGGGCGATGTCGCCGATTTCCTCGACCGCATCCGCCGCTATTTGAACCTTTCGGCGGATGACGAAATGGCGATCACAGCCGAGCCGAAGATCGATGGTCTGTCCGCCAGTCTGCGCTATGAGGGCGGCGAACTGACCGTGGGTGCGACTCGGGGCGACGGAACGGTCGGCGAGAACGTCACGGAGAATCTGCGGACAATCGACGACATTCCGCAGACACTCTCCGGCTCGGGCGTCCCCGACGTCATCGACATTCGCGGCGAGGTCTACATGACCCATGCCGCCTTCGCCGACCTGAACGCTCAACAGGAGGCGGCCGGCAAGCCGCTCTACGTCAATCCCAGGAACACGGCGGCCGGTTCATTGCGCCAACTCGATCCGGCAATGACCGCCACCCGGCCGCTACGTTTCTTCGCCTATAGCTGGGGCGCGGCATCAAGCCTGCCGGGCGAGACGCAATCCGCTGTGCTCAGCGCGTTCAAGGACTGGGGCTTGACCGTCAATCCGATGATCGCGGTGTGCCGGGACTTGGAGGCATTGCTTGCCCACTACCGGTCGATTGAGGAACAGCGGGCCACGCTCGGCTATGATATCGACGGCGTCGTCTACAAAGTCGACCGGCTCGACTATCAACAGCGCCTCGGCCAGGTCAGCCGCGCGCCGCGCTGGGCGGTCGCCCACAAGTTCCCGGCGGAAAAGGCGATAACCGTCCTCAACGACATCGAAATCCAGGTCGGCCGCACGGGCGCGCTGACCCCGGTCGCCAAGCTTGAGCCGGCGACCGTCGGTGGCGTCGTCGTTTCGAACGCGACGCTCCACAACGAGGACTACATCAAGGGGATCGGCTCGACGGGCGAGAAGATCCGCGAGGGGCGCGATATCCGCATCGGCGACACGGTGATCGTCCAGCGCGCCGGCGATGTGATCCCGCAGATCGTCGACGTGGTTCTCGAGAAGCGCCCAGATGGCGCCGAACCCTTCGAATTTCCGACGCTCTGCCCGCGCTGCGGCAGCCATGCGGTGCGCGAGGCCGACGCCAAGACGGGCCGGCTCGACTCCGTGCGCCGCTGCACAGGCGCGCTGATCTGCCCGGCGCAAGCGGTCGAAGGCCTGAAGCACTTCGTCTCCCGGCTGGCCTTCGACATCGAGGGCCTTGGATCGAAGCAAATCGCGGCGTTCTATGACGACGGTCGGATCATGGCGCCCGCTGATATCTTCACGCTTGAGACCCGCGATGCGCGGTCTTTAAAGCGGCTCAAGGACCAGGAGGGCTGGGGCGAGACGTCGGCCGCCAATCTGTTTGCGGCGATCAACGAGCGCCGGACAATCGCGCTTCACCGCCTTATCTACGGACTCGGCATTCGCCATGTCGGCGAGACGACGGCGCGGCTCTTGGCACGCACCTATGGCTCGTTCGCGGCCTTCCGGTCGGCGATGGAGGCGTCGTCGGATGAGGAGGGCGCCGCCTGGCAGGACCTGATCGCGATCGACGGCATCGGCGAGGTCGTCGCCCGTGCCATCGTCGCGTTCTTTGCCGAGGACCACAATTTGAAGGCGCTGGATGCGCTTCTGGCCGAAGTCACGCCGGAAGAGGCTGAGCAGGCCGGCGGCGATTCACCGGTTGCCGGCAAGACGGTGGTCTTCACCGGGTCGCTGGAAAAGATGACACGCCAGGAGGCGAAGGAGATGGCGGAGCGCCTGGGCGCCAAGGTTGCCGGCTCCGTCTCCGCCCGCACCGATCTGGTCGTCGCCGGCCCCGGCGCCGGATCGAAGCTCAAGAGGGCGACGGAACTGGGCATCGAGGTGATCGACGAGGACGGGTGGTTTGAACGGATCGGGGGTGAATAAACATCATATACCAATGTCGCCTCTTTCGAGTAAATCCTGCGCCCCCCCCCACCGAGCACCAGATTTACACAGGCGTGTTAATTTCGACGCGTTTTTTAGATTGACTTTTTTAACGCGCGCCGTTTAAACGGCTCATGGATATAAAAGCAGAGATCGATTCGCGTCTCCGCGAAATTGAGCGGCTCAAGAATGAGGTTGATACCCTTAGGGCCGCGGCGAAAATTCTTGGCGCGAAGAATGCGGATGCGTTGGAATCGCCAAGTCACGAGCCGTCGGCATCGACGTGGAGAGTGGTCCCAAAGCGTCGCGGCCGCAGCCCTGGCGCCATATCGAAGGTGTGGCGCACAATATTGAAAGACGTGTATCTAGCCGGCGGTCGACACTCGTATGACGACATTTATGCGATTGCCGTTCGCCATGGGGTAAAAGTCAGCATCGGTGCCGTGCGCGACCGAGTGCGTAGCATGGTAAAGAAGGGCTTGATGTCAGGCGAAGCGTCATCTGGGTTCGTAGTCCTGGAGTCGACGGCAGATCGATTTGGATTTGTCTCAGAACCAAAAACCCCCGCGCCAGAAGTCGCGGGGGCTTCAGCTTTAACCGGCGAAGCTGCCACTTCGCCTAACGAGAACCCGAACGTATTTCCAGATTGGAAAACTGTTCAGGGTTGAACTCCGAACTCATTGGACCCAGCGGTGGGGAGGGATTCCCCGCCAGAAGGGATTTTTTGATGCCAATATGACACCACGGTTACAGGTTGACTCGAGCAAGCTGTAATCGTCAGCCCCGAAGGGGGTAGAGGTCGGCGTGGGGACGCCCACGTCGATCCGCATCTCTTGCTATTTTGTCTAGTTTATATTGTCAAGGATCCACAAAGCGGATCAACGCATTACGTAAATAGGGAGTCGAGCATAAATGCGCTCGTGCGTAAAATCAGATGGTGAGCCTGTTTTTATGATGCGGGTTAAATGGCCTCTAACGCTCATTTAAATTGGGAGGCAGGAAGCCTACTCCGCCGCTTCCTGCCCACCCCCATAGCCAAGGCGGGCGTTAAGCTTGGCGATCAGGTCGGCGGCGGCGTCCGCGACCACCGTTCCCGGCGGGAAGATCGCTGTCGCGCCGGCCTCGTAGACGGCTTCATAGTCCTGCGGCGGGATCACACCGCCGGCAACGATCATGATGTCGCTACCGCCCTCAGCCTCCAGCGCCGCTTTCAGTTCCGGCACCAGGGTCAAATGCCCGGCCGCCAGCGACGACACGCCGACAATGTGCACATCGTTTTCGATCGCCTGGCGCGCCGCTTCCTCCGGCGTTTGGAACAGCGGGCCGATATCGACGTCGAACCCCAGATCGGCGAACGCCGACGCGATCACTTTCTGCCCCCGGTCGTGGCCGTCCTGGCCCATCTTGGCGACCAGGATGCGCGGCCGACGCCCGTCGTCGCGCACGAACGCCTCGACCAGCGCCTGCACCTTCTTCACCGCGTCCGACATCTGCCCGACCTCCGCGCGATAGACCCCTGAAATCGCCTTGATCTCCGCCTTGTGCCGGCCGAAGACCGCCTCCATGGCGTCGGAAATCTCGCCAACGGTCGCCTTTGCCTGCGCCGCGTCGACGGCGAGCGCCAACAGATTGCCGGACCCGGCCGCGCCCTCAGTCAGCGCTTTCAGCGCGGCTTGACAAGCCGCTTCGTCGCGCTCGGCGCGCAGGCGCTCCAGCTTTTCGATCTGGCGGCGTCGGACGGCGGCATTGTCGACTTTCAAGACCTCGATTTCGGCCTCATCGGTGGGGCGGAATGTGTTGACGCCGATCACCGACTGGGCGCCGGCATCGATCCGCGCCTGGGTCTTGGCGGCGGCTTCCTCGATCTTCATCTTCGGGATGCCGGCCTCGATCGCCTTCGCCATGCCGCCCATCGCCTCGACCTCGGTAATATGGCCGAGCGCCTTTTGCGCGAGATCGTGGGTGAGGCGTTCCAGATAAAACGCACCGCCCCAGGGATCGATCACCTGCGTGGTGCCGGATTCCTGCTGCAACACGATCTGGGTGTTGCGCGCGATGCGGGCGGAGAAATCGGTCGGCAGCGCCAGCGCCTCGTCGAGCGCGTTGGTGTGGAGCGACTGGGTGTGGCCCTGTGTCGCCGCCATGGCTTCGACGCAGGTGCGGATCACGTTGTTGAAGACGTCCTGGGCGGCGAGGGACCAGCCGGACGTCTGGCAATGGGTGCGCAACGCAAGCGACTTGTCGGACTGCGGGTCGAACTGCTTGACCAGTGTCGCCCAGATCAGCCGGGCGGCCCGCATCTTGGCGACTTCCATGAAGAAGTTCATGCCGATCGCCCAGAAGAAGGAGAGGCGCGGCGCGAAGCGGTCGATGTCGAGCCCGGCGGCGAGGCCCGCGCGGATATAGTCGACGCCGTCGGCCAGCGTATAGGCCAGCTCTAGGTCCGCCGTCGCGCCGGCTTCCTGCATGTGATAGCCGGAAATCGAGATCGAGTTGAACTTCGGCATGTGGTCGGCGGTGTAGGCGAAGATGTCGGAGATGATCCGCATCGAGGGGCCGGGCGGGAAGATATAGGTATTTCGAACCATGAACTCTTTGAGGATGTCGTTCTGGATCGTTCCGGTCAGCTTTTCCGGCGCCACGCCCTGTTCCGCGCCGGCCGCGATATAAAGCGCCATCACCGGGATAACGGCACCATTCATGGTCATCGACACACTCATCTGATCGAGCGGAATGCCGTCGAACAGCGTGCGCATGTCGTAGATGGAATCGATCGCGACACCCGCCATGCCGACATCGCCTTTGACGCGGGGATTGTCGGAATCGTAGCCGCGATGGGTGGCCAGATCGAAGGCGATCGACAGGCCCTTTTGTCCGGCCGCCAGGTTGCGTCGGTAAAAGGCGTTGGAGTCCTCCGCCGTCGAGAAGCCGGCATATTGGCGGATCGTCCAGGGCCGCTGGACATACATCGTCGGATAGGGACCGCGCAAGAATGGCGCCAGCCCCGGCCAGGTGTCGACGAAATCGAGGCCGTCCCGGTCGTCCGCATCATAGGCCGGCTTCAGGGCGATCCCCTCCGGCGTCATCACGGCATCGCCCGCCGGCGCCGGTTCGCGCGGCGGCGCATCGAACGGGATCGTCGTGAAATCGGGCAGGCGGCTCATCGTCTCAATCCGTCATTATCGGCTATTCTACCGGCTGAACCGCGTCCGTCCAAGTTTCAGAGTTTAGGTCTTTGCTACGCCAAGCGCGTCGTGGACCGCCGATAGGGCGTCAAGCACGTCCATTCCAGCCGCGAAATAGCGGTCGACACCAGCGTTTTCGAGGTTCGCGCGTGGTTTGCCGGCGCAGTAGAGCGATCCGCCAGCGGTCAGAGCCGGACCGGAAAAGGCATCATAGACGGCGTTCGATGCACACAGGCAGGCCGGACCGTTGATCTTGCCGATAGCATCCCTGGCTGCATCCCAATCGGGCAGGTCATCCACGATGTCCGCAGCGATGCCGCCGGCAGCCAAAAGGTTCTGCGTCCAGGTCAGGCGCGGCCCGTAGTCGGCTTGGTCGCCGATCGCAACAATCGCAATGGTTGGTGCCGTGCCGGTTGTCTCGGCATGCGCCAGCGCCGCATCCCGCAACGTCTCGAACGGTTCCGCGTCTCGAATAGCGGGCAGCGGATCGGCGATCTGCCCCTCCAGCGCAGGCGTAGCACCGTTGCTGGATGCGACGACCGAAACGGGCATGTCGTCCAGTGTCGCATAGGCGCTCGTCCCCGTGATCGGCAGGCTGGCAGTCGCGATATCAGCCGCGCGGGCGGCGCGCGCCTCGGCGATGCGCGCCTGCAGGGCTCCGCGCTTAAGGCTCTCAATGATACCGTCCTCGCGCTCGATGTCCTGGAAATGGCGCCAGGCGACGTCTGCCAGCGCACGTGTGCGATGCTCCGGATAGCCGGCGCCAGCGGCAGCATCGGCGACCCGGGCCAGTCCCGATTCTTCCAAAAGGATCAGTTGCGTGTTGCGGGCGATCCGCCGAGCAAAGGCGTCGGGTAGGCCGTGTGCCGCCGTGAACGGCAGGACGGAAATCGAGTCGGCTCCGCCGATCCCCGCAGCGAATGTCGCGATCGTGGTGCGCAACAGGTTCACGTGCGGGTCCTGGCGCGTCATCATTCGCCAACTCGTTTCGGCATGGATGGGCAGCGGGTGGAAGGGCAGGCCACTCGCGTCCAGCACCCGGCGCCACAAAAGCCGCAAGGCCCGGCATTTGGCGATCGTCGCAAACTGATCCGCGTCGGCCGCGATCGTTGCAGAGAACCAAGCGGATGCCCGGTCGAGATCAGCGCCAGAATGTTCCAAGCGTCGCAACAGGTCGACGATACTGGCAAGGATCATCGCCAGTTCCTGACCGTCCGTCGCGCCGGCATTGTGGGCGATCCGGCCGTCCGCCTCGAAATAGGGGCCAGAGTGGCCTTGCGCGCCGAGGTCGCTCGCTACGTCAAGCAGATTTGCGCCGAGGTTCGCTTCATCCAATCCGAGAGTGCCCGTCGCGGCCAGCGTATCGATCGGATCGACGCCGAAGCAAATTGAGCTATCCGGCGGCGCCAATCCGGCAAGCATCCCGGCTGCTGCGATCGCGTTCGGGCCGGCCTGAAGCCGCATTTCGATCATACCAAGGTGAACGCCGGCAAGGGCGCGCTTTATCGCCTCTTCATCGACCGGCAATCCCGCTCCACGCGCCGATGGGGCACCGGAGAACACCAGCGCCAATCCGCTGGCGCCGTTCTCAAGATCGATTAGCGCTTGCGAGTTCGCCTCGTCGGGGTCGGAATGATCGACACGCTGTATGATCTCCCATGCTGTTCCGCCCGGTCGCGTGGACAGTGGTCCTTTGACGTCTCCAGCCGGATAGATCGGTTCGACGGCAATACCGTCGCGGGTCACCGTCTTCAAAGTGTCGAACGGCGCATCCTTGAGCGCCTTATCGACGAGGGCGCGCCAATCCGCCTCGCTTCGCGGCGGAAAATCGTTGGCAAGACTTCCTATGGAATGTGCAGGATCGCCGGGCATGGGCCTCTCCGAGGACAGGGCTGTGCCAACGGTAACGACGCGACTTCGGGCTGGCAATGCGCCGAAAGGTGGGGGTGGCGGCAGGAATGAGGTGTTACCGCTGCCTGCATGATTGGTTATCCACGCGGTAGTCGACATAGGTCAAGGCGCTGCGGACCCAAGCCTCACATGCAGCCTCGCTCAGAAAGCAGCCTCGAGCACTGTAGCCTTTTTTCCGCTCGCCGGCGGTGCCTGTCGATCCAGAGACAAACCCTTCCCAAAGCGTTTTACCCGGATGACTTGCTTCCACAGACCGACAGGATGGCGGAGGTTCGGGCCGCTGCGCGGCCTGTGACGTGGAAATGAGGATCACGCTGGCCAGGAGGCCAGAAAGCAGGACGGTCCTTGGGATTGTTCTCATCGCTATGCAAACACTCGTTTTTGGTCGTGACCCAAGTATTGGCGTTGCGACGCCAGGGACACCCATTCTTACGGCCAGAGCTTCATCTCAGATCAAGAGCGCCGAAATTCAGGATCGCGTTGTGTTGCCGTGCACGTCGGTGATCCAGCCGCAGAGACTCTCCAGCCAGATACGGCATGTGGCGATCATGACGGCCCGTTCATACCGTTGCGGGGCTCGCAGGTGACGCAAACAATTGTCCGCTTCGTTCGGCGTGTCCTTTGCATCTGTCACCGTTCAGCCACCGGCAGCGGCTACGCATGGTCTCGCAGAAAGGTGTGCATTTCCCGCTCCGCCAATGGCCAGCAGGGATCGTTTTCCGACAGATTGTGATTGTCGCTGTCGTACGCAATGAACTTAGCGTCGGGGATGCCGGCGGCCATCATCCGCCCTTGCTCGATCGGATGCATGCGATCGCCCTTGCAGTGCATGACCAGGCACGGCGTCTGGACCTTGGGAAGGAGCGCGGTGACATCGAGATCGTCGAGCACTTCCCGATAACGGCCGAGGTTCTCCGGAGAGATCATCTCTCGCATATCCTCGGCGTATAGGCGCCGGTCTTCATTGCTGGCCAGGGGAACAATGATCTCAGCGAAAAGGTCGCGGAGCGAGGGATGATCGTCATCCCAGCCCGCCGCCATCATGGCGCGCATGGCGGCGGCCCGTTTCAGATCTTTTTCCGACTTGCGCCGCGCGCGGCCCTGCGGAAAGCCGCCCATCATGATGATGGCCGACACGCGTTCGGGTGCGTGCGCGGCAAACGCAATCGAGATCGGGCAGCCCTGCGATATGGCCAGGATCGGTGCACGTTCGATCTCAGCAGCATCGAATACGCGTCCCAGATCGTCGACGATCTGGTCGAAGGAGATCGATTTTAGATCCCAGTCGGACAGGCCGTTGCCGCGCGCATCGAAATAGATGAAGCGATGCGATTCCGAGAGGGAATCGAACCAGTGGCGCATGCCGGGGTTGCGCCAATCCAATTCCAGATGACTGATCCACGACGGCGCCTTGACAATCGGCGGTCCTGAACCGACCGACGACCACGCCAAGCGTTGGCCATCGGTCGATGTGCAATATCGCACTTCGATCGACTTGGCCTTGTCGGCGCGGGATCGTGCAACGGCGCGATCGGAAAAGTCGATTGAAAGCGTCTCGATCGGACTGGAGATGTTTTTCAGGCTTCGTCGCCCTTCGGCGCGTAAGCGAACAGGTAAGTCGCCTCCGGCCAAATCTGCGACAGTCTTCGACAAAAGCACGCCGCCAGCCTCCGACTCCGCTTGCAGGCGTGCGGCGATGTTCACGCCGTCGCCGAAGATGTCATCGCCATCGGCCAGGACGTCACCGGCATGAAGCCCGATCCGCAACGCGATGACCTCGTCATAGTCGTAGGGCTGTTTCGGATCGCGCATATGCGCCTGAATGGCATGCGCACAAGTCAGTGCGCCACGGGCCGACGAGAACTCGATGACGGCGCCGTCGCCAAGCAGTTTCACGATCCGCCCGCCGGCGGCTTCGACCTCGGGCCTGACAACGGAGCGGAAGATAGCGTTCAAAGCGGCAAGAAGCTTCGACGCCTGTCCTTGCATCATCCGGCTGTAGCCCACCACATCGATCGATAGGATCGTTGCCAGTCGCCTTTGATCTTGGCCAGGATGGGGCATTGGTCAGGGTCTCTCCCGCCGCGCGTCGCATATGCCGCATCGATATCGGGAGGCTCGTCCCGCAGGGGCGACGGCTTTTAGACTGCCACTAATCATTTTTTTTGAACAGGCGCGGTTTGCGGCGCTGCGGTGGCTCAAACGAAAAACCCCGGCGCTTCGCACCGGGGCTTTCCAGTTCAATCTCTGCTGCGGCTTAGTAGGTCATCACCGGCTTCAGTGACTTCGCCTGGGCAACCCACTTCTCGACCGAGGCCGCGCCCGGCAACAAACGCACCAGCTTCTTCTTCTTGTTCACTTCAGCCATTTTGGCGTGCAGATTGTCCGGCCGACGGTTGCGCAGTTCCTTGACGGTATCCACACCGGCCGCTTCGAGCAGTTCGGAATATTCCTCGCCGACGCCCTTGATCCGCATCAGATCGGCCATGTTGGCCCATTTCAGAATTTGCTTGGTATCGAGTCCGGTCTCGCCGGCTACTTCTTTGCGGCCCTTTGGCGAGGCGGCGCGCTCGAGCAATTTGCCGGTCGTGCGGATGCCGGCCTTTTGCAGCTTTTTAGTGTATCTCGGGCCGATCCCCTCAATGTCGGCGATGGAATAGGACATGGTATTTCCCCTCTGAGGCGCGGCCGTGCGCCGTCACGCGATGCGACCGCATGTGTTTGAAGTGAAGCGTCAGGCGAACTGGCTGAGACCTGGAATGGAGTTAATGACCTCGTCGACCGGCTCCGCGCCGACCTTGTCCTTGGCATATCCGACGAGTTCGGAGGTTACGCTTTGGACTTGGCTCATATCCAACCCGGCCGACGTCAACTCGTTAAGCGCCCCCATGGCACCCATGCCGCCCATCAGCCCGCCGAGAAGGCCGCCGCCTTCGCCGCCAGCCTGATCCAGCAAACTCTGACCGTCTGGGATTGCCGCCATGATGGTCTGCATCGGACCTTCCGGTCCTTCCTTATTAAGGAAGTTCAAGATGATGCCGACCGCCTTGGTCGCCAAGTCTTCGTCAATTCCGGCCGCCGAAGCGATCCGGCTTATCAACTCGTTCATGCGCGGCCTCCACCGTCACGTCCCGTCCGCCGGTTGGATCTCAACCAGACCGGCACATACACGGTTTGTTTGCAATTTCAAAGAGGCCGTGGCTAAGGTTTGCGCCAAATCGTGGACGGATCGGCGAAAAACACGACGGAGGCAGTATGTCGGACAGCGAGAGCGCCGTTTATGTAGGTTCGGCAGGTGACGCCAAGCAATGGTTGAACCTTAAGCTTGCGAATCGTCATGGCCTGGTCACCGGTGCCACCGGCACCGGCAAGACCGTGACGCTCCAGATTCTGGCCGAAGGATTTTCGGATGCCGGCGTGCCGGTGTTCTGCGCCGATGTGAAGGGCGATCTTTCAGGGATCGCCGCGAAAGGCGAGCCGAAGGATTTCTTGCTAAAGCGGGCCGAGACGATCGGCTTCGACAACTACGGCTTCGACGACTACCCGACCGTGTTTTGGGACCTGTTCGGGGAACAGGGCCATCCCATCCGCACGACGCTGACGGAAATGGGCCCGCTGCTGCTCGCGCGCCTGATGAACCTCAACGATACCCAGGAGGGTGTCCTCAACATTGCGTTTCGGATTGCTGATGAGGACGGGCTGTTGCTGCTCGACCTTAAGGACCTGCGCGCGATGCTCGTGCATCTGGCGGATCGCGCCGACGAGATCCAGCAGGAATACGGCAACGTCTCGAAGTCCTCCATTGGTGCCATCCAGCGGCGGCTCCTGGTGTTGGAAGAGGAGGGGGCGGACTTCTTTTTCGGGGAACCGGCGCTCGATATTGGCGACCTCATGCGCACGACGCGCGATGGGCGCGGTATCATCAACGTTCTGGCCGCCGACAAGCTGATGCAGTCGCCGCGGCTCTACGCGACGTTCCTCTTGTGGCTGTTGTCGGAACTGTTCGAGGAGATGCCGGAGGTCGGTAATCCCGACAAGCCGAAGCTGGTCTTCTTCTTCGACGAAGCGCATCTTCTGTTCGACGAAGCGCCAAAGGCTCTGATCGAGAAGGTAGAGCAAGTCGTCAAGCTGATCCGCTCCAAGGGGGTCGGCGTCTATTTCGTTACGCAGAATCCGCTTGATGTGCCAGACGCGGTGCTGTCGCAGCTCGGCAATCGGGTGCAGCACGCGCTGCGTGCCTATACCCCGCGCGAGCAAAAAGCGGTGAAGGTCGCCGCCTCCACCTTCCGACCCAATCCGGACTTCGACTGTTTCGAAGTCATCACCCAATTGGGCGTCGGCGAGGCGCTGGTGTCGACGCTGGAAAAGAAAGGCGTGCCGTCTGTCGTTCAACAAACGCTGATCCGGCCGCCGTCGTCCAGGCTCGGCCCGCTTGAAAAAGGCGAGCGGCGCGATGTCGTCAAGAACAGCCCGGTCTACGGTCTCTACGACGAGGCGGAGGATCGTGAATCGGCCTATGAAAAGCTGAAGAAGATGGCCGAAGAAAAGGCCAAGGCCGAGGAAGAGCAGCGGCGGCGCGAAGAAGAGGAACGCGAGGAGCGAGGACGGATGCGCAAGTCGCGCTCCGGCTATACCGTGCCCGATTTCCGCGATGACCGACCGACCCGCAAGGCGCGGCGCCGCACGACAAGACGACGGTCAAGGCGCCAATCGCCGACGGAAGCCTTGATGAAGTCGGCAGCACGTTCAATCGGGACCTCGATTGGCCGCGCCTTGGTGCGTGGAATGCTGGGGAGCCTGAAGCGCGGCCGCTGACCCGCCATCACAATTTCGACATCAAATCGCGGGATCGTCGCCTTGATATCGATGGCAGAATTGCACGATGGCTGGCGTCATTGTCTGCTCTGCGATCTCGCGTATAGTCACCATATGTGCGGTGGCCGAACGATGGCGGACGGCGCTGCACGACCGGTTAATGAATCGTTAAGGTCGGCGCGCCTAGCGTGCTCGAATCCAAGGCTGGCGGAGCGATTCTAGAACATCCGCCTGAGGAGTGAGGTGTCCAGTGGCCGAAGCTCTTGACGCAGTATTAGGGCGCATTGACGAGGGCGTGGATGCCAGTGTCGAGCGCCTGATGGAGCTGCTGCGCATTCCCAGCATTTCGACCGATTCCGCCTATGACAATGATTGCCGTACGGCGGCCGAATGGCTAGCCGGCGCGCTGAACGGAATCGGCTTTGAGGCCTCGGTGCGCGATACCGCCGGCAAACCGATGGTGGTCGCCCATTGGCACGGCGGAACGCATGGCGACACCGAGGTTCTGTTTTACGGGCACTACGATGTTCAGCCGGCCGATCCGCTCGACCTTTGGACCGCACCACCTTTCGAGCCGCAGATCGTCGACGGCGAGAATGGGCCGATGATCGTCGCCCGCGGTGCCTCGGACGACAAGGGCCAGCTCATGACCTTCGTCGAGGCGTGCCGCGCTTGGATCGACGAAACGGGCGACCTGCCGGTCAAGGTGTCGATGCTCTTCGAGGGCGAGGAAGAGTCCGGCAGCGCCAGTCTTGCGCCTTTCCTCCAAGACAATCGCGAGGAACTGACAAAGGACGTCGCTCTCGTGTGCGACACCGAGATGTGGGACCCGCGCACGCCGGCGATCACCACCATGCTGCGGGGACTGGTGTCCGAGGAAGTGACGATCGCAGCCTCCAACCGAGATCTCCACTCGGGACTTTACGGCGGTGCGGCGCGCAACCCCATCCGCGTGCTGACCCGCATCCTGGGCGCGCTGCACGACCAGACGGGCTACATCACGGTTCCGGGCTTTTACGATGACGTCGATGAACTGCCGGACGATGTGCGCGATCAGTGGGCCGCGCTCAGTTTCGATGCCGTGGGTTTCTTGAGCGACGTAGGGCTGGCCGTTCCGGCGGGTGAGACGGATCGCAGTGTTCTCGAACAGCTCTGGTCGCGGCCGACCTGCGATGTCAACGGTATCGTCGGCGGCTATACGGGTGAGGGTGGCAAGACAGTGATCCCGGCCGAGGCATCGGCCAAGGTCACGTTCCGATTGGTCAGCCGCCAGGACCCTGAATTGATCGGCGAAGCCTTCCGCGATTTCGTGCGCGAGAAGCTACCGGCCGATTGTCAGGCGACGTTCGCCTCCAATGGGCGCAGCCCAGCGCTCAGCCTGCCGCTCGACAGCCCCTATCTGGCCCAGGCAAAGGATGCTCTGCACGATGAGTTCGGTCGCAACGCAGCGATCGTCGGCAGTGGCGGCTCGATTCCAATCGTCGGCGATTTCAAGCGGCAGCTCAATATGGACTCGTTACTGATCGGTTTTGCGCTTGACGATGACCGCATCCACTCGCCCAACGAGAAGTACGATGTCGCGAGCCTGCGCCACGGCATTCGGAGTTGGGCGCGCGTATTGGCGGCCTTGTCGCAGCCTCAGTCGGCGCCGCTTTATGCCGACGAACCCGAGACTGAAGACGCCTGACGCCGACGATATCTCAGTCCCTTGACCCGCTCGCCAAAGCGGCGTCCTATGCCGCGAGCCGCGCTGGCGTAATCGGCGGGCAGGGAGGACGTCATGGTTGATTGGTCGACCACCTGGACCTGGATGGATGGCACCTGGCATTCGGGTAACGTCCCGATTGTCGGGCCACGCACCCATGCCTTTTGGCTCGGATCGAGCGTTTTCGATGGCGGCCGTGTTTTCGACGGCACGATGCCCGACGTCGATCGCCATTGCGAGCGGGTCAATGCTTCGGCCGTCGCGCTTGGACTCAAACCAACCATGCGGGCCGAGGAGATGGTCGAGCTGACCAGCGAGGGTATGAAAAAGTTCTCCTCCGACATCGCGCTTTATGTTCGGCCGATGTACTGGGCTGAAGACGGCGGCTATCTGGCGGTCGCGCCGAACCCGGACTCGACACGGTTCTGCCTGTGTCTCTACGAAACGCCCATGCCGACCGCGAGCGGCTTCTCCGTCACTTTGTCGCCCTACCGCCGCCCAAGCCTTGAAACAATGCCGACCAATGCCAAGGCCGGCTGCCTTTATCCGAACAATGCGCGGGCGCTACAGGCCGCCCGCGATGCCGGCTTCGACAATTGCGTTGTTCTCGATCTGCTCGGCAATGTTGCCGAATTGGCAACCTCGAACATCTTTCTGGTCAAGGACGGCGTTGTCGCCACGCCGCAGCCCAACGGGACATTTCTGAACGGCATCACCAGGCAGCGCGTTATCCAGTTGCTACGCGACGCCGGCACGCGGGTCGACGAAACCACGTTGTCTTATGAGGACTTCAAGACGGCGGACGAGGTGTTCTCGACCGGCAACTACTCAAAGGTGATGCCGATCATTCGGATCGATGATCGCGAGTTGCAGCCAGGACCGGTCGCCGCGCACGCGAAGGCGCTCTACTGGGACTTCGCCCACGGGTGAAATCGCGCCCGATTGTTCTTACATAGCGGACATGGCGCAACGCATCACGGAGGTTGGCCATGTCGCGATTTCTGATGACAGTCGCTGCTTTTCTTATCGGTAGTTCGATCCTGTTCACCTCATCCTCTTCACTCGCCGGCGCCGTTGGTCAGGGACCGGTTCCGCCGCGTTGCGCCGATGTGGTCGCGACCAATGGCGGCAGCACGAATGGGATTTGGCGCGGGCAGTTCGCCGGTGACTATGAGCGCGGCATGTTCCGCGAATTCATGACGACGTTTTCGCGGGTCGGCTGTTTCCGCACAAAGGCGGCCTGCGAGCGGTGGATCTATGATGTGCGCAGCTGGACGATCTTCCACAATGAACGCCACGTCGGTTGTCGTCCGCTCTAAGAAACACACACTCTCAGTTCGCGTCTGCTAGCGGCGGCACGGATTTCAGATAGGCGGCGATCGCCTCGCGATCGCTTGCTGGAAGCTGGGCCATGTTACGGACCACAGCCGCCATCGTGCCGCCGAAGGAGTCGAACTCCGGCGTGAACCCGGACTCCAGCGAGTACGCGATTTCCGATTCCGACCAGGCTCCGATACCGTCGGCGTGTGGCGTGATGTTCGGGATCTTGCCTTCGCCCTCCGGGTCGGGGCCGCCGGCCAGATGGCGCGAAGGGTCGGGTCCACCGATGGCGTCGCGCGAGGTATGGCATTCGCCACAGTGGCCGGGCCCGTTCACCAGATAGGCGCCCCGATCGACAACGTCCGTCGCCGCCGGGTCCGGCGCGAACGGCTTGCCGTCGAGATAGAGCTGTTTCCAAAGACCAAGGCCGCGCCGGATGTTAAAGGGAAAGCCGAGGTCGTGGCCCTCGGCAATGGTCTCAACCGGCTCAAGGGTGAGGATAAAGGCCCAAAGATCGGCGATATCGGTCGCCGTCATGCGCTGATAGGAGGTGTAGGGAAAGGCCGGATAATAGTGGCGACCGTCCGGCGCGATGCCGCGCTGCATGGCATTGGCAAAATCTGCCAGCGACCAGCGGCCGACACCGGCATCGGCGTGTGGCGACAGATTGGGCGCGACGAAGGTCCCAAACGGTGTCTTCAGTGCGAAGCCGCCGCCAAGGTGTAGCGGATCGTCCTGGTCGGGCGTCTTGTGGCAGGACGCGCAGCCGCCGGCGAAATAGACCAGACGGCCGGCCTCCGGGTCACCCTGTGCGTTGGCGATGGCAGCCGCGTCGAGCGGCCGCGGCATCGTTAAGAGCCAGAAGCCGGCAAGGCCAATCAGCCCAACAACACATGCCGCGGCGATCCATCGCATTCAGTTAGAATAAGCGTCGCTACTTCTTAACGCGATACTTTTCGTGGCAGCTACCGCAATTCTGCGTGACCTGACCGAACGCCGCCTTGAAGGCGTCTAGATCGGCTGGCGGCGGCGCGAGCACTGCGGCCGTGTCGTCGCGGAACTTGGCAACGGCTGCGTCGAAACCCGCGCGGTCGGACCAGATTTCCGCCTTGGCTTCCGTCTCGGCGCCCGTCTCTGAGCCCTCTGGGAACAGCGCCCCAAACCCATTGGCGGAGGCGTTCATCACCCTAAGTGCCAAGTGAGCAACGCGCGCGTCGAAGGGCGCTTCGCCCTTGACCATGGCGGCGGACATGCCGGTGGCCGCGCCGACGCTCTTCATCATGTCTTGGCGAAGAACCGCCGGGTCGTCGGCGGCAATCGCGGGCACGGCGACGGTTGTCGCGGCAATGATAGCTGAAGCGGCGACGGCGACGCAGATCGTGCAAGAAGCGTTCATGAAGGTATTCCCCATCGTGGTGAAGTGGACGGCGGAGCGTAACACCGGCACAAAAATCTATACATTCACAAATAAATCACCGAATACTGTGCGCAAATGCACAAACTGCGCTGGGACGATCTGCATTACGTCTTAGCCGTTGCCGAGCATGGCTCTTTGTCGGCGGCGGGGCGGGCACTTGGCGTCAATCACGCCACGGTTCTGCGACGAATTACCGCACTTGAGGAGCGCTACGGGGTCACGCTGTTCGAGCGGCCGCCGGGTGGGTATCGGCTGAAGCCGGGCAGCCAGGACGTCCTGGCCGGTATCCGCACGATCGAGCGAACGGTCGAGCGCTTGGAGCGCTCTCTGTTTGCAAGCGGGAAAGCGATCGAGGGCGCCTGTCGCGTCACGACAACGGACACCATTGCCCAGGCGCTCTTGCCCCGCCATCTCAGCACGCTGCATCGTCTCTACCCCGATCTCCAGGTCGAGTTGATCGTGTCGAACACGTATATCGACATGGAGCGGCCGGATGCCGAGATTTCCATCCGTCCTGCGCTTTCGCTGACCAGTGGGCTTGTCGGCCAGCGCATCTGCGACATGGTGTTTCGTGTCTATGGAACGCGGGACTATCTGGCGCGTCACGAGGGCGCCGAGTTCGCCGGTCATCGTTGGCTCGGCGTGGCGGCACCTTTGACGCGATCCCCCGTGGGGGCTTGGCAGGATAAGCACATCGGCGACCGCTTCGTCACGCGCGCCGACAGCTTTCTCGCCTTGTCGAGCGCGGCGGAAACGGGGTTAGGCCTTGCAATGTTGCCCAGCATGATTGCGCGGCGCTCCAACCGGCTCGTGCGCGCGCCCATGTTTACCGACGAGTTGACGACGGGGGTCTGGGTCGCGACCCATCCTGATCTCACGGATAGCGAATTGGTTCGTTTTTTGATGGAGTTCTTTGGCGAGGCGCTCGCTACCGACGCCGACCTTTTGTGCTGAGAACACTGGAGCGCGAACAAAAAAAATGGCGGCGCCGAAGCACCGCCATTTGTCGATCTAGCATGGGTTGGCAGCGTTAGCTCGCTGCGTCCAGCAACCCCTCGACATACTCCCAGTTGACCAGGTGGTCGACGAAAGCTTCCAGATACTTCGGCCGAGCGTTGCGATAGTCGATGTAGTAGGAATGCTCCCAAACATCGCAGCCAAGCAACGGCACGCTGCCATGAACGAGGGGATTCTCACCGTTCGGTGTTTTCGTAATTTCAAGCTTACCGTTATTCAACACCAACCAACACCAGCCTGAGCCGAACTGGCCGACGCCCGCGGCGACGAAATCGGCACGGAACTTGTCGAACCCGCCAAGGTCGCTGTCGATCATCGCGGAAAGCTTCCCGGGCACGGCGCCGCCGCCATTGGGCTTCATCCAGTTCCAGAAATGGATGTGGTTGAAGTGCTGTCCGGCATTGTTGAAGAGCGGGGCATTCGTGCCGAAGCTCTCACGGCAAACGTCTTCGAGGCTCTTGCCTTCCAAGCCGGAGCCGGCCAGCAGCTCATTGCCCTTGGTGACGTAAGCTTGATGGTGCTTGTCATGATGGAATTCCAGCGTTTCGGCGGACATATAGTCCCCGAGCGCGTCATAGGCATAGGGCAGGGCAGGAAGTTCAAAAGCCATCTGGGCCTCCATTGGCAACTAGCGGATGATACAGGCGAATTGAGCCGCCAAAATAGGGGGCGGATACCCGTACGGCAATGGCCGATTGGCGGCTTTGCTATTTGATCAGCGGTGCCATGGCGCGGAAATCGTCCGTGCCGGCCTTTTCCAGCCATTCAAAAACCGCCATCTCCGTCGTCACCACCTCGATCCCGTGCTGGCGGAAGCGCTCAAGCGCGGCCTGCTTGTCTTCTTTGCGGCGTGAGGAACTGGCGTCGGCGACAATCGCGACATCGTAGCCCTGGGCCTTCAGGTCGAGCGCGGTCTGGGCCACACAGACATGGGTCTCAATGCCGATGACCACGACTTGGTGGCGCCCGGCATTGCGCATATCCGAGATGTGCGATGCGATTGCCGGATCGCGAACGCATGAAAAGTGCATCTTTTCATACACTTCAGACTGATTGCCGAAGGCCGCCCGAATGCGGGAATAGGTTTTGCCAAGCCCGCGCGGATATTGCTCCGATAAGGTCGTGGGAATGCCGAGCTGGCGTGCAGCGGCCCCAACAAGTTCGGTGCGTTCGACCACCTGACGCATCTCGGACATCGCCGGCAGAAGCCGCTCCTGGATGTCGACGGCCAAGATTTGCGATCGGTCCGCTTCAAGGATCATCCCCAACCCCTCACGATCAATACCCTGCGATCATTCAAGGAATCGAGGTATAGCGGGCCGCTGCGAAAATGGCGACTGGGGCGAACTATTTTTTGAACGTAGCCGTAATGCCGGCGACCGGTAGACCGAACTTGAAGACCTGAGCCTTGCTGACGACCTGGCCATCATCGCCATAGTAGAGCACGTCGCGAAGGCGGACGCGTGTCTTGTTGCCTCCATCGCCCAGATCGAGGCGATAACTCATGTGAATGCGACCGTCTCGTTCCTCTACATCGGCGACACCGACCAAGTCGTCACGTGTCGCCGCAAAGCGACTTGGGGCAATCTTCCTGAACCGCCAGGTTTTTTGGTCCACAGCACCATCGTCGAAGAGGAAGTCTTCGATGAGGACAAGCACGCCGTCTTCGATATGACCCTGCGCTTTGATCGTGAATCCGCGATCAACACCGGCGATGCGGCTTTTGAAGCGACCCTCGGCGGACAAGCGACCGACAAAGAAGTCTTCAAGCAGAAGCGGACGCACAACGGTGCCAGCGTCGCTGCGCGTAGGCGTCGCGGCTGCCATCGCAGCTAGTCCGGCGGCGGTGGTGACAAGCAAGTCGCGAAAGGGCATGGCGTTCTCCGGTATCTAGAAACCGGCTTACGCCCGCGAGCTGTCTGTGGATCAAGTTCGCGTCAGCGTATCGTCGCTAATCCCACGACATTCAATGCGAACGCGTATGCTAGCGCCACGTCCTTCAGGCTGTCGAAACGCCCCGACGCGCCGCCATGCCCGGCTGCCATGTGGGTCTTCAACAAGATCGGCTGTGCGCCGGTGCCGATCTCACGCAGTTTGGCGACCCATTTGGCGGGTTCCCAATAGGTGACCCTTGGGTCCGTCAAGCCCGCAACGGCCAGGATCGCGGGGTAAGCCTGCGGTACGATGTTGTCGTAGGGGCTGTAGCCGGCAATCGTCTGATAGTCGGCTTCGCTGGCGATCGGGTTGCCCCATTCTGGCCATTCCGGTGGGGTTAGCGGCAGTGTGTCGTCCAGCATTGTCGTCAGTACGTCAACGAACGGCACCTCGGCGATGATTCCGGCAAAGCGTTCGGGCCGCATATTGGCGACGGCACCCATCAAGAGCCCGCCGGCCGAACCGCCCTGCGCGACGATGCGCGATCCGTCGACAAGACCGGCTGAGGCGAGGTGATCGGCGACCGCGAGAAAGTCGGAAAATGTGTTCGTTTTCTTCTCGCGCCGGCCTTCACGATACCAGCGAAAGCCTCGATCCTTGCCGCCTCTGACATGGGTCAGCGCATAGACCATGCCGCGGTCGACCAGCGACAGGCGCGTCGTCGAAAAGCCGGCGGGGATCGAAACGCCATAAGCGCCGTAGCCGTAGATCAGGACCGGCGCGGTTCCATCGAGCGCCGTGTCGCGATGATGGAGTAGGGTGACTGGGACCTCTTCGCCGTCTTCGGCTTTTGCCATCAGGCGGGCGACACGATAATTGCCGGGGTCGTGTCCCGATGGCACCTCCTGCTCCTTGCGCAGGATGCGTTCGCGGCGCTCCACATCGTAATCATAGACGCGGGACGGCGTGGTCATCGACGAGTAGGTGAAGCGGATCGTCGTCGTGTCGTACTCGTATCCAAGCGACAGACCGAGGGCGTAGGCCGCTTCGTCGAACGCCACGGCATGTTCCTCGCCATCCGACAAGCGCGTGACGACGATGCGCGGTAGGCCGTTCTCGCGCTCCAGACGCAGGAGATGGCCGGCGAGGACGCCGTGCGAGAGGATCAACCGCCCAGGAACATGGGCAATCCTATCGCGCCAGTTCTCGCGGCCGGGCGCGTAGAGTGGGGCGTCGACGATCTTGAAGTCTTCCGCATCATCGGCATTGGTCAAGATGAGGAGTGTGTCGCCATGATCTTCGACGGCGTATTCGATCTCCGTTTGACGCGGCGCCACAAGGCGCGGCGCGTCATCGGACTCGGTCGCGTCAATGAGTCTGATTTCAGAGGTCTGATGGTCGTGGCTGCTAATCAGGATGAAGCGACCCGATTGGGTCTTTGAAACATTGACGAAAAATCCGGTATCGGGTTCGGAGTAGACACAGACATCGTCTGCGACTGATGTGCCAACCCGATGGCGCATGATTTTGCAAGGGCGATGATTTTCGTCGAAGACGGTGTAGAACACTGTTGAGGAATCCGCCGACCAGACCACGCTGCCCGCCGTTTCGTGGATGATATCCTCAATGTCTTGTCCAGTGTCCACGTCGCGGAACCGGAGCGCGTAGTACTCCGACCCATTGGTGTCGGCGCTCCACGCGAGCCAGCGATGATCCGGACTGTGCTCGACGCCGCCGAGCCGGAAATATTCGCCCTCCTTGGTTTCCTCATTTCCATCCAGCAGCACCAACTCGTCACCGCCGTCGCGGGGCCGGCGCATAAGGACGGGATGCTCCTGGCCCTCGCCATAGCGGCTCCAGTAGGCGAACGGGCCGTCAGGCTGCGGCACGGAGGAATCGTCCTCCTTGATGCGGCCGCGCATCTCTTGGAACAGCGTCTCTTGAAGCGCCTCCGTCTCGGCCATCATCGCCGCTTGATAGGCGTTTTCAGCCTCCAGATGAGAGCGGATGTCGCCCTGAAGCGCGCTCGGGTCGCGCATCACGTCACGCCAGTTCTCATCCCTGAGCCAGGCGTACTGGTCGGTTCGCGTGATGCCGTGATGAGTGTCGGAAACGGGGCGCTTGGCCGCGACCGGTGGTGTCACGTTGTCATTCACCGTCGGGTCCGCCATCGCCGCCCTCGGCATCGCCATTGCTGGCCATGTCGTCAGCTTCACTATCGCCAGTGTCATCGTCGGGCGCCGGGCTGAAGTCGAGCGCAAAGCCGTTCATGCAGTAGCGCAATCCCGTCGGCTGGGGACCGTCGGGGAAAACATGCCCCAGATGGCCATCGCAGGTCGCGCAGCGGATTTCGGTACGCCGCATGAACAGTTTGCGATCCTCATGTTCCGAGACGGCGTTGGCCTCGATCGGTGCGAAGAAACTGGGCCATCCGGTGCCGGAATCATACTTTGTCGTGGCATCGAAAAGAGGCGTGCCGCAGCCGGCACAGGCATAGATGCCGGCGGCCTTTTGATCCCAGTTCGGTCCCGTGAACGCGCGCTCTGTGCCATGTTGACGCAGAATACGGAATTGTTCGGGGGATAAGGTTTCCCGCCATTCCTCTTCGGTCTTCTCAATTTTTCGGCGAGGTGATACCGCATCGGTCATGGTCGAATGCCCGTTTTTGAACGTTTCGTGAACCCAAAATAAGACGTTGATTGAGAGGCTGTAGTTAGGCAATTCAAGAGCAAACGCCAAGGCCAATCGCATGTGATGGTCGCATCGCTCGGCGCAGGCCGGACGCAATTCCGTCCGCATTCTCGGTCGGTGTTAGGTTGGCCGCTGTGACGATGAGGAAGAGATAGATGGCCTTTGCCGTTCTGGCGCCATTCTTCGCCGCCCTCTTCGCGCCGCTTGCCGTGGCGCATCTCGGGCATCGCGCTGGGTGGCTTCTGGCTTTGGTTCCGGCCGCGATCTTCGTCTATTTCGCCAGCTTCATCGGTGCCGTCGCGGACGGCCAGCGGATCGTTTTTCTCGATCCGTGGATCCCGCAATACGGTGTCAACCTGTCCTTCTATTTGGATGGCTTGAGCCTGGTTTTCGGATTGCTGATCTCCGGGATCGGGGTGTTCATTCTGATCTATGCGGGTGGCTATCTGAAGGGCCACCACCATCATGGCCGGTTCTTTTCCTTCTTGCTCCTGTTCATGGGGTCGATGCTCGGCCTAGTGATGGGCGACAATTTGATCACGCTCTTCGTGTTCTGGGAGCTGACGTCGATCACCTCCTTCCTTTTGATCGGCTTCGACCATACGCGAGAGGCGGCCCGCCGCGCCGCGATCCAGGCCTTGGTGATCACCGGCGGCGGTGGTCTGGCCTTGCTTGCCGGCTTCGTCCTCATGGGCATGGCGACCGGCACGATCGAGATGTCACAAATCTTGGTGCAGGGGCGGCTCGGCGAGCATCCATGGTATGTGCCGATCCTCCTGCTCGTTCTGGCCGGTGCGTTCACGAAATCGGCGCAAGTTCCGTTTCACCCCTGGTTGCCGAACGCGATGGAGGCGCCGACGCCGGTCTCCGCTTATCTGCACTCCGCGACGATGGTGAAAGCCGGCGTCTACCTGGTGATGCGTATGCAGCCTGTGTTGGGCGATACCGTGCTGTGGTCGACCATTCTGCCAATCTTTGGCGGCGCTACGCTGATCACTGGCACATTGCTTGGCCTGCGGCAGACTGATCTCAAGCTCATGCTTGCCTACACGACGGTGGCGTCTCTCGGCCTGCTCGTTATGTTGACCGGCACAAGCGATCCGATCGCGATCAAGGGCGCCGTGCTCTATCTCGTCGCCCATTCGCTGTTTAAGGGCGGTCTCTTCATGGTGGCCGGCTGTGTCGACCACGAAACCGGAACGCGCGACTACACGCGGCTCGGCGGCCTTCGGCCGTTGATGCCGATCACCTTCGGGGCGGCAATCCTTTGTGCGCTGTCGATGGGTGGTCTGCCGCCCTTTATCGGCTTCGTCGGCAAGGAAGTGATTTACAAGGGGATTGCCGGCATCGACCCGGCGCATCTTGCCGTCACTGTGGTGGCCGTTGTCGGCAATGCGATGATGCTGGCAATCGGCGCCGCAGTGGCGCTGAAGCCATTTTTGGGTTCGCTCAACTCGCGCATGCCGAAAGATGCGCACGAAGGTCCGATGGCGCTTTGGATCGGTCCGGTGGTTCTCGCTGCACTTGGCCTCGTGACGGCCGTGATGCTGCACACCAGCGATGTTCTGTTTTTTGCTCCCATGGCCGATGCGATCGCCGGCTTCTTCGTCGACTTCGAACCGCATCTGGTTCCAGCGATCGACAGTGCGCTCGCGCTCAGCCTGGTCACGATCGCACTCGGTGTCTTGATCTTTTTTGCCTACGAGGACGTCCGGCAGGCGGTCGATCGCATGTTCACGGCGATCGGTTGGGGTTTCGATCAGGGCTTCGACCAGCTGATCCGGGCATTGATTGGCATCGCGGAGACGGTCACGTCCCTGTTCCAGACCGGCCAGCTTCGCCGTTATCTGGTCGTAACCTTCGTGGCCGTTACGCTCGCGGTTTTCCCGCCTTTGATGTTCATCGATGGCCTTCCGGAGTTTGGGCCATTCCCGGATCTGTCGTTCTATGAGTGGGGAATCTTCGTTCTGGCAATCTCCGGTCTGATCGCGGTGATCGTCGCCGAAACCCGGCTGACGGCGATCATTTCGCTCGGCGTTCAGGGCTTCGCCGTGGCGCTCGTCTTCCTCAATTTCGGGGCCCCCGATCTGGCCTTTACCCAGTTCATGGTCGAGACCTTGTCGGTCGTCATCTTGGCCCTGGTGCTGACCAGGCTGAGCGTGGAGGAAGCCGACCATCGCGCGCTTGGCCGCAAGATCAGCGACGGAAGCCTGGCGGTTGCTGCTGCCGCTGCGCTGACATTGACGCTGATCGCGGTGGTGTCGCAGCCGGTCGACCTGTCGTTGAGCGAATTCTTCACCACGTATTCCGCGCCGGTCGCCCATGGTCGCAATATCGTCAACGTTATCCTGGTTGATTTCCGGGCGCTCGACACTTTGGGCGAGATTTTCGTCGTCATGATCGCCGGCTTGGCGTGCCTGGCCCTGATCCGGCTGAGAACCCGGCGTCAACCGGAGGCCGAACCGATCAGACAAGCAGCGCCCCCGTTTCAGGAGGTCGCGGAATGAACACGGTGATCCTGCGTACTGTCGCGCCCTTCCTGACCAGCTTGATGATTATCTTTTCGATCTTCGTCTTGTTGCGCGGCCATAACGAACCAGGCGGCGGCTTCATCGGCGGTCTGATCGCCGCGTCCTCGGTCGCCATATACGGCATCGCCAATGGCGTCGCGCCCGTTCGCCGGGCGCTCTATTTCCATCCGATCGTCATCGCGGCCGCCGGCGTTCTTTTGGCAACCCTGTCCGGCGTCATGTCGCTCTTCGGGAATGTGCCCTTCTTGACCGGTCTTTGGTGGTTCCCGGAGACGACGGGGATCCCGATCACACTGTCGACGCCGCTGTTCTTCGATATCGGCGTTTGGCTGACCGTTGTCGGGGCGATCTCCGCCATCGCCCTGGCCCTTGAGGAAAAGGAGTACGACTGATGGAAGTCGCGCTCGCGATCCTCGTTGGCTGTTTCTTCGCCCTGTCGATCTATCTGATCCTGAGCTTGCACACGATCCGCATTCTGCTTGGCATCGCCATTTTGACCAATGCCGTGAACATGTCGATCTTCACGGCCGGTCGCCTGACCCGCGAAGTGCCGCCGATCGTCCCGGACGGCTCTTATGTGCCATTGGAGGCGACGGCCAACCCATTGCCCCAGGCGCTCATCCTGACGGCGATTGTGATCAGCTTCTCACTGTTCGCCTTCGTGCTTGTGCTGGTCTATCGCGCCTATCAGGAGCTTGGAACCGATGCGACCACGGAGATGGTCGAGGCCGAGCCGCCGCATGAGCCGGCGACGCCGCGGGGGTATTGATGGCAACCGGTCCGGCAGATAAGGCGCTCGTCGCCCAGTCGATGCTGAACGAAGCGCCGGCGTTGAGCGACTGGCTCGTCGTGACTCCGGTGATTATTCCCTTCGTCTTCGCCGCGATCATCGTCATGCAGCGTCAGCGCGTGGATCGGCATGGCCCGATCGCCATCGCGGGTTTTGTGCTTCTCGTTCTTTGCAACATTGGCCTTGTGAACGCGGTGCGATCCGATGGCGTCATCGTCATGGCGATGAGCAACTGGATTCCGCCGTTTGGGATTTCCTTTACGGTCGACATCGTGTCGGCGCTATTCGCGCTAGTCGCATCGGTGATCGGATTGCTGACGGCGATCTTCGCCGACGGCGATCTCGACATGCGGTCGCGCCGCTACGGATTTTTTGCGTTTCTCTTGCTGCTCGTTGCCGGTGTTTCCGGAGCGTTTTTGACCGGCGACGTCTTCAACCTCTATGTCTGGTTCGAGGTTCTTCTGATCGCGTCGTTCGGCCTGATCGTTTATGGCGGCGGGCGGGAGCAACTGGATGGCGCGGTGCGCTACGCCATCCTCAATCTGCTCGCCACGACATTCTTTTTGATCGCGACCGGCCTGCTTTACGGCATGACCGGCACCCTCAACTTCGCCGATATCGCGCGCAAGGTGCCCGAACTCACAGCCGGCGCGCCGACCGCGGCGGTGGCATCGTTGTTCATCCTCGCGTTCGCCATGAAAGCGGCGGCGTTCCCGCTCAACTTTTGGCTGCCGGCCTCCTATCACACGCCTCCGGCCGTCGTCGGCGCTCTCTTTGCAGGTCTGTTGACGAAGGTTGGCGTCTATGCGCTGTTCCGCATCACCTCGCTTGTGTTCCCGACACCGCCGGCCATCATCGACACCGTTGTCATGGCTGTTGCGGTCGCCACCATGGTGATTGGCGTGCTTGGCGCGCTTGCGCAAAACGACATCCGGCGCGTGATGGGCTTTCTGGTCGTATCGGGCATTGGCTCCATGCTTTTAGGCATCGCGCTCGGCACGACGGAAGCCTTGATGGGCGCCATCATTTATGCCGTTCATTCCATGATCGTGATGACGGCGCTCTATCTGGCCGTCGATCTGATCCAAAAGGCCACGGCACGCTTTCGTCTCACCGAACTCGGCGGTCTTTACGCCGTCGCGCCGCTGCTTTCGACGCTGTTTTTGGTGCTCGCTTTCGCGGTGTCGGGCCTGCCGCCGTTCTCCGGCCTTTGGCCCAAGATTGTCTTGTTGCGCGCCAGTTTGGCGGTCGACGCACATTGGGCGGCTTTCGCCATCCTGCTCACGGGCATCTTGACGTCGATCACGATGGGTCGGGTTTGGGCCTTGACCTTTTGGAGGCCCCGCAGCGAGGGAGCGCCTGAGATCGATACCGCCATGCTACAAGACCGGCGGCTCATGGCGCCGCTCATCGCGCTAGTCGCGTTGACCGTGGGGATCGGTCTGTTTCCAGCGCCCCTCTTCGAACTGGCGGGTCTTGGAGCAGCCGGCCTGACCGATCCAAGCGAGTACATTCGCGCTGTTTTCGATCTGGCCGCGCATGTTGGAGTTGCGGAACAATGACCGGGCTTTTTCTGATCAATGTCCTTTTGGCTGTCGCCTGGGCCTTCATTACGGGATCGTTCAGCGCGGCCAATCTGATTTTCGGCTTTCTTCTCGCCAGCTTCGCCCTTTGGCTCGTGCGCGAGCAATTCGGCACCATGGGCTATATCCGCCGGGCACGCCGGGTCGTGTCGCTTCTGTCGCTGTTCCTCTGGGAACTGATCAAGTCGTCGGTCAGAGTGGCAATCACCGTCGTCTCGCCGACAATGAATCTGAAGCCGGCGTTCTTTGCCTTCCCGCTGACGGTTGATCGGGACTTTGAGATCACCTTCCTTGCCAATCTCATCACGCTGACGCCGGGAACCCTCAGCGTCGATGTCTCCAACGACCGCAAGACGCTCTACATCCATTGCCTGGACGGATCGGATATTCCTGGAACACGCGCCGACATCGCCAACGGTTTTGAGAAGAAGATCATGGAGGCGTTCCGATGACCGCCAACGGCTTTCTCGATCTCGCCAGCTCGATTGCTTTGGCGCTTTTGACCATTTCCTTCCTTTTGCTTGTCGTGCGCTTGGTGCGGGGACCATCACTGGCCGATCGTGTTCTGGCGCTGGATTCCCTAGTCGCCATCGGCATCGGGTTCGTCGCCGTCGTTGCGATCAAGACCGACTATTCGCTCTACGTCGATGTCGCCATCGCGCTTGGTCTTGTGGGCTTTCTGGCCACGGTGGCCCTGGCGCGGTTTATCTTGCACAGGGAAGGGTTCGATCCACGGATTGACCCGGACAGAGCCGGTGAATCGACAGAATCTCGCGAGGCGTCATGACCGCCTTTATTGCAGGCGTTCTTCTGATCATCGGCGCGATCTTCACCACGATCGCCGCCATCGGGCTCATCCGTCTTCCCGATCTCTACACGCGCATGCACGCGGCCAGTAAAGCCGGAACGCTTGGATCAGGTGTTATGCTTCTGGCTATCGCGGTGTTCTCGGGAGAGACGGACGTCATCTTGCGGTGTATTGCTGGAATTGTGTTTTTCATTCTAACGGCACCGATATCGGCTCATCTTCTCGCGCGAGCCGCGTACTGTACTGGTCTTTCTCCCTGGACGGGTACGGTTCTTGATGATTTAAAAGGCAAGTATGACGCCGATACACTTCGACTGACGAGTACGACGCCCGACGATAATTAAGTGAGCTATGCCGAAAAATTGTTGATTGCGTGAAAAATTGAAAACGAACTTGTCCGAAGATTACGATATCTCATCTCTTCAGCTCTCTAAGTTTACTATTGCGTATAGTTATCCTTAATCAACTTGGCGAAAACACTTGTAAATGGGAGGGGCGCGTTATAGATACGGAGCTGTCTGCACCTGATTCGGAATTTTCATCGCGCGAAAGTGGCAAAATTGTCGATGGCGGGAAACCGCAGACGCAGGCCTAAACACCCAAATGCGCATAAGCAGATAAGGAAAGCTTGGCAGGATAACTATGGAAAACCAAGACACGTCTAATGAGATTGTTGAGCTGACCGCCGACATTGTCGCGGCCTATGTCAGCAACAATGCCGTCGCGGCAGCTGATGTATCCGGGCTGATTTCGGATGTTCACAAAGCCCTTCTGGCGACCAGCACTGCGAGCGCCGCTGAAGAGGCTGAACCGCAAAAACCTGCGGTTTCGGTCCGCCGATCGGTGACGCCGGATTACATCATCTGTCTGGAGGACGGAAAGAAGTTCAAGTCGCTGAAGCGCCACTTGCGAACCCACTACGATCTTTCGCCTGAGGAGTATCGTGAGAAGTGGGGTCTTTCGCCGGACTACCCGATGGTAGCGCCGAACTATGCGAAGGCTCGCTCGGAACTCGCGAAGAAGATGGGCCTTGGTCAGAAGCGGGGCAGTCGCCGCAAGCGTTAGTCGAGCACACTTGAGCATGAAGAAGGGCGCCCATGTGAGGCGCCTTTTTTCATGGCCGGACGACCACGCCGAGCGCCGCCGCGACGAGGACGATGCGAGCGGCCAGCACTGGGTCGCGCCTTCCATCGCCTTCGGGCGCGCGCAGTTGGCGCAGACGGCGCAACACCACCATCCTGAGATCGCGGTCACAGTCGATGACGGCAATCTTCCTCACCTTTGCCACGTCGAGATAGGCTCGTGCGACGGATGCCGAGACGTCTGGCAGTTTGTATGCGAGACGACATGGGCGGGCTGTGGTCGATGCTTCAGTCGTGGACATCTCTTCGCTTAGCCGGTGGCAACTTATCCCCCTACTTGCACACCCGTGAAAAGGTAAATATTCCTATATTTACCGGAAAGGGGAGCAAGATGCGGACGCCATCGACCTTGGTGCAGGATGATCCAGCTTCGAGCGATTGCAGCAAGTCGCTCATTGAACTGCGGAGTGGGACACAGGGTTTGAAGGAGCATGATATTTCCTTTTATTCAGGCGTGTGCATGGTTGTTTGCGCCGTGTTTCGAACCGATCTCGCTACGCTATTCGCGCCAACGCGTTGCCGCGCGCCGCACGCCTTTGCGCGCCAAGTGGCGGTCTATCTGGCACACATTGTAGGATCAAAGTCCTATACGGAGATTGGCCGGATCTTTGGGCGCGACCGAACGACCGCCGCTCATGCTTGTCGCGTCATTGAGGATCGTCGCGATGATCCCGTTTTCGATCGATTGCTTGAGCTTTTGGAGAATGCCGTCTCGGTCATCCTCGCAACGGCGCTCCATACGTCGGGGCGCGAGACACAGCGGAGCCGATGACCGCGAGAGGAGACGCGACGGTGCGCGATCATGGCGGTCAGCGGGTCCGAGCCGGCTCGATTGCGCCGGATCTAACCGGCGAAATGCGGATCGATCCGCGAGGTAATCCTCTCGCTTGGTTACGCGTTCGTCGCGACAAATCGGGTCTGCCGCTGATCGACACATCTCAATTCGAGGCCGGGAGCCGGTTCGCTCGTGACTTCGCGCGCTCGCGGATTGGCGCCGTGTCGAGTGTGTCTTGGGACGCTACCGGTTCGCCTTCGGGCCGACGCAAAACCGGGGGGCGGGTGCCAGCAACGCTAGGCGATGCCGCGGTCGATGCACGACGGCGCTATTCCGCCGCGAAGGCTGCGGTCGGTCCGGATTTCGCGAGCCTGTTGGAGGATGTCTGCTGTTTGGAGATCGGACTGGGATCGGCGGAAAAGAAGTACGGTTGGCCACCACGTACTGCAAAGGTCGTTCTGCAATTGGCGCTCAGCGCCTTGGCGCGCCACTACGGGCTGATTGGCGAGGCCGCTTAGACGAGGTTGAGAGCATCGGCGGCATCGCCGCGAATGCGCTCCACCATGGCATGTAAGCCATTGGAGCGCTGTGGTGTCAGATGCTCTTCAAGACCCAGGTCGTTGAAGATCGCCTGTGCATCGGCGTCCAGAATGGTGCGCGGCGACTTCCCGGAGTATAGCCCAAACAGAATGGCGATCAGGCCGCGTACGATATGGGCGTCGCTGTCGCCGGTATAGGTCAAGATGGGCGTGCCGTCGGACCCGGTTGAAAGGTGACGGGCAAGCCAGACCTGGCTGACGCAGCCTTGCACCTTGTTATCGGGCGACCGGTCCTCATCGGCCAGGGGCGGTAGCGATCGGCCTAGTTCGATGACATAGCGATAGCGGTCCTCCCAGTCGTCGATGAACTGGAAATCTTCGGTTATGTCTTCAATCTGCCGCAGGGCCTGGGCCATCGTCGCACTATTTCACCAAGGGTCCACGACCGTTCTAAGCGGTCTGGGTCGACGATGAAAGTAGGGTCGGCGCTGCGACCCATCAAGGGAGAGGTTAGCGGTCAGCCGTGCTCGGCGTTCGGTCCCGACCATTGGGGAACGCGGTCGTCGTCCGACAAGGTGTCGTGCACCGGCCGCTGGAGGATGTCCTCCGGATTGTCCACAAAGTAGCGATAGACAGCGATCGCCCCGGTTTGCGCCCGATCTCCGATCAACCGTGCAGTCTCTCGACCGGTCTGACAGGCACCCGGATTGCGGTCGCAGAAGCCGGCCAGATCGTGAAAGGTCGACTGCGCCGCTGTCAAAGCCTCAGTCGCCGACACTGGAAGCCGGCCCTCGTCGTCCGGACGGTCGACGGGGAGAAACGCAAAGACGATCAACAGCCAGAACGCTGCGCGAACCAGAAACATGACACCAATCCCTCACGCCTTGTGGCGTGTTCCCGTATTTTTTTGGCGGGCACCCGTTGGGCACCACGATGCCAACCATACCCATCCGAACTTAAGGTCACGTGTGCCGAACCATCGCGATTTAGGCAAAATTCGACTGTTTCCAGTCAGTTTGCATTAACCGCGAGAATGGCCGATTTCTGCCACTATCGCAGAGGAAGCAAGAGACGCGCCGCAAGCGAGCGTCTCAGTGCGGGACAGGTCAAGGTTCAAAGTTCCTTAAGGCGGTCATGGCACCTTAGACACTCGGTCGCGGTTCGTTGTTCAGCGGCAGGGAGAATGTGTTGCGTAGCCTGTGCGGTCTGTCGGCGCTGGCGATGGCGTTTGATTCGCTCGTCCACCCTTCGGTGGCCGATCGACCCGTGTTGGCCGCGATTCACCGCAACTATATCGCTTTGCGGTTGGCAGCCGGTTTTGCCGCCGGCGCCGCCTTTCCGGTTTACCTAGGTCTGGGGGGCGTTGGTCACGTTGGATTTGTTGGCCTTTTTGCGCTTCTCATCGCGCCCGTTGTGTCCGCGATTGTTCTCTCCTGGACGGGCGATCTAAGGCGCGCCGCGCTCGCCACCACCGGCGTTGTCTGTGGGATTGTCGTTCTCGTGTCCCAGCCGACCGGCGGCCTGGCCTCGCCGTATTTGGCCTGGTGTTTGATCGTCCCACTTGAGGCCGCATTGTCGCGCGATCGAGGAACCGTCGTGCTTTCCAGCCTGATCGCCGCAGCGACGCTGGGCCTGGTTTACGGGCGTTTCGGTTTTGACGACGCGCTGCTTCGCGCCGCTTACGCTGATGGTGCATGGCAGCCGCTGGCCATCCTGGCGGCCGCCATCCTCCAGTCCGCGCTCAACGTCATCCTGTTGTGGTCGCGCGAGTCCGAATTGGTGTCGGTTATGGAAAGTGATTCCATGCGCCACCGTTTGCTGGCGGAAAACGCCACCGATGTCGTCTCGCGCCACGATGCCTCCGGTCGTCCAGTCTATGTGTCGCCGGCAGCGGCGCGGCTTTTCAACATGCCGGGTAGCGCGCTGACCGGCGATCGGTGGGCCGATCGTATCCACCCTGTCGATCGTGAGGTCTTCAGCGCGGCTATGGTGCGGGTATGCGAAACAGGTCGCGAGGTCGCTTGCGAATTCCGCATGCGCCGGGCCCGGCTGGTGCCGGTCGAATTGCGCGACTACGCCAGTGACGATGAATACGTCTGGGTCGAAACGCGTTGTCGCCCGACCCGGCCGGACGAGGGGCTAGACGGCGACATCGTGGCGGTGACCCGTGACGTGTCGGCGCGCAAGGCCCAGGAACGGGCCTTGGACTCCGCCCGCCAAGAGGCCGAACGCGCCGACCAGGCCAAGACGCGCTTTCTGGCCAATGTGAGCCACGAACTGCGCACGCCGCTCAACGCTATCATCGGGTTCTCCGATCTCTTGAAGGACGAGGTCAATGGCCCTATCGGCCATCCCAGCAATCGCGAATATGTCGAGATCATCAACAAATCGGGCAACCACTTGCTCCAACTTGTCAACGACATCCTGGACATGTCGAAGCTGGAGGCAGGCCAAGTCCAGCTTGTTCATGAGCCCTTTGACGTTCGAGATCTGCTGCACTCATGTGTTACCTTGATGGATGCCGAAGCACGGCAAAGGGGCGTCCACATCGACATTGGGATGTTCGAGGGCACGGTAGAGTTGAACGCCGACCGGCGCGCTTGCAAACAAATCCTGCTCAATTTGCTGTCGAACGCCGTGAAGTTTACGCCGGGCGGCGGCCAGATTTCGGTCTCGGCCGAGTTCCATCCTGAGGCGGTGATGCTGGCCGTTCGCGATACGGGAATCGGAATCGAGCCGGCAACCTTGGCGCGCCTCGGCAAGCCGTTTGTTCAGGCCGACACGACCTATCGGCGCGAGCACGACGGCGCCGGGTTGGGCCTTTCGGTCGTGCGCGCGCTGGTCGAACTGCATCAAGGCACCTTCGAGATCGAAAGCACGGTTGGCGTAGGGACGGTCGCGAAAGTGACCCTGCCGCGCCATTCCTCCGGGTCGCTCAGGACGATGGCTGCGGGCGGCTTGGAGGCAGGCAGTGCCGACCTCATCGAACAACAAGCAAGGGCGGGATAACCGGTGTTGGGAAGAATTTTTCGCGCGATGTTACGTCACCCGGCGCGCTCGTTCGGCGCGATTTCGTCGACCGTCATCTTGGGCGCGATTGGTTTGAATGTCGGCTTTTTGCAATCCGGTCAGCACCCGGCGCCCCTGTCCGGATCGCCACGTGTTGTCGAAAAGACCGCAACAGTCGCGCCCTCCGCAGCGGTGAAGCCACCGCTGCCAGCGCCGCGCGTGGTCAAGACTAAACCGATTACAGTGCCGGCCGCCCCCGAAGAGCGCCGGGCTGAGCCGGTCGGCGAGCCCGACGCAATCGCCGCCGTCTTAACAGGGCAGGGCAGCGCAGAAGATCTGCTGGTCCTGGAGGTCCAGACCGAGCTTCAGTCACTTGGCTTTTATGCGGGCGCGCTTGATGGCGTGATGGGACCGCAAACAGCGGCGGCGATCGAAATCTTCGAACGCGAGGCCGGATTGGCCCCTAGGGGGCAGGCCAGCGACACGCTCTTGGCGCGGCTGCGATCGTTCAGACCCTCGGTCGGCGTCGGCGAACCTGCCAATGCCGAACGCGTCGCTGCATCCCAGCCCGCCGCTGCTGATCCGCGGGTGCGCGCCGTGCAAAGGGCGTTGGCGCAGATCGGCTATTCGCCGGGAGCCATCGACGGGCTGATGGGGGGTGAAACCCGCGATGCCATTCGGGCGTTCGAGGCCGATCGCCGCCTACCACTCACCGGCGAAGTGTCGGACCGCCTGATCAAGGAATTGGAAGCCTTCACCGGCCAACCAGTCGTCTGAGGATCATGCGGCGGATCCGAACGGACTTCTTCGTGTCGGCTTATCGCATGCAATGCGAGGCGGCGGGCGCCTTCGTCGTCTTCGCCAACAAGGGCGACGCCACCGCCGGCGCTGTCTACATTCGCATTCAAATTCGAGGCGGTCCGGTCGAAATCTACGAACCTGTACCCAATCTGGACGACCCAGACGAGCGTGCCTGGACGCTCGCTGAAACGGCGGAGCCTTTGAGCGACGCGGCAGAGGCCTTCACCGCGCGCGTTCTAAGGCGCGACCCGGACGCTTGGGTCGTCGATGTGGAGGCGCCTGACGACACGTGCCGCCCGGAACCGATCGTGACACTCTAGCGGTACGTTGTGCCCGCGAACCTGTAGCCGGTTATGTCACCCCGAAATCGGATTAGTCGTTCATTAACCATGACTTGGCTTTATGGGCGGCATTCCGAGGTGGCGGCGCGCTGCGCCACACTCCAAGGAACGGGTGATGGGAACGGTTATAGAATTCCAGGCACGTACTGGCGACGATGTGCCAAGCCGCCGAGCCAAGGACCAAGGCGAGGCCGAAGTGGTCATCTTTCCCGGTGTTCGCGTTGAATATCACACGGTCGACCTGTCGCACCGTGTCATGGCCCTACCGTCCCACGATGCCGATCCAATCAGACGCTAGCCGCACCGCGAACGGCAATTCTCTCGGTCAAGCCCATGCAGCGATGGTGCTTATTGCCTCGCTACTATGCGCGTGCGCCCCGACCGGCGACTTCGGTCGACCGAAACCCTCCATCGTGCACGACAAGATCGTTCCCCGGATCGGGGCATCTCATGCGATCAACCGGGGCGAGGCGGTCACCTTCCTGCCGCTGACGGACAATGAGAAGCGCCTGCGCGCCAGCGCCTACACGATCGTTGTCGCTCAGGATATTCTCGGCTGGCGCCAGTCGGTGAAGCCCTACTGGCGCTACCACAACATCGTTCGCCCCTGGCCGCACACGACGCCGGTCAACGCCTATCACGGCCGTCTTTTGTCACAGAACTTCGTCTCCGCCGATACGCGGTTCAGCCGGGTGCTGTCGGATATGCGCAAGGACCGCGCCGCGATCGGTCCATTCGAGCGCCGGGCGGCCGCCGTGTTAGCGGACGATACGATCCGCCGCAAAGTAATCGAAACCGAACCGGATCTTGCGGCGCGGAGTCTTGCTGGCGCCAATGCGCGTATGACCGACAATGAGCGCATCATCGGCTTGGTAAGCGCGACAATGGCGCATCGGCTGAAAGTCTACGCCTATGCTTTGCGCCATTTTGCCGTGGAAACGCCGACCCGCCGGCTTGCCCAGTTGGAAGACGCCTATCGCCGACTAGAGGCAGACGTTGACCGCATGTCGTCGCGATTTGACGGTCAGACCGACGTGGCCAGGCGAAACCGCAATGGCGATCCCATTGTCTTGCTGGATGGCGGCCAACGACAGCACGGCGCCTATGGCGCCGGGCCGCAGGCATACTCGCTGGCAAGACCGCGATAGGTCGCCGTCAGTGACGGCTCTTCTGCCAGAATGCGCAGCACCGCCACGCCCTTGTCATTGCTCGCCTCGATGACCAGCGGCAAAGTCTCCGCCTCGGGGAGATCGGCATAAAAGCGGCGCGCGCCCTGCGCTGACACCGCAAATATACCGGCCTCGGGATTGCCCGCTGTGCGGTCGTTGACGCTGTAGATCGTCGTCTTGTCTTGGGTGACAAAGCTAAGCGACCAATAACCTGGAATGGTTGGCAGATTGAGTTCGAGCGGGCCGCCGTCCAGATCGTACCGGCACACGGCAACAATCATCATGGGATCCATGAAATCGAGGGTCGTGGCGCCGGGCGCGGCTTGTGGCAACACACGCGCGCTGTTGGGTTCGAGTGATCCGTAGAGCCGCTGCCACGCGGTCTCCGACGCCACCCGTGGGATCGCCAAAACGGCGCCGATGTGAATGACCACCGCCAAGAAGATTGTGCCGAGCATCCACAAGGCCGGGATCATGAGCGGCACCGGATGCGACGAATGTCAGGAAGGACCGCGTCGGCCAGAAAGGCTTCCGTCGCGAGAGGCGAATCGTAAAGGGCCAAGGCAAAGATGTGGTCTTTGCCGGTCGCAATGGGCAGCCAGTTACCGGGCTGCGGCAGTGCCGACAGAGTCACTTCGACGCGCCCGTCGGTGGCGTAAACCACCGTCGCGTTGGAATGGCTGTAGCGATTGGCTGGGTTGACAATCAAGCTGCCGTCCGCATCGAAAACAGTCAAAGTCCAGTGTCTGGCCGGCGGAAACTGGCCGGTGATCACATAATCGCACGCACCGGAGAGCGCTGCGCCGACACTGTCCGCCTGTGCCGTGAAGAAGAGACTTTCAAGCGGTGGCGGCGGAAGTTCGCCGTTTCGCCCGAAATGCGCCTGGGTGTAGGGATCGGCTGTCGGTGCGGTCGCCCGGACCCATCCGGACCAGGGTCCGCTCGATTTCTTCTGGAATCCGAAACCGCGATCGAGCGCGAGATTCGCCGAGGCCAGCCCGATGGCCCATGCGATAAGGCCGCACATGAGCGGCAAAAGGAAGTAACGGATGACACGATTATCGTCACGCCGCATGGGACAGGGTCTCACTGATCGGCGACCGAGGCCAGATTGCGGCGATTGGTCGGCGCTTCGGCGACGGTCAGCAATCGATCGAAGTCGTCGGCGATGGTGCGCAGCAGGCGTTGGGTCGGTACGGAAAGCAGGCGCGGTCGGCCGCTCGTGATACCATCCTCATCCTCGTCTGCTGCAGAGATCAGGACTTCGGTTCCGGTGCCCGATCCGGGCACACCAGGGATATCGGGCACTTCGACCCCTTCATGGGCATAGGCATTGTAACGCTGCCAGGTCATCGCCGGCAGATTGCCGCCGGTCAGCCGGGCGGTCGACGAGTAGTTATCGTTTCCGAACCAGACGCCGGTGACGTATTTGCCCGTGTAACCCATGAACCAGGCATTACGATAACCGTTCGTCGTGCCCGTCTTACCTGCTGCCTGGAGACCTTCGAGGATCGCGCGCCGGCCGGTGCCACGGGCCACGACCTGCGAGAGGATGACGTTAAGCTCTTCAACCTTGTCGCGCGGGAAGACCTGCGTGCGCTTCTTCGCATGGCGCCAGTGTTCGTAAATTTTCTCGCCGGAAGAGGTGCGGATTTCAAGAACGCCATAGGGTTGGGCCTGCTTGCCGCCCGCAGCGAACGTCGCATAAGCGCCCGTCATCTCCATCACCGTCAGGTCAGCGGCGCCAAGCGGCAGCGAACGCGAGATGATCATGTCGGACTTGATTCCGGCCTTGCGCGCCGTCTCCACGATTTTGCCGCGGCCGATGGCCTGCGCGAGTTGTACCGGTATCGTGTTGATCGACCGGACCAGCGCGTTGGTTAGCGTGATGCGCCCGGCGAACCGACCGTTGTAGTTGCGCGGTGTCCAGCCGCCGATGTTAATCGGTCGGTCAGTAACGACGCTTTCGGGCGAATACCCGTTCATCAGCGCGGTCAGATAGACGAACGGCTTGAACGAGGAGCCCGGCTGCCGCACCGCCTGGATCGCCCGATTGAACTGGCTTTCGCCATAATCGCGTCCGCCGACGATGGCCCGGACGGCGCCGTCAAGGTCCATCGACACGAGCGCGGCCTGCTTCACGCGCCGCGCGGAACCGTTCTGCCGCAGCATCGTCTCAACCGACTGCTCGGCAAATTTCTGCAAATTGGAGTCAACGGTGGTTTTGACCGTCAAGACGCGGTCGGGCGAGTCGGCGGCCAGCCGCAGGACTTCGTCATAAGCGTAATCGAGGAAGAAATCCGGTGTGTAGAAATCCGCCTTGGAGACCGCCTTGGCCGGGTTCTTGCGCGCCGCATAGACCTGGCCCTCGGTCAGGAAGCCGGCCTCCACCATATTGTCGAGCACTTCGTTGGCGCGCGCCCGGGCCGCCGGTAGGTTGATATGCGGCGCGTAGCGGGTCGGTGCTTTGAACAGGCCGGCCAGCATCGCCGCCTCGGCCAGCGAGATATCGCGGATCGACTTGCCGAAGTAAAAATCGGCCGCCGCGTCGACGCCGAAGGCACCGCCGCCCATATAGGCGCGGTCGAGATAAAGCTTCAGAATTTCCTTCTTCGTCAGGCGCGCCTCAAGCCACAGCGCCAGATAGGCCTCCTTGATCTTGCGCTCCAGCGTGCGCTCCGAGGTCAAGAAGAGGTTCTTGGCAAGCTGCTGCGTGATCGATGATCCGCCTTGAACGATGCCTCCGGCGCGAAGATTTTCAAGGACGGCGCGGAAGGTGCCGATGAAGTCGATGCCGAAATGGATAAAGAAGCGCCGATCCTCCGTGGCCAGCGCCGCCTTGATCATGACATCGGGGATTTCCTCGAGCGGCACCGTGTTGTTGCGCAAGATACCGCGCTTGCCGATTTCCGTGCCGTAACGGTCGAGGAAGGTGACGCTGTACTCGCCGGTCGCCAGCCAGTTCTCGTCGTCGGTTTCATAAAAGGCCGGAATGGCGAAGGCGAGAAAGACGACGGCGCCGATCGTGCCGATGCTCGCGGCTTCCGACGTCAGCTCGACGGCCCAGCGCTTAATGCCACCGACGCGAAACCGGTACATGAACGTTGAAAAGGACTCGTAGCCGTTCTTAAGCGACGAGAACATGCTGAAAAGGCCGGCGTCGATCCAGGAATCGAGTTCCAGCAGTTTCAGCCGCGACTGCGGCTTGTTCAGCTTCTTAAAGGGGTCGAACACGTGTCATCACCGCCTTTCGCGCGATACTATACCTATTGAACGAGCAGCGCGCTTGGCAAGTGAGAGATGACACAGATTGACGGCAAGGTGAACCGGTTCGCTGACGATAGCGCAGCGCCGTTCTGGAAGACGAAATCGCTCGATGCGTTGAACGCGTCGGAATGGGAGAGCCTGTGCGACGGCTGCGGCCGGTGTTGCCTCTTGAAACTGGAAGACGTCGACACCGAGGAGGTTCACTATACGAACATTGCCTGCCACCTGCTCGACGAGGGGACGTGCCGCTGCACGGACTATGACAATCGGGTGGAGCGCGTGCCGACCTGCCTGTCGCTGACGCCCGCCATGGTCCGTGAGACCGCGTGGCTTCCACCGACGTGCGCCTATCGGTTGGTTGCCGAGGGACGCGATCTCTATTGGTGGCATCCGCTGGTGTCCAGCGATCCTGACTCGGTCGTGGCGGCGGGTATCTCCGTCAAAGGACGGATCGTCGCCGAGGCGGCAATATCCGTCGACGACTACGAAGACTTCATCGTCGATTGGCCGATGGGCGAGGGTACCTCTGTCTGAGGCCGCAGTTCCATCGCCGGCGTTGACGCCGTTCGTGAATTTATATAACTAATAAGTTATGGAACAAATCGGTTATATTGAAGCGTCACCGAATCTCGACGCGATCTTCTCCGCGCTCGCCGATCCGACACGCCGCGCGATCCTGTCCGAGCTCGCGACTGGCGAGGCGACCGTCAAGGAGCTTGCTGCACCCTTCGATATGAGCCAGCCCGCCGTGTCGAAGCATTTGAAAGTGCTTGAGCGCGCCGGCTTGATCGAGCGGGCCATCGACCGACAACGCCGGCCGGCGCGGCTGAAGGCAGAACCGATGGCCGCTGCGGTCGACTGGCTGGAAGAGTTCAAGGCGTTCTGGTCATCGAGTTTCGATCAGCTCGACGGCCTGCTTGAGGAACTGAAGACCGATGGAGAGGGAACCAGCGATGAGTGACTTGCCGACCTATGTCCTGGAGCGGGTGTTCGACGCGCCGCGCGCGCTTGTCTGGCGAACCTGGACGGAGCCGGAACTGTTAGCACGGTGGTACGGCCCCAATGTCGAGACGATCATCCACCGTCTCGATGTCAAACCCGGTGGCTTGTGGCTCAACGAGATGAAGTGGGACGGCAACTCCAACTATCAAAAATGCGAATACACAGAGGTCGTGCCGCCGGAGCGCCTCGTCATGCTTCAATCGACGACCGATGCCGAATGGAGTATCGCACCGAATCCGATGATGGCGGACTGGCCGAGCGTCTTGTTGACGACCGTGACGTTCGAGGAAGAGGGCGGTCAAACCAAGATGCGCCTGACCTGGGTGCCGCACGACGCCACCGATGCCGAAATCGCCTGCTTCGCCGGCGCGCTAGAAGGCATGGATCGGGGTTGGGGCGCCGGCATGACGCTGCTTGAGGAGATTTTAGCGGAGTTGCAGGCGTGAGGAGACTGGGCGTGATTTAGACTCCCGGCCTGAATCCTTCAATCGCGAGTAGAGCATGTTCCCGAAAAGTGTGTGCGGTTTTCGGACAAGAACATGCTCAAAATCAAAGAGCTAGAGCATTTTCGGTGACTCAACTTTCACCGAAAGTGCTCTAGCTTTGCCGACCGGCCTCGCCAGGATGAGCGGTCGCCGTGAGCCCATAGCTCCATAATTCGGCGCCGCAGTGAATGCGCCCCTCGGAAGTTCATTGATATTAGCCAAGAGTCATATTAGTAGTGACTAATATGATTGAATCTGGTGAGGACAAGGAGATGGAAACCATCGAAGCTCTTGGAGCGTCCTTTCGGGAGGTCGTCAGCGGTGAACGCGAAGGAGCCCGGACCTACATCGTGCGTGCAAGTCGGCACTACCCCACGACTCCGGCAGATTTGTGGGGTGCTTTGACGGACAGGGAGCGCGTGCAACGCTGGTTCGCGAAAGTTTCTGGTGATTTCAAACAAGGCGGGCGCTTCTCAATAGAAGGCAATGCGGAGGGTGATATTGTCGTCTGCGAACCGCCCAGGCACTTGGCTCTTACCTGGGAGTTCGGAGGAAACACCAGTTGGGTCAATGTCACAATCCAGCAATCAGACGAAGGCACACTCTTGACCCTCGAACATGAGCATCCGACGGACCCAAAAAGCCAGGCACATTGGGAGCGGTACGGCCCCGGTGCGACCGGCGTCGGGTGGGAGTTGGCTATGCTAGGGCTGGAAATGCACCTATCCGGCGACGGAACATCGACCATCGAGGTCGGAGAAGCTTGGTCCGTGAGCGCGACAGGCAAGGCCACATTGCGTGGATGGGCCGAAGCATGGGGCAAGGCCCACACAGAGGCCGGAACAGACGCGCAGATCGCCAAGGAAACCGCAGAGCGCACTGCTGCGTTCTACACTGGCGAGGACGAATGAACGCCTTTGATGTGCTGTCCGACCCCGTGCGCCGCAGGACCCTGGAGCTGATCTCACAGAAAGAACATGCGTCAGGTGAAATCGTTAAAGTCGTTGAGGCCGAGTTTGGCATTTCTCAATCCGCAGTCTCACAGCATCTTCGCATTTTGCGTGACACCGGCTTTGCAAAAGTGCGCAAAGACGGTGCAAAGCGCTGTTACGAAATTGATCCTTCCGGATTTGACGACGTAAATGATTGGCTGGATCAGCTTCGGCACTTTTGGGCTTCCAAAATGGATGCTCTGGCAACAGAGATTGAACGCGGCAAGCAATCCGATAAAGCACTTAGATGACGTTCATCGTGGCTCTAGGAGTGGCGGCTTTGTCCGCAAACCTACCGACCGCCGCTATCCCCCAAAACTCTTGACCAGGCTGCCGGCGACCAGGTGCCAGCCGTCGACTAGCACGAAGAAGATGAGCTTGAAGGGCAGGGAGATGATGATCGGCGGCAGCATCATCATGCCCATCGACATGAGGACAGAGGCGACGACCATGTCGATGACGATGAATGGCACGAACAGCAGGAAGCCGATTTCAAAGGCCCGCCGCAGCTCCGAGATCATGAAGGCTGGAACGAGCACCCGCAGACTGATCTCCTCGGGCGTCTCCGGTGTCTCATTGCTGATATCGGCGAAAAGCTGAAGATCCTTTTCCCGCACATGCGACAGCATGAAAGTCCGAAACGGCGCGGTTGAGCGTTCAAACGCTTCGGTCGTATCGATTTCCTCGTTGATGAGCGGCTGGATGCCGGCGTTGTAGGCGGACTGGAACACTGGCGCCATCACGAATGCGGTGAGGAACAGCGCCAGGCTGACGATGACTGAGTTCGGCGGTGCGGTCTGAAGCCCGATCGCCGTGCGCAGCAGCGACAGCACGACTACGATACGGGTGAACGACGTCACCATGACCAGGATCGACGGCGCCAGCGATAGGATCGTGATCAGCGCGATGATTTGAACCGCGCGCTCCGTCAAACCGGCGCCTTCGCCAAAGTCGATGCTAAGTTGCTGGGCGGACAGTTCGGTTGGCCACCCGACGATCAGCACAAACAGGATCGCCGCTGCCGCAAACGACAGCGTGGCGCGCTGGCTTGAGGGATTGTGCTGTGCGTCGGGCGGCGCAACCCGGGTCATGTTTTGCTGGCGGCCTTGTTCTTCGCGTCGCCGGAGCCCTTGGTATTCGACCTCTTGGCCATCTCCAGTGGCTTCAAGGCTGTTTCCAGGCGCTTGGCCATATCGGTGAGGCCGGCAAGTTCCTCGTCGGCGTCGGTTTTCGGCGGTGCCTTCTGGGCTGGCGCTGGTTTGTCCTGCGAAGCAGCGGTGATTGTCGATGTCGCGCGAGACTTGAAGGCGGGCTTGCCGGTGTCGCGGGGTTTGGGCGTCAGCGAGCGCTTCGGCATGGCCGGCAGCTCCTGTATCGCATCTTCTTTGGCCAGTGTCGGTTCTGGCTTAGCCTGGACAGCCGGCTCTTTGTCGCTCTCCTTGTCGGTCTCCGTGCGCGCGGCCGCGACGGCGGGCGGAGGGGCGATGCCCGATTCGACAACAAGATCGTTGGCACCGCCAATCATGACGAGATGCTCGACATGATCGCGCCGCACCAGCACCAGCCGGCGCTTGGGATCGACGGCCGTTGCGTCGAGAACCTCGATTCGGTGTTCGCGACCGCGCGACCAGCCATAGGGCAGGCCGGCACCGCCGGAGAACCGCCGGATCAGCCAGGCCGTCAGGCCGATCAGGGCCAGAACGACCACGAAGGCGATGATGAAACGTGCCGTAAGTCCCAGATCCATGGGGACCGTCTCCGTTTGCAAAGATCCCGACGCGGACGCCGGGTGCGGCGCGAAGGTGATCGAACCGTTAAAACCGCCGGCAATTTCTGCCGGGCTTCGCCCTAAGAAAGGGTTAACAAATGACTCCTGTCAAATGCCCCAGCACAGGAAATCCGCGACATCTGATCGTCAATCAACGGTAAACGCAATTAAGCATTTATTAAGGCTGGCATCGGAAAGTTTTGCCGGGTTCACGATGCGAGTCGCATATCGCGACGCCCGTGACCCATGACGGGAGGCCGCCATGCTCTCGGATTTTCCGGTCATTGCCAGTTTGAAATCGAAATTGAAGTGGCACCAGCAGCGACAAGGGGTGCTGGCGGAAAATGTTGCCAACGCCGATACGCCCGGGTTCCGGGCGCAGGAACTCAAGGCGCCTGATTTCGGCTCAAACGCACGGGTTGCCTCGCTTGGCGTGGCGCGCACGGATGTCCAGCACATCGTGCCGGCCAACCAGTCGGCGGAATTCGGCGTCGATCGCAAGATTGACGGTTGGGAAGTCACCCCGGAGGGCAACGGTGTGGTTCTCGAAGAGCAGATGATGAAGGTGGCGCAAAACCAGATGGACTACCAACTGGCCACTTCGCTTTACAGCCGCGCCATGAGCCTGTTGCGCATCGCCGCCACCGGTCAACGGTAGTCGGCCGATTTGAAGGGAGACGAAGGGCGATGATGGAATTCATGAAACCGCTCATGGTCGCAGCGTCCGGTCTGAAAGCGCAGACCAGCCGGATGCGGGTGATCGCGGAAAACATCGCCAATGCCGAATCGACGGCCGATACACCGGGCGCCGATCCCTATCGCCGCCGGGTATCCACATTCAAAGCCACGCTGGACCGGGAGATCAACGCTCAGACCGTGCAGGTCGACCGCATCCGGCCTGACCAGAGCGCCTTCCGGCTCGTCCATGAGCCGGGGCATCCGGCCGCCGACGACAAGGGCTATGTGAAGCGACCGAACGTCAACACACTGATCGAGACGGCAGATCTGCGCGAAGCGCAGCGCTCTTACGAGGCCAATTTGAATGTGATCACAGCAACGCGCCAAATGCTGGCCCGCACGCTCGACATTTTGCGCGCCTGAACGCTCTAAGGGGAGACCGCGATGAACGCAAACGCTCTTGCCGCCGCCCGTGCCTATCTTGAGGCGGCCAATCCGGCGACCGGCGCGAAAGGGTCTTCCGGCGCCGATGCCGGTGGCTTTGGCGAAATGGTCGCCGAAGCCATGCAAGGCGCCGTGGAAGCCGGCCAAAAGACGGAGGCGCAAATCGCCGCCGTCGTCCAGGGCAAAGGCGACATGGTCGATGTGGTCACCGCAATAGCCGAGACCGAGCTGGCGATGGAGACCATGGTGACCGTTCGCGATCGGATGATCAGCGCCTATCAGGAAATCATGAACATGCCGATCTGACGATCGTGCGGCGACGGTGATGACATGAACGCTCCCGAAGTCCTCGATATCGCACGCGACGGCGTGTGGACCCTGATGGCGGTCGCAAGCCCGCTCATGTTGGTCGGGCTTTTCGTTGGCGTCGTGATCGCGCTCTTCCAAGCGCTCACGCAAATCCAAGAAATGACCTTGGTCTTTGTGCCAAAGATCCTGGCGATTTTCTTGGCGCTTCTGGTGGCGCTGCCGTTCATGGGACAAGCGATGGGCAGCTACATGGCGCGGGTCGCGGACAAGATCGTCGGCGGATAGGCGGTCGATGGATCTCAATGCCCTGTCGGGGCTGACCTATCTGTTCCTTTTGGTCTTCGCGCGCGTAGGCGCACTCGCCATGATCCTGCCGGCTTTAGGTGAACGCGGCATTTCGCTACGCGCGCGGCTGGTTTTTGCGCTCGTGCTGACCGCGACGCTCATGCCGCTTTTGGGCGACATGAGCACGACGATTCCGCCGACCCTGGCGGGCATGCTGGCGGCGCTCATGCGCGAGATCTTGATCGGCATCGGTATCGGCCTCGTTGTTCGCCTCCTCATGGGTGCGATCCAGGTGGCCGCGACGACGATCGCATTTCAGATGGGCCTGGGATTCGCGCAAAATGTCGATCCGACGCAAGGGATCCAGGGCGCCCTATTCTCCAGCTTCATGTCGGTCCTGGCCATCACGCTTATTTTGGCGAGCGACACCCATCACTTGTTGATTGCTGCCATTCATGACTCTTACACGCTGTTTCCGACCGACGCCGTGCTGCCGGTCGGCGATTTCGCTGCGATGGCTTTGAACTCCGTCACGACCTCGTTCAAAATCGCGGTCCAGATCGCAGCGCCATTTATCGCCTTCGGGCTGATTTTCTATCTCGGCATGGGCATCATCTCGCGTCTGATTCCGCAGATTCAGGTGTTCTTCATCGCCATGCCGATGAACATTCTGCTCGGATTTCTGATTTTCGCCATCATGATTTCAGCCATGATGGCCTGGTTCATGGACTACCTGCACGGCGGGATCGCGCCGTTCCTGGTCCAGGGCGGCTAGGGTAGAGGGTGCGCCATGGCCGACGAACCGGAACAACACGAAAAAACAGAGGAACCGTCCCACCGAAAGCTAGAGGAAGCCTACAAGAAAGGCGACGTTCCCAAGAGCCCTGAGGTCGGTAGCTTCTTCGTGCTCATGGGCGGCGCGGCCGTGGTCATGTTGATCGCGGGATCGATGTTCTCCGACATTGGCTTCGGCCTGAACGGGTTTTTAGGGCACGCACACCAGATCGAGCTCACGGGCAGCGTGCTTCGGGCGCTGTGGCACGAGATCATCCTTCTTCTTCTCGGCGTTTTGGTGATCCCCATGGCGTTGATCGCCGCGCTTGGTATCGTCGCCAACCTCATCCAGCATCCGCTGGTGCTGTCAGCGGAGCCGATAAAGCCGAAACTGTCGAAGATATCGCTGATTGCCGGCGCCAAGCGTTTGTTTTCGTCGCAAAGCCTCGTGAACTTCGCCAAGAGCCTGTTCAAGCTTGCGGTCGTTTGCGGCGTTCTCTTCGCCGTCGTTTGGCCGGAGCGCGACAAGCTCGATCTGATGATCATGCTGGAACCGGCCATGCTCCTGACGATGATTCAGGACATGGCTCTGAAGGTTCTGGCCGCCGTTGTCGCGATTTTCGGCGCGATTGCCGGGCTCGATTATCTCTACCAGCGCCACAAATGGTTTGAGCGGCAGCGTATGACGGTGAAGGAAGTCAAAGACGAGTACAAGCAGGCGGAAGGCGATCCGACGGTCAAAGCGAAGCTGCGCCAGGTGCGTATGGAGCGTGGCCGCAAGCGGATGATGGCGGCTGTGCCACAGGCGACTGTCGTCGTGACCAACCCGACGCACTATGCCGTGGCGCTGAGATATGACGAAACGACGCCAGCGCCGCTGTGCGTCGCGAAGGGAACCGAGGCCGTCGCGCTGCGAATCCGCGGCATCGCGCTGGAGCATGACGTTCCCGTCATAGAGAATCCGCCTCTGGCACGCACGCTACACGCCGCCGTTGAGGTCGATGAGGAAATCCCACCGGAGCACTACAAGGCCGTCGCTCAACTCATTTCCTACGTTTTCCAGTTGAACGAGAAGCGGAAATGGCGCGCATCGCCCGACTGATCGGCGAGGGTCGGGGCCCATTAATCTCATGTCATTCTGTTCGGCGACAGGTATTGGAGCAGGTTCGTTCAAGCGCAAGGAAAGGCTGGTTGCCTTTGCGAGCATTGAGCGGGCCTGCGCCGGTGCTTGCCGCCCGACCCGAAGGGCGCGGTGAATTTGGTCGCTGAATACGTCGCAAAGCTTTGAAAATGAACCACATTTCCCTCACCTTCGCTCCTGTTCAACGACCAAATTTACGCGCGCAGAATGGATGACATTAATGGGTCCTGATCCTACAGTGCCATCGCAATGCCGCGATTCGTCTCGATAAAGACCGGTTGGTGACACAAAGCCTGATCTGACATGAGCGGAATGGAAATCACCGGACAAACGCCAGAAGCCCCGGCGGCCGCACCCGCCCGGCCCACGGGGTTTGTCGCTGTCTTGATCCTGGCGGTGATGTTCATCGCGGTCGCGATCGCGCTCGCCGTGTTGCCGCGCGACCAGGCCGCCCCCCTGGTGTTTGCGCTCTTGGGTGTGTTGTCGGTCATCGGCGTGTTTTCTCTGTTTGCCGCGTCCGTCGGCATCTTGCGGTTTCGAAGCGACGTCAGGCCCAGCGGCCTGTCGGACGCCATCGTCAACACGGTGGACGCGGCCATGGTGCTGGTCGACGAGTCCGAACGCGTCGTTTGGGCCAACCGGGGCTATCTCACGCTCTCGGGCGCGCAGTCGGCGGCCGGCGCTGCTTTGCCCGGCAAACTCTATGCCGGCAATCCGGATATGGCCGAGGCGACCTACAGGCTCTCAAGAGCCTCCCGCGACCGGCGTTTCCACCACGAGGAGGTGCGGATCGCAGCACCGGAGGGATCGGACGATCCCGCAGTCTGGCTTAGAATCCGCACCTGGCCGCTTCAAAAGGTCGACGGGTCCGGGCGCCGCCGCAAGATGTCGGTGTGGCAGATCGACGATATCACCGAAGATCGCGAGCGCCAGGAGGGCGTTTTTCAGGAGCTTCAGCACGCGATCGATTTTCTGGACCACGCTCCAGCGGGCTTCTTCTCCGCCACCGCTGAAGGTCATATTGGCTATATGAACGCCACGCTTGCCGGCTGGCTCGATATCGATCTCGGCGAGACGACCACCGGTGGATTGAGCTTACGCGATATGGTGGCGGGAGACGGCGCCGCGCTCCTGTCGTCGATGGCGCCGGTCCCGGGTGAAGTTCGCACCGAGATATTCGACGTCGATTTTGTGCAGCGGTCCGGAACGGCATTCCCGGTTCGGATCCTTCATCGCGTGTCGTTTGCTGCCGACGGGACCATCGGCGCGTCGCGGTCGCTGGTGCTGAACCGCAGTCATGGCGAAGACATTTCGGAGGACTTGCGCGCCGCCGAGGTGCGGTTTGCCCGGTTCTTCAACTCCGCTCCGATCGCGATCGCCACCTGCGCGGCCGATGGCACGATCAGCCGCACCAATGCCGCATTCGCGCGCCAGTTCAGCGCAGAGCGTACGGGTAATGACGAGTCGCTGGTCACACTGGCGGACCTTCTGTCCGACGAGGATCAGGCGGCTTTGACGGCGGCGCTGGCCGAGGCCGCCGAACACCAAAAGGCCGTCGCACCGGTTTCGGTGACGTTCAAGGGCGACAAGCGCCGCAGCGGCCGGCTCTTCATCAGCCCGGTGCCCGATGCCGACGCCGGCAAGGATGCCATCATCGCCTATGCGATCGACACCACCGATCAGCGGGCGCTGGAGTTGCAGTTCGCACAGGGGCAAAAGATGCAGGCGGTCGGTCAGCTAGCCGGCGGCATCGCCCACGATTTCAACAATGTGCTGACGGCCATCATCGGCTTCTCCGATCTACTTCTGGCCAACCATAAGCCGACCGATCCGTCGTTCCCGGACATCATGAACATCAAGCAGAACGCCAACCGCGCCGCCGGCCTGGTGCGCCAGTTGTTGGCGTTCTCGCGACGGCAGACCATGCGGCCGCAAGTTCTGCATCTGTCGGAATCGATCTCCGATCTGTCGATGCTCCTGCGCCGGCTCATCGGCGAAACCATTGCCTTGAAGGTCGAGCACGGCGAGGACCTATGGCCGGTCAAGGCCGATTTGAGCCAGCTTGAACAGGTCATCATCAACTTGGCCGTTAACGCGCGTGACGCGATGCCCGACGGAGGCACGCTGACCATTCGCACCCAAAACGTCGCCGCCGACGATGTTGCCAAGCTCGACCAGTCGATCATGCCGAATGAGGATTTTGTCCTGATCGAAGTGACCGACACCGGGTCAGGCATGTCGGCCGAGATCATGGAAAAGATCTTCGAGCCGTTCTTTTCCACCAAGGAGGTCGGCAAGGGTACGGGCCTCGGACTCTCAACGGTCTACGGCATCATCAAACAGACCGGCGGCTATGTGTTCCCATCGAGCGTTGAGGGGAAGGGGACATCGTTTTCCATATATCTCCCGCGCCTCGCGGCCACAGAGGGCGAGATCGTGGAGAAGGCGCCGGTCAAACCGGAGCCGGCCGACCTCTCAGGCCACGGTACCGTTCTCCTGGTCGAAGACGAAGACGCGGTGCGGGCGTTCGCCGCGCGGGCGCTGGCGTCGCGCGGCTACACGGTTCTGGAAGCCGAGACCGGCGCCGTTGCCCTGGAAGTCATGGCGGGCGAGGAGGGTCAGGTCGATCTGGTCGTGTCCGATGTCGTCATGCCGGAGATGGACGGACCGACACTCCTGGTCGAGCTGCGCAAGACGAACCCCGACCTGAAGATCATCTTCGTTTCGGGCTACGCCGAGGAAGCGTTCAAGAAAAACTTGCCCGAGGGCGAGGAGTTCGTGTTCCTGCCCAAGCCGTTCTCGCTGAAGCAGCTTGCAAAAGCGGTTAAGGAGACCTTGAACGCTTAAGGCAAGCTCCCCAAATGGGTGCACCTCGTTTCGGCGGAAACATACTAAAAATCAGATAGATAAAGCGTGTTTCCGACTCTGATTCTGAACTAAAGCGCCCCGCGAACGATCGACCGCACTAAAACCACACGATACGCTTAGCTCAGCGCGCTACGCCGCGCGCTCGGCTTCGCGCTCGTCCAGGCGGTCAACCAGGCTTGCAATCTGCTCGCTCAATAGACGCGCTTGAATGTGCAGCAGCGACAAAGACGATTTAATATCCCGGATTTCAGCGGATTCCGCCTCGACCTCATCGCTCGGCGCGTCGCCGCGGCCGACCAGCAGCCAAGACGGACTGACATTCAAGATTCCGGCGAGCATTACCAGCTTGTTGGAGCGCGGTTCCGACCGATCGCTTTCCCACGCCTGCATCGTCGCCGTCTTGACGCCGAGGCGACGCGCCAATTGCGCCGTCGAAAGGTCAAGCGCGTCGCGCGCGCGTCCAATCCGTCCGCCCAGTGTGTCACGCGTGGGGGCAAAATCCTGTGGCGTCCCGTCCACATGCGGGAAATCGACGTGCATTGGCCTCTCCATGAGTTCTCAGCAGGCTGGAACACCACTCATGCGCCAGCCATGTGACAATACTTTGTCATTGATGTGCGTGCTTACGATGGTCGCACGCGTGTGAGTTGTCTATCTGCGGTGCCAAGCCGCACTAGCAGCGGCACATTCGCCGTTTATAGCAGCTATTCGCGCGTCTGGAAGCGCTTCAAGAGCCGCGAAATCAGCCAGATCGGAAAGACGATGACCGCGCCAAGAAGGAAATAGCGCAGAGCCAATTCGATAGCGTCAAAGCCCATCTCATAGATCCGGACGACAAGATCGATGAAGCTATCGACAATGTCGTAGGGGCTAAGGCCGAGTGCTGACAGGACCACGCCGACAATGACCGAAAGAACAACAAGCTTGAGGAGCACGGCCAAGGGCGGCCCGCCGAACAGTCGAGTAAGGGTCATGGTTGTGCGAATCGTCGTTCCATTGCGCTCTCCACGATATAGGCGTTGACGCCTCATCGCGAAAGTGGGCGGTCCAGCTGTGGGGGTCATCACAGTCTCGATCGCGAATTGTGATAGAGTTGCAATCGCCTAGAGCATCGGGTGGTACTATTGCAGCATTCTACCGAGGGCATTTTGCGTCAAGATCGAGGAAAAAGCACAGGGCGATGCCATAGCATCGGCCGAGCATTTTTTCAAAGCATATTGGCGCAAAATGACCCGGCCCGCAGGGTTTCGCCCCGTTGGACGCCTGATCGCGCTCAATCCTCGCCC
>JANQPO010000016.1 GCA_028289445.1 Tepidamorphaceae bacterium
CGGCCGAGCATTTTTTCAAAGCATATTGGCGCAAAATGACCCGGCCCGCAGGGTTTCGCCCCGTTGGACGCCTGATCGCGCTCAATCCTCGCCCGATGCCACGGCATCGCGCTGCGGTGCGGTCACAACCAGGCGCGCGCAACGGCTACGAAATAGAATGATCCAATAGTACCGCCCGATGCTCTAACCAGGGAGGGAATGACAATGCCACACTATCTGTTCAAAGGCCGCTACACCACGGATTCGCTGAAAGCGATGGTGGACTCGCCGCAAGACCGCGAAGCCGCTGCGCGCCCGCTCATCGAGGCGGTCGGCGGTAAGCTCCACAGCTTGTTTTTCTGTTTCGGTGAAGATGACGTCATAGCCATCATCGAGGCACCGGACGACGAGGCGATGGCGGCCGGCGCCCTTGTGGTCGGTGCCTCGGGTGCGTTCTCTGGCGGCTCGACCACGAAATTGATGACGGCGAGCGAGGCGATGGCTGCGATGTCGAAGGCCAAAGCAGCGTCTGGAAGCTACAAACCCGCAACCGGCTAGGTCGATCATCGAATACCAAAGGGGCGGCACCCCAAGGACGCCGCCCCTTAAACTTGAACGCTCTCGAAGAAACGACGGGCCTTCGCTCTAGCCTTTACCCTTCCATGGGATCAGGATTTTCTCGATCTGCCGCATCAGCATGTCGATGCCATAGCCGATGATGCCGATCAGGATGATGCCCATGATGACGATGTCGGTGAGCTGAAACTTCGATGCCACCATGATCATCATGCCGGCGCCTTTTTCAGCCGCCACCAGTTCGGCCGCAACCACCGTGCCCCAACACACGCCCATGGCAACCCGCGCGCCGGTAAAGATCTCCGGTAGCGAGTTCGGGATGATGACGTGGCGCATGATCTGCCAGCGCGACGCGCCGAGCGAGTAGGCGGCGTGGACCTTTGTGATCTTCACACCGGACACGCCCGCCCGGGCCGCGATCGTCATGATCCACAGCGCCGCCAGGAACAAGAGAATGATCTTGCCGGTCTCGCCGATGCCGGCCCAGATGATCACCAGCGGGATCAAGGCCAACGGCGGGACCGGGCGCATGAATTCGACGATCGGATCGAACCAGCCACGGAACCAGCCGGACAGCCCCATCGCATAGCCGAGCGGAATGCCAACGATACTGCCGGCGATGAACCCGCCAACGACACGGAACAAGGACCAGCCCAAGTGCTGCAACAGCGTTGAGTTCTGATAGCCTTGCTGCGCGATCTCCGTGAGGCGGGACCAGACGGCCTCCGGCGCCGGCAGCCAGATCGGCTCCATCTGCCAGCCCTTGCTCGGTTCAAAGTTCAGCGTGCCCTTCGGCGTCATCGTGACGCGGCCTGTATCGATCTGCACTTCGCCGCCGGGCTCGATCGACTGGCCGTTCACGGCGACGACGGTTGCACCGGCGTCGCGGCCGATCTCGTCATTGCGGTCGACGCGGATCAGCGTGCTGCGCCATGCGCCGAGTGAGGCGACATCGTTCTTGGCAAAGCCATCGTCCGCGCCCGTGGGCGTGGGGTCTTCGACCTCTTCGCCAACCCGAAAGACGCGAACGAACACCGTGGCGTCGTCGGTCTGTCCGTCCTCGGTTTGCGCTGTGTAGGAGAACGAGGTGTCGCCGATGAATGGGCCCGGCGCGTGGATCGGTGTCAATTTGGAGCCGGTGAAGGCGCCCCAAATCAGGAAGATCGCCACGACGGAGATGATCGACGCGGCGCGCGTCGCTGTCACGGCGCTTTCATCGCCGAAGGTGACCGTCTTCAGGCTCGTGAAGTCGGTTGCGTGATGGACGAATTTTTGCGCCTGGTGATAGACGACAAAGGCGATCACGAAGATCGCGACGTAGAGCAGAAGAATGGTCATGCGTCACCCTCCGTCCGGCCCATGATCTCTTCTTCCATGTCCCAAATCATCGACAGGATCTCTTCACGGCGCGGGCCGAACTCCGGATGTTTCTTCACCTCGCGCAAATCGGCGTTAACGCCCAGGTCTGCGAAGGGGAGACTATACTCCTTGTGGATGCGCCCGGGTCGCGGCGCCATGACAAGCAGGCGCTCGCCCAAGAGAAGAGCTTCCTCGACGGAGTGCGTGATCAAGATGATGGTTTTGCCGGTTTCCTTCCAAAGCTTCAGGACGAGGCCTTGCATCTTCTCACGCGTCAGCGCGTCCAGCGCGCCAAGCGGCTCGTCCATCAAGATGACTTCGGGATCGTTGGCTAGGCACCGCGCCAGTGCGACGCGCTGCTGCATGCCGCCGGACAGTTCGTAGATCGCCTTTTCCTTGAAATCCTGAAGACCTGTGACATCGAGCAGGTGATCGACGACCTCGTCGGTTTCTTTCTTCGGCCGACCGTTCATGACCGGACCGAAGGCCACATTCTTGCGGACATTCATCCATTCGAACAATGCGCCTTGCTGGAACACCATGCCGCGCTCCTGGCCCGGTCCCGTGACGGGCTCACCGTTAAGCGTCACCTGACCCTCGGTCTGTGCTAGGAAGCCGGCAACGATGTTGAGTAAGGTCGTCTTGCCGCAGCCCGAAGGCCCCAGCACCGCCATGATCTCCCCCGACTGCATCGAAATGGAGACATTTTGCAGGGCCTGAACATGGTCGCCGTTCGGCAGTTCAAACCGCATGGAGACGTCGTCGACGATCAGCTCTGACACGCTCGCCCTCCGTTATTGTTTTTATAGCAAACGGCCCGGACTTTAGGTCCGGGCCGTTGCATTTCTTAGTTTGTTGCGAGTGCCGATAGCGGCCCCGTGTTCACGGCGCTTTCGTAGGTGTCGCGCGCTTTGTCGATGCTGCCGGCTTCCACGAAGACGTCGGCGACGCCCTTCATGAAGTCCTGCGAACCGCCGCCGAGCCACTTGTCGGACAGTTGGTCCTCGACAGACGGGAACACGAAGGTCGCCATGGTCGCTTCCGTGGCGGCCTCATCCATACCGGCATCCTTTGCGATGACCGGAAGCATCTCGGCCTTCTTCGACCCGTCGTTCCACGCCGCATTGGCTTCGGCCGTTACGGCCAGGAACTTCGAGACGAGGTCCGGATTCTCGGCGACGAAGCCTGCCGGCGCAGACGTCACGTCAAAGACCAGAATGCCGAGTTCTTCTTTTTCGGCACCGGTCAGAAGCGTGTTGCCGTGCTCGACCATGCGACGAAGCGAACCGCCCCAGCCGCAGACCATGTCGAGATTGCCTTGCGCGAAGGCCGCCGCGCCATCCGGCGGGGCCATGTCGACGATGTCCATGGTCGAGATGTCGACTCCGAAATGGTCCATCTGCTTCAAGAAGCCGTAGTGCGCGGCCGTACCGATCGGAACACCGACCTTCTTGCCTTCAAGCTCCTTCACGCTGGACTTGTCGATTTCAAGCTTTTCGGCCACGACGCAGTTGTCGTTGTCGGCATAGGATACGGCCACGTCGATGGTCTGAAGGTCCTGTCCGGCCGAAGTCGCGACCACGAACGGCGGAACGCCCTGGCTGACGGCGATTTGAACGTCGCCGGAGGCCATAGCCGCCGACATTGCCGTACCGGTGTCGAAGCTGACCCAGTTGATCTTGACGCCCATGGCTTCATCATAGGTGCCCTTGACCTTCGCGTACTGGAACGGCATCGGCCATTCAAGGAAGTAGGCGACGGTGATTTCCTCCTGGGCCGATGCCGCGCCGATGCTCAGCACGGCAGCGGTGGCCAGACCGGAAACGAGTGACTTGAACTTCATGCGTAAATCTCCTCCATCTCGCATGCAATTGACGCAGTGATCGATTTGATCTGCCCCAATAGAGTGTTTTTATTTGTGTCTCACTCTGTGGCGACACGGTAGGGCCGTTGCGGCAAGCGCAGACAGGGCCAGACTGGCAGACCGGATTAAGCCAGTCTGAGCAAACTTGACCTAACCGGTTAGGCCACAGCATACTCGCTCTGCAACCGATCGGGTTCCAAGTTTTGGCCCAGCATTCAAGCCAGATGATGTGGTCCGGCCTGTTCCGTCTGACCCACGACGGCAGCCAGACTCTACAGTCCCAGATCCGCCAGGCCGTGGTGACGGCGGTGCTTGATCGACTTGTGCCGATCGACAAGCCGCTCCCCTCATGCCGCGCCCTGGCCGACAGTCTCGGAGTCGCTCGCGGCACAGTGGTCCTGGCCTTTCAGGACTTGGTCGATCAGGGGTTCCTGGTTGCGCGCGAGAGACGCGGCCACTTCGTCAATCCAGACGCGCTGACCAACATCCCGCGCTTCACCGATGCTTCGCGCCTGAGCCGCCCTCCTGCGCGCTCCACCATCGATTGGGCGAAGCGCTTCGTGGCCGAGCCGTCGCGCCATACCAACATCGCCAAGCCGGCGGATTGGCAAACCTATCCTTATCCCTTCATCTACGGACAGTTCGATCCTTCGCTGTTTCCAACGAACGCCTGGCGCGAGTGCTCGCGTATGGCGCTGGGCGTTCGGGAAATCCATGCGTGGGCGGCGGATATGATCGACCGCGACGATCCGCTGTTGATCGAACAAGTCCACGCCCGGCTCCTGCCACGCCGCGGGATTTTTTGTCAGACGGATGAGATCATCGTCACGCTCGGTGCACAGAACGCGCTCTATATGCTGGCCTCGTTGTTGATCGGCCGGCGAACGTCGGTTGCGATCGAAGAACCGGGTTATCCCGATGTCCGCAACATTTTCGCCTCGGCCACCAACCGCATCGAGAGCATCCCCGTTGATGCGCGTGGCCTGGTGCCGGAGGCAATCCCGCCGGAGACCGATCTGGTTTTCGCGACGCCCAGCCATCAATGTCCAACGACGGTCAATCTGGACCTCGGGCGCCGCCGTCGCCTGCTTGAACGGGCGCTTGAAGATGATTTCCTGATCATCGAGGACGACTACGATAGTCAGTTTCTAGATCCCGACGGCGCCCTGCCGGCGCTCAAGAGTCTCGATCAGTCGGAGCGGGTGATCTATGTCGGCAGTCTGTCGAAAACGCTGGCGCCCGGTCTGCGCATCGGCTTCGTGGTGGCGGCTCCGGAACTGATCCGCGAATTGCGCGACCTACGCCGGATGATCCTGCGCCACCCGCCGGCCAACAACCAGCGGGCCGTGGCGCTGTTCCTGTCCCTGGGCCACCACGATGCGCTGGTGCGCAAACTCACGGCGGCGGCAACCGCGCGCCGGCAGGTGTTGATGGAGGCGATCGAGCGGCACATGCCGGAGCTGACGGTGACGCGTGAAACCGGCGGCACAGCGATCTGGATCACGGGACCGTTGGGCTTCGACGCGGGAACACTCGCCGAGGCTGCGAAGTCGAGAGGCGTGCTGATCGAGCCCGGCGAGATCTTCTTCTCCACCGCGCGCCAGACCTCCGCATTCAGAATGGGCGTTTCGTCGATCGCCACCGATCGGATCGAAACCGGCGTGAAAAAGCTCGCGCAAACAGCGCGGGACCTTGGAATGATGGGGTAGGGGCGTGATTGCGATGGCAACGCCGCGCGGCGTCCGCGCGTGTGCGCGCCGCCCATCGATTCTGCCATGATCCGCCTCGACACACGCCTTGCTGAGGATGGCCACTATCCATCGCGCGCGCGGGCGGCGGATGCGATAAGGCGCGGTGTTGTCAGCGTGGATGGCGTGGTGGTGACCAAAGCCGGCGCGACCGTGGCGCCGAGCGCATCGATTGCCATTGACGATCCGGCCGCCGGCTATGTCTCCCGCGCGGCCCTTAAGCTCATTGCCGGGCTCGATGCTTTCGGTTTTGACCCAGCCGGTTGCCGTGCCCTTGACCTTGGCGCTTCGACCGGCGGTTTCACGCAAGTGCTTTTGGAGCGCGGCGCCGCGCATGTGACCGCCATCGATGTCGGTATCGGTCAGATGGACCGAAGGGTCGCCGACGATCCGCGCGTCATGGCAATCGAGGGGGTCAATGCCCGCGATCTTGCGGTAGATCATCTGATCCAGGCGCCTGACGCGATTGTTGCCGATCTCTCCTTCATTTCTCTGAAGCTCGCCCTGCCGCCAGCCTTGCATTTGGCAGCACCGGGCGCCTTTTTGATGGCGCTGATCAAGCCGCAATTCGAAGCCGGCCGCGAAGCGATCGGCAAGGGCGGCATCGTTCGCGACCAAGAGGTTCACGCCAGGGTCTGTGCCGATATCGCGGTGTTCTTGGAGAAGGCCGACTGGACTGTGGGCGAGCCGGTGCCATCGCTGGTCTTGGGTGGCGATGGCAACCGGGAGTTTCTGATAGGGGCGACGAAGCCCGAGCCGCCTGGGTCCGGCGTCTGAGGAATAGTGGCGCGGCTAGCTGCGCCACGCCGCGGCAGTGCGATCATGTTGCGCATTGACGTGCGCCAACGGACGGCCATATCAGAAGGCGGGTGATGTGTTCGCTGGCGTATCCGCCGCGCAATCTGCAAGGAGGCTGGATTGGCGACACCGCTTCAACGTCTGGCCCGCGCCGCCGCCTATGGCGCGAGACAGGGTCCGCGCCTTGCCTGGTATGTCGGCCATGGCATGGCAATGCGGCGCCTGTCGGCTGAGGCGCGCGCCCGCGGCCAGCAGACCCACGAACGGCCCAAGACCGACAACCCGGTGCCATCCGAACGACGTCTCTACACCGATCTGGGTGCGCTCCTGCGCCGGGATTTGGCAAATGTCGAGGCGGGCCTTTACCCGATTCCGGCAGATCATGACGGCAGCCTGCCCGAAATCCTTCGCCGCTCCCGACTCTTCTTCAACGACCTGCCGAGCGTCAATCGGCGCCGGGAAGAAAACGACAATGCCGAGGTCTTCACGGACGAAACCAAGGGCAAGCGGCCGCGCTATTATCTCCAGAACTTTCACTTCCAAAGCGATGGCTGGCTCTCGGACGACTCCGCCGCGCGTTACGACACCCAGGTCGAAGTGCTGTTTAACGGCACCGCCAATGCCATGCGCCGGATGGCGATCCCGCCGATCCGCGAATGGTTGGAGGGCCGCGACCAGCGCCAAGCCTCACTGGTCGATGTCGCCTGTGGCACCGGGCGGTTTCTCGATCAGTTGAAACAGAGCCTGCCGCGCTTGCCGGTTGTCGGCGTCGATCTGTCGGAACCCTACATCGCCGAGACGCGCAGACACCTGCGCCGCTGGTCCTGGGTCGACACGGTGGTCGCCAATGCTGAAGCGATGCCTTTTGCCGATGGCAGCCGGGATCTCCTCACCTCGATCTATCTGTTTCACGAATTGCCGCCCAAGATCCGCCGCGTCGTTGTTGCAGAGATGGCGCGGGTGCTGAGGCCGGGTGGCCGGGTGGTGATCGTTGATTCTCTGCAAACCGGGGACGTGCCGGGCTATGACGGCCTCCTGGATATCTTCCCGCAGAATTTCCACGAGCCGTATTTCACGAGCTACCTGCAAGAGGACTTCGCCGCGATCGCCGCCGAATGCGGACTTCGGCTGGTCGAGAGCACCCCTGCCTTCGTCTCCAAGGTCATGGTGTTCGAGTCGGCGTAGGGCGCGCCGCCAATAGGACCGTCGAGAGCAGTATTTTCAGTTCAATGGGCGCCGTTCTGTGCTACGTCTGAGGCACCACGAACGAAGAGGGGGTTTTGTGACAGTCATTGTTTCCAGCGTGAGCTGGTTGGGTCTGGTGAGCTAATCCGCGATCGCGGTGGTTTCGCTCATCGGTTTCTGACCAGCAGGTAGCCCGACGCTTCCAAGGTGCCGGCTGCTTTGATTTGTCCGCGCGCCGCAGGCGCGCTTCATATGCTGGTGAACATCAATGACGTCTCAACACCCCGAACTGGCCGCTTTCGGCTGGTCCCATGTCTTTGCCTCTCAACTTGACCCTGATGAGATCGACCACGCGATGCCCGTCCGTGTGATGGCGGTCCATCGCAGCCATCTCGCCGTCGCCGCTCCCGCGTTCGATCAACTCATTCCCACCCGCACCGCGCCCGATGCGGACGAAGACGAACGCCCGACAACCGGCGATTGGATATTGCTCGACCGCCAGTCGCTCCGTTTGGTTCGCGTCTTGCGGCGCAAAAGCGTGTTCAAGCGTCGGGCCGCCGGCACCGGCCGCGCGCTTCAGCTCATCGCTGCGAATGTTGATACTCTGTTCGTCGTGTCGTCCTGCAATCAGGATTTCAACATCGCGCGCCTGGAGCGCTATCTCGTGCTTGCCCGAGACGCGGAGGTGACGCCGGTCATCGTTCTGACCAAGGCGGATTTGGCGGAGAACCCAAAAGGCTTCACCCAAGCAGCGCACGGTCTGCAGGCGGGACTGATGGTCGAAACCGTTGACGGGCGCGATCCGGCATCGGTCGCTGGGCTCGCCGTTTGGTGCGGTCCCGGTCAAACGGTCGCGGTCCTCGGGTCTTCAGGTGTCGGCAAGTCGACGCTTGTCAACACGCTGACGGGTGTGGATGCGATTGGCACGCAGGCCGTTCGCGTGGATGACGACAAAGGCCGTCATACGACGCGAGCGCGATCCCTCCACCGCATGCCTCAAGGCGGATGGCTGCTCGACACGCCGGGCATGCGCGAGTTGCAACTGACCGACGCGGCCGCCGGCCTTGACGATGTCTTTGCCGACATCATCGACCTGGCCAATGGCTGCCGCTTCAGCGACTGCACGCACGACAATGAACCCGGATGCGCGGTTCAGGCGGCGATTGCCGGCGGCACGCTTGAAGCGGACCGGCTGAAGCGCTGGCGAAAGCTTCTGGCCGAGGAGCGCCACAACACAGCAAGCCTTGCCGAGAGACGAGCCCGGGATCGTGCCTTCGGCCGGATGGTCAAAGACGCCATGCAGCACAAACGGCGAGGTGAATTCTAGAGCATGTTCCCGAAAAGTGTGTGCGGTTTTCGGACAAGAACATGCTCAAAATCAAAGAGATAGATCATTTCCGGTGACTCGATTTTCACCGGAATTGATCTAAAGCGGCGGCTGTCCGGAGTCACAAAGCGCCGCACCGCCGCTGGATCTATGCGCCATACTTCAATCGGGTGTCGCCGCGCCGGATAGGGTCACATTTTCACCGTTGGTTTGAGATGGGGTTGCGATCCTTGCTATCGCGAAGATCGCAATCAGCCTGGTCGCGAAGCTGGGCTGGTGGCCGGCAGCCGACATTGGTGTGTGTCGCTTCCCTCGCTTGAATGTCCGCAATTGGGAAACGGCAAGCGCTATCGGGCAAATGCTTTGCGGATTGACTCGCACATCGCGTCGACAATGGGTCCCTTTGCCTCTTTGGCCCTTTGCAGGACGAGATAGGTCGGGTGTCGGCGCGGCAGTTCGGGCACGCGCCGAAGCTCCTTTGTGTCTTCCAACTCACTCAGCAGGGCGACCGCGACTCCTGCTTGGACAGCAGCCCTGACACCGGTCGGGCTTTCGCTCGTGAAGACAACCTGATGGCGCCGTCCGACCGCCTCCAGCGACGAAAGCGCAAGGTCCCGCCACCAACAGTCGCGGTCGAAAAGTGCGACGGGCAATGTCTTTGAGCCGGCAAAGTCGCGGTCCCGGCCGCACATCCAGACCAGATGACTTTTCCGCAAGACCCGATCGCGTTCGCGCGGCTCCGGCACCTCGTGGACGGCAATGTCGAGCACGCCGGACGCAAGGGCGGCATCAAACCCAGCGCCGAGCGCGCAGAGAACCTCCAACTCCACATTCGGGTGCCGTTCGGCGAAGTCTGCGATGATGTTGGCCAGATCGGACCGACTGTGATCGTCGGGCATACCGATCCGCAATCGGCCTTCAAGACCAGCATCGCGCAACTCCGCCAGCGTCGCATCGAGGGACCGGGTCACCTGGCGCGCGACGGGACGCAGCGTTTCTCCCGCCGCTGTCAGCGTGACACCCCGCCCATGCCGGTGGAACAGCGGTTTGCCGATAACCTCCTCGAGTTGTCGGATCTGGAGACTCGTCGCCGATTGCGAACGGCCGATGCGGCTGGCGCCGCCGGTCACGCTTCCCGCCTCATGGATCGCGAGAAAGGTGCGGAGGAGATCGCTGTCGAGGTATTGCGTCATATTTGAAAATCCGATGGCTAAAAGAAAAATTACTTGTTTTTTAAATGCCTGTCGAGGCGCCATAGTCCAAAACGCAATTGGAGCCTGCCATGTCGGTTGCCGAACTCATTCAAGCCGCTCGTCCGAGAACCGTGCATGTCTACGGGCTCTTGGCGTCGGCGCTGGTCGCGCTTCTCGCCTGGCGTCCCACCTTCGCCATCGAGACCGCCACGTTCGTCGTCGTTGGCATGATCCAAGTCACGCCGCTCGTCGTTCCGGGAATTCTGCTGGCGGCCTGGATCACGGCCAGCGGCGCCAGCGACCGGGTCGCCGCCGTGTTTCGCGGGCGGACGGTGCAAACCGTGGTCGCGGCAACCGTTGTCGGCGCGCTCCTGCCGGTGTGTGGTGTCACGGTTCTGCCGCTGATGGCGGGTCTTCTGGCCGGCGGCGTTCCGCTGGCGCCGGTCATGGCCTTTTGGCTGGCTTCACCGATAACCGGACCCGCGATGCTATCCGCCACCGTGGCGACGCTCGGCTGGGAGTTCGCGATTGGCAAGGCGGCTGCCGCGATCGGTCTCGGACTGTTTGGCGGCGGCGTGACCGCGCTCTTCGCCGGACGGAAATGGGCGAACTCACCCCTGCGCTCGAACCGGATTGTCGGGAGTTTGGGCGGACAGTGCGGGACCGCTTGCGAAACAGCGATGGGATTCGACGCGCGCGTGTGGCGGTCACCGGAGCGCCGAGAGCGGTTCGCGCGCGAGTGCTGGTCGATCGCCAGGCTGATCCTGCTCGTGCTGACGCCCGCCTTCGCAGCGGAATATCTGCTGAACGCTTTGCTCCAGCCGAATGCGGTGGCCGCTTACGTCGGGCAGGAGAGAGCGTTCGCGGTGCCGCTTGCCGTCATCGTCGGCGGACCGGCCTACATCGACGGCTACGCCGCTTTGCCTTTGACGCGTGCTCTGCTTGAAAACGGCATGTCGACGGGCGCGGCGATGGCGTTCCTCGTCTCCGGCGGCGTCGTCAGCATCTGGGGCGCCATGGCAATCTTCCCAGTGCTCCGTCTCAAGCCGTTCGTGCTTTACCTCGTTCTCGCCGCCGTCGGGTCCATGCTGTCGGGGTGGGGGTTCGGAGCGCTTTACTGACCTGACCGACCGGAGGATGCGGCTGCCTGCGAGATAGACTCTCGTTGCGCACCTGCGAGGTGAGGGCTTTGCTGACATCCGCACAGCGGGCGACTTTGATCCAACCGGGTGAGAAGCAATCGCTACCGTAGTACGACTTGGGATCCGCTCAACATTTCAAAATTACACATTAAGTGCGACACCTCAATTGGATAGCTTCGCTACAAAGGATTGACCTGAGCCGAAGAATCAACCAACGACGCGCCTCCATCGACAAGAATTTCTGACGGGAATCCATAAATCGTTGCGCCCCCTTCGCCGGGTACCCACTTTTTCACTTTTTTAGGCTGAATGTGATTCCAATAGTAATTGGGATCGGCAATCCAAGTATCAGGCGTGTCGAATTCGACACGGAATGATGCCTCACTTTTGCCAGCTTCGATTAGACCTTTTACATCGTCGCACTTAGGACAATGCCAGTGGGCATAGAAATCAAGCTCTGCACCGTCGCGCGCTGTGTTCGACCCGTCGGAAATATCAACTTCCCATCGCGCTACGCCCCCATTGGTTCGACCCATTGTGACCGTTGCGCCATCGACCGCGACTGTCGTACCGACTGAAACGCCGAGGCTTGGGCCACTGCCCGAAGCGCTCAACGCTCCTCCGATTCTTACACCCTGCGAGCCTGAGCGCGGTTGGAGGCTCTGAAGGGTGCATTGTATGCTGGGTGCACCCAGCCAAAGGCCGAAATCTTCCAGTTCATTGGCCGGATCCGGTGAAATTATCACGTGTACTTGGGCGACAATGTAACATCCTTCAGGAGTGCTCCAGGCGAACCACCACTCTCTCAAGGAAAAATTCCCATCACTCGTGTCGACATCTACGCCCGAGAATGCTGATTGTTGGGCTTGAGGGACACTCACGGGCGGGTTTGCAGAATCAAGAGGGGGCATGAGTAATCTCCATTCGAAACATTATAGTTTTTGACAATGATACCATAAGATCTAGAATAATAGAAACTAGAAGATAAATCACTGAGATAATTTAATTTTTTGTCGAATATTAGGTCATGTCTCGGAGCATATTTGGTTGCGTGGGAGTTAAATTACTGGAATATTGTGGGATAATATCGGCATTCATTTCTTCTTTGCGCGAATTGAAATTGGCGTCCCAGCCGGCGGATCATGACAACCAGGCCGCGACCCGAGCGTCGATCAACAGTCAGGATACAAGTGTCCGACTCTCGAACGCACGCCAGAAATCGTTTGTAAGCAGTAGACTGCACAGACATAGGAGCGTCGAATTCTAGTCGATGCTAAAATGAAAAGGGCAAAAACGGTTCCCAGCTGCGGATGCATCGCTTAGCCGAAGGTCTGCTGAGGCATTCACCTCACTCACCCATCCAGGAATATCGTCTCCGCGATCGCGATCCCAAAGCCGGAGAGGCCGACATAGTGGCGGGACTTGGTGGTCAGGAGTCGGATTGAGGAGACGCCGAGGTCCCGCAGGATCTGCGCGCCAAGGCCGACCTCGTGCCATTGCTCCTCGCGCGCCAGGGCCGAGCGAGCGCCTGAGCCGTCCTCATCGTGGCCCGGCGCAAGCGGGGTCTGGCGAACGCCGGCCGAGTTGTCGCGCAGATAAACGACAATGCCGCGCCCTTCTGCGCCGATCCGCTCCATCGCGCTGTTGAGCGCGTCGTTTTGACCGAAGACATCGGTGAGGATCGCCTCCCGGTGGAGCCGCACCGGCACGTCATTGCCGTCGCCGATCTCGCCATAGACCAGGGCCAGATGTTGGGCGTCATCGAACGGCGTCGAATAACCGACGGCCGTCGCAGGTCCCGCGGGGGTCTCGGCGGGAAACTCCGAAATCCGCTCGACCAGCTGCTCGCGCGCCTGGCGATAGGCGATGATGTCGGCGACGGAGACCATCTTCAGCCCGTGCAGCGCGGCAAAGTCGCTCACCTGCTGGCCCTTCATCACGGTGCCGTCGTCGTTGACCAACTCGCAGATGACGCCGATGGGCGGCAGGCCGGCGAGCCGCGCCAGATCGACGGCCGCTTCCGTGTGGCCGGAGCGCATCAAGACGCCGCCCTCGCGGGCAATGAGCGGGAAAATATGGCCGGGGCGGGCGAAATCTTCCGCGCCCGCATTGGGGTTCGCCAGCGCCCGCACCGTTGCCGAGCGATCGTCGGCGGAAATGCCGGTGGTCGTGCCGTGGCGATAGTCGACCGAAATAGTGAAGGCGGTTTTGTGCGGCGCGTCGTTGTCGGCGACCATCGGGTCGAGTTTTAGGCGGCGCGTGTCCTCCCGGGTCATCGGCGCACAGACGATGCCGCAAGTGTGGCGGATGATGAACGCCATCTTCTCCGCGGTCGCCATCGAGGCAGCGAGGATCAGGTCGCCTTCGTTTTCCCGGTCGTCATCGTCGGTGACAACGATGATCTCGCCCTTCCCGAAGGCCTTCATGGCATCCTGTACGCGCGACCACTGGGTCATCATCGGTTCTTGTCCCTTCAACAACGGGGCGTCCGGCGGTCGCAGCAACGCTTCAGGCGTGAGGCCAAGCGCCGCGGCGAAGGCGACCAGCGTGTCCTCGCCCCAACCCCGCGTTCCGCTCTCCACGCGCGACACCGTGCTCTTGACGACGCCCATGCGGTCGGCGACCTCATTCTGTGTCAGTCCGACATGCTCCCGCCAGGCCCGGAAATGGGCCTTGAAATGCGGGGATCCGTCGTCATGGCGACCGGTCATAGTGTCGATCTAAGGTCTAGTTGCCATTTTGGCAACATCGCGGGCAATCCGTTAGCCGCGATCAAGTCCGAGCCGAGTAAGAATCTCTTCGGCGGCCGCGCCTGGCGCTGTTTCGCCGGAGGCGACCTCACGCTCAAGGTGGGCCAGGCGATCGGCGACGCGCGTGTCGGTCTTTAAGAGGGTGTGGATAGAGTCCTCGAACATTGTCCACATCCAGCGCACACGTTGCTGGCGCCGTTTATCCCTACGCTCGCCGCTCTCCGTCAGCTTGCGACGGTGCGTCAGGATCCGGTCCCAGAGTGCATCGAGGCCGGTACCCGTTTGCCCGGACACCGTGACCACCGGCGGCGGCCAGTTCGGCGACACCGGCGTGAGGATGTTGAGCGCGGCTTGATACTCGGCCGCAGCCCGCTTCGCCGGCTCGACAGTATCGCCGTCAGCCTTGTTGACGGCAATCATGTCGGCGATCTCAATCACGCCCTTCTTCAGACCCTGCAGTTCGTCGCCGGCGCCGGCCAGCATGAGAACGAGAAAGAAGTCGACCATCTCGGCAACGGTGGTTTCCGACTGGCCGGTGCCAACCGTTTCGACCAGGATGACGTCATAGCCGGCGGCCTCGCACAAAAGCATGGCCTCGCGAGTCTTCGCCGCGACGCCGCCCAGCGTTCCAGCCGTCGGAGAGGGGCGAATGAAGGCGTTTTCGTCCCGCGACAGCCGGTCCATGCGCGTCTTGTCGCCCAGGATTGATCCGCCGGTGCGGGTCGAGGACGGGTCGACGGCCAGCACCGCGACCCGGTGCCCGGCCTCGGTCAGCTTACTGCCGAGCGCGTCGATCAGCGTCGATTTGCCGACCCCCGGGACCCCGGTGATCCCCACCCGGATGGCGTCGGCGTTGGCGGCAAGCGCCAGGGCAATCAAGCGCTTCGCGAGGTCGCGATGGTCGGGTTTGGCGCTTTCGGCAAGCGTGATGGCGCGCGCCAATGCGGCGCGATCGCCGCCGGCCAGGGCGGCAAAGAGGCGCTCGGGATCGCTGCGTGTCCGTGTGTCCCCGGTCATGGCCGCGAGCGATAGCGGATTTGCAACGCGATGACCATCGCCGGCCACGATCGATGCTGTGTATTGCATGTGGTCGACTTGTGCGGCAGGCAGCGTAGTCGGTGCCGGGTCGCTGCCAACCGGAGGGTAAGCTGTGGATGGGCTGGGGAGATAGGGGCGCGATCGGCGCTCGCCCGGCAGAACTTGAATCACCTGTTGAAAATCTGGGTCTAACTATCTGCTGAATTGGGGATATCCGCGCCCTTTTCCACACGGCATTGAAAGCATCCATTCGTCGCGGACCGAATGTGGATAAAGACCACGGTGTCGCGCTGGAAGAGCATGTGGCAGGCGTTCTCCAGTTCTTCCATTCGGACCAGCGAGCCGGTTCCATCGACGATCCGTTCGTCGGCTGAATATCCCCGGATCAGGAATTGGTCCCGCTCGGCGATGACTGGCGGGACCGCACTTGCTTCCGCTGGCGGTTCGCAGGCCTTGGCATGGAGAAAGATCGGTCCCGTCTCGGCATAGGGCTGCGTCGACGCGAAGGGCTTGTGACCCACAATAAGCATCGGTTCGCCATAGGCGATATCGCGGAGACAGGCGCGGCACGGATTGCCGCTGCCATTGCTGACGCAGGGCTCGGGCGGCCGCCCATTGGCGTCCAAACCGCCGGCGCGATAGTGCGCGACGATGTCGGGGGGCAGGGGAACGAAGGTCAGTTTGGCCATGGTCGGTCTCCGGACATTCGGCATCCGTGACCTAGGGCCTATCGATGGCGCGACCCACCCGATTCTTGCGCCGTGGACGGTCAGTAGACAGTCAGTGGACAGTCGATGGACGGACCTTAATTCGTTTCTTCGGTCGCCGTCTCTTGGACAGCCGCGCCGACGACAACGGCGAGCGACGCCTCTGTCGGTCCAAGCTGGGCGGCTTCGTCGATCTTTAGCGGTTCGGCGTCACTTGCCGCGAAGATGAGCCGGCCCTTGGTGCCGACGGCCGCTTCGATTGTCAGTTCTCCCTCAAACCGCTTCATCGCGAAGCTTGCTTCGCCCGCTTCGCCGATCTGGGTAAGCTCCGCCGTGCCGCCGAGCGTGCCGGCCTCGTCGACGAAACGGACCGCGGCGGCGCCCTCCCTGAACCAATGATCGGGCGCCTCACCGGTCAAGGTCGCGGTCTGCGCCACTGTGCCATCCTCCGCGATGCCGTCGACGGCCACCGTGCTGAACGGCTCGCCGGTCACGCCAAGCCGCGCACCGACGCGCGGCGCGCCGCCGAAATCGTCGGTGTAGGCATCTTCGAGATGGTCGGCAAAGACCGACTGGCCGACCGTGACGGTGAACGTCCCCTCCGCGTATGGGCCGACGATGTAAGGCGCGAAATGGAAGGTCAGGCCGCCGATCTTGCCCGGCTCCGTCGAGGGTTCGGCGGTGAACATCGACAAAAAGTCGGTGCTGGGGCGCACATCGGCCAGAAAGACGTCGCCCTCCGGGTCGAACTCTTCCGCGCCCCATCGCTCTTGCTTCTGCTTCACCAGATCGTCGTAGACCGCATCGCGGATCGCGACCAGCGCCGGCGCACCCTCCGACACATCGTCAAGCAGATCGTCGAGGCTGACCATCGCCTTCATCCGGCGGTCGAACAGGAAGCTTTCGAAGTAGGTGTTGCCGTGCGCCCCGCCGGTATACTCGTAGCTGGCCGACAGGACGCTGAGGAAATTGGCGGAGACCAGAGTGTCGTCATAGCGCACGTTCAGCGAATGGCGCTGCCAATACTCCTCTTGGCCATCTTCGGCGCGCGAGAGATCCGCTTGGGCCTGGAAGCCGTTCATGTAATGACGGGCGTCGCTTGCCAGGATGCGGAAGAAGGCCGGCTCGCGCTCCGATGCCCTGGAGAGGGCGACTTCGATCTCCGCGCTTTCCGTCTCCGATTTCAGCGTGATCGGCTGTTCATAGACGACCGCCTGCGCGTGCGCGGCAGCGGGTGCGCTCAGCGCCAAGAACAAGGCAAAGAGTCGGCGCATCAGGCTTTCCAGATCATGCGGACCAGCCGCGCGGAGCGCAGTTCGTCGGGCGGCGGCAACTGGCCGGAAGGCCCGAGATAAAGTTCCGGCGCAAAGACATAGCGGATGCGGCTGTCCGACCGGCCGCAGATCGCAAAACCGGTCCAGGGGCCGGTTCCCGCCTCGCAGGTCATCCGCCGCCCGCCGGCCTCCTCGAATGTCATGCCGATCCGCTCACCGCGCGGACCGGCCGCCGCCGGCCCGACCACCTGGATGCTGGCAATGTGCTGACGGTCCGGCGCCGCCTCGACTTGGAACGCCTGAAAGCCCTCCGAATCGAAACCGGTCAGGAGATTGGTGACCTGGCCGTCCGCCATCGTCTGCACCGTGTCGAAACGAAAGCTCGGAAACATCTGCTGCAGCGCCGATGGCGAATAGAGCGTGTCGGCCGTGATCGGTCCCGCCGCCGTTTCCGACAGCGAAAACGCCGGCTTCGACGACGCAAAGGACGACGCCGACCCGGTCTCAGTCACCCGGTCGCTGGCACACCCAGACGCAACGCTTACGGCGGCCAATCCGATGATGGCCGCGACAAAACCTGGCTTCATCGGCTGACGACCACCGCGGTGCCGGACGCGCTGACCATGAGCATGGAGCCGGAACTGCCGAGCGATTCATAGTCGATATCGACGCCGATAATGGCGTTGGCCCCGATGCTCCGGGCCTTGGCCTCCATCTCCTCCAGGGCGATTTCGCGCGCCTCTTGGAGCGACTTCTCATAGCCCGCCGAACGGCCGCCGACGATGTCGCGAATGCCGGCGAACAGGTCGCGAAAGACGTTGGCACCCAAAATGGCCTCGCCGCAGACGATCCCCTTGTATTCGGTGGTCGTGGTGCCCGAAATCTCGTGGCTGGTGGTGACGATCATACGCTTTCCCTGGTGTGGCGACGGAACGAGCGGGCACCTTAATCACGGGGCACCCGCAACGTGGAGTCGCGATTGCGTTATGGGTCGAAAAAAGCCGGCCTGATGCCCGATTTTAACATTAACAAAGTATTTCCACATTCGATCTACCGAGCGGCCTTGACCCATGCCGACCACTTAGCACAATCAAGGTACGGCAGGAGTGTGACCCACATCACGCCAAGTCCGATTGAATCACACTATCTGGTTAGGCGTAGTGACCCGGCGCTGGGGCCGGGCCCGATTTGAAAGGACCGAACCATGGCATCCCGTAAGACGTTCTCCGCTGCTTTGGCCTTCGGTCTGATCGCCTCCACCGCCGCGCTGGCCGGCTCGCTGCCGAGCGTCAAACAGATCGGCTGCTGGAACAAGGTCGTGGTGAGCTGCGAGCGCACCACCGATGTCGATCAACGGGCCGTGTGCCAGTTCACCGGCTTTTCCGCCTGCAACAAGGCGATCGAATACGACGAGAGCGTTTCGATTGAGCGCATCCGCGAGGCGCTGCCTTCGGTCACGTCGACCCGCATCATCGTCAAACAATCGTCGGCGCAGGACCTGACCCAGGCGGCTGAGATTCAGTAGGGGTGGGTTGAAGAGCGGCAGGCCAACAGTTCGCCGATCAGCGATCTAATCAAACTACTTAGCGCACAAATCTGGAGTGCGCAGGCTACACTACCGGCGAGTGTCTCAGCAACGATCGCTCTCTACTTCCGCGTTTGATTTAATTCCGACAGTGTATTCGGCGTGTGATGTATGGCATCATCGCGACGTTTTCTGTTCTGGAGCTATCGTGAACATTCATGACAGATGACGAATACCATCAAGCAATTTCTGATGCGATGGATGAGCACGCGAAGCTCATCGGAAATGTATCTGTAACCTGGAACTTGGCTCAGTCCCTTGTCTTTGCAATCTTTGGACAGCTTTCTGGGTTGCCGTTTGAGAAAGCGCAGGCCGTCTTCTTCGCGCTCAAAACCGACTTTGCGCAACGTGACATTACGATCGCTGTTGTTGATGTGGAACTCAGCGAGCACCCTGAACTTTGCGACAAAATCAAAGCTCCAATTCATCGGCTTACCCAGCTTACCAATGAAAGAAATGCGGCAATTCATACTATATGGCGCCTTGCCGATGGTGAGGCAAAGGTTGTTCCGCAACTGCTCGTCAAGCATCCGCCCGCGTTGGATGTCGACGACCCAGCGGGTCAAATGGCTAGATTGGAACAAAAGCTGACTAGCACGAATGATGCGCTCATCGAGGCTATCATGCAGGCAGCTCATTACACCGCGTCGCGCGATGGCCAAGATCCTGACAATGCGGGCAAGAAAGAAGAAGCATAGCATTCTTGCCGAAAATGCACCCGTGCTGAGCACGACCCCTCAAATCGTCCCCGCTTTTGATTCTAAGCTGTGTATCTTTCGACTTTTTTGCTTAGAGATATAGGAAAAAATTCCTTGACAGCGTCACGCTGATCCGGTATCACTCAGGCATCATCCGACAGTTGCGGCCGCGGCGGCCTCTCTAAACGAGAGGCGGCAACGGCCTTTTCTTTGTCTGCTAGCGAGGGCCGATGGCGCCAGACCGGGACCGGACGATTGACTGGCCGGCGATCAAGGCGGCCTACGCCGTCAACGACATGACGGTCGACGATATCTGCACCACGTTTGGCGTGTCGCGCAGCGGACTTTATCAGCGCGCGCGGGCCGAAGGCTGGAAGCGTCGGATCAAGCGGCCCAACACGGACCGCAACGGCCGCAGCCGCATCGCCCGTCTTTATGCGGCCCTCGACAAACAGGTCGCCGACGTCGAGCGCCGCCTGGCGAAGGCGCAAGGCGAGGGCAACGGTTCCAAGGCCGGCGACCGCGAGCGCGACGCCCGCACCCTGGCGACTCTCGCCCGCACGCTTGAAAAGCTCAACGCCATGACGCCCGAGGTCGATCAGGAGGACGATGAAAGCCCGCCCGAAGACATCGAAGAGTTCCGCCGCGAGCTTTCGCGCCGACTTGCTGAACTACGGCGACAGGGCGGCGATTGACCTTCTTGCGTCGCTTTCACCGGGCGAGCGGGCGGCGCTTTTCGCCGACTGGCCGATCTGGGCGCGGGCGGAGCAGATGCCGCCGGACGGTGACTGGACGACCTGGGTCTTTCTGGGCGGCCGGGGTGCCGGCAAGACGCGGGCCGGTGCCGAATGGGTGCGCGGCATGGCGCTGGGCCTGCCGCCTTTCGCAGATCGGCCCTGTGAGCGGATCGCCCTGGTCGGCGAGACCTATTTGGATGTGCGCGAGGTGATGGTGGAGGGGGTGTCGGGCCTCATGGCCATTCACCCGGACCACCAAAGGCCGGACTTCCAGGTCAGCCGGCGGCGTGTCGTCTGGCCGAACGGCGCGGTGGCGCAACTGTTTTCGTCGGAGGACCCGGAAGGGCTGCGCGGCCCGCAATTCGACGCCGCATGGTGTGACGAATTTTCGAAATGGCGGCGGCTCGACGAGACCTGGGACATGCTGCAATTCGGTCTACGGCTGGGGCCGATGCCGCGCCAATGCGTGACGGCGACGCCGCGCCCGGTGCCGCTTTTGCGCCGGCTTTTGGACGACCCCAACACGGTCGTCACCCACGCGACGACACGAGAAAACGCCGCCAATCTGTCGCCGGCGTTTTTGGATACGGTGGTGAAGCGCTATGCCGGCACCAGGCTCGGCCGTCAGGAATTGGATGGCGAGCTGATCTCGGATCGCTCCGATGCGCTGTGGCGCCGCGACGCGCTCGACCGCCAGCGCTGGACCGGATCGCTGCCGGACTTGCGGCGCGTGGTCGTGGCGGTCGATCCGCCGGCCACATCGTCCGCGACGGCCGACGCGTGCGGGATCGTGTCCGCCGGGGCCGACGGTGCGGGGCGCTATTTCGTGCTCGACGACAAGTCGCTGTCCGGCGCCACGCCAGCCGCCTGGGCCGAGCGCGCGATCGCGCTCTTTCGCTGGCGCAAGGCCGACACGATCGTCGCCGAGGTCAACCAGGGCGGCGATATGGTGACGGCGGTGCTGCGCCAGGTCGACGAGACCGTGCCGGTCGACACCGTGCGGGCGACAAGAGGCAAATGGCTGCGGGCCGAACCGATTGCCGCGCTCTATGAGCAGGGCCGGGTGTTTCACGCCCGCACTTTCGCCGCGCTTGAAGACGAGATGTGCGATTTCGGACCGGACGGTCTGTCCGGCGGGCGCAGCCCCGACCGGCTCGATGCGCTGGTCTGGGCGCTGACCGCGCTTGCCGGGCCGGGCCTGGCGACGCCGCGCGTGCGAGGGCTTGCCAGTTCTTGAAGCGGAATGAGTTCAGGTGGAATCATTCCCCTCTCTCGTCGTCCCGGGCGCGGTGCAGCGTCATGACGGTGCACCGCGCCCGGGATCGCATTGTCAACAACGCAAGTGCCAGACATCGGACGATCCCGGATCAGCACAGCGGCATTTCATGCCGCAGCGCGTCCGGGATGACGCGTGAGGTGAGCGTACCTAATCTCATTCCGCTCTAGGCGGCATTGGCCGCAACCAGGAGATGTTCATGCCAGACTTGACGCCCCGGACGGCTACCGGGCCGGGCGGCGCCTTTCGACGTTTCGCCCGCCGCGCCATGCCGGGCCGGACGGAGACGAAATCGGTGCTGACCACGCTGATGAAGCTGACCGGCTTCGCGGATCCGGAGTGGACGGCGCGAAGCTATCCAGCGTTGGCGCGGGCGGGCTTTCAGCGCAATCCGGTGGTCTATCGCTCTGTCCGGATGATCGCCGAGGCCGCCGCGGCGATGGTCTGGCAAGCGGAGGTCGACGGCGAGCCGGTCGCCGATCATCCGGTTCTGGCGCTCTTGAACGCCCCAAACGACTGCCAGTCGGGCGCGGAGTTCTTCGAGGCCGTCTTCGGGTATCTGCTGGTGTCGGGCAATGCCTACATCCGTGCCGGCACGTTCGACGGAACGGTCCGCGATTTGATGGCGCTGAGGCCGGATCGGCTGAGCATCGTCGCCGGACCGGACGGCTGGCCGGTGGCCTATGAGTACGCGGTCGACGGCGCGACGACGACCTATCCGGTCGAGCCGCCGGGCGTGTTGTCGCCGGTGCTCCATTTGAAGCTCTTTCATCCGACCGATGATCACTACGGCATGAGCCCGCTGCAGGCCGCGCAGGTGGCGCTCGACATCCACAATGCGTCGGGCGCTTGGAGCAAGGCGCTCCTCGATAACGCGGCCCGACCCTCCGGCGCCCTGGTCTACGCGGCCGAGCGCGGCAACCTGACGGAAGAACAGTTCGCCCGGCTGAAGGAAGAGTTGGAGGCCAACTTCCAGGGCGCGGATAACGCCGGCCGGCCGTTGCTGCTGGAAGGCGGGCTCGACTGGAAAGCGATGAGCTATTCGCCGCGCGATTTGGATTTCGTCGACTCCAAGAACGCCGCCAGCCGCGAGATCGCGCTCGCCTTCGGTGTGCCGCCCATGCTGCTCGGCATTCCAGGCGACAACACCTACGCCAACTACAAGGAAGCAAGCCGCGCCTTCTACCGCCAGACCGTGCTGCCCTTGGTACGCAAGACGGCCAGCGCGCTGACCGACTGGCTGGCGCCGGCCTTCGATCCGCCGGCGACGATTAGCGTTGATCTGAATCAGGTCGAGGCACTGACACCGGAACGCGACGCCGTGTGGAACCGGGTGATGAACGCCGAAGTCCTGACGGCCAACGAGAAGCGCAAGGCGGTTGGCTATCCGCCGATGGAAGGCGGCGACGACCGCCCCAACCCGGTTCGTCCCAACGGGAATGAATGAGATCGCGCGCGTGTTCGCGGAGCGTGGCGACCTGGCGCATCTGGCTCTGTTTCTGTGGGCCAGCAGCGCCTCGGGTCTCTTGATCTGGGTCCTGCGCGAACTTGCCGCCTCGAACCGACGCTTCAACGATTTCGTCGCCGAAATCGCCCGTATCAATAAGGTGCTGAGCCTCCATGACGACGGACATTCTTGACCTTTTGCGCCGCAAGCCATGGCGCCGCCCCGATCACCGCGTGGTGTTCGCGAGTTTCGCCGGCGCACTGGGCGCCTTGATCGCACCTCCGGCGCACCCGCCGCGTATTCACAGTCTGCCGTGAGGGCTAAGATGCCGCTAGATGCACGCACCGCGCCGCCGGAACGCAAATTCGCTCCGGCGCGGATCTCCACTGTCGACGCCGATGGCACATTCGAAGGGTATGCGAGCCTGTTCGGCCGCGCTGATCTCTCCGGCGACGTCGTTTTGCCAGGCGCGTTCGCCCAAAGCATCGAAGCGCGCGGCGCCGCCGGTATTCGCATGCTGTGGCAGCACGATCCCGACGAACCGATCGGCACATGGATCGAGATCCGTGAGGACGCCGAAGGCCTTTACGTGCGCGGTCAACTGACGACGGAAGTCGTCCGGGCGCGCGAAGTGCTTGGCCTGATGCGCGACGGCGCGATCGACGGCTTGTCGATCGGCTACCGGACCGTGGAAGCGCGAAAGGATGCCCGGTCCGGAACGCGCAAGTTGATCAAGGTCGACCTGTGGGAGATCTCGGTCGTCACATTCCCAATGCTGCCGGAGGCGCGCATCCGCTCGGTCAAGGGGGGAACCCTGCCGAGCGAACGCACCTTCGAGCGATGGCTCCGGTGGGATGCCGGGCTATCGCGCTCGCAGGCGCGCCTGGTGATTGCCAAAGGCTACCGAGCGCTTTCCGTCACGCGGGACGCTGGCGGGCTCGAACCGGCCGAGGCGAAGGCGCTGCTGCGCCGGATCGCTCGCGCCAAACGCCTGATCGAACCCTGATAGACGAGGACACTCATGCCCATGACAGCGGAACCGGCGGCGACGCCGACAAGCCTGGAGGTCGTCGAAGCCTTCGACGAATTCATGCGATCGTTCGAGGCTTTCAAGGAAGCCAACGACGAACGCTTGGCGCAATTGGAGGAACAGGTCGGCACTGATACGGTGACGGAAGAAAAGGTGCGCCGGATCAACCGAGCGCTCGACGACCAGAAACGCACGCTCGACCATCTGTTGACGAAGGGTTTGCGCCCGCAGATCGGCGAGCGAGCGAGCGGATTGTCGGGCGCCGACCGGGAGCACAAGGCGGCCTTCGACGCCTATATGCGGCGCGGCGATCAAAGCCGGATCGTCCGGCTGGAGGAAAAGGCACTGTCCGCCGGCTCCGGTCCCGATGGCGGTTATTTGGTGCCGCAACCGACCGAAACGGAGATCATGCGCCGGCTCGCCGATGTCTCGCCGATCCGTGCAATCGCGGGCGTTCGCCAGATGACGTCGTCGGTCTACAAAAAGCCGTTCACGACGACAGGTCCGGCGACCGGTTGGGTTGGCGAAACGGCGGCTCGGACGGAAACGACCTCGCAGGTCCTCGACGAGCTGAGCTTTCCGGCGATGGAGCTCTATGCCATGCCGGCAGCGACACAGACCCTGCTCGATGACGCCGCTGTCGACATGGATGCCTGGATCGCCGAAGAGGTAATGGTGGCGTTCGGCGAACAGGAATCGACAGCCTTCGTCACCGGCGACGGCGTCAACAAACCGACCGGTTTCCTCAACTATGCCAACGTCGCCGAGAATAGCTGGAGCTGGGGCAATATCGGCTACGTCGCGACCGGTACGGACGGCGCCTTCGATGCCACCGATCCGGGCGATGTCCTGATGGACGCCATCTTCGCGGTGCGGGCCGGCTATCGACAGAACGCGCACTGGGTCATGAACCGTCAGACCCAGGCCGAGATCCGCAAGATCAAGGATGCCGACGGCAACTATCTTTGGCAGCCGGCAGTCTCGTCCGATGCCGCGGCGACGCTCCTGAACGCGCCGATCGCGGAGTCGGAAGACATGCCCGACATTGGGTCGAACGCCTATGCCATCGCCTTTGGCGATTTCGGGCGCGGCTATCTGGTCGTCGACCGGATCGGGGTCCGTGTGTTGCGCGATCCGTTCTCATCGAAGCCTTACGTGCTGTTCTACACGACCAAGCGTGTGGGCGGCGGCGTTCAAGACTTCAACGCCATCAAGCTGGTGAAGTTCGGCGTTTCCTAATCGCCCGCTTGATCCGAACCGCGCGGCACCCCTTTCGCGCGGAACTCGGCGCGCCGCCGGTGTCCTCCCCACCGGCGGCGCTCACTCCCCAACGATTGCTCCACAGGACGGGCCATTATGGCGCTTTACTTGAACGCTCCGCCGGCAAGCGAACCGGTCTTGCTGGCCGACGCGAAGGCGCATCTGCGCATCGATGACCCAGCCGAAGACACCTATGTCCAAGCACTGATCGTCTCGGCACGGGTGCGTGTTGAAGTCGAGACGCGGCGGGCGCTCATCACGCAAAGCTGGACGCAAACGCTCGATCGCTGGCCCGATGATGCCATTGTCGCGCTTCAGATGGCGCCGGTGCAGGCCATCACGGCCGTAACCGTCCGCGATGCCGACGATGTCCAGCAACCGGTCGACCCGACGGCCTATAGACTGGACGGTGAGAGCCATCCACCCCGCGTCGTTTTCAACGCGCCGGTCGCCGCGCCTGCGACACCGCCAGCCGGCATCGCCATCGCGTTTACCGCCGGCTATGGCGACACCGCGGCGGACGTCCCGGCCGATATCCGCCATGCAATCCTTCTGATGATCGCCGACTGGTTTGAACATCGCGACCCGTTGTTCGGCGCTTCCGATAAGGCCCGGTTACCGGCGCGGGTCGCTGCCGTATTGAACAGCTATCGCATGGTGCGCCTGTGATGGCGACTGGAAGCGTCACCTCCCGTCCCGGTGCGCTGCGCCATCGCGCAGACCTGGAGGCGCGGACCGAGGCACCCGATGGCGCCGGCGGCACGACGCCGGTCTGGTCGGTCGAGGCCAGTCTTTGGGTCGATCTGATGCCGGTCGGCGCGTCAAGCGTGCTGCCGGCCGAAGGGCGGCGCCAAGCGATCAGCCATCGGGTCGTGCTGCGCTACCGAACCGACATCACCCTTCAAAAGCGGTTCCGTATCGATGGGCGGGTGTTCGCGATCCGCACGATCCGCGATCCGGATGAGCGACGCACCTGGCTCGAATGCGAATGCGAGGAGCTGTCATGAAGATCACGACCGCGGTCGATCGGACACAGCTCGATCCAAACCGTCTCACGGCCCGGCTGGTGACCGTCGTGGAGCGAGCGCGGGCCGCCGTCGAAGACCGGCGCAATCGGCCGCTGACCGGCAAGCACGAGACAGACACATGAGCACATCGTCATCGCTTGCCTTGCAGCGGGCGCTCTTCGCCATGCTGTCCGTCGAACTGCCCGGTATCGGGATCTTCGACCACGTTCCGGCCGACGCGGCCTATCCCTATGTCACGTTCGGCCCGGTCACGATGCGCGACATTGGCGGCGTTGAGGCGCCGCTCGATGAGCACACTGCGCTGATCTTCGTCTGGTCGAAGGCCGACAGTCGCGTCGAGGCGGCGGAGACGGCCGCCGCCGTGCGCACAGCGCTCGAAGAGGCAGCGGTCTCGCTCGTCGGACACACGATTGTCAGCCGGGCCGTGGAGCAGATCGAAATCACCCGCGACGCAAAAACCCGGGTCTACCGGGCGCAGCTACGCCTGCGCGCCACGACCGAACCCTTATCCTGAACCGGAGTCTGACCAATGGCTGCTCAAAAGGGCCGCGACCTGCTCTTGAAAATCGACAATGGGGCCGGCGGTTTCGAAACCGTCGCGGGCCTACGAGCCCGATCCTTGTCGCTGAATGCGGAAACCGTCGACATCACGCATTCGGAGTCCGTTGGCGCCTGGCGCGAATTGCTGGCTGGTGCCGGCATTCGCCGCGCGGCGCTGACCGGCAGCGGCGTGTTCAAGGACGGCGCATCCGACGAGCGGGTGCGCGCCCAGTTCTTCGATGCCACCGCACCGAACTGGCAGGTGGTCATCCCCGATTTCGGCACCGTCGAAGGTCCATTCCAGATCACCGCGCTCGATTACGCCGGCCGGCACGACGGCGAATTGTCATTCGACCTGACGCTGGAGTCGGCTGGCGCGTTGACCTTCACGGCGGCTTGAACCGGATGGCGAACAGACACCGTGGAGAGATCGCGGCGACGATTGACGGCAAGGAGCGCGTGCTTTGTCTGACGCTGGGCGCACTCGCCGAGCTTGAGGCGGCCTTTGATGCGCCGGACCTGATCGCGCTTGCCGAACGGTTCGAGACCGGGCGGCTCAAGGCCGGCGACGCCGTTGCCATCCTCACGGCCGGGTTGCGCGGCGGCGGCGCCGATGTGACGCAGGCTGACGTGGCGGCAATGTCGATTGACGGTGGAGCGGCCGCCGGCGTTCGTCTCGTGTCGGAGTTGCTGTCGGTAACGTTCGGCGGCGAGTGAGCCGGTCGCAGCTTTATCCGTTCGCCCAGGCGATGGCGATCGGCTTCGGCCTTCTACGCCTCGCGCCCGACGCGTTTTGGCGGATGACGCCGAGAGAACTGAACGCGGCGATTGGCGGCGCGACAGGACACGCCTTTCGCGATGCGCCGAAAGAAAACGATCTAGCCGCGCTGATGCGGCGCTTTCCCGATGAACCCGAGAAAACGAGCAAGCAATGATCGTCGAAGACATGGTCGTAAGGGTGACCGCCGACACGGAGCCGCTAAAGCGCGATTTGGCCGACGTGCAAAAGACCGCCGCCCGGTTCTCGATCGATCTCTCAAGCGCCTTCGATCGGGTGGTCTTCAAGGGCAAGAGTTTCAGCGATGTCCTGCGGGACATTGCACTGAGGCTTTCGTCGCAGGCTTTCAACGCTGCCTTCCGGCCCTTGGAATCGGGGCTCTCGAACATTCTTGGCGGTCTCTTCGGAGGGCTCACCTCGTTTTCCGGCATCGGCAGCGCCAGACCCGTAACCGGCTTCGCCAAAGGCGGTGTGATAGGCACGCCGACACTCTTTCCCATGACGCCCTCGGGCCTCGGCCTCATGGGCGAGGCGGGTCCGGAAGCCGTGCTTCCTCTGGCGCGGGGACCCGATGGGCGCCTAGGCGTGAAGGCGCCGGCCGGTGATGGCGGCGCGGTCACCGTCAATGTGTCCATCCAGACGCCGGATGTTGAGGGCTTCAGCCGTGCGCGGGGCCGGATTTCCGCCGACCTGGCACGCGCCGTCGACCGGGGGAGGCGGCACCTTTGAGCGATTTTCACGAGGTTCGTTTCCCAACCGAAATCGCACTCGGCGCGACAGGCGGTCCGGAACGGCGCACCCAGATCGTTACGCTGGCGTCCGGCCATGAGGAGCGAAATCAGCAATGGGCCCATTCCAGGCGGCGCTATGACGCGGGCTACGGGATCAAGACGCTCGACGATATCCACGCCATCATCGCCTTCTTCGAGGAACGGCGCGGTCGGTTGCACGGCTTTCGCTGGCGAGATCCGTTCGACCACAAGTCAAGCGTGCCGTCCGATCCGCCCTTGGCTCTAAACCAGGTCCAGCCGATCACCGACGGCGAGACAACGTTTCAGCTCACCAAGGCTTATGGCGCCGGGTCGTCGGCCTATCTCAGGGCGATCACCAAACCGGTCGCCGGTACGGTCCTGATCGCGGAAGACGGTGTGGCGCTGACCGAAACCGCCGACTTCACCGTCGACCCCGCAACGGGCGTTGTCGCACGCGTGACCGGCACCTGGAGCGATGCGGTGCCGGTGACAGCCGGCTTCGAATTCGACGTGCCGGTGCGCTTCGATACCGACAGGCTCGACATCGATCTGGCGGCTTTCGAGGCCGGCGCAATTCCGAACATTCCGATTGTGGAGCTGAGGCTTTGAGGGCGCTATCGGCCGAACTTCAGGCGCATCTGGACTCCGGAATCACCACGCTGTGCTGGTGCTGGCGGGTCGAGCGCCGGGACGGGATCATGCTCGGGTTCACCGACCACGACGTGCCCGTCTTTTTCGATGCCGTCGTCCATGAACCGGATACGGGCTTCACGGCGACGGCGCTCACCGGCAATCTGGGTTTGTCCGTTGACGATGTCGAGGTTGAAGGGGCGCTAGCCTCCGACGCCATCACCGAGGCCGATCTGTCGGCCGGTTTGTTCGACGGCGCGGCTGTTCGCATCTTACGGGTCAATTGGGCTGACCCGGATCAGCGCGTGCTGATGCGGGTTGGCGAGATCGGTGAGGTTGAGCGTGCGGGCGCGGCCTTTCGTGCCGAGTTTCGCGGTCTGACACACCAGCTTCAACAGCCGGTCGGTCGGGTTTTCCAGGCCGGCTGCGACGCGGAGCTCGGTGACGGTCGTTGCGGGGTCGACTTGGAGCAAAGCGCCTACAAGGGATCGGGAACGATTGCCGGCAATTCCGGCGCCGGCTGGCTAAATGTCAGCGGCCTTGAAGGATACGCTGCCGGCTGGTTCGCCGGCGGAACCCTGACGATCACCAGCGGCGAAACCACCGGCGCAATCTATCGCATTCGCAGCCATCGCCGCGACGCGGGCGGAGACACCCTATCGCTGTGGCAGACGCCGCGCGGCCCGCTGGACATCGGCGATGGATTTGACGCCCGCACCGGCTGCGACAAAGCCTGGTCAACCTGCCGCACCAAGTTCAACAACGGTCTGAATTTTCGTGGCTTTCCTCATATGCCTGGCAACGATTTCGCGCTCGGCTATCCGCGCCAGGGCGATCCCTCGAACACGGGTGGCAGTCGAAATGCCTGATCGCGTTGCCATCGTTGCCAAGGCGCGCGAGTGGCTGGGCACGCCCTACCACCATGCCGCCTCGACGAAGGGCGTGGGCTGCGATTGTCTCGGTCTTTTGACCGGTCTGTGGCTCGAATTGTACGGCCCACTGCCGGAGGCGGTCCCACCTTATACGCCCGATCTGGGCGAAACCGATCCGGATGAACCGCTTCTGGCCGCCGCGCATCGCTATCTCGCACCGGCCAGCGCCATCGAACCCGGCGATGTGATGCTCTTTCGCTGGCGTAGCGGCTTGGCGGCGCGGCACATGGGGGTCGCGACCGATCCGGGCCGTATGATCCATGCCTATAGCGGCGTCGGTGTGGTCGAGGTGGCCTTGGCGGCGGCCTGGCGCCGCCGGCTGGCCGGCGTCTTTTCGTTTCCGGACGCTGCCTGATGGCCACCCTTGTTCTCACGGCCGCCGCCGGTGCGGTTTCGAATGTTCTCGGCCTGCCGACAATCGCCGCCGGTGCGCTGACTATCGGCGCAGCTGTGGCGGGGCGGTTTATCGACAACGCGCTTTTGTCGCGGCCCACAACGGCAGAAGGCCCGCGCCTCGACAACCTAGACGTCATGGCATCGGCCGAAGGGGCGCCGATCCCGCGGGTCTTCGGCCGCGTTCGCGTGAGTGGTCAGGTCATCTGGGCGACGAACTTCGAGGAGGTGATCACCAAGGAGACGACGACGACCGGCGGCGGAGGAGGCAAAGGCGGATCACGCAACAAGACCACGACGATTACGTATAGCTATTTTGCCAATGTCGCGGTCGCGCTCGCCGAGGGTCCCGTGTCCCATCTGGGCCGCATTTGGGCCGATGGGGAGGAGTTGTCTCTCGATGATGTCGGATATCGATTCTATCGCGGGAATGACAGCCAGACCCCGGACCCCCTGATCGAGGCGAAGGAAGGGAGCGGCGCAGCGCCTGCGTATCGAGGGACGAGCTATGTCGTGCTCGAGCGGCTGCCGTTGGAGGATTTCGGCAATCGCTTGCCGCAGTTCGCATTCGAAATCTACCGCCCGATCGGCCGATTGGAGACAATTCTGCGGGCGGTCGACATCATCCCCGGCGCTGGAGAATTCGCCTATGACACGACGCCCGTGCGGCGCGAGGTCAATGCCGGAGAACATGAGGGCGACAACAAGACATCGTCCCGCGCGGGCGTGGACTGGACGGCGTCGATCAATGAACTGGAGGCGCTGGCGCCGGCGGTGTCGCAAGCCGCGCTCGTGGTCACCTGGTTCGGCACGGACCTGCGCGCCAACCATTGCCGGATCGAGCCGCGCGTCGATCAGCCGACCAAGGACACGGAACCGGAGACATGGTCGGTCGCCGGGCAGGCACGCATCGGAACGCCGGTGGTCTCAGCCGTCGGCGGTCGTCCGGCCTTCGGCGGCACGCCGAGCGACCGGAGTGTCGTTCGCGCCATTGCCGATCTGAAGGCACGCGGCATCGGGGTGATGTTCTACCCCTTCATTATGATGGATATTCCGTCCGGTAACGGTCGGCCGAACCCCTATGGCGGGGTGTCGCAACCGGTCTATCCCTGGCGCGGTCGCATCACCTGCAATCCGGCACCGGGCCAGCCCGGTTCGCCGGACAAGACGGCTGCCGCAGGCACGCAGATCGCCGCGTTGGTCGGGGGCGCGACCGCCGGGCATTACAGTCTCAACGGGTCCGAGGTCGTCTACAGCGGGCCGGCCGAATGGACGCTCCGGCGCATGGTGTTGCACTATGCCATGCTGTGTGTCGCCGCCGGCGGTGTCGATTCCTTTGTCATCGGCTCGGAACTGATTGGACTCACCCAGGTTCGTGATAGCGCCTCGACCTATCCCTTCGTTCAGGCGCTCAAGAGCCTTGCCGCCGAGGTCCGCGCGATCTTGGGACCTGGAACGAAGATCGGCTACGCCGCGGACTGGTCCGAATATCACAGCCATCGGCCGAGCGATGGATCGAATGATGTCTTCTTCAACCTCGATCCGCTTTGGGCCGACGGCAATATCGACTTCGTCGGCATTGACAACTACATGCCGCTGTCGGATTGGCGCGACGGCACCGAGCAACTCGATGCGGTCGACGGTACGTTCTCCCCGCGCGACCCCGCCTATCTCGCCAAGAACATGGAGGGCGGCGAGTACTACGACTGGTACTATGCCTCCTTCGCCGACCGCCTGACGCAGACCCGCACGCCGATCGACGACACGGCCTACGGCAAGCATTGGGTCTTTCGCCAAAAGGACATCCGAAACTGGTGGTCGAACGTCCATGTCGATCGGCCCGGCGGCGTTGAGGCGAGCCAGACGGCTTGGGCGGCACAGGCCAAGCCCATCTTCGTCACGGAGTTCGGATTCCCCGCGGTCGACAAGAGCGCCAATCAGCCGAATGTCTTCATCGATCCGAAGTCGTCGGAGAGCTTCGCGCCCTATTTCTCCGCCGGCACCCGTGATGACGTCGCCCAGCGCCGAGCGCTTGAGGTCTTCATCGACCACTGGACCCAGAACAGTCCGGTCTCAACGGTTTATGGCGGGCCTATGATCCCGGCCGATCGCATGTATGCCTGGGCCTGGGATGCGCGGTCCTTTCCGGCTTGGCCGGCCAATTCCAACCTGTGGGCCGACGCTCCGAACTGGGACCGGGGCCACTGGCTGAATGTGCGCCTCGGTTCGGCGCCCGTCGACGATCTGGTGACGGCCATTCTGACGGAATATCCATCGCCACCGATCACCACGACCGGAACGGCATCTGCTGTTGACGGCTACATCATCGACCGCGTGATGTCGGCGCGCGATGCGCTGACGCCGCTGGAACACGCCTTTGCCCTCGACATTTTCGAGCGCGGCGACTCGCTTGCCATTTCCAGCCGACTGGTGGCGTCGACGGCGACGTTTCAAGACACCGATCTGGCGCTCTCCGCGGATGCGGAGGTCGACGCACCGCCAGTCACGCGATCGCGCGCCCAGGAGAGCGAGCTTGCGGCCATCGCCCGCGTCACCATGTCCGAACCCTTCGATGACTATCGTTCGGTCACCGTGGAGGCTCGTATGCCGGATGTGCCGTCAGACCGTGTGTCGTCGTCGACACTGCCGGCGGTCATGGCGCCGGAGATCGCTAGGACGCTTGCCGAAGAGTGGCTGCACGCGTCGCGTTCGCGCCGCGAGAGAGCCATGTTTGCGTTGCCGCCGTCGGCACTTTCGGCCGAACCGGGCGATGTCGTGACGATCGATGAAGCCGGGATTGCGCGCGACTATCGGATTGAGGAGATCGCCGATCAAGGCGAGCGCCGTGTTAAGGCGGTTTTGTCCGACCGCGCGCTTCACATTCAGGCGCCGGGCGATCGTCGGATCGATGTGCCCACGCCAACGGCGATTGCCGGTGCGCCCCTGTTTGCCTTCCTCGATCTTCCCTTGCTGACGGAGCAGAGCGAGGACAACGCCCTTTACCTCGCTGCCCACGCCATTCCTTGGCAACAGGGCGTTGCCGTGTATCGTTCGCCGAGCGATGGTGGGTTTCAGCTTGAAACGCTTGTCGAGACGCCAGCGATCATGGGCGAAACGCTGACCCCGCTGGCATCTGGCCCGCTCGGTGTATGGGATAGGGCCAATTCCGTCGACATCGTCATTTCGGCGGGAGCGCTTTTGTCCCTCGACGACCTGCTCGTGCTGGCTGGCAGCAACGCGCTGGCCGTCGATACGGGCGCTGGCTGGGAGGTCCTTCAGTTCGCCGACGCCGAATTGATCGACACCCGCACCTATCGGCTGTCGCGCCTCCTGCGCGGGCAGCTTGGCACGGATCGCCTGCTTGGCACCACGGTCGCGGCCGGTGCGCGGATCGTCGTTCTCAACGCCGACGTGGATGTTGTCACGCTTGCCTCCGACAAGATCGGCATCCCCGCGAACTGGCGCGTTGGACTGGCCGGCTATCCGTTCGACCATGCGAGCTTCCAGACCTTGTCCTACACACCGGCGGGCGAGGGTCGGCGACCGCTCTCCCCGGTTCATGCACGCGCACGGTGGGATGTTGGCACGGGCGATATCGATCTGACCTGGATCCGTCGGACACGGCGCGGCGGCGATAGTTGGGAACAGGCCGAGGTGCCCTTGGCCGAAGAGACGGAAGCTTACGACTTGACCATCCGCGATGGCGGCGCCATTCGCTTTGAGACCTCGGTCACCGCCCCCGGCTTCACCTATTCGAGTGCGCAGCAGACGGTCGATTTCGGCGCCCCGCTGGCAGCTGGCGATCCGCTTGACATCGAGGTCAGCCAACTTTCGGCTAGCTTCGGTCGCGGCCCCGCTTTGCGACAAGTGTTGACGGTCTAGCGCGAAAGACGCTCTGGCTGTCCGACACCCCTCGACACTTAGCGGTTTTGCCGCCAGTTTTGCCGTTCACCGAGTAGGGGGCGGCAATGAAGGTTTCAGACGCGATCGCGACGCGCATCTCCTGCCGCGCGTTCAAGAGCGATCCCGTACCCGAGGCGACCGTTCGCCGGATCCTTGAGTGCGCAACGAAGACGCCGTCGGGCGGCAATCTTCAGCCTTGGCATGTCGCCGTCCTAACGGGCGCACCGCTCCAGGCGCTGGTGGCCGATATTGCCGAGAAGCGCCATCTGCTGCCCGATGGCGAGGGCAGCGATTACCCGATCTATCCCCCCAATCTGCACGAGCCCTATCGCGACCGCCGCTTCCAGTGCGGTTCCGATCTCTATGCCGTTCTCGGTATCGCCCGCGAGGACAAGGCCCGCCGGTTCGCGCAATTCTCCCGCAATTTCAGTTTCTTCGGCGCGCCGGTCGGACTGTTCTTCTCAATCGACCGGCGTATGGAAGTCGGCCAGTGGTCCGATCTCGGCATGTTCATTCATGCCGTCATGTTGCTCGCGCGCGAGGAAGGGCTGCACACCTGCGCACAGGAAGCTTGGGCGATTTGGCCGAGAACCGTCGCCCATCACATCGAACTGCCGGAAGATCGCATGCTGTTTTGCGGCATGGCGCTCGGGGTCATGGACGACGCCGATCCGGTCAACACGCTGCGCACCGAACGCGCACCGGTTAACGCGTTCACGACATTTCATGGATGGCCCTAGTCTGAAGGCGTCATTCATGCATCATTCAGGTGGAAACGCGTAAACCAAGCGCCAAGATGACACGATTGAGACTGATATTCGGCATTCTCGCCGCGCTGGCCGTCGCTGGAGCGCAGGGCACGCCGCCGGCAATAGCCGGCGCGGTTGAAGGCCTTGTCCTGGCACAAGGTGGCTGCGCGTCTGCCGCAGCTCAGGCCCAATCGCAGACCGGTGGCCAAGTCATCCGGGCGCAAATGTCGACACAAGGCGGCCAGAAAGTCTGTGTGGTCACCGTGCTGGTGTCCGATCCCTCGGGCGCGAAGCCGGCGACAAGAAAAACCGTTACCATCCCCGTCAACTGAACGGGTGATTCGCCATGCGCATTCTCGTCGTTGAAGACGACAAGGACCTGAACCGCCAGCTCGTCGAAGCGCTGAACGACGCCGGTTACGTGACCGACACCGCGTTCGACGGCGAAGAGGGGCATTTCCTCGGCGATACCGAGCCCTATGATGCCGCGATCCTCGATCTTGGCCTGCCGCAGATGGACGGGCTCAGCGTGTTGGAGGCATGGCGGCGCGATGGCCGTACGATGCCTGTTTTGATCCTGACCGCCCGCGACCGGTGGAGCGACAAGGTCGCCGGGATCGATGCCGGCGCCGACGACTATGTCGCCAAGCCTTTTCACATGGAGGAGGTTCTGGCGCGCGTCCGCGCGCTGCTGCGCCGCGCCTCCGGCCACGCCTCCAGCGAACTGACCTGCGGTCCGATCGTGCTCGACACCCGCACCTCGAAGGTCACGATGGACGGGCGGGCGGTGAAACTCACCTCGCATGAGTTCCGACTCCTGTCCTATCTCATGCATAACCCAGACAAGGTGATCACCCGCACGGAACTGGTCGAGCACATCTACGACCAGGATTTCGATCGCGACTCCAACACGATCGAGGTCTTTGTCGGACGCTTGCGCAAGAAGATCGGCGCCGACGCGATCGAAACGGTACGCGGGCTTGGCTATCGCCTAACGGCATCTGGCAGCGATGCGGGTTAACTCCCTCGGATTTCGGCTTTTTTCCGTTGCAGCGATCTGGGGTGTAATTGTCCTGGTAATAGCCGCCATCCTCCTATCCAGTCTCTATCGCCAGACGGTGGAACGCCGTTTCGAACGCGAATTGGCGCTTTATCTCAACACCTTGGTCGCGGTTGTTGAATTCGATGACACCGATCGCCTGGCGAGCCGCCCGGACCTTCAGGACCCGCGCTTTCAGACCTTCCTGACCGGGTGGTACTGGCTGATCATGCGACCAACCGCCGACGGCCAGTCGGTCGTGTTTCCCTCACTGTCGCTCGCCAACGAAACGCTCGCCGTCCCCAATGCCACCGACATTCCCTATGACCTCGATTTTCGGCGCAGCTTCCGGCTGAGCGACCCCATCGATCAACCTTTGTTGGCGGTGGAGCGCCAAATCCTGATCGATGACCGGCTTGCGACATTTCTGGTCGCCGGATCGCTGGATGACGTCACCGTCGACGTGGCCGAATTCGAGCGGGTGCTATTTTTGTCCCTGGGCCTTTTCGGCGCCGGGTTCCTGATCGGCACTTTCGCTGTCGTCTGGCTGGGTCTGCGGCCGCTCGCGGCGATCAGCCGCGCGCTCGGCGATATCCGCGATGGCCGGGCCGAGAAACTTGAAGGCCGGTTCCCAAGTGAAATCGAGCCGCTGGCGCAAGAGGTCAATGCTCTGATCGCGGCCAATCGCGACATCGTCGAGCGGGCGCGCACCCATGTGGGGAACTTGGCCCACGCGCTCAAGACGCCGCTCAGCGTTTTGACTAATGATGCGGCGTCAAGCGATGACGCATTGGCGCACGTGGTGCGCGACCAGACCGCCGCCATGAGGGAGCAAATCGATTACTACCTGAAACGCGCCCGGGTTGCGGCGGCGTCCGCCGTGATCGGCGCGGCGCACCCCGTCGACGAGACCCTCGATGCATTGGGACGCACGCTTTTGAAGATCAATCAGGACCGCACCATCGATCTGAGCAGGGAAGGTGAAAACGACGTTCAGTTTCGTGGCGAGAAGCAGGATTTTGAGGAAATCGCCGGCAATCTGTTTGAGAACGCCTTTAAGTGGGCGAAAGGACGCGTGCACGTCTCTGTGGAAACGGGCCTTGAAACGCCAACGCATCGTTCGGCCTTTGCGCTGACGATTGAAGATGATGGGCCGGGCATCGCGCCGGCGCAGCGCGAGACTGCGCTCAAGCGCGGCCAGCGGCTTGATGAGCGGACGCCCGGATCTGGCCTCGGCCTTTCGATCGTTGCCGATCTCGTGGCGCTCTACGGTGGCAGCATCACGCTCAACGAATCCGATCTCGGCGGTTTGTCGGTGCAGGTCGTTCTGCCGCGGGCGGTCTCATCTTAACATCCTTTCGCCGCAATCCCCGCGCACGGCATCATTCAGCAAACGTTCATCGGCGTTCGTGCACTGTACCGGAACGCTTTTTCTCCACGAGGTCATCATGAATCGATTTGGTGTCTACGCGGCCACGGCCGTCTGCGCGCTGGTTGTTGCCGGTTGCGATCCCAACACCTACAGCGCGGCCAACAGCCCGAAGCAAACGATCGGAACCATCGGTGGCGCCGTCGCCGGCGGTTTGATCGGCAACCAGATCGGCAGCGGCGAGGGACGCGCGGTTGCCACGACGATCGGCGTGATTGCCGGCGGTTTGGTTGGTAATCAGATCGGCGCCAATCTCGACGAGCTCGATCGCCGTCGTGCGCAAGACGCGGAATTCCGGGCCTTGGAGTATGGCCGATCCGGTTCGCCAGTGGCCTGGCAAAACCCGGATTCTGGCCGTTATGGCGAAGTCGTGCCAGCGGAGCCTTACCAAGTCTCTGGTCAGAATTGCCGCGACTACACCCACACGATCTACATCGACGGTCAGCCTCAAACGGCGCGCGGCACGGCGTGTCGCCAACCGGACGGAAGCTGGCGACCGGTCTAACGCCAGCAATCAACCGCACAGCACAGGCGCATCCTAAAACTTCGTTAACCCAAATCCGCCTTAATACTTGATGGATCGGGCTTTTCTGCCCGCCTGACAGTCTCGATTCATGAGCCTGGCCAGTTCAAAGCAGTACCGCCGGTCCAATGCCATGTTGCGACGCCGAACCTGCGGCCGAGCGTGGATTTGAGGCAAGGCGCATGATTGACAGCGTAGGGATGGATCCGAAGCGTATCGGACAACCGGCGCGCCTGTTTTGGGCCTTCGCCGAGCCGTTCCTCACGTCGGGTCTCGACACCGTGAAGCAGCGCGGTCGGATCCCGCGCGACGTCTTGAACCTGGTATGGCACTGGATCGGCTCGGAAATCCTGCCGGGTCATTTTCCAAAACTTGAGGCCGATGTGCGGCGCGCCGTGGTCGAGGGTTCGGTCGCCGAAATCGCCTCCGGCATTGTCAAGATGAAGCGGTTGGTCGGTCCGGTCCTGAAACAGACATTGCTGACCTGTGAGCAGACGCCGGCCGCGATCGCGAAGCTCAACGAACACACCGGCAGCCCGCACATGATCGCGCACTTGCGTGACATGAGCGATGCGCTTGAGATCGAGCCCATCCTGGCCCAATTGCACACGGCCTTTGCCGTGCCGATCATCGAGCCGGAGATCGCAGATATCGAAGAGATGTCGCGGGTGATCGCGGCGGGCGCTGAAAAGGCGCCGGAATGCGTCGACATGATCTATGTCGGCGCCATGTCGCGCTTTGCCAATCCCGCACAAGCCCTGCGGCTGGCCTATTATGGGCTGTCCTCGAACGCTGCCAACGACGTCGAGGCGAGTGAGTTTGCCGTTTTGGCCGAAGTGATCGTCTTCGACCTGCTGGCCAAAGGTAGGGCCGTTTTGGAAACCCACAAAGTGCTGGGCTGGAGCGGCGCGCTGATCGAAAGCGCAAACGCTTACTGCGAGTTCGCAACCGGCATCCAGCGGGAAATACTGGTCACCGAGCAATCAAAGACCGGTCTGGCGATCGCCGATATGCGCGCACAGTTCGCAACGGCTCTTACGCCGGACCTGGAGGCGATCCCACGCCAGATCGCAACCTTGTTCTCCGCGCTGGACGATGCGCCCGACACCGACGGACCGGATACGGCGTTGTTCCAGCAGGTCAGCACGATCCTCCACGCCTCCGTTGCCCTTCAGGACTATGCCAAGGAAATGGGTATCGACGAGGCCGTTCAAAAGGCGCGTCGAGACGCAACGAGCCTGTTGGAAGAATCGAGTTCACGCATCATCGAAGCGATCCGCTCGAAGTCCGGCAGCGAGCGTGAACACGCCCTGTCATTCCTGGGCCTCGCCGTCGATCTAACGGAGAAGCTGCAAGGCCGTGAGGTTGCCCGCGTCGTGCGGCGCCTGGGCGAAGCCGCCGCGACCGTGGGATCGGATAACACGAAAACGGTCGCAGCTTAGGATCAGACCGCCGGCGGCGTATCGGGGCGGAAAAGCGACAGCGACCGGCCCGCGTCAGCGGCCTCTTCGAGCCAGGTCATCGCGTAGTCGGCATAGCTGCGAAATACCAGAAGATCGAACACGTCCGGATCGTCCGCCACGCAAATCATCGCGGCGGCGATTTCACCCAACGTGACGCGGCGCACATAGCCCGGCGCGATCTCGTCCGCATACATGTCAATCGGGATGCATTTCGATAGAACCGCGCGGCAGCTCTCGCCTTGCACGCGGAGAATGGCCCGCATGTCCGAGACATCCGTCAAGGCGTGACGATGCGACCCGAGCGCCTCGGCCAGCGCTTGCTCCAACGCGACGAGACCCTCGCGCGGAGCAATAATCAGCCATTGATCGATGGAAAACCAATAGGCGGCAACGTCGCTTGCGCTCGCGCTGCTGCGCGGGTCCGTCGGCAGATCGAACCCGAGTACCTTGGACGCCGCCGCCCGCGCCTTCGTGTCTTTCGATCCGATCCGCAGGTCGAGGACGCTGATGTCGGATCGATCGGCGATCTCGATATCGAGCGCGTCGGATGCCGCTGGATCGCGATGGGCAAGCGGTCCGGTCCAGGCGATGTCAGACATTTTGCCGCTCCCCCTCCTTGTCATAGAACACGGGGTCCACGATCTTGCCCGCGACCAGCCGATCATCGATCGGGAAGTGAACGGTCTCACCCATGCGCTCAGAGCCCCGCTCAATCAGCGCAAAGGCAATCGACCGATCGAGGGTCGGCGAGTAATAGGTCGACGAGACATAGCCAATGGGCTCGGCGGCGCTTGCGTCGGTGCCATCGATCGCCTGGACGCCATCCGGCAACACAAAGGTCGGGTCGTCGGTCTCAATCCCAACGAACTGGCGCCGATCCGGGCGCTGAAGGGCAGGCGTTTGCAAGGCGCGCTTGCCGACATAGTCGGCCTTCTTCTTCGACACGGCCCAACTGAGGCCGAGGTCGAGCGGGGTGACCGTTCCATCGGTCTCGTCGCCGATCATGATGAAGCCCTTTTCGGCGCGCATGACATGCAGAGCCTCCGTACCATAGGGCTCAAGGCCGTGCACCGTGCCCGCGTCGATCACCGCCTGCCACAGAGCCAACCCTCGGCCGGCGGGCGTCGCGACCTCGTAGGACAGCTCGCCCGAAAACGAAATCCGAAAAACGCGCACTGGTGCGCCGTTCAGATGTCCAGCCTGATAGTCCATGAACTTGAACGCATCGGCGGAGAAGTCGAGATCGCTGTCGAGGGATTGAAGCACCTGCCGCGCCTTCGGCCCGGCGATCGCGAACTGCGCCCACTGCTCGGTCACTGGCGTGATGAAGAGGTTTAGCTTCGGCCATTCCGTCTGGTGCCAGAGTTCGAACCATGCGGCTGTGTGATCGGCATTGCCGGAGGTCGTGTGAACCAGAAAACGATCGTCATCCAGCCGGGCAACCACGCCGTCGTCAAAGAGGAAGCCCTGATCGTTCATCAGCAGCCCGTAGCGGCAGCGGCCGACTTTCAGGCTGCTCATGACATTCGTGTACATCAGATCGAGAAATTTGCCGGCGTCCGGTCCACTGACTTCGATCTTGCCGAGTGTCGATGCGTCGAGCAGCCCGACCTTGGTACGCACAGCCAGGACTTCGCGGATGACGGCCTGTTCGCGGGTCTCGCTTGCACGCGGGAAGCAGTAGGGGCGGCGCCATTGGCCGACCGGCTCATAGTCGGCGCCATTGACCTCGTGCCAGCTCTGGATCGGCGTGCGCCGGATCGGCTGGAACAGCGCCCCACGCTTCTGGCCGACGAACGCGCCGAATGAGATCGGCGTATAGGGCGGGCGAAAGCGCGTCGTTCCGACCTGCGGGATCGAGATTTCAAGGGCGTCGGCGACGATCCCGAGCGCGTTGATGTTGGACGTTTTGCCCTGGTCGGTCGCCATGCCGAGCGTGGTGTAGCGCTTGACGTGTTCGACGGAGCGATACCCCTCGCGCACGGCCAGTTCGACATCGGCCGCCGTGACGTCGTTCTGGAAGTCGAGGAAGTGCTTGTTGCCCTCGTTCTTGGCACCCTCGGCCGGCATGAACCAGACCGGCTCCATCGGGCCTTCTGAATCGGCGCGCGCCGTTGGTGCTTTCGGCGCGCGGCCGGCCTTGCCGATAGCCGCCTTGGCTGCCGCGTGTCCGCCGGCCGTTGCTTCCTTCAGGATCGAGGGCAAGTCGAATGTTCCGTTGGCCGCCCCGACGACGCGCAGCCGTTCGTTCGTTGTCCCCGGCACGAAACTCGCCAAGTCTTCGCTGAAGTCGAGCTTCCCCGTGACGTGGCAAAAGAGGTGAACGGCGGGGTTCCAGCCGCCGGACATACAGACCAGATCGCATGGGATGGTCTCGACGTCGCCAACTCGACCGGACCGGCGTAGCGGCGCGACCTTGATCGCCCGCAAACCCTTGCCACCGGCCTCGCGCACGACACCGGCGATGCCGGAGGAGAACGTCAGGCGGGTCCCGAACGCCTTCACCCGATCGACAAGCGTGCCCTGTGCGTCCGGTCGGGTATCGATGATCCGTGCGACGTTGACGCCGGCCTCGAAAAGCGTCTGAGCGGTCCGATAGGCGTCGTCATTGTTGGTGATGATCACCGCGTCATGGCCGGGCGTCACGCCATAGCGCGCGACATAGCCGCGAACGGCTGACGACAGCATGATCCCCGGCGTATCGTTGTCGGCGAAGGCGAGGGGACGTTCGATCGCGCCCGAGGCCAGTACGACCTCTCCGGCCCGAACCTTCCACAGCCGATGACGTGGCGCGCCTGCGGCGATCAGTGCCGGATTGTGATCCGCCACGCGCTCCATCATCACCGCATAATTGTGGTCGTAGTGACCCGACACCGTGGTTCGTTTCAGAACTTGCACGCGCTCGTTTGCGGCCAGTTCGGCAACGGTCGCGCGCATCCACTCGACCGGGTCGATGTCGTCAATCGTACCGCCTTCAAGGTCGGTTATGCCGCCGAAGCGCGCGCTCTCGTCGGCAATGATTACCCGGGCGCCCGCGTCCATCGCCGCCTTCGCCGCCGCGATCCCCGCAACGCCGCCGCCGACAACAAGGACATCGCAATGGACGTGAACCTGTTCGTAACTGTCCGGGTCAGCGTCTTGCGGTGGCGGCCCAAGCCCCGCGGCGCGGCGAATGAACGGTTCATAGATGTGCTTCCAAAACACTCGCGGCCACATGAAAGTCTTGTAGTAGAAGCCGGCTGGAAACAGCCGTGAGAAGCGGGCGTTGAGTGCGCCGACATCGAAGTCGAGAGATGGCCAGCGGTTCTGGCTCTGCGCCGTCAAACCGTCATAGAGTTCGGCCTGGGTGGCGCGAATGTTCGGTTCCATCCGCGCGCCGTCGCCGATGGCGAACAGCCCGTTCGGTTCCTCCGATCCGATGCCGATCAGGCCGCGCGGGCGGTGATATTTGAACGACCGGCCGACAACGCGAACGCCGTTCGCCAGCAGAGCCGATGCTAGCGTATCACCAGGGTGACCGGTTAGCGTCTTGCCGTCGAAGGTGAAGGACAGCGTCTGCGAACGGTCGATCAAACGGCCCGCCCGGCCGCCGAGTGCGGCCTCCGGCAGACGATGCGGCAGGCCGCTCACGATTGCCCCTCGTCGAAATTCGCCAGGTCCGGCGCCTTTTGATCCATGCGATAAAACGCCTTGAACTCCATGGTCACGGTGTCGCGGACCGCATTGAACCACTTGCCGCAGCCGCGCGTGCACTGCCACATCTCGCAGTGCAGGCCGCGCGGGTTCTGGCGCAGGTAGAGATAATCGCGCAGTACCTCGTCGGAGACGTTTTCGGGATCATGGGACTGCGGGCGCACCAGATGCGCCTCGCCGCCGCAATGAAAGTCGGCTTCTTCGCCTTCGATCCCGCACACCGGGCAGTGGAGAACCAGCACGCTTTGCTCCTTTGCCTCTAGTGTGCCACGGCCGCGGCGGTCGACTCGTCGACCATGCGCCCTTCGAGGAACCGATTAAGCCCAAACGGTTCGGCAATCGGATGCGGCCGGTCGTTGGCGATCGAATCCGCGAAGACAAAACCCGAGCCGGGGATCGCCTTGAAGCCACCCGTGCCCCAGCCGCAGTTGACATAAAGACCCTTGACGTCAGTCTCGCCGATGACAGGCGAGCGGTCGGCGCTCATGTCGACGATGCCGCCCCACTGGCGCAGCATTCGCATGCGCGAAAACGCCGGGAACAGCTCCAGCAGTGCGGTGGCCGTGTGCTCAAGCGCCGGGATGCTGCCGCGCTGCGAGTAGTTGTTGCAAGCGTCGGCGCCGCCGCCGATCACCAGTTCGCCCTTGTCTGATTGGCTGACATAGCCATGCACGGCACCGGCCATGACCACGACGTCGAGCATCGGTTTCACAGGCTCCGACACCATGGCCTGGAGCGCGACGGATTCAAGCGGCATACGCACACCGGCCATGTCCATGATGACGGAGGTGTGGCCGGCGGCGACGACGGCGACTTTCTTCGCCTTGATCTTGCCGCGCGTGGTGTCGACGCCGGTAACCGAGCCGCCACGACGGCTGATGCCAGTTACGGCGCAATTTTGGATCACGTCGACGCCGAGCGCGTCGGCACCCCTGGCATAGCCCCAGGCAATCGCATCGTGGCGGGCCGTGCCACCGCGCGGCTGATAGAGCGCGCCCAACAACGGATAGCGCGCGTCCGGGCTGTCATTGATCAGAGGAACCAGTCCTTTGACCTCTTCACGGGAGAGGAACTGCGTGTCGAGACCGGCGATCCGATTGGCGTGCACGATGCGCTTGAAGACGCGCAGTTCGTGCTCCGTCAGGCACAGATTCAAAAGCCCGCGCGGCGAGAACATGATGTTGAAGTTGAGTTCCTGGCTCAAGCCTTCGTAAAGCGAGCGGGAGAGTTCGTAGATCGCAATCGATTCCGGCTGGAGGTAGTTGGACCGGATGATCGTGGTGTTGCGCCCGGTATTGCCGCCGCCGAGCCAGCCCTTGTCGAGGATCGCCACATTCGTGACGCCATGTTCCTTGGCAAGGTAATAGGCCGTCGCCAGGCCGTGGCCGCCGGCGCCGACGATAACGACGTCGTATTCCGATTTCGGCTCGGGCGAGCGCCACGCCTTTTGCCAACCTTTGTGGAATGTCAAAGCGTTGCGCGCGAGTGTGAATATGGAATAGCGGTTCATGACGCCCCGAAACTCAACAGTCCTCGCGGAATGGAGCGTACCCAAACATCGCTTTGTCGTTCAAGGCAAGTCCCGGCACGACGCTCGGTCGCCGCATTCGCGACATTCTGCCGCGACACAAGCGCATGTCAGGGCTTTTGATTGTTGGAATGGTTCAATTCTGTAAGGAAAGGCTCTAAGTACAGGAATGGCGAGATCGCGGCCGTAGATTGCGGGCTGCGAACGCAAAGAAGAGAGGCGAACCAGCCGTAAAATGGTTCTGTGGATTGTCTTTGCCGTGATGACGGCGGCCGCTTTGGCGGCCGTGGTGGTGCCGTTCGCGCGCAAACAAGACCAGATCGAAGCGGGCGGAACGGACCTTGCCGTCTATCGCGATCAGCTCGCCGAGATCGATCGCGACAAAGCGCGCGGCGTGATCGACAAGCGAGAGGCTGAAGCGGCGCGAGTCGAAGTGTCGCGCCGCTTGCTCGGCGCCACCGATCACGAGACCGATCCTTCGACCTCCGCAGCGCCATTGCGCCCAGTTTTGGCGGCGATCGTCCTGATCGTTCCCGCCGTGGCGCTTGCCGGCTATCTGGCGTTCGGCAGTCCAACGCTTTCAGGTCAGCCGCTCGCAGCGCGCCAACAAGAAAACCCCGCCGATCCGCGCATGGCCGAACTTGTGACCCGCGTCGAGGCGCATTTGCGGGCCAATCCGGACGATGGGCGAGGCTGGGACGTCATTGCGCCGGTCTATATGTCCATAGGTCGCTATGATGAGTCGGTCCTGGCCTATCGGGCGGCCATTCGCTTGCAGGGGTCGACATCAAGCCGCCAGGCCGACCTGGGCGAGGCGCTTGTTCATCAGGCTGGCGGTGTGATCACGGCGGACGCTGCGGCGGCATTTCAGGCCGCGCTTCTTGGCGGCGGAGATTCGCCGAAGGCGCGCTTCTACCTGGCACAGGCCGCTGAACAGGATGGTAGGCTCACAAAAGCAAGGGAACTTTGGGCGGAGCTTTTGGAGATCTCGCCGGCCAACGCACCCTGGGTGCCGGAGGTCCGCGCTCGATTGAACCGGGTCGAAACGGAACTGGGCGTTGCGCCGAGCGCGCCCGGACCGACGACGGAACAGGTCGAGGCCGCGCAGGACATGTCGGCCGAGGACCGTATGGCGATGATCGAAGGCATGATCGCGCAGCTCGACCAGCGCCTGACCGACGAGGGCGGAACGGCGGAGGAATGGGTGCGCCTCATTCGATCGCTGATGGTGTTGGACAAAGCAGACGATGCGCGCAACGCACTGGACCGCGCCCGGACCGATCTGGCCGACAACCCCGATGCCTTGGCACAGGTCAATGCGGCCGCCGGCTCATTCGGATTGGGTGGCTAGGCCGTGTGGACGAATTGGATTTGGAGCATGGTATGAGGCAAAACCGGTCAGTATCAGGCGCAAAACCGCGGGAAGGGTGGTCCCCTTTCAAGGTTTTGCAACGCCATTATGGCCGGTTTTGGCCATATCCCTGCGGGACGCGGCGGATTTCGCCCCCGACGGCGTTGAAAACCCCTTGTGGTGAACCACACCACGGCGGATTTTTCGCCTTGTCAGCGACGAAATCCGTCTCGCGCCATGCCCGAAACCAGTTCGTCCACACGGCCTAGCACCATGACGCGCAAGCAACGACGCCTGTCCCTGATAGTGGTTGCCGGCCTGGTGCTCGCCGCCGCCTCGGCTTTGGTCCTGACGGCGCTCCAGGACGAGATCGTCTTTTTCCGCTCACCGACCGATGTTGCCGAAAACAAAGTGACCGAGGGCACTCGCTTCCGGCTTGGCGGCTTGGTGGAGGAAGGGTCCGTGGAACGCGGTCAAGGCGAGGCGGTGCGCTTTGCCATCACGGACACGGCCAACACAATCAACGTGACCTATACCGGCATCCTCCCCGACCTGTTCCGCGAGGGGCAGGGCGTGGTGACGGAAGGCACGCTGGACCAATCCGGCCTCTTTGTCGCCGACACGGTGCTCGCCAAGCACGACGAAACCTATATGCCGCCGGAAGTGGCCGAAGCGCTGAAGGCGCAAGGCTATTGGCAGGGTGAGGAGGGATCGACCCAATGATCGCTGAACTCGGTCACTACGCCTTGGTGCTTGCGCTGGCGCTCTCACTCGTTCAGTCGACGGTGCCGCTCTTGGGTGTCAGGCGCGGCGACGCAAGGCTGATGGCGCTTGCCGGCAGCACGTCGACGGTCATCTTCGCGCTGGTGCTTGTCTCGTTCGGCGCGTTGACAACACTCTACCTCCAGTCGGATTTTTCCGTCGTCAACGTCTTTGAGAATTCCCATTCGGCGAAGCCGTTGATCTACAAGATCAGCGGCGTTTGGGGGAACCACGAAGGGTCCATGCTGTTGTGGATCCTCATCCTCGTGCTCTTTTCGGCGCTCGTCGCGCTCTTCGGCGCAAACCTGCCGGCCACGCTTCGCGCCACCGTGCTTGCGGTCCAAGGCTGGATCATCGCGACGTTCCTGCTCTTTATCCTCGCCACCTCGAACCCGTTCGCCAGGCTTGATCCGGCGCCGTTCGAGGGGCGCGACCTCAATCCGCTTCTTCAGGACCCGGGTCTGGCGGCCCATCCGCCGCTGCTTTATCTCGGCTATGTCGGCTTCTCGATCGCCTTTTCTTTCGCGATCGCGGCGCTCATTCTCGGACGGATCGACGCGGCATGGGCGCGCTGGGTGCGGCCTTGGGTGCTGACGGCGTGGATCTTTTTGACCCTCGGCATCTCGATGGGGTCCTATTGGGCATATTACGAGCTTGGCTGGGGTGGCTGGTGGTTCTGGGACCCGGTGGAGAACGCCTCCTTCATGCCATGGCTGGCGGGCACGGCGCTGCTTCATTCCGCGATCGTTATGGAAAAGCGCGAAGCGTTGAAGGTGTGGACGCTACTCCTGGCGATTCTCACCTTTGCCCTGTCGCTGCTCGGGACCTTCTTGGTGCGTTCCGGCGTGCTGACCTCGGTGCATGCCTTTGCCACCGATCCGGCGCGCGGCGTTTTCATTCTGGCGATCATGGTGGCCTTCGTCGGCGGCGCGCTGGCGCTTTATGCTTGGCGGGCGCCGTCTTTGAAGCAGGGGGGCATCTTCGCTCCGATCAGTCGCGAGGGCACATTGGTCCTCAATAATCTCTTCCTATCCACGATGTGCGCCGCCGTCCTCGTCGGCACGCTCTATCCGCTGGCGCTCGAAGCCGTGACCGACGAGAAGATTTCCGTCGGTCCGCCGTTTTTCAATGCCACTTTCGCACCGCTCGCGATCCCATTGTTTGTGCTGATCCCCTTTGGACCGATGCTCGCCTGGAAGCGAGGCGATCTGAACGGCGCGGCGCAGCGCCTACTGGCCGCCGCCGCGATCGCCGCAGTCGGCGGCGCCATGGCGGCATCGCTGGTGCAAAAGGGCCCGTGGCTCGCGCCCGTCGGCTTGGCGCTTGGCCTTTGGCTGATCGTCGGCGCGTTCTCGGAAATCGCGTCGCGGGCCAAGGTACTGCAAGAGCCATTGTCTGTAGCTTGGGCGCGGGCGAAAGGCCTTCCACGCTCCGCCTGGGGCACGGCCTTCGCCCATGCCGGCGTCGGCGTTCTGGTGCTGGGCGTTGTCGGGGAAACCGCCTGGAAGACCGAGTTCATCGGCGTCATGGGGCCGGGCGACCGGATCGAAATCTCCGATCACGCCGTGACCCTCACCGATATCCGCGCCGAGCGCGGACCGAACTTTCAGGACCAGGTCGTGACGTTCTCGGTCGTGCGGCCGAACGGCGCGCGCCTGCCGGTCTCGGCCTCGAAGCGCTTTTATCCGGCGCGGCAAATGCCGACAACGGAGGCCGGGATGATCGAACGGCTGTCCGGCGATCTTTACGTCACCCTCGGCGAACCTCAGGACGATGGGAAGATCGTCGTGCGGGTCTTCTATAAGCCCCAGGTCAATCTCATTTGGATCGGCTCACTGATCATGGCCCTAGGTGGCGTGCTGTCGTTGTCGGATCGCCGGCTCAGGGTTGGTGCGCCGCGCTCGGCCAAGGCGCACCGCGCCACCGGCCACGTGGCGCCGGCGGAGTAGGGCCATGGGTCGAACGCTTGCTGTCTTGTTTCTGGTCCTGACCATGGCGGGGACGGCGTTCGCGGTGCAGCCGGATGAAGTGCTGGATGACCCGGCGCTGGAGGCGCGCGCACGCAGCATTTCGGCCGAACTGCGCTGCCTCGTCTGCCAAAATCAGTCGATCGACGATTCCGATGCGGAGCTAGCGCGCGATCTGCGCGTTCTGGTGCGCGAACGCCTTGTTGCCGGAGACAGCGATGACGACGTCATCGACTATGTCGTCTCCCGCTATGGCGAGTTCGTCCTGTTGCGCCCCGTCATGGGCACGCATACGGCGGTGCTCTGGTTCGCGGCGCCGGTGCTGTTCCTCGTCGGGTTCATCGGCATCCTCACCGTCTTCGTACGCCGCCGGCGTGTCCCGGCAACCGTCGCCGCCGAGTTGACGGCCGAAGAGCGCGCCCGGCTCGACGCGCTGCTCAAGGAGCGGGATCACTAATCCGCTGGGCAAGACCGCGAATTTGGTCCCCTTCGTCAACAGTTCAATACTGCCTACAACTAAAAGTTCAGTTTCTATCTTGACTCTCGCGTTATGCGGTACACTTAGTAATAGTGCATGTAGAACGTGGGGGGGTAAAATGAAGTGCGTAGTCGTCAATCAATTTGATTTCGAAAAATGTCGACAGCAACTGCATACGATTGCAAAGCTGAAGAAGAACATCTATTTGTTGCATTCGGAGCTCGCAGAAATCGACGATACCGCAGCCCACTGCGCCGAACTTATCCTCCTACGCCTTCAGGAACTTAGCGAGCAACGTCGCCTCGACAATCGGTTTGCCGAACTCGGCGGTCGAAATTTCGCCAACGACATCCAGCAAACGATCAATCGCTCAAGCGATCCTCGATCAGCTTAGGCTCTCGGATTTGGGATTTCGAGACGCGAAGTCAGTATCACGGTGATGCGGGAGTGTCCTCAGAGCTAGCGCGAGCCGTTGAGATCGCCGTGCTTGCGATCGAGCGGCATTACATTGCCCGACGATTTCGCTTCGCACCACTAACCGGCATACCATCAACTATCTAGCAGTTACCTCTTGCGCTCCACTGTGACCATTTTTTGTGCGGTCTCTGTATGCCTTCTGTTCCCAAATATCTCAAAAGTCCCATACGATAGACTATTGAAAGCATTAGGAAAAATAGTTCACAGGGACGGAATCACGCTGCCACGGCGAGGATCACTAATCCGCGAGCCGGCTGGCGATTTAGGCTACTCTCCCCAAATGCGCACGGCGCAGATTTGACGGGAGACCGAAATGGCGGACAAACCAAACAAGATCACGTTCACCGGCGCTACTGGCGAAACATTGGCGGCGCGGCTTGACCTACCGTTGGCGCCGCCACGCGCCTTTGCGCTCTTTGCCCATTGCTTCACCTGCTCGAAAGACATTCTTGCCGCGAGCCGCATCGCCGCCGGGCTTGCCGAGCGCGGTATCGCGGTCCTGCGCTTCGATTTCACGGGTCTTGGACAATCGGACGGCGAGTTCGCCAACACGGACTTTTCGTCCAATGTCGGCGACATCCTCGCTGCCGTCGAATGGCTGCGCCAGAACCATGAAGCGCCGAAGCTCTTGGTCGGTCACAGTCTTGGCGGCGCCGCTATCCTGGCGGCCGCCGGCGACGTGCTGGAAGCGGTCGCGGTCGCGACAATCGGCGCACCGGCCCATGCCGACCATGTGATCCACAACTTCGCCGCCGATCTGGATCGCATCGAGGCGGATGGCGAGGCGACCGTGACGCTCGCCGGCCGGCAATTTCAGATTCGCAAGGAATTTCTCGACAATCTACGCGGCCAAGCCCTGCTTGACCGGGTCAAAACCATGGGCAAGGCGCTCATGGTGCTGCACGCGCCGCTTGACCAGACCGTGGGGGTCGAAAATGCCAGCGAGATTTTCCTGGCGGCGAAACATCCCAAGAGCTTCGTTTCGCTCGATGACGCGGATCATCTGGTCAGCAAGCGCCGCGACGCCGATTACGCCGCCGGCGCGATCGCCGCGCTGGCCGAGCGCTATATCGGCGAAACGGAAAAGAACGCGAAAAAGGGCGATCCTGCTGTCGCCCTCATCGAGGAGACGGGTTTCGGTAAGTTTCAGCAATCGGTGACTGTCGGACGCCATCAACTCACGGCCGATGAGCCGGAGCGAGTCGGCGGCTTGGACACCGGTCCGACGCCTTATGACTTCCTGTCGATCGCGCTTGGCGCGTGTACGTCGATGACGCTGCGCATGTACGCCGAACGCAAGAAGCTGGCGCTCGAGAAAGTGGCCGTATCGGTAACCCACGGCAAAGTCCATGCCGCCGACTGCGAAGGCTGCGATGACGCTGTCAAAGGTCGGGACGGCAAGATCGATCGGTTTGAACGGTCGATCAGAATTAGCGGCGACTTCGATGAGGAAACCGCCAACCGCCTCTTGGAGATCGCCGATCTTTGTCCGGTTCACAAGACGCTTGAGGCCGGCGCGGCGGTTGTGACGAAGTGCGCGGACTGAGAATTCCGCTGCTTCGCGGGCCGCGCATCAGCGCGGCCCGCAAGGAGAACGGTTTATCTCTTTGATTTTGAGCATGTTCTTGTCCGAAAACTGCACACACTTTTCGGGAACATGCTCTCGATCAGTTGTCCCGCCAACGGCGACGCTCGCGGCCCTCGCGGCCGCCGCGGTCGCGCCGCATCTCACTACGCTCGATCGAGCCGTCGTCATTACGGTCGAGACGGCTGAACCGTTCCTGGAACGGGTTGGCGAACTCCTCGGCTGAAATCTGACCATTACCGTCGCCGTCGAGCCGCTCCAGCATCCGCGATTTCATCCCAGCGGCCCTTGCGGCGATAATGGCATCGACCTCGCTATCGTCGAGCGCCCCGTCATTGTTGGCGTCGGCGTTCTTGAACCGCAGATCGTGCAACAGCATGAACTCCTCCATCGACACGGCATTGTCCATGTTGGTGTCGAGCATGCGCAGCATCATGGCCTGGCCGCCGCGACCGCCACGCCGGCTATGGTGACGGCCAGGACCGCCCCATTTGCTCTCCGCGACCTGTTGCAGGACGGGTCCGCCCCCGCCATCGGAGGCGTCCTGTGCCGTGGCAAAGGTGCCAAGGCCGACGAGAACGACGGCAGCGCAGGCGATTGTGGTTGGCGTTTTCATGGGTATTCTCCATTTCGTTCAGGGATTCCCCGCCCCTGGACGACCCGTCTCCGGCGCGGAAACGGGACCGAGGCCGCGTTCGAAAATCTCTCGAACTTTGACCTGCGATTCTTGAATGTATGCGCCGAGCCGCTCGAAATCGGGTAGCGCGGCGGCTTCGGTCAGCCGGGCGCGGAGTCCGGCCGGTGCTGTTTCGGGATCGAGGTCGCCTTCAATGCAAACCGCGACCCGGTGGGCGATTGCATCATAAAGCGCCAGCGCCTCGGTGAGCGTCTGCCCGTCATCGGCGGCCAATACACCGGCATCGCTGAGCGCGGCAATCGCTGCCTTTGTCGAGCGTGCCAGTACGTCTGGGTTGTCCGCCGCGTGGATCAGTTGCAGGCCCTGCGCGATGAACTCGATGTCGACCAAACCGCCCGCCGCCAGTTTCAGGTCCCAGAACGAGTTGGCAACCTTGCCTTCAGCCACCTTGCGGCGCATGTCGACAATCGCCTCGCGGGTGTCATCGGCATCGCGAGGCTGGCGCAGCACGTCGGCAATCGTCGCTTCAAGCCGGGCGCCGAGCGCCGGGTCGCCGGCTACCGGCCGGGCGCGGGTCAACGCCATGTGCTCCCAAACCCAGGCGTCTTGGTGCTGATAGGTGTCGAAGCTGTCGATGCGCGTCGCCACCGGGCCGGAGCGACCGGACGGGCGAAGCCGCATGTCAACTTCATAAAGATTGCCGTTCGCGGTCTGGGCCGACAGTGCGGCAATCAGGCGTTGGGTCAGCCGTGAAAAATACTGGGTCGGCGCCAACGGTCGCTCGCCGCTGGACCCGGTCGCATCCGCATCGTGATCGTAGATCAGAATGAGGTCGAGATCCGAACCCGCCGTCATCTGAGCGCTGCCGAGCTTGCCCATGGCCAGCACGGACACGGCACCGCCTGGAACATCGCCATGGATGGTGCGCAACTCGTCCCAGGCACGAGCGAGAAGCTTGTCGATCAGCAGTTCGGCGAGTGCGGAGTAGGCACCGCTCGCCGCGTCCACCGAGAGGTTGCCGGTCAGTTGACGCACGCCGATCAGGAACGCCTGGTCCTGGCCGACGAGCCGCGCGGTGTCGAGCAGCTCTTCATAGCTCACGGCCTCGTCGAGGCTGGCGTCCAGCGCCTGGGCAATCACCGCACGGTCCGGCACTTCGCCGAAGAAGCGGGGATCGAGAACCGCGCCGAACAGAGACGGGCGTCGAACCAGAGACTTTGCCAGGCGTGGCGCTGTGCCCAGAATAGCCATCAGGAGCGCCAAGAGCTTCGGATTGGCTTGCAGCATGGAAAAAAGCTGAACGCCGGCCGGCAGTTGCGCCAGGAAACGCTCAAATGCCGCGAATGCCGCGTCGGCGCTTCCCGTTTCACAAACCGCATCAAAGAGGGCTGGGGTCAGCTCCGTCAGCAGTTCCCGCGAGCGAGGACTGCGCATCGCCGGCACACGGCCTTGGTGCCAGCCGGCGAAACTCTGCCAAACGTGCTCGGGTTGGCTGAAGCCCATTTGAGCAAGCGTTGCGACGGTTTCCGGATCCGGGTCGACGCCCGTGAACACCAAACTTCCCTGGCCACCGGCCAAGTCCTTTTCACCGGCGAACAGCGCTTCATAGTGGCGCTGAACGGTTTCAAGCGTCGTCGTCAGCGCGGTCGCAAAGGCGTTGCGACCGTCGAAGCCGCAAAACCGAGCCAGGCCGGCCAAGCCATCCAGTTCATCCGGCAATGTGTGTGTTTGCTCATCGCGCAGCATTTGCAGGCGGTTCTCGACACTGCGGAGGAATCGATAGGCCGCCGCCATATCGTCACGCGTCTGGGTGGCAATCCAGCCGCCTTCTGCCAGCACATTGAGACCCGCGAGGGTTTCTGGCACGCGCAGGTTCGGCGCCCGCCCGCCCGCGATCAATTGCTGCGTCTGAACGAAAAATTCGATCTCGCGAATGCCGCCACGCCCGAGTTTGATGTTGTGACCCTCGACGGCGATGGCTCCAAACCCTTTCACCGCGTGGATTTGGCGCTTCATCGCATGGATGTCGGCGATCGCCGCGAAGTCCAGGTGCTTGCGCCAGATGAAGGGCTTCAGGGCCCTGAGATATTTGTCGCCGAAACGCAGGTCGCCAGCCGCGGGCCTGGCCTTGATCATAGCCGCGCGCTCCCAGTTCTGCCCAAGCGCCTCGTAATAGTTGAGCGCGCCGGCGATCGTCATGGCGACCGGCGTGGCGCCTGGATCGGGACGCAGGCGAAGATCGACCCGGAAGACATAGCCGTCCGCGGTATGGGATTGCAGGAGCTTGGCGACCATCTGCGTGACGCGAACGAAATGCGGCGTCATCTCCTTGCCGTCAGGTGCCCGCGCGATGTCCGGGTCGAAGACCGCGATGATGTCGATGTCGGATGAATAGTTCAGTTCGCGAGCGCCGTGCTTGCCCATGGCGATCAGCACATAGCCTTGATGAAGCTCGGGATCGGCCTCGGGTACCTTGTGAATGTGCCGCAAGGTGAAATCGAGCGCTGACTGGAGCGCCGCATCGGCCCCGTCGGCCAGCGCATTGGTCACCTCTTCCAGATCCCACATACCGGTCAAATCCGCCAGGGCGGTGGTCAGAGACAGGACTTGGCGATAAGCCCGCAGCGCTGTCATGGCCGCGGCTTCGTCGGTTGCAGCGGCAATGTCGGCCTCAAGGGTGTCAATTGCCGCGCGAAGCGTCTCGTCGGGCGCCGTCGTGGCGATCGTCGCGAACCGGTCGGGGTCCCGCGTCATGAGGCCGGTCAGAAACGGCGAGGCGTCGACAATGCCAGCGACGGTATCGGCATCGACCCAGCCTTGAGCGACAATGTCGGCTCCGGCGTCGCGGTCCACCGCTGGCTCGGCGCGAGGTTGGGCGAGGGCGGCGATCATGAGTCGCCTGCCGGTTGCGTTGCTGCCGGAAGTCGGATGCGGGCGCGCAGACCCGGTTCGTTGTCTTCAAGCGTCAACGTGCCGCCATGGCGCTGTGCCGCCGCACGGACCAGAGCGAGCCCCAGCCCGCTGCCTGGAACCGAGCGCGCCTCGTCAAGCCGCACGAAGCGCTCGACGACGCGCGCCCGATCGGCCTCCGGTATTCCCGGTCCGTCATCGCTTACGGTGAGTTCGATACCATCGTCGGTTTGCTCAAGTGTCATGGCGATCCGCGCGCCTTGGCCCTCCGTGTGCTTGAGCGCGTTGTCGATCAGGTTCGACAGCGCCTGGCCGAGCAGGTGGCGATTTCCGGTTAGCATCGCCTTGTCCGGAACTTCAACCGCAAGAGACAGACCCGCGTCTTCTGCCACCGGTTCATAAAGCTCGGCAATATCGCGGACCATAGCCGCCGCATCGAATTCTTCCATGCCTCCGGTCTCGCCCGCCTCCGCTCGCGCGATCGACAGGAGCGCGTTGAAGGTCTCGATCAGCCCGTCGCACTCCGCCAGCGTTTCCTCAAGCGCGGCGCGGTAGGCTTTTGGGTCATCGTCCTTCTGCCGCAGAACGGCTTCCAGACGATTGCGGGTACGCGTCAGTGGCGTCTTCAGGTCATGCGCGACGTTATCGGAGACTTCCTTCAGCCCCGCCATCAACGCCTCGATACGGGCCAGCATCTGATTGAGGCCAAGCGCCAAGCGGTCGAATTCGTCGCCAGTGCCAGCGACTGGAATGCGGCCCGACAGATCGCCTGCCATGATCGCGCTGGATGCTTCCGTCACGCCCTCCATGCGTCGCAGAACCCGGCGCGAGATGAAGAAGCCGCTGACGACGGCCAGCACCAGCATCAGCCCGACGGCCCAGAGCGTCGCGCGGCCAACAAGTTCTCGGAATTGTTCGACCTCGGATAAGTCCCGGCCGACAACCAGGCGAAAGCCGTTCGGCATCACGAACGAACGGACCAGCGCTGGATGATCGTCGTCATCGTCGGCAAAGCGGCGATAGGGCACCGGATAAACGCCAGGCTCCGTGAGAATCTCGGCGGGGACAGACGCGATGTTGCCGGCAAGCACCCGGCCCGTACCGTCCGTGACGAGATAAAGCCCGGCGTTCGGTCGCCGCGACTGCCGGTCGATCACTTGCACCAGGCGCCGCATGCCCCCGCGCCGATAGACGTTTGTCAGCGCACGGGTTTCCCGCTCCATGGCATCGACATGTTGGCGTGACAGGAGTTCTCCGGTGTTGTGCGCGAAATAAACGATCAGGAAGCCGGCAAACGCCGCAAAAACCAGGAGGTAGATGAGCGACAGCTTGAACGCGGTCGTTTGGTAGAACTTAGCGATCGCCGACACGGACGATATACCCTGCGCCGCGCACCGTATGGAGCAGCGGTGCGTCGAAAGACTTATCGATCTTGCCGCGCAAGCGGGACATGTGAACGTCGATCACATTGGTTTGCGGATCGAAGTGATAGTCCCAGACCCCTTCCAGAAGCATGGTCCGCGTGACCACCTGGCCGGCATGTTTCATCAGATATTCAAGCAATCGGAACTCGCGGGGCTGGAGAACGATGTCCTGCCCGGCGCGCGTGACGGTACGCGCCAGCCGGTCGAGTTCGAGATCGCCGACGCGATAGACCGTTTCTCCTTCCTCCGGTGCCGCGCGCCGGATCAGCGCTTCGACGCGGGCGAGCAGTTCGGAAAACGCGTAGGGCTTGGTCAAATAGTCGTCGCCGCCCGCCCGCAATCCGAGCACGCGGTCGTCAACGGCGCCAAGTGCGGACAGGATCAAGGCAGGCGTTCGGTCGCCTTCGGCGCGCAGCGCGGAGATAATGGACAACCCATCCCGCTTCGGCAGCATGCGATCGACAACCAGGACGTCATAGTCCTCGGCCTTGGCGATGGCGAACCCCTCGTCGCCGTCTTGGGCGTGGTCGACCGCATGGCCCGCCTCTCGCAACCCTTTGACGAGAAAGCCGGCGGCCTGATTGTCGTCCTCAATGACCAAGATTCGCATAAGCGCGCAGTCTACAGGAACGTTTGATGGTCGCCAGTGCCTGTCGTCCTGGGAGGAAGTGGACAGCCGGCCGGTCTGGCCGGCTGTCCGGATCAAGCCATGATCCGCGGGGGCGGGGGGAGCGTCGCGAAGCATGGCCGACCGTTAGGCGTCTTTAAGGTCGAGCGCGACGAAGCGGGGGCGCTCGCCGGACTGGACGAGGAAGAGGACGGCGGTGCGCCCTTCGCGCTGCGCGTCGTCGACCGATGACATCACGTCAGCTGGGCTGGTAACGTCCTCGCCGTTGACCTGCAAAATCCGGTCGCCCGGCCGAAGACCCTTTTCACCGGCCTCACCGCGCGGGTCGACATCGGCGATCACGACGCGGCCGGCGGAGTCCGTCGTCAGGTCGAGGCCGAGATCGGCCAGTGACGTGGGCTCGGTTTCAGGCTCCGCGTCCTGCACCGACGCGCGGGCGATCTGGCCAGGCAGCTCGCCAAGCTCGACCGTCACGGTCTCGCGGGCGCCATCGCGCCACACAACAACGTCGACCCGCTCGCCGGGATCGAAGGCGGCAATTGTGCGCGCCAGATCCTTCGGACCGTCGATCGTCTCGCCGTCAACGGCAAGCACCGTGTCGCCGGTCTCCAGTCCGGCCTCTTCCGCCGGACTATCCTCGGTCACCTCGGCGACAATGGCGCCGCCGTCGTCATCGAGGCCCAGACTTTCGGCGATCTCCGGCGTCACCGGCTGGATCTGCACGCCGAGCCAGCCGCGCGTCACGGCGCCGTTTTCGATCAAGTCGGCGACGACGGAGGACGCCGTTGCGGCGGGAATGGCGAACGCGATTCCGACATTGCCGCCATTGGGCGAAAAGATCGCCGTGTTGACGCCAATCACCCGGCCATCGATCGAAAAGGTCGGACCGCCGGAATTGCCCCGGTTCACGGCCGCGTCGATCTGCAGGAAGTCGTCATACGGTCCAGCGCCGATATCGCGGCCGCGCGCCGAGACGATGCCGGCCGTTACCGTGCCGCCTAGGCCGAAGGGATTGCCCATCGAGACAACCCACTCACCAACGCGGATATCGGCGTCGGAGAACGCGACATAAGTGAAGTCGCGGTCATCGTCGATCTTCAGCACGGCCAGATCGGTGCGCGGATCGGCGCCGACCAGCGTCGCGTCCAATTCCTCGCCACTATCGAGGACGACTACGATGCCCTGGCCGTTCTCGATCACGTGGTTGTTGGTGACCACATAGCCGTCTTCGGAAATGATGAAGCCCGATCCCTGCGATTGGCCGAAGCGGTGGGGCTGGCCACGGCCGCGCCGACCGTCGCGGCGATCGTTCTCGCCGTAGCGGCGGAAGAAGCGGTTGAGGGGATGGTCTTCGGGCAGGTCCCGGAATTCGGGAAACGAGTCAAAGGGTGCGCCGCGCTCACGAAAGCGGCCCTCGAGCCGGTCGGCACGCACGCGTTGCTTGACCCGAACGCTGACAACAGCCGGCCGGACGGCATCGACGACATCGGCGAAACTCGGAGCGGTCACCGTTTGTACGCTAACCGGCGCGGCGTTCGCTGGAATATGCGAGGACTTCGGCGTCAATGCCGAGCCAACGCCAAGCGCGATCACGGCGACAGAACTCGCCAATGCGGCGCGGCGCAGCGTGTGAACAAGGCCGCGACCGACGCCGACGGTTGGATTGCTGTTTCTAGACTGAGCGGTGTTCTGGTGATCCATGTCTTTCCTTCTCCATCTGGATAGCCGGACATCGCTTGCCCGTTGTCGATCTAGATGGGGCACGTCGCCTTACGGCGACCTGACGGGAAGATTAAATTTTGGACAGGTTGGCGAGCGATGATCTGCCATGCTGCCGAACCACTTGATCTCGCCGCCGTAATCGGCACAGTCGAGCAGCCGATGTTTCGGTCTGGGATCGGAAGCGTCATGCTCGGTTCTTTTGGCTTGGGAGTGCGCCGATGAGCCTTCTCGCCGACCTTTTGTCCACTGTGTTCGAACGCCGCTATCGTGCCGGTGGTCCTGCTTTTTGGGACGATCGACCGATCAGTGCGATTGCCGACGATCTCGTCAGCAGCCGAGGCGAAGTATCGGGGTTGGCGCTGGCGCGGCAGATCCTGGAACGCTTCGAAGATATGGAAGACGCCGACAAGCGCGCGTTCTTCCGTCATTTGGCCACCGCGATGGATCTCAATCCAGCTGCGGTTCGCGACGCGCTCAATGCCTATGAGGCGACGCCGGACAGGGCAAACTATCGCGCGTTCATCGAGTCGGCCGAACCAATGCGGCAGGAGCTGATCCGACGCCTTAATCAGGTTCCAGGCGCCACCGGAAAGCTGGTGGCGATGCGCCACAATCTCCTCCGCATGGCAGCCGAAAACGGCGAATTCCTCGCACTCGATTTGGACTTCCGGCATCTCTTTGCGTCCTGGTTCAATCGCGGCTTTCTGGTTCTTCGACCAATCAACTGGGAAAGCCCGGCGCATATCCTGGAAAAGATCATCGCGTATGAGGCCGTGCACGCCATCGACAGCTGGGACGATTTGCGGCGCCGTCTGCAACCGGCCGATCGTCGCTGTTTCGCGTTCTTCCATCCCTCAATGCCCGACGAACCCTTGATCTTCGTCGAGATCGCGCTGACCCGAGGCATTCCAAGCTCAATCCAAGACGTACTGTCCGACGAGCGTGCCGAAATCGACACGTCAAACGCGAACACAGCGGTGTTCTACTCCATCTCGAATTGCCAGGAGGGCCTTGCCGGCGTGTCGTTCGGCAACTCCCTGATCAAACAGGTTGCCGCCGATCTGTCCGCCGAACTGCCCGGCCTTCGGACCTTTGTCACCTTGTCGCCCATTCCCGGCATGGCGCGCTGGTTGACGGAAAGCGGGCGTGACATCGAGAGCGTTGCGGCTGCTCAAATCCCCGGCCTTGCGGCGCACTATCTCTTGCTGGCAAAGCGCTCCGATGGTCTGCCGCTCGATCCGGTCGCCCGGTTTCATCTCGGCAATGGCGCACTCGTCCACGCCATTCACGCCGACGCCGACACCTCGCGAAAGGGACGGGTCCAATCCGGCGGCGCCATGGTGAATTACCGCTATGATTTGTCGAAGATTTCGCAAAACCATGAGCGCTATGCGACGAAACAGATCGTCGCCGCGTCGTCTCAGGTTCGCGCGCTGAGCCGCACGGTCGACAAAGCGGCGGCCTGACGATGGCGTCATGAGCAATCCGCTTTTCGACAGGCTGTTCGCCCGGCATGCTGGCCAACCGACACCGTTTCTCCATTTGCCGGATGGACGCACACTGACCCATGCGGGCTTTCTCGCGACGACGGCGCGCTTCGCGCATGCGCTTGCGGCAAATGGCCTCAGTCCGGGCGATCGCGTCGCCGCCCAAACCGCCAAATCGCCGGAGACCTTGACGCTTTACGCCGCATGCGTGCAGGCCGGGCTGATCTACTTGCCGCTTAATCCGGCGTACACGGCGGATGAGGTCTCCTACTTCTTGGAGAACAGTGGCGCGCGCCTCTTCGTTTGCGACGATGGCAACAAAGACGCGCTGACGCCTGTTTCGAAGGCCGCCGGTGCAACGCTTTTGACCTTGAACGGCGATGGCAGCGGAACGCTGCCCGAATGCGCTGCGTCATTGTCGGAGATCTTTGACACCGTCGAACGCGCGCCCGACGATCTGGCCGCGTTCCTCTACACGTCCGGCACCACGGGCCGGCCGAAGGCCGCCATGTTGACGCAGGAGAACTTGCTTTCAAATGCCGTCACTTTGACCGACCATTGGCGCTTCACGGCCGAGGACGTACTCCTCCACGCCCTGCCGATCTTTCACACCCACGGTCTTTTTGTGGCAACGAATGTGACGCTGGCCGCGGGCGGGTCGATGAGTCTTCTGCCGAAATTCGATCTCGACGCCGTCATCGGCGCGTTGTCGGGCGCGACGGCGATGATGGGCGTGCCGACATTTTATACGCGGCTTTTGGACGATCCCCGCTTCACGCGCGATCTTGTCGGTCACATGCGCCTTTTCATCTCCGGCAGCGCGCCGCTTCTTGCCGAGACCCACAACCGGTTCGAGGACAGAACCGGCCACCGTATTCTTGAGCGCTACGGCATGACCGAAACGAACATGAACACGTCGAATCCCTATGACGGCGAACGCCGCGCCGGAACCGTCGGCTTCCCGCTGCCTGGCGTCGACGTGAAGGTCACGCAGCCGACCACGGGGGAAACGGTCGCCGACGGGACGGTCGGGCAGATCGAGGTGCGTGGACCGAACGTCTTCAAGGGATACTGGCAAATGCCGGACAAGACGCGGGAGGAGTTGCGGCCGGATGGCTTCTTCATCACCGGCGATCTCGGCAAAATCGATGAAGACGGCTATCTCCACATTGTAGGGCGCAACAAGGATCTGGTGATTTCGGGTGGCTTCAATATCTATCCAAAAGAGATCGAAACGGTTCTCGACGCGCAACCGGGTGTCTTGGAAAGCGCTGTCATCGGCGCGCCACACGCCGATCTAGGCGAGGCAGTGATCGGCGTTTTGGTGCCGGAACAGGGTGCCACGGTCAATGTCGACGAGATCAACGATGCGCTCGCCAAGGCGGTTGCCCGGTTCAAGTGTCCTCGCAAGCTGATCATCGTTGAGGCACTGCCGCGCAACGCGATGGGGAAGGTTCAAAAGAACGTGCTGCGCGATCAATATCGGGATGCGTTCTCGTAAAAGGTCAGACCAAGAGCGCTCAGGCCGGTGCGCTCTCCGTCGTCTCAAACTCCATTGAGTCCTTGGCGGCGATGGCGGTGTTTTCCTTCATCTTTTGAACGACAGCATCCGGCGGCGTCAGCGGCAGTCGCGCCGTGACGATGGTGCCCACGTCCTCGGTCGAATAGACCTTAAGCGAGCCGCCGTGGAGATCGCAAAGCGATTTCGATATCGCCAAGCCTAGCCCCGATCCCTTGTGCACTTTCGTGAACTGGTTGGCCACTTGCTCGAACGGTCGGCCGATACGGCGCAGCGCCTCGCGTGGTATGCCGATGCCCGTATCCTCCACGCTAATGGTGATCGCTGCCTTTGAGCGACTGGCGCGAACGGTGATGCGGCCGTTGTCTGCTGTGAACTTCACCGCGTTAGACAAGATATTCAAAAGGATTTGTTTGACGGCTCGTCGATCGGCGACCAGGCCGAGATCCTTACCGATATCGGTAAGGATCCTCAGGTCCTTGTCGGCTGCTGCCCGCGACGTGACGCGCAGCGCGTCGGCCATGATCTCGCCGGCTTCAACGGATTCGAACGTGAGCAGGACGCGCCCTTCCTCGATCCGCGACATGTCCAAAATGTCGTTGATGACCTCCATCAGATAGAGGCCGCTTTCGTGAATGTCGCGGCAATACTCATCGTACTTCTGGGACCCGAACGGCCCGAACATGCCGGTCGCCATGATTTCGGAGAAGCCGATGATGGCGTTGAGCGGTGTGCGCAGTTCGTGGCTCATATTGGCGAGGAAATTGGACTTCGCCCGGCTGGCCTCTTCGGCACGCTCCTTCTCTTCGGCGTATTTGTCGGCCAGCTCGATGAGCTGTTGCGTCTGCCGCTCCATGGTCTGGCGCGAGTGACGCAGATCGGCGATCGTCGCCATAAGTCGCCGCTCGCTGTCGATCAGTTTTTCCTCGTGTTTCTTCAGGTCGGTGATGTCCATGCCGACCGAGACGAAGCCGCCGTCCTTTGTCCGCCGTTCGTTGATTTGAAGCCAGGTGCCATCTTCCATCTGGGCTTCCATCGAGTGCTCGTCGAGGCCGGCAAGACGCTCGGCCATCAGCGAGCGAATATGCGGCTGTGCTGCGGCCGCGACGATGTCCTCATAGGGCGTTCCGGGTTGGACGAGGGAGGCGGGAAGCTTGTGGAACTCACGATACTTTGAATTACACATAACCAGTCGATTGCCCGAGTCCCAGACGACGAAGGCCTCCGACACGGCCTCGATTGCGTCGCTGACCCTCAGGTCCGCGCGCTCGGTGCGCTCGGCGAGTTTGTACTGCTCCGATACGTCTATCGCAAAACCGGCCAGGTGTGTGCTGCCTTCGCTTGGATCGCGCACGATGTCGGCGCGGACCCTTAGCCACACCCAGTGCCCCTCGACGTGTCGAGCCCGCAGCGTTGTGTCGATTCCGGCTTCGCCTTTCTTGATGATGGCGTCGAGATCGTCGATCACCCGGGCATCCTCCGGGTGGAGCAGCGAGCGGACCTCGCCATAGCTCATCGCGCGGTCGACCGGCGCACGTCCCAAAAGTGCGAAAAGTGAGGACGACCAGAAAATCCGACCCCGCCCGACATCCCAGTCCCACATGCCGCAATGGGCGCGATCGAGCGCCGCGTCGATGCCGGTCCTGATTGTCTCGGCAGTTCGTAGCGACTGTTCGGTACGCCGCGCCTGCCAGACATAGGCATAGGTTAAAAGCAGGATCACGAAACCGATGGCAAGGAAGCGCAGCGTGCGATTGCGGGCGTCGACGCGCCATGCCGATAAAATGGCATCCTGTGTTTGATAGACAAGAACGCTCGCCTTCCGATCGCCAACGACGCGTAAGGCAGCAAAGGCATCCGTGCCATCGGCCAGGACAATCGGTCCCGCCGAACCGTCGGATCTGAACTGCGGCGCGAGCGGTCCGCTTTTGAGAATCGAGTCGAGCGAAACGCGCTCGGCCACGTCGGCGCTGGTGCGCGGCTGGCTCAACACGATGCGGTCGAGTGCATCGAAGATCACGACCGTCCGTTCGAAATCCAATGCACCTGGTGGAATGGCGCCGTTAAGCCGATCGGCGACGGCGGCGCGCGGTTCGGTCGTGATCGTCATGGCGGGCAGGGTATCGATACGCGCGCCCACGGCATGGGCGGTCATCGCAATCAGCCGGGTGCTTTCAGCGATCTGAGTGGCACGGTCATTGGTGATCGACAGGTAGCCGATGAGACCGTTTATGACGATGAAGGCGATAGCAAGCGTCGGAATCGATCGGCGCAGGAACGCTTCCAGCGCCTGACGATCCGGAAAAACCGGTCTCGCAATCGTTTCTGCCAATCCTCGATAGTTACGCGCTACAACGGGACCGTTAGCCTCTTCAGCCCGTGCCATTCTGCGTCCTGAACTGATCGAATAGTCGTGCCGCACGGCGACGAATCAGCGCCATTTGAATCCGCTCGCTGACTCGTGTCCAGGTGCGGACATGGCGGCGTCGGGAAGAAATCGAAGGTGATGCCAGATTGCCACACTAACACTGGGCAAGCTGCACGCATAAAGTGCAATTCCGGCGCGGGATGTGGATTTAGATTATTGATTTATATGAAGAAATCATCCAGAGAGCGTCCGGTCGACAATGTCGCGGACATCCGGCGAGAGACCGTCGATATCGGCGATCCGCCTCAGTGTGTGCTCCGCCGCCTTCCGTCTTATGGGTTCGAGCGCCTGCCATGAGCGAAAGGCTGACAATAGCCGTGCGGCGACTTGTGGATTGTCGCGATCGAGCGTGATGACGACATCGCCAACCAGGTCGAAGCCACGTCCGTCCGCCCGATTGAACTGGCGCTGATTGGCCATGGCGAACGAACCGATGAGCGCGCGCACGCGGTTCGGCGTCTTCATTGAAAACGCGTCGTGCGCCATGAGAGCCTCGACGCGATCGGGCGTTGCGGCATGGGCCGCGGTGGCCTGGAGAGTGAACCATTTATCGATGACCAAAGCATCGCCGGAATGCGCTGAGAAGAAGCGTTCCAGCGCCGCATCGGCGGCGGCGCGGTCGTCACCGGCAACAAGAAGCGACAGGGCAGCGATCCGATCGGTCATCGTTGTCGCGGTGTCGAACTGAGCAACGAGGCGGGTCGTTCCGCCATCGCTTAGCGCCAGATAGACAAGGGTCGCATTGCGCAGTGCCCGGCGACCTGCCGATGCAGCATCCGGCGAAAACTCGCGCCCATTTTGGTTGCCCATCGTCTCGTAGATCGCCGCCAGTGCCTCCGCCATCGGTGCGGCGAGCGCGGCCTGTAGACCCTTGCGTGCCACGTAGATCGCATCTGGATCGACGTCGCTGCGAATCTCGCGCGCGACGTCAGCTTCACTGGGTGGCGCAAGCAACAGCGCCCGAAAGGCCGGATCGAGTGTGTCATCGATCGCGCTCGCCAACACGATCTCTGCAAGGTCCGAAGCAAACTGAGGACGATCGCCATCGCGAACCGTTTTCGTCGCAGCGATCAACTCGCCAAGCAGAATATCCTGTAACGCCTGCCAGCGATTGAACGGATCGCTGTCATGGGCAGCGAGGTGGCGGCGCTCGTCGTCCGTCAGCGCGTGGGTGATGCGGACCGGTGCCGAAAAGCCGCGAAGCGCGCTGACTGCCGGCTTTTCGTCGACATTGGAAAACGTCACCGTTTTCGCTGCTTCGTCCAGGATGATCGTATCGCCGTCGATGAGCGTGGTGTTCGTCTCAAGTGGCATATCGTGACCGTCGGCCGAAACGAGGCCGATGCGCACCGGCAGGGGCATCGGCCGCTTTTGATTTTGTCCCGGCGTCGAGGGGATGGACTGGCCGAGGTCCAGCGTCAGGGTGCGCGCTTGTGCGTCATAGGCGCTGATAACGGTCAACTCCGGCGTGCCGGCCTGGGCGTACCAGAGCGCGAAATCCGATAGGTCGGTGTCGGCAGCCTCGGCGAAACAGGCCAGGAACTGGTCGACAGTCGCGGCATCGCCGTCATGGCGCTCGAAGTAAAGGGCCATGCCGCGCCAAAATGCGTCGTCGCCGATCAGCGTTTTGAGCATGCGGATGATTTCCGCGCCCTTCTCGTAAACGGTCGCCGTGTAAAAGTTGTTGATCTCCAAATATTTGTCGGGGCGGACGGGATGCGCCAGCGGTCCCGCGTCTTCTGGGAACTGCTGGGATCGGAGCGTGCGGACATCTTGAATACGCTTCACGGCGGCCGAGCGCATATCCGCCGTGAACTCCTGGTCGCGATAGACCGTGAGTCCCTCCTTCAGGCAAAGCTGGAACCAATCCCGGCAAGTGATTCTGTTGCCTGTCCAATTGTGAAAGTACTCGTGCGCGATGATCGCCTCGATATGGGCGTAGTCCTGATCCGTCGCGGTGTTCGGATCGGCCAGCACATATTTGTCGTTGAAGATGTTGAGGCCCTTGTTCTCCATCGCGCCCATATTGAAGTCGGAGACGGCGACGACGTTGAAGATGTCGAGATCGTATTCCCGGCTCCAGACCTGCTCGTCCCATGTCATCGAACGCTTCAGCGCGTCCATGGCGTAGTGGCAGCGCGCCGCCTTGCCGTGCTCGACATAGATGTTGAGGGCAACCTGGCGGCCGGACGCCGTGGTGAAGCGATCGGAGAGGACCTCAAGATCGCCGCCGACCATCGCGAACAGGTAGGAGGGTTTCGGATGCGGGTCGTGCCAGACGGCGTAGTGCCGGCCGGTCCCCTGAACCTCGCCGGTTTCCATCAAATTGCCATTGGCGAGCAGGACGGGTGCATCGTCCTTCTCGGCCTCCAGGCGGACCGTATAGACGGACAGATTGTCGGGCCGGTCGATCGCATAGGTGATGCGACGAAAGCCCTCCGCCTCGCATTGCGTGCAATAGGTGCCGTTCGACCGGTAAAGCCCCATTAGCCGCTTGTTGGCCGTCGGGTTGATGGTGTTGACGATTGTCAGCGTGAACGGCGCGTTCGGGACAGCGGTGAGCGTCAGCGTGTCGGTGCCCGGGACGAAGGCTTTATCGGTGAGCGTGACATCGTCGATCGCGACCGATTTGAGCGTTAGATCCTCGCCGCTCAATACAAGCGGACCGCTCGGGGCGTCCGGGTCGCCATTGCGGCGGACCGCCATGGTTGCCCTGATCACTGTTTCGGTGGGGTTCAGCGAGACGTCAAGGTCGATCCGGTCGATCAGATAGGCCGGAGGCCGGTAGTCTTTCAGATAGATCGGCTGCGGCGTTTCTGTGCGCATCATTAGTCCTTGCGATCACGGTTGAGGTGAGTGCTTGCCGGATGAGCGGTGGGGGGTCAAGCAAGGCCGGTGGAAATCGGCACGGACTGCGACACGGCGCGTCGGGTTTCGACTTGCCGGTCGCTTGATTTCATGCGATGGCGGCGCAGGGCACGGCGATGGCGTCGCCACGGGGCAATGCGCTTCGGCCCGCGGCCTTGCCGCTTCAAGTCCTGCACGCCCGGATCTTTGTTCCGGAAGTTCGCATGACCGCTTCCGGACCTTTGCGGGAGCGCCCTATGACCCAGCAGATGCAACGACCCGATATGTTCACCTGGCCGGAGGCGGAAAAGGCCACGCTGCCGTTCGCGGATGACGAATACACGGCACGTCTGGAAGGACTGCGCGCGGCGATGGCGCAGCATGACCTGACGGCCGTCGTGCTCACATCCATGCACAACATCGCCTACTATTCCGGCTTTCTCTATTGCTCCTTCGGCCGGCCCTATGGCTGTGTCGTGACCGCCGACAAGGCTGTGACGGTCTCCGCCAATATCGATGGCGGACAGCCGGCGCGACGCTCGTTCTGCGACAATCTCATCTTCACGGACTGGCGCCGCGACAATTTCTGGCGAGCGGTTCGATCTGTGGCGGGAGCAGGCGGCCGCATTGGCTTTGAGGCCGATCATCTGACGCTCGATCAGACGGATAAGCTGAGGGCGTCTCTATCGCCAGCGGTGATGGTGGATATCGCGCCGGATACGATGCGCCAGCGCATGGTAAAATCGCCGGCCGAGCAGGCGTTGATCCGTGAAGGTGCTCGCGTCGCGGACATTGGCGGGGCCGCCATCCGGGACGCCATCGCTGTCGGTGCGCGCGAGATTGACATCGCGATCGCCGGCCGCGACGCCATGGAGCTGGAGATCGCGCGGGCGTTTCCAGATTCGGAGCTGCGCGACACCTGGGTGTGGTTCCAATCGGGGCTGAACACTGACGGCGCCCACAATCCGGTGACCACGCGCCAGCTCCAGCGCGGCGATATCCTGAGCCTCAATACGTTCCCGATGATCTCCGGCTACTACACCGCACTCGAACGCACATTGTTTCTCGGCGAACCGGATGCCGAATCCCGTCGCATCTGGGAGGCAAATGTCGCTGCGCACGAACTCGGGATCTCGCTGATCAAGCCTGGCGCCGTGTGCTCCAAGGTTTGCGAGGAGATCAACCGATTGCTCTTCGACCATGACCTCTTGCAATACCGTTCGTTCGGCTACGGTCATTCTTTTGGCGTACTTTCCCACTATTACGGTCGCGAAGCCGGGCTTGAACTGCGCGAGGATATCGACACGGTGATGGCGCCCGGAATGGTGGTTTCAATGGAACCGATGCTGACGATTCCGGCCGAAGCACCAGGCGCGGGCGGCTATCGCGAGCACGACATCTTGATCGTGACCGAGGACGGCGCGGAAAACATCACAGGTTTTCCCTATGGTCCCGATCACAACATCATCGATCCGGCTTGACTCCGCGCTGCAACTATGGCGCGAAGGATGTAAGTAAAACACCAAGGCGTGAACGAAGACACGGCTCAAGGGATGCCCGTCATGACCCAACGCAAGACCGCACGACCGCGCAAGAAAACAGCGGCCCAGACTGCCATGGCCACGGAATGGATCGACACGTGGCTCGACCCGAAGACCTATGAGGACTTCCATATGACCGCGCACGCGAGCGACCTCCAAAACTCGTCGCTCGACCATCTGGAAGCCATGACGATGTCGACAATCGCGTTTGTCGGCGATCGGCTGAAAAAGGACTTCACGACGATGCGCGACCTGGCCGAGTGCCGGGACGCCGCTGCGTTCGTTCGCATTCAAAACGATTTCTGGCAGACCGCCTGGACAGACTATCGCGATCAGATGATGCGCATGGGCGAGGAGGTTCGCGGCTTGGCCGACGATACGGAGGAAGTCATCTGCGAGTCCTCCGACGACGCGACCAAGGCCCTGCGCGCTAAGGCATCCGCGCGGAGTTAACCGGCGACGGCGGGTGCGCTAGGCTTCAACGGCATCGCGCGCCCGCCTGCGACGTGCCAGCGCCCGATCGAGGTCGGGCGCGGCGGCCAGCAGCGCCTTCGTGTAGGGATGCTCAGGCGCCGCGAACACCTGCTCCGTCGGTCCGCGCTCGACGATTCGGCCATCCTTCATCACTAGGACCTCGTTGGTGATTGCCTTCACCACGGTCAGGTCGTGGGAGATGAAGAGATAGGAGAGGCCGAGCCGGGCTTGCATGTCAGCGAAGAGGTCGAGGATCTGTGCGCGGATCGAAACGTCGAGTGCGGATACCGGCTCATCCGCGACGATTAATCGGGGATGGGTGATCAGGGCCCTTGCAATCGCAAGCCGCTGCCGCTGACCGCCGGAAAACTCGTGCGGGAACTTGTCCATGTCATCGGCGGAAAGTCCGACGCGGACCAGCGATTCGGCAACCTGCTCGCGCCGCTCGATGGCCGTAACTGGCGTCGGCGACAGGTGGAGCGGTTCGGCGACCAGCCGCTCCACTCTGTGGCGGGGGTTGAAGCTGCCATAGGGGTCTTGGAAGACCACCTGCATATGCCGGCGCTTCTCGTAAAGGGCTTCCGTGTCGAGCGCAAACAGGTCGTCGCCTTCAAAATGAACATTGCCTCCCTGCGGCCGGTCGAGTGCCAGGATGGTGCGGGCCAGCGTCGACTTGCCGCAGCCGGATTCACCGACCAGCCCGACGCTCTTTCCAGGCTCCATCGCGAACGACACGGTGTCGACGGCGCGCATCGTCGGCGCCTTCGAAAAGAGCGTGCGTCGGGGCAGAGTGTACTCGCGGACAAGATCGCGAACTTCCAAGAGTGGTGTTTCCGCCGCGCTGTCCGGTGCGGTGCGATCGGGTTGGTGGGTCGAAGCCGTCAGCAGCATCTTCGAGTAGGAGTGCGTCATCGTCTCGAACAGAGTGACGGTCTCGCCGGCCTCAACGACCGTCCCGTCTTTCATGATGGTGATGCGATCCGCCATGTCGGCGACAACGGCAAGGTCGTGGCTGATCAGGATGAGGCCCATGGCGTGCTCCGCGACCAGGTCGCGCAACAGATCGAGGATTTGCGCCTGCACCGTGACATCGAGCGCCGTGGTCGGTTCGTCGGCGATCAACAGGGGCGGGTTGAGCGCGATCGCCATGGCGATGACGACGCGCTGGCGCTGACCGCCGGACAGTTGATGCGGGAAACGGTGGAGCGAGAGCTTGGCGTCCGGCAAGCCAACCCGATCGAGCAACGATCGCGCGCGCGACTCGGCTTCGGCTTTCGACAGGCGGAGATGCCAGCGCAGGCCCTCAGCGACCTGCTGACCGATCGTCTTCACCGGATTGAGAGCCGTCATCGGCTCCTGGAACACCATGCCGATATCGCGCCCGCGAATGCTGCACATCTCAGGCTCATTGGCCGCGAGAAGGTCAAGGCCTTGAAAACAAACTGTCCCGAATGGGCGCGAGCCAACGGGTAGCAGTCGCATAACGGTGAGGGCCGTCATCGATTTGCCGGACCCGGATTCGCCGACCACGCCGTGGATTTCGCCCTCGGCCACCGTCAGATCGACGGATTTCAGGATCGGTGTGCCGCCGATTGCCAGGTCCAGTCCCTTGATATCGAGAAGCGGCGCACCGGTCATTTGAGCCGCCTCAGGCGCGGATCGAAAATGTCACGCAAGCCGTCGCCCAAGAGATTCAAGCCGAGCACAGCGGTGACGATGGCCAGCCCTGGAAAGATCGCCAGATGCGGCGCGATCGCGATCATGGTCTGCGCCTCGGCCAGCATCTTGCCCCAGCTTGGATTGGGCGGCTGCGTGCCGAGGCCGAGATAGGAGAGGCCCGCTTCGGCCAGGATGCCGAGAGAGAACTGGATCGTGCCTTGAACGATCAAGAGATTGAGGATGTTCGGCAGAATGTGCTCGACGGTAATGTGCACCGGACCCTTGCCGGCGACACGGGCCGCCAGGATGAACTCGCGCTGCCAGAGCGCCAGCGCCGCGCCGCGGGCGACCCGCGCGAACACCGGGATGTTGAAGATGCCGATCGCGATCATCGCATTGACGGCGCCGGGACCGAAGATCGCGGTGATCATGACCGCCGACAGAAGTGCGGGAAAAGCAAAGACGAAATCGTTCACCCGCATCAGCGTCTCGTCGATCCAGCCGCCGCGCGCCGCCGCCCATGTGCCAGCCGGAACGCCGATGCCGATGCCGATGCCGACGGCGATGATCGCAACGCCTATCGAGTTGCGAGCACCGACCATGATCATTGAAAGAACATCGCGGCCGAAATGGTCGGTACCCAGCCAATGGTCGGCGTTTGGGGTCTTCAGCCGATTGGCGATCTCGATGCCGTCGAACGGATAGGGTGTCCAGAAAAAGGAGATCAGAGCCATCGCGATCACTACAAGCGTGATCGCGGCGCCGATAACGAAGGAGCGGTTGTGCAGTCCCTTCTTTAGGATCGCCAACGGACCTTCGGGTTCGGTCGGTGCGGTTTGCTCGGCGAAAATCTCGCTCACCCGCGCGACCTCAGGCGTGGGTCGACAACGCCATAGGCAAGGTCGACCAGGAAATTGACGATGATCACGGCGGCGACCAGAACGACGATCAGGCTCTCCACCACGATGAGATCGCGCTGGGTGATCGCCTGAAAGATCAAGCGCCCGATGCCCGGCAGGAAGAACACGTTCTCAATGATGATCGTGCCCGTCAAAAGGAAGGAGAACTGAAGCCCCATGATGGTCAACACGGGGATCAGCGCGTTCGGTACGGCGTGGCTCCACAATGCGATTCGCTGGCTCAGGCCCTTGGCTCGGGCGGTGCGCACATAGTCGTCATGGAGCGTGTCGAGGAGCGACGACCGCATAATCCGCGTCAGGATCGATGCCTGCGGCAGGGCGAGCGCCACGGCTGGCAGGATGAGCGCTTGCAGGCAGGGGATCAGGCCGGCGTCCCAGCCGGGAAATCCACCCGAGGGAACGAGCCTAAGCGTAATGGCAAACATCCAGACAAGGAGCAGGGCGAACCAGAAGTTCGGGATCGCGATACCGAGCTGCGTCGTCGCCATGATGCCGACATCGGCGACGCGGTTATGGCGGGCCGCCGCCAACACCCCGAGCGGGATCGAAATCAGCGTCGACAGCGTCAGCGCGATCAGCGCGAGGGGCAGCGTGACGCCGATCCGCTCATTGATGAGATCGGAAACGGGGACGCTGTAGGTATAGCTGGTGCCGAGGTCGCCGGTCAGGAGGCCCGTCACCCAACTGAGATACCGAACGTGCAGCGGACGGTTCAGACCCATCTGCTCGCGAAGCGCATTGAGCGTATCTTCGCGGGCCTCGACGCCCAGAATCAGGGCCGCCGGATCGCCAGGCAGCACCTCCATCACCGCGAAGATCACCACCGTCGCGACCGCGAGTGTCGCGACCAGCATGGCGATGCGGCGAAGGGCGTAGACAAACATAGGCGCGGCGGTCCCTAGGTCATGACCTTATCTGCCTGTCCCTCATACCGCATCGATCGATAAGTGGAGAAGCGCTATCTCCCCGGGTGCCGCACGTCAGCTTTTGGCAATGAGCGCGGCGGCGACGATCAGGGCAGCCGTTGCGGTCAGCGAGGGTACGAGAAAGCTCTCCCCGAACCGGTAAGCGTAGCCGGCAAAGGCCGGCCCGATCATCTGACCGAGACCGAAAGCCGCCGTCATCAGCGCGATAGACCGGCGCGGATCGCCGGTGGTCAGCGCGCGGGCGTGGCTGAGGCCGAGCGCCGTGATCCCCATGACCGTGCCGCCGAGAAGGAGTGCTGCCGCGATCATGGCGACCGGCGCCGTCGACAGCACGCTCAGTCCGACCCCGACCGCTTCGGCGAGGCAGGCGAGCGCGGTGGCGACCGGTGCGCCAACGCTTTTCGCCAGCGCCGCCCAGATCGCGACGGACGGAATGGCCGCGAGGCCGACAAGAAGCCAGACGGTGTCTTCCAGAAACTGCAAGTCCGGTTCGGCGCGCACGATGGTCGAGATGAAGGTTGCCGTGATCACATAGCCGAACCCGAACAGGCCATAGCCAAGGATGAGGCGCATGAGCCGGCCATCGCTTCGCGTCGATGACGCAGAACCTGCCGGACCGGCTTCAGGCGCAGGCGGCACCATCCATATCGCCACGACTGCCGCCAGGATCGTTAAACCGCCGCTCCACAGCCACAGGCCGCGCCAAGCGGTGCCGCTTTCCGCAAGCGTTGCGATGAGGATTGCCGAGATCGCTATTCCAGCGCCGACGCCTGCGAAATGAACCGAAGCCAGACCCGGCCGCTCGGCGGCCGCCAGGCGTTCGAGGATGAGGGCAGATGAAAAGACCAAAACGAAGGCGCTGGCCATGCCGCCGATAAAGCGAAGCACGATGAAAGCGGCGGTCGCATCGGGTAGACCCATCGCCGCCGTCGTTGCGGCGCTCAAGATCAGACCACCGGCGAACCAGCCCCGTTTCGTCCCCGGTAGCCGCCCGAGCGCCGCGCCGAGCGCGCCGAGCAGATAGCCCAGATAATTGGCCGAGGCGATCAATCCTGCCTGCGCTTCCGTCAGCGGCACGGCTTCCGCCATGAAGGGCAAGATCGGCGTGTAGACGAAACGGCCGAACCCCATCGCCGCCGCCAGAGCGATCAGCCCGGCAAAGGCAAGCATCAGAGGCGAGGTTGATCTTGGCGGCAAGGCGGTCATGTTCCTGAATAGAAGATGAACGGCCCGGTCAGGCCGCCTTCAATCGCCCCTTGATAGCGTCTCGCCACAATCGAAGTCGAGGGAGGCGAACAATGCCCGGAACAATGAACCTGAACGCAAAACTCGTGGCCGCCGCAACCATCATGGCGGTGGCAGTGATCGCGACCGCGCTGTCGCCGGCGGCGTCGAATGGCGTCTGGAAAACTCCCGACCGGTTGGAACAAAGCAATGCGAATGCAGTCGGTCAGGCCACCGTCATCCGCAATGTCGCGCCGAACGTCACATTGGTCATCCGCGCTGCAGAGGATGTGCGGGTTTAGACGCTAGTCGGCCCTTGTGGCGGGCGGTGTCGGGTTGCCATCGCCGGATGACCGCCCGTCGGGTTCGGGCAGGGCATCGTCGCCAGGACCGCTTGGCGCGTCGGGTGGGCCTGATGTCGCCTCGGTCAGATTGACCGCTTGGCTGCTCCATTCGTTGGCCATGACTTGATAGTTGCCAAAGATCTGTCGGTGATAGGTCCACTTTTCCTCGACCGTGCTCCACCGCCAGCGCTCATACTGGATAAAGTCGGCTGCCGCGTTCCAATCCCTGACGAACGCGCTCTCCATCCAGTTTCGATAGAACTTTGCATCCAGAATCCGTTCGCGAATGCCGATGGCAACCAACTCGTAGTGGTTGAGATAGTCGATGACCGACTGGCGTTCGTCTTTTTCGTCTTCCGTTGGATCGTGCAGGCGACCGAAGGTGCTTTGTCGCCGGTGCTTCGAGAAGACTTCGTGAAGGTCCCGATAGTGCGGTGCCGACTCAACCTTCTCGATCATATCGAGCGTCGCTCGCTGACGGGCTGACGCGCGGGCAGACCGAACGCCAAGAAACGCGACAGTGATTGACAGAACGATGACGGCGGGCGTCAGAATTTGGACCCAGTTAAACGAAGGGGCCACGCAAAACGTCATGGCTTGCGCGGCCCCGGTCGCTACTATGTCAAAACACTGCACCGGTTAGTCCCGAAGACCTTCCTTCAGCATGGGAACCTCCATGGCCGCATCGACATGCGAAATCGGTTGGCAGAATTGCCAAACCTAGCCCTTAAGTCAATAAGATGGCATTGAAGATCAAACATTTCGTTAAGAAATGCATGGGGCAAAATCTTTAAATTTCAAGGCCTTACGATACGGTCTTAACGTTTTCTCATATTTTCGTTGTCTGACGCCGGCCAAGTGCCACTCAGCATTAAGATGGTGGCAGTGTGCCGGTATTCCACCTGTGATGGGACAACTTTGTTGCCAGGCGCGATCCCAAGTCCGCCGCCTGCCGGCGATCGCGGCAGCGCTAGTCCTCCCAGTAAACGCCGGTCAGGTCGTTGGCCTGGACGGGTGCATTCTCCCACAGGCCTTTCAGCTTGGCATTCCACACGCCCGTCTTGGCGAGCTGGAAGAGATAAACGTTGACCGCGTCGTTGGCGATGATCTCCTGGGCCTCCTTCATCAGGCTGTAGCGGGCATCCGTGTCGGTCGTCGCGTTCAGGTTCGCGATCACGTCGTTGAGTGCCGTGTTCGCATAGTTGAAGTAGTAGCCCTCCTTGGCATAGATGCCGATATCCAGCGCCTCCGTGTGGGAAACGATGGTGAGGTCATAGTCCTTGCCGCGGAACACCTGTTCCAGCCACTGCGCCCATTCCAGCGGAATCAGCTCCGCCTCGATGCCGACCTTTTTCAGGTCCGCCGCGATGATCTCGCCGCCCCGCCGCGCATAATTCGGCGGCGGCAGCTTCAAAGTCGTCTTGAAGCCATTGGGATAACCGGCTTCGGCCAAAAGCGCTTTTGCCTTCTCAGGATCGTAAGCGTATTTGCCGGTCAGGTCGAGATAGGCCGGGTGGTGCGGTGCGAAATGCGTGCCGATCACCGTGCCGTAGCCGAACATGGCGCCGTCGACGATCGCCTGCTTGTTGATCGCATGCGCCAGTGCCTGGCGCACCCGCACGTCGCTAAACGGCTCGGCGGCGTTGTTGGTCGTCATGATCGTTTCGCCCTCGGTCGACCCGACGACGACCGTGAAGCGATTGTCGGCCTCAAGCTGGGGCAGATTTTCCGTCGCCGAGAAGATCGGATAGCCATCGACATCGCCGGCCAACAGTGAGGAAAGCTGAGCCGCCGTATCGTTGACGACCTTGAACGTCGCCTTTTCCAGCTTAGCCGCCTCGCCCCAATAATCGGGATTACGCTCAAGCTCGACGCGGTCGCCCTTCACCCAGCGGGCAAATTTGAAGGGGCCGGTTCCGACCGGCTCGGATTTGTTGGTGTCTGCCGACTCTTCGCCGACGATCACCATGTCACCGGTGCCCAGATTGAACAGGAAATCGCCGGTCGGCCGTTTCAGCACGATCTCAACGGTCGTGTCGTCGGCCGCCGTCATCGTGTCGATCGGCTCGAACTTCTCCTTCTTGGCATTGACGGAGTCTTCGCCCCGCGACCGGTCAAAGGAATAGACGACATCGGCGGCCGTCATCGGCGTGCCATCGTGGAAGGTCACGCCGGATTGAAGGGTGAAGGTATAGGTCAGGCCGTCATCGCTGATCGTCCAGCCCTTGGCAAGTGCGGCTTTGACGGAACCGTCGCGGTCGACCTGTGTGAGGCCTTCAAAGACGTTGATGAAGACGATTTCGTCGATGGCCGCTGCGGCGCCGGCCGTCGGGTCGAGATGCGGCGGCTCCAGCCTGACACCAAGCACCACATCGGTGCGGGCGGCCAGGGCCGCAGGAATGGCAAAGCCCGTTGCCATAAAACCGGCCACCAACGCGGCGCCTGTCAGAGATTTGAAAAACGAAAGCGTCATCACCGCCTCACCACAATTGGACCACGAATGTGGAGGATAGCGAGAAGTCTTGGCAGGCGGAAGCCGGTTGATTCGAATCGGACAAAGCGTCACAACGGTTGAAACATGGGACAATGAGAGACCGATCATGAGAAAGCTAATTGTGTTGGCAGCGTTCGCCGGGCTGATCGCGGCCTGCACGACCAACCCCTATACGGGTCAGCAACAGGTATCGCGTACAGCGATTGGCGGTGGGCTTGGCGCTGGCCTCGGCGCGGCAACCGGCGCGTTGATCGGCGCGGCAACCGGCGGCGCGGACGATGCGCGCAAGGGCGCTTTGATTGGTGCCGGCATCGGAGCGCTGTCTGGCGGCGGCATCGGTCTTTACATGGATCGCCAGGAGGCCGCGCTGCGCCAGCGCCTGGCGGCGAGCGGCGTCAGCGTCACGCGCGTCGGCGACCAGATCGTCCTTAACATGCCGTCGAACATCACGTTCGACGTCGATCAGTCGGCGATCAAGCCGCAGTTCTTCGAGGTCCTGAATTCCGTGGCGCTGGTGTTCCGCGAGTACAATCAGACACTGATCGACATCTATGGGCACACGGATTCTGACGGCAGCGACGCTTATAACTTCCAGCTCTCGCAGGATCGCGCGCAAAGCGTCGCGACCTATCTTACGGGGCAGGGGATCGATAGCCGGCGCTTCTTGGTGCGTGGTTTCGGTGAATCGCAGCCAGTCGCGCCGAACACATCTGAGGCCGGCAAGGCGCAAAACCGCCGTGTGGAGATCCGGATCACGGCGCTGCAAGCCTGACAGTTTGATCCGACCGCAAGTTAAAAACCCCCGGTCATTCGACCGGGGGTTTTTTTGTCAGTTTTTGCGCCTATGCACCACGAAGACACTCTGAAAAGCGTAGTAAAACGATCTTCATAGCAATTGTATCATTGTTGTTTTCATTGCCTAAACTATGACCATGTTCTCAAACTAACATTCATATGCACGTGTCCATCGTTATGATATTACAGAGAGCGGAACACTATTTGCACCGTTCGATGCTTCATTTGCATGGAGGTTGCAATGTCCGAGCAAAACAAACGCGTTGTTGAACGCATATTCGATCAGCTCTTCAACGCCGACCGCGTTGATCTTGTGCCGGATCTCTATACGGATGACGTGGTCGGTCACGATCCGGCCAATCGGATCGAAGTTCAGGGGCACGCGGAATTCCGGCGGGTCGTTGAGGGCTATCGCGCCGCCTTTCCGCATCATCGCTATGTCGTTCACACAGTGATCGGCGAAGGTGCTTTCGTGGCCGCGCGCTGGTCCGTGTTTGACGATACGTTCGCCGACGGAGAAGAAGAGGTCGTCCAAGGGCTGTCGCTTTGTCGGTTCCGAGATGGGCGCGTCTGTGAGGTCTGGCAGCATTGGGACAATCTCGGCTTCCTTCAAAAACTCGAAGCAGTCGATTCCAGCATCGATCTCAAAGCCGCCATCGGTGCGTTCATCTCGGGGCAAAGCAAGAACGGTAGCTGACGCCATTCGTGCTCGATCCTTGCGATCTCTAAGGGTCTTTTCTGTCAGCCTTGACTTACTAATCGGGATCAAGCTATAAGTAAGTTATGGCTTACATTGACCCTTTCTCGGCAATTGCCGATCCCACGCGCCGGCAGATTCTGACACGTCTTCGTGCTGGGCCTGAAACGGTTGGGAAACTGGCGGAAAACATCCCGGTCTCGCGGCCTGCCGTGTCACAGCATCTCAAAGTGCTGCGCGAAGCCGGCCTCGTCTCCGTCACGCCGCAAGGCACCGCCAACATCTATGCCCTCAACAAAGACGGTTTCGTCGAGATTCTCAGATGGATCGACGCGATGTGGTCCGACGCGCTTGGTGCGTTCACCGAGCATGTCGAGGGCGAACCGGATGACAATGAGCCGGAAGACACCGCAAACGATAATCAGGGAGGCGGCCCGTCATGGCCACGCTGACGAAGATGCGCGTGGCGCCGGCCCATAACACAATTCGGGTTCGTGCTGCGCCAGCGGGTGCTGATGCCAATGTCCTGGGCTGCGTGTTCAAGGACTAATCGATCCCCAAAAGTCCGGCCGTGGCGATCGCCATCACGGTAGCGGCCTCGCGCATGTCGTCGATCCCCACCCATTCGTCCGGGGTGTGCGCGAGGTCGAGGATGCCCGGACCATAGGCGATGCAGTCGTCGAGATGGCCGATGCGGGCGATGTGCTTCTGATCATAGGTGCCGGGTGAGATCACCAGGTCGGGTTCCCGCCCGAGCACCGTTTTGACCGCGTCCGAAACCGACTGCACGACCGGCGCGTCGGCATCGGTCATGGTCGGAAGGACTTCCATGATGTCCTTGAGCGAGTAGCGAAAATCGGGACGTGCGGCGACCAATTCGTCAAGGATCGACCGGACTTCGGCCTTAACATCATCCAGGTGTTCCTCAATCAGAAACCGCCGGTCGATCGTCATGCGGCAGGAGTCGGGGACGTTTGGCGAGGGAAGGCCGGTGAAATCGTCGGTCTGGCCGCCATGGATAGCGTTGATGTTCAAGGTCGAGCGCCGCGCGCCCTCCGGGACCACCGGCATCGATGTGCGCTTTTGGTCGAGAAGCGGAAATAGCTCGCGCTCGAAGGCTTCGATGACGGCGCCCATGCCGCGCACGGCGCACTGGCCTAGAAACGGCATCGATCCGTGGGCAATCCGGCCGTGGGTCTCGATCTCCGCCCACCAGACGCCACGATGGCCGAGACAGATGCGATCCTTGTTCAGCGGTTCGGGAATGATGACGTGGTCGACCCTGGGGCGCGAGAACAGACCTTTCTCCGCGAGATAGGCGACGCCGCCGAAGCCGCCGGATTCCTCATCGACCGTGCCGGAAATCTCGATCGTGCCGGGAATATCGGAGCGTTCCTCGATCAGTGCTTCCATCGCGATGATGGCAGCCGCGATCCCGCCCTTCATGTCGCAGGCGCCGCGACCAAAGACCCTGCCGTCCCGCACGATGGCCTCGAACGGCGCCACGCTCCATCCCTGGCCGGCTTCCACCACATCGATATGGCCGTTGAAATGGACCGTCGGTCCGGGACGTCCGCCTTCCCGGCGAGCAACGACATTCGTGCGGGGGTAACGGTCGCTGTCGCCGGGCGTTCCTTCACCCCGCATATAGCTGACCTCGAACCCGCGCGACGCCAATCGACGGCCGATGTACTCGGCGCAGGGTGCATAGGCATCACCCGGCGGGTTGACCGTCGGAAATCGAATGAGATCGCAAGTCAGCGCGACCAGGTCGTCCGTCTTATCGGCAATACGCCGATTGAGCTTGGCGGGCAGATCGCCGGACATCGCTCACTTGGTGCCGTACATGCGGTCGCCGGCATCGCCGAGGCCCGGAACGATATAGCCGTGATCGTTCAAATGGCTGTCGATCGCGCAGGTGAAGATCGGAACCTCCGGATGCCGCTCCTTCAATCGTTCGATGCCTTCCGGCGCGGCGAGAAGCGTGGCGACACGAATGTCCTTGGCGCCGGCACCCTTCATCTTGGCGATCGCGGCGGATAGCGAGTTGGCCGTTGCCAACATCGGGTCAACGACGACCACCGGTCGCTCATCGATATGGCCCGGCACCTTGAAATAGTATTCGACCGGTTCGAGCGTATCGGGGTCGCGGTAAAGGCCGATATGACCGACGCGCGCGGACGGCACGAGGTCGAGCATGCCCTCAAGCAAGCCCTGGCCGGCACGCAGGACGGACACAAAGCACAGTTTGCGCCCCTCCAGGACCGGTGCATCCATGGGTGCAAGTGGCGTCTCGATGGTCTTGCTGGTCAGGTGCAAATCCCGCAAGACTTCGTAGGCCAGGAGCAGGCTGATCTCGCGCAGGAGGCGACGGAACATCCATGACGGGGTTTGCTTGTCGCGCATATAGGTCAGTTTGTGTTGCACAAGGGGATGGTCGACAAGAGTGACGCCTGAGGTCATGGCATTCTTCCTTGATGGTTTGAGCGGTTCGTGCGTCGGGTCGGCGCACTGTGATCCCGAATACGCCAGACGGCAAGCCGTCCGAACGGCGCCCAAGGAAGATGGGGAAAACCGAGATGGCTGGTTGCCGTCCGTCGCGCTCCGAGTGATCGGCTTGCGGCTCGCGCTTTCTTGTTCGTTGATCTTGGGATGTTCGGGTGCGGCACCCGCATTGGAGCCGCTACCGGACCTGACAGAGACCGAGCGCCTGATCTTCAGCCTGGGCGCCAGTCAGTTCGCTGCCGCGTGGCACGCAGCACCGTCGGACGATGTGGCGTTCGACGGACTGGGGCCCCTTTACAACGCTACCTCTTGCGCGGCCTGCCACCCGTCAGGCGGCGCGGCACCGGGGCCGCGTTTCGCCAGCGATCCGGCGGACCTGTCCTCTCGACTTGCCGTTGTGATCGAGCCCGCCGATCCGATCTTTGGCGACCAGATTCAGCCTTTTTCAGTCGGTTCGCCCGATGAGGGACTGCCGACCGTGACGTGGATGCGGCAATCGGCCGAGGGACCGGATGGCGCGGCTTCAAGCCTTGTCGCTCCGACCTACAGGCTTGGCCCATCCCCCTATGGCCTCGTCACGTCAGATCGTGCGATATCCGGCCGCGTGCCGCCGCCGCTTGCCGGTCTGGGCTTGCTAGAAGTCGTCCCAGACGCCGTAATCCTCGCTAACGCCGATCCCGACGACCGCGATGGCGACGGGATCTCAGGCGTTGCCAGGCAAATCAGCGTCGACGGGGAAACTCTGATCGGTCGGTTCGGTTGGCGCGCCGAACAGCCGACAATCGCCAGTCAGACCATGCACGCCCTGTCGCGCGACATGGGCTTGTCGACGGACGCGTTTCCCGATCACTTCGGCGACTGCACAGTGGAGCAAGAGGATTGTCGGAAGGCACCCCACGGCGCCGGTGGCGTCTCGGGACCAACGGAGGTCCCCAAATCCGTCGTCGAACAGATATCCGCATTCATCGCGCTGTCCGCGCCGCCGGCACCGGCTGAAGAGGGTTTTGTCGTTGGCGCCGCGATCTTCGCGGACATCGGCTGCGCGAAATGCCACCGCCCAAGCCTTCCCGTCGACGAGGCGACACGCGGCCAGTCGTCCGTCGCCGCCTACACTGACCTGTTGTTGCACGACATGGGAGAGGGCTTGGCCGTGCGGGACGGCACGGGGCGCATGGTCGATGGCGAATGGCGTACCGCCCCGTTGTGGGGATTGGGCGTGCGTGCCGATGCGCCGGAGCCGGGGCTGCTTCACGATGGCCGTGCGATTTCGATTACCGAAGCGATCCTCTGGCATGGCGGCGAAGGTGCCCGGTCCCGCGACGCCTTTCGATCGCTGAGCGAAACGCAGAGGGCTCAGCTTATCGCATTTCTTCGGAGTCTCTGATGGTTAGGGGATAATCCCGTCAAACCGCTTCAATATCTGCCCCGTTAATCTTTGATTAACCAAATCACTTAAGGTTCCGTTAATCAGCCGATTCGGCTGCATTCAGCAGGGACGGGAAAACATGGGTGCCATCGCCGACCGGGTGTTCACGACGGGATTCGAACCGGCCGATCTTGCCACTCATGCCACTGATCCTTGCCTAGCCGATTCTCATGACCGGCGCCACCTGCGGGTCCTTCATGTCGAAGACGATGGCTTCGATCAGGATCAGTTCGATCGCGCTGCCGCTCAATCCATCGATTATGCGCTCGATATCATTCACTGCCAGTCAAAGACCGAAGCGCGCGCCCTCATGGCCGAGGGCGGTTTCGACCTCGTCTTTTTGGATTTTTGGCTCGGCACGGAGACATGCCTGTCACTGGTCGACGACATTGTCGATGGGGGCCGGCAACTCCCCGTGATCATCCTGTCCAATCTGTGCAGTGACGATATCGAGGCCATCGCGAACCGCGCCGGTGCCACGGCGTTTTTGTCGAAATCGGATATTTCCGGCAGAGCGCTGGATGACACGATCGGTCGCTTGACAAGCGGCCCCGTATCGGAGGCGTTGCCGATCGCCCCGGACTGCGCGCCGGACATGTCCACACTGGACGTCCGCGATCTCATTCGGGCCCTGGACGCGGTTCATGCCAACTCGGCCGTTGCGAATATCGCGCTCGCCAACGGGCAGGTCGAGGAAGCGCATGGATTTCTGAAGAACACGATTGAAACGGCGTCCTCCCTGCGAAGTGCGCTCTTCACGCTGGTCGAGCGCCAGGAAAGCAGCGCTGTTCTTTCGCCCGTATTGGAGCCGTTCGATGTTCGCGACCGCATTGCCAATGCCATCGAGCGGATCGCGGACGATGCCGAAGCCCGCGCTATTCAGTTCGTGTTTCGTCGACCGTTTCGCCCGGTCTGGTCGCAATCCGATGTCCAGGCGTTTGATCGAATCGTCGAAACACTGATGACGACGCTCATCTGGAGGGCGGAAGCCGGATCGACGATCGCCGTCGCACTCAATGGCGCCGCGGACGTCATGCTCACGCTCGCTTATCGGCCGGACAGGATCATCCATTTCGACGACGGCCATCGGGACGACGGCATCTTGAACACGACGCTGTCGGAACTGGATCGCGAAGCCACCAAGCTGGGTGGCGGCATTGTGATCGAGCGGTCAGGCGACACACTTATCGCCACACTTACTCTGCCTCAATCAGCGAACTAATTGCGGAAGGCGACGCCCACATCCTGGGCCGCCTCACCAATCCACTCCGCGATCGCCGCAGCAAACGTTCTGGGTACATAGAGCGTAAATAACTCACGCGTGCGGCGGACCATAATGATCGGCACGCCGTGAATGCCGCTCGCGTGTACGGTCCCGTCCGGCATGCGCTCGTGATCGAAGTCGAGATTGAGCCCCTTGGATAATATGAAGGCTGAATCCGACCCCGTGAGATCGAGGCGGATACGGGCATGGCTCAGATCGGTGACGGCACCGATATCTGGCGCGACGGCTTCGCCGACAGCGGCAAAGGCGGCGTTATCCCCGCCGCTGACCAGGACGCGGCCAGGCCCGACCGTAACGACCTCGACATCGTCATTGGCCAAGACGGTCCGCTGATTGAACGCGACATCGATGCCCAGTGCTGACGACAGCGATTGTGCAACGGTTTCAATCGTGTCAGGCCATGCCTGCACCTGAAACATGCAACGTTTCAGCGTGACGTTCACGGTAACACCAATCGCTTCGCTCCAATTCGTTTGAAGCGCGGCAAGCGGGATATCAGCGAGCGGTGAGCGTGGGTCAGCCATGCATGCGCTCCCCGTCCGGATCGAAGAAGCAGGGATCGACCAGCTCGACCGGCACATGATGGCCCTTAAGGGGATAGGTCGCAAAGTGCCTTTCGCCGATGCGCGCGCGGCCATTCTCGACCAGGGCGAGGCCGATATGGGCGTTGACTGCCGGCGAATAGGTGTAAGCGGTCACATGACCGAGGCTCTCGGCCGGCTCTGTCAACTCCGCCTCGACAACGATGTGACTACCGGCGCGCACGGGTTGATCGTCCAGCGCTTTGACACCGACAAGCTGGAACCGGCGATCATCCGCCAGACCCGGTCGGCCGGTCATGTGACCGCCGATATAGGCCTTTTTGGTCGATGCCATTCGCCCAAGACCAAGGTCGTCCGCAGTCGTGCGACCGTCCAGCTCGCCGCCGGCGACATGGCCCTTTTCGATGCGCAGCGTGCCAAGCGCCTCAAGTCCGTAAGGGATGATGCCGAAGGGCTGTCCCGCCTCAAGCAGGCGCTGCCACATATGCAGGCCGAAATGGGCGCCGATATAGACCTCATAGGCCAACTCGCCGGAAAAGCTCAGCCGCGCGACCCAAACCGTCTCGCCGTCGAGCGTGCCCTGGCGAACCCCCATGAATGGAAGCGCATCATTAGAGAAGTCGATATCATCGATCGCCATCCAAAGCACTTCGCGCGCCTGCGGTCCGGCAATCGCAACGGCGGCCCACTGATCGGTGACGGAGGCGAGCGCAACCCTCATCTCGGGCCAGACGATGTCGAGATGGTATTCCAGATGTGCCATCACCGGGCCGGCGTTCGCCGTCGTGGTCGTCATCAGGTATTGGGTTTCCGACAGGCGCCAGGTGGTCCCATCGTCGAAGAGCAGCCCATCCTCGCGCAGCATCAAACCGTAGCGCGCCTTGCCGACCGGCAGCTTGGCGAAGCCGTTGGCGTAGACCCGATCCAAAAAGGTCGCCGCATCCGGTCCCTGGACATCGATCTTGCCCAGCGTCGAGACATCGACAAGGCCGACGCCGGCGCGAACGGCTGCTGCCTCGCGGACATAGGCCTCAGTCATCGTCTCGCCATCCTGGAGATAGGCGCGCGGACGATCCCAAAGCCCGACGGGCGTCATGTCGCCGCCGTTCTCCCGGTGCCAGAGGTCCATGGGCGACCGGCGTTTGGGGTAGAAATGGTGTCCGGTTTCGAAGCCCGCCAGCGCACCCAACGAGACTGGGGTATAGGGCGGGCGGAACCGCGTCGTGCCGACATGGGAAATGTCTTGGCGACGCGCCTCGGCCATCAGCGCCAGACCGGTGACGTTTGAGGTCTTGCCCTGGTCGGCGGCCATGCCAAGCGTGGTGTAGCGCTTGAGATGTTCGACCGACTGAAAGCCCTCGCGATGGGCCAAGGCGACATCGGAGGCGGTCACGTCATGTTGCAGATCGACAAAGGCCTTGGGCGCCCGACCCGTCGGTTTGACCTTGCGCACAAACGCGATCGATTGAGAGGTCAGGTCGTCCTCGACGGCATAGTCGGGCGGGGGCTTGGCGGCAAACCCGAGCGTGTCGGCGGATAACGCGCCAAGCCGCGCACCGTCCGCCAGACAGGCGGAAAGGGCAAAGGTGCCGGCACACGCGCCGGCATCGGTCCACGCCTGGCGCGGGGCGCCCGGAACGAAAGCGGCGATCTTGCCGTCCCAGACCGGCGCGCCGCCCGCTTGACTTGCCAGGTGAACGGTCGGCGTCCAGCCGCCGGAAACGAACAGGCCATCGGCGGCAATCGCCGATTCCGGCCCCGTCACGGCGCCAGTCCCAAGGTCCATGGGCGCGACAACGACGGTGTTCAGTGCTTTGCCGCCCAGTGCCTTCATAACGCCATGGCCGGCCATCACAGGTATGCCTGCCTCGTCGGCGAGCGCTTTGGCACCCTCGCCAGGCGCCGGGCGCGGATCGACTATGGCGGCCATCTCCACGCCGGCTCGGGCGGCATCGCGCGCCACGCGGTAGGCGGCATCATGGGTGGCGAAAAGAACCGCGCGCGCGGCCGGACGCACGCCGTAGCGGATCACGTAGGTGCGCGCGCTCTCCGCCAGCATGACCCCCGGCGTGTCATTGCCAGGGAAGACAATCGGCCGCTCGATCGCACCGGTAGCAAGCACCACGCGGCCGGCGGTGATCGTCCAATGACGCTGGCGCGGCAAGCCGGTAGGCGGCACCGGCAGGTGATCGGCGATCTGCTCGACAGCCCCTAAAACATTGCTGTCGTAGTAGCCGTAGACAGCGGTCCTCGGCATTAGCGTGACGCCTGGCTCGGTGGCTAGAGCCGCGATATGCTGCTCGGCAAACGCAACGGCGGATTGGCCGTTGACGCGACCGGCTTCGGTCAGGAGCGATCCGCCAAGCCGTGCGTTCTCGTCAGCAACGATGACCCGTGCGCCTGAACTGGCTGCCGCGCTGGCCGCGGCCAACCCTGCGGCTCCGCCGCCGACAACGAGCACGTCGCAATGGACATTCGCCTTGTCGTAGCGGTCCGGGTCCGGCTCGTGGGTCGCGCGGCCAAGGCCCGCTGCCTGGCGGATGAAATGCTCGTAGGCCATCCACGCCTTGGCGGTCGGTCCCATGAAGGTCTTATAGTAGAAGCCGGCGGATAACAGCGGCCCCGCGAGTTGGTTCGCCGCCATGATGTCGAATTCAAGCGACGGCCAGCGGTTCTGGCTGGTCGCCACCAGGCCGTCGTAGAGCGGCACCATCGTCGCCTTCGTATTCGGCTCGCGTCTCGCTCCTGTCCTCAACGTCACCAACGCGCTCGGTTCTTCCGGCCCCGCCGACAACATGCCGCGGGGACGATGGTACTTGAACGACCGGCCGACAAGCCGAACGCCATTGGCCATCAGCGCCGAAGCCAGTGTGTCGCCCTCAAAGCCCGAGTAGCGCGCACCGTCGAAGGTGAAGGAGAGCGGAGCCGATCGGTCGACAAGGCCGCCATTCGGCAGCCGATAACTGCTCATTCGGCCGCCTCTTTCTTGTCGCTGTCAGTTGATGGGTCCTGCCAGCGCGCTGTCGGTCGGGCGCCCGTGATTTCATGGGTCAGCGTGTCGCGGGTCACCACGATCCAGGCCCGGCAGCCCTGCGCATGATGCCACAGTTCCTCGTGTGGCCCCATCGGATTGGCGCGGGCATAAATATAGTCGCACCAAGCTTTGTCATCCGCGCCGTCTGGGTCCGGCCGCTGTAGCGTCGCATCGCCGCCATAGGTGAATTCGCGGGAGTCGCGCGGGCCGCAGTGAGGGCAGGGGATGAGCATGGTCTTGGTCCTAATGCAGCCAGGGCGACGGCCCGGCGCCTTTTTCGTCAATGGATCGACCGTCGCAGAAGCGTTCCAGCGTGAAGGCGGCGTTCAGCGCATGCGGACGGTCCTGCGCCATCGTATGGGCAAAGCACCAGCCCGACGCCGGCGTCGCCTTGAACCCGCCATAGCACCAGCCGGCATTCAGATAGAGACCGGGGAGCGGCCCCGTTGTGATGATTGGAGACCCGTCCATGGACATGTCCATGATGCCGCCCCAATGGCGCAGGAGACGCACGCGTGAAAGACTTGGGAACATCGTCACGGCCGCGGCCGCCACATGCTCGATGACCGGCAGGTTCCCGCGCTGGGCGTAGGAATTGTACATGTCGATGTCGCCGCCGAAGACCAGGCCGCCCTTATCGGACTGGGAGATGTAGAGGTGCCCCATGCCGAATGTGAGAACGGTATCGAGAAAGGGCTTCAAGGGTTCGGAAACGAAGGCCTGAAGCACGTGGCTTTCGATCGGTAAGCGCTCGATACCGGCAAGCCGCATCACGTTGGAGGTATGCCCGGCGACAGCAACGCCGATCTTCGGCGCTCGGATTTCGCCGCGCGTCGTCTCGACACCGATGACCCTGTCTTTGTCGAACACAAAGCCGACCACCTCGCAATTCTCGATGATATCGACGCCAAGCCGGTTGGCGCCGCGCGCATACCCCCAGGCAACGGCATCGTGACGCGCCGTGCCGGCACGGGGCTGCAGGAGGCCGCCGAGGATCGGAAAGCGGGCATTGGTTGAGGAATCGATGCCGGGCACGAGCTTCGCCACGTCGTCCCGGTCGAGCAGTTCCGCGTCGATGCCATTGAGGCGCATCGCATTGCCTCGATAGGCAAAGGTATCCAACTGCGATGGGGAGTGGGCGAGGTTGATGATCCCACGCTGCGAAAACATCACATTGTAGTTCAGGTCCTGCGACAGGCCCTCCCACAATTTCATCGACTTTTCATAGAAGTGGGCGTTTTCCTTCAAAAGATAGTTCGACCGCACAATTGTGGTGTTTCGGCCGACATTGCCGCCGCCGATCCAGCCCTTTTCCAGAACCGCGATGTTGTGAAGGCCGTGCTCCTTGGCGAGGTAGTAGGCCGTCGCCAGTCCGTGACCGCCACCGCCGATGACAAGCGCGTCATAGGAGGATTTGGGTTCCGGCGCCTGCCAGGCACGTTCCCAGCCGGTATTGCCGGTCAGGGCCTCCTTGGCGAGGGAGAGGATCGAGTAACGCATCGACACGGGTCTTTATCGCAAACGGATGCTGGCGCCACGCTAGCAGCGTCCTTGGCGTTTGAGAAGAATGTGGCGAGAATGCGCAGGCAAATCGTCCCGATGCGACCACGACTTGACGGGGGCGGAACCGATCTGCCGCGCGATCGTCACACCGCCCTCCTATCCTGCGCGAATCCGGGTAGTGTTTATAGTCAGCTCATGGAGGACAGGTGCATGAAGGCGGAGCGCATCCAGACCGGCGACACGCTCTACGATCTCTATCCCGGACGCAACTGAATGCCGCCGGAACTGGTTCTCTTCCTGCAAGAGGTCGAAGCGTCCGAACTCGCTAGCGCCATGCGACAAATCCGTTGGCTTTATCCGGTCGTCAACACCGGGCACGTCATCGGTATCGCGATGATTGTCGGCAGCATCCTGCCGCTCGATCTGCGGCTGCTTGGTTTGTGGTCGGATGTGCCCGTCAATCCGTTGGCCAGAACGCTGGTGCCGACGGCAGTGGCGGGTATCTTCGTCGCCGTCGTCACGGGCGCCCTGCTTTTCACCGTCGATGCCACCAAATACGCCAACCTGACGCTCTTCCGTGTGAAGCTGGCCTTCATCGGTATCGCGATCCTCAACGCGCTATTACTGCGCGGTGCGCGCGACTGGCCGCCGGCGCTCGGCACCCAATTTTCCGGCACGACGACCCGCCTGCGATTGGCAGGATTGGTCTCCGTCGGGCTGTGGTTCGGCGCGCTGATCTGCGGACGGCTTTTGGGATACGTGTGAGGGCGGGTGGAAATCTGAAGAACGTCGCTACTGTCACTAAGTGAAAGCAATCCCGTACCTAATTGTATGGAATGTTAAGGTAGCGGCGACCAATATCGATTCTTATGAAAATGGTCACAACAAGAAGCGCGAACTCTAATATCACCAAAAATCTATAAAGCGCGATATTAATACCAAGAATTACCTGATCGCTATCCTCGTATCCGTAAGCAATGCGAGCCGCAGCCATTATAGAAACAATGCAAGTGAGAAAAGCTAGATTGTATTCTCCGCCCAGAACAATAAGTAAATTATAGCGATTCGATCTATATTCAGAAAGAAAATTCTCAAATCCATAAATTTCCAAATTAGATATTTTTCTTATTTCTGGATTTATATGATGATGGATATAGCGAGCTTGTGCAATTATCATCATGTCATGATTCGAATGCGCCCAAACAAAAAACAGCAATACTATCGGTGCTATGCAGAGGCCCGGCAGCGCTAAATCTCTTTCTCCGAACGCTGGAAATTGAGAGGCTAGTGCGCCAAATATGCCCAAGAAGATAATGTGGAAATTCAGCAATCGTTGTTGAAGATCTACTCTTTGAGATATTCCGTTAGAAATATTGTTAGCTAGATTCAATAATATATCTAATTCCCGTGATCCCAAATTGAATTCTGGTTGCCCGCCGCCTTGGTCATTTTGATTTGATCCAACATGCATGAATTTATCAGTCGACGAGTCTTGAGGGTGTTGGAAACCGAAGTTACTCGACATTCTGACAACGAGCAATCGTAGCAGTTCCGCAGAATTGAAAATTTCGCTTGAATTTTCACAAATGTGAAGACAAAGATTGCCATGTTCACACTTGGATCGCGGCAATGCCTCAGTCCCCAGCCACGGCCGAAGCCTTCGCACCCGACGCCGAGCCGCGCACCGCGCTCGGCACAGACCTCAGGGCCTTGCGCCGGGCGCGCGGACTGACGCTCTCCGATCTTGCCGAGAGGCTTGATCGCTCCGTTGGGCATCTTAGCCAAATCGAGCGCGGCTTGTCCGAACCCTCCATCACCGATTTGCGCAAGCTTGCAACGCTTTACGACGTTCCGCTCAGCTTCTTTTTCTCCCATGACGCGGCACCTGAAGCGGAGCGCGGGCTGATCGTCCGCAAAGCTTCGCGTCGGCGGATTGGCACGCGCGAGGACGGACTGATCGAGGAATTGTTGTCGCCGGACCTCGGCGGCTCGTTCGAGATCGTGCGCTCTGTCTTCGCGGCCCACACGGCGCTGGAGACGCCGGCCGTTCGCGAGACGGAGGAGGCCGGCTTTGTGATCGATGGGTCGCTCGATCTGGAAATCGCCGGACGCTGGTTCATGCTCGATGCCGGCGACAGTTTCCGTTTCGCCGGCGAGCGCTTTCGCTGGCGCAATCCCAACAACAAAGATGCGGTAGTGATCTGGGTGATCGCCCCGCCAGTTTATTAAGCGAGGACCGAAAAGTGGATACCGATTTTCGGATAATCCGAGCGGCACGATAAAGGAGGAAACCATGGCGGACCTACCGAGCCATGCCCGGGTCGTCATCATCGGCGGCGGTGCTGTCGGCTGTTCGGCGCTCTACCATCTTGCCCAGGAAGGCTGGCGCGACCTGCTGCTTCTCGAGAAGGACGAGTTGACCTCCGGCTCCTCCTGGCACGCAGCCGGCAACTGCCCGAATTTCGTCGGCTCGTGGAGCGTGATGAAGCTCCAGAATTACTCCACCCGGCTCTATGCCAGCCTGCCTGACGCCGTCGACTACCCGATGAACTACCATCAGACTGGCTCGATCCGCCTTGCCCATACCAAGGAGCGGATGCAGGAGTTCCGCCATGTCGCCTCGATGGCCCAGCACCAGGGTATCGAGATCGAGATGATGGGTCTCAACGAGATGAAGGACCGGGCGCCCGAACTCGAACTGCATGACCTTGAGGGCGGTCTGTGGGACGAGACCGACGGCGATATCGATCCGGCGCAGTTGACGCAGGCGTTCGCCAAAGGCGCGCGCGATCTGGGTGCCAAGATCATCCGGTTCTGTCCGGTTGAGGGCTTGACGCAACAGGCGGACGGATCGTGGGAGATCGCGACGCCCAAGGGCACCGTGAAAGCCGACATCGTCGTCAACGCGGCCGGCTATTACGCGCCGGAGATCGGCCGGATGATGGGCCGTGACGTGCCGTCGGTCGTCATGTCGCATCAGTATCTGGTGACGGAGAAGATCCCCGAGTTGGCGGCGCGCGGCCGGAAGCTGCCGCTGATCCGTGACCCCGATGTCTCCTACTATCTGCGCCAGGAAGGCGACGGTCTAATCCTCGGCCCTTACGAGAAGCAGGCAACGCCCTACTGGACGACCCACGACGATCCTGTGCCCGACAATTTCGCCTTTCAGCTTTGGAACGACGATCTGGATCGCATAGAGGCCTACATCGAAGACGCTTGCGCGCGTCTTCCGCTGTTGGGCACAGCCGGCATCCAGCGCGTCATCAACGGTCCGATCCCCTATGCGCCGGACGGCAACCCGCTGATCGGCCCGGTGCCGGGCGTCAAGAACGCGTTCGAGGCGTGCGTTTTCACCTTCGGCATCGTGCAGGCCGGCGGGGCAGGTAAGGTGTTGTCCGAATGGGTCGTCCACGGCGAGACCGAATGGGACATGTGGTCATGCGATCCGCGCCGCTTCACCGATTTCGCGACCCGTGATTTCAACATCGCCAAGGCGATTGAAATCTACAGCCACGAATACGCCACCCATTTCCCGAATCTGGAATGGCCCGCCGGACGGCCGGCCAAAACCTCGCCGCTCCACGATCGCTTTGCGGCCAAGGGTGCCGAATTCTCCTTCCGTGGGGGATGGGAAAAGCCCACATATTTCAAACCCGAAGGCTTTGCAGCCCGACCGGAGACCTATGAGCGCGCCGACTGGCATGATGTGGTCGGCGCCGAAGTGAAAGCCGTGCACGAGGGCGTCGGTCTTTTGGACCTGACCGCGTTTGGACGCTTCGAATTGAAAGGGCCTGGCGCTGCCGATTGGCTTCGCACGATGATCGCCGGGCCGCTACCGAAACCGGGCCGCCTGACGCTCTCCTATTTTTGCACCCATGGCGGTCGCATCCTGACCGAAATGACCGTCACACGGTTCGCCGAGGACCATTTCTGGCTGGTGACCGCCGTTGGCGCCGTCTGGCACGACATGGACTGGCTCCAGCGCCATATGCCCGGTGATGCGGTGTTTTCGCTCACCGACATCACGGACCAATGGGGATCGCTGGTCGTCGCCGGACCGAGGTCTCGCGATCTGCTGCGCGACGTCATCGATGTCGATCTTTCCAACGATGCCTTCAAATGGCTCTCCCATCAGCCGGTCGAGATCGCCCGCACGCGCGGTGTTGCGCAGCGGGTGAACTATGTCGGTGAACTCGGCTGGGAGTTCCACGTGCCGATGCCGGCGATGATCGGCGTCTATGATGCGATCCATGCGGCCGGCGGCGCCCATGGGCTGATCGACTTTGGCGTCCACGCGATGGAGTCGATGCGCCTTGAGAAAGGCTATCGCGCCTGGAAATCAGACCTTTCGACCGACTATTCGCCGCTCGCCGGCGGCCTCGACCGGTTTCTGCGACTGGACAAAGCCGATTTCGTCGGCAAGGCGGCAATCGCGGCGGAGGCCGAGGCCGGGCGCGCGGAGAACTTCGTCGCCATGACGGTCGAAGCCAACGGCGTCGACGCCGTCTATCTCTCGACCATCTGGAAGGGCGAGGAGCGCGTGGGGCTGGTGACGTCCGGCGGTTACGGTCACCGGATCGGCAAGTCGATCGCGCTCGGCGTCGTGCGCGCCGATCTGGCTAAGGAAGACGAAACCTTCGAAATCGAGATCCTCGGCGATCGGGTCGCCGCAACGGTGGTTGCCGATCCGATTTTCGATTCAACCAATGAAAGGCTGCGGGCATGAGCGCGCCGTTTCCGACCGAAGCCCGCGCCGTCATCATCGGCGGCGGTGTTGTCGGCTGCTCCGTCGCCTATCACCTGGCGAAGCAGGGCTGGCAGGATGTCGTGCTTCTGGAGCGCAAGCAACTGACCTGCGGCACCACCTGGCATGCCGCCGGCCTGATCGCGCAATTGCGTGCCACCCACAACATGACGCGGCTGGCAAAGTACAGCCAGGAGCTATACGGCAGCCTGGAAGCCGAAACGGGCGTTGCGACCGGCTTCAAGCGCTGCGGATCGATCACCGTCGCGCTGACGGATGAACGCATGGAGGAGTTGCGGCGCGGCGCCTCGATGGCCCGCGTGTTCGGCGTTGAGATCGAGGAAATCTCGCCGGACGAAGCGCGCCAGCGGCATCCCATGCTCAACACGGATGGTGTCGTCGGCGCCGTCTATCTGCCAAAGGACGGGCAGGGCGATCCCGCCAATATCGCGCTGGCTCTGGCCAAAGGCGCGCGACTGAACGGTGCGAAGGTGTTCGAAAACACCAAGGTCACCGAAGTCCTAAGGGCCAACGGACGTGTCACGGGCGTTTCGACCGACAAGGGCGACATCGCCGCCGACTATGTGGTCAATTGTGCCGGGATGTGGGCCTGCGAGCTTGGCCGCATGGCCGGGGTCAACGTGCCGCTCCATGCCTGCGAGCACTTCTACATCGTCACGGAGTCGATCCCCGATCTGCCCCGCGACCTGCCCGTTTTGCGCGTTCCGGACGAATGCGCCTACTACAAAGAGGATGCCGGCAAGCTTCTGCTGGGCGCCTTCGAGCCAAACGCCAAGCCCTGGGGCATGGACGGCATTCCGGAAGACTTCTGCTTCGACCAGTTGCCGGAGGACTTCGACCATTTCGCGCCGGTGCTGGAGGCTGCCGTCGCGCGCATCCCTGCCTTCGAAACAACGGGCATCCACACCTTCTTCAATGGGCCGGAGAGCTTTACGCCCGACGACCGCTATCTGCTGGGCGAAGCACCGGAACTGAAGAATTTCTACGTAGCGGCTGGATTCAATTCGGTTGGCATCCAATCGGCCGGCGGCGCCGGGCAGGCGCTTGCGGAATGGATGGAAGCGGGCGAGCCGCCTTACGATCTGTGGGACGTCGACATTCGACGGATGCAGCCCTTCCAGTCGAACCGCACCTATCTTTATCAGCGGTCGACCGAGACGCTCGGCCTGCTTTACGCCGACCACTTCCCCTATCGCCAGTTCGAAACGGCGCGCGGCGTGCGCACATCGCCGTTCCACGACCGGCTTGCTTCCGCCGGCGCGTGCTTCGGCGAGGTGGCGGGGTGGGAGCGACCGAACTGGTTTCTGCCGGACACGGCGCGGAAGGCCGGCGAGATGGCGGAATATCGCTACTCGTGGAAGCGCCAGAACTGGTTCGATTTCGCCCGCGACGAACATCTCGCGGTGCGCACCGGCTGCGGCGTCTTCGACATGACATCATTCGGTAAAATCAAGGTCTTAGGCGCGGACGCGGAATCAGTTCTTCAACGCATCTGCGGCAACGACGTTGCCGTGCCGGCCGGCAAGATCGTCTACACGCAGTTCCTGAACGGCGCGGGCGGCATTGAGGCGGACGTGACCGTGACGCGGTTGTCGGAGACCGAGTATTTCATCGTCACGCCGGCCGCCACGCTCGTTCGCGATCTGGCCTGGCTGAACAAGCACATTCCAGACGAGGCGCGTTGCGTCGCCGTCGACGTCACCGCATCGGAGGCGGTGCTGTGCGTCATGGGACCAAACGCTCGCCGCATTCTCCAGCCACTGACACCGCAGAGCCTTGCAAATGATGATTTCCCGTTCGGCACCGCGCAGACCATCGAGTTCGGCATGGGCTGCGTTCGGGCGCATCGCGTCACCTATGTCGGCGAGCTTGGTTGGGAGCTCTATGTGCCGACTGATATGGCGCTCCATGTCTACGATGCGTTGATGGAGGCGGGCGACGAGAAGGGCTTGAAATTGTGCGGCCTTCATGTGCTCGATTCCTGCCGCATCGAAAAGGCGTTTCGCCACTACGGGCACGACATCTCGTCGGAAGATCAGGTGCTGGAGGCCGGACTTGGGTTCGCGGCGAAGGTCGACAAACCCGCCGGGCGATTCGGCGATTTCATCGGGCGCGACGCGATCTTACGCAAAAAACAGGTCGGGCTGACGAAACGGCTCCTGCAATTTCAACTCCAGGATTCCGAGCCGCTCGTCTATCACAACGAGCCGATTCTGCGCGACGGCAGGATCTCGGGCTACCTAACCTCCGGTAATTACGGCCATTTTCTGGGATCAGCCATCGGACTCGGCTATGTCGCATGCGATCCTGATGAGAAGCCGGCCGACGTCTTGGGATCGACCTACGAGATCGAAGTCGCCGGTCAACGATTTGCCGCGACAGCGAGCCTCAAACCGCTCTATGATCCTAAGGCGGAGCGCGTGCGCACGGCATGACCGCGTGCGAAGCGGGGGAGGACATGACCAGCGATCGGCATATCGAGCATGCCCAGATGTTCCGTGCACTACACCTCGGGCCAGACCTGTTTGTCATGCCGAACTGCTGGGATGTCGGTTCGGCACAGATGCTGGCGGGCTTCGGAGCCAAGGCGATCGCCACAGCCTCTGCGGGATTGGCCGGTACCATGGGATTGTCCGATGGCGGCGTGGGCCGCGAACCGGCGCTCGCCCATGCCCGCGCCGTTGTCGAGGCGGTCAACGTTCCCGTTTCCGCCGATCTGGAAAACGGTTACGCGGATTCGCCTCAAAGCGTCGCAGAAACGGTGCGGATGGCGATCGACACCGGCCTGGCGGGCTGCTCGATCGAAGACAAGTTGCACGGCAGCGCGCAGTTTTATGACGCGGGCCTGGCGGAGGAACGCATTGCTGCTGCCGTGGAGGCGACCAAAGGTGCCGACCGTCCGTTCACGCTGACCGCCCGCGCCGACGGTTATCTGGGTGGTGGCTATGACCTGGAAGAGGCGATCTCCCGCGCCCTGTCGTTTGCGCGGCTGGGTGCCAATGTCATCTTCGTTCCAGGCATTCCAGAAGGCGAGGCGCTGACCAGGCTGTGCGCTGAATCCTCCGTCCCGGTGAGCCATCTGACAGGAATCGACGCGCCGGGTCAGCCCGTGGCGCAACTGGCCGCTCTTGGCGTGAAGCGCGTGAGCACCGGGCCGATGCTGTTTCGCACCGCCATGGGTGCGGCCGCTGAAGCCGTTCAAACGTTGTTGGACACGGGCGATGTCCGCACGCTCGTCGCGAAACCGGGATGGAGCGACGCCGCACAGGCCATGCGCAGCGGCCAAAAGGCGGCGTCATGATGGCTCTGGCGTCCTATCCTGGCCGCAACCGCAACCTGGCGCCGCGCGGCGCGCCACAGCGCTAATCAAGCGATTGGAGATGCGATGAGACAATAATGCGGCGGTAAGGCCGCAAATGAGGAAACGCGATGACAAACATCGAAGACGCGGGCCGAGACTCGACCAAGCCCCGCCGCGCTGGCGGCCGCAATGCCCGCAAGGCGCTTCGCGCAGCGCCGATTGCCGACGCGTTGGCACCCATACGGCCCGGCATGGAGGGCGGACGCTACAAGCCGTTGAGCGCCGCCGATATTGCCAAGATTCATGCCGCTGTTCTGGACGTTCTAGAGACCATCGGCTTGGCCGACGCCATTCCGTCCTGTGTCGCGGCCGTTGAACAAGTCGGCGGAAAGATGGGCGACGATGGTCGCCTGCGCTTCCCACGCGGGCTTGTCGAGGACACGATCGCGATGGCCGCCCGCAACTTTCCGCTTTGCGGCCAGACCCCTGACCGCGATATCCGCCCACAGGGGCGCAAAGTGTATTTCGGCACCGCCGGCGCCGCCGTCCACATGGTCGATGTGGAGACCCGCAGCTATCGCGACTCCACCCTTCGCGACCTCTACGACGCGGCACGTCTCGTGGACAGTCTGGACAACATCCACTTCTTCCAGCGTCCGCTGGTCGCCCGCGACATGGACGATTCGCGCGATCTGGACATCAACACGGTCTATGCGGCGGTGTCGGGCACGACCAAGCATGTCGGCACCAGTTTCGTGCTGCCGGAACATGTCGACGAGGTCGTCGATATGCTTCACCTCATCGCCGGCGGTGAGGCGGAATGGCGCGCGCGGCCGTTTGTGTCGCAATCCAACTGTTTTGTCGTACCGCCCCTGAAATTCGCTGAGGACGCCTGTCGGTGCCTGGAGCGGGCGGTCGCCGGCGGGATGCCGGTCTTGTTGCTTTCAGCAGGGCAGGCAGGCGCGACGGCGCCGGCGGCGATTGCCGGCGCGATCGTTCAGGCCGTCGCGGAAGTGCTGGCGGGTCTTGTCTATGTCAACGCGCTTGAGCCAGGGCATCCGGCGATCTTCGGCACCTGGCCATTCGTCTCCGATCTGCGCACTGGGGCGATGTCGGGCGGGTCGGGCGAACAGGCATTGTTGACCGCAGGCTGCGCCCAGATGGCCCAGTTCTATGATCTCCCAGGCGGCGCGGCAGCCGGCATCTCCGATTCCAAGCTGCCGGACTTTCAGGCCGGTTACGAGCGCGGCATCACCAATGTCTTGGCTGGGCTGGCCGGTCTCAATCTCGTCTACGAAGCGGCCGGGATGCACGCCTCGCTGCTCGGGTTTTGTTTCGACAGTCTGATCCTGGACGACGATGCGCTGGGCCAGGCGATCCGCTGCGTGCGCGGCATCGAGGTGACCGACGAGACGCTATCCATTGCAACCATGCGGGAGGTCTGCACCGTCGGGCCCGGGCACTATCTGGGCCACGAGCAGACGCTGGGTCTCATGCAGACTGAATATGTCTATCCGAAGACCGCCGACCGCTGGAGCCCGAAGGAATGGGAGGAGAAGGGGCGACCCGATCTGATCGAACGGGCGTCAGCGCGCAAGACCGAGATTCTGGCGAACTGCCACCCGGAACACATTTCCGACGACCTGGATCGGGAAATCAGAGAAAAGTTCAACATCCTGCTCGAACGCTAACAGATGACTCAACTTTTCCTGAACGGCCGCGCCTAGGACTCTGCTGGAAGGACTGCGGCTTGGACGTGTCATGGGCGCGGAGGTAGACTGCGCGTGCCCGGTCAGGTGCCCATGATCCGGCAGCGAGAGGATTTTCGATGGAAGCGTTGAAGAAATACGGCCCCTATGTGGTCTTGATTTTGCCGGCGTTGGTCTTTGTCGCGGCCGGTATCGGCAAGCTGATGGGAGCGCCGGAGTTGCACCAGTCGTTCGCCATGATGGGGCTGCCGGGCTGGTTCGGCTATTTCATCGGCGCCGCTGAACTGGCGGGCGCGATCGGACTTTTCCTGCCGCGGACACGCAAGCTCGCGGCCGCCGGCCTCGCCGTCATCATGGTCGGCGCCGTCTATTTCCACGTCGCTTACGCGGTGCCGTCCGCAATCCCGTCAGCCGTGTTGCTCATTCTCATGCTCGTTGTCATGTGGTTGAAGTGGCAGCCGCTGACACCGTCCTCCGGTTAAACCGCCTTCTCGAAATACACCCTGTCGTAACCGGCCTCGGTGATGCGCTGCGTCTCGCGGTAGCCCAGATGCGGATAAAGCGTCAGGTTCTCGGTCATCAGGACATGCGTATAGAGCCGGATGCGGTCGAAGCCGCGACGGGCGGCTTCAGCCTCGGCGAAGGCAATCAAAGTGGCCCCGACACCCATGCCCTGCGCATCTTTGGCGACGGCCACATTGTCGAGGAGGAGGGTTTCGGCCTGCGCGATGAGAACAAGGAGCCCGGCGATCCGCTCCATCGCCTCGGCGACATGGGCCTCGCCGTCGCCGATCCGCGCCGCATAGTCATCGAGCATCGGTCCCGGCTTCTTGCCGATCCGATCGACGTACATCCCATAGGCGTCGGCGACGATAGCCTGAATGGCCGCGAGATCGGCTATCGTTGCAAGTCGGATGGTGACGTCCGCTGTCATGGACACCCTGCCGTGATGTTTCATCTAACCAATCCGGAGATGCAGCCCCGGTCTTGAGCCACGGCGCTTGATTTTGCCGGCCAGCCACGCACACTCGGTAGGCGACAGACCATGGAGATGCCGCGTGGACCACGAACTGCCCGAATATGCCGATCCAAAGCAGCGGCCGCGTTATCTCGGCTTGGCAACCTTCATGCGCGCCGACTATGCCGAAACGCCGGATGGGATCGAAATCGGCATGATCGGCGTGCCCTATGACGGTGGCGTCACCAATCGGCCCGGCGCTCGGCACGGACCGCGCGAAGTGCGCAATCAATCGTCGCTGATGCGCACGGTCAATCAAGCCACCGGCGTCTGTCCCTACGATCTGGCGCGGATCGCCGACCTTGGCGACATCTTCGCCGAACGCCCGTTTGCGCTTGAGGGCGCCCATGAGCGGATCGGCCGGGGTTTCATGGATGTCGTGGACGCCGGCGTCGTGCCGCTGACCTGCGGCGGCGACCATTCCATCACACTGCCGATCCTGCGGGCCGTCGGCAAGGGCGCGCCCGTCGGCTTGGTCCACATCGACGCTCATGCGGACACCGGCGGCGACTATTCCGGCTCGCGCTTCCACCATGGCGCGCCATTCCGCGTGGCGGCGGAGGAAGGTGTGCTCGATCCCAGGCGCTGCTGCCAGATCGGCATTCGCGGCACGCTCTATACACCCGACATGTGGGAATTTTCCCATACGTCCGGTATGCGGGTCATTCCAATCGAAGAGTTCGAAGACATCGGCTGGCGCGCGGCCATCAATGAGGCCAAGCGCATTGCCGGTGACGGCCCAACATACGTTTCGTTCGACATCGATGCCTTGGACCCGGCTTTCGCGCCGGGTACCGGAACGCCCGAGGCGGGCGGTCTGACCATGCGCGAGGCGCTGCGGATGATCCGTGAACTTCACGACCTGAATCTGGTCGGCGCCGACATGGTCGAAGTTTCACCGCCATTCGACCCATCCGGCGTCACAGCGCTCAACGGCGCGACGATCATGTTCGAACTGTTGTGCGTTTTGGCCCAGGCCGTAGCCCTTCGACGGGGCTAACAAAAGGCCAAATCCGCGCCGCGTTCGTCTCTTCCCCACTGCGACATTTTGGCCATGACATTTGTCATGACGGCGTCATTTGGATGACGCACCTCCTCTTTGGAAACGTTCTTAGAGCGTTTCGAAAAGGCGCCTGAGTTCCCCCGGCGCGCCGAGAGGCTCACACAAGAGGAGAGGGCTCGATGTCCCAAGACAAGACCCATGACGACGGCTTCGGCAATCGTGCGGAAGCCTTTGAAGCGTTTGACGATATTCCGACAAACCCCAATCTGGACAACACAATCGGCGACGTCATCAATCGGCGCTATGGACGCCGCGATATCTTGAAAGGCGCACTGGCGGTATCGGCGACGACGGCCCTGTTCGGGTCGACCGCCATGCTGGCGGCGCAAAAGGCGCAGGCGAATGCGGCGAGCCGCTATAGGTTCGACGAGTTGGTCAGCGGCAATGACGAGAAGCACCACATCGCTGAAGGCTACGACGCCGATGTGCTGATCCGCTGGGGCGATCCGATATTCCCGGATGTCAGCGATTTCGACCCGCAAAACCAGTCGCCGGACGATCAGTTGAAGCGCTTCGGTTATAACAACGACTATGTCGGCTTCGTGCCGCTGAACACGTCGAACTCGCGCGGCGTCTTGTGTGTCAACCACGAGTACACCAACGAGGAAGTCATGTTCCCGGGCATCGGTCGCCAGGATCGTGACGGCTTCCCGAAGATGACCAAGGATTTGGCCGATATCGAAATGGCGGCGCACGGTGGCTCGATCATCGAGATCGCGCGCGGCGATGGAGGCAAATGGGGCGTAGTGCTCGATTCCGTCTTCAATCGCCGGATTTCGGCCGAAACGGAAATGACGATCGACGGTCCGGCTGCCGGCCATGACAGGTTAAAGACCAGCGTCGATTCGACCGGCATGAAAGTGCTCGGCACGATCAACAACTGCGCCGGCGGCATCACGCCCTGGGGCACCTACCTTATGGCCGAGGAGAACTTCCACGGCTATTTCTGGAGCGACAAGAAGGATGCCGACGGCAAGGCGATCCTCGAAGGTCCGGAAGCCGAGTCGCAAAAGCGCTATGGCGTTCCGGGCGGTTGGTACAATTGGGGTCAGTATCACGACCGCTTCAACATCGACAAAGAGCCCAACGAATCCAATCGATTCGGCTACATCGTTGAAGTCGATCCGCTGGACCCGCACTCGATCCCGGTCAAGCACACCGCGCTTGGTCGATTCCGGCACGAGGGTGCCGAGTCCATCGTCAATGGCGACGGTCGCTTGGTCGTCTACACCGGCGACGACAACCGGTTCGACTATCTCTACAAGTTCGTGACCGCCGGCACGGTTGGCGGCGATAAGCGCGCCAACATGCAGCTCCTGTCGGACGGCACGCTTTATGTCGCCAAGTTCAACGACGACGGCACGGTCGATTGGATGCCGCTCATTCATGGCGAGGGCCCGCTCACCGCCGAGAATGGCTTCAACAGCCAGGCGGATGTCTGCATCGACGCCCGGATGGCCGCCGATCTTCTGGGCGCCACGCCGATGGACCGGCCGGAGGATGTCGAACCGGGCGCCGACGGTCGCGTCTACGTCATGTTGACCAACAACACGCGGCGTACACCTGAGCAAGTCGACGCCGCCAATCCACGGCCCGAAAGCTCGTTCGGCCACATCATCGAGATCACCGAGACCGACGGCGATTTCGCGTCCACCAAGTCGACGTGGAACATCCTGGTCAAGTGTGGCGATCCGGCGATTGCGGACGTTGGCGCCGAGTGGCATCCAGACACCAGCGAACACGGCTGGTTCGGCTCGCCGGACAACTGCGCGTTCGACGCGGATGGCCGGTTGTGGATCTCGACCGACCAAGGGTCTGGCTGGGGCAAGACCGGCAAGTCCGACGGTCTCTATTCGCTTGAGACCGATGGCGATTTGCGCGGTCACTCCAAGCTGTTCTTCCGTTGTCCGGTTGGTGGCGAGCTGTGCGGTCCCTACTTCTCGGGCGATGGCGAAACGCTGTTCCTGGCGGTTCAGCATCCCGGTACCGACGGCACGAAGGATTTCAAGGGGTTTGAGCGCGACTCGACCTTTGAGGATCCGGCCACCCGCTGGCCGGATTTCCAAGAGGGCATGCCGCCGCGGCCCTCCGTGGTCGTGGTCACCAAACAGGGCGGCGGCAAGATCGCGGTTTGATCCTCGTTGCAAGCAGTTGGGAAAGGGCGGCCTCGGCCGCCCTTTTTGACTCGCGGCGCTGGCGTTGTAGTGAAATCGGAGTACCATTAGGACGCGAGTCTTTAGGAGGGTGTTGCTGTGTGTGCTGCGGTGTTGAGAGCGGCTTGCTTCGCGATTGTATGCGCGGCACTGGCTGCCTGCGCCAGCCGGCCGTCGACCTTGCCCGTGGCGGCGTCACCGGAAGGGGTCGCCGATACCGAGCGTGTCCTGGTTGCTACGTCGCGCACGCCCGATTCCGATCTCGCCCGCCGTTTCTCCGGCGAACGATCCGACCGACTGAGTTTCCTCGATATCGCGATATCCGTCCCGCGCAATCGAGGGGTCGGCGAGGTCATTGAGCCGAAGGACCCGCCCGATCCCGCCAAACAGTTCGTGGCCAACGGTGTCGATGTGCTTGCGGGCGAAGCGGCCTTCGTCGCGGCCGTCAACGCCGACATGGCGACACGGCCACCCGGCGATCGCGTGGTCTTCGTCTTCGTGCATGGCTACAACGTTCAATTCGCAGCCGGCGTTTATCGCCATGCGCAATTGCGCCGCGATTACGGGTTTCAGGCACTGCCGGTGCACTATTCCTGGCCATCGGCCGGACGTCTGCCCGCCTATCTTTACGATCGCGACAGCGTGCAATTCTCCCGCGACGGCCTGTTGCGAACCCTCGTGCTCTTGGAGCAGAGCCAGGCCGAACGGATTTTCCTGGTCGCTCACTCCATGGGTACGCTGCTGGCCATGGAAACCTTGCGGCAGGCGAGCTTGAGCGGCAACACACGGCTCTTGCGGAAGATCGAGGCGGTCGTGCTCGCCGCGCCCGATATCGACGAGGACGTCTTCCGGACCCAGATCGCGGAGGTCCGGCCGCTACCGAAGCCCTTCGTCATTCTGGTCTCGTCCAAGGACCGGGCGCTTCGCGTCTCCAAACGCGTGCGCGGCGGGCATCCTCGCGTCGGCGAAGGCCAGGACATCGGCGAGTTGCAGCAGGCCGGCGCCGTCGTCATCGATCTCACCGATATTGAGGACGCCGGCGATCGCATCCAGCACAGCACCTTCGCCAGTTCGCCGTCGCTGATCCGCATGGTCGACCGCAACAATTTGAACCGGGCGATCCTGCGCCGAAGCGGCGAGGGGCGTCAAAGCGTGCTGGAAGCGAGTCTTGCTGGGCTTAGCGACTTCGCCGCCGATGCGATCTATCTCCCGGCCCAAGTCGCCGGCGTCCGCTAGCTTATAGTGTCTGGAACCGCGTAGCCGGAAAACGGCCGGATCGTCTTCAAAGAGAAGCTCGAATAAATCCGCGAGACACCAGGCAGCGAGGCAAGCGTCTTTCGATGAATGCGCTCATAATCGGCCGGGTCCGCAACGGCGAGGCGCAGGAGATAGTCGGCCCGGCCGCTCATCAAGTGACATTCAAGCACTTCCGGCGTCTTGGCGATTGCCGCCTCGAAAGCGGTCAGAACGGCGACGGATTGTTCCGTCAGCGAGACCTCGACGAACGCCTCCATACCGCGCCCCAATGCGACCGGGTCGAGGGTCGCGACATAGCCGGTGACGACACCGGCCTCTTCAAGCAGTTTGATGCGGCGATGACAGGCCGATGTCGACAGGCCCACGCGGGCACCGATCTCGGCAATCGACGCACGGCAGTCGCGGCTCAGCTCGGCAAGGATTTTTCGATCGATCCGATCGAGAGCTTCGGACGCCATGTGCACATCAGACCTATTCCTCGAATATTTTCCTAGTATCAGTCCAAAGCAAAAGAAAATAGGGAAAAATTTCGATCCGCCTTCGGATAGAGTACGTCATCGCTGCGCATGGTCTGGGAGGATGACATGCTGGTTGGTGTCCCCAAGGAAATCAAGAACCACGAATACCGTGTCGGCCTGACGCCGGAGAGCGTCGCCGAGATGGTTCATCACGGTCATCGGGTCATAGTCGAAACCAATGCGGGTGCCGGCATCGGTGACGACAATGCCGAATATCAGAGTGCCGGCGCGGAAATCGTCGAGGCCGCTGCTGAGGTCTTCGAGCGCGCCGAGATGATCATCAAGGTCAAGGAGCCCCAGGCCGTTGAGCGCGCCATGTTGCGCGAGGGGCAGATCCTCTACACCTATTTGCATCTGGCTCCCGATCCGGAGCAGACCAAGGACTTGGTGGCGTCCGGCGCCGTCTGCATCGCCTACGAAACGGTGACCGACAACTCCGGCGGTTTGCCGCTCTTGAAACCGATGAGCCAGGTGGCTGGCCGTATGGCGGTTCATGCGGGCGCCCACTGTCTGGAGAAGAGTCAGGGCGGGCGCGGAATTCTGATCGGCGGCGTGCCGGGCGTTCTGCCGGCGAAAGTTGCCGTCATCGGCGGCGGTGTCGTCGGCTTCAACGCCGCGCAGATCGCAGTCGGTATGGGCGCCGACGTGACCATTCTCGACCGCAATCCAGAAGTGTTGGAGCGGCTCGCCATCCATTTCGAGGCAAGCGCCAAGACCCGCTTCTCGCATCGCGCCAACCTGGCGGACTGTGTGGCCGATGCCGACATGATCGTCGGCGCGGTCCTGATCCCCGGTGCGGCCGCGCCGAAGCTCGTCACCCGCGATATGCTGAGGACGATGAAGCGTGGCGCGGTTCTGGTCGATGTGGCGATCGATCAGGGCGGTTGTTTCGAGACATCGAAGCCGACGACCCATGCCGAGCCAACTTATGTGATCGACGACGTGGTCCACTACTGCGTTGCCAACATGCCGGGCGGCGTCCCCCGGACATCGACCTACGCACTTAACAACGTGACGTTGCCGCATGCGCTGGCGATTGCCGACAAGGGCTGGAAGCAGGCGCTCAAGGACGACGCACATCTGCGCAATGGGCTGAACGTGTGGGATGGCAAGATCACCTGCGCCCCGGTTGCCCAGGCACTCGGCTATGAGGCCGTGCCGGCGGACGCCGCGCTCGCCTGACCTCTGCGTCGAAAGACCACCGGCAATATCCGCTGGCGGTCTTCCCGCCGCCCGGCGACTCCGCTAGACAGGTCATCGGCTTTGGAGAGTGCGATGGCGGATGCGGATATTGGGTTGATCGGGCTTGGCGTGATGGGCGGCAATCTGGCGCTCAACATGGCGGATCACGGCTTTCGCGTCGCCGTCTACAATCGAACCAGAGCCCGTACCGATGCGTTTCTGGAGCGCGCTGGAGCGTTGCGCGACCGGATCGTCGATACCGATTCACCGCAGGCGCTCGCAGCAGCGGTCAAGCCGCCACGGCCCATCGTGATCATGGTCGAGGCTGGTCCAGCAGTCGATGAAACGATCGCCGTGCTGGGCGCTACGCTGTCGCCCGGCGATGTGGTGATCGATGCCGGGAACGCGAACTTCCACGATACCCGCCGCCGCGCGGCCGAAACGACGGGCAAGGGCCATCTCTATCTGGGGCTTGGCGTGTCCGGCGGTGAAGAGGGAGCCCGATACGGTCCGTCGATGATGGCCGGCGGCGACCGCGCGGCGTTCGAGCGGGTCGAGGCGATCCTGATGGCGATTGCCGCGGACTACAAAGGCGCACCGTGCGCCGCCTATTTGGGCAGCGACGGCGCCGGTCATTTCGTCAAGACCATCCACAACGGCATCGAATATTCCGACATGCAGATGATCGCGGAGATCTATGGCGTCATGCGGGACGGCCTCGGCATGGCGGCGGCCGACATGGGCAGCGTTTTCGCCCGCTGGAATGAGGGGCCGCTGGATTCCTATCTGATCGAGATCACCGGCAAGGTTCTGGCGGAGCCTGATCCCGAAACCGGCTGGCCCATGGTCAACGTCATCCTCGATCGCGCCGGCCAAAAGGGTACCGGCCGCTGGGCGGCGATCGAAGCGCAGACGTTGGGCGTTCCGGCGACGACGATCGAGGCGGCAGTCGCGGCGCGCGCGCTGTCCGCGCGCAAGGACGAACGCGTCACGCAAGCCGAGCAATACGGATTCGCAGTCAAGCCCATGGGCGACGCGCTCGGCGATCCCGAGGCCGCCTATACGCGGATGGAAAATGCGCTTCTGGTCGCCAAGGTCGCGGCCTACGCACAGGGGTTTGCGGTGATGACGGAAGCGTCCGCAGTCTACGGCTGGAACCTACCGATGATGACGATCGCGCGCATCTGGCGTGCCGGCTGCATCATCCGGTCCCAGTTCCTCGATACGATCGCATCTGGCTTCGAGAAGTCGGGCGACCAGACCCCGCTGACGGCCATGCCGTATTTCGCGACGATCATCGACGACGCGGAAGCCGATCTGCGCGCAGTTGTTCTGGCGGCGACACAGGCCGGCGTTCCGGTCCCGGCGTTATCGGCGGCGCTGGCCTACCTTGACGGAATTCGCACTGCGAACGGTACCGCGAACCTGATCCAGGCCCAGCGCGATTTTTTCGGGGCGCACGGCTTTGAGCGCAACGACCGGGAAGGCAAGGGCTTCCACGGCCCCTGGGGCATGACGGACTGAGCGGCAGGGCGCTCCTAGGTCCAGTCCATCACAACCTTTCCGGCATCGCCCGAGCGCATGACATCGAAGCCGGACTGAAAATCGTCGATCCCGATCCGATGGGTGATCAGACCGGAGACATCGAACCCGGTCTGCACGAGCGCGATCATCTTGTACCAGGTCTCGTACATTTCGCGGCCGTAGATGCCCTTCAGGTTGAGCATCTTGAAGATCACCTTGTTCCAGTCGATCTCAAAGGCCGCCGGTGCAATACCCAAAATGGCAATCTTGCCGCCATTGTTCATCACGTCGATCATGTCGCGGAACGCGGGCGCGGCGCCGGACATCTCAAGCCCGACATCGAAGCCCTCCGTCATGCCGATCCGACGCATCACGTCGCGCAAATTCTCGGCGGATGCATCGACGACGGTGTCCACACCCATGCGGCGGGCCAGATCGAGCCGGGTAGGATTGATGTCGGTAATGACGACCTTGCGAGCGCCGACGCGTTTGGCGACCAGAGCCCCCATGATCCCGATCGGTCCGGCGCCGGTGACCAGCACATCCTCACCGACCAGATCGAACGACAGCGCCGTGTGGACGGCATTGCCGAAGGGATCGAAAATCGAGGCGATTTCATCGTTCACATCCTCCGGGATCCGCACCACATTGTGCTGGGGCAGGGCGATGTACTCGGCGAACGAACCTGGCCGCTGAACCCCGACCCCAACGGTATTGCGGCACAAATGCCCGCGGCCGGCCCGGCAATTGCGACAATGACCGCACACGATATGACCCTCGCCAGAAACCCTGAGGCCCGTTTCAAGATCGGTGACGGCCGCACCCATATCGACGATCTCGCCGAAGAACTCATGACCCGTGACAAGCGGGACCGGAACGGTCTTGGCGGCCCATTCATCCCAATTGTAGATGTGGACGTCCGTGCCACAGATTGCCGATTTGCGCACTTTGATAAGCACGTCGTTCGGTCCAAACTCCGGAACCGGCACGCGCTCCATCCAGATGCCTTCCTCTGGTTTCGCCTTCACCAGTGCTTTCATCATGTTGGACATGAACGATTTTCCTTAGATGACGGACAGGGCGCGACCGACCGTGGTGAAAGCCTCGACGGCCCGGTCGATGTCGTCGTCGTCATGGGCGGCCGACATCTGTGTGCGGATACGCGCCTGGCCTTTCGGGACGACGGGGAAGGAAAAGCCGATCACATAGACGCTGTGCTCTAGAAGCTGGGCGGCCATGGTCTGCGCCAACTTTGCGTCGCCCAACATCACCGGAATGATCGGGTGTTCGCCGGGCACGAGAGTGAAGCCGGCTGCCGTCATCTTCTCGCGGAAACGGGCTGCGTTCCGGCGGAGCTTGTCCCGCAACTGGCCTCCGGCTTCGACCCGGTCGAAAACCTCAAGCGACGTCGCGGCGATCACCGGGGCAAGGGTGTTGGAAAAGAGATAGGGACGGGACCGTTGGCGCAGCAGGTCGACGATGGGCTTCTTCGCGGCCGTATATCCGCCGGATGCCCCACCGAGCGCCTTGCCAAGCGTGCCGGTCAAGATATCGATGCGGCCCTCCACGCCGCAATGCTCGGGCGTGCCGCGCCCGCCGGCGCCAATGAAACCGGTGGCGTGACAATCGTCGACCATGACCATCGCATCGTATTTGTCTGCCAGCTCGCAGATGCCAGCGAGGTTGGCGATGATGCCGTCCATGGAGAACACGCCGTCGGTGGCAATCAGCCGGAAACGGGCGTCGGCCGCCTCCTTCAACTTCGCCTCCAGATCGGCCATGTCGTTATTGGCATAGCGATAGCGGCGGGCTTTCGAGAGACGAATACCGTCGATGATAGAGGCATGGTTGAGGGCGTCGGAAATGACCGCGTCTTGATCTGTCAGCAACGTTTCAAAGAGGCCGCCATTGGCATCGAAGCAAGAGGGATAGAGGATGGTGTCCTCCATACCGAGAAACGCCGCGATGCGCGCCTCCAGCGCCTTGTGCTCCTCCTGGGTGCCGCAGATAAAGCGCACGGACGCCATCCCATAGCCATAGCGATCGAGCGCCTCTTTGGCGATCTTGGTGAGCTCGGGATCGTCTGCCAATCCCAGATAGTTGTTGGCGCAGAAATTGAGCACCTGGCCACCGTCGGCAACGGCGATTTCGCCAGCCTGTTTGGAGGTTATCACCCGCTCCGGCTTATAGAGACCTTGGTCGCGGATTTGATCGAGCTCGCCCTCAACATGGGCGACGAACGCGGCGGTCATGGTAAAACCTCTGGAGGCTATTCAGCCCCGACCATTCACCGCTCGGCGACGAAAAACAAGGCTGAGAGCGGCGGAACGGTGATCGACACCGACTGGTCGAAGCCGTTGGCGGCAACCGGCTCGGTATCGACACCGCCGAGATTGCCGCGTCCCGCGCCGCCATAGATGTCGGCATCCGTGTTGATCGCCTCGCGCCAATGACCGGATGCCGGCACACCAAAGCGCCGTGCCGACCGCTCGATTGGCGTGAAATTGCAGACCACGAGCACGGGTGACGGATCATCGTTGCCATAGCGAATCCAAGCAAACACGGATTCGTCGGCCGCATCGACCTCGACCCATTGGAACCCGTCGCTGCGCGCATCGCGCTGGTGCAGCGCCGGGTTGTCACGATAGAGCCGGTTGAGGTCGCCGATGAGGCGCTGCATGCCGCCGTGCGGTGTCTGATCGGTCAAATGCCAGTCGAGCGCCGCATCGTGATTCCATTCGCGCCCTTGCGCGAACTCCGAGCCCATGAACAGCAGCTTCTTGCCGGGATGCCCCCACATGAAGCCGTAATAGGCGCGCAGATTGGCGAAGGCATCGAAACCGTCCGCCGGCATCTTGCCCAGCATCGACCGCTTGCCATGCACCACCTCGTCATGGCTGATCGGCAGCACGAAGTTCTCTGAAAACGCGTAGGCGATGCCGAACGTCATCTGGTTGTGGTGGTGTTGCCGATAGACGGGGTCTTTGGCGATGTAGGAGAGGGTATCGTTCATCCAACCCATGTTCCACTTGAAGCCGAAGCCGAGGCCGCCCGCCGACGTTGGCTGCGATACGCCCGGCCAGGCCGTCGATTCCTCGGCCACCGTCATGATGCCGGGCACATCGCCGTAGACCGTCTCGTTCATGCGCTTCAGGAAGTCGATCGCCTCCAGGTTCTCGCGGCCGCCATGCACATTCGGGATCCACTCTCCGGCCTTGCGCGAATAGTCGCGGTAAAGCATGGAGGCCACGGCATCGACGCGCAGGCCGTCCACATGGTGCGACTCCAGCCAGTAAAGCGCATTGGCGATCAAGAAGTTGGCGACCTCCCTTCGCCCGAAATTGTAGATCAACGTGTTCCAGTCGGGATGATAGCCCTCGCGCGGATCGGCGTGCTCGTAGAGCGGCGTACCGTCGAAGCGGCAGAGACCGTGACGGTCCGTCGGAAAGTGGCCGGGCACCCAATCGAGAATGAGACCGAGACCGGCCGCGTGGCAGGCGTCGACGAAGTCGCGAAACTCCGACGGTGTGCCGTGACGGATGGTCGGGGCATAAAGCCCAATCGGCTGGTAGCCCCAGGACCCGTCAAAGGGGTGCTCGGAAATGGGCAGCAATTCTAGATGGGTGAACCCCAGGTCGCTTGCATAGGGTACGAGCGTTTCGGCCAGTTCGCGATAGGACAACATGCGGTTGTCCTCGTCGGGCTTACGGCACCAGGAGCCCAGGTGAACCTCATAGATTGAGATCGGCGCGTCGACTGCGTTGCGCCGTTGCCGCTCGGCCATCCAGTCCTGGTCGCGCCACTGGTGATCGCGAAGATCGCGGACCACTGAGGCGGTTTGCGGCGGATGTTCGCCGCCGAAGCCGACGGGATCGGATTTCAGCGGCAGGACATCGCCGTTCGCGACTTTGATCTCATATTTGTAGCGCTCGCCATCGCCCAGGCCCGGAACGAAAAGCTCCCAGATACCGGTCGCACCGCGCCCGCGCATGACATGGCGTCGGCCGTCCCAGGTGTTGAAGTCGCCGACGACCGAGACCCGCTTGGCGTTGGGTGCCCAGACCGCGAAGTGCACGCCGTCGACGCCGCAATGGGTCACCGGATGGGCGCCCAGCGCCTCCCACAGATGACGGTGCGACCCCTCGGCCAGAAAATACTCGTCCTGATCGCCAAGGACCGGTGGGAAGCGATAGGGGTCGTCGAACGTCCACGTATCATCGCCCCTGGTCGCGCGCAGATGATAGGGATCGTCGCGTCCGATATCCGCCGTCGACCCGCAAAACACGCCATCCACGACCGGATCGAGTCGGCAAAGCGTGGCGCCGGTCTCTTGGTCGACGGCTTCGATCGACTCGGCGCCTGGCAGGACAACGGCAATGCGTGTCTCCTTGCCGACGTCGTGTGGGCCGAGCACGGCAAACGGATCGCCATGGTCGCCTGCCGCCAAAGCCGCTGCGATGTCGGCTGCAAGGAGAGGCGGTGGTGCGGACCGGGCCATGATGTCAAAAGACCGGATCGACGTCCCAGACCTCGCGGGCATAGCCGCGGATCGTCCGGTCGGACGAGAAGTAGCCCATATGGGCGGTGTTGAGGATCGCGGAGCGCACCCAGGCGTCGCGATCGCGATAGGCGGCATCGATGGCGCGCTGCGCCTTCCAATAGGCGTCAAAATCGGCCGTCACCATGAACCAATCGTGGTCGTAGAGATTGCCGACGAGATGCTGGTATCGATGCGGGTCGTCCGGCGAGAACGCGCCTGATGCGATCTGTCCAAGAACCGCGCTAAGGCGCTCGTTCGACTCAATGTTTTGACGCGGTTCGTGCCCGCCGGCGCGCAACGACGCCACCTCGTTCGCCTTCAGGCCGAAAATGAAGATGTTGTCGTCGCCGACATGGTCGCGGATCTCGACATTGGCGCCGTCGAGCGTGCCCAGCGTCAACGCGCCGTTCAGCGCGAATTTCATGTTGCCCGTCCCCGACGCTTCCATGCCGGCGGTCGAAATCTGCTCCGACAGATCGGCCGCGGGGATCAGAAGTTCGGCCATCGAGACGTTGTAGTTCGCCGGATAAGCGACCGCGAGGCGACCCCGCATCGTCGGGTCGGCGTTGATGACGGCCGCGACGTCGTTGATCAGCCGCACGATGGCCTTCGCCATGTGATAGCCGGGCGCCGCTTTGCCGCCGAAAATCTTGACGCGCGGTGTCCAGTCAGCGTCCGGAGCGGCCTTGATGGCGTTGTAGAGCGCCACGGTCTCCAGGATGTTCATCAGTTGGCGCTTGTATTCGTGGATGCGCTTGATCTGGTTGTCGAACATCGCTTCTGCATTGAGCGTCAGCCCGGTCGTCTGCGACAATGCCGCCACAAGCCGATCCTTGTTGGTCTGCTTGGCGGCATCGAAGCGTCGACGGAAATCCGCGTCATCGCCAAGAGGCGCCAATCGCTCAAGGTTCTCCAGATGATCGACCCAATTCTCGCCGATCGCGTCGGTGATCAGTTGACTGAGCGCTGGGTTGCACCCGTAGAGCCAGCGACGCGGGGTCACGCCGTTCGTCTGGTTGACGATCTTGTCCGGATGCAGGGTGTGCAGATCGCGAAATACCGTCTCTTTCATAAGCTCGGTATGAAGCGCCGAGACCCCATTGACCTTGTTGGCGGCGATGAAGGCGAGGTCGCCCATGCGCACCTGGTCGTGTTCGATGATTCTGACGCCGTCTGGCCGCTTTCGACCCGTTGCTTTCAACGACTTGATGTGAAAGTCGTCGATCCGTTCGATCAGCGCCATGTGGCGCGGCAAAACGTAGCGCATCAGGTCGACGGGCCACCGCTCCAGCGCTTCCGGCAAAAGCGTGTGGTTGGTGTAGTTCAGCGTCGCGCGGGCGATACCGAAGGCTTGGTCGAACGGCATGCCATGCTCGTCGAGCAGGATTCGGATCAATTCGGGCGCGGCGATCGCTGGGTGCGTATCGTTGAGCTGGATCGCGACCTTTTGTGGCAGAAGTCCGAGGTCGTCATGGGTCGCCAGGAACCGGCGCACCAGATCCCGCAGAGACGCGGCGGTAAAGAAGTACTCCTGCTTCAGCCGTAGTTCTTTGCCCGCCGGTGTCGTGTCATCCGGGTAGAGCACGCGCGATATCGTCTGCGCCAAGACCGCAGGGCGGGCGGCCCCCAGATAATCGCCGCGATTGAACGGCTCCAGGTCGAAGACCGTTGTCGGCTTTGCAGACCAAAGCCTCAGCGTATTGGCCCACCGGCCGCGCCAGCCCGGCACCGGCGTGTCATAGGCCGCTGCAACGACCGTCTCGCCAGGCTCCCATTTAGCCCGCCCGCCTTCGCCATCGTGGACAGTGCCACCGAATCCGATCGGATAGGCCGATTCCCGGCGTTCGAACTCCCAAGGATGCACTTCGGTCAGCCAGTCCTCGGCAATTTCAACCTGCTCACCATCGCGGAACTGCTGTTTGAACAGGCCGTGCTCATAGCGGATGCCGTAGCCATAGGCCGCCACTCCGATGGTCGACAGGGAATCGAGGAAGCACGCTGCTAGTCGCCCAAGTCCGCCATTTCCAAGAGCGGCGTCCGGTTCGTCGACGACGACGGCTGTATAATCGACGCCGAGATCGGCAAGTGCGCTCCGCGCGATATCCTCAAGGCCCATGTTCGTCGTGGCGTCCGACAGGAGCCGACCGATCAGATACTCCATGGAAAGGTAGTAGACGCGCTTGCGATCCTCGGCGTAGACCCGCCGCGTCGTCTCGAACCAAGGGTCGACGATCCGGTCGCGGATGACCCGCGACAACGCCACCCGCCAATCCGCGATTTCAGCCGACCGTTCGTCCTTGCCGATCGTGTAGATCAGGTGACGACGGATGTCCTCACGCATGGCGTGCTGGTCGAAAGCGGGCCTGGCTGCCGCCTGTTCGTTCATGGGTACTCCACAAAGGGGTCGAGATTCGAGCGGGCGCAATAGATCACAGGAAGGGTGACTTGTCGCGCCGCGGTCGAGATTTATCCAAGGTCACTCGCCGAGAGTCCGACCCCTAAGTCATGACATTGGGGGCGGATCGGCCTGTCTTGGATCTGATCCCGGCGATCTCGTCGGCTGCCGCAATGACCTGTGCGAGAGCCTGTTGTGTGTCGATCCCGTGATTGGCCGGATCGCGCTCGTAGCGCTCCAAATAGACCCTGAGCGTCGCGCCGGATGTCCCCGTCCCCGACAGGCGCAGAACGACTCGAGCATCTTCTTCGAACGCAATCTTGATCCCCTGGTGCTTGGAGACCGAGCCATCGACGGGATCGGCGTAGGAAAAATCTTCGGCCGCTGAGACGGTAAGACCACCGAACGACTGGCCAGGGAGGGCGGACAACCGACCGCGCAAATCGTCGATCAGGCCGGAGGCGACGGCGGTTTCGAGGTCCTCATAGTCATGGCGGGTGTAGTAATCGCGCCCGAATTTGCGCCAATGGGCCTTGACGATATCGGCGACGGAGCCACGCAGGACGGCGAGGATGTTGAGCCACAGCAGAACCGCCCAAAGGCCGTCCTTCTCGCGCACATGGTTCGAGCCGGTCCCGGCACTTTCCTCACCGCACAGTGTGATGAGATTGCCATCCAGGAGATTGCCGAAATACTTCCATCCAGTCGGTGTTTCGTAGGCATTGATGCCGAGCTTTTCCGCCACCCGGTCGGCGGCGCGGCTGGTCGGCATCGAGCGCGCCACGCCGTTCAATCCCTCGCGATAGCCTGGCACGAGTTCGGCATTTGCCGCCAACACCGCCAGGCTGTCGGATGGCGTCACGTAGAAGCCGCGCCCGACGATCATGTTGCGATCACCGTCGCCATCGGAGGCTGCACCGAAATCGGGCCCATCAGCACCCATCATCTCATCCATCAGCATCTTGGCATGAACAGGGTTCGGATCGGGATGACCGCCGCCGAAATCGGGCAGCGGCTGAGCGTTGATGACCGTACCGGCCGGCGCGCCGATCGCACCTTCCAAGATCGCTGTTGCATAGGGACCCGTCACCGCGTGCATGGCATCGAAGCGCATACGGAAACCGCTCACAAAAAGGTCGTGTATCGCGTTGAAATCAAAAAGACTTTCCATCAGGCTTTGGTAGATCGCGACCGGATCGATGATGTCGATATCCATGTCATCGATCTTGGCCGTGCCGATCATCTGGATCGAGATGTCTTCAGCATCACTGATGCGATACTCGGCGATCTCTTTGCTTCTGGCGAAGATCGCGTCCGTGATCGCTTCGGGTGCTGGACCACCGGCCGGCACGTTGTACTTCAGACCGAAATCACCGTTCTCGCCGCCTGGATTGTGGCTGGCCGACAGGATTAGACCGCCATCGGTCTTTAGCTCGCGAATGACAGCGGATGCCGCCGGCGTTGATAGCAACCCGTCGCGGCCGACGACGCACTTCGCGGCACCGTTCGCGGCGGCCATCTTCAGGATCGTTTGGATCGCCTCGCGATTGAAGAACCGCCCGTCGCCGCCGACGACCAGCGTCTTGTCGCTGACGCCGCCGATCGCCTCGAAGATCGATTGAACATAGTTTTCCAAGTAGCCGGGCTGCATGAAGACCGTGGTCTTCTTGCGCAAGCCGGATGTCCCCGGCTTCTGATCGTCAAACGGTGTCGTCGCGACAGTTTGCGTGGCCATATGAACCCCCGATGCGCATGACCCGACTATCAAGACACGGTGAGCGCGAAGACCGCAAGGGATTCAGCCGGCAAAGTCCCGTCATCGCTGGCATCGGCCGTGATCAGGAGAGGTGTCCAGGCGCCGTTGGGCAGGCGAAATGTAACCGCGCTGGGGCTCGCATTGACCGCGATGAGAACGGCGGCGGCATCCTTGTCGTTCCTCGGGGCTTCGCAGCAGGGGCGCACGATCAGCATGAAAGCGCATAGGTCTGGATCATCCCAATCGGGCGGATCGCCGCTAAGTGTTCGCCATTCGACATCAGGTGGCGTTCCGTTGCCGTGCAAGAAGCGCACCTGGCGCAGCACCGGATGGTCTCGATGAAGCGCGGCCAGCGACGCGACAAAATCGATCAGACCTAGATCGGCCGCATCCCAGTCGAGCCAGGTCGTCTCGTCGTCGAGCGCGTAGGCATTGTTGTTGCCGCCCTGCGACCGGCCCATCTCATCGCCCGCCAAGAGCATCGGCGTGCCCTGCGATAAAAACACGGTCGCCAAAAGATTGCGGACACGGCGCGCGCGCCGCTTCAGGATCGCCAGGTCGTTGGTTGGGCCTTCGGCGCCGAGATTGTCGGAATAGTTCTCGCCATGACCGTCCGCGTTATCCTCGCCATTCGCGGCATTGTTCTTTTCGGTGTAGGCGGCGACATCGGCCACGGTGAAGCCGTCATGGGCAGCGGCGAAGTTCACCGAGGACCAGGCCGGTCGCGCTCCTTTGTCGAAGATGTCGGCGGACCCCAAAAGCCGGGCCGCGATCGCACGGGCCGAACCGGGATCGCGTCGCCAGAACCGTCGGGTATCGTCGCGGAAGCGGTCGTTCCACTCCGCCATGCCGGCCGGATAGGCACCAAGCTGGTACCCGTGGAAGCCGACATCCCAAGGCTCTGCGATCAGCTTGACGTCGGCCAGGATCGGGTCCTGCCGCAGTGCCGTCATGAAGGCGCCGTCAGGCCGGAAGCCGTAGTCGTCGCGCGCCAATGTCGTCATCAGGTCAAACCGGAAACCGTCGACGCCATAGTGAACGACCCAGTGGCGCAAACTGTCCAGCACCAGCTGGGTGACGGTGGCATTGGCGACGTTCAACGTGTTTCCGGTTCCCGTGTCGTTTACATGATAGCGCCGGTCGCTCGCCTGCAGCCGGTAGTAGGACGCGTTGTCGAGCCCGCGAAACGACAGCATCGGCCCGAGATGATCGCCCTCACCGGTGTGGTTGTAGACGACATCGAGAATGACCTCGATGCCGGCGTCATGCAGGCGCGCAATCGTCTCGCGAAGACCGGCCGCGCCGTTCGGTCCGAAATAGCGCCGCTCCGGGGCAAAGAATGTGATCGTGTTGTAACCCCAGTAGTTTACAAGGCCCTTCTCAAGCAAAAATCGATCGTCGATGAACCCGTGAATGGGCAGCAATTCCAGGGCCGTCACACCGATCCGCTTCATGTGATCGATGATGGGCGGCGTGGCGAGCGCTTCGTAGGTGCCACGCAGGTCCGGCGCGATGTCCGGGTGACGCATGGTCAGGCCCTTGACGTGCGCCTCGTAGATCACCGTGTCGCGCCATGGGTGCCGCGGCCGGTTGTCGACGACCGGGGGTTCGGCAACAACGACCGCTTTCGGCACGACATCCGCGCTGTCATGCGTATCGAACGCAAGATCCCGCTTGGGATCGTCGACGGGATAACCGTAAACCGTGTCGACATTGGCAAGCGGACCGGCCAGGGCCCGCGCATAGGGGTCGATCAGCAGCTTGTTGGCGTTGAACCTGTGACCTTCATGCGGCGCGAACGGGCCATGGGCGCGCAATCCGTAAAGCGCGCCAGGTTTCAGACCGGGAACGAAGCCGTGCCAGATGTCGCCGGTACGGGCGGGAAGCGGAAGACGAACGGACTCGGTTGCGCCGTCCGGACCGTAAAGGCAAAGGTCAATGCGCATAGCATGATGGGAGAAGACGGCAAAATTTACGCCGTCCTCGACCACCTGCGCGCCAAGCGGCGCAGCGCGTCCGTCCTCGATTCTCATGTCAGCTTGGATCGACCAAGGACCGATAGAGGTCAATATACTTTTGGGCCGAAATATCCCAGCCCACAGGCTGTTTCATCGCTCGGCGCATGGTCGCCCGCCAGGCACTCTTGTCGCGATAGAACGCTACCGCGCGTTCGATTGCGTCGCCGAAGGCCTCCGCCGTGACCGGCGAGAACTGGAACCCGTTGCCGCATTCAGCAGCCAGGGCGGCTTCGTTGAGATCGATCACCGTGTCGGCCAGGCCTCCAGTGCGCGCGACGATCGGTAGCGTGCCATAGCGCAGTCCGTAAAGCTGGGTGAGGCCGCAGGGCTCGAAACGCGAGGGGATGAGGATCGCGTCGGCGCCGGCCTGCATGAGATGCGAGAGGTCCTCGTCATACCCGATCTCGACAGCGATTTTGGTGGGTGCGGCACTTGCTGTCTGCCGCAACACCTTTTCCAAGGTCGCGTCGCCGGATCCAAGCACCACCAGACGACCGCCGGCGGCGATCAGACGCGGGAGCGCCGAGACGAGTAGGTCGATACCCTTTTGCTCGCTCAGGCGGCTGACCACGCAAAACAGCGGGTCGTCCGGTGCGTGAGGCAGGCCGAAGCGGTCCTCCAGCGCCCGCTTGTTTTTCGCCTTGCCGACAACCCGGCGTGCCGAGTAGGGCAGGGCGATGGCGCGATCTGCGGCTGGGTCCCAAACGTCCAGATCGATGCCGTTCAGAATTCCACTGACATCGGCGCGGCGATGCTGCAAGACGCCCTCAAGACCGAACCCGAACTCCGGCGTCATGATCTCGCCTGCATAGGTCGGGCTGACTGTGGTGATCCGATCGGCAAAACTGAGCGCTGCTTTGAGAAAGCTGACACCGCCGTGATACTCATAGCCCGTCAGTGTAAAGCCGTCGGGCGGCAGGTCGAGCGGCGCGACGTCCTCAGGCGCAAACACGCCTTGGAACGCGATGTTATGGATGGTCGCGATCGTTGCGGGACCCGCTTCGCCCGCGAGCAGTACCGGAACCAGGCCGGCCTGCCAGTCATGGACGTGGACGATGTCCGGCCGCCATCCGCCGAGCTGTCCAAGCGACAGGTCCGTCGCCATGCGGCAAAGCGCACCGAAGCGTTGCCAGTTGTCGGGCCAGTCGCTGCCGTCCGGGCCCATATAGGGATTGCCCTTGCGATCGAAGTAGGCGGGCGCAGCAACAGCATAAAGCGACTGCCCATCCGCTTTGCCGGCAATCAGCTCTGCCGGCTCGCCGACCAGGTCGTCGGTGCGCCAGACGACATTGCGCCGTTCGATCGCGTCCAAGACGGCCGAATACCCCGGCAACATGATCCGCACATCGACATTCTTCGCCCGCAGTGCTTTCGGCAGCGACGAGACGACGTCGGCTAGTCCACCTGTTTTGACGAAAGGTGCGCACTCTGACGCAACGAAGAGAACTTTCAAGCCTTACTGCTCCATGGCGTCGAGCATATCTTGGGTGATCAGCGTGACGCCCTCATCGGTCACGCGAAAATGGCGGGCGTCCTCCTTCGGATCCTCGCCAACAACCAATCCTTCGGGAATGACGACGCCGCGATCGATGACGACATTGGTCAGGCGTGCATGACGTTTGATCTCAACGCGCGGCAGCGCGACCACGCCGTTCAAAGAACTGTAGGAGTGACAGCGCACGGCGGAAAACAGCAAGCTGCGAATGACATCGGCGCCGGACACGATACAAGCGCCCGAGACAAGCGACGACACCGCCTGGCCACGCCGGCCTTCCTCGTCGTGGATAAATTTTGCGGGCGGCAGGATTTCCGAATAGGTCCAGATCGGCCAGAGGTCGTCATAAAGGTCGAGCGCCGGCTCGAAATCAGTGAGATCGATATTGGCCTGCCAGAAGGCGTCGACCGTGCCGACATCACGCCAATAAGGCTCGCGCTCAAGCCCAGTCTGCACGCAGGAATCGCTGAACTTGTGGGCGATGGCTTTGCCGTTCTTGACGATATCCGGAATGATGTTCTTGCCGAAGTCGTGCTCAGAGTTGGTATCCTCGGCGTCGCGCTTCAGGTGATCGAGCAATGCTTTCGTGTGGAACACATAGATGCCCATGCTGGCGAGTGCGATATCCGGATTGCCAGGCATCGCGGGTGGATCGGCGGGTTTCTCAATAAAATCGATGATCCGGCTGGTCTCGTCGATGTGCATGACGCCGAAGCCGGTGGCCTCCATGCGCGGAACCTCGATGCAGCCAACGGTAACATCGGCCCCGGTCTCGACATGCTGGCGCAGCATCTTTTCGTAGTCCATCTTGTAGATGTGATCGCCGGCCAGAATGATCATGAATTCCGGGTCGTAGCTCTCGATGATGTCGATGTTCTGGGTCACCGCGTCGGCGGTTCCCAGATACCATTGCCCTTCGTCGACACGTTGAGAGGCTGGCAGGATGTCCAGCATCTCGCGGCGTTCGGCGCGAAAGAAATTCCAGCCGCGCTGCAAATGACGGATGAGGCTGTGGGCCTTGTATTGGGTCGCAACGCAAATCCGGCGAATGCCCGAGTTGACCGCATTGGAAAGCGCGAAATCGATGATCCGGCTCTTGCCGCCGAAGTAGACGGCCGGCTTCGCGCGCCTATCGGTCAGTTCCTTCAGTCGGCTTCCGCGCCCCCCGGCCAACACAAAAGCCATGGCATCACGGCTGAGATTGCTCGAACCACCATTCGTTTGTGTCATGGCACGTCTCCCCGACTTTCACCCCGACCACAGCAAAGCATCATTGCACGCCAATGCCAAAGCGAAATGCCCACCGCCGGATCAGGCAAATGTGTTCACGGGTGCATTGACCCTTAAACGGGGTCCGCCATATGCCCCGTCAGGACTGACGAATGACCCGCTTGAGGAGGCCTCTCATGCCACGAACTGCGATGAAACTTTCAATCTTGTCTTGGGGTGGAGTGATTGCCTGCGTTGCCTGGATCGCCCTTTCATCTGTGCCGGCGGCCGCTCAGTCGGGAAGCCCGAATGAAGGTGCGTGCGGTCAGATGCGCAGCATCTATGGTGCCCAGAGCCTGTGGCACGGCAAATTGGTAGGTCAGGACTTCACGGTTCGCTCCGGCGGCTCCGGCACGACACGAACACTCAATCGGACGCGATGCTTTACCACGGCTGGCGCGTGCCAAGCCTGGCTGAACGAGCTTGCGAAGCGGCGGCAAAATGTGACCTACGCCGCCTGCAAGAAAGGCCGTTTCTAAAGAAAGAATAAGCGCCGGCCGGCAAATCTGACGCGCCGTTACAGCCTGGGCAGCGGCGCGTCCCCTTGAAACCCGGCCACTGCAGCAAAACCGCCTTGCCAGCGAAACCACAATCCTGCGACATGCACATTCAACGTCGGCGCGGGAGTGGGTTGGCAAATGAAAATCAGCGATATCGAGACCTTCGTGGTCGGCAATCCACCGCCGTCCTTCGGCGGGCGCTACTTCATCTTCGTCAAGCTGACGACCGACAACGGCATCGTCGGCTATGGCGAGATTTATGCCGCAACGTTTTCGCCCGACGTTATCGCCCAAATGGCGCGTGATACGGCGGAGCGCCACGTAATTGGGTCGGATCCCTTCCGCATCGAGGCACTGTTCCGCGCCGTTTACGGCACCGGTTTCAGTCATCGGCCCGATGTCTCCCTGATGGGCGTCTTTTCGGGCATCGAGATGGCGCTGTGGGACATTATCGGAAAGGCGCTCGACAAACCGGCCTATGCGCTCTTGGGCGGCAAGGTGCACGACCGACTGCGCAGCTACACCTACATCTACCCCCGATCGGGAAGCGTCTATCAAGCTGACGACGATCCAAACAATCCTTATGTCAATCCCGATCTTTCGGCTGAATATGCCGCCGATTTGGTCGCCGAGGGCTTCACGGCGATAAAGTTCGATCCGGCCGGCCCATACACGGTCTATGACGGCCGTCAGCCGTCCCTGGAAGACATCGAGCGGTCTGTCCTTTTCGTGAAGAAGGTTCGTGAAGCCGTTGGCAGCAAAGCAGATATTCTGTTTGGAACCCACGGGCAGTTCACGGCATCCGGCGCCATCCGTCTGGCGCGGCAGCTGGAGCCCTTCGATCCGCTCTGGTTCGAGGAACCGTTGCCGCCGGACAACGCCGCCGAAATGGCCAAGGTGGCGCGACAGACCTCGATCCCGATCGCGACCGGCGAACGCCTGACGACGAAGGCGGAATTCGCACGGCTCCTGGAGGCCGGTTCAGCCTCGATCCTGCAACCTAATCTGGGCCGCGCCGGGGGTATCCTGGAAGGCAAGAAGATCGCGGCTCTGGCCGAAACCCGGCACGCGCTGATCGCGCCGCATCTTTATTGCGGGCCGCTTGTCGCGGCAGCCAACATTCAGCTTGCGACATGCTCCCCCAACTTTTTGATTCTTGAGAGCATTGAGAAGATGGACGGGTTCCACGGCCAACTCTTGAAAACACCGCTCCGCTGGGAGGACGGCGCGATCATTCCGCCCGAAGCACCGGGGCTGGGTGTCGAACTCGACGAGGAGGTGGCCCGGGCCCACCCCTATGACGGCAAGGACCTCCACCTGGCGATGCTTGAAACGCCGATCTCCTGATTTGCGCCCAGAGGCGCGAATCCCCATATTTGCATCAAATCCAGCAGGAAAGGACGCCATCATGACCATGATCGACCGCGTTCGCGATGAGCCGGGCTATTTCGAACTGGCCCGCAGCATCTTCACCGGCAAGCTCGGCTGGGTGAGCTGGACTATCTACATCACGCAGATCGTGCTCTTCATCGCCGGCGTTTATGCCGCCTGGCAGTTCTTCGGCGCGACCGAGGTGTTGCCGGCGATCAAGTGGGGTTTCTCCGCCTCGGTACTCCTGCTCTATGCGCTGATCATGAAGACGGCGCTTGGGCCGATGATGTTGACCAATCGCATCTTGAAGGTGCTGGAACGCTCCGAGCGCGCCGACTAGCCCAGCGTGCAGCCGTTGATCGCCAGATAGGCGGAGTATAGCGACGTCGTTCCGCAGATGAACAGGCGGTTCCGTTTCGGCCCGCCGAAGGTGACGTTCGCCACGAACTCGGGGATCGTGATCTTTCCGATCAGTGTGCCGTCTGGATCGATGCAGTGGACGCCGTCGGCGGCGCTTGACCAGATGCGACCGTCTCGGTCGAGGCGGAACCCGTCGAACAAGCCGTTGGTGCAGGTCGCGAACACGTCGCCCCCGGACAGCGAGCCGTCGGCACCGACGGTGAAGCAGCGGATATGGCGCGGCCCGTCCGGATCGTGCGAGGCGCCGGTATCGGCGATGTAAAGCAAAGACTCATCGGGCGAGAAAGCAAGCCCGTTCGGCTTGTCGAAGTCGTCCGCGACTTTCTTGATCTCGCCCGATGGATCGACCCGGAAGACGTAACAGCCTTTCTGCTCCATCTCTGCCTGGTCGCCTTCGTAGTCGGTCAAAATCCCGTAGGAGGGGTCGGTGAACCAGATCGAACCGTCTGATTTGACCACGACATCATTGGGTGAATTGAGCCGCTTTCCCTCGAATTGATCGGCGATGACGGTGATCGATCCATCGTGCTCGGTGCGCGTCACGCGCCGCGACTGGTGTTCGCAGGTGACGAGCCGACCCTCGCCGTCGACGGTATTGCCGTTGGAATTGTTGGAGGGTGCGCGAAAGACCGAAACATTATTGCCGGCCTCGTCATAGCGCATCATGCGGTTGTTCGGGATATCCGACCAGATCAGATAACGCCCGGCCGCGAACCACGCCGGACCCTCCGACCAACGGGCGCCGGTCCACAATCGCTCGACCCGCGCATGACCGATGAAACAGGCGGAAAATCGAGGGTCCAAGACCTCGAACCGGGTGCCTTCGACTTCCCCGAACATGCTCGCCTCCCGTGCTGCGCAGCGCGCTTTATCGCGAACGCGCGGCGCCGGCGCAAGGTTGAGGCTTTCGCGGCGCCGTTATCCCGGTTTAGGCTGGCGTCCATCAATGACCGCACCGGAGGGAGTGACCATGGGCGACTTGGCGAAGGGCATCACGCAAAACGGCACCGGACAGGACAACAAGGTCTGGAACATTCTAGGCCAGGTCTATTATCCGAAAGCCTGCTGCGACACGACGTTCGCGTTCGAAACCAACAGCGAGCCCGGCCAGTTCGTGCCCGTCCACGTCCATCCGACACAGGACGAGTTCATCCTCGTTCAAGAGGGTGTTCTGGACCTCAAATTGGATGGTGAATGGACGCAGGCCGGCCCGGGTGATCTTGTGAGAATGCCACGCGGCATTCCGCACGGCTATTTCAACAAGTCGGACAAGCCGGCGCGGGCGCTCTTTTGGGTCTCGCCCTCAAGGAAACTCGAAGCGCTATTCGATGCCCTCCACAATTTGGAAGACGTGGAAGAAGTGGTGCGCCTATCGACTGAGCATGAGGTCGATTTCCTGCCACCGGACGCTAACGAGTAGAAGTTCTTAGCCGCGACGCAGCTCTGAAAGCGTCGTTGTGGGCGTGATCGCCTCCGGCGACGTTTTCAAATGGAGTACGGCCGGTCCGTCCACTGCCATTGCGTCGGCGAAAGTGGCCGGGAAGTCGGCGTCGCGCTCAACAGTAGCGCCAAACGCGCCGTAGGCGCGCGCCAGCGCCGCGAAATCAGGGTTGAGCAAGTCCGTCGCCGAAACGCGACCGGGGTAATGCTTCTCCTGATGCATGCGGATCGTGCCGTAAATCCCATTGTCGACAACGAGAATCCGGATCGCGATATCTTGCTCGCACGCCGTTCCCAGTTCCTGCATGGTCATCTGGAAACAGCCGTCGCCGGCGAAGCAAAGGACCTCTCGATCCGGCATCCTGAGCTTGGCCGCGATCGCGGCTGGCAGGCCATATCCCATCGACCCGCTCGTCGGCGCGACCTGCGATCCGAAGGTCCGATAGCGCCAAAACCGATGCGCCCATGTGGCGTAGTTGCCGGCGCCGTTGCAAATCACCGCATCGGGCACCGTTTGGCGTAGGTGACCGATGACCGCGCCCATCTGCAGGTCGCCGGGCGATGAGGTCGGCGCGTCGGACCAGGCACGGTACGCGGCGTTCGCCGCATTAGCGCGGCCTGTTCCAGTTCCATCCACACCCGCGACAGCCGTGAAAAACGCACCGGGCGTCGCATTGATCGCGAGATCGGGTGCATAGATGCGCCCAAGTTCCTCGGCACCAGGATGAATGTGAACCAATGTTTGGCGCGGATTTGGGATATCGAGCAGGGAGAAGTCCTGCGAGGGGTTCTCCGAGAACCGCGCTCCGATGAGAATGATCAAATCGGCGACGCGGATACGCTCACAGAGCGCCGGGTTGATCGCCAGGCCGACATCGCCGGCATAATGCGGATGAGCGTTGTCGAACAGCGTTTGCCGGCGAAATGTACACGCAACAGGGATGTCGAGCCGCTCGGAAAACTCGACCAGTGCGGTAGCGGCATCCGCCGTCCAGCGCGATCCGCCAACGATCGCAATGGGATCTGAAGCATCCGCCAGAAGAGTCTGGAATCGCTCGATTTCATCCGCTGCGGGCGCGGGCTCCGCCGCTGAGACCTTGCGGGCGGCGGCAACCGGCGTGGCTTCGCTTGACAACATATCCTCCGGCAGGGCGATCACGACCGGTCCAGGTCGTCCCGACATCGCCACATGCCAGGCATGGGAGAGCGTCTCGGGAATCCGGTCGGCGTGGCGGATTTCGACCACCCATTTCGCGATCCCGCCGAAGAACTGACGATAGTCGACCTCTTGAAACGCGTCGCGGCCGTCCATCCGTCGCCCGATCTGACCGACGAACAGCACCATGGGCGTGGAATCCTGCTGGGCGACATGAACCCCGGACGAGGCGTTCGTTGCGCCAGGACCGCGCGTGACGAAGCAAACACCCGGCCTGCCGGTCAGCTTGCCGTCGGCCTCGGCCATCATTGCCGCGCCGCCCTCCTGGCGCGCGACGACGGTGTGAATAGGGCTATCTTGGAGCGCATCGAGAACGGCCAGATAGCTCTCGCCCGGCACGCAAAACACGCGGTCGACGCCCTGTGCTTCCAATCCCTCGACAATCAGCCGGCCACCAGTGGTCATTGATCCTCCTTCGACGTATTGCGCGACAACAGCCGGACCGAAGTCGCCTGTCAATCGGCACATTGCCTCATCGGTTCGGCGGTCCGCCGCCAAGGTGTCGTATCGCGTCTCGGCCGGCCCGTGTCGCCTGTTCTAGGCAGTTCGCCAGAGGTGTATCGCCCAGCCAGGCGGCAAGGAAGCAGGCCAGGAATGCGTCTCCGGCGCCGGTTGTATCCACCGCAGGTTCAGACGGCGCAGCCGCGTGGGGCATCTGTTCCGATTCTTTTTCAAAGAGTTGCGCGCCGTTCTTGCCATCTTTGATGATCACCAGCGGATAGCATTCACTCAGCACCCTAAGCTGATCCTCTCGCGCCGCGTGACCTGTAAGCGCTGCGGCTTCGGCGGCATTCGGACAGATCAGCGTGGCGCGCCGTGTGGCGTCGAGGAACGTGTCGGCTCCCAAGTCCTTGATCAGGGTGACCGAGCCCGGATCGACGCTGACGGTCAGCCCACGTGCCGATGCCTCTTGGATAAGTGCGCCGACGGCTTGTCGCGGGCCGGGCGCGGTCAGGGCATAGCCGGAGACATGCAGATGCTGACACTCGTCCAAGACATCGATGGGCGCGTCGTCCGTCGAGAGAGCATCATTGGCGCCTCGATCGGTGAGAAAGCTGCGCTCGCCCGTCTGGTCCACGAGGCAGACCAATGTCCCGGTATGGCATGTGTGATCGGGTCCCAGGCGCGCCTCAACTCCGATCTCGGTAAGCTCTGTCGTCAGCCGCGCATGATCGGCCACCCCAACCCGACCGATGAGCCGCACCGCTGCTCCTTGAAACACAAGCCATCTTGCCAGATTGGCGGCCGCCCCGCCGATGTGGGTTTCAATATGGGCCGGTGTATCGGCGTCGGCCGCGATCGACGTGTTTAGCTTGACGATGATGTCGGTCATCACGTCGCCGATGACGATCACCGATGGCCTGCCGGTCATCGGGGAGGTGTGCGCCGCAATTCGGCGAGCGCGACCGAGATTTCGGCCGCCAGCCGCGCGTTGTTCTTCACCAGGGCGATATTGGCGTCGAGGCTTCTTCCATCCGTGCGCTCAAAGAGGTGCTGCAAGAGGTAGGGCGTGACATCTTTACCGGATATCCCGCTTTGAGCGGCTTCGGCGACGGCGGTCTCGATGATTGTGGCGACCTCCTTGGTCTGGAGCGCATGGGCTTCCGGGATCGGATTCGCCACAACCACGCCGCCAGAGCCGTCTAAGACGAAATGCCGTTTGATCACGGCGGCAATCTGCTCAGGCTCTTCGTATCGATACTCAACCGGTTCGCCGCTTGAGCGCACATAAAACGCTGGAAAGTCATCGGTCCGATAGCCCAAGACCGGAACGCCCTTGGTCTCCAGCATTTCCAAGGTCTTCGGGATATCGAGGATCGACTTGGCGCCGGCGCAGACAACCGCGACTTGCGTTCGCGCCAACTCCACCAAGTCCGCGGAAATGTCGAAACTGTCTTCGGCGCCGCGGTGAACGCCGCCGATGCCACCGGTCGCAAAGATCGAGATCCCGACCATCTCGGCAATCTGCATCGTCGTTGCAACAGTCGTCCCCGCAGTTCCACCGGCGACGGTCACCGCAGCGACATCCCGCCTGGACGCTTTCGCCGCCGCCGAGCCGATTCGCGCTAAACGTTCCAGGTCCTCAGGGGTGAGGCCGACGGCGAGACCGCCATCCAGAATGGCGATGGTTGCCGGTTGCGCGCCCCCTTCGCGCACGGCGGCTTCGACCGCGAGGGCGGTTTCGAAGTTCTGCGGAAAGGGCATGCCGTGGGTGATGATCGTCGATTCCAACGCAACGACGGGCGCACCGGCCTCCAGGGCGCGCGCCACGCGCGGATCGATCATGAGGGGTGGCCGGCTCACGGCATCGATCCTGGATACGGCGATGGAAAACGCGTCGGCTGGAGGCCCGACTGGAACCAGCGCACGAAGCTTCCCATCGTGAAGACCGGAAGGTCGACTGCTGCGCGGATCGCGGCGGCATAGGGCATCATGTTGGTACACTCAAGCACCAGGGCGCCGAGATCTGGATGCTGCGCCACGAGCTGCTTCGCCGCCTCGATATTGTCGTCGCGCGCCGCCTCGACATCGAGTTCAGGCTCATTGTTGAGGATGACGCGGGTGAATTCGCGGCCGCCCTCCGTCGATCCGACCGGCGTGCCCTCAGGAACACCCGCGCGCTCCAGATGGAGCGGCGTCATCGTCGAGCCCGAAATCGTCAAGATGCCTGTCTTCTTGCCATGCGGCAGAACCTGATTGACCAAGCTGACCTGCATAAGCGACGAGGTGGCGACGGGTACGGGAACGGCTGCGGCGATCTCGTCTTGGTAGATGGATAGGAAGCCGCAATTGGTCGTGATTCCGTCGACGCCGTCGGCGCACAACGCTTGCGCGCCTTCGATAAAGGCTTGAAGCAGGCCTTCGGCATTCCGCCGTACGACCCGATCCGGCGTTGCGTCGCGCACAATGCGGTAGTGAACCGGAAAGGGCCAGGTCTCGGCATTGCCCATATCGCCTGGAACGCGGGGGAACCGAGCATCGAGCATTAAGATGCCGATGCTGACCCCGTAGATCGGCTTGCCACCCTTCGCGACAGTCACGAGTGGCCCTCGTTTGGAACATAGAGCCGCGCAAAACCTTCCTTGACCGCAGCCACGATTTCCTCGCGCCGGCGGGCGATGTGGCGCGCCATGACGTGGGCTGCTGCATCGGGGTCGCGGTCAGCGAGCGCTGCCACGATTTCGGCGTGTTCGCTTTGGGTGTAAGGGCGTCGCGCTTCCATGTCGATCCAGCGCACAAAGCGGATACGTCCGTTGATGTTGTCGAGGAGACGAATGAGTTCCTGGTTGCCGGCGAGCGCTGCGATGCGCATGTGAAACTCCTCGTCGAGCGCCACCAGCTCCGGGGCGTCGCGTCCGCCGTCGTCGGGGCCTGTATCGTTCAAAAACTGGCCAAGTGCGTCGGTTCCGGCTGGGTCGGCACGGTTGGCCGCGAAGCGAACCGTCGCCGTTTCGATGGCGACGCGGGCTTCATAAAGATCGAGGATCTCCTCCGGGTTGAGCGCGCGGCAGAAAAAGCCCTGACCGGTCCGAAAGGTTAAATATCCTTCGGCAACCAGGCGGTTCAAAGCTTCACGCACAGGCGTTCGACTCGCACCAAGCTCGCGGGCGAGCGCACCTTCATTGATCCGCTCTCCCGGCTTGAGGCGAAAGCCCGCGGCCATCGTCTTCACTGCCGCATGGATACGGTCGACACTGCTGCGGCTCGTGTCACTCATATGCACTCTCACTTTGACCGGCGGGCACCATAGCGGGTCGAGGGGGATTTATCACTTCGAATGCTGGCTTGTATACAAATTTGCAGCTTGCTACGGCTTTGAAGAGCGCGCGCGCCGGTGCAGTTCCACTGCGTTGGGATGGCTAAACACGCCGGATGTGCCAGTCGCTTCTGTGCGGAGGTCGGGGATCAGATGCAAGCAGATATTTTATAGATAATTTATCGATAAATTATTGACATTGGATTTGATGAGTGGAACCATGGATCGAAAGGGAGCGTAACAACGGTGGATCAATCACCGCATAATTGCGCCTGGATCGCTATCGGTCTGGCCAGTTCGGCGCGGACGGTCGTCGGTGCATCGCGCCCTGCGAACCTCCTACGTAAACGCGCTCAGGCGAATCCTGTTGGTTGTGACACGCGTTCCGCCCATTGTCGCGGAACGGAGCCATGACTTTGCCGGTTGTCGTCATCGGAGCGGGTATTGTCGGCGTTTCAGCCGCGATCTGGCTACAACGCGACGGTCATGACGTCGTCCTAGTGGATCGGCAAGAGCCAGGCGAAGGCGCGAGCTACGGCAATGCCGGCGTGTTGGCGTCCTGCTCGGTGGTTCCGATCACGGTTCCCGGTCTCTTTGCCAAAGCACCGCGTATGCTGCTCGATCCGGGTCAGCCCTTGTTTTTGAAGTGGTCCTACGTCCCGAAGCTTCTGCCGTGGCTGGCCCGTTATCTCAGCCATTGTCGACCGGAAGAGACCAAGCGCATCGCCGCCGCGCTCTATCATATCGTTGGCGACAGCCTGTCCGACCACCAAGCTTTGTCCGCGGGCACGGGCGCCGAGAAATGGCTCATCCCGTCGGACTATCTCTTCGCTTACCGGGACCGCGCTCACTATGAGAGCGATGCGTTCGCCTGGTCGTTGCGCCGGACCCACGGATTCACCTGGCAGGAACTTGAGGGCCAAGCGTTCGCGGACTACGATTCGACATATTCGGATGCCCTTCAGTTCGCGACCTGCCTGTCCGATCACGGTCGCATCGCCGATCCAGGCCAATATGTCAAAGACCTCGCGCGACACGTTGAGGCCAAGGGCGGCAAGGTCATCAAGGGTGAGGTGACCGATGTTGTGCAAGAGGGCGGTGCCGTCTGTGGCGCCCGCATCGGTGGCGAGACCATCGATTGCTCCTCGGTTGTGCTAGCCACTGGCGCCTGGTCCGGCCCGCTGGCCAAGGCCCTCGGCGTCGCCGTGCCGCTTGAGTCGGAGCGCGGTTACCACATGGAATTGTGGGAACCGAACCAAATGCCGCGATCGCCGGTCATGATCGCGTCTGGAAAGTTCGTGGCGACGCCCATGGATGGTCGCCTGCGGCTTGCGGGAATTGTCGAATTCGGCGGTCTCGATGCGCCACCTTCAAAACAGCCGTTCAAACTCTTGATGAACAATATCCGCGCCGCCATGCCGAACCTGACCTGGAAGAAGGAGACGGAATGGATGGGCCATCGGCCAGCACCATCTGATTCCATTCCCGTCATTGGACCGGCACCGTCCGCGCCGAACGCCTATCTCGCGTTCGGGCACCATCACATAGGTTTGACGGGCGGACCGAAGACAGGCCGCATGGTTGCCGACATGATTGCCGGGAGGCGAGCTAATTTCGACCTTGCACCATACAGTCCGGCACGCTTTTCTTAATGGACGCGGCAGTGACCGCCGATAAAAAGAGGGAGACCCCTGAAATGATCCAATCGAAAATCACCAAGGCCGCGTTGATGGCGGGCACTGCCGTTGCCCTAGCCATGGGCGTGGCGCAGGCCGCCGAGAAATGGGATATGCCGATGGCCTATTCGGCGACGAATTTCCACTCCGCCACCGGCGCAGAGTTCGCCAAGTGCATCACGACCGGAACCGGCGGCGAGATCGAAGTTGTCACCCACCCCTCCGGTGCGCTGTTCAAAGGCGCCGACATCAAGCGGGCGGTTCAAACGGGCCAGGCGCCGATCGGTGAGCGGCTGCTCTCGGGTCACCAGAACGAGAACGCCGTCTTCGGTGTCGACTCCATCCCGTTCCTGGCGACCTCGTTCGAGGACGCGGCGAAGCTTTGGGACGCCGCGAAGCCGACGATGACCAAGATCCTGGATGAGCAGAACCTCGTTCTTCTCTATTCGGTACCGTGGCCGCCCCAGGGCCTCTACTTCAAGAAAGAGGTGAATTCGGTCGCTGACATGAAGGGCATCAAGTTCCGCTCATACAACAACGCGACCTCCAGGCTTGCCGAACTGACGGGCATGCTGCCGGTCACCATCGAAGCGGCCGAAATCAGTCAGGCGTTCGCGACCGGTGTCGCCGAATCGATGATCTCGTCCGGCTCGACCGGCTACGACCGCAAGGTTTGGGAGAGCTTGACCCATTTCTACGAAGTCGATGCCTGGCTGCCGCGCAACTACATCATGGTCAACAAAGACGTTTGGAACGGTGTCAGTGACGCCAACAAGAACGTCATCAAAGGGTGCGCCGAGCTGGCCGAATATGCCGGCACCTGGCGGGCGGTCGAGTACACGCAGTTCACTTTGAACGGGCTGCGCGCGGGTGGCATGACGGTCGGCCCGGCCGGCGACGGCCTGGTCGGCGAGCTGCGGGCCATCGGTGAGACGATGACCACTGAATGGCTGGAAGCCGCCGGCGATGACGGCAAGGCCATCGTGGATGCCTTCAAGGCGGCTCAGTAACGAAAAAGCATGAATGGGGCGCGGTCATCCGCGCCCCTTTCTTTAGCCGCGCGGTCAAGAGCGGCGTTTGGATGAGGGGGACAGCGTGGCAACCTTGCGCTTGGTTCGGTCGGTTCTTGACCGGCTTTACACCGCCGGCGGCGTTGTCGCGGCGCTGTTTCTCATAGCGATCCTCATCCTCATCGTCTTGCAGATGCTGGCGCGCTGGACCGGCGAAGTGTTCCCCGGCGCTCCAGATTATGCCGGATACTGTATGGCGGCGGCGTCGTTCTTCGCGTTCGCCCACGCGCTCAATCACGGCGCACACATCCGCGTATCGATGTTGTTGAACGCGTTGCCGCAAAGGGCGCGCCGGTTCGCTGAGACCTGGTGTTTCGCAATCGGCTCGGCGTTGGCGTGGTATTTCGTCTACTACGCGGTCAAGACGGCCTACTGGTCTTGGAAGTTCAACGATGTCAGCCAGGGTCAGGACGCGACGCCGATCTGGATCCCGCAAATGGCGATGGTGATTGGCGCCATCCTGTTTGCCATCGCGTTGACGGATCACCTCATTCACGTCCTGTTCGTCGGCTCGCATCGGATCGAGGCCGATCTCGTCGACCAGAGCCACGGGGAGTAGGGCGATGGCTGAATTCCAACTGGTCGCGATTTTCCTTTTCGTCCTGTTCCTCCTGCTGGGCACGGGCGTGTGGGTCGGTCTGGCGCTTTTGGGCGTCGCCTTCGTCGGCATGGAGCTTTTCACCTCTAGGCCGGCCGGCGACGCGATGATCACGACGATCTGGTCGGCATCGTCCTCTTGGACACTCACCGCGCTGCCGCTGTTCATCTGGATGGGCGAAATCCTATTTCGGACGCGCCTGTCGGAGGACATGTTCAAGGGTCTGTCGCCCTGGATGGCGCGACTTCCTGGCGGCTTGGTCCACACCAACATCGTCGGCTGCACGGTCTTTGCCGCCGTTTCCGGCTCGTCCGCTGCGACCCTGACCACGGTTGGCAAGATGTCGATCCCGGAGCTACGCCGGCGCAACTATCCCGAGACCATGGTGATCGGCACATTGGCGGGTGCAGCGACGCTGGGGCTTATGATCCCGCCATCGCTGACCCTGATCGTCTATGGCGTGACGATCAATGAATCGATCACCAAGCTCTTCATGGCCGGCGTCCTCCCTGGCCTCGTCCTGGCGCTCATGTTCATGAGCTATGTCGCGATCTATTCCTTCGTCGGACGGGATTTCAATCCGGATCGCGAAGAGGGCATGTCCTTTTCCGAGAAGCTCAAGCGCTCGCGGTTTCTGATTCCCGTCCTCATGCTCATCACCGTCGTGATTGGGTCGATGTACACCGGCATTGCAACCGCGACGGAGGCAGCGGCATTCGGCGTCATCGGTTCGCTGATCCTAGCGGCCGGTCAGGGATCTTTGAGTTGGAGCACGTTCACCGAAAGCTTGATGGGTGCGACAAGGACCTCGGCGATGATCGCGCTCATCCTAGCCGGCGCCGCGTTCTTGTCGCTGTCCATGGGCTTCACGGGACTGCCGCGCGCGCTGGCCGAGTTCATCGGCGCGATGGAACTCAGCCGCTTCGAACTCCTGATGGCGCTGCTCGTCTTCTACATCATAATCGGCTGTTTCCTGGACGGCATCTCGTCCGTGGTGCTGACGATGGCCGTGGTCGAACCGATGATCCGTGCTGCCGGCATCGATCTCATCTGGTTCGGCATCTTCATCGTCGTCGTTGTCGAAATGGCGCAAATCACGCCCCCGATCGGGTTCAACCTGTTTGTGCTTCAGGGCATGACCCGTCACGAAATGGGGTTCATTGCCCGCGCCGCGATCCCGATGTTTTTGATCATGGTGTTGATGGTGTTTGTGCTGATCGCGGTGCCGGAACTCGCGACCTGGCTGCCCGAAAACATGCGCCAGGGTCCGGCGGGAGGTTAACGGCGTCAAGCCGGTCGATCTCGACAGAACGATCTGAGAAGCGCTAAAGACCGCGGACATGAAGCGCTTCGCCGATACCCTTTTGGTGTTGATTTCCGCGCCGATCACGCTGCCGCTTGCGCTCGTCGTGGCGGTCCTGGTCCGGGCGAACCTCGGCAGTCCGATTCTGTTCCAGCAGGTGCGACCCGGCCTCAACGGCGCACCGTTTCGCATTGCCAAGTTCCGTAGCATGACCGACCGGCGCGACGACGAGGGTCAACTGCTCCCCGATCGTGAGCGCCTAACGGTCTTCGGCCGGTTCCTGAGGGCCACCAGCCTCGACGAGTTGCCGCAACTCATCCATGTCCTTAAGGGCGAGATGAGCCTGGTCGGCCCACGACCTCTTCTCATGACCTATCTGGCGCTCTATACACCGCGTCAGGCGCGGCGGCACGAGGTTCGGCCGGGCATTGTCGGTTGGGCGCAGGTCAATGGCCGCAATGCCTTGTCTTGGCCGGATCGCTTCGAGCTCGATGTCTGGTATGTCGATCATCAGAGCTTGCGCCTCGACCTGTTGATCATGTGGCGGGGGGTCTGGCGGGTCCTGCGTCGAGAAGGCATATCGCAGCCGGGCGAAGCGACGATGGAAGAGTTCAAGGGAAATCCGATCGACCGTTTGACCTTCGGCCCGGGACGCCTCTTAGTGATCGGCGGTGGCGGCCATGGCAAGGTCGTTGCAGACGCCGCCCAGGAGGCAGGCCACTGGTCGGCTATCGAGATTTACGATGACCGCTATCCTGAGCTTGCCAACTGTGGCCCTTGGGCTGTCGCTGGCAAAGGCGAAGGTCTGGAGCGGTCGGTTTCGCCGGAAGATGAAGTGATGGTCGCGATCGGCAATGCGGATAAGCGGCTTGCCTTGCTCGATCGACTGGCCAGGGGCGGTGTGCGCGTCGCGACGGTCGTTCACCCATCTTCGACCGTCAGCAAGCATGCCACGGTGGCACCGGGAAGTTTCATCGGTGCGGGGAGCGCGGTCGGACCGGGCACGGCGCTGGGGCGCGGCTGCATCGTCAACACGAATGCCTCAGTCGATCACGACTGCCGATTGCACGACGGCGTTCATATCTGCCCTGGCACGCATCTGGCCGGCGACGTCACGGTCGGTCGCACAAGCTGGATCGGCATTGGCAGTGCGGTTCGCGAGGGCCTCACCATCGGAGATGGCGTGACCGTTGGTGCCGGCGCTGCCGTTGTCGCGGACGTGGCCGATGGCGAAACGGTTGTCGGCGTACCGGCTCGGTCTGCCAAGGCGAACTCCGGAGCCGATGCATGACCGATACGGCAGCGACGTTCGCGCCGTGGCCGAGCTTCTCCAAGGACGAAGCCGACATCGTGTCGCGCGTGCTCCTGTCCAACAAAGTCAACTATTGGACCGGCGACGAAGGCCGCGCTTTCGAGCGTGAATTCGCCAAACACTTTGACTGCAAGCACGCGATCGCCGTGGCCAACGGAACATTGGCGCTCGACTTGGCGCTTCATGCTTTCGATGTCGGTCCTGGCGATGAAGTGGTTGTCACACCGCGCAGCTTCATGGCTTCCGCCTCGTGCGTTGTGAATGCCGGTGCGACGCCGGTCTTCGCCGATGTCGACGTCAGGTCGCAGAATATCACGGCAGAGACGATCGCGCCGGTGCTATCCGACAAAACGCGCGCCATCATATGCGTTCACCACGCCGGTTGGCCCTGCGACATGGACCCGATCATGGCGCTCGCCGAGGAGCGCGGGATCAAAGTGATCGAAGATTGCGCGCAGGCTCATGGCGCGCGCTATCGCGGCCGTCCAGTGGGCGGCATCGGTCATATTGGCTGTTTCTCGTTTTGTCAGGACAAGATCATCACCACCGGTGGCGAGGGCGGCATGGTCACGACGAACGACGACGAACTGTGGCACCGGATGTGGTCGTTCAAGGATCATGGAAAGAACTGGAACGCGGTCTTCAAACGCGATCACGCGCCCGGTTTTCGCTGGCTCCATGAGAGCTTTGGCTCGAATTTCCGGCTGACGGAAATGCAGTCGGCCCTGGGCCGTCACCAACTCGGTAAACTGCCTGAATGGCACGAGAAGCGGACACGCAACGCCGAAGCGCTCACGGCGACCCTGCGAACGTTAGAGGCTCTGGACACGCCCGTTCCCGAACCTGATGTCGAGAACGCCTGGTATCGCCTCTATACCTTCGTTCGTCCGGAAGCACTCAAGGATAATTGGACCCAACTGCGCATCATGGAAGAGATCAACGCCGGTGGCGTGCCGTGCTTCGTCGGGTCGTGCCCCGAAATCTACCTGGAAAAGGCATTCGAGAACGCGCGGTCTCGTCCACAAGAACGCTTGCCGGGCGCGCGCCAGCTTGGTGAGACGAGCTTGGCGTTCCTCGTCCATCCGACATTGACGGCCGACAACATCGAAGCCGCCCAGCGGGTCGTTTCCGCCGTCATGGAAAGAGCGACCGCCTAACGCTAAATCGTCGTCTGCATCCGAAACCCGGGCGCATAGGCCAGGCGAACCTGCGTGATGGGCGCTGCTCCGTTCCAGGTGGTGCGGTCGACGACGAAAAGCGCGGCACCCTCCTGCGTGGCGAGCAGTTCGGCCTCGACCGGATCGGCATTGGCTGCTGACAGGGTCAGGTCGCCTTTGGTGAAGCCGACATTTTGGACCAGCCATTCATTGGCGCTGATCGTGTCGAAATCGACATCGAGGATCTGGGGGGCCTCCGCGATGTTGATCCAGCGATCTTCGTAGAGGAAGGGCTGGCTGTCCGCGAGATGGAGCGCCCGCTGATGCAGCATCTCGGTATCGGGGGCGAGGTTTAACCATCCCGCGACGACGGGCGGCGGCGATGTCCGCTGCTGTTCGATCAGCGCGTGGCGGTAAACGGCGCCGCGCCTTTCGACCTCGTGGCGGGTGATTGGGATATCCAGGATCGCCTTGCGTACCGGATTGACCGTGACGCGGGTGCCGGCCTTGCGGCGGCGATCCAAGAGGCCCTTTTCGGCAAGATCGCGCAGCGCCCGGTTGACGGTCGCGCGCGCGCAACCGAATTCGGCGGCAAGTTCGGCCTCGTTCGGAATGATCGCGCCCGGCAACCAGACCCGCTCGTTGATCCGGCGCATAACTTCCGCCTGGACGGACTGCCAAGACTGCAGAGCGGGCGCGGTCACATCCGGTCCTTCAGCGACAATACGGTCCGGCGATAACGCGCCTCGATGTTCTGGCGGGCGACATGCCGGCCTCCGGTCACCATGTGTCGCCCGGCGGACCAGACATCGGTGATCAGGGCGTCGTCGGCGGCGAAAACGAAGCTGTCGAGGAGGGCGTCTCCGGCCTTGCCGACCAAGGCGGTCGCGTTGCCGTCGAGCGCCAGAAGATCGGCGAGGCGGCCCTCGGCGATCGCGCCGCTGGCGCGTCCAAGGGCCTGAGCGCCGCCGTTGACGGCGCCTTCAAGAAGCTGCCGTCCGTTCGACACCTCAGGAGCGGCAAGAACGGCACGCGCCCGGTCGCGAAGACGTTGCGCGTACTCAAGCGTTCGCAGCTCCTCGGACAATGAGATACGGATATTGGAATCCGAACCGACCCCAAACTGACCGCCAGCGGCCAAATAACGGGCACCGTCGAAGATACCGTCGCCGAGATTGGATTCTGTGATCGGGCATAGACCGGCGACTGCGCCGGAGCGCGCCAGCGCTTCGGTCTCATGCGGCTCCATCTGCGTCGCGTGGATGAGGCACCAGTTCGAGCCGGCGGCGTGGTTGTCGAACAGCCATTCGACGGGCCGGTGGCCATAGGCCTCGACGACTTCTTCAACCTCAGCGGTTTGTTCTGCAATATGCATATGCATAGGCCGATCTCTTGCATATGCAATTGCCTGGTGCAGTCCATCGAGGCTGACCGCGCGAAGCGAATGGGGCGCAACGCCAATCGCAGCATCTTGGGGCAGCGCGGCGAGCGCGTCTTTGGCGCTCTCGACCAGTCTTGTGAACCGGTCTGGGTCGTTGCCGAAACGCACTTGGCCCGGTCCAAGCGAACGGCCGTCGCATCCGCCCTGCTCATAAAGCACCGGGAGAAGGGTCAGGCCGATACCCGTTTGATCGGCGGCCGCGGCGATCCTGGCTGAGAGTTCGGCGAGATTGTCATAGGGCGTCCCGTCGGGCTGGTGGTGGATGTAGTGAAACTCGCCGACAGACGCATATCCGGCCTCCAGCATCTCGACGTGCACGAACGCGGCGATCGCCTCGATGTCGTCCGGCGTAAGCTGGTCGAGGAAGCGATACATCAGCGCGCGCCACGTCCAGAACGTATCGCGCGGGTCGGGTCCGCGCCGCTCGGTCATGCCGGCCATTGCGCGCTGAAAGGCGTGACTGTGAAGATTGGCCGGGGCAGGGAGCAGCACGCCAACGTGGTCGCCTTGTGGTGCGGCACCCGTTTTGATGTCAGCAATACGCCCGTTATCGGCGATCGAAACCCGGACATTTGATCGCCAGCCTTGTGCTGTCAGGGCGGTATCCGCAAAGACGGTCTGCATCGCTGGAGACTCTGCTTGACAGGTTAATATGTGCAGACATAATATTAATAAACGCGAATTAATCAAGAGCCGCCATCCGTGCGCCAGCGTCTCCTCACACATGCGACGATTGCCACAATGGCGCCGGGCGATGCGCCCTATGGCCTCGTTGCGGACGGCGCGATTGCGCTAGAGAATGGCGAAATCGCCTGGTGCGGTCCGACGGGCGAGGCACCTGCAGCCTATCGCGATTGGGAGCATCAGGACCTGGAGGGCCGGCTTGTCACGCCGGCGCTGATCGACTGCCACACGCATCTGATCTTTGGCGGCAACCGGGCTCGCGAATTCGAGATGCGGCTTGAAGGCGCCAGCTATGAGGAGATCGCACGCGCCGGCGGCGGCATCGTCTCCACGGTTTCGGCAACGCGGGAGACCACCGAATCTGATCTTTTGACCGATGCGCTGACGCGCGCCGATGCCTTGATCGCCGAGGGCGTTTCCGCGATCGAGATCAAGTCCGGCTACGGCCTCGATATCAACACCGAACTGAAGATGTTGCGCGTTGCCCGCCGGGTCGCAGAAGCGCGGCCGGTGCGGGTGCGAACGAGCTTTCTGGGCGCCCATGCCATACCGCCGGAATTCAAAGGGCGGGCTGACGCCTATATCGATGACGTCTGCATTCCAGCACTTGAGGCGGCGCACGCTGCGGGCCTTGCCGACGCGGTCGATGGCTTTTGCGAGGGGATTGCGTTCACGCCACAGCAGATCGCGCGGGTCTTCGACAAGGCCCGTGCGCTAGGGCTGCCTGTCAAACTTCACGCCGAGCAACTCTCCAATCTGGGCGGCGCGAAGCTCGCAGCCGGATACGGCGCGCTTTCCGCCGATCATCTGGAACATCTCGACGAGGCAGGCATAGTCGCAATGGCCGAGGCGGGCACCGTCGCAGTGCTCCTTCCGGGAGCGTTCTACACCCTGCGTGAGACGAAAGTTCCGCCCGTTGCGCTCCTTCGCGAACGTGGCATCCCGATAGCTGTCGCCACCGACTGTAATCCGGGATCATCGCCGCTGGCATCGCTCCTGCTTGCAATGAACATGTCCGCGACCCTCTTCCGCATGACACCGGAGGAGGCGTTGGCTGGCGCCACGCGAAACGCCGCGAAAGCACTCGGCCTGACGGACACCGGTCAGGTTGCGGCGGGGCGTCGTGCCGACCTGGCGATCTGGAATGTCGAACATCCCGCCGAGTTGACATACCGCATCGGCTTCAATCCGCTTCATGAGCGCATCTTCGGGGGCGATGCATGACCCCGGCGACCTTGATCCCCGGTTCCGTGGACCTGGCGCAACTGGAAGCGCTCGTGCAGACCAAGGGTGCCGTCCAGCTTGATCGCGTCTGCAAGCCAGCGGTCGAAGCTGCTGCCAGCCGGATCGCCGAAACGGCAGCCGGCGACGAGGCCGTCTACGGCGTGAACACCGGCTTCGGCAAACTTGCAAGCGTCAAGATCGCCGCCAAGGACACAACAACGCTCCAGCGCAATCTGGTGCTGTCCCACTGCTGCGGCGTCGGCGAGCGGACCGAACCCGCCATTGTCCATCTGATGATGGTCCTGAAACTCCTGTCGCTCGGCCGCGGCGCCTCGGGCGTGCGCTGGGCGGTGATCGAATTGATCGAGGCAATGCTGGAGCGCAGCGTACTTCCGGTCGTGCCGGCCCAGGGCTCGGTCGGCGCGTCCGGCGACCTGGCGCCCCTCGCGCATATGGCCGCTGTCCTGATCGGCGAGGGGGAGGCGGAGGTCGATGGGCACATTCGGCCGGGCGGTGACGCCCTCGCAGCAGTAGGCCTCAAGCCCCTCCAATTAGCGGCCAAGGAAGGTCTCGCGCTGATCAACGGCACGCAGTTTTCCACAGCTTATGCGCTGGCCGCGTTGTTCGATGCCTGGCGAAACGCCAAGGCGGCGATGGTCACCGGTGCCCTTTCGACCGACGCGATCATGGGGTCTACGGCGCCGCTTCAACCGGAAATCCACGCCCTGCGCGGTCATCGGGGGCAGATCGACGTTGCGGCCACCATGCGCGATCTGATGGCCGGATCGGAAATTCGCGAAAGCCACCGCGAAGGCGACAGCCGCGTCCAGGACCCTTACTGCATCCGCTGCCAGCCGCAGGTGACCGGCGCCGCGCTCGACTTTCTGCGCCAGGCCGGCCGGACGTTGGAGATCGAGGCGAATGCCGTCACCGACAACCCGCTGGTGCTGGCGGGTATCGATCGGGTGGTGTCGGGCGGCAACTTCCATGCCGAGCCGGTCGGCTTCGCTGCCGACCAGATGGCGCTTGCGATCGCCGAGATCGGTGCGATCGCGCAGCGCCGGGTGGCGCTGATGGTCGATCCGACACTGTCGTTCGATCTGCCGCCGTTTCTGACCCCCGATCCGGGCCTTAACTCCGGCTTCATGATCGCCGAGGTGACCACCGCCGCGCTGATGAGCGAGAACAAGCATCTCGCCAATCCGTGCTCGACGGACTCGACCCCCACCAGCGCCAATCAGGAAGATCATGTGTCGATGGCCGCGCATGGTGCCCGGCGTCTGATACGGATGAACGCCAATCTCGGTAGCATCCTGGCAGTCGAGTGGATGTGCGCGGCGCAGGGCATTGCGTATCGCGCGCCCTTGCAAACCAGTGAACCCCTGAGGCATGCGATCGCGCTCTTGCGGCGGCACGTCGCACCGCTGAACGAAGACCGCGCCCTGGCGGTGGACATTTCTCAGGCAGCCGCGTTGATCGGTGAGGGTCAACTGGTCGCGGCCACTGGCCACCGCGGCTTTCCTATTTTGGGAGTCGCGCCATGAGCCCGGTGGAGGTCATGCGCGGCGATAGCCCCATCATCCTCGGCGTGCCGCACACAGGCATGGAAGTCCCGGTTGCCATTTTGGAAACTTTCAACGAGGAAGGCAGGGCCTTGGCCGATACGGATTGGCATATCGACCGGCTCTATGATGGGCTCGCCCCCAGCGCGACCATGGTGCGCGCGACCTTTCACCGCTACGTCATCGACGCCAATCGCGATCCGTCCGGCGAAAGTCTTTATCCCGGTCAGAACACGACGGGACTGTACCCGCTCACGGATTTTGACGGTCAGCCGATCTATCGCGACGGCATGGTCCCCGACGAGGCGGAGGTGGCGCGGCGGATCGCCGATTATCATACGCCCTACCACGCCGCTCTCGATGCCGAGATCGCCCGTGTCAAAGCGATCCACGGTTACGCCATCCTCTACGACTGCCACTCGATCCGCTCGGTCATTCCCTTCCTGTTTGAGGGAACGCTGCCGGACTTCAATATCGGCACGAATGACGGCGCGACCTGTGCGCTCGAGATAGAGCGATGCCTGGCCGAAATCTGCGCCGACGCGAGCGGTTTCACCTCCGTCGTCAACGGTCGGTTCAAGGGCGGATGGACGACGCGCAACTATGGCCGTCCCGAGACTGGCGTTCATGCGGTCCAGATGGAGTTGGCACAGTCGACCTATCTCGCCGACGAAATGCCGCCCTGGACCTATGACGCTACAAAAGCAGAGCGATTGCGCGCGGTTTTGCGAGACATTCTGTCGGCATTGGAGACGGCGCTGTGACCTCCAACGCGACCATTGCCTTTCCTTTGCCCGAACCGTTTCGCGAAGCGGCAACGGACATCTATCTTGAGGCTTTTTGGACAAAGCTACAGGTCATTCTTGGTCGGGACCGCGCGCACGCGGTTCGTTTCTTCGCGCCGACGGCGCGGCTTGACCGCGCGATCGCGGCTGTTGCCGATGATCGGCTCGTCGGCCTTGCCGGCTTCAAGGACCACGAGCACGGCTTCCTCGACGCCGATCTGTCCGATCTGCAACAGGCCTATGGCTGGATCGGCGGGCTCTGGCGCGGCCTGGTCTTGAGCATTTTGGAAAGACCGCCGCGGCCGGACGAACTCTTGATGGATGGCATCGTCGTCGCGCCCGAGGCGCGGGGACAGGGGGTCGGCACGCGCCTTCTCGATGCCATTGAGACGCTGGCGCGGGAGCGCGGCGCGTCGACCATTCGCCTCGATGTGATCGACACCAATCCGGATGCCCGCCGGCTTTATGAGCGGCGCGGGTTTGAGCCGGTGCGCACGGAGTCGACCGGACCCTTACGCTTTGTCTTTGGCTTTAAAGCCGCCACGCAGATGCGCAAGACGCTTGCGCCCAACCTGGACGAAATGCCATGACCGACCCCCGCAAGAACGCTCGTGACATCTACCCGCCCACCGGCGATCAGATCACCGCCAAGTCATGGCTGACCGAAGCGCCGATGCGGATGCTAATGAACAATCTGCATCCCGATGTCGCGGAGAACCCACACGAGTTGGTCGTTTATGGCGGGATCGGCCGGGCGGCGCGCACCTGGGCCGATTTCGATCGCCTCGTCGCCAGCTTGAAGGACTTGGAGGACAACGAGACCCTGTTGGTCCAATCGGGCAAACCGGTCGGCGTCTTCCGCACGCATAGCGATGCGCCGCGCGTCCTGATCGCCAATTCCAATCTGGTGCCCCATTGGGCAACCTGGGACCACTTTAACGCTCTCGATCGACAGGGGCTGATGATGTTCGGCCAGATGACCGCGGGATCGTGGATCTATATCGGCAGCCAGGGGATCGTGCAGGGCACGTACGAGACCTTTTCCGAGGCCGGCCGCCAGCACTATGGCGGCGATTTGACCGGCCGCTGGATCCTGACCGCCGGGCTGGGCGGCATGGGCGGTGCGCAACCGCTTGCAGCCGTCTTCGCCGGTGCGTCCTGCCTTGCCGTTGAATGCGACGAGACCCGGATCGATTTCCGCCTGCGCACGAAGTATCTCGACGAAAAGGCCGAAACGCTCGACGAGGCGCTCACCATGATCGAGCGCTGGACCAAGGACGGCGAGGCGAAATCGGTCGGACTGCTTGGCAACGCCGCCGATATTTTTCCTGAGCTTGTCAAGCGCGGCGTCCACCCGGACATCGTCACCGATCAGACGTCGGCCCATGATCCCATCAACGGTTATCTGCCGCAGGGCTGGACGCTCGGCGAATGGCGGGCGAAGCGCGAAAGCGATCCAAAGGCGGTCGAAACGGCCGCGCGCGCGTCGATGAAAGTCCATGTCGCGGCCATGGTCGATTTCTGGAACGCCAGCGTGCCGACCCTCGACTACGGCAACAACATCCGCCAGGTGGCGAAGGAAGAGGGATTGGCGGACGCCTTCGCGTTTCCGGGCTTCGTGCCCGCCTATATCCGTCCGCTGTTTTGCCGGGGCGTCGGACCATTCCGCTGGTGCGCGCTATCGGGCGACCCGGAGGACATCTACAAGACCGACGCCAAGGTGAAAGAGTTGATGCCGGCCGATACGCACCTCCACACCTGGCTCGACATGGCGCGCGATCGCATCGCCTTTCAGGGGCTTCCGGCGCGCATTTGCTGGGTCGGTCTCGGCGACCGGCATCGGCTCGGTCTGGCGTTCAACGAGATGGTCGCAAAAGGCGAACTGAAAGCGCCGGTGGTCATCGGCCGCGATCACCTGGACTCCGGGTCCGTCGCCTCGCCGAACCGCGAGACGGAGGCGATGAAGGATGGCTCGGATGCCGTCTCCGACTGGCCTCTGCTGAACGCGCTTCTAAACACCGCCTCGGGTGCGACCTGGGTTTCGCTTCACCATGGCGGCGGCGTCGGGATCGGCTTTTCCCAACACGCCGGCATGGTCATCGTCTGCGACGGCACCGAAGACGCGGCGCGTCGTGTCGAGCGGGTGCTTTGGAACGATCCGGCGACCGGCGTCATGCGCCACGCAGACGCGGGCTACGACATCGCGCTCGATTGCGCCCGCGAACACGACCTTCGACTTCCCGCCATTCTTGGCAACTGACTGAACCGACAGGAGAGGAGTAAACACGATGAAGAGACGCGACTTTTTGAAAGGCGGTGCGGCCGGCGCCGTTGCCGCTTCGACGCTTGCTGCGCCTGCAATCGCGCAGGACAAGCAGCAGTGGAAAATGGTCACGGCTTGGCCGAAAAATCTGCCCGGACCGGGCGTTGCCGCGCAGAACCTGGCCGATCGCATCACCACGCTGTCCGGCGGTCGTATCGAGGTGAAGCTGTTCGCCGCCGGCGAACTGGTACCGGGGCGCGGTGTGTTCGATGCCGTGTCGGAAGGGACCGCCGAGCTTTATCACGCCGTTCCGGCCTATTGGGGCTCGAAGTCGAAGGGCATCTTGCTGTTCGGGTCGCAGCCTTTCGGCCTTCAGGCCGACGAACAGGTCGGCTGGCTCACCCATGGCGGCGGCCAGGCGCTTTACGATGAAATGTATGCGCGCTTTGGCTTGAAGCCGTTCCTGTGCGGCAACTCCGGGCCGCAAATGGCCGGTTGGTTCCGCAGCGAGATCAACTCGGCCGATGACCTGAAGGGCCTGAAATTCCGCACCACCGGTCTGGCGTCCGAGATGGCCGCCAAGCTCGGCATGGCCGTTCAAGCGATGGGCGGCCGCGACATGTTCCAGGCGCTCCAATCCGGCGCCATCGATGCCGGCGAGTTCATTGGTCCTTGGACCGACAGCGCGCTCGGCTATTACCAGATCGCTAAGAACTACTACTGGCCCGGCGTCGGCGAGCCGTCCTCGGCGGAGGAGTGCGCCATCAACGCGGATGTCTTCAACGGGCTGCCGGACGATCTGAAGAGCGCCGTGCAACTGGCCTGCGAAAGCCTCTACAATCCGGTTTGGACCGAGTACACGACGAAGCACGCCCTGGCGCTGCAAAAGCTGGTCGCCGAAGAGGGCGTTCAGGTCAAGAAGCTGCCCGATGACGTGATCGACGCCATGGGTCAGGCCGCCAGCGAAGTGATCGACGAATTGCGTCAGGATGACGACGCGCTGGTCAAGCAGATCGTCGAGAGCTTCGTTGCCTATCGTGACTCCGTCGGTCGCTATAAGACCTATGCCGACAATGGCCAGATGAACGCGCGCGGCGCCGTGCTCGGATTCTAGCGACGCACAAGCAAACTAAAGACGAGACCCCGGGCTTGACCCGGGGTCTCGTCTCATGCGGTTTTGTGCGGGGCAGGGGATCATCATGATCGGATTGGCCGACAGCCTTGATCGGATCAATCGCTGGGTCGGGCTCATGGTCCGCTGGCTGGCGCTGACCATGGTGCTGACCCAATTCGTTGTCGTCGTTCTGCGTTACGTCTTTGGATACTCATGGGTCGCGCTCAACGAAAGCGTGCTCTACCAGCACGCCGCGCTCTTCATGCTGGGCGCCGGCTACACGCTCCTGATCGACGGCCATGTCCGGGTCGACATTTTCTATGCCAAGGCGGGTGACCGGCTGAAGGCGGTGATCGACACGGCCGGGCACTTGCTTCTATTGATCCCCTCCATGGTCGTCCTGCTCTACTGGTCGTGGCCGTCGGTGCGCAACGCCTGGGCGATCCTTGAAGGGCCGATTTCCGTCGGGGGCATCCCGGCGTCGTTCCTCCTGAAGTCGCTCATCCCGGCATTCTGCATTCTTCTTCTCATCCAGTCGTTGGCCTGCCTGTTGCGCAATCTTATCCGGCTTCGGGCAGCACCTGCATGACCCTGCCGCTCGACCTTTTGATGTTCGCGGCATTGATCGCCTGCATCCTTGTTGGCTTTCCCGTGTCGTTCTCGATCGCCGGTGTTGCCACGGTCTTCGCCATTTTGGGTGCGGTTTTCGGGATCATGGACCTGTCGCTTCTGGGCGCACTTGGGCAGCGGGTCTTCGGGGTGCTCACCAACCCGGTACTGATCGCCATCCCGCTCTTCGTTTTCATGGGTATCGTGCTTGAAAAGAGCCGGATCGCGGAAGACCTGCTTGAGACGATGGGTCGGCTTTTCGGCGGGATTCGCGGCGGGCTTGGTGTGTCGGTCGTCCTGGTCGGCGCACTCTTGGCGGCGTCGACGGGGATCGTCGGCGCGACGGTGATTGCCATGGGCTTGATCGCGCTGCCGACCATGCTGAAGAACGGTTACAATCCAACGCTGGCCTCCGGCACGGTGTGCACAGCAGGGACGCTGGGCCAGATCATTCCGCCATCGACGCTCCTCATCATCCTGTCGGACGTCATGTCCAACGCCTATCAGCAGGCGCAGTTCGAGCAGGGCAAGTTCACGGTCGAGACCATCTCCGTCGGTCAGATCTTCGCCGCAGCACTTCTGCCCGGACTGGCGCTCGTCGTTCTCTATATCGTCTACATCCTGGTGCGGGCTTGGCTCATTCCAGGCGATGCCCCGGCCGCCAGACAACTGGATGCGCGGCCCTCGGCCCGTGCCGTTGTCGGCGCGGTCGTGCCGCCGGTCATCCTCATTGTCGCGGTTCTTGGCGCCATCCTGGGCGGTGTGGCCACGCCGACCGAAGCTGCCTCGGTCGGTGCCATCGGCGCGGTGCTGATGGCCGGCCACAGGCAGGGCGTGCACCCGCAGTTGATCTTCGCCGGTGCTGCAGCGCTTCTGCTTCTGGGTGTGTTTGCCGGCCTGGCGCCCGTTCGCCTTCAACGCAGCGACGTGACGGCGCTCGATTGGGGGCAGGGGACGCTCTACGCCGCACTCGCCATCATCGGCTTCGTCGCCATCGTGGTGTCGCTTGTCAAAAGCGACCGGTCCGGCATCCTGAAACCGGCGATGACCCAGACCATGACCGTCACGGCCATGATCTTCGCCACGATCCTGACAGCCAGCATCTTCTCGCTCGTCTTCGTGGGACTGGGCGGCGAAGAACGCATGAAAGAGATCATCACGGCGATGCCCGGCGGCCCGACCGGCGCGTTGATCTTCTGCATGGCGCTGATTTTCGTGCTCGGCTTCTTTCTCGATTTCGTCGAGATCACCGTCATCCTTTTGCCGCTGATCACGCCGGTGCTGATCCTCATGGGCCACGACCCGATGTGGTTGGCCATCCTGATCGCCATCAATCTGCAAACGTCGTTCCTGACCCCGCCCTTCGGCTTCTCGCTGTTTTATTTGCGCGGGGCCGCGCCGAAGGAGATTTCGACCGGCCAGATTTATCTCGGTGTCATGCCGTTCATCGTCCTGCAGGTTGTCGGCATTGCGGTCATCTGGTTGCTCCCGGCACTGCCCACCTGGCTGCCCGAAGTGCTCTTTTAAAGCCGAAGCCGTTCACCAGGCGGCGCCAGCCGGATTAGACATTGGACTGTCGCGCCGTTGCGCTAGGTCAAGGCATTGAGGCGCCAACGGCCGCACGACCACGCCAATTGCTCGGAGAGGTATCCGCAATGGGACCGAGTCAACTCGATCCGCTGTTTAATCCGCGTTCGATCGCCGTTTTTGGCGCCAGCGAATCTGGACGCTCGGTGGGATCCCTTGTCTTCGCGAACCTGTTGGCCGGCGGGTTTGACGGGCCGATTGTTCCCATTAATCCGAAATACGACGCGGTCGCCGGCCAGCGCTGCTATGCGGCAATCGCGGATGTCGACGAGCGGATCGATTTGGCGGTCGTTGCCACGCCCGCCGCAACGGTTGCGGGCATTTTCCGCGATTGCGGCGAAGTCGGCGTTCGCCATGTGATCGTTCTGTCGGCCGGATTTGGTGAGGCCGGGGCGACGGGCGCGGCATTGGGCGAAGAGATCGCCGAGGTCGCGCGTCAACACGACATCCGTTTTCTGGGCCCCAATTGCGTCGGCGTGGTGCGGCCCTGGCTCGGCATGAACGCGACCTTCTTGAAGTCCACGACTCCGAAAGGCCGGCTGGCGCTGGTGTCGCAGTCGGGCGCATTGTGTTCGGCGATTTCAGATTGGGCCGAGCCGCATCATTTGGGGTTCTCCGCGCTCGTTTCGCTAGGCAATTCCGCCGATATCGGCTTCGGCGACATCTTGAACGTACTGGCCAACGATCCGAAGACCGATGCGATCCTGCTCTACGTCGAAGGGGTCCGCGATGCGCGGTCCTTCATGAGTGCGCTGAGAATAGCAGCGCGGATAAAACCGGTGGTCGTGCTGAAGGCCGGTCGCCACAATCAAAGCGCCAAGGCCGCCAACACCCACACAGGCGCGCTGATCGGTTCGGATTCCGTTTTCGACGCAGCACTGGAACGAGCCGGTGCGGTCAGGGTCGGCACGTTCGGACAACTCTTCGCGGCCGCTGAAATCCTCTCCGCCAGCTTTCGCGCCAGCGGCAACCGGCTCGGCATCATCACCAATGGCGGCGGCGCCGGCGTGCTGGCGGCGGATCGCGCGGGCGACCTTGGCGTCGATCTGCCTAAGCCGTCCGACGACACCATCGCGGCCCTCGACGCGGTTCTTCCGGCCTATTGGTCGCGGTCCAATCCGATCGACATCTTGGGCGACGCGACGCCGGACATGTACGCAGCCGCCATTCGTCATGCGGTCGCCGACGAAGCGTTCGACGGTGTGCTCGTCATGCTGACACCGCAGGCGATGACAGCGGCGACCGAAGCAGCCGACGCGGTGCTCTCGGCGGTGCCGGACGGCAATCGCAAGCCGGTTTTCGCCTGCTGGATGGGCGAGACTTCTGTCGCTGAAGCTCGCCAGAAGCTGAGTGCGGCCGGCGTTCCCGATTTCACAGTCCCAGAGCGCGCCGTGGAAGCCTTCTCTTATCTCGCGCGCCATGATCTGAACCACCGCATGGCGCTTGAAACGCCGGGTCCGCTATCGGCCCTCGATCCGCCGGATCTCAGCGGTGCAAATATCATCATCGATGGCGCCTTGGCAGAAGGCCGCACGATGCTGTCGGATATCGAGTCCAAGGCGATCATGCGGGCCTTCCAAATCCCGTGCAACACGACGATCGAGGCCGATAGCCCGGCCAAGGCGTTGATCGCGGCGGAAACGCTCGGCTTTCCCGTCGCGCTGAAGATCAACTCGCCGCAGATCAGCCACAAGTCCGATGTCGGTGGTGTGCGGATCAACATCATGACCGCGGCTGACGTCCACGCCGCGTTCCGCGAGATCGTCGAGAGCGCCGGGGCGGCGCGCCCGGATGCGACCATCCTGGGCGTGACGGTTGAGCCCATGGCACAGGTCGCCGACGCGCGCGAATTGGTGATTGGCGCAAGCCGCGATCCGATCTTCGGTCCGACGATCCTGTTCGGCGCGGGTGGCACGATGGTCGAAATTCTGCGTGACAGCGCAGTATCCCTGCCGCCGCTCAATGCCGTCCTGGCCGAGCGGCTCATCAACCGCACCAAGGTCTCGCGTCTGCTTGACGCCTTTCGCGACCGCCCAGCCGTCGATCGGCAGGCGGTCATCGATGTTCTGTTGCGAGTGTCGGATCTCGTCTGCGAGCTGCCGGCCATCACCGAACTCGACATCAATCCGCTGTTCGCTGGCCCTGACGGGGTGATCGCCGTCGACGTGCGCATCGGGATCGCTCGCCCGGCCGGCGACGCGGATGCCTACGACCACATGGCCATTCGGCCCTATCCGCGCGATCTGGTGCAAACCACACTTTTGACGGACGGGACATCGCTGACAATAAGGCCGATCCGGCCCGAGGACGCCGAAAGCGAAAAGGCGTTCATCCGCGACCTCTCGCCTGAAGCCAAGCAATTCCGCTTCATGCACGCGCTTGATGAACTGCCGCCGGAGCTTCTGGCACAGTTCACGCAAATCGACTACGACCGCGAAATGGCCCTGATCGCTTTCACCGAAGAGGGGGATAAAGCCGTTCAACAGGGCGTGGCGCGCTATGTCATCAACCCTGACGCGACGAGCTGCGAGTTCGCCATCGTCGTCTCCGACAAGCGCCAGAACCAGGGCATCGGCACGCGCTTGATGAAGGCGCTGATCGACACCGCTCGCGATCATGGCCTCTCGACCATGGAGGGGGCGGTGCTGGCCAATAACCGCGCCATGCTGCAATTGATGGACGAACTCGGCTTTCGCAAAAGCCGGTCGGCGGATGATCCAGACGTTTTCGTCGTCTCGCGAGATTTATGAGACCATGCTGGCCGTCATTTCCCATCCCGATTGCCTTTTGCACGACGCCGGTCCGCATCATCCCGAGCAGCCCGAACGGCTTCACGCGATCAACAACCAGATCATCATGTCGGGGCTCGATTTCGTCGTGCGCCATCACGATGCTCCGCTTGCCACGCGCGAGCAGTTGGCCCGTGTCCACGATGGCGCATACATCGACCGAATTTTCGACTTGGCGCCAAAGCACGGCTTCTTCGCAATCGACGGTGACACGGTGATGTCGCCCGCGACGCTGAAGGCGGCCCTCAGGGCGGCCGGCGCCGGCATTCTCGGCGTCGACCTGATCATGGACGGCGCCGCCGACGCCGTCTTTTGCGCGGTCCGCCCGCCCGGCCACCATGCCGAACGCGACCGCGCAATGGGTTTCTGCCTATTCGACAACATCGCGGTTGCTGCCGCTCACGCGCTCAATGAGCACGGACTGGATCGCGTGGCGATTGTCGACTTCGACGTCCACCACGGCAACGGGACAGAGGACATTTTCAAGGATGACGACCGCGTCCTGTTTTGCTCCAGCTTCCAGCACCCGTTCTATCCGTTCACGGGCCACGAATCCGCCGAGGCGCACATCGTCAACATTCCGCTCAGCGCAGGAACCGAGGGGGCAGGGTTCCGGGACGCGGTCAGAGCGCACTGGCTGCCGGCGCTCGATGCCTTTGACCCGCAGTTTCTCTTCATTTCCGCCGGCTTCGACGGCCATGTTCTGGACGACATGGCGGGACTGAACCTGTCGGAGCAGGATTATGCCTGGGTCACGGAACAACTCGTCGCCGTCGCCGGACGTCACGCCCAGGGCCGCGTTGTGTCCATGCTGGAAGGCGGTTATGAGACAGGCTCCCTGGCGCGCAGCGTCGTCGCTCACCTCAAGGCGCTGCTTGGCTGACGCCGACGCTTTTGGCAGAAAGCAGGCGTTCAAGATAACAATAGAAGAGGCACCCTTAAGCGCTCGATGGGATTCAGGAACTCTGGATCAGCGTCGCGTAGAGGTGCAGCCGGTCCAACGACGAAGTGCACAGGATCGGATCGTGTCGAGATGCCGGTGTCTGCGGTGTTTAGTTGAACGACGGTTGCCCCGGTCGCCATCCCGATCTCTTCGGCAACGGCCGAGATCCGCTCTGAGCCGGAGCCTTGTGAATCGAGCACGGCGATGCGCCAAGCCCGGTCGATGGCCGCCACCCGTGTATGCGCTGGCAAGATCAGAACGCCGCCCTCCGCTGGCGCCATCGCGGCCGCAAGGCGGATAACATCGCGCCAGCGCGCTGCGATCGCATCGGCCCGGATGACCAGTATGTCGCTTTTGCCCACCCGCCCTTCGATACTCGATTGTATTCGGCTGCGGGTCGCGGAGAACGTCCAGGCTAAGTGTGCGCTCTCCGCGCGCTGTCGCACCACCGCATGACAGCGTCTTGCTTCAAGCTGCATCCTGGACTGCACCGCCGGCGTGTCGTCCTCTAGCACTTCGCCGCGAAACCCAACCAAATTTCGAAGAGGGAGCGCACACGCCGTCAGCAGGTCGTCATCCTCAATGAACTGCGCCACCAGGTCGCGATGGAGCGCACGCGCGAGATTGACGGCCACGTCAACGGCCGCTTCGGCGTCGCTTGCGGATGAGAGGTGAAGCAGAAGACGCGGGCGGGTTGCCGGTTGGCCGATCATGCAATCTTATCCGATTCACCGAGATCTCTCGATCCGAAGGCACGCCGCGCCTGAGCAAAATTGACCAGCCGGGTCTCGACGAGCCCGTTGATGCTACCCGCTGCAAAGCCGCTGTCAGGTGCGGAACCGCCAGCCGACACGCCGGTGAGAATTTCGATCCCTTGATCGATGGTTTCAACCGCATGAACCGCGAACTGCCCCTCGCGGCAAGCGGCAACCACTCGGTCGCGTAGCATCAGGTGTTTGACATTGGCGACTGGGATCAAAACGCCCTGATCCCCAGTGAGGCCACGCGCCTCGCAGAGATCGAAAAAGCCCTCGATCTTCTCGTTGACGCCGCCGATGGCCTGCACCTCACCGAATTGATTGACCGAACCGGTGACCGCGAACGACTGCTTGATCGGCACGCCGGAAAGGGCGGACAGCAGTGCGTAGAGCTCAGCCGATGAGGCGCTGTCGCCGTCGACGCCGCCATAGGACTGTTCAAAGACAAGGCTGGCGGAGAGCGACACCGGCAAGTCGCGGGCATAGCGCGCAGACAGGTAGCCGGACAGGATCAGGACACCTTTGGAGTGGAGCGGCCCGCCAAGTTCGACCTCGCGTTCGATGTCCACCACCTTGCCCGTCCCCATGCGGACCCGCGCCGTGATCCGGGATGGCTTGCCGAAGCGCTGATCGCCGAGTGAGAGAACAGACAATCCGTTGACCTGGCCGACGACGGCGCCGTCGGTATCGATGAGAACCGTTTCGCGCAGCGCCTGTTCCTGGATGCGCTCCCGCAGCCGTCCGCCGCGGCGATCCCGTTCAGTTACCGCCCGTTCGACATGACCGGCGTTGATTTCATGGTTGCCTTCCTCGGACGCCCAATGATCGGCCTCCTGGAGAATATCGGTAACCGCGCCAACCCGAAGTGTCAGCTTTTCGGCGTCGTCGGCAAGACGTGCCGCTTCATCAAACAGACGCGCCAGGCCGGTTGGATCGATCGGCCTCAGTTTCTCTTTTGCGGCGAGACCAACAATCATTCCCACGTAGTTCGCGGCCGTATCATCTGAGCGATCGACGTCATCGTCGAAATCGGCCTGGACCTTGAACAGCTCCGCGAACTCGGGGTCTTGGGCGTGGAGCAAGTAGTAAAGCATCCGATCGCCGACGAGGACGACTTTGACCGAAAGCGGGATCGGATCCGGTTCGAGTGCGGCCGTGCTCGACAGGCCGAGCTGCTGGGACACCGAGGTGATTTGGATTTCGCCGGACCGAAGACTGCGTTTCAGGCCCTCCCAGGCGCCGGGCTGCATCAATAATTCGCGAACGTCGACGACCAGATAACCGCCATTGGCCTGGTGCAGCGCGCCCGGCTTAATCATCGTGAAATCGGTGACGAGCGCGCCCATCTGCGCGGCGTGTTCCACGCGGCCGATGATATTTTGATACGTCGGATTTGTCTCAAACACGATCGGAGCGCCGGTCGGCTCTTCGACGCCGTCGCTACCGACCATAACGTTGACGGTGTATCGTTTCAGGCGCGGGTTGCGATCGGTCAACGATGGCGCAATCGGCATCGCCGCGGCTTGCGCCTGTGCCTCCGTCTCCAAGAACGCCTCGACATTCTCGACGACATCAGTGGATACTTGTTCCAGAAAATCGGTGATCGGGGTGACGTCGGAAAATTGCTCGGCGACTTCCGCGATCTCGACCATGACCGTGCCGGTCGCCATTTCTTTGTTGAGGGCGCGGATCCGGTCACGTCGGTCTTTCTCGAATCGGGGGAGCTGGTTCAAGATGTCCCGCAATTCGGCCTGAAGCGCTTCGATATCGCCTTGGATGCGATCGCGCTCGGCCTGCTCCAGTGCCTGAAAAACCTCCGGCTTGATCGCCTCGCCGTTGCGCTGCGGGGCGAAGCCGAAACCCATTGGCGTGCGCATGATTGAGATGCTCTTGGACCGCGCTTTTTCGTTCAGTCCTTCAAACAAATCCTCTTGTTTGCTTTGGGCTTCTTCGTCGATGGCACCGCGCCGTGCCTTGTACTCGTCTGACTCGAACAGCGCAGGCAGAGCGACACCGAGGTCGGCGACAAGGGCGTCCATCGCATCGCGAAACCGGATCGCCGTCCCGACGGGCAGACGGATCGCGCGGGGCTTATGTGGGGTCTGGAAGTTGTTGACATAAACCCAGTCGTCAGGTGGCGCCTCTTCGGGCGCTCGTTTCTCCAGAACGTCTCGAACAGCACTGTGCCGGCCCGAGCCGCGCGGACCGAGGACGAACAGGTTGAAGCCGTACTTGCGGATCGTCGTGCCAAACGCAATCGCGTCGATCGCCCGATCCTGGCCAACAAAAGCGACGGTGCTGTCGCCCTTTGCACGGGGCAGGCTCGTCGGATCTGTGGTGCGGCGGAGCACATGCGAAGGAAGAGGCTCGGGCATCTCGACCACGTCGAGTGGCGTATCGTTTGGCGGTTGACCAGACATGTATGTTGAACCCATCTCCGTATCGAGACAGCCATGATGGCATCGTCAGCAGGCGGAAATCCAATGACGATTTTCTGCACGACTCCACTTGCATCGTCCACACGCCGAAAGGGGCAAGGTGAGAGAACCGAAAATGCGCCATTGCATTCGCGGTCAAGAGATAGTTTAAGTATAAAATAAATTTCGGGAGGGAGACGGGATCATGAAGCTCGAACAGGGAATCACGGCAGCGCACGGCAGTTATCAGAGTCCGGCGTGGAACGTCGTCGGCCACACCTACACGCCGAAAGTGGTCAGCGACAACGCCTTCATCTGGCATGCGGTCATCCCCGCCGACACATTCGTTCCACCGCATATCCACACCACGCAAGACGAGTGGATTACCGTGATCGACGGTGAGCTTCAGGTCGAGTTCGGTGCCGATGTGCACACGGCAAAGGCCGGCGACACGGTGCGCATGCCGATGGGCGAACCCCACGGAATCTTCAACCGGTCGGGCGCGACGGCGAATGTCGTGTTCGGCGTGGCGCCGTGCGGCAAGCTCTTCGATCTCTTCAAGGCCCTCGACGGCGTTACCGATCCGGAGGAGCTGGTCCGGCTCTCCGCACTTCACGACGTTAACTTCCTGCCGCCACCCGATACGGCGTAGTGCGGGGAAGTCCCATGGTCGACAAAAAGTCGGTTGCCGTCATCGGCGGCGGTATCTCTGGTCTGGCCGCCGTCAAGGCCTTCAAGGAGCGCGGCCACGACGTCAAGGCCTTCGAGCGCAGTCATGATTTCGGCGGTGTCTGGGAACTCTCGCGTTCCTATCCGGAGGTGCAGACGCAAAGCCCGAAGGATCTCTACTGCTTCACCGATCAGCCCATGCCGGACGACTATCCGGAATGGCCGAAGGGCCCGCAGGTCCACGCCTATCTGAAGTCCTATGCGGACAAGCACGGCCTGGGTGAGCATTTCAGCCTGAAGACCAATGTGATCGCGATGACGCGGCGGACGGACGGCAAGTCTGGCTGGACACTGGTGCTGGAGGACGACAGCGGCGAGCGCAGCGAGGACTTCGATTTCGTCGCGGTCGCGACCGGCCAGTTCTCCGAAAAGAACATCATCAGCCATGAAGGGCAGGAGGCGTTCATTGCCGGCGGCGGCCAGGTCATGCACTCGTCGGAATACACGGACCCAGCGCAGGCAAGCGGCAAGCGCGTCGTGGTGCTGGGTGGATCGAAGTCGGCCACCGACATCGCCGTCAACGCCGTGAACAATGGCGCGACGTCCGTGCACTTGGTCTACCGCGAGAACGTTTGGCGCGTGCCGTACTTCGTCGGCGGCATCAACTTCAAGCACCTGCTTTACATGCGCGCCCAGGAAGACCAGTTCAACGGTTGGGACATCACGCCGGTCGGCAACGTCATCCGGACGATCGTCAAGCCCCTGGTGTGGGCCAATTTCCGTGGGCTGGAAACGCTTTTGAAGCTGCAACTCGGCTTGAAGAAACATGGCATGGTCCCCGACACACCGATCGAGAAGGAGGCGTCCTGCGCGCTCCCGATCGTCACGCCCGGTTTCTTCGAGGCACTCAACGCCGGCAAGATCGTGCCGGTTCGCGGCTCGTTCGACTACTACGAGGGCGACGAGATCGTCATGACGGGGGGCGAGCGGGTCGGTGCCGATGTCGCGGTTCTGGCGGTTGGCTGGAAGTTGGGCGTGCCCTTCTTGCCGGAGGAAGATCGCGAAAAGCTGGTGGAGTTTGACGGCCAGTATCGCGTCTATCGTTTGGCGGTGAATCCCGATTTGCCTGACATGGGCTTTGTCGGTTTCAACTCCAGCTTTTGCACGGTGCTTTCCGCCGAACTGGTTGCGAATTGGTTGGTCCGGTTCATGGATGGACAACTGGCACGCCAGCCAAGCGCGTCAGAGATGACGGAGAACATCGAACGCATGCTGCATTGGCGCCGCCAGGAACGTCCGGCTGCCAAGGTCTATGGCGGTCTTTGCGCGGCACCGTTCCATTTTCGTCATTTCGATGAACTGCTTGCCGACATGGGGGCTGGAGTGCGCCGGCGCTCGAACCCGCTGGCGGAACAGTTCGGTTACCCCAAGGCGCCGGACTACGGCCGGTTTCTGGCCTCAACGCCCAACTATTCAGCCGAGTAGCCGGCGCTCTGCGCGAGGGCGCCCTATGAGGGCCAACTCGAGGCAGATCGGGTCGGTTGGGTGTGGCCGATTGGCATCACCTTTCAACGGCGTTGGCGCTCGCGCGTTTTTGAACGCGTCAACGCCTTGGCAACCATAAAGCGTTTAGACAATTAATCTAACCGGATGAGCGCAATGCAGCCCGATTCGTGTGATATGCGGCCGGGCGAGCGTTGCTGAAATGACTGAATGAAGACTGAACCTGGAGTGCATTTATGCTGACTCGCCGCACCGTTGTCCTCGGACTGGGCGCCACCGCGCTGGCCGGCTGCAACGCCACGACGAGCGGAGACACGCCGACGCCGACCGCTTCGGTCGAGCCCGTTATCCAGCCGTCATCTTACGCCTCAATGTATGGGGCGATCCCGAACGAGCCGTTCCCGATCCCGGCGGCCAACACATCGAAGATCGACGAAAAGTTCTTCCGTCAGGTCGTCGACTATCCGACCAGCGAGAAACCCGGAACGATCATCGTCGACACCAGATCCTACCACCTGTTCCTCGTCATGCCGCGTGGCAGGGCGATGCGCTATGGCGTCGGGCTCGGTCGTGCGGGCTTTGCCTGGAACGGCCGCGCGACGATGCGCGTCAAGAAGAAGTGGCCGAGCTGGGTGCCACCGGCTGAGATGATTGAGCGCCAACCGGAGCTGGAGAAGTACAGCCTGGCCAATGGCGGGCAGGGCCCTGGCCTTAGCAATCCGCTTGGCGCGCGTGCGCTCTATCTGTTCGATGAGCGTGGCGCGGACACATTCTATCGCATCCACGGCACACGCGAGGAGTGGAGCATCGGTAACGCAGTCTCTTCGGGCTGCGTGCGCATGCTCAACCATGACGTCATCGACCTCTACAATCGGGCTCAGCTCGGCGTTGATGTCATCGTCGCCTGACGGGCGAAGATGGTTAATTTTTTCTTAACTGTCACTCAGGTGCCATAGTCACAGGGCGAATTCCGGCTAGAATGCCCCCGCGATCCTTTTCGGCGGGGGCGTTTCACTTTGGGCCTTGGGGTTCGGTCTTGGGTTTCGGTCGCCGGCATGGGCTTTTGTGTGGCCCTGGCTGGCGTGTCCGCTCGCGCCACAGAGGATGTTCCCGAGCCGCCAAGGCGTATAATGTTCATTGACGAGGTGCGTTTCGGTTTCCTCTATCATGAGGACAGCCGCGGCAGCCGTGTGTTTTCCACCCATGACAAGGATCGCGAAGGCAGCATCTTCGATGCCACGTTCGAAATCCTGTTGGTGAAGCCGAAGTGGAACTTCACGAACCCGCTGTTGAACTTTGCCCTCACGCCGCGCTTGCGCGCTGGAACGTCGATCAATTTCGGCGGTGGCACGAGCCACGTGAACGGCGGCCTCGCCTGGGATGTTGATCTGTTCAAGAGGCTTTTCGCCGAGGCCGCTCTGGGGATCGCCGCGCACAACGGCTACCTGGGCAATAACCTAGGCAATGGGCGCAAGATGGGCTGCAATCCGCTGGCCTATATGTCAGGCTCGTTCGGCCGAAGCTTCGGCCAGCATTGGCGCATCATGCTCATGGTCGAACACCTCGACAACTTCGAGGCGTGTCATGAGAACGGCCAGTTGACCAACATCGGCGCGCGCGCCGGATACCGCTTCTAAGCAACGCAGCCTTGGGGTCCCAGATCGTCGATGCGGAACCGCCCCCGCGCGATGGATAGGGCGCTTCCCGACCATTGAATCCACTTCGCCTTTGCGCCGAGATCGCGGCCCAAGACTGATCTGAACCCCGGGTGACAGACAGCGAACGATTAGTTTACTTGCTTCCGAAAGCGCTTTCGGATACGGTTCGTTATGTCAAAGGTCAGCCTGAAAGCGCTTTCGGAGCACCTCGGCCTCACCGAGGGCACCGTCTCGCGGGCGATCAATGACTATCCCGACATCTCCAGGAAGACCCGCGAACGGGTGAAGCGCGCGGCCATCGAGCTTGGCTATCGTCCAAACTCAAATGCCCGCCGCCTGGCGACAGGAAACGCCGAATGCGTCGGTTATGTGCTGCCCTGGCGGGTGGGGCATTTGTCCGATCCCTATCTCGGCGAACTCCTGGACGGGCTTTGCGAAGCCCTCTCGGATCGTCACTGGGATTTGACCGTGGCCGTCTCGCGCTCTGAGGACGATGAACTGGCGATCATTACGCGGCTCGCCCAATCCGGACGCGTGTCGGGGCTCGTGATCTCTCGCACGCTGACCCACGATCCGCGCGTCGCCTGCATTCGCGAACTCGGCCTGCCATTCGTCAGTCACGGCCGCACCGTGGAGGCCGATCGCCATGCCTGGTTCGACATCGATAATTTCGGCGCGTTCACCGATGCGGTCCGTCACCTTGCCGACCTTGGACATGTTCGTATCGCCCACATCCATGGGGCGCTTGATTACAACTTCGCGGCCTTGCGCCATGCCGGCTTCCGCAGCGGCATGGCCGATTGCGGATTGGACATCCTCAAGGGTTACGAGGTTGAGTCGAATATGAGCCAAGAGGGCGGGCAGCAAGCCATGGCCGCGCTTTTGGCGTTGCCCGAGCCACCGACCGCAGTCGTCTGCGTGTCCGACATGGTGGCGCTGGGCGCGATGAAGGCGATCCGTGCCCACGGCTGGCGACCGGGACGCGAGGTGTCTGTCATCGGCTATGACGGTCTGCCGATCGGCGAGCACACCGATCCGCCGCTCACCACCATGGCGCACCAGCTTCACTCGGCCGGACGCAAGATCGGCGACATGCTCTTGGCCGTCATCGACGGCGACGATCCCGTCAACCAGCAAGTGCTCTGGCAGGCGGATTTGCTGCGGCGGGAGACCGACCAGCGACCTTTTTGCACTTGAACAAACGCGTTGAATAAACTTGGGAGGAAAACATGCGCATCTTGAAGACACTCACACTGGGGCTTTTGGTGTCCGCGTCGGCGGTTGCCTGGGCACAGGCGGACACGATCCGCTTCTGGACGACGGAGGATCAGCCCGAGCGCCTGGCCAAGCAGCAGGAAATGGCGGCCGACTTCAAGGCCGCGACCGGTCACGAGGTCGATGTGATTCCAGTGCCGGAAACCGAACTTGGAACGCGGGCCACAGCGGCCTTCGCGGCCAACGATTTGCCGGACGTCATCTATCACACGCTGCAATACGTTCTGCCTTGGGCGGAAGCCGGTATTCTCGACGTCGATACCAATGACGAGATTGTCGAGGACCTCGGCAAGGATACGTTTGCGCCTGGCGCTGTCGCCATGGCCGATTTCGACGGGGTCACCGCTGCCGTGCCGGTCGATGGCTGGACGCAGATGGTCGTCTACCGCAAAGACCTGTTCGACGCCGCCGGCCTTGCCGCACCAACGTCGTACGAGGCCATCATGGCGGCGGTCGAGAAGCTGCACAACCCGCCTGAGATGTTCGGCTTCGTGGCCGCTACCAAGATCGACGAGAACTTCATGAGCCAGGTCCTCGAGCACGTCTTCCTGGCGAATGGCGTTTCTCCAGTCGACGCGAACGGCTTCAAGCCGCTCGACGAACAGGCGACGACCGAAGTCCTGGACTTCTATAAGGCAATCGCCAAGGCTTCGCCTCCGGGCGAGCTTTTCTGGAAACAGTCGCGGGAGGTCTACTTTGCCGGTCAGGCGGCCATGATCATCTGGTCACCGTTCATTCTCGATGAACTGGCAGGTCTGCGCGACTCGGCCCCACCGACAATCAACGATGATCCGACCTCGACCGAGTTGGCGAGCAAGACCAGCGTCGTGACCGCCTTCTCAGGCCCCTCAAATCCTGATGGTGCGGCCTGGGCCGACGTGCGCTATTTCGGTGTGACGGCCGATGCCAACATCGACGTGGCCGCTGAGTTCATCAAGTTCTCCATGGATGAGGGCTATACATCGACGTTGTCGATCGCGCCTGAGGGTAAGTTCCCCGTCCGCCGTGGCACGGCCGATGACTCCGATAAGTTCATCGAAGCATGGTCGAAGCTTCCCGTCGGCGTCGACCGCAAGGCGCCGCTCTCCGATCTCTACCCGGCAGAGACGATCGCCACGATCGTCGCCGGCCTGGAAAGCGGCGCGCGCTGGGGCGTCAAGGAAGGCCAGTTGTCGCTGGCGTCCAAGATCATCAACAGCCAGATCATCAACCGGATCGTGCGCGAGTACATCGATGATGAAATCGATGCCGCAACCGCGGTCGCCCGGCTGAACGATGAACTCGCCGGCGTGAACTAAGCACAGCGACCTGCGGCGGCGCCGAAGGTTTCGGCGCCGCCAGCACCGCTTTGGACATGGCGATATGACCGACACCGCGACACCGCCGAAAGGCGTCGGGCCGCTAGCCAGACGTGAAATGCGCCTCGCCTATGCGATGCTCCTGCCGACCTTCGCGATCGTGATCGCGATCGTGCTCGGGCCGCTTCTGGCGAACTTCTGGATTTCATTCAAGCCGGTGCAGTTAGGCGATCTTCGCCCGGCCGTCCTGGTTGCCAACGAGCGGTTGCGCGGCGATCTGGCGGCGGCGGGGGATCGGGCGGCGATCGAATACCGGGTGCGCAATTCCTCACGCGACAATGCGATCGGCGATGTCGGCTTCACGGACACCTTGCCGGCCGGGCTGGTCGTCGGCGCCTTGGACGAGCGGTGCAGCGTGAGCGATGAGGTGCTGACCTGTGCGTTCGGTGATATCGAAGGTGGGTTCCGCGACCGCGTCCGCATCGAAGTGATTGCCGAAGCGGCGTATATCGCCGACCCGGTCAATCCCCGAGACAGCAAGCCGATCATCTCGGGCGATGCCGACAACATCCTCACCAGCACCGAGTTCACGCTTGAGAACTTCACCAGGATCTTCTCGTCCGACGAGTTCTGGCACATTTTGCGCGTGTCGATGTACTACACGATCTTCGGCACCGCCGGGGCCTTGGTGCTGGGCCTCTTCGCGGCACAATTGCTCAACACGGTTTTTCCGGGTCGCGGCCTTTTGCGCGGCCTCTTCCTGTTTCCCTATGTCGCGCCGGTCATCGCCGTCGCCTTCACCTGGGTGGTCCTGCTCGATCCGTTTTCCGGCACACTCAATTCGATCCTGTTGCAGATGGGCGCGGTCGACGAGCCGATCAGCTTCTTCGGACAGCGATCCGTACCGATCAGTTTCTTGGGACTGACTTTCGAGTTTCCGGTCGCGCTGACGACGGTGATCGCCTTCGAGGCGTGGCGCTATTTCCCGCTGTCGTTCTTGTTCATCCTGGCGCGCATGCAGTCGATCTCAACGGACATGTACGAGGCCGCCGAGATCGACGGCGCCACTCCGCTCCAGCAGTTCTGGTACATATCGCTGCCGCAGCTCATGGGTATCCTGGCCGTCCTGTTCCTGCTGCGCTTCATTTGGACCTTCAACAAGTTCGACGACATCTTCCTGTTGACCGGTGGCGCGGCGGGCACCCGTACATTGACCGTGGACGTCTACGAACAGGCGTTTGCCGTGTCCAACCTGGGTGCGGGTGCAGCGGTCGCAGTCGTCGTCTTCATCGTGCTTTTGAGCTTTTCGCTCCTCTTCTTCCGCTTCTCGCCGAAGGATGAAGGCTGATGCGCTTTGGAAACGGATTTTTCGCAAGTCTGGCGATTGGCGCCATTTGGGGTGCGGTTTGGATGATCGTCGTCAGCATTACGTTCATGCTGGTCTCAGGCGCGATCACCACACCGCCGGTGGGCGCTGCGACACTGGCCGGTCTTGTCGCGGGCGGCATCTTGATGGCGTTTCCGCCCGGCGCCCGCACGCCCGGCGTGCGCATCGCGGCTGCCGTTGCAATCTTTGGTGTTCTTGGCCTCTTGACGTTGGGCCAGCCGCTCGGGCTGCCGCTCTCGGCGGTTCCGGCGTATCAGATCGTTGCGATTGCCCTGGTGGTTGGTCTCATTTGGATTTCGATCCATCTGTGCGTGAAGGGTCTCGCAGGCGCGGGCCTGCCGCGCTACCAGATGGAGGTGCTCTTCATCCGCCTGATGAAGGGGTTGGGCTTCGTCCTGTTCACCATTGTCGTGGCGCTGCCGTTCTACGTCATGGTGATGACCAGCCTGAAGAGCCAGCAATCGCTGCTCGCCAACCCGCTTGATTTCTCGCTCGACTTGGCACAGGGACCGCAAGCACTGTTCCGCTCCTATATCGAACTGTTTACCCAGTTCCACTTCGGAACCTTCCTCGTCAACTCGGCGATCGTGTCCGTGGTCACCGTGTTTTTGACATTGCTGTTCTCAGTGCCCGGCGCCTACGCCGTGTCGCGGCTACGCTTTCCGGGTCAGGCCTTTTTGTCGCGTTCGATCCTGTTGATCTACATGGTCCCGGCGATTGTGCTCGTCATTCCGCTCTACGCGGTGTTCTCGCAGATCGGTCTGCGTAACACGCTGACCGGCCTGATGGTGGTCTACCCCGCCACCACAATTCCAGTCGCTCTCTACATGCTTCAGGGCTATTTCCGCGGCCTGCCGGCCGAGTTGGAGGAAGCCGGTCTCATGGACGGGCTGACGCGCTTCGGCGTGATCATGAAGATCACGCTACCGCTGTCGCTTCCGGCACTCGCCTCCGTCGCGCTCTACGTCTTCATGATTGCCTGGAACGAGTTTCTGTTTGCGTTCATGTTCCTCGACAATATCGACATCTTCACGCTGTCGCGCGGCGTCGTCTCGCTTAATTCCTCCGAGGTGCCGCGTCAGCACCTGATGGCCGGTGCCGTGGTGGCGACGGTTCCGGTTCTCGTGATCTTTCTCTGGTTCGAGCGGTTCCTGGTCTCCGGGCTGACCGCCGGCAGCGTGAAGGGTTAGCCCATGACCCGATCGCTCGATGACCAAGCCTTGGAGATCCTGCGCGCCAACGATCGGGGCGGCTACACCGTGCCGACGGCCCGGCTTTATCCCTATCAGTGGAACTGGGACTCGGCCTTTGCCGCGCTTGGCTTTTCCTTCGTCGATCGCGACCGCGCCTGGGCGGAGATCGAAACGCTGTTCGATGCACAATGGCCGGACGGCATGGTGCCGCACATCATCTTTCGGCGGAACGATCCGGACTATTTCCCCGGTCCGGACATCTGGCAGACCAATGTGGACCCGCCGACGTCGGGGCACTCACAGCCGCCGGTCGCATCCAGCATCGTCTACGAGATGGTCGAGCGGGGCGATGCGTCCGATTTGGCGCGCGCGCATGCACTGCTACCGAAGCTGATCGCCTATCACCGCTGGTTCCACACCGCGCGCGACCACCAAGGAACCGGCGTTCTCGGCATCGTCCATCCCTGGGAGTCGGGGCGGGATAATTGCCCGGATTGGGATCTCGGCATGGACCGGATCGAAATCGCCGATGATCTCGGACCCTATCAGCGCCGCGATATCGGACATGTCGACCCCGCCGAACGGCCTCAGCCAGCGCAGTACGACCGCTATCTCACCATCATCAAGTTCGGCCGCGAATGCGGCTGGAATCATGCAGAGCTTGCGAGAAACGGTCCGTTTTGGATGGCCGATCCGGGCATTCAATTCATCCTGATGCGCGCGGATCGAGACCTTCTACGCTTGGCGCAAGCGGTCGGTGAGACCGCCGCGATTCCAGAGATCGAGGCGTGGATCGCGCATCTGGAGGATGGCTGCCAGCAGCTCTGGAACCCCGATGCCGGCGCGTTTTGCGCGAAGGACCTGCGGACCGGTACGTTCAGCCCCTGTTTGACGAATGCCGCCATGCTCGCCCACTACGCCGGCGCCGGCACCGAAGGACAGCGGCAGCGCATGGCGGAAACGGCACGGCGCGTCGTCGACGATGTGGCCTTTGCGTTCCCAAGCTGGGACCCGCGCGGCAGCGCGTTCGAGTCCCGTCGCTATTGGCGCGGTCCGATTTGGGCCGTCGTCAACTACATGATCCAAAAGGGACTGGCCGAACACGGCGAAACGCGGCTGGCCGACCGGATCAAAACCGACACGCTCGCCCTGATCGCGCGGTCGGGTTTTTGCGAATACTTCGATCCGCTCACCGGCGATGGTCTGGGTGGACGGGACTTCACATGGACGGCGGCGATCCACATCGCGCTGTCTAGCGACGCGACGACTGCGCGAGCCGCCTGACGGGGATTGGTTATGGGTGCAATAACACTGGACAAGGTCGAGAAATGGTTCGGCGACCTTCAGATCATCAAGGGGATCGATCTCGACATCGCCGACGGCGAGATGGTGATTTTCGTCGGCCCGTCGGGCTGCGGCAAGTCCACGCTGCTGCGCATGATCTCAGGTCTGGAGGAAACCAGCCGTGGCCGCATTCTGCTTGACGGCGTCGATGTCACCGCCGAACCGCCGTCCGGGCGAAAGCTCTCCATGGTGTTCCAGTCATACGCGCTTTATCCCCATATGAACGTGCGCGAGAACATGGGCTTCGGTCTCAAGACTGCGGGCGAATCGAAGGCGGAGATCAAGCGCAAGGTCGATCAGGCGGCTGAAGTGCTGAAGCTAGAGGCGTTGCTCGACCGCCGACCCAAGGACCTCTCGGGCGGTCAGCGCCAACGCGTAGCAATCGGCCGAGCAATCGTCCGCGAACCCAAGGGTTTTCTGTTTGACGAACCCCTGTCCAACCTGGATGCGGCGCTGCGCGTCGAGATGCGTTTTGAGATCGCCAAGCTGCACGAAACGCTGAACACGACGATGATCTACGTGACCCACGATCAGGTCGAGGCGATGACGCTCGCCGACAAGATCGTCGTGCTGAAGGACGGCGTCATCATGCAGGCGGGCACGCCGCGCCAACTCTACGAACGGCCGGAAAACCTCTTCGTCGCCCAGTTCATCGGCAGTCCCAAGATGAACGTGATCCCCTGCACGACGGAGGGTGCCACGTTTAGCTTGGCCGGCCACGGCAGCGGTACCTTCAAGAGGGAGGATCACAGCGCAAAGGCCGTGAGCCTCGGTATACGGCCCGAACACATCAAAGTCGTCGCGCCGGGGGAGGGGCACTGCGACGGCCATGTCGACGTTGCCGAATATCTGGGCGCCGATACGCTTCTATACGTGCGCTGCGACGGCCTCGACGTGCTCACCGTGCGCGGCAGCGGCGAAGAAGCCGAACTCAAAGGCAAGGATGTCGGTTTGGCCTTTGCCGAGGACCGCCTGCATTTCTTTGCGGCCGACGAGCAGGCTATTTTCTAGTCGTCGCCGAGACGGGCGGGTCCCGCCGCGTGCGCGATCGAAACAGCCCGAAATCCGGCGTCATATCGGCCAGATGCGTCAGCGTGTCGGTCAGCGTGCGCATGTGCCAGGCGAGCGCGGAATTGCTGGAAATCACCGGTTTGCCGATCTGCCGTGACGCCAAATTGAGAATGCCGAGCGTCGGCAGATTGGTGCAAGACACGAACACGGCCTCGCAATCCCCCGACGCGGCGATGTTTTCGATTGCGAGCAAGATGTCGGCAGGCGCGATGCGAGCGACCCGGTGTTCGTCCGATTCGTTGAATGAGCCCGACGACGAGACGGTGACACCGTCCTCGCCAAGCCGCTCGATCAGAGTATCGGTGACTTCGGGAACATAGGGTGTCAGGAGACCGATGCGGCTGATGGTGCGGTCGCGCAACCAAGCCTTGATGGCGGCCAAGGGGTCGGTGGCCTGCGCCTCGGGATGTGCCGACGTGATCAAGGCGGCGATCCGATCGGAACCGATCGTCGCGGCACCCGATGTGCACGCCAACGCGATGACGTCGAAGCGCGTCCGCTGCGGCAACAGCTTTACGGCCGCAGGAACGTCGGCCTCCAACTGAGCCAGCGTGTCCGGCGTGACATCGCGCCCCGAAGGGATGCGTGTGTGGTGCAACAAGAACTTGTCGTCCGGGATGAGCGAACGGAACTCCGGCTCGATGGTCTCGTCCGCCTGAAGCACGATTAGACCCAGCGTCCGCAGCTGGTCGCGTTTGGGATCGGGAATGAAGTTGAACTGCATCATCGGGTCGATCCGCGCGCGCCAGACGCGAGCGATGAACGGTCAGCCGCGAAACGGCCGACTGTTCCGCCTTCGTCTATGTGGACCCGGTACACCACCACTTTCTCCGCTTTCCGATGATAGCGGCCGACGTGTGTTGGCGCCATCCCCGGCAATGCCGGCTGGAACAGCCGGTCAATCGTCCTCGAAGTGGCCGACCGCCGCGAAGCTTCCGCCTTGAAAGCGGACGGCCGGGTGATCGCTGTCTGGCGGCGTCATCAGACCGTCGAGTTTGGTGCGGAAGACCTCCGCGTTGTCCTCCGGCCGCCAGCCGAGATAGCGGGCGTGGCGATTGTCCCACCAACACTCTTCGTTGTCGGAGGCCCCATAAACGATGGCGTAGCCGAGCCGCGTCGTCGTGAAGATCCGTTCGATCAGGCGAACGAAATCGTCGGGGCTCAGCCAGGTCGCGAGCATCCTGTGATCCTTCGGTTCCGGGAAGCAGGAGCCGATGCGCACCACGGCGGTGTCGATGCCGAACTTGTCATGGTAGAGCCGGGCGAGGTTCTCGCCATAGCACTTCGAGACGCCGTAAAGACTGTCCGGGCGCATTGGCGCCAAGGCATCGATCCGCGTTTCGCGGGTGTGAAAGCCGATCGCATGATTGGAACTGGCGAACAGGATGCGCTTCACGCCGGCTTTTCGCGCCGCTTCGTAGACGTTGTAGGTGCCGATGATGTTTGAGTTCAAAATCTCGGCGAACGTGCCCTCGATCGATTTCCCGCCGAGATGGACGATGCCATCGCAGCCCTCCACCAGCGCATGAACTGCGGCCGCATCGGCAAGGTCGCATGGAACGACCTCTTCACCGTCGCCGGCCGGGTCCATGTCCGCGACATCGGAGAGGCGAAGCGTATCGGCCATGTGTCCAAGTCGCGCGCGGCAAAGCGTTCCTAGGCCGCCCGCAGCGCCGGTGATCAAAAGACGTTTCATCATCAATGTGGTCCTTGCTTCTTTGCACCGATCATCCGTCGACCGGGCCTCCCACCGAAGCGGGATAGGCTTTTTTCCTGGGCGAGGCTATAGCTGATCGGCGAAAGACGAGGGGAGCAATCTGGTGAAGATCGAGTCCGTCCATACACACGTTTTGAAACACACACTGGACGAACCCTTCGACAGCGCGTTTTCGACTTTTTACGAGCGCTGGGCCTGTCTGGTCGAAATCCGTACCGATACGGGCCTTGTCGGCTGGGGCGAATGCCTCGGCCCCGCTTTGCCGAACGCAGCGATCGTCGAGGCGATGAGCGGACTGATCATCGGCCGCGATCCGCTTGAGATTGAGCCGATCTGGCTGCACCTCTACAACCAGTTCCGCGACCAGGGGCAGCGTGGCCTGGCGTTGACGGCGCAAAGCGGCATCGACATCGCGCTGTGGGATCTGGCCGGCAGGCATTTCGGCGTCCCGGTGCACACACTGTTGGGCGGCGCGTTTCGCACCGAGGTTCCGGCCTATGCCACTGGCGGTTTCCGCCCCCACGGCCATGACCGCCAGACCGCCGTCGTCGAGGAAGTCGCAGGCTATGTAGCGGCTGGGTTCAAGGCGGCGAAGATCAAGATCGGCTTCGGTGTAGACGAGGATACGGCTGTGATTGCCGCTGTGCGGGACGCCATTGGCCCCGATGTCATGCTGATGATCGATGCGAATCACGGCTATGACGCAATCGAGGCCGTGGCGCTCGGCAACCGCGTCGCCGACCTCGATATCGCCTGGTTCGAGGAGCCGGTCACACCGGAGCTGATCGCGGTCTATCCCGAAATTCGCGCCGGCCAGCCGATCCCGGTCGCCGGCGGCGAAACGTGGCATGGCCGTGCCGCCTTCGCCGATGCACTGGCTGTCCGGGCCGTCGACATTCTCCAGCCCGATGTCTGCGGCTGCGGCGGGATCACCGAGATGCGCAAGATCGCCGCAATGGCAGAGACCGCCGGCGTGCGGGTGGTCCCCCATGTCTGGGGTACGGCGGTCGCGGTCGCCGCATCGCTTCACATGCTGGCGGTCCTACCACCATCCCCGCCGCGCCACGCGCCGCGCCCGCCCCTGCTGGAGTTCGACCAGACGGACAATCCGTATCGCATGGCGGTCGCCAAAAAGCCCATCGTCCAAGTCGACGGTATCGTGCAGGTTCCGGATGGACAGGGTCTCGGCATTGAGATCGATCGGGATGTTCTCGGGCAATACGTCGTCGACGCCGGCTAGCTGCTGCCTCAAGAATAATAGCGGTGTGAGGGTAGGCCTGCGCACTTCGCATACTGACGACCGACAGAAGATCAACCGATTGAGTGCGCTGTTTTTTCAAGGCAGGATCGCACCGAAATCCAGGGTTTGAAGAAGTCGAGCGGGACATGGAGCGAATTGGTGTTGGCGTGGTCGGGCTTGGGATGGCATCCCGGCCCCATGTCCGCGCCCTCCACGATCTTTCGGATCGCATCGAGGTGTGCGGCGTCTTCAGCCGCGATCAACAGCGGCGCGAGGCTTTCGCCTCCGACAATGGCTGGCCGACGGTCGACAGTATCGAGGCTCTTGCCGGCGATCCGACGATTGGCGCCGTTCTGCTGCTGACGCCACCGAATGCCCGCATCGACCTGGTCGGGACGTTCGCCGCAGCCGGAAAGCACATCTTGATGGAAAAGCCGGTGGAGCGGACAATCGGTGCCGCGCAAGCTGTCGTTGAGACATGCGAGGCTGCCGGCGTCTCGCTCGGCATCGTTCTCCAGCATCGTTTTCGCGCCGCGTCGCAGAAACTGAAGGCCCTGATCGACGATGGGTCGCTTGGAGCGCTTGCCGCAGTGCGCCTCACGGTTCCCTGGTGGCGCCCGCAGGCTTACTACGATGAACCCGGACGCGGGACAGTGGCGCGCGATGGCGGCGGCGTGCTGATCAACCAGGCGATCCACTCGCTGGACCTGATGTTATCCCTCACAGGACCAGCTGCCGAGGTCCAGGCCATTGCCGGGACGACCCGGCTTCACAGCATGGAAACCGAGGATTTCGTCGGCGCCGGGCTGCGCTTCGCCAATGGTGCGCTCGGATCGCTAACCGCAACGTCTGCCGCCTATCCGGGCGCAGCGGAATCGATCGCGATCGATTGCGAAAAGGCCTCGGTCGAACTTCAATCGGGTGAATTGACGGTCCACTGGCAGGACGGTCGAACTGAGACATTCGGCGAGCCGGTGACCACTGGCGGAGGCAGCGATCCGATGGACTTTCCCCATGAGTGGCACCGTGCATTGATCGCCGACTTCCTCGACGCGATCGAAGACTGCCACCCACCGGCGATCACAGGGCGCGAGGCGCTCAGCGTCCACCGCCTGATCGATGCGCTTCTGCAATCGTCGGCGGAAGGACGGGCCGTTATCGTCGAGGGCGCGGTATGACGCGCGATAAGCCCGTCACCGTTGCGGCGCTTGGCCTCGATCACCGGCACATCTACGGCATGTTGGAAGGCATGGTGTCCGCAGGCTGCGTCGCCAAGGGCTGGTGGACGGAGGGAGACCCGCAGCCACTCGAAGGGTTTTTGAAACGGTTCCCCGATCTGAAGCGCATTCCGACCGTCGAAGATGTTCTCGAAGACGCCGAGATCGATCTGGTGCTGCTTGCCGGCATCCCCTGCGAACGCGCTGATCTGGCGATCCGCGCGATGCGTGCCGGGAAGGACGTGATGGTCGATAAGCCCGGCTGCACGACGCTTGCGCAGCTCAACGCAATCCGCGAAGCCGTCGCGGAGACCGGCCGCATCTGGTCGATCGATTTCTCCGAGCGCTTCGAGGTGCCGGCGGCCGCGAAAGCTGGCGAACTGATCGAAGCCGGCACGATCGGGCGCGTCGTCCAAACCGTCGGCTTGGGGCCGCACCGACTCAACCGGGCCACGCGGCCGGACTGGTTTTTCGATCCGCAGAAATACGGCGGTATTCTCTGCGACATAGCCTCGCATCAGATCGACCAGTTTCTGGTGTTTACGGGGTCTCAAACCGCCGAGATCGTAACCAGTGCGGTGGGCAATTTCGCCAATCCAAGCGATCTGGGCCTCCAGGACTTCGGCGAGATCATGCTGCGAAGCGAGACGGCGACAGGCTATGTCCGCGTCGACTGGTATACGCCGGACGCTCTGCCGACCTGGGGCGATGGACGACTGACGATCTTGGGAACCGAGGGCTATATCGAGCTTAGAAAATATGTCGATATCGCCGGCCGGCCCGGAACCGATCATGTGTTCCTCGTGAACAGCGAGCGTTGCGAACACGTCGATGCCTCCACCACGCCGCTGACCTATTTCGCTGACCTGGCCCACGACATACGCCACCGCACGCAAACGGCAATGGCGCAGGAGCATGTCTTCACCGTCATGGAGCTGGCGATCCAGGCGCAGATGCAGGCGACGAGGCTTGGTCACCTTGCCTGACATGCGCGTCCACGAGGTTGCGATCTTGGGCGCCGGCATTGGCGCCAAGCACATGGACGGCCTTCTCGCCAATCGGGATCGATTTCATGTCGCCACCGTTTGCGATTTGGATGCCGAACGCGCTGGCGAACTGGCGACGCGCGGCGAAAACTGCGCAGCGGTGACCGATCTCGATGCCGTGCTGGCCGATCCCGCGCTCGACCTGGTCGCCATCTGCCTACCGCCGAGACTGCACACACCGATTGCCATTCGGGCATTGGAGGCGGGCAAGCATGTCGTCTGCGAAAAGCCCTTCGCGCTGTCGCTTCGCGACGCCGACCGCATGATCGCGGTAGCCAACGCAGCTGAGCGAACCCTGACACCGGTCTTTCAATACCGCTACGGGCTGGGCTTTCGGCAGTTGCTCCACCTGATCAACGTCGGCCTTGCCGGCGATCCTCTGGTCGCAACGCTGGAGACTCATTGGAACCGGGGCGAGGACTACTATGCCATACCATGGCGCGGTACTTGGGCCGGGGAGGGCGGCGGCTGCATCCTCACCCATGCGATCCATGTCCATGACATGCTGACTTGTGCCTTCGGTCCGATCGCCAGCGTTTCTGCTGATCTGGCAACCCGCGTCAATCCGATCGAGGTCGACGACTGCGCGGCTTTGTCCCTTCGCCATGCCTCAGGCGCGCTCGCAACTTCGTCGGTGACCCTCGGCGCGGCGGAGGAGACCTCGCGACTCAAGTTTTGCTTCGCCAATGTCACGGCCGAAAGCGGCTTGGAGGTGTATCATCCGGCCGAGGCGCCATGGACGTTCACCGCTCGCATACCGGCGCGCCAGGCCGACATCGACGCCGCACTCGCAATGGTCGCTCCGGAGAAGGAAAGCTTTGCGGGCTTTTATGCCGATCTCGGTCGCGAATTCGCCGGAGAGGCGGCCCGTGGCGTCAGTACTAAAGACGGCCGGCAGTCCATCGAACTCGTGACCGCGCTCTATCGCGCGGCGAAGATGGCTCAATCGGTCGCCATGCCCCTGGATGCCAGCGCCGACGGCTATGACGGCTGGGCGCCCGAAGATTAGGCGCGCCACCGCCATTGTCGCCCCGGTGGTTGACGTCACGCGCCGGAACCGCATAGGTCACGCGCTGACGGGAAGGGGCCTTGATGATTTTCGGATTTCCGATCGCAGACCTGCTGGTCTTCGCCGGCGCGCTGGCCGTTGCCGGTGTTGTCGCGGGCCTGGTCGCCGGCCTGCTCGGCGTGGGCGGCGGCGCCGTCATGGTACCGGTGCTGTTTCAGTTTTTCGAGTTCCTCGGCATCGATCCGGCAATCCGCATGCATCTGGCACTCGGCACCTCGCTCGGCATCATCGTGCCAACCTCGGTACGCTCTTTCCGCGCCCATCAAAAGCGTGGCGCCGTCGATATGGACTTGTTGCGCGTCTGGATCGTCCCTGTTGTTCTCGGCGTCGCCATCGCCAGCTTCGTTGCCGCCTATGTTTCCGGCGCGGGGTTACGGCTGATCTTTGCGCTGATTGCGATCATCGTTGCGATCAAGATCTTTTTCGCCAAGGAAGACTGGCGCCTCGGTGAGGATATCCCGACCGGTTGGCTGCGCCGGGTCTATGGCCTTGCGATCGGCTTCTTCTCCACCTTGATGGGGATCGGTGGAGGAACGTTCAACAACACGCTGATGACGCTCTATAATCGGCCGATGCACCAGGCGGTCGCAACATCGTCTGGCCTGGGCTTCATCATCGCGGTGCCGGCGACGGTCGGCTTCATTCTGGCAGGCTGGAACGCCGCCAATCTGCCGCCTTTCTCGCTCGGTTTCGTGAATGTCCTCGGCATTCTTCTGGTCATTCCAACCAGCATGACCTTCGCGCCAATCGGCGCACGGATCGCCCACGCCATTTCCCGCCGGCAATTGGAGCTGGCATTCGCCGTGTTCCTGACGATCGTGGCGATCCGGTTCTTCGTCTCGCTCGCGTAGTCAGGCGGTCTGGAGCGCTTGCTCGAAGTCGGCGATGAGATCGTCGATGGCCTCCAAGCCGACGGAAAACCGCAACAATCCGTCAGGCATCGTGCTGGTGGGACCCTCGACGGTCTTGCGATGCTCGACGAGGCTCTCGACCCCGCCGAGCGAGGTTGCCGGCACGAAGACCTTGAAGGCGCCGGCGATGCGTTTCGTGCGCGCCGCGTCGGCCTTGACGATCACCGACAGCATGCCGCCGAAACCGCCGGTCATCTGACGCGCGGCGACGGAATGGCGCGGATGGCTCGAAAGGCCCGGATAGAGCACGGTTTCCACGGCCGGGTACCCGGAAAAGTGCTCAGCGAACGCCATGGCGCTCTCGCTTGCCCGCTCGAACCGCACGAAAAGGGTGCGCATGCCGCGGATCAGCAACCAGGCTTCGAACCCGCCGAGGACGCCGCCGGAATAGGTGCGGACGGTCTCAATCTCCGTCCACCGGTCGGTCGGCTCGCGCGCGACCACAACGCCCGCCGTCAAGTCACTGTGACCGTTCAGGTATTTCGTCGCCGAGTGAAAGACGAGATCGGCACCAAGCGCAAGCGCACGTGTCGTGGACGGCGGTGCACATGTCCCGTCGACGCCCAGAACTGCGCCGGCCGCGTGCGCGGCATCGGCGGCGGCGGCGATGTCGACAACGTCCCAGGTCGGGTTGGTGGGTGTTTCCACCCACACGAGGGCGGTTTCGCCTGGCCGGATCGCAGCGGCCAGCGCGTCCGGCTGGGCCTGATCGTAGCGCGACAGCGCGATCCCGCGCGCCGCGCAGTGACGGGTCAGCCACGCCTGTGCGCCGAAGTACATCACCTCGGGCAGCACAACATGGTCGCCGCTCTTGACCGTCTCGAAGATCGCCGCGATGGCTGCAAGGCCCGATCCGAACAGAAGCGCGCCGGCGCCGCCTTCCAGTTGGCAGATCAGCGCTTCCGCCTCGCGCACTGTGGGGCTCGAATACCGGCTATAAAGATCGGGGCCGATCAGCTCATAGTCCGCGTCGCGAGCAAAGGTGGACGCGGTATGGATCGGCGGAATGATCGCGCCGGTGCTCGGATCGATCGGGTGCCCGGCCTGGGCAAGCAAAGTGCGGAGATCAATATCGTTTTTCGCCATCGCCGCGTCATAGCCGACATCGCCGGCAAGGGAAATGGCGAAGCCGAACCTTAGTCGTAGAGAACGAGCTGGCGGCCCTTCATCTCAAAACGCGTCAACCGACCGATGAAGCTCATGCCCAGGAGATTCTTGGACAAACGGCCGGGTTCGGCCACCGCCGCGCGGACATTGCGAACCTCGATGCCTCCGACCCTGACAACATCAAGCTTGGCGCGGGCGAATTTCGCCGGGCCATTGGCCGTTTGCGCCGTTGCCGTGAACGCAAGTGTCTCCGGTTCCAGTCCGAGCCGTGCCGCTTCGTCATAATTCAAGACGACAAGGCTGGCGCCGGTGTCCGCGATGAGACTGACATGCTTGCCATTGATGAGCGCGGAGACGTTGAAATGCCCGTTATGCCCGGCCGACAGGGCAACGATGCCCGATTGATCGCCGTTGGCGGCATGCGCGCCAGGCTGCAGTCCGACCGCGCGCAATCCGGATGAGAGAACCTCGTCAAACGACTCGCCTTGCAGCGAAAAATAGAGCCCGGTCAAGACGAACAGGCCCAACATAAGTCGCGTGACACGACCGAGTGTGGATCGAAACATGACGCAGTCCGATTGGTTTGACCGTCACTATGGCGTGGGAGGGTTACAGGTCGGTTTCGGTGCGGGAGAAGCGTGCGGACTGGTGAATAAAGTCTTGACTGCTCACGCGCGCTGGCGCCGACGGCCGGTGCGTTTGCGGTCGCGCGTGATGGAGGCCATGCGTTCTGATAGCCCGTCCATTGTCGCGCGGCGCTCAGTCGGTGTCATGCGAACCCAATTGGCCACCTCGTCGCGCGTTCGACCGCATCCGATGCAGTAGCCGGATCGATCGTCGATAACGCAGATATTGACGCACGGACTTTCCATCGGGGACCGGACTAGGTTGATAATGAGAGCGTGAGCGTTGCGAGAAATGCGATTTCGCAGATCTGCTGGGTCGCGCCAATCACGTCGCCGGTGTAGCCGCCGATCTGCTTGCGGGCAAGGGCGCACATTCCGAAAAACGCCACCCCTGCGACAACAAGCGCCAGCACGGTCCAGCCGAACCCGAGCGTCGGTCCGGTGAGGACGAGCGCGGTTATGACCGCGAGAACCGACGCCTGAACCAAGCCATCGGAGGAAATTGCGCCGCTCGTTGCGCCAAGCCCGTCCGGACGTGCCGGCGGCAACCGTTGCGGCACGGCGACAGCGAGCCAGCGCGAGATGCCAGCGCCGGCAATCACCACGACAGCGGCAAGCCCGCCGATGGCCGTCGCGAAGGCGCTGATCGCTGCCCAGCGCAGAAGCAACGACAAAACCACGCTCGCCGCGCCAAACGTGCCGATCCGGCTATCGCGCATGATCTCCAGTTTGCGATCCCGGTCATGACCGCCGCCAAAGCCATCGGCGACATCGGCAAGTCCGTCTTCGTGGAGGGCACCGGTCGCTATCACCAACGCGGCCAACGCCAGACCGGCAGCAAGCTGAGGGGTCATGCCGAATGAGAGCAAGACCGACAAAACGGCACCGCCGATCGCGCCGACAAGGGCACCGGCGATCGGCGCGGTTCGCCATGCCCGTGCCATATCGGGGGTGACGACGTCGTTGGGCGCGATCGGCACACGGGAAAAGAATCGCAGACATGCGCGCAGATCCCGAATCCAGGCGGATAACAAGCCCTGGCGGCCCTTGTCCTCCGATTCGACCTTCATGCTTGGAAAAGTCTCGTATCTTTCATTGCGGTCGGCATCCCGCTTCTTTAGCAACACCCGGCACGCGCTCCAACCGCAGGATCAAAAACGATGAACCAACCTGGCGCAACGACTGGAATGCCATTCGACGATATCCGCGCATTGTTCAAGCAGATGCCCGGGCCGGACGAGGCGGCGATCGCCAATGTGCGCGAGCGCGATGCCGTGCTCACGAAACCGGCGGGGGCGCTCGGCCGATTGGAAGAGATCGTGGAATGGCTTGCCGCCTGGCAAGGCCAAGCGCCACCGCGTGTGACCCGGCCTCTTGTCGCCGTGTTTGCCGCCAATCACGGCGTGACGGAAAAGGGCATCTCCGCATATCCCGCTTCGGTCACTCAGCAAATGGTGGAGAACTTCGCGGCCGGTGGCGCGGCGGTGAACCAGATTTGCGTCGCGAACGGACTGGGGCTCAAAGTGTTCGATCTGGCGCTCGATATGCCGACGCCGGACATCTCGGAACACGATGCCTTCGACGAGAAGGACTGCGCGGCGACGTTCGCGTTCGGTATGGAGGCGGTCGCCGGCGGGACCGATCTTTTGAGCCTCGGCGAGATGGGGATCGGCAACACCACCGTCGCGGCGGCGCTAGCCTTCGCGCTGTTCGGCGGCGAGGCGGCGGATTGGGTTGGCCCTGGAACCGGCTTGGATGCGGATGGCGTCAACCACAAAGCGGTCGTGGTTGACCAGGCGGTGCGCCGGATCGGGGATCCCGGCACCGTTGAACCGCTGGAGGTCCTGCGGCGCCTTAGCGGGCGCGAAATTGTCGCGATGGCGGGGGCGATCATGGCAGCGCGGTTTCAGCGCATCCCCGTGATCTTGGACGGCTATGTGGCTACCGCTGCCGCGGCGGTGCTTCATGCCCAGGCGCCCGGGGCGCTCGATCACTGCATGGCCGGCCACATGTCGGCCGAACCCGCTCACAAGCGCCTTTTAGCCGCGATCGACAAGACACCGCTTCTCGATCTCGGCATGCGTCTCGGCGAGGGGTCGGGCGCCGCGCTGGCCGCCGGTGTGGTCAAAACCGCCACCCAGGTCCACGCGGACATGGCGACCTTCAATCAGGCCGGCGTCGACACCGCGCACTAGTGCGGAATGAACGCGCTCTGAACCAGCTATATCATTCGTCGTCCCGGGCGCGGTGCAGCGCCTTGGTGATGCGCCGCCGAACCGGGATCTAGTGGTTAAAAACGCAGGTGGTATGCGTTGAACGATCCCGGATCAGCTCAGCAGCATTTCCTGCTGCAGCGCATCCGGGAAAGCGCGCGAAGTGAGCTGATTTGACGGGATACTGCGCCGCGCTATCAAGCAGCGCTGGCACCCGTGGGCGGATGACTTTTCTGGAACCCAGGCATGACCCGGCTGGCCGGGAAGAAGACCGAAACTTTCGTGCCCTCGCGCAAGCGGGACTGCACTTTCAACTCCCCGCCGTGCAGATCGACGAGGCCGTGCACGATCGGCAAGCCAAGCCCGGCGCCGTCCTCGGCCGTGCGATGGGCGATCGAGCCTTGGCCGAAGGCCGTCATGATCTTCTCGATCTCGTCGTCCGGGATGCCCGGACCGGTGTCGAGGATGGAGAAGGCCAGTCGGCCATCCGTCGCTAAGAAACATCGCACCGTGATGCGGCCGCCCGGCGGCGTGAACTTCACCGCGTTCGAAAGGAGATTGAGGCAAATCTGCCGAACCGCACGTTCGTCGGCCCACAACAGCGGCGTGTCGGGTGCGAACGCTTCTGCGAGTTCGATGTCCTTGGCTTCGGCGCGCAGCGACATGAGATAGCAGCAGTCCTCTAGTGTCGCCACGAGGTTGACCGCCGTTTCGCTCACCTCGTACCGGCCGGCCTCGATGCGTGAGAGATCGAGGATTTCATTGATCAGGTTGAGCAGATGCCGGCCGGATCGATGAATATCGGCGGCATACTCCTTGTATTTTGGTGTCGAGTGGGGGCCGTAGCTCTCATCCTGCAGGATCTCTGAAAACCCGAGGATCGCGTTGAGCGGCGTCCGCAATTCGTGACTCATCGTCGCAAGGAAACGGCTTTTCGCCAGGCTGGCGTCCTCCGCGCGGCGCCGGCCTTCGTCGGACTTCGATTTCTCCTCCTCCAACTCGGAGATCAAGATGTCCTTCTCGGCCCGAAAATGGAGCATCGCCTTGGCGGTTTCGTTGATGCGCCGGGCCATCATCACGAAGAGCGCCTGCGCGGTGATCGCAAGCGCGATCATCGCGGCGGGGGGAATCTGCGTCGATCCGATGAATGTCAGCATCAAAGCAAACGTGATCGGTAACGACGCGGCATAGACAGCCGGGAATACAGGGCTGGCCTGGATCGTGCGCACACAGGCGATGATCAAGAGCGCCGTGAAGATGAAGACGTCGAAGGCGAACCCGTCCGCCCGCCCGGTGACAAGGCACAGACTCGCCCAAAGAAGCGCCGTGAAGAACTCAGACGCCGTGAACCGCCTTTCCCACGCCTTCAGATTGACGGTCTCGCTTTCTTCTTCCAACAAGCGGCGGGCCAGCCGTTTTGCGCTGCCTTGCGCAAACACGACGGTGCTCAGCCACGTCACCGGCCAGATCCAGGGTGTCCACAACAGACACAGACCGGCGACGACCAGGGCGAAGAGGAGGATAATCGGATTGTTGCTGATCTGGTTGCGCGCGAACAGGAACAGCAGCTCATAATCGTAAGCCGGCGTTGTACCGTTTTGCGACATCAGACGATCGCGGACCTGTTGCAGGTCGCGGCGGGTCTTTCCACGATGGCGGATCGTCAGATTCATCAGGCAAAGCGGGTTCGAAGAGCCCACTCACGCGTAGGCCGATACCGACCGGAGTCTGACGCGATCTTGGTTAAGAGATTGCTTGCAGACAGCGTTAGCAATTCGTGAACGGTGGTTTGATACCCGGTTGATCGCCGATCTGATAAGGTGGATTCGGTTTTCGTGCGTTGGAGCGAACGATGCGGAAGATGACGAAATCGGTCTTGTTGGGACGTTTGTCGGGGCTTGTCCTTGCGGCAGTCTTGGCCCTTTTCCTCTTTTCCGATGTGAATGCTGAAACGAAGACAACGGGCAACGCGACCGCTGGCCAGAAGCTGGCGGAAATCAATTGCGCGCGCTGCCATGCCATCGGCGCGGATGACAAAAGCCCCTTGGCCGAGGCGCCGCCCTTTCGCGAGATCATGAAGCGCTACCAGGCGGCCATGCTCGAAGAGGCATTGGGCGAAGGCATCGTGACCGGTCACGCCGGCATGCCGGAATTCGTCTTCTCAACGGACGAAGTGGCCGACATCACCGCCTATCTCGCACAGTTCGAGAACTGATCGAGCGGCATGCCCGCCGGTCCCGACGCTGGCCTTGACTCTCTCATCGACGACATTCGCCGGTGCCGGGTGTGCGTTGACGAGCCGCGCCATGGCGGTCCGCTGCCGCATGAACCCAACCCGGTCTTTCAGGTGTCCAATCGGGCGCGGCTATGCATCGCCGGACAGGCACCGGGCACGCAGGCGCACCAAAAGTCGCGGCCGTTCGACGATCCGTCCGGCGTGCGTCTGAGGCAATGGCTCGATATGTCGGAGGATCAGTTCTACGATCCGACGAACCTTGCCATCATCCCCATGGGTTTCTGTTTTCCCGGCCTCGATGCCAAGGGCGGCGACCTGCCGCCCCGACGCGAATGCGCGCCGGAGTGGCGTCAAGCGTTGTTCGATCGGCTGCCCAGCATCGAACTTGTCTTGGTGATCGGTCAGTACGCGCAGGCCTGGCACCTTGGCGACGACCGCTCGCGGACGCTGACGGAGACCGTCCGCAACTGGCGCGCCCTATGGGATCGCCCAGCGCGGCCGCGCGTGTTGCCACTGCCGCACCCCTCCTGGCGCAACAATGCCTGGCTAAAAAAGAACCCCTGGTTCGACGCCGAGGTGCTGCCGGTGCTCAGGCGCGAGGTGAAGCGGTTGATTCGATAGGCGAGGGGGCTAGCGCAACCGCTTGATAAGACTCGACGTATCGTAGCGGTTGCCCCCGGTCGTCTGAACTTCCTTGTAGAACTGATCGACCAGCGCCGTCACCGGGAGCCGGGCGCCCGTTTCCTCCGCCTGCGCCAGACAGATCGCCAGGTCCTTGCGCATCCAATCGACGGCGAAGCCGAAATCGAATTCGTCATCGATCATTGTCTTTGCCCGATTGTCCATCTGCCACGATTGCGCCGCGCCCTTGGAAATCACTTCGATGACGTTTTCCATCTCAAGCCCGGCGCGCTGCCCGAAGGCAATGCCCTCCGACAGTCCCTGAAGCAGGCCGGCAATGCAGATCTGGTTGACCATTTTCGTGAGCTGACCGGCCCCAACCGGCCCCATCAGCCCCACCATGCGGGCATAGCAATCGATGACGGGCTTCGCGCGGTCGAATACAGCCTGATCGCCACCGACCATGACAGTGAGCACGCCGTTTTCCGCGCCCGCCTGGCCGCCTGACACCGGGGCATCGAGAAAGGCGAAGCCGCCGGCCTTGGCGGCCGCTGCCAGTTCGCGGGCCACCGTTGCCGATGCTGTGGTGTTGTCGATGAAGATCGCACCCTTGGCCATCCCCTCGAATGCGCCGTCTGGACCGATCGTGACGGAGCGTAGGTCGTTGTCGTTACCGACGCAGCAAAAGACACAGTCTTGCCCGCGGGCCGCTTCGGCCGGCGTCGTGGCCACTGTCCCGCCGTGTTCGGCAGCCCACTGCTCGGCCTTTTCGGCGGTGCGGTTATAGACCGTCAGCTCATGTCCGCCCGATTTCAGGTGTCCGGCCATGGGATAGCCCATGACGCCGAGGCCGATAAAGGCAACCTTGGCCATGTCTCGCTCCTGTGATGTCCGTGTGCGTCTGCAAGGAATGGGAGCCCCGTTTTAGGCTAGCCGGACCGGTTTGTCAGCCGTCCGTCTCGGCCTATAGAGCATCGGGTGGTACTATTGCATCGTTCTATTTCGCAGCCGTTGCGCGCGCCTGGTTGTGACCGCACCGCAGCCCGATGCCGTAGCATCGGGCGAGGATTGAGCGCGATCAGGCGTCCAACGGGGCGAAACCCTGCGGGCCGGGTCATTTTGCGCCAATATGCTTTGAAAAAATGCTCGGCCG
>JANQPO010000026.1 GCA_028289445.1 Tepidamorphaceae bacterium
AGAGAGCCGTCCATCTGCCGCGCAAACCTCTCTCGCATAGGCTTTGGCCTGTCCATCGTTCGGTTTGCTTGCATCTGAACGGCTCTCTTCAAACAGAACACATGACCTAGTTGAGTCCGGACCCTAGAAGGCGACAACAGGAACAGGCACGCCGAGCGCCACGATAAACACGACTGAGGCGAACACGGTCACTCCGAGAGACAGGAGAACCAGGCTCAGCACACCATTGTCCGGTTCCGCCATCCCCGCGACAAGTGTCGCTGCGGCCGTGGCAGGGGCGAAACCTGTCGGCCGGATCAATGCGGCAAAGACAATCATTGCTCCCAGCACGAAACCAAAAGCGCGCAGACGCAGGAGCAAACTGCCCTCGTCCGCAGGGTCGCCGGCATTCGGATTGTCGGCTTCAGCTATGTCGTCTTCAGGGGCGGGTGAAAGGAGAATCATCGCGGAAAAGAGACAAAGCGCCACACCGAGCATCAGCGGGAAGTATCCGGGTCCCATGCGGCGAAGACTGCCCAACTCATAGCTTGTCGCTTGCCAGGCAACGAACGCTCCGAAAGCAAGCAGGGTCAACGAGACCCACACCCGTTCGCGCAGGCGGCCGTGGTTCTGCTTTCGCAACCAGCTGCTCACTCGATGCACCCTCCCAGAGCTCGACTGACAGTTAGTTCGATGCTAGCAGAGGCGAATGATGAGAAAATAATGAGTTTGTCTCAGCTATAGATGAAATAATGTCATTATGAAGATCAGATCGGTTCGGATGATTGAGCACTTCCTGGCAGCCTGCCGGGCAGGATCGTTCCATGCGGCGGCCCGCGAGATAGGCATTACCCAAACCGCGATCACCAAGAGCATACGCGAACTGGAAAAAATACTCGGTGCGCCCCTGTTCGACAGATCAGTAAAGGGCGTTCTGCTGACAGTGTTCGGAGAGCAGCTCCAGCGCCGGGCCATTCAGATCGAGCAACAGTTCGGTTTTCTGGAACGCGAACTGAGCGAAATGAACGCCGGGGAAGCAGGCTGCCTACGCATAGGTGCGGGCATGGTCTGGTCGGATGTTATCTTACCGAGTTTGCTCGCCTCTTTCAGCAAAGAGCGTCCCAATGTTGAATTCGTGATTCGCCGCAGCGTAGGAAGCCGCTTTCAAAGCTTGCTTGAAGAAGGCGAGATCGACCTCGGCCTAGGGCTTGAGCCCTCGCGCGACGACCTTTCGCCGGACCTTGTCTTCGACCCTATCGCCAAGATCGGCACGCTGTTTCTTGTCCGGCAAGATCATCCGCTCACCCGTCATACGGCCCCCGATTTGAGCGAGATCGCGGCCTATCCCTGGGCGATGTATCGTCTTGATACGATCATCTTTGACCGAATGCGCCGGATGTTTCTCGACCAGGGATTGACGTTGAGCGGCCCGTCCTTCCTTGCCGATTCAATCGCTTGTGTAATGAGCTTTGTCGGCGAAACGGACCATGTAACATGTCTGCCCACGCCTATGCTGCCAACGGCCGAACTCTATAATCTGACTGCTCTTGGAAAGGTCGATGGACCAACGTTTCAATCCGGTGCCGTCTATATGGCTGCCGCGACAGACTATCCCTTGATGCAAGAGATTTTACGAGCGCTGAGATCGTTTGCCGTGGCAGCTAACGAAGGTCAACCAAGCACCACCGCCTAGAACGGCGGTGTTGTACGTCAGTTCGTTCGTTCACTTGAGGCAGATTCGGACGCGCTTCAATTGACCGGTGAATTCGAACGGCGCGGCGTAATCGCCAACGGGCGAGTTGAGGTCCATCCCGACATCAAGAGATTCGCGCGAGAACATGCGGGGCACAGTGCGCTCGATCCGCTTACGCGCGGCCCGAGCGCCGTCGATCGTCAAGGTGAATTCTCCGCCCTTGCCCATGCCGCCGCCATCATAGGCAAAGTCAAGGCGGGCATGGATGCTACGCATCGCAAGCGGCTCGTCTGAGATCACCTTGGTGAGATCGATCCCGCAGAAGTTGTAGTGAAACTCAAGTCTTCGATCGCGCACCAGCAAGGCATAGCCGCCGATGCGGCCGCCAAGCGCCATAAGCACCCCTTCATCCGTCTCCTGTGCCAGCGCGAACTCGGCTTCGATGGCGAAAGAGCGATTTTTCACATCCGGCGCGCTGGTCTCCAAAATGCCGTAGACCCCGGGATAGAAGTCGTAGACTGGGCGCTCCTTCTTCCCCAAGGCCAGCGCATCGTTCATGCGCTCGCTGCCGCGGGCGTCGAGCGGCAGGACCTGATTTCTGGCGGCCTCTATCCAAAAGAGATCCTTCAACCGCGCAAGCATTTCGGGATGCTCATCCGCCAGATCATCCGCCTGGCTGAAATCCCGGTCCAGGTGATAGAGTTCCCAGACTGACTTCTCCGGGTCGAGTTCGTCCGGCTTGGGCTTCCAGGGCAAGACCTCGCGCGTGCCAGCCCACCAGCCGTTGTCGTAGATGGCGCGGTTGCTAAGGGCCTCGAAGTACTGAACGTGCCGCACCTCGGGCGCTTCTTCGCTATCGAACGAAGGCAGCATGGAAACGCCATCGATCGGCTTTTGCGGCGCGCCGTTGACACTGTCCGGCATCGCGATCCCTGCCGCGTCCAAGACCGTGGGGAAGACGTCGACCACGTGATAGAACTGCTGGCGCAGCCCACCCTTGTCGGCGATGCGTTCCGGCCAACTGACCACCAGCGGATTGCGCACGCCGCCTAGATGCGACGCGACGCGCTTGACCCATTTGAACGGCGTGTTCATCGCCCAGGCCCAGCCGGCGGGGAAATGGTTGTAATGGTTGGGTCCGCCCAGATCGTCGAAGTGGGCGAGCATGTCGTCGATGGTCTCCGGCACGCCGTTGAAGTAGCAAACGCCGTTGGCGTTGCCGGTCAGACCGCCCTCGCCGCTGGCGCCGTTGTCGCCCACCACATAAAGAACCAGCGTGTTGTCCTTCTTGCCGAGCGCTTCCAGACCGTCGAGGAGCCGCCCGATTTCGTCGTCGGTCTGCGCGGTGAAGGCGGCGAAGACCTCCATCATTCGGGCAAAAAGCCTGCGCTCGTCTTCGCCGAGCGTGTCCCAAGCCGGGATCTCGGGGGGACGCGGCGTCAGCTTTGCCTGGGGCGGAATGACGCCCATCGCCTTTTGCCGTTCAAAAGCCCGCTCGCGATAGACATCCCAGCCGTCGTCGAATTGGCCTTTGAACCTATCGATCCAGTCCTTCGACACATGATGCGGCGCGTGGGTCGCCCCTGGCGCGTACCAGAGAAAAAACGGCTTGTCGGGATCCGCCACGTCCATGGACCGGATCCATTCCAGCGACTTGTCGGTCATCTCCGTGGTGAAATGGTAGTGCTGAGATTTGGCCCGGTGTCGCACCGGGCGCGTGTTCTCAAAAAGCGTCGGGTTCCACTGGTTGGTGGCGCCGCCGATGAACCCATAGAAATACTCAAAACCAAGCCCCGTCGGCCAGCGATCGAATGGGCCTTGCGGACCGCTTTCCCAGTTCGGAGTGTTGTGCCACTTGCCGATCGCCGCCGTGCCATAGCCATTTTGCCTCAGGATCTCGGCGATGCAGGCGACCGATTTGGGCCAGGCACAGTTGTAGCCCGGAAAGCCCGAGGACATCTCTGTCACGGATCCGTTGCCCGAGACGTGGGCGTTGCGTCCCGTCAGCATCGCCGCGCGCGAGGGCGTACAAAGCGCGGTCGTGTGGAACCGGTTATAGCGCAGGCCCTCATCGGCAAGCCGGTCGAGCGCCGGGGTTGGGATCAAGCCGCCGAAGGTGGAGAACTGGGCGAAGCCCACGTCATCCAGAAGCACGATCAGGACATTGGGCGCCTTCTCCGGCGCGGTTACCGGGCGAGGCTGGTCGGGTCGGGATTCGGCAAAGGTTCGGCCGATCCGACCGCCAAAGGCCGCCTCAGGTCTTGGATAGCCAGCAGTACTCAACAGTGTTTTGCGCTTTGACATGTCAGGTCTCTTTGGCGGACGTCGATGTCCATTCGTGAACGGCTTTCACGATGGGCCAGATGAACAGGACGGCCGAGACGAACAACAGGCCGAGGCTGAGCGGTTGCGAAAGAAACATCCAGATATCACCGCTTGTGGCCATGAGACCGGAGCGCAGGCTCTTTTCGGCAATGGGCGCAAGCACGAAGCCGACAACCAGGGGCGCCATTGGGAAGCGCGCCCGCTCGAAGATGAGACCGAAGATGCCGAAACCGAGCATCATCCAGACATCGAAGATACGGTTGGTCGTGGCGTAGACGCCGATGACGCAGAACACCAGGATCACGGGCAAAATCCCTTGTTTCGGCAAGCTGATCAGCCGGCTGATCGGACCGGTCGCGTAGATCATGGTGATCAGCATGAGGAAACTTGAGACGAGGAGCGTCGTCACCAGTGTCCATGCGACGCGTGCATTGGTGATGAAGAGCATCGGTCCGGGCGCGATATCATGCATCATCAGCGCCCCGATCAAAAGGACATCCACGACGCTTCCTGGAATGCCAAGGGTGATCAGCGGGATCAGCGCGCCGCCGACCGAGGCGTTGTTGGCGCTTTCCGACGCGACGATGCCTTCTTCGGACCCCTTGCCGAACGCCTCGGGCTTCTTGGAGGTGACGCGGGCTGAGGTGTAAGCGACAACCGAGGCCACATTGCCGCCGACGCCGGGCAGAATACCGACGATCGTCCCCAGGATCGATGAGCGGGTAACAATGCCCCAATAGCGCTTCACATCGCCGAAATTAAAGAGAAACTTGCGTGTGTTGCGTTCTTGCGTTTCTCGGGAGCGATCATCCAGGTCCAGGATGTCCCCGAGGATCGGTGCCACGGCGAAAATCCCGATTAGCACAGGCAGAATGTGGAAGCCTCCGTTCAGTTGCCACGCGCCTAAGGTCAGCCGCGAAACGCCGGTGGTTGGGTCGACTCCGGGCAGTGCGAGGAGAATGCCGATCGCGCCCATCAACAGACCCTTCAGCATTGAGCCGCTGCTGACCGACGAGATCAGCGCCATCGCCAGGACGACCAATGCGAAGAGTTCGGCGGTGCCGACCTTGATCGCCACTTCGGAGAGCGGCTTGGCGAGCAATGCCAGGGCGAGCCAGCCAAAAATCGATCCCGCAAAGGACGCCGCGATCCCCAGACTTAGCGCCCGCTGCGCCTGGCCCTTTTGAGCCAGGGGAAAGGCGTCGAGCGTGGTCATCACGTTCGAGACCGTGCCCGGCGTGCGCATGAGCGTTGCCGAGATCAGCCCCCCGGTGATCGATCCCGTGTAGATGGCCACCAACAGAACCACAGCGGAGACGGGTTCCATGTAAAACGTCAGCGGTAGACAAAGAGAGATCAGCATGGTGCCGCTCAACCCTGGGATTGAGCCGACAAACACGCCGCCCACCGTGCCGATCACGGCAAGGAAGAAAAGCTTCGGGGCGAACAGCCCGATCAGCGATGCCAGAAAGCCTTCCACGCTGCCTCCCAGAAGACTCTAAATGTCGACGTAAAATACGGTGGATGAGGCAAGCTGAATGGCATAGCCCAGGCCAAGTCCGACAATCGCGTAGACGGGCAACCGGCGAAGATTGCGAAAGAGGATTGCCATCGCAGCAGTCACAAAAAGCGCCGTGCTCAGTGTAAAGGGAAGCGCCTTCCCCGCCACGATCCAGACATAGAGTGAGGTCAAGGCAAGGACTGCGACCGTGTCGATAAGCCGAGAGCTGGGCATCGCGCCGATCCGGCCCATAGTACGCGGCAACTCGAATACCCGCACCGCCAGGTTCAAGGCCGCAAGCCCGATAATGCAGTAGCTGATCGCTCGCGGCGCGAAGCCGGCGCCCAGCGGCTCGAAGGCGTTGTCGGGGATCGGCTTTGCCACCTGATAGGTGGCAAAGCCGACAACAAGTAAGAGAGTCGTCAGGAGGATTTCGAGAAAGAGAGCGCCTTTTGCGTTGTCTCTGGACATTTGGCGCCCTCTTTCGCGTACGTTGTCTTACTTGCTAAGTGCCGCTTTCGCTTTGTTCGCAATGGGTACGATTTTTTCCCAGGAGGCCTCAAGATCGGCCTGTAGAGCATCGCCCTTCAGGAAATCGTCCGTCAGACCTTTGGCTTCCAGCCAGTTCTTCATGTCGTCCGTCTGGATAGCCTTTTCCAGGGCTGCGGAAAAGCCGTCGATCGCTTCTTGCGGCGTGCCGATCGGAGCGAACCACCAATAGTCGTAGGTGATGCCTGCCTCGATGCCCTGCTCACGGAATGTGGGGGTGTCGGGTAAGGCGTTGAGACGCGCCGGACCGGAATAGCCAAGCACCCGGATATCTGGATCCTGGAAGGTCAAGATGTCCTGGGAGGTCATGATCCCGGCTTGCAACTGGCCGCCTTTGAGCATCGGATATTGCTTGCCGCCGCCGCCAGCCTGCACAAGCTTGAAGTCCGAACCCGGCCAGGCATCCATCAAGTCGATGTACGTCAGGTGGTTGATTGCGCCCAGGTTGACGCCGAACTTGATGTCATGACCGTCTTGCGCCGTCGCCTCCATGAGTTCAGGCAGGGTCGCATATGGCTGATCGGCATGGGTCACGATGGTCAGACCGAAGTTCGAGGTCTTCGCAACCGGCGCATAGTTGCGCCACGAAACGCCCGAATCCGGGTTCACCACCTCCGCCGACATCAGCGCCGCGTGCAGGAACAGGAATGTGTAGCCGTCAGGCTTGGCGTTCTTGGCTTCCGTCGCGCCCACCGAAAAATGGCCCTGGACGTTCACGACATTGACCGGCTCGGACATGATGTTGTTCTCGGCCAACACCGCCGAGAACTTCCGGGTAAGCTGGTCCGGCGAACCGCCCGGGCTATAGGGTACGATCACCTTGATCGGACGTTCCGGCCACTCGGCGAGAGCATCGGTATTGGCCGCGACCAGCGCGCCGATTGAAAGAGCAACCGCGCTCAGCGTGGTTCCAAGCAGTCGTTTCATTGTATGTCCTCCCAATGGGTCCGAGTGGCGCCGCCGATTCTCAACGGCTTTAAAGCGTTCGGTTCGCATGCACCATCTCCCAGGGACCTTGCGCAAAAAATTGAGAAAATTTAAAAAGTCTGTAAGCTGACCTAAACATTCGTGCTCCGCGCAGGCTTGCCGAGCGCCGACCGGATGAGCCGGCTGCGGGATAAGGCAGTGCGTCGATCCCGCCGATCTCGCTGCGGGCGAGACGGCAAGTCAGCTTGGAGCGCCCCCTGACTTGTCTCGATTTCAAAGATCTGAGTTTGGTGATCAGCACGCCTGATTTGAAGAAAAACTAAACAGCTTTTGCATATTTCGATACATGCAACCGAGCCGCTCGGTGCTAACCCTTGCATTAGCGAGAGCTAAGGGAAGGGAACGATGGCCACACCAGCCCGCGCCGGTGCCGCGTCGAACATGTCGTTGGCAATGCGTGCCTGGAACATCCGGCGCAAAGCGTTGTTGATGGGCGAGGTGCAGGGCCAGGGCTATATCGGCCAAGCGCTCGGGGTCGCGGATGTGCTGGCAGCCTCATACTTCCATGCGCTGGACTACCGCCGCGAGGATCCCGAATGGGAGGGGCGCGACCGATTCCTCTTGTCCATCGGTCACTATGCCATTGCGCTTTACGCCGCGCTGATGGAAGCCGGTATCCTGCCCGACGACGAGATCGCAACCTACGGCATGGACGACTCGCGCCTGCCGATGTCCGGGATGGCGAGCTACACGCCTGGCATGGAGATCACCGGAGGGTCGTTGGGCCAAGGTCTTGGGATCGCAGTCGGCGTCGCCTTAGGGCTGAAGCGCAAGAAAAATCCGGCATTTGTCTTCAATTTGATGTCCGACGGCGAGCTCGGCGAAGGCTCGACCTGGGAGGCGGTCATGTCCGCGACCCAATGGCAGCTCGATAACCTGATTTGCATCGTCGATTTCAACAATCAACAGGCGGACGGCCCGACGCGGGATGCTCTTGCGGTTGGGGCCGAAGCGCCGAAATGGGAGGCCTTCGGCTGGCATGCGCAAGAAGTCGATGGCAACGATCTGAATGCGCTCGTTGAGGCCTTCGATGCGGCGCGCGCGCTGGATGCGCCGAAGTCGCGGGTGATCATCTGCAACACGACAATGTGCAAAGGGGTCGACTTCCTCGAAGCGCGCGAGATCACGCACTTCGTCCGGGTCGAGGCCGACGAATGGTCGAAGGCGCTGGCCAGGCTCGACGAGGGAAAGCCGCAATGACCCTTGCGTCGCAAGCCCGCAAGTATGAGCCCCGCGCGATCCCCACAAATGTGGGCGAGGCGCAAGTAAAGACCAGCGCCATGATCGCGTCTCTTGCCGCGGAAGGTTACGACACGGTTTCCGCACCGTTCGGGCACGCCTTGATCGATGCCGCTCAAAACGACGATCGGATCATCGGGCTTACGGCGGACCTGTCGAAATACACCGATATGCATGTTTTCGCGAAAGCGATGCCAGAGCGGTTCTACCAGATGGGTATGGCGGAACAGCTCCTGTTCTCCGCTGCGTCAGGCATGGCGAAGGAAGGCTTCTTGCCGTTCGCCGCCACCTATGCAGTTTTTGCCTCGCGCCGGGCCTATGACTTCATTGCCATGGCGATTGCAGAACAAAACCTGCCGGTCAAAATCACCTGCGCCTTGCCAGGCTTAACCTCTGGATACGGACCCAGCCATCAGGCATTCGAGGATCTGGCGATCTTTCGCGGGCTGCCGAACATGGTCCTGATCGATCCCTGCGATGCGGTGGACGTCGCTGGAATGGTTCCGGAGATGATCGCCCATCCCGGACCGGTCTATGCCCGTCTTCTGCGCGGCCGGGTGCCGAGCGTTTTGACCAGACACAAACCCGACTACCGGTTCCAGTTGGGGAAGGCGCAGTTGATCCGCAACGGCGCCGATGTGCTCGTGATCTCGTCGGGCATCATGACGATGCGTGCGCTCGATGCCGCCGAGCAATTGGCACGCGACGCCGTGGATGTGGCGGTCCTGCATGTCCCGACGATCAAACCGCTCGACGAGGCAACCATCCTGGCTGAGGCCGCAAGAGGTCGTCTCTGCGTGGTGGCGGAAAACCACACGGAGAATGGCGGGCTCGGCGAGGCCGTCGCGAAAGCACTGATGCTTGCCGGCGTGCGACCCGAGTTCCGGATGATCGCGCTGCCGGACGAGTTCCTGGAAGCGGGCGCGTTGCCGACGCTGCATGACATGTACGGGATTTCGACCGCCGGCGTAGCGAGACAAATCAAAGGCTGGCTTTGAACCGGCACGGGAGGATGTCTTGGGGCTTTTGAAGGATAAGATCGCGATTGTCACGGGCGCGGCCAGCCCCGCCGGGCTCGGCAAGGCGACGGCGGTGTTGTTCGCCGAGCACGGCGCCACGGTGGTGATCACCGATTTGAACGAAAGAGATGCCGTGACGGCCGCGTCCGATCTGCCGGGCGATGGTCATTTCGGCATGGCCGGCAATGTGGTGGACAAAGCGGCTTGCGTCGCCGTTGCCGAAGCGGTCGCCGGAGCGTTCGGGCGGATCGATGTGCTCGTCAACAATGCCGGCATCACGCAGCCCTTGAAGCTGATGGACATCGAACCGGAAAACTACGACGCGGTAACCGACGTGTCCTTACGCGGCACGTTGAACATGAGCCAATCGGTCATGCCGACCATGCGGGCGCAGAAATCTGGGTCGATCATCAACTTGTCTTCGGTCTCCGCACAGCGTGGCGGCGGGATTTTCGGTGGGCCGCATTACTCCGCGGCGAAGGCCGGTGTTCTTGGCCTGACCAAGGCTATGGCCCGGGAGTTCGCGCCGGACAATGTACGCACGAATGCGATTTGTCCGGGTTTCATCGCTACAGAGATCACAGCAGGAAAACTGACGCAGGAGTTGCGCGCTCAAGTCCTCGCCGGCATCCCCATGGGTCGCGCCGGCGAGGCCATCGACGTCGCCGGGTGCGCCTTGTTCCTAGCGTCGGATCTATCGGCCTACTGCACCGGCACCGAGATCGACGTTAACGGCGGTCTGCTTATCCACTGACAGGGATCATGGGGTTCTCCAGGAACTCCGGGCTGGTCGCCTGCGTGAACCGGCACCCTCGATGTTCGAGCGCGCTTCGCGCCCGATCGAAGTGTGATGCGGCTTCAGATCCGATCCACTCCGCGAACCGGCTGACGGTCCGGCGATTCAAATGTCGCGGCGGGCAAACGAACCAATAGGCGGGAAACTCGATCACTGGAATGTCCAGGGTAAAGGGAACCAACTCACCGCGCTCCAGCTCCGAGACACACAGCATAGCGCTGTCGAGCGCGACGCCTCCGCCTTGCTTTGCCAGCTCGATTGCCATCGACGAGCGATCGAACCTGAACGGATAGGTCAGTTCATCAAGTTCGATCCGATTGGTGGCAAGCCAAAGGTCCCAGCGGTAGATCGTCTTGACGCTGTCGATCAGTTGCGCGCCTCTGAGACGCTGCGCGGGCTCCGTCTTGTCCTTGAACTGCTCCAGATAGTCCGGACTGCAGAGCGGCAGCACGAGGTCGTTCATGATGCAGTTCACGGTCAGTCCAACCCAGGTGCCGAGACCGTAGCGAAGGTCGAAATCCACGGCTTCCGTCTCGAACTCGGTGAACTCCGGCGTGGCGTCGATGCGAATGTTCCAGTCGGGGTTCGCGGCGGTGAAGTTGGCGATGCGCGGCCCAAGCCAACGCACGCCGAAGCTAGGCGAAACCCGTATCGTGAGGCTGCGCATATCGCGTTGCCGCGCAATCGCACCCCTAGCATTACGAAGTGCTCCAAAGGCCCGCGTCGTCGTTTGGAAGAGCCTGTCGCCGTCAAGCGTTAGGATCAGTCGCCGCTTCTCGCGCCGGAAAAGCTTTACCCCGAACTGTGCTTCCAGAAGGCGGATTTGCTGGCTGACTGCCGAGGGCGACACCGACAGCTCGGCCGCAGCCTTTGTCACAGTGCCCAGGCGAGCGACGGCTTCGAAATACTCCGTTGCTTTGAGGTTGATATCGCGCATCTCGGAATGCTGGGTGGACGCTCCGGACAAATCAAGGAGATTTTGCCTGTTGGTTCTGCGGTCACGGTATCAAGCTGTCGTGAGTGCAGATCTACGGCAGGTTTGATTTTGCTCGCCACATTTCTCGATTGGCCACATGGCGTGGCACCTGGGCAGGCAGGAGCCGGTGGACACTCAGATAGACACGTTGTGGACATGGTCCACGCACAGAGCTTCAAGCCTTTCACTGAGGTCCCGGCACAGGTTCGGCATCACATCGTGCTTGCGCCTCAAAATGCCTGTCTCTCGGTACCCGCTGATATTGGCGCAGCGAACACGGGCGAAGTCCTGCCACGCCTCACCCAAGGGTGTAACCGAGGTTGCAAGCGTCGCGAGGTCCGTGTTCGCCACGACATCAAGGGTGAAGGAGACATCATTGACCTCGATCTTCGGCACCGGCGGTGCGAAGCCGAATGTCTGGAAGAGTTGGTCGAAACGCTTGCGAATGAACGTGCCCTGGGGCAGAGCCCAGTCGAGATGAGTCAGGTCTTCGATGCTGCGCTCGATCCCGTCGCTGGCCGGATGTCCCTTGCGCACGAGGATCTGTGTGTCCGTCCGCACCAGGCTTTTCGCTTCGATCAGGTTGTGGTGTTCTTCGCGAAACGCCACCGGGCCGAAAACCAAATCAAGCTCCCCACGCAGCAATTGTTCCGTCAGCAGTTCGGGAACACCGGCCACGATCCTGATCCGTGCACCGGGGCGATCCCGGACCAGTTGTGCGACCGCGCGCGGTAACAGGCCGTTCAGCCAGTAATAGCCTGAGCCTATTGTCGTTTCCTCGTCGTCCTCATTGCGCGCGCTCTCCAAATGGCGGAGTGCGCTTCGATAGCTCGCATCGATGGACTTTGCGTAGTCGCGAAGGATCTTGCCCATGGCGTTTGGACGGACGCCGCGGGGAAGCCGCTCCAGAAGCTCCATCTCGAACTCGTCTTCCAAACGGCTGAGCTGCTTGGAAAGGGCGGGTTGCGAAATGCCCAGCTCTGCGGCGGCGGACGTGATGTTGCCGTGTTCAAGAGTCTTTAGAAACAATCGCAGATGACGAATGTCCATAAGACATTCCATTCTGGTTATGTTTATTGACAAAAGCACAGATACCTGAGCATGGCAACGCCCTGCTACCGTCCGCCTCACGAAGACGCTTAAGCACGAAGAAGACCCAAGGGAGGACTAGATGTTCACACGACGCGCTACGATCGCGCTCATCGCAGGTGCTGTGGCATTCGGCGGGCTTATGGGCCAGCCGGCACTTGCCGATTATCCGGAAAAACCCATCACGCTGATCCTGCCCAACAAGTCGGGCGGCGGACTGGATATCAACGTCAGGATCATCCTCAAGCACCTGGCCAAGTACACCGATGCCAACATCGTCGTGAAGAACATCGCAGGCGGTGGCACCACCACCGGGACGCGAGCGGCCTATGACGCGCCGAAGGATGGGCACACGGTCTTCTTCTTCCACGAAGCGTTTATGGGAACCTCGGCCCAGGGAATCCTTGGGCGAGATTTCCGCCACATGATCCCGGTGGCACGCGCCGGTGCGATCGACATCATGTATGCCGGCGGCAAGAATGCTCCTTTCGAGGATTTCAACGGGCTGGTGGACTACGCCAAGGCCAATCCCGGAAAGGTGCGCATCGGCGTGCAATTGACGGCGCTCAATCACATCATCGCCCTCAGCTTCATGGATGCGCTCGGGGTCGAGTTTAAGCTTATCAACGTGCCGGGCGGCAACGGCCCGATGCGGGCGGCGCTGATCGGAGGACAGGTCGATCTCGCGGTCACCTTGCCCTCTGCAGCCAAGGCCTATGTGGAGAGCGGCGACATGAAGCAGATCGTCTTCATGGCCGACTACAAGCCTCGGGCCCTTCCCGAGATTCAGCTATCTTCCGAGGTGGACCACCCGGAACTGCAATGGGCAGCGACGAACTACTTCTTCCTGCATAAGGACACGCCGCAGGAGGCCCGCGATTGGTGGGCCGAGATGATCGGAAAGGTGATGGCGGACGAGGAGCTCCAGGCCGAGCTTGGCGGCAAGATCGAGGATCTGCGCTTCTCCAGCGGCGAAGAACTCCGCGCCGAGGTCGAGGCCTCCTATGCTCGCTTCGAAGCCATCGTCGAGAAATACGACCTCAAGAAATAGCTCGAAGCACGTGGCCCCGGGCGGCATTCGCCCGGGGGCTGCCAAAGGACCAGTCCCATGAAGGAGCGTGTCATCGCGCTGTTCCTGATGGCATTTTCGGCCATCTTGTTCCTCAGCGCCTTGTCGATCCCCGAGCCGAGATTTGAGCCGCTCGGCGCCGGCTTTCTCGGCAAGGCAATCCCGGCGCTGATCTTTCTACTGGGTCTGATTCTGGCGATCCCGGCCTTTCGAACCGTAACCGAGAAGGTGGCCACCCTTTCGGCCAGTTCGATCTGGGCGCAGATGGGAATGACGGTTCAGATCTTCGCGGCGCTCTGCCTTTACATCCTCGGATTGGGCCTGGGCGAGGGCTTTGCCGCCTATGTCATCACATCGGTGATCTTCTTCATGGTCTGCGCCTTCATCCTGGCGCCGCAGGTCTTCGGCCGCCCGGTCGAACTGGCCGTGACATTCGTCTCCGCGTGCGTTCTTTGCGGCTTCATCGGCTGGGGCTTCTCCGAAGTCCTGCATGTGAGCCTGCCATGATCGAGCAGATCGCCGCCAGCCTCCTGGCCCATCTCACGCTGATGGCGATGTTCTTTTCCGTCCTCGGCGTATCGCTGGGCTTGGTTTTCGGCGCCATGCCGGGGCTGAACCAAGGCGTGCTGATGGCACTGACCTTGCCGCTCACGTTCTACATGGACAGCAACTACGCCCAGTTTCTGTTGATCGGCATGTATGTTGGCGGCGTGTCGGGCTCGATGGTCACCGGCGTGACGTTGGGCATCCCCGGCTCGCCCTCCTCGATCATGACCACATTCGACGGCCACGCCATGGCCAAGCAGGGCCGCGCGAGCGAGGCGCTAGCGCTCGGCGTTACCGCGTCTTTCATCGGCGGGCTTATTTCTTGGGTGATCCTCGCCTCGATCTCGGTTCCGTTGGCGCGGTTCGCGGTCACGCTGACGGGGTTTGAGTTTTCAGCCCTGATCTTCGGCGGGCTTCTCATGATCGCCAGCGCCGGCGGCGGCAACTTCTGGAAAGGGCTGGTCGCGGGCTTCTTGGGTATCCTCGTCGCCCTGGTCGGGCTGGACCCGGTCGGCAACGACGCTCGCTTTACGTTCGGGATCGAGAAACTGGAAACCGGCTTTTCCATCTTTCCGGTGATGCTGGGCATTTTCGCGATCGGTCACCTGATCGGCGATATCCAAAAGGATGGTGGCGGCGGTAAACAGGTGGATGTGCGGGTCTCCGACATCCTAGCCTCGGTGGGCACTGCCTTCAGATATTGGGGCAATCTGATCCGATCTTCGCTCATTGGCACCTGGATCGGTATCTTGCCCGGTATCGGGGCCAATATCGGCTCGGTCATCGCCTATACGGTCACGCGCAACCTCTCCAAAGAACCCAAGAAATTCGGGACCGGCGCGGAAGAGGGCATCGTCGCCTCGGAGGCCGGCAACAACTCAACGATCGGCGGCGCGCTGATCCCGATGATCACGCTCGGCATCCCGGGATCGGCAGCCGACGTGATCCTGATGGCAGCGCTGATTTTTCACAATATCGAACCCGGTCCTCTGCTCATGTTCGAGCACTCGGACACCTTTTTCGGCATCGTTGCCACTTACCTGGTCGCCAATATCCTCATGTTCGCGCTGCTCTTGGCGACGTGCCGCTATCTGGGTCGCATGGGCGAGATTCCGCGCCATATCCTCGCGCCGGCGATCTTCGTGCTCGCGGTGATCGGTGTCTATTCGATCAACAACCAGCTTTTCGATGTCTGGGTGATGCTGGCGTTCGGCGCCGTTGGGATGGCCATGCGATGGGCCTCGATCCCGGCAGCGCCTTTTGTCATCGGCTATGTGCTGACGCCGCTTCTTGAGGTCAAGGTGCGCTCGTCGCTGATGGAATCAGACGGCTCGTGGCTGCCGTTTCTGACACGGCCCCTGACGCTGGGCATCCTGATCTTCTCTTTGATTTTTGTCCTTTATCCGGTCGTTGCGCGGGCCGTTCGCGAACGCACCGGCGCGGGCCGGGTCGATCACACGGCAGAGTAGGCGCGATGCACGAGACCCTGATGATCGAAACCCCAGACGGTGTCATGCCGGTCGAGCACTTCGGTCTGCCAAGCACGACCGGGATCATCGTCTACATGGACGGGTTCGGGCTGCGCGACGAGTTGCGGGACATGTGTCTACGCCACAGCGAGACCGGCCACGCGGTCTACCTGCCCAACCTCTATTACCGTCACGGCGGGCCGTCGTTTGATCCGCCGAATGCGCCAGGCTGTGCGCCGTCTGAAGAGGCGCAGCGAATGAACCGCGCGACGACCGTCGATATGACCGTTGCGGACACTGGCGCGCTGATGCAGTCCGAGGCGATCAATGCCTGGGCCACCGTCGGTTATTGTATGGGCGGACGGCACGCGATCGCGGCGGCGGCGGCCTATCCCGATGCTGTCCGCGCGTGTTTGTCGATCCATGGCGGACAGATGATCTGGGACGGCCCGTCGTCCTGCGAGCGCGCGATCCCGAAGATCCGCGCCGAGCTGTTCTTGGCATTCGCCAAGGACGACCCGTCCTGTTCCGACGCTGACAAGGCGCTGCTGCGCGAGGCACTGCTGGCCCTCGGTGTGACGGGCGAGGCGCGCGACTACGAAGCGGCACATGGCTGGAGCTTTCCCCAGCGGCATTGCCACGACGCAGCGGCGTCGGAGGATGTCTGGCGCATCGCCGCCGGGATGTTCGCGAGGACGCTCAGATCATGACCGATCCGCTTTCACCGGAAGCGTTGCGCGCCGACGTGATCCAGTACGCCCGGATGGGCGAACACCGCACAGCTTCAAAGGTCGATCTTGAGACAGCCGGCTGGATCAAGGAGGAGATGCTCGCTGCGGGACTTCAGGCCGACTTCGACACCTGGCCACTGCGCCAGTTTCAGCTTGAGTCCTGCTGGGTCGAAACGCTCGGCACGCGGATCGGTGCCTTTCCCCTCTGGCACCCTACGCCGATCGGGAACGATCCGATCAATCTGCCGCTTGCGGCCGGTGGCGATCTGAGGGGCAAGTCTGCACTGGTGCTGTTCGACGACCTGATGGTCACAGCCAAGAGCGATCACGCCACCAAGATCGAGGCCGCCGCCCAGGCTGGCGCTCGCGCAATCGTCGGCTGCACACCCCATGCGTCGGGGGAGATCTACGGACAGAACGTGATCCCGCCGCTTAACCAGAAGCCCTGGCCGATTCCGGTGCTCATGGTCGCTCCGAAACACTGGCATGTCCTGAGCGATGCAGCCGACCATGGCGATCTAGCGACACTCTGTCTCTCGGGCATCGACAACCCTGCCGCGAAAGCGCGCAATGTCGTGTCCCGTCTGGATCGAGGGTCGCGCTGGATTGTCGTCAGCACGCCGCAAAGCGGCTGGTTCCGCTGCGCCGGCGAGCGTGGTGCGGGAATCGCTCTCTTGCTGGGCCTCGCCCGTTGGGCGGCCGCGTCGAACATGCCGCAGAGTTTCCTCTTTCTGTCGAACTCCGGGCACGAGATCGGCCATATGGGCATTCATCATATCTTCGAGCAAGACCTCCTGCCATCGCCCGATCAAACCGATTTCTGGCTGCATCTTGGAGCCTCCATCGGCACACGGGCCTATGCGCAGACAGATGGTGTCCTTAGCCCGCGCGGTCCGGAGCCTGAAAGCTGGCTCTTCTGCTCGGGCGATCTGCAAGCCCCTCTCGAACGCGCCTTCGAGGCGCTGCCGCATCTCTCGGCGGAACCTTACAACCGCAAGAACGGTGAGATCCGGTGGATTCTCAAGCGTGGCTACTCAGCCTTCTCGCTGATGGGGCCGCAGCGCTTCTTCCATCTGGCGAGCGACGGGCCCGAGGCCGTGGATGCTGCCTTGTTGTCCACCATCGGCAGAACGCTTTGCCGAACGTTCAAGGCGCTCGCATCCGTTCAAGAAGAGGCCGCGACATGAACTTTCTCACCGATCCCTTCCTGGTCTCGCCCAGTCGATTTAAGGCGCCGATCCTCGTGACGGGTGCGGGCGGCTGCATCGGCGCTTGGGTTTGCGCGATCCTCAGTCGGTCGGGCGTTCCGGTCATCGCCAGCGACTTGGCGAAAAACCCTGCCCGCGCCGCACTGATCATGGGCGAGGAGGCGGCCGAGACGCTTGACTGGACGGCGCTTGACGTAACCGACGGCGCGGCGGTGGCCGATCTGGTTTCAACAAGGAACATTGGCGCGATCATCCATCTGGCGGGCCTGCAAGTGCCGTTTTGCGCGGCCAACCCTGCGCTCGGCGCGCGCGTGAACGTGGAGGGCACGATCAATATCCTTGAGGCCGCGCGACACAATCAAATCAAGCGGACGGTTTTCGCGTCCTCGGTCGCCGCGGCCGCCTTTCCGCCGGGCGGTCCGTACAAGGAAACGCTTTATGGCGCCTACAAGGTCGCCAATGAGCAGACGGCCTTTGTCTACTGGAAGGACTGGCAGGTCCCGTCCGTTGGTCTGCGGCCGAACGTCGTCTATGGGGTCGCGCGGGATCAAGGAATCAGCTCCAAGAACACCATCGGCATACAGGCCGCCGCGCTGGACGAGGCCTACGACATCCCCTTCACCGGTCCCTATAGCTGGCTCTACGCCGGCGAAGCCGCTGCGGCCTTCATCGCGGCGGTCAGCCAGGACGGCGCCGGGGCGCACGCCTTCGATCTGAATGGGCGATGCGAGACGATCGAAGCCGGCCTGGTCGTGTTGGGCCGGTTGTCGCCCGACCATCGGGTTACCGCAAGCGGTGCGCCTTTTCCATTCCCGCCGGATCTCGACGAAGCGCCGTTGCGCGCGCATCTACCGGAATACCCCGCGATCTCGGTCGCCAATGGTGTCGAAGCTACCTGGCGGGCGTTCACCGAACTGAAATCTGCGGGGCGACTGCCGCCTCTTCCCGAGTAGGAGCGCGCGCCAACGCTCTGTTCAAGGAGTCCTGATCCATGAAATTGTGTCGCCTGCGTCGCGATGGTGCGATCGTTCCGGCCGTGAAGCTCGGTGAAACGTGTTACGACGTTTCAAGCGTTGCGGGTGATCTCGATCCTGCATTTTTCGCCGGTGGCGGGTTGGCCGCACTGCAATCCGCCGATATCGGAGCCTTGCCGGTCGTCGAGGAACACGACGGCTACGCTCCTTGTGTTGCGCGCCCATCGAAGATCGTTTGTGTCGGTCTGAACTACCACGATCATGCAACTGAGGCCGGAATGGAGATCCCGGAAGAACCGGTAATCTTCTTTAAATCACCCTCGTCGCTGTCGGGGGCGAATGATCCAATCCTGCTGCCGCCGGGTTCCCAGATGCTCGATTGGGAGATCGAGCTTGCTTTCGTGATCGGCACACGAGCCAAACGAGTCGCACGGGATAGCGCTCTCGATCATCTCGCGGGCTTCATGGTTTTGAACGACATTTCGGAGCGTCACTATCAGCTCATGCGCGGCGGCCAATGGGCCAAGGGCAAGAGCTATGACAGCTTCACGCCGATCGGCCCCTACCTAGTCACGGACGTGGCCGATCCGCATGCGCTGGCCCTATCGCTGTCGGTCAACGACCGGCAGATGCAAAACGGCTCAACGGCGGACTTCATCTTCGATCTGCCGACCGTGATCGAGCACATCAGCGAGTTCATGACCTTGGAGCCCGGGGACATCGTGACAACCGGCACACCTGCCGGCGTCGGTTTCGGCATGGACCCCAAGCGCTTCCTCAAACCCGGTGACAGGGTCCGGACCGAGATCGCAGGGCTGGGCGTGCAGGAGCAAACTGTCATGGAGGACAACTGACGTGCGCGTGGGCTATGTCGGACTGGGCGCCATGGGCCTGCCCTTCGCGCGGCACCTGAAGGAAGCGGGGCACGACGTCACGGTTCTCAATCGTTCCGACCGGCCTTATGCCGCGGCACGTGCGGCAGGGATGCAGATTGCAGACTCGCTGGAGGACTGCGTCGCTAAAAGCGAGGTACTTTTCACCTGCCTGCCGTCGCTCGAGATCATCGAAGACGTCTACGCCCGTATCGACAAACCCGGCTTGATCTGCGTCGATAATTCCACAGTGCCGCAGGATATGGCCCGGCGCCTTAATGCGAGCCTCAAGGCCCGCGGGATAGCCTATGTGGAGTGCCCGATCTTCGGTTCGGCGTGGGATGCGGAAATTGCGCAGACCTACCTTGTCATCTCCGGCGATGACGCACCCGTCGAGACGGCCTTGCCCGTGGCAGCTTCATCCGCGCGCGGGATAACCCATGTCGGCGGGCCAGGGGCGGCAAGCCTGGTGAAAATCCTGCAGAACGGGCTTGGCCACGTGCAGATGGTGGCCATCGCCGAAACCCTGGTGGCGGCCGAGAAGGCGGGCCTTGATCTCGACCGGTTTGTCGAAGTTGTCAGCGATTGCGGGGGCATGGCTTCGACTCCGCTGTTCCGGCGCAAGGCGCCGCAGATGCTGGACCTGCCCAATGAAACCGGCGCGAAGCTGGCCATCGCCGCCAAAGATGCCAAAGAGGCCGCGAGACTTTTTGCTGAACTGGGTGCTGAAAATCCCCTGATCGCCGTCGCCTCTGACGCCTACCAACACGCGATGTCCATGGGTAACGCGGATAATGACTTTGCCTCGGTCATCGAGGCCCGCCGTGCTGACTGGTCCAGCTAGGACAGCCGAGCGAATGGCGAAGGGACTCGTCGTTATCCTCTCCGATGAGCATCGCGCCGACGGCATGGGCTGTGTGGGGCACCCGTTCGTGCAAACACCGAACCTGGATGCTCTGGCGGCGCGCGGCACGGTGTTCTCCGATGCCTATACGCCCTCGCCTATTTGCGTGCCCGCGCGGGCGGCCTTCGCCACCGGGCGGCATATCCACGAGACCGGGCACTGGGACAATTCCATGCCATACTCCGGCGCGCCCGAGAGCTGGATGCACGTGCTGCAACGTGGCGGTGTTCAAGTGGAATCGATCGGCAAGTTACATTTCCGCGATGTCGCCGATCCGGTGGGCTTCGACGCCATGCATCTGCCCATGATGATTAAAGACGGCATCGGCATGGTGTCGCTGTCGGTGCGTCGTGAGGCGGAGCGTAGAGCACCGGATATGCGCCTGTTGGGCGATTGCATTGGCCCAGGAGAGAGCGCCTATACCAAATACGACGAGGCGGTCGTCGAAAGGGTGGAACGCTGGTTCGCCGATCGTGCGGCACAGGGCGACGATCGGCCATGGTGCCTCTACATCGGTCTTGTTGTTCCGCATTTTCCTTTGGTCTGCCCCGAACCGTTCTTCTCCCGCTATCGCGAGCAGGAACTGCCCGAACCGAAGCTGCTGCCGAAAGATGGGTATGTGCGTCACCCCTGGGTCGAGAAGCAAAATGCGTTTCTGGATAGCGAGAGCGCCTTTCGCTCGCCGGAGGAACGCACGGACGCCATCGCGGCCTATTGGGGTCTCGTCGACTGGATGGATCGCAATGTCGGCAGGATTCTTTCTGCACTGCAGATTTCCGGACTTGAGGCGGATGTAATTTATGCTTCGGATCACGGCGACAATGCAGGCGCGAGAGGCTTGTGGGGCAAGTCGAACCTCTACCGCGAGGCCGTCGGCGTGCCTCTCATCGCCGCGCTTTCGGGTATGCCCAAGGGTCGCTGCGACACGCCCGTCTCGCTACTTGATCTGTCGTGCACCATCCCAAGGGTTTTCGGCCTGGACTGGCCAGGCGACCGCCCGGGCATGCCGTTGCAGGATGTGGCCGGAATGTCGGAGGGGAGCGATCGCGAAATCATGTCGCAGTACCACGCCGCCGGTGCAGTCTCAGGGGCCTATATGCTGCGCAAGGGGCGTTGGAAATACATCGAATATGCGGGCTTTGAACCCGAGCTCTTCGATCTTGAGCTTGATCCGGAAGAGACGCGAAACGTTGCCACAGAAAATCCCGGGATTGTTGCCAGCCTTGCCAAGGCTCTGCGTAATCATGTCGATCCAGATTTCGCCGAACGTGCTGCTTTCGACGCGCAGGATCGGTTGATTGAAGAACAAGGTGGGCGCGAAATCGTTATGCGTTTCACTGACGTTGGGCCGACTCCTCCACCTGAATGACGTGAAGAGCGGCTAAGGGGCGTAAGCTGAAACACTCCGATAGCCGCGAACGCTTAAACACGGCTAAGAGCGAAGACTGTGAGCGTGTGAGCGGCGCCAGGAATTGACCTGCCAGCACGCGATCGGAGGCAGAGCCGCGAGCCGCCGGTAGCCATATCGTCCGTTCTGGCGAACCAGTTCGATCATGTCGGAAACCAGGCTCTCTTCGTTCGTTCGACCTCTACGGAGTTTGTGTTACCTTGAGTGATGTTAGCGCAGAGTTCGCCAAGCACGGCGCTCTGATGCGCGAAGATGACCGCAAACATGGTCGATGCAGGCACACCAAGCTGACCCAGCTCGCTCGCAATCTCCTCCGGCCACGATGGACTCTCAAGCAACTGTGCGCAATGCTCCGTAAGGGCCATTGGCAACCCAAAGCCCACTTCGGTTATGGGAGTTGCAAAGGAGCGGACCGGACTGCCTTACGAGCAGCAACCCATAGTTCGTTACCAAACTGGATTCCGTCTCCTTGCTCTTTAACTCAATCGCTTTCTACCTGCTCTTCTTGCCGCTCGCGCTTGCCGCGTTCCATGTCGCACGACAATCCGGGAAGCTCTGGTTAGTCCAAGCGACACTGATCACCGCGTCAGCGATATTCTATGCGGGACAAGGTGCGCAGTTCTTACCATTGCTGCTCGGAAGTATTGGATTCACCTGGATTATTGCGCTTGCAATAGATGCGCTGGATCGTAGAGGAAACACGACGTGGTCACGCCCCATTACAATGATGGCGGTGTGTATTCACCTGTGCCTCCTAGGTTATTTCAAATACCGCAATTTCTTTGCAGAGTCATTTATGTCAATGACGGGCAACTTCGCCGATTTGCAGCCGCTGATATTGCCGCTAGCAATCTCCTTTTTTACATTTCAGCAAATCGGATATGTTGTGGATGTGCATCGCCGCAAAGTAGAGGCGGCGCGTAATCCTCTGGATTTTTTCCTCTTTGTGGCATTTTTTCCTCAGCTGATTGCTGGACCGATAACGCTATATCAGGAGCTGAAGCCACAATTCTCTCGTCAACTCATGAGAGCGTTTCAGCCGCGCAGTTTCACTATCGGTACGGCGCTATTCGCCATTGGGCTATTAAAGAAAACTACAATTGCCGATCAAGCGGCATTCCATACATCAATCGTATTCAATGCTGCTGATTCTGGAATGGCGATATCTCTCTATGATGCCTGGGTCGGCACTCTCGGATACACTGTGCAAATATACTTTGATTTTTCTGGCTATAGTGACATGGCATGCGGACTTGCGTTGATGTTCGGCCTTCGCATACCGATGAATTTTCTGTCACCATATCAAGCCGCATCCATAAGCGAGTTCTGGCGTCGATGGCACATTACGTTGTCTAGGTTCTTGCGCGACTATCTTTACATTCCTCTAGGTGGAAGTCGCGAGGGTGATGCCCGCACCGCAGCCAACCTCTTCGTGACCATGCTAATTGGCGGGTTGTGGCACGGGGCCGGCTGGACTTTCGTCTTTTGGGGTGCGCTTCATGGGCTATACTTAGCAGTTGCAGCCCAATGGGCCCGATTGTCACTGCGCCTCAATTTTCAGCTACCCAAGGCCATCTGTTGGGCAATAACACTATTGGCCGTCATGATTGCTTGGGTCTTCTTTCGGGCAACCACTTTTTCCGGGGCGCTCACGTTGATTACCGCAATGTTCGGGATCACCCCACAAGGAGAGGCGGTTGACACGTTGTCGGCACACTGGTCCACACTAATCGTCGACGGGGTTGCTGGCCCTTGGATTATTGTCGTTGGACTGGCGATTTCGCTTTTTGCTCCAAATTTTTCCTATGTCCTACGTCGTTACAGGACTTCGTTAGATGTTTATGGCCACTTTTCCAATCGCCGCTATCAACACCCAATCGGCTTGATCGAACGCGCCATTAACTCGGGACAGCGCTTATATCGCCTAGCCTCTTTGCCGTTGGTGCTGTGCATCTTCTCAATCGTCACAATCGCAGCGGTGAGCGTGCTACAATTGCGTGATGGCGCCTACACAGAGTTCATATACTTCAACTTTTGATGCGGATTCACGACCAAACTCGGGCTGCTGACATATACGCCGCAGATCATTCCACAAGACACGAGTCTTGCAATGACGACCCAGATTGAGCTGGCACGCGCTCGCAAGCTTTGGCGCATTAGCGGCATATCGATTATCTGTTCGTTGATCTTGGCCGGTGGCGCCACCTTGCTGGTTGTTTTGTTCCTCACGATTATCGGCGAGACGCCAACGCATGAAGCTCGAGTGCGCCAACAGCATGCTCTAGATGCGCTATACCATTCTCCTTTCTTGGAGCCAGTCGCCTACAAGGAAGCACTTCTGCGTTATCACAGGCCGGAAATTGCCGTTATTGGCACGAGCCGAGCCGGTCCGTTCCGACAGCCGTTTTTCTCAGCACCATTCGTGAACTTGCAATCGACCGTCGACAGTCCATCTGAACTTCACGAGTTTATCGCGCGCAACTTTGCCGGACGCCATAGACCGCAACACCTGATAATCGTTGCCGAGTTGTCGTGGTTTGCCGACGACCCAGTAGATGGGCGCCGGCCACACCAGGGTCGCAGTCCCGAGGAGCATGCAGTGGCTGTGCATCAATACCTTACGGCCCACAGTGACAGTGCAGCGAGGTTACAGGCGCTAACAGCGTCCATCCTTCGTGGAGGTGGAACTCGCTTCATGGGGCTGCACGGCCATCTGCGACGAGAAGGCTTCAGCGCGTTTGGCTCTTTCCACTATGAACAACTTCTGACCGGCCGTCGCGTGAGCATCGATCAAGGTTTCTCTTTTTCGCTGGGCGCAATTCAAACAGGCGAGCATCGATTTCGGTGGGGTGAAGCGCTCAATGAAGGTCGGTATGCTCAATTCTTTGAAGGGTTGGATATGCTCGACCACTTAGGCATTGATTACACCGTGATCTTGCCACCCTTCGCAACGACGGTGGCGCGAGCAATGCAAGACTCCGGACGATTTCAACATTGGCCGGCTCTGGTGGATCAACTTCAAAAAGACGGTGTGCCGATCTTCGATTATTCGTTGCCCACGCGCATCGGCGAGGACGACTGCGAGTACATCGATGGCTTTCACGGCGGCGATGTCGTTTATGCACGCTTGTTGGCAGATGTCGTGCGGCGAGATCCAAGACTGTCAAGATTCGTCGATATTCCAACAATCACACGAATCTCCGATGAGTATGCTGGCTCGGCTGCATGGTCACGAAGAACTCCCGAACGGGAGATCGATTTTCTAGACTTGGGCTGCGAGCGCCCGGCAGCAAGAGATCACTGACCAGCCCGATCCGATTGGTCCATCCCAAAAGCGAGTAACAGTAGCGCCAGACATACACAAACGCCTTCAGCTCAGGCGTACTGCCTGCTCCCTGGACCATAGTGCGTCAGGATCTCCCGAGCGGGCATTGGACGACCGAAGGCATAGCCCTGTAACAGGTCGCATCCCATATCGCGCAGGAGGCGCGCATGCTCGACCGTCTCGACCCCTTCCGCCACGACTTCGATATCAAGCGACCGACCGATATCGATAACGGATTGCACAAGTTTCAGCGATGACGGTGCCGTCAGCATTGGAATGATCAACTGACGATCGATCTTCAGGCGCGACGGATTGATCTTCAGCAGACTGATGATCGAGGTGTGTCCGGTGCCGAAGTCATCGATCTCGACTTCGATTCCGAGATCTTTGATCCGTTCGATGCTGGCAATGTCGATGGCTTCATAATCGTCGAAGAATATCGATTCCAACAGTTCAAAGGAAAGCGTGCCGGGCGCGAATTCAAGATCTTCCAGACGCGCCACGAGGTCCGGATCATTCAACCGCTGCGCCGAAACATTCACAGATGCATGCGGCACCTTCAGACCCGATGCCGACCACCAATCCAGATCACGAAGCGTTTGTTTCAGGATCGCATGGTCGATCTGCGCTGTGAGGTTATATTCGTCGGCGGTCGGCAAAAAGTCCGACGGAGATAGCTGTCCTCGATCCGGATGGTGCCATCTCACCAGGGCCTCGACGCCCGCGATCGATTGTGTGCGTGCCTCGTATTGAATTTGGTAATACGACTCGAACTCACCGGCTTCGAGACCGGCCGCGATCTCGTCGGCAAGTTCTCTCTTTTTCAGCGTCTGCAGTTTTTGCTGATGCGAGAAGAATGCAAAATTGCTTCGACCGGTGTTTTTCGCCTGATAAAGCGCGAGATCGGCGTTCACCAGAAGGCTGCAGTCGTCTCCGGCACAGTCCTGCACCGAGGCGATACCAATGCTGACGCCAAAGGCGCAAGCACTTCCGTTGTGCGCCATGGGCTGACTGGTTTTTGCGATGATCGATTGTGCCAGGATGGTGAGGTGTTGCCGCTCGATCTGCTGCTGGCAGACAATCACGAATTCGTCGCCACCGATACGCGCGATGAAGTCGGAAGGTCGCGCAACCGATCGCAATATGTTCGATACGTGCATCAACAGAGCATCGCCAGCCGAATGCCCCATTGTGTCGTTAATCTGCTTGAAGTGGTCCAAATCAACGATCAGAAGCGCTTTCGGCGCGCTTTCCGACAGATCGTTAAAGCGGGTCTGCCCCGATAAGACCTGATCGAAATACCGTCGATTGGGAAGGCCCGTCAGACTGTCGTGCAGAGCCATATGTTCGATGTGGGCCTTGGCTTCCTCAAGCTGCGCATTGCGCTGCTCAATTGCGACCTTGGCATCTTTCAATGACCTTTGAAGTTCCACATCGGCCGTCACGTCCCAATTCAGTCCGATGATGTGCGTGGCCCCGTTGCCCCCCTCGTGAATCGCGGCTTTCGCGCGAATGTGACGGATTCCTCCGTCGGGCAAGAGGACTCGAAACTCCGTCTTGTAAACGGTCCTGTTCTGCAAGGCCGCGTTGAAATCGCGATCCGCGTCCTCGCGATCATCTGGGTGAAGTGCATTGCGCCAGTCGTCGACAGTGACACGCACCCGATCGGCCGGTATCCCATAGAGCTGCCGCATCTGGTCATCCCAGACCAACTCGTCGGTTTCAATCGCATAATCCCACACGCCAACGCGCGATGCATCGAGGGCAAGTTCCAAGCGTCGCGACAGGTGCTGCAGATGCTCCTCGCGCCGTTGCAGCTCACGAAGATTGCGCCTGCGTTGGTTGTTGACATAGCTGGCCACAACGAGTGGAAGCATCACCAGCAGGCCAACTGCCGCAATTGTCAGCCGCTGAAACCAGAAGTCTCGCATCGTCTGCCGCCAACCGGCTTTAGGGACAGCGATGAGCTGCCAGGAGCCGCTAGGGAGAAGGACCTCGGTCGCGACGGGATCGCCTGCCAAGACTGAGGCAGGCCCAAAGAAATGCTCGCCCGAGGCGCCCGTCCCGTCTCTACCAACAAGAGCAATCTCTATGGGTAGGTCCGGATTGAAGAGTCCGCTTTGCGAATAAAGGCGCTCAAGGTCGATGACCGCGGATACGATCCCCCAAAAGGCCCTGGATCCGCCTGTGCCCGTGAACACGGGAAAACGCGCGATAAAACCGACACCGCCTTGGACAAGATCGACCGGCCCAGCGAACACGCTCTCGCCGCTGTTTTTAGCCTTGAGCACAGCCGCTCTTTGATTGGGGTTCGCTCCCAGGTCCAACCCGACAGCTTGCTCATTGTCCTTAAGCGGGTGAATCAACGTGATGACCATCCCGGGGGCAGCAGCAACATGTCGAAGTTGGTGCTCGGACGAGAAGAGGGGCTTTGCCAGTGAACTGAAGCGCTCCTGATCCATGTCCGGTTCGGTCATCAGGGTTGCTATCAGGCCTTGAACCAATTGGACGTTGACGTTGATATTGCCCTCTAGCTGCGCACGGATAAGGCTGATTTGTTTCTGGACGGACGCGCGCTGCTGAAACATGGCAGCCTCGCGATTTTGGCGATCCGCAGCATAGCCGGCCGCAAGAACGAGAGCGAGCGCAATCAGGCTGAGTGCGTTGAACCCCGTAGCCCACCGACGCGCAAAGCGCGAAATCGCTTCCATTCATTCCGCCCCGATCACGATCTTCGGCGCGCAGATATGTTAGTCGGTCCTGCGATACGTTAAGCATCGCGCGCCAAAACCAACTAAAGCGCCGGAAAGACCTGTCCTTCGTGATCGGTCAGCTTACATGCAGCCTGATAACTTTGAGTCAATTGGGATGGTTAACGCCTGATGACGAGTAGCCCTGAATTCACTGGGCTTTCGCATGAGATTGTTGCCAACGACGACGCAGTCGTCCATCCAATGCGCTTTTCATCGAGGCCACGTGACCCTCGGCAGCCGGACCATGATCTGAAGCTGGAAGACCAACGGTCCGGCGATCGCAGATCGGTTACAGCACGGGCTGCATTTCGCTTGCGCCGTGTGCTAAATTCGATGCTTCAAGATGTTGCCAGCGAAAACCGGCGATGACGTGACGGCCGTTTTATGACCCTACCCGCTGCAAAAGACCTGAATGATCCCCAGGCGCGCGACCGGTTGCTGGAGCAAGCCAGAAAGGCAAGCGACCTACTCAAGGCGCTGTCCCACGAGACGCGGCTTCTCATTCTTTGCATTTTGTCTGAGGGCGAGAAATCGGTCTCGGAACTGGAGTCTATCTTGACCATGCCGCAAGCGGCGGTCTCGCAACAATTGGCAAGGTTGCGCTTGGAAGGCTTGGTGGCGACGCGGCGCGATGGGCGGGTAATCTACTATCGATTGCTCGACGATGAGGTCCGGGAACTGGTTGAGAAACTCTATACTATGTTCTGTGCGCCCGTGCGCGGCCTTCAGGATTGATCGAGGTCACGTCGCTCGTCCAGTAAGCTATGCGCCAAGGCTAAGCGGAGCACGATCCGCCACCCAAAACGCAAAACTTCGCGCAATGGGGATGGTTCAACTTGACCGCGCCGTCGGCAAAGTTGCCGCCGTCGGCTAAGGCCGCGTCGGCCAGCGTTTGACCCATTTCGAAATCGGCATCATACGGCAGGAGTGTGCAGGGCAGCACGACGGGTTTCGTGGCGCCCTTGCGCTTTACAACCATCCGGCTCGAGGCACACATCACCGATGAGGGCGCGAGGCCGAGGATGCCCCAGCATCGTGTCGTAATCTCCGGCACCTCCGCCGTTTCGTCCATTTCCGGAAACAGTATCAGCTCGTTCGGGCAATCGGCATTGATGCCAATGCTTCTCGCTTCGAAAAGTGCATGAAAGCCGGCGCGTGCACTCGTTTCGGATTCGGTCCATCTGGTCCGTCCCGCAACCGACAGGTCAAAGCCGTGTCCGGATAACCAATCGAGCCCTTCGATTGCCACGCAAAAAGACCCAAGACCACGCTCCTCGTCGTGCAGGGCCTGGGTGTAATGATCGAGACTCACGCGGATCGTCAACTTGTCACCATACGCCGCGTTCAAGCGCAATAATCCATCCTGGACACGCGGCCGCTGCATCGGCTGCATGGCGTTGGTGAGGATCAAAACCGCGAACCCACGGGCCAGGGCTGCCTCGGCCATGGCAATCATGTCGGGGTTCATGAAGGGCTCGCCACCGGTGAACGCGATCTCACGGGTCGGCCAGCCGTCACGGGCAATTTCATCAAGATAGGATACGACATCGTCTGTCGTCAGATAGACAAGCCGGTCGTTCTTCGGACTCGATTCGATATAGCAGTTCGCGCACTCGATGTTGCACAGCGTGCCTGTGTTGAACCACAGCGTCTCCAAGCGATCGAGCGCGACGAAGGCGCGCTGTTCACCGGCAGAGGTTCGATCGGGATCGACAAACTTACCGATGCCGACAGCGACTTCAGGCGGTGTTTCAACAACTGCGTCTCTCATGCGACATCCAATAATCGATTCGCCGCACGCCTAGCACGGCTTCGCACTGACATGCGCCTCACTTTTGATTGACGGCGCCGTCAGAGAGCCGCATGCGCAGATCGGCCACCTCACCGCGCAGTGCCTGAACTTCGGCGAGGACCTGACGGCTTTGGGCCAGCATGGCATCGCGCTCGTCATGGGCCTCTTCCTGGTGCTGAGACTGCATGGCGTCGACGATAATGCCGATGAAAAGATTCAAGACGGTGAACGCGGTCGCCAAGATAAAGGGCAAGAAAAAGGCCCAGGCATAAGGATGGACCTCCATCACTGGCCTGACGATGCCCATTGACCAACTTTCCAGCGTCATGATTTGAAACAGCGAGTAGGCCGATTCTCCGATCGATCCGAACCATAGGGGGAAAGTGGCGCCGTAGAGCTTCGTCGCCATAACGGAGAAGACGTAAAAGATCAGACCGAGGAGAAGAACGATCGATCCCATGCCGGGAATAGCGACCAACAAGCCGGATACGACGCGACGCATCGCCGGTACCGTCGAAACCAGGCGCAACACGCGCAGGATGCGAAAGGCCCGCAGCACGGAGAGATTGCCGGTCGCCGGGACCAATGCGATTGCAACCACAATGAAGTCGAACACGCGCCAGGGGTCGCGCCAAAAGGCCCAACCGCGCGCATAGAGCCGAACGGCGATTTCGGTGACGAATATTCCAAGGATCACGCGATCAAGCGCCATCAGGAGACCGCCGGCCGTCGCCATGACCCGAGGCACGGTCTCCAAACCCAGTGTGATCGCATTGACGATGATGATAGCGATGATCACGCGTTCGAAACGGGGATCATCGAGAATTTTGATAAGTCGATCGCGCACTGTCTTGGTCTCACCCATGGTCTCTTTCGCCCGCTATCGGATGTGTCCTGGCATGGTTACGATGAGTGCCGCTGCGAAAACAATCTTGACAGTAAACCGCCGGACAATGAACGTGACAGGTTATGCGGGCGTAGTTCAGAGGTAGAACGTCAGCTTCCCAAGCTGAATGTCGTGGGTTCGATTCCCATCGCCCGCTCCATCTATCGGCACTGCTTCGGCTGTCTACCGCCGCGTGGCCCTGCGTACGAGTCCACTGACACCGTGCTCTGTCTTTTCCCAAGCGAACGGATCGGTGAAGAGTTGACCGATTGCCCGGAGGAAGGCGACGGCCATTGCCAGCCAGTAGATCGGCATCGCCAGCACCGCACGACGCATCTCCGGCCAGCCCTGCGTCGCCACGGCGAGAATCCCGAGCGACAACGACGCCCCGTAGCCGAGAAAGAGGTTGAAAACGGCAACGAGCGTAATCGCGCGGTCGGTCGGATCGTCAAGGATCGCCAAATACCATCCCTGCCACAGGCCGACCAGCAAGAGCGCCATGAAAACGAGATGCGAGACCGGCGACAGGATCAGGCCACCCATCATCGCTTGGAAGCCGAGGAAGCGGAACACACCAAGAGCGCGCAGCATCTTCAAGGGCTGGCGCATGTGGACCGCGTAGGTCTGTATCCAGCCTTTCTGCCACCTTGTGCGCTGCCGCAGCCAATTGTGCCACTGGTGGGCCGCTTCTTCTTCTGTCTCAGAGTTCAGGATGCGCGTGCGCAGCCCGAGGGCCTGGATGCGCAGACCCAAATCGGCATCCTCGGTGACGTTGAATGCGTCCCAACCGCTAACCTGTCGCAGAACATCGAGACGGATATGCGGCCTTATGTAGCAGACGCACCAAGGGTGCAGCGGATGTGGTGGACGGATGACGAATCTTAGTTATTCTTCGGCAATGGAAGAAAATAACGCATACCTCACCATCACCTTAGACTTACGTGACCCTGTAGAAATCGGCGATTTTGCCGCTTTGTTTGCGGGGCTTGGGAGTCAATTTGACGATTATTTAAAGCATAACCACCCCGAACTTAAGGGCGGGGCGCGGATGTATGTAAAGGAAGTGCGGCGTGGCTCAATCGTTGCTGACCTGTTTCCCAACATTCAAGACATGGTCGGCCTGATGGACACTGTCCTAATTGTTTTGGGATTTGGCGCGCTGTTTAGTGACCGACTTCGACATCTAATTCGGGGCAATCACGTCCCCGACGCGACAAAGACAGACCTCCAGGAAATTGGGGAATTCATCCGCTCAGTTTCCAATGATGCAAACGGGGACATGACCATTGAAACGGTCAAGTACGAGCAGGGTGTTTGGCATCGAAACCTGGAGATTAAATTCACTAGCGGAGAGGCAAGAGAAGCCGAAAGAACAATCTCGGGACAAAAAGAGAAATTGGACAAGTTGGAGCACGTCGACCACAAACGGGTGCTTATGACGTTCGAACGGTCGCGTAAATCGGATACCAAACTTGACGCAACCGGCGAACTCGTCGTGATCGAGGAAGTTATCGGGAAGCCAAAGGCGCTAATTTATGGATCGGAGTTGATAGAGCAAACAATCAAACACGAAATCAGGGAGGTCGACGACAATATTTACAAGAAAGGCTTCATTGTTGATGCAAATGTCCGCCTACGCGAAGGTCGTGTCGTCGCATATGTCGTGACCGAGGTGCATCAAGTTATTGACCTGCCAGACGATTAGAGCCGGATTTCTCGCTCCCCGGCTGCTTCGAAACATTGCACAAAAAAAGCCGCACTGAATCCGCCTCGGCTGATTTTGTTGTTTACGCCTTGCTCTGTGATCGGCGTTCCCATGGCAGTGAGCTTGTCGGCTAGCTCGCGATAGCCGATCCCCTTCCGCTTCAACTCAGCTTTCAAGACGTTCTTTGCCTTGATCGCCCATTCGCTCTGGTTCTCGGCCTTTGCCATTGGTCGCCTCAAAAAAATAACCACTTTTGGTTATATATACCCTTGATAATGGCTATGTCTATATCCATATTCGGTTAAGAATATAATCGAATATGGTTATGACAGATGGCTCAACACTTTCTTCTTTCGGCTCAGGCCCGCACTCTTTCCCTCAAGGACATCTACAAAGGCGGCGAGGACGCGGCCTATAAGACGTTCTGCGCGATCCGTTGGAATGAGACGAATGGTGGGCCTGTTTGCCCGCGTTGCGGCTGTGTCGAAGCCTATGACATCTCCACGCGCCGCAAGTTCAAGTGCAAGGCGTGTCACCATCAGTTCTCGGTCACGTCGGGGACCATCTTCGCCAGCCGCAAGATGGACTTCACCGACCTGTTGGCCGCAATCTGCATCTTTGTGAACGGCGCCAAGGGCATCTCTGCCCTACAGCTCTCCCGCGATCTCGATTGCCAGTACAAGACGGCATTTATCCTCGCTCACAAACTTCGTGAGACTATGGGCAATGAAAAGGCGGGGATCACGGAGTTGAACGGCGAAGTGGAGATCGACGGCGCCTATTTCGGCGGGCATATCCGCCAGTCGAACCTGAAAGAGAACCGGAAGGATCGCCGCTTGGCTCAACACCAGACCGGCACGCGCCGCGTTGTCGTGGCCCTGCGTGAACGCAAGGGCCGCACATTGCCTTTCGTGGTTCGCCAGGAAGGCGAGGGCGTTGATCTGGCTAAGCGGTTTGTGAGCCGGTCAGCAACCATGATGGCCGATGAGGCGACCCATTGGGACGCCCTACATGACGGTTGGCACGTCGGGCGCATCAACCACAGCGAAGCCTACAGCATCGACGGTATCTGCACGAACCAAGTCGAAAGCTATTTCTCGCGCCTTCGCCGTATGGTCAATGGTCAGCATCACCGCGTGTCACCGCGCTACCTGTACCAGTACGCGAACCACGCTGCATGGCTGGAAGATCATCGCCGTCGGTCAAACGGTGTGAATGCGCACGCCGTCATTCACAACGCCATGCAATCGCCTGTGAGCCGGGTATGGGCTGGCTATTGGCAGCGGGCCGCTTAGGCCGCTAGATCAACCTTCAAATCGCCACTGACATCAATGTCGCGATAGATCAGTTTTAGCACTGACGACATTGCTGTGCCGGGCCGATATTTCACCAGTCGATCCACGATGTCGGCAAGAAGGTACACGCCATCCAAATCTATACCAACCTCATCAAAAAGGTGCCTTACGCCCTTGATGGTAAATCCAACGTACTCCGGGTCGGTTGTGGAACGGTGATTACAGCGGTGAAGCGTGATGGAGCCATTGACGCGCTCTTCCGTTACGCTGCGGTCCATCGTCATTACACGCAGGCAATCCATGTGCTTGTCAAAGTAGGCAACTGGCGCGAAATTTCCTATCTCCGCGCCTTCGGGCATCTCTACCCTTATCGTCTCCAACACGATCTTTCTCCCCTTCCTTTCGGCCACGTATGACGGCTCCGAAACAAGGATCACTCCTTGCGCCAGAGTTGTTCATCATAGCGATCCTGCCAATCGATGGGTGCACCGACAACATCTGGATCATCGTCGATCCAAGTCCAATGCTCGGCCCAACCATAAATGGCAGGGAAATCCTTTAACATTGCGTTAATTGATATGTAAACTGCGAAAACCGTTCCCGGCGCGGCGGGATGAAACTCCACCCTGCAGTCGTGCGCCGGGCCGACGAGATAGGCATCGCGCCCCGCTTTCCAGGTCAAAGCGAGTTTATTTTTGGCAGCGTCCCGGTCTTTGCGCACGTACATGTCGCGTTTGAGGCCTTTGAAAACATGCTCAGTGAATATCAGCCCAGTGCCGACAACCCCGTGCATTTGACCAAGTATCCAACGCTGGCCGCGATTTAATCGCCTATCAAAAGCACCCGGATTTATGCCTATCAGAAGTGTATCTCCGCGTTCTTTTTCGTTTGTCCAATTCGGAGCCTCGGCTACCCAAACACGGCCACCGGGCTGGTCCAGTAAAGCAAGCTCCGCCAATTGCACCCCCGCGAATCACTGCGATGACTGTACACGTGCATGTAAATTGTCCAACATTTGGCGCCAACTGTTCCACTGAATAACTACAGAAAACTCCAAAATAAGTTTCCCTGCCGATCCGTCTGCGCCGTAACCCGCCCGTCGTCTCGCAGTTTCCGCAACGCTTTCGACACCCGCTTAACCAGATCGGACAGATAGCGCCGATCTCGCGCGTCCTCACCCCGTAGAGCAATTATCTCACGAGCTATGTCCCGACTGGACAACGGTTGTTCAGCATCCCGCAGAACGCCCATAATAGCCCGTTGAAGCTCACCCCGCCCAAACAGCACTTCACGCTTCTGACGGGGCATCTTGGCGTCTAGGTCACCTTCATAGCCAAGTACGGACAATGTACGATCCACGGCCCCGATATCGTTCCTGATCTCGGCTAGGCGGTCTCTAATCTTCTCCGCCTCATTGAACAGATCAGCCCGCTTGGTCAGTAGCCCTGATATGGTATGCTCGAAGGTGTCAGTGCGGGCGCGTCTCATCCCCCAAGCATGGCGAAAATCGGCGAACGCATCTACTGAGTATCTGGTGCCGTTGCTACATAAGGCCGCGGATATGGTTCGACGTGCCGCCCAAAGGGATCGGCAACCGCAATTTCTCCAATGCCGGCAGGAGGAAGCCGAAGTGGGCGGCGTATTCGATGGCGAATTGCCCAGCCAGCCAATTCTCGTGTCGGTTGAAGAAGCACAAGCGCGCCTGCAAAACAGCCACATCGTCGGGTAGCGCGGCAAAGGTCTCGGCAGCCAGCCGTAATTGGCCTGGATCAGGCCGATCCTCCGCGTCGTAGACGACAATCAGGTCGCCGGTGGCGTGCTGTAGAGCGGCATTCATCGCCTTGGGTTTCGTTTTCGGCCCGTAGTCCGCAACGGGATGGATGGTCACGTAAGATGGCCAGCGCATGGCGCGCGCCGACTGGATCGTCGCCGTATCGGAGGCCTCCAAAAGCAAAACGACGTCTAGCTTGTGCCTGGGATAATCGAGCCGCGTCACCACATCCCTGATCTGCGGCAACAAATTCGCTTCCCGGTGCAGCGGAAACAACACGGTATAGCGCGGCAGGGCGCGGTCGCTGAGTGCCATCCTCGGCAGCGCTGAAAAGGGTCGACCCGATGCCAGGCGCCACAGTCCAAGCGCCGTTGCAAAGGCGCGAAGAAGGGTGTGTCCGGCAAAGATGAAGGACAGACCAAATCCCGCGAGCGATACGGTGAGCATCGGTTGGAACAAGAGACCGGCGGTCGTTACGATTGCGCCCGCGATCAAGCACTGGCTTTGCCAAGGCAGCGCGCCTCGCGCAGCGCTCAAAAGAGGAGCGCGCCGGTCGAGTTCGTTTGTTGCCTGGATGGCGATTGCGGGACCACACGCTTTTCCGATGGCGTCTACCAGGTTTTGACGCGTCGCAATGGCCGGATAATAGCGACGGTCGAGCGTTTGCCGGGTCAGGCGGAGAAGGAAATCGACTGACTGAGCACTGAAGCCAATCACCCAAACGGGGACGCCTGGCTTTCGCCGCATCGGGATCAGGCTGCCGATCCCGCGGCCGGCCTCGATTTGATGCGTCAACTGGTCCTTGTCGATGTCGATCTGCGGTCCGCGCAGGTATACTAGACCGAGCGCTTCGGCCGTGGCCCGGGCCATGATGTGATCCGCAAGACCAAACTCACAGATCAGCACTTCATGGAGCGGTCGAAGCGTTTGGCGCGCCTGACGCTGCGCTTCGTCCAGTACTGCTTCGCTGACACCCAAGCGCCGAAGAGCCGTCACCATCGCCGCCGATGGGTAGGGATCGGTCGGGCGCCTCCTCTTTGCGACGGAACGCGACGCCGGGATTGGGCTGGACCCCGGCAGCCGGGCATGCGAAGAGACCGACCGTGCTTTGGAGCGGTCTGTCGCGCCGAAGTATTTCTGCTTAAGCACTGATTAGTTTAGTTCAGTCTTTAACGCCTCATCTGAGAGTATAACTTCATCAACCGGAAACAAAAACATCCAAATTTATTTTCTACTATGAGTATAGATAATGAATAAATACTCTACTTTTAGTTGTGTCGTTTTGCTATTCTCGATATTGGTGTTGTGCGTCATGGGACATCGTCCGACGATCGCCCAAACCGCGGCGACACCTTCGCCTGTTGTCATTCCTAGTTTTCGCGATCCACAGCGACGGCTTGAGCGTCCTGATCTGACGGGGCTGTCCTTTGTCCGTTTCTTGACGACGCCGGATTTTCCGCCCTTCAACTATGTGACGCCGGACGACAGGATCGCCGGTTTCAACATCGATCTCGCCCGTGCGATCTGCGAGGAACTCTCGCTCGCCTGCGTCGTCCAGGTCCGCCCCTGGGTGACTCTGCAGACGACTGTTACGGAAGCGCGCGAAAACGCCGTCATTGCGGCCGTCGCCGTGACGGAAGGCAACCGCAAGATCTACGACTTCACCAATCGCTACTTGACGACGCCGGCGCGGTTCGCTGTCAGGAAGGCGGCCCCGGCAGTCGAACTAACCCCTGAGGCACTCACTGGCAAAACTGTCGGCGTCGTCGTGGACAGCGCCCATGACGCATTCGTCGGCACATTCTTTCCTGGCGCAAGCCGGCTCGACTATCAAACGCCCGGAGACGCCTTCAAAGCGCTTAAAGAAAGCCGCGTCGATCTCGTTTTCGCCGACGGCATCGCGCTTGCATTTTGGCTTCACGGATCCGTGTCGGAAGACTGCTGCCGGCTTATCGGTGGTCCCTACACCGAAAGCGCCTTTTTCGGCGAGGGCATCGCGATTGCCGTGGCACCCGGCAACACCGTCCTACGTCAGGCGTTGAACTACGGGCTCGACAAGGTCCAAGAGAGCGGGCGTTACCAGGAAATTTATCTACGCCACTTCCCGATCAGCATTTACTGATTCCGGCTGGTCGGCCGCTTTGCCGCGAAATGGAAATGCCAGACACCAGAGAAGGCGTTGCGGTCCCGGTCCCTGCTGATTTGGCAGGCCGAGGGTCATGCCGAGTTGCCCCTTCGACGGCTCGGCAATGTAGGTGCCGAAAATGCGATCCCAGATCGACAGGTTGAAGCCGTAGTTGGCGTCCGTTTCCTGTCGTTCGATAGAGTGATGCACGCGGTGCATGTCCGGTGTCACCACAAAGAGCCGCAGCACCCGGTCGATGGATTTCGGGATGGCGAAATTGGCGTGATTGAACATCGCCGCACCGTTCAACACCACTTCGAACAAAAACACGGCCAAGGGCGGCGCGCCGATGGCAACGACGACGAGCATCTTGAACCCAACCGATAAAACGATCTCGATCGGATGAAACCGAAGGCCTGAGGTCGCGTCGAGATCATGGTCGGCGTGGTGCACACGGTGTACTCGCCACAGAATCGGGATCTTATGGGTCGCGACATGCTGACCGTAAATCGCCAGATCGAGCACGACGAAGGCAATAAGGCCGGCCAGCCATGGCGCAACGCCGACGATGTTGAAAAGGCCATAGCCTTGCGCTTGTGCCCAGAATGCCATGCCGACGGCGGCAATCGGGAAGATCACCATCACCGCAACGGCGTCGATGGCAACAAGGCCGAGATTGGTCGGCCAGCGCTCGGCGCGGCTCTCCCGGCGCACGCGTCGCGGCAGCAGCGTCTCGACCACGGCCATGATCACGAAGACGGACAAAAAGGCGGTAAGGCGCCAGGCGGCTTCTGCAAATTCAGAGGGCATGCGTTTCAGATGCGCTGATCAACCTGCCCCTTATGTAAGGCAGTCGCACAGCCGCGCATAGACACGGCCGCACACAGCTTGGTGAGACGACCGATGTTCGATTGACGTTGGCGCGCTAGATAACCTGATGGCGCGCCCTGGCGCCACGCTCGATTGCAGCGACAGTCAGCTTGTCGAGACCGAGCCGATCGCGCAGCAATTGCAGGAAGCGCAGTTCCTCCTGTTCGACTGAAAGGTTCGCCGCTGCGACATCGACGGCCAGCGCATAGGCGGTCTCATGAAGCCGTGCAGGCAAGGCCTCGGCGACCAGCGCCAACACGGTATCGAGGCCTTCTTCGTCCTGGAGGATCTCGGCGCAGTTGCGGGCGGCATGGACGATCTCGTCCGGATTGAAATCGGCGAAGACCGGAAGCGTTTGGACGATCTGACCGATCCGATTGGTCTCCACATCGTCCATCGATCGGTCGACGGCAGACATCGTGACCATGACATACAAAAGCGCGTGGTGGTGACTGATCGTTTGGCTCATGACCCAGTTCCGGTCCCTTAAATCCGACCGGAATTCGGCTTGATCGCCGACACCGAATCGACCCGTTGACGTTACTGAGGTGGATACCTAGTGTCCGGTCGAATCGCAAGCCGCTGACCGGTCGCGGCGACCTCATTCGGATATTCGCCATGCCGACCTCCTTCTCCGATCTGCGGGCGCTCGCCGAGAGCGCCAAGACCTGGCCGTTCGAGGAAGCGCGCAAGCTGATCGCGCGGCTGGGCAAAGAGCCGAAAGAGGGTCCGGTGGTCTTCGAAACCGGCTACGGTCCCTCTGGCCTGCCGCATATCGGAACCTTTGGCGAGGTGGCACGCACGTCCATGGTGCGCCACGCCTTTCGGGTCCTGACCGAGGACAAGGTGGCAACCGAACTGATCGCCTTCTCCGATGACATGGACGGTATGCGCAAAGTGCCGGGCAACGTGCCGCGTCGCGATATGCTTGCGACTTACATCGACATGCCGCTGACCAAGGTGCCCGACCCGTTCGGCACGCATGAGAGCTTCGCCCACCACAACAATGCCAGGCTGCGCACTTTTCTCGATTCCTTCGGCTTCGACTACACGTTCAAATCTTCGACGGAGACCTATCACGCCGGAGAATTCGACGAAGCGCTCTTAGAGATGCTCGGGCGCTTCGACGACATCATGGCCATCATGTTGCCGTCGCTGGGTCCCGAGCGCCGGGAGACCTATTCGCCGTTCCTGCCGATCTCGCCGAAGACCGGCAAGGTGTTGCAGGTTCCAACCCTTGAGCGCAACACGGACAAGGGCACCATCGTCTTTCAAGACGAAGACGGCGAAACAACCGAGGTCCCGGTCACGGGCGGCCACGTCAAAGTCCAGTGGAAACCGGATTGGGGCCTGCGCTGGGCGGCGCTCGGCGTCGACTACGAGATGTCGGGCAAGGACCTGATCGATTCCGTGCGGCTGTCGTCGCGCATTTGCGCCGTCCTTGGCGGCCGGCCGCCAGAAGGCTTCAACTACGAGCTCTTCCTGGATGAGACCGGTCAGAAGATCTCAAAGACCAAGGGCAACGGTCTGGCCGTGGAGGAATGGCTGACCTACGCCTCGCCGGAGAGCCTGGCGCTTTACATGTACCAAAAGCCGAAGACGGCGAAGCGTCTCTATTTCGACGTGATCCCGAAGACCGTGGATGAGTACTTCAGTTTCCAGGCTGCGTACGCCGATCAGTCCCTGGAAGAGCGACTCGGCAATCCGGTCTGGCATATCCACGATGGCGCTCCGCCCAGCGCGTCGATGCCGATTTCGTTTTCCATGCTCTTGAACCTGGTCAGTGCGTCGAACGCTGAGGACTCCGACATTTTATGGGGCTTCATCCGTAACTATGCGCCGGACGCTTCACCCGAATCCGCGCCCGATCTCGACACCCTGGTCGGCTATGCGATCCGCTACTACCACGACTTCGTCAAGCCGACGAAGACCTTCCGGCTGGCGAGCGATGTCGAACGCGCCGCGCTTCAGGACCTTTCGGATCAATTGGCGTCCGAAAGCGGATCGCGGGATGCCGAGGCGCTTCAAAACATCGTCTATGCGGTGGGCAAGGCGCATCCGTTCGAACCGCTGCGCGCTTGGTTCAAGGCGATCTACCAAGTGCTGCTCGGCCAGGACCAGGGACCGCGCTTCGGGTCCTTCATTGCGATTTATGGCGTCGACGAGACGCGTGCCTTGATCGAAAAGGCGCTTTCTGGAGACCTTGTCGAAGCAGCCTAGCCACCGCTGGCAGCCCCCTCGCCGTGGCGCCATAGGCCGCGCCGCGCCTCCCGGGCTTCGTCTTCCAAATCCTTGAGCGTTTGCGGTGCATCGGCGGCGGCGCGAACCCAGCCACCGGACACCAGCCATTCCGAGACATCGCGATTGCCCAATTGGCACTGCGCTGTTGTCAGCCCTTCGCTGTCGTCGGTGTCCTCATATGCGCAGTCGATGGCACGTTTGCGGATAAAGCGCTTAAGCGCGGTCGCCGCCTGCTGACCACAAGGGTGCTTTGTGCCGGTCTCATCACGGCATACCGTATCCAGTGGCGTTGGGACGACGCCCGAGAATGTATAGGTCCGGCCTTTGGACCGAACGATCCCCGCCCTTTGGACAACGATCAGATGGAGCCGCTTGGGCGGCGGCGGTTTTTCCTTTTTCGGGGGTTTAAATCCGGGCACCCGGGTCAGCGGCGCGGTCACTTCCGGGCCGGGCAGAACACCTGGCGGCGTAACATTGCGCGGTGCCAGCGGCGCGGCAGTGGACAAAGAAGCCTCAGGCGTCGCTTCGATTGGCCGCGTGGTTGCACGGGCAGCGATCTTAGGTGCGCCATTGACGGGAGACGCAGCGGTTTCGTCCAGCGTCGCAGCTGGAGCAACGGGCACGGCTTCGACCGGCGGCGCGGCGACGTCTTCGGGCGCGACGCGCACCACTTCGTCCTCCTGATCCTCCTGGTCGGAAAGCTCGGCGATCACCCCATAGCCGAGCACGCCCATGATGAGGAGAAGCGCACCGAAGTAACCAATTGCGCGCAGCATGGCCGCCTACTGGCTAGCCCAGATAATGCGGGCAATCCAAGAAACCTGATTGACTGCCAGACTCCGATCGGGATAGGCCGCGTTGAGCGAGGCCAATTCAATCTTCGTCGCTGTCTTGCGCCTCAGGACCTTCGCCATCACTTCGCCGTCCGTTGTCTTGACCACCACGCGATCGCCACGCCGCAGCGATTCATCGGGCGCGACGATGACAATATCGCCGTCGCGATAAAGCGGCAGCATCGAATCGCCGGCAACCTCCACGGCATAGACATTCTCGCTGCCGATATCGGGAAATGGGATTGCCTCCCAGCCCTGTCCGGAGGGATAGCCGCCCTCGTCGAAATACCCTCCCGAGCCGGCCTGGGCCAGTCCAATCAGCGGGATCGCCCGCTGTGGTTGCGCCGCCATACTGTCGGCAAGGTCCATAAACTGATCGATCGATTCGCCCGTTACGTCCAAGATTTTGGCAAGCGACTCGGTCGACGGCCAACGTTCGCGGCCATCCTTTGAGCGTCGTTTCGATCTATTGAATGTGGTTGGATCAAGGCCCGCCTTGCGCGCCAAGCCGGACACCGAGAGGCCGTTTCGATCCGCTAAAGCTTCAATCGCCTCCCATATCGCGCGATGGGTCAGCATGGGCACTTCACTTTCTCAACCGCCGCGTTGTTCGCCCCGTGATCTTCTACCATAGGAATATTAGCCTAAGAAAGAGACGAGACCGATTTTCACCACTCAACTGACCCACCCGCGATGCGCGCATTGTGCGGCGCTACATGTTCGGGTTAGGAGATCGCCATGACGGTCTACAAGATCATGACGCGCGAAGACTGGCAGGCCGCGCTTGCTGCGGGTGTCTATACAGGCTCGGCGGATGACCGGCGCGACGGTTTCATCCACTTTTCCGCCGCCGATCAAGTGGCCGGAACGGCGGCAAAATATTTCGCCAACATGCCCGATCTCGTGCTGATCGCCTTTGACGCGGATGCTCTTGGCGGGGCGCTGAAGTGGGAGCCGTCGCGGGGTGGCGCGCTTTTCCCGCACCTATACGGGCCACTCGATCCAAAGCTGGCACTATCGGAGTTGCCCCTGCCGCTCGGACCGGACGGTGTGCCTGTTGTCTCCAACCTTGTCGGCAGCTAGGCGATGCGAGGGCTGACACGGCTCGCACAGCCCCTCCTGCTGGCGCTTGATCCGGAGCGCGCCCACGGTCTGGCGATCAGCGCGCTCAAGGCGGGGGCGCATCCGGTCGCCGACAACGCAGATGTACCGGCGCTTGCCACTGGTGCCTTTGGCCTCGCCTTTCGCAATCCGCTCGGCATGGCCGCCGGCTTCGACAAGAATGGGGAGGTTCCAGACGCCCTTTTGGCCACCGGATTCGGGTTCACCGAGGTCGGAAGCGTCACGCCGCATCCGCAATCGGGCAATCCGACGCCTAGAGTCTTCAGGCTGATGGATCGGCGCGCGGTCATTAACCGGCTCGGCTTCAACAATGATGGGCACGCGGCGGTTCTGGGTCGCCTGCGCCATACCCGCTTCAAGGGTATTGTCGGCATCAATGTCGGCGCTAACAAAGATTCGGCTGACCGTGTTCAAGACTATGCTAACGGCGTGCGGACGTTCGCACCCATTGCCGACTATATCACCGTCAACATCTCCTCGCCCAACACGCCGGGCTTGCGCGATCTTCAGGATGGCGAGGACCTGGACCGATTGCTTGGCGCGGTCGCGGACGCGCGTGCCGCCACGATCGACAAGGCGAAAAAGTCGCTGCCCATCCTGCTGAAGGTGGCGCCGGACCTCGACGACGCGCAGATCGAGGCGATCGTGGCAGCAGCCAACGCGCACGGGGTCGACGGGCTGATCATATCGAACACGACAATCAATCGGGACGCGATTCACGGCCATCCGCTTGCCGGCGAAGCAGGAGGCCTTTCCGGGGCACCGTTGTTTCATCGCTCAACCGTTCAACTCGCCCGGTTCTATGAACAAATCGGCGGTACCCTTCCCCTCATCGGCGTCGGCGGCATCACGTCCGGCGCGGATGCATGGGAGAAGATCAAAGCCGGCGCGACGCTCGTACAGCTTTACACCGGGCTGATCTACGGCGGCTTCGGTCTGGTCGAGGATATCTTGTCGACGCTCGTGCAGGCCGCCCGACGCGGCGGATATGAGCGGGTGCAGGACGCCGTTGGAACGGACGCTGCTGCCTGGGCTAGGCGGTCGCTGGAAGAACCCGATTGAGGCGGACCGGATAACGCAGCGACAGCGTGATGCCCCGTATCCCAAGGAAGACGTTCATCGCGATCCATAGGCCGTCATTGCCGTAGGCCGGCATCAAGAACCACCACGCCGCGAGATAGACGATGAGCGAAAGCAGCATCATGTTGCGCATCTCGCTCGACCACGTGGCGCCGATGTAGACCCCATCGAAGTGGTATGCGGCAAAGCCGACAAACGGTGCAATGGCCGCCCACAACAGATACTGCCGGGCTACCTCCCGGACTTCGGGGCTAGTGGTTATGACGTCGATCGCAAAACTACCCGCTATAAGAAAGACACATGACGCTATCACCGACATCACACCGCTCCACACAAAGGTGAGCCTGACAGCCCGCTGGAACGGGCGGCGCTGCCGCGCCCCAAGAGACTCGCCGACCATTTGCTCTGCCGCCGTCGCGAAACCGTCGAGGAAGTAACCGCCAATCAAAAGGAAATTCATCAACACAGTGTTGGCGGCGAGGATGAGATCGCTCTGCTTAGCGCTCTCGGCGGTGAAGAACGCGAAGGCGAAGATCAGCACGAATGATCGGATCATGATGTCGCGGTTGAGCGCCATCAGCGCGAGGAAGCGGGATCGGTTGAGAACGGATTCAAGGTTGGGCAAGCCCCCGCCGCCAAGCTGGCGCCAGACGAGCGCCAGGCCGACCACGGCCGTCGCCACTTCGCCGATCACCGTTCCCCAGGCGACTCCTGTCACGCCCCAACCAAGACCCAGGACGAACCAAGCATTGAGTGCCATGTTGACACCGTTCAAGAAAACCTGAAGGGCAAGACCGACACCGGCCCGACCTAAACCGATGAACCACCCCAAGATGGCGTAGTTTGCGAGCGCGAACGGCGCCGACAGAATGCGGATCGTGAAATAGATCCGCACGGCATCGTCGACCTGGTCGCTCGCTCCGACAAAGGCAAGGCTGATCTCCAGAACGGGGGATTGCAGGAGAACCAGGCAAATACCCGAAATGACGGCAATCATCAGTGCGCGCACCAGTGTCGCGCCGATTTCGACCCGATCTTTAGCGCCATGGGCCTGCGCCGTCAGACCGGTCGTCGCGGCGCGGAGAAAATTGAACGTGGTGAAAACGATATCGAAGATGATGGCGCCGACGCCGATCGCGCCGAGAAGCTGTGGTTGGCCAAGCTGACCGATAACCGTGATGTCGACCAGACCCAGAAGCGGTGTCGAGATGTAGGCGAGCGTCATCGGTACGGCGATGCCAATGACCCGTCGATGGCTCACAACAACGGTGCTGCCGGCTGGTGGATTGGGATGCGGCTCCTGAACGCGCATGGCGGGCTTAGTTAGCCCGCTCGCCATTGCAGCACAACGACCTTGCACCACGGTCTGTCGACGCACCGCTGAGCGAGAGTGACGCAGAAATAGCCCGTGAACGGTAAGGTTGTGGGTTTCAAAGTTATGCACGCATAGATTTAATATTTTTTCATTTTGCTGATATATCTACCTTTAGTTGTATTGATTGCCATAGCTGGATGAACCGATGACTGACGTGCTGGATACCGCCGCCGCGTTGACCGACGCCATAGCCCTACCAATTTGGTTTTTGACCGTCGATCCCGACGATCAGTTTCGCTTTCGCCAAGTCAACGCGCTGGCGCAGGACGCATTTGGAATGCACTCGGCACGCCTAGTCGGGTTGCGGCCGGAAGAGTGTCTTCCCTCGCCGATGGCGGCCGCGCTGACGGAAAATTGCAGGACCTGCCTCAACAGGCGCGGCGTTCACAGCTATGAAGCTGCAGTCAGCCGATCTGTCGGCAAGACCTGGTGGCAGGTGTCACTTTCACCGGTCTTTGACGGCGAGGACGCCGTCGGAGTCATCGGCATCTCACTGGAGATTACCGCGCGAAAGGCCCATGATCGGAGGTCGGAGAAATCTTTCGAGGATCTCAACAAGCTGAACCGTGAACTGTGTGTTTTCACCGCGATGGCGGCGCATGATTTGCGCAGCCCGTTGCGCAAGATCGGTGTCATGACCGATATGATCGCCGCTAGTCTGGAACGCTCGCAAAACGAGGAAATCGGGCTCGTTCACACCTGTAAGGAGGTTGTCTCAAAGGCACTGGTGCAGCTCGACGATGTCTTATCGTACGCGCGCGCTCTTACACTGGAGCGCACGCCTGCGACTACGGTCGATTTCGGCGAAATGTGCAGAGAACTGATCGTGCTGCTCGATCCCGAAAGGCGACTGAAGTTCTACTATCCCGAGGCGACGATAGAGGTCGAGTCCGTCCTCCTTCAAGTCGTGCTGCGCAATCTGATCGACAATGCCGTCAAATTCGCGCGCCACGAGGTGCACCTGACCGTCGATTCGGATCTTCTGTCTGATGACCACCTGGCCTTCACGATCGCCGATGATGGAGCCGGATTCTCCGATCCCAGCCAGGTTATCGGTCAGGCGCCTCGTATCGAGATGGCATCGAAGACCAGCGGATTTGGACTGGCTGCCGTGAGTCATTTGGTCGAGTCGCGGGGTGGTGGCATTTGGATCAAAGAGCCGCGCTTCAGCACTGGAGCAACGCTGAAGTGGACCCTGGAAGGTCGGTTCGTTCAAACCACGGCAGACTCAGAGCATCCGGAGCTTCAGCGGGCCGCGTCCTAGGGCCTCAAAGCCCTTTCGAGCCCAACATGCCATTAACGGGTCGAAAAGGCTGACCGCGCCCTATATGACGGCGACATGCCCCTGCCTGTCGTCCATCATCCAGCCTATGTCGCCGACTTGCCGGCCGAGCACCGCTTCCCGATGGCTAAGTTCGGACGGCTCGCGGAGGTCTTGTTAGCCGACGGCCTCGTCGAGGCAGAAGGATTCCATGTTCCCGCCGAGGCGCCCCGCGCCTGGCTCACCCTGACGCACGATCCGGTCTATGTGGACGCCGTGCTTTCAGCAACGGTGCCCGATCGGATCAGCCGCGAGATCGGCCTGCCGGTGGATGCGTCCGTCGCACGCCGCGCCTGTGCCGCAACTGCCGGCACCGTGCTGACCGCAACCTTGGCGCTCGATAACGGGATTGCCTGCAACACGGCCGGCGGCAGCCATCATGCCCGCCACGATCAGGGCGCGGGATTCTGCGTCTTCAACGACGTCGCCGTGGCCACGAAGGTCCTGCGCGCCGACGGCTTTCGTGGATCAGTCCTCATTGTCGACTGCGACGTCCATCAAGGCGACGGCACCGCCGACATTTTCCAGGACGACGACAGCGTCTTCACGTTTTCGCTTCATGGCGAGAAGAACTATCCCGTCCGCAAACGAACGAGCGATCTCGACATCGCACTGCCCGACGGTGTTGGCGACGATGCCTATCTCAACCGCCTTAGCGCCGAATTGCTGCCACTTCTGGACGGGTTCCGGCCGGGCTTGGTGTTCTACAATGCCGGCATCGATCCACATGAGGAGGATCGCCTGGGTCGCTTGTCCCTTACCGATGACGGCCTCGCCGCGCGTGACCGTCTCGTGATCGGTGAGGCGCGCCGGCGCGACATACCCGTCGCGGGCGTTATCGGCGGGGGTTACATGACGGACATCGACCGCCTGGCGCGACGCCACAGCATTGTGCACCGCGTGGCGTCAGAATTTGCCTAGCTAGGGTCAGGACCCTAACAGGCCGAGCACGATGCCCTGGATCAAGAGCACGCCTAGCCAATGGGCACCGTCGATTGCCGTCAGCAATCGCTTGGCGCCCTGAAACGCATGATTGACCGCCAGCGTCGTGACCACGAAACCGAGCCAGATGAAGAAGGCTGAGATGGTCGCATTGCGCACGGTCATCGACTTGTCGCCGAGATGCGCCACGACGCCCGCAAGCATGACGGCCATGATGAGCTGGCAGACAAACGCGACGATGTAGGGCACGGCGCTCATATTTGCCTTGATCTCGTCTTCCGTTTTACCGACCGCCGCCATCCAAGGCTTCGCCAAGAGCATGTAGTAGACCGCACCGAACAGGTAACCGGCGACCGCAGCGGCCAGAATTCCAAGTGTGTTCACGCCCGCGAAAGTCATGCCCGTCCCCTATGCCGCCGGTTTGAAGTGCTTCGAGAGCTTCAGGCCCTGCGCCTGATAGTGCGACCCGATATCGCTGCCGTAGAGCAGACCGGGCGGCTCCGAGAGACGTTCATAAACCAGCCGGCCAACCGTCTGCCCGTCCTCCAGGATGAAGGGAACCTCACGGCTCCTCACTTCGAGGACAGCGCGGCTCCCTGCCCCACCGGCGCTTGAGTGACCGAAACCTGGGTCAAAGAAGCCGGCGTAGTGAACGCGGAATTCGCCGACCAGCGGATCGAAGGGCGTCATCTCCGCCGCGTGATCGGGCGGCACGTGAACGGCTTCCTTGGACGCCAGGATGTAGAACTGGTCGGGATCGAGGATCAGGCTGCCATCAGCGCTGGCGGCGATCGCGTCCCAGAAGTCCGCCACGTCATAGGCCGCCTTTCTTTCCACGTCGATGACACCGGTGTGGCGGCGGGCGCGATAGCCGACCAGACCGCCTGGCCCGGCGCCGGCCAGATCGACGCTGACGGAGATGCCGTTGTGAATGACCGGCTCCGACGATGCCACCAGGGTCGCGGCGCGATGAAGGTCCAATGTTTCAGCGTCGTTCAACTTGGCGGAACCGCGCCGAAAGCGGATTTGCGACAAACGCGTGCCACGCCGCACAAGAACAGGGAACGTTCTGGGGCTAATCTCGGCAAACAGCGGACCATGGTATCCGGCGGGAACCGTGTCGAACGCACCGATGCCGTCGGCGATCACACGGGTGAAGATATCAAGTCGACCCGTTGAACTTTTCGGATTGGCGACGGCTGAGACATCGTCCGGCAACGCCAGGCGCTCCATCAGCGGAACGATGTAGACGCAACCCGTTTCCAGAACGGCACCGTCGGTCAGATCGAATGCGTGCAATGCCAGGCGATCGACCCGATCTTGGACCGCCATACCGCGCCCCGGCAGGAAGCTGGCGCGCACGCGATAGGCCCTTGATCCAAGTCGGAGATCGAGACTCGAGGGCTGAACCTGATCCTCGGCGAACGGGTCGTCGGCCGCGATGGCGTCTTGATCGATCAGCACGTTGATCGCTTGTGATGGAAAGACGCCTGATCCCATGAGTGTCGTGTCCCTGCCGCCGGTTTGACGGCGATCTAACCCAAACCGGGCTTGACGCCAAGCGTTGGAGGCGGCATGACAGGGGATACGTGGCGGATTTGAGCCGGCCGGCTTGCAGCCACGATAAACATGTCGCTAAAAGGCCGGGGCTGAAATTGAAAATGTCGATTTCGCGCACCCGGTCGTCCAGATCGGGTTTTTTGTTGCGAAAGGACGACCATATGAAACCGCCGCAAACGAGTCCTCACTGGACCATCGATACGACGCTTGTCCATGGCGGCACGCTGCGCAGCCAGTTCGGCGAGACGTCAGAGGCGATCTTCACAAATTCCGGCTTCGTCTATGACAGCGCCGAACAGGCAGAGGCGCGTTTCAAGGACGAGGAAGAGGGCTTCATCTATAGCCGCTTTTCCAACCCGACAGTGGCTATGTTCGAACAGCGCATGGCGGCCTTGGAAGGCGCCGAGGCGGCCCGCGCCACGGCGTCCGGCATGGGCGCTGTCCATGCCGCGCTGATCTCACAGGTAACTTCGGGCGATCATGTTGTTGCAGGTCGGGCGCTCTTCGGCTCGTGCCGCTGGATCGTCGAGCAGTTGATGCCGCGCTATGGGGTTGCGACGACCCTGGTCGACGGCACGAACATGGACGAATGGAAGGCGGCGATCCGGCCGGAAACCAAGGTTTTGTTCCTAGAATCGCCAACCAATCCGGCACTCAGCCTCATCGATATAGAGGCGGTTGCGGCTGTTGCGAAGGAGGCAGGTGCCTGTCTGGTCGTTGACAACGTCTTCGCCACACCGCTCGGCCAGAAGCCGCTGGAGCTTGGCGCCGATGTCGTCGTTTATTCGGCAACCAAGCATATCGACGGTCAGGGCCGATGTCTGGGCGGCATTATCCTGGCCTCGAACGCCTTCATTGAGGAATACGTCCACGACTTCCTGCGCCACACCGGCCCCGCCATGTCGCCATTCAACGCGTGGGTGATGCTGAAAGGGCTGGAAACCTTGACGCTGCGCGTGCCCCATCAGTGCGCCACAGCAGCAACCGTTGCCGATGCGCTGGTTGAACGCGACAAGATCACCCGTGTCATTTATCCGGGCCGGGACGATCACCCTGAGGCAGCGATCGCCAGAAAGCAGATGTCTCTCGGTGGAACACTAGTCGGCTTCGAGGTCGACGGCGGCAAGGCCGGCGCATTCCGATTCTCCAATGCGCTGCAACTTGTCAGGATTTCCAACAATCTAGGCGACTCGAGGTCGCTGCTGACCCATCCAGCCACCACGACGCACCACAAACTGCATGAGCGGGAGAAAGACAAACTTGGGATAACCCCCGGTTTCGTAAGGCTTTCCGTCGGACTGGAGTCCGCCGCCGACATCATCGCCGACATTGATCGCGCCCTTGCCGCAGTTTAAATAGGAGGCCACGCGGCGCTGTCGGGGGTGATATCGATGTATCGCAAAGTCACCGAGGGCATTCAGGTCACTGTCGAACCGTTCTTCATGGACGAAGAGTCCGATCCGGATCGTGGCTACTATTTCTGGGCCTATACCATCGAGATACTCAACTTGAGCGCCGACACCGTGCAATTGCGGACCCGCCATTGGGAGATAGTCGCCGATGACGGCCAGGCGCAAGTGGTCGAAGGCCAGGGCGTGGTCGGCGAGGAACCCGTCTTGGCGCCCGGCGAGGCGTTCGAATACACCAGCGGCGCGCCGCTGCCGACCCCCTCCGGCCTAATGCGTGGAACCTACCGGATGGAAGATGCGGACGGTCGCGGCTTCGATGTCCAGATCCCGGCTTTCTCTCTGGACAGCCCACACGCCACCCGCGCGATGAACTGATCTGTGGCCGCCACTGATACAACGCCCGTTAGCGTAACGCCGCGCCAGGTCCGGCCGCGCCTGATCGATCTCGGACCGATCCTCCAGGTTGTCGGATTGCTGCTGTCGACGCTCGGCTGTGCCATGATGGTGCCGGCGATCGTCGACCTGGCGCTCGGTTCCGGCGACTGGATCGTGTTCGTGTCATCGTCCCTCGTCACCCTCTTCATCGGCGTGTCGATGTGGGCAACCTCGCGTGGTGCCGATCCGCGGCTTTCGGTGCGCCAGGCGTTCATTCTGACGACGATCTCGTGGGTCGCGCTAGCCCTGTTCGGATCGTTCCCGCTCTATTGGTCGGAAATCGACCTTTCGTTCACCGACGCGTTCTTTGAATCGATGTCGGGGCTGACGACGACCGGTTCGACCGTCATCGTCGGGCTCGATCTGGCACCGCCCGGCCTGCTCCTGTGGCGCGGTATCCTGCAATGGCTGGGCGGCCTCGGCATCATCGTCATGGCGATTGCCGTGCTGCCGATGTTGCAGGTCGGCGGCATGCAACTCTTCAAGGTCGAGGCCTTCGACACCTCGGAGAAGATCCTGCCGCGCGCGACGCAGATCTCGGGAAATCTGACCCTTCTCTATGTCGTGTTCACAGCACTTTGCATCATCGCCTACGACCTTGCCGGCATGCAGTTCCTCGACGCCGTCGTTCATGGCATGACGACGATCGCGACGGGCGGCTACTCCACCCATGACGCCTCGATCGGCTACTACGAAAGCGTCCCCATCGAGATCATCTCGGTCATTTTCATGATTGCCGGCAGCCTGCCCTTCATTCTCTATCTGAAGATGATCGCCGGCAATCCGCGCGCGCTCGCGCTCGATATGCAAGTGCGCGTCTTCCTGGTGACGCTTGTAATTCTGGTCCTCATGGCGGCCGGCTCGAACGTCATGCTCAATGATGCCACCCCCGCCGAGGCGCTGCGCCATTCCCTTTTCAATATGACATCGACGATGACGGGAACGGGTTACAGTTCGACCGACCACAACGCCTGGGGGCAGTTCTCCATCGGCATCTTCTTCGTCGCGATGTTCGTGGGCGGCTGTGCCGGCTCAACCTCTTGCGGCATCAAGATCTTTCGGTTGCAAGTGGTGTTTGAGAATGTTCGCCAGCATCTTAAGCGCATTCTTTACCCGAACGGTATCTTCCCGAAGCTCTACAACGGCAAGACGTTGTCCGACAGCGTTGTCGCCGCTGTCATGACGTTTCTGTTTCTCTACTTCGTCTCCGTCATCGTACTGGCGGCGCTGTTGTCGATGACCGGGCTCGATCCGCTGACGGCGTTTTCGGGTGCGGCAACCGCGATTTCCAATGTCGGCCCAGGCGCCGGTCCGATCATCGGTCCGGCCGGCACGTTCGCCAGCCTGTCCGACACGGCGAAATGGCTGCTCGCGTTCGGCATGTTGCTCGGCCGGCTCGAACTCCTGACCGTCCTCGTCATGTTCATGCCGAGCTTCTGGCGTCGTTAAGAGACCGAGGTCTATTCGGCGGGAATAGTCCCGCCTAGCCGACGCGGACCGAGATACCAGCGCTTCAGACCTCGGCCGGTTGCCGCGATATCTCCTCCGATGCCGATCAATGCCGGCACCAGAAACAAGACGAACGCCGTGGCGACGGCTAGGCCAAAGACGATCGTGATCGCCATCGGCAATAGGAATTGCGCCTGACGGCTGGTCTCAAACAGGAGTGGCCCCAACCCGCCGATTGTCGTGAGCGAGGTCAGCAGGACCGCGCGGAAGCGATCGCCGGAGGCGCCGATCGCCGCGTCTTCCAAGGATTGGCCGTCCAGCAGGCGGTCATCGATACGACTGACCAAGATGATTGAGTCGTTGACCAGGATGCCGGCCAGACCAAGCAGGCCGAACATGGACAGGATGGTCAAGTCGAAGCCCATGACCAGGTGACCGAGAACGGCGCCGACAAAACCGAACGGAATGATCAGCATGATGGCGAGCGGTCGGGTATAACTTGCGAAGACCCAGGCCAAAAGCAGATACATCGCACTGAGCGCGAGGACGAGACCGAAGGTCAGATCCGCGAAGGACTTCCTGCGCTCTTCCTCGCGACCCGAGAAGCCGAACTCGATCCCGTGTTTTTCCGCAATCGCCTGGATTGGGCCATCGGAAAGCGTCTGAACAAGTTCCGTGTTGGTCACCACATCCTGATCGACATCCGCGGTGACGGAAACAGCCGGGCTGCCATTACTGCGCTGGATGATCGCGAAGCCGCGCTTGTCGCGCATGGTCACGATTTCTGGCAGTGAAACCTCTTCGCCATCGGGGCTGCGCAGGCGCATCTCCCGCAACGCCTGATAGCCGGAGCCGCTTCGCTCTGCCTGAACACGAACGACAATCTCATCGTCCCCACGGGCGAAACGCTTGGCAATCGCGCCTTCGATGCCGTTTCGGACCTGCCGCCCAACATCCTCGATCGTGAAGCCCAGCGCCGCTCCACGCGGCGTCAGTTCAAGCACAATCTCGGACTTGCCATAGGGCAGATCGTCTTCCACGCCCGAAACGCCTGGATAGGTCTCCAAAAGCGCTGCCACGTCCACGGCCGCCGCCTTGAGGACGGCCGGTGGCGCGTTCTTGAGCTGGACGTCGATATCGCGGCCGGGTGGGCCGAACCGGCGGCCACCGATGGCGACGCGTTCGATGCCGGGAATGTTCGGTACCGCCTGACGCCATGTGCGAACCACGTCCGCCGTGCGGATCGGGCGGAACTCTGTCGGTGTCAGCTCGACGGTGATGCGCGCGAACTCGTCGCCGCGGTTGCGTCCGGCGCGCCCTAGCTCGGTGTAGACATTGCGGACCAGCTTGTCCGCGATCATGCCGTCGCTGACGCTCGCCGTGTCGATATCGGCCAGAAGACGTTTTTCGGCCGGTTCAATCGATGCTTCGATCTGCCGAAGCGCGGCTAGCGCCTGATCACGCGGGGTGCCAGGTGCGAAAACGATGTTGGCGGTGATCGTCTCGGGCTCGGGAGACGGGAAGAACTGAAAGCTGAGGCGCCCGCCGGCGATAAAGGCGGCAGCGATGACGATCGCAGCCACGGACGTCGCAAGCGTTGCGTAGCGCCACCGGTAAGTTACCGTCACACACCGGGTGAACGGATTGTCGCGAAACCAGAAGAACCAGGCATCAAACCAACTGCGAAAGCGACCCTTGGTCTGCAACCCCTTGGGAACGGCATGGCGAAGGTGACCCGGCAGAATGAGCAAGCATTCGATGAGGCTCGCCGTGAGCACCGCGATGACAACGAACGGCAAAGCGCTCATGATCTGGCCGATGCGATCCTCAACCAGAAGCAGCGGAAAGAAGGCGACCTGCGTTGTCAGGATCGCCGCAATGACCGGCCACATGACCCGACCGGCACCATTCTCCGCGGCAAGCGCCGGCGTGTCGCCCATCTCGAAGCGGGTTGCCGTGTTTTCACCGACGACAATGGCGTCATCGACAACAATACCGAGGGTCATGATCAGTGCGAACAGCGAGATCATGTTGATCGTCTGGCCGGACACCCACATCAGCCCGAGCGTCGCCATGAAGGCAGTCGGGATGCCGACTGCGACCCAGAAAGCGATCCGCCAGTTGAGGAAGAGGAACAGCACGATGAGAACAAGGGCCAATCCGCCGGCGCCGTTCTTCACTAGAAGCATAATGCGGTCCAGCAGGAGTTCGGCCCGCACATCCGACAGCGAAATCTCAAGTGTCGGCGGCAGTGTTGGCCGGACAGCCTCTACGAAGTCGTTGGCGAGACGGCTCGCTTCCAGCGTATCGGTCGTTTCGGCGCGCTGAACATTGAGCCGGATCGAGGGCTGCCCGGCCTCGAAGCTAACGGCCGCATCCGGGTCGAACCGTGTGGTAACCGTCGCGATTTCCCGTAGCTTGATCTTTTCCCCGGTCGCGCGCGATAGAACATCGACATCGCGATAGGCCTCAAGCGTCTCGGACTCAGAAAGCGCTCGAATTTGCCGCTCATTGGTGCCCTCAAGCGTGCCCGAGGGCAGATCCCGCGTGCTGGCGCGGACGCGCTCCGCGATCGTGCCGATATTGAGGTCCAGCCGATAAAGCTCGTGTTCGGGAACGGTGATGAGCACTTCTTCGTCGCGCAGCCCGGAATAAGTGACGCGATCGGCCCCGGCGTCTAGAAGGCCGTCGCGAAGCGCGCGCGCGAAGCTGCGCAATGCTGCTTCTGAGAACGGTCCGGTCAGCGTGATCTGTGCGACGTTCTCGTAGTAGACCGAGCGCGAAACCCTAGGGTCTTCCATGTCTTCGGGAAAGATCGTCACGCGGCTGATGATCGCCTCAGCGTCCGACAAGGCCTTTTGCATGTCAGCACCATCGGCGAACTCGAGGACAACGGTTCCCGTACCCTCGCGCGAGTAGCTCTCCATATTGTCGAGACCGTCGAGATCACTAAGTTCCGGCTCGACAGCCTCCAAGATGTTGGCCTCCACGTCTTCGGCACTGGCGCCGGGCCAGGTGAAGGTGGCCGTGACGTTAGGCACGTCGATGGTCGGAAAGAACTGAGCGTTGATCTGCGTCAGACCGACGACGCCGAAGATCAGCATCATGATCATGACGAGATTGGAGGCGTTTGGGTGCGAGACGAAGAACCGGATGATGCCGGGATTGGCGCGTGTGCGGGCCATCGCCGTCCGCCTACTCCGAAACCGTGGCGGATGGGGCGCGGGCCAGCGGCGCACGAACTCGGTCGGCCGGCGCATTCACATCGCGCACCTTAAGCCCGGCACCGGCGACAGCAATTCTCGAGGTGATGATCGTATCGCCCTCCTTCAGGTCGCCGCGCACCAGAATGCGCGTATCGTCAAAGCCGACGATCTCGATGTTGCGCGGTTGTAGCCTGTCCTCCTCGACGACGAAGACTTGGTCGCCGGTGTAAAGGGCGGTTTCGGGGATGCGGGCAACCTGATCGTAGGCGCGATCCGGAACGAGAATCTCGACAAACGCACCGGGGCGCACCAAGTCGGCACGGCTGTCGGCATCAAGCGTCGCGATCAAGCGGAGGCCACCTGATGCGGCGGCGATCTGCGGCGCCAGGCGGGCAATGTGCCCATCGAACGTAAGCGGCGTCTCGCCAACATACCAGTTCACGCTCACCGGCCGGCCGATCAGCGCGTCACCGCTCTTCACGATGCGCCCGTACTGGCTGTCCGATAGGGTGAAGGCGACTTCGACATCGCCACGATCGATGAGACCGACGACGATATCGTTCGATCCGACCATGCGCCCGACCTGGGCATTCAACTCGCTGACATATCCTGAAAACGGCGCTCTTAGCGTTGTGTTTTCGAGCGCGCGTTCGGCATCGACGATCCTGCGGCCAAAGCGCGCGATGGCGGCGCTTTGTTGCTCGGCACGGGCCTCCTGCATGGCCAGATTGTTGACCCGTTGGCGGACGGCCTGTTCGCGTTGCGAGACGATGAGGCGGCGATCGTCGACCGAGCGTTCCGACAGATTGCCGCTGGCAACCAGTTCCTGTGCCCGCTCAAGGTCCCGCACCGCCAGGTCAAGCTGATCGCGAGCAAGTTCGAGCGCGTCTTCTTCGGCTGCGGTCGACGCTTCGATCTCCCGCAGCCGCGCTTCTGCTTCCAGCAGATTGGCTCGCGCCTCAATCAGCTGGCTTTCGTAGTCGAACGGATCGATGCGCACCAGCGGCGTCTCGGCCTCAACCAGAGCGCCGACGCGCAGATTGGATGCGATTTCCACGATCTCGCCGGAAACGAGCGCCCGCAGCGTGACCTCGCGGCCCGACTGGGTCTCACCGTAGAGCCGCAGTTGCGGCTGGAAGCGGTCGAAGGCAACCGTTTGCGTTTCAACTGTCCACACGCGCTCCCGCGCGGAGCGCTGCGGCACGTCCTCGCGCGCTGCGCGGAAGTCTTGGAACACAAAGGCCGCACCTGCCAAGATCACGAGCGGCAGCGCCGCCTTGGCAAAGAGGTTCAAGGCGCGAAGCGGCCAAGACTTGGTCTTGGCGTCCGGTGCAAGGTCAATCGGTTTCATCGTCCGTCCGCGTGCGACCTGCTGCAGTCTATCATGATGGGCATAGTTTAGGGTTCGCGCCACTTACATTTTGGTAAGTGTACGCGTCAGACGTCGTACTAGACCGTCATCAAAGCCTGAAACGTGGTCGGATCGAACCGATAATCGCGGCCGCAAAACTCACACTTGACCTGGATCTCGCCGTCAACCGTCATGTCGCGAATCTCGTCCTCAGTGAACTGGGCAATCATCGCCTCGATCCGCTCGGGCGAGCATCGGCACTGATCGTTCACGGCTTGCGCCTCGAACACACGCACGCCGCGTTCGTGAAAGAGGCGATAGAGCAGCCGATCCGCATCAAGTCCCGGATCGAGAAGCTCGTGGGCCTCGATTGTGTCGACCAGGGCCCCGGCCTCGTTCCAGGCATCGGACTCCTGGTCCACGACCGTATCAGCCCCCGGATCGCCGAAACTGGCGGTCTCACCGGCCTCCGGCAGATGCTGAACAAATAGTCCGCCGGATCGCCAATCTGACATCGGCGCACCGAAGTTCAAAACTTCACCGGCAGCCAGCGCGATGCGGGTCGGGATCTGCTCCGACTGTCGGAAAAACGCCTCACCGGCCTCTGTCAGCGATTGGCCCTCCAAGGGCACGATGCCTTGATAGGCCTGCATGTCAGCGCCCTGGTCGATCGTGAATGCGAGATGGCCGGAGCCGAACGGCGCTTCGTCCGCTTCGACGCGGCCGGCGTCGAAACGGCAATAGGCGCGCAAGTCGCCGCCATTGGCGTAGTCCGCGACCAAGAGGCTGATGGGGCCGTCGCTCTGCGCCTGAAGCACGAAACGACCGTCGAACTTTAAGGACGAGCCCAGCAGCGCGGTGAGCGCCAGCGTCTCCCCCACCAGACGCGCGATCGGCTCGGGATAGGCATGGCGGGAGATGACGGCGTCGGCTAGCGGACCGAGGCGCACCACGCGACCGCGCAGGTGCAGCGCCGGAACGGCGAACGGCCTGATATGGTCGTCGGCGGGCAGTGCCACCGTCGTCGAGAGGTCCATTGCTGTGTCCATAGCGCGGCGATCCTCAGTCGGGCGCCGCCAATCAGTCGAGCGCGGCGCCCAAACACCAATGCAATATGCCTTTTTGCGCGTGTAGGCGGTTCTCGGCCTCGTCGAAGACGACCGATTGCGGTCCATCCATGACGTCGTCCGTCACTTCTTCGCCGCGATGCGCTGGCAGGCAATGCATGAAGATGGCGTCGGGGGCGGCGGCCATCAAGGTCGAGTTGACCTGGTAGGGCATTAAGTGATTGTGGCGATTATCGTTTTCGTCGTCACCCATCGATATCCAGCAATCTGTGACGACGCAGTCGACCCCCTCGACGGCGGCGAACGGGTCATCGCCGACCGTGAGGCGCGCGCCGGCGTCCGCCGCCCAATCCCTGACTTCAACGGGAACCGACAGAGTGTTGGGAGCCGCGACCCGCAGGTCGAAATCGAACCGTGCTGCGGCCTCGATCCAGGATTGGAGCACATTGTTATAGGGTCCGGCCCAAGCCACGGCGCGCCCGGCGATCGGTCCCTTGTGATCCTCGAACGTCATGACATCGGCCATGATCTGGCAGGGATGCGATCGGTGAGTAAGCCCATTTATGACGGGAATTGTCGCGTTCTCGGCAAGCTCGACCACTTTATCGTGGTCGAGCATCCGGATCATGATGGCGTCGACGAAGCGCGAGAGCACCCGCGCCGTGTCGGCAATCGACTCGCCGCGTCCCAGCTGCATTTCGTTGCCCGACATGACAATGGTCTCGCCGCCAAGTTGGCGCATTGCGAGATCGAAGGACAGCCGGGTTCGCGTCGACGGCTTATCGAAAACCAATGCCAGCGTCTTGCCATCGAAGGGACGCGCGGTCCGGACGTCGTCGCGGCGCGCGCGCAGATCGGCGCCACGTCCCAACACGTGACGCAGTGTGTCGCTATCAAACGCGCAGATATCGAGAAAGTGGCGTGGCGACGCGTTCCTGGACGTCATTTCGCCTCTGCCGGCATTGCCGCTTCGAGCGCGCTGGCCGCCTGATCCAACGCCTCAACCGCTCGATCGATGTCCTCCGGTTTGATGTTGAGCGGCGGCAGCAAGCGCACGACATTGTCACCGGCGGCCGGCATGAGCAAGTGCTGCGTACGCGCCGCGGCAACCACATCGGTATTGGGCGCAACACATTCCAGGCCGAGAAGAAGCCCCTCGCCGCGCACGGCCTTAAACACACGCGGATGACTGTCGACCAAACCCGCCAGCTTTTGCTTGGCGAGCAGACTCATCTGATTGACGTGATCGAGGAAATCCTCGGCCAGGACAAGATCGAGAACGGCATTGGCAACGGCCATGGCCAGCGGGTTACCGCCAAAGGTCGTACCGTGCGTACCAAGCGTCATACCTGCGGCCGCCGTATCGGTCGCCAGGCAGGCGCCGACCGGGAAGCCGCCACCGATCCCCTTGGCGATTGCCATGATGTCGGGGGCGATGCCCGCGTGCTCATACGCAAAGAATCGGCCGGTGCGGCCGACACCGGTTTGAATCTCGTCAAGCACAAGCAGTAGGCCGTGCTCGTCGCAAAGCGAACGGAGGCTGCGCATGATCGCTGGCTCAATGGTGCGCACACCGCCCTCGCCCTGCAGCGGTTCGACCATGATGCCGGCAGTCTCCGGCCCGATCATCTTTTTGACGGCATCGAAGTCGGCGAACGGCACTTGGTCGAAGCCCTCGACCTTGGGACCGAAACCTTCGAGATACTTGGCTTGGCCTCCCGCCGCGATCGTGGCCAGCGTCCGGCCATGAAACGCACCCTCGAATGTGATGATCCTGTAGCGCTCCGGTGCGCCGTTGGTTGCATGATACTTGCGCGTCATCTTGATCGCGCACTCAATCGCCTCAGCCCCGGAATTCGTGAAAAAGACCTTGTCAGCGAAGGTCGAAGCGACAAGGCGGTCGGCAAGCCGCTCTTGGTTTGGAATGCGCACGAGATTCGAGGTGTGCCAGAGCTTTTGCGCCTGCTCGGTCAAAGCCTCGATCAAATAGGGATGCGCGTGGCCAACTACGTTGACCGCGATTCCGGCCGTGAAATCGAGATAGTCGGCACCGGATTCATCATAGAGATAGGCGCCTTCCCCGCGCACGAACGTCATCGGAGCGCGTGCGTAGGTCGGAAGAATCGACGCGTGCGGCTGTGTCGATGCAGCGGAATGCGACATGGGACTCCCCGGCTCCGCCAGCGGCTGTCGACACCCCGATCAGGCTATGTCGAGCGCTTGCCCGGCGGATCGTTCTCCAAAAATGAAAACGGCCGCCTCGGCAGGCGGCTTGGACTTTCTATCGGCGAAAATGCGCGAATTGTCAATGTCATAAGCCGTTTTGCGTTGTTGCACAGATGTCGCAAACACGGATTTGTCATGTGTTTTCAACCGGCATTTGCTGGGGAAACCAGGACATTACTTTTTGCCGACTCTTGCGGCCGAGTCAGACGATCATATATGTTCAGAGCCGTCGATGACGACATTTCGTGCGGCGAAGACCAGTCTCGATTTCAGCTTGCATCGAACCAAACCGCTGTCGGGTCCAATTGGGGGGATTCACAGAACGCTGGGGGATTCGGTGCGGCGCGGCAGGCCGCCTGGTTGAATGAGGAGATTCGCAATGAACTGGACCGAAGAACGCGTGGAGCTGCTGCGTAAGCTCTGGACGGAGGGCCACAGCGCCAGCCAGATCGCCGCGCAGCTCGGCGGCGTGACGCGCAATGCCGTGATCGGCAAGGTCCACCGGCTGGGCCTGTCGGGTCGTGGCAAGAGCACACGGCCTTCCACGGCGCGTGCCAAGTCGCCGCGTGCCTACCGTCCAGTCAATCGGCCAAATCGCGGCTCCATGCCGACACACGGAAACACGGCGCTCAAGCTCGACCCAGAGGCGCTCGACGCGCTGGCGCCTGAGCCCAAGCCGGACATTCGCGAAGTGGCGCCCATCGCCAAGCGGGCATCGATCATGACGCTGACCGACCGCGTCTGCAAATGGCCAATCGGCGATCCGACATCGCCGGATTTTCACTTTTGTGGCCACGACGTCCAGCCCGGAACCCCCTATTGCAGCTATCACGTCAAACTGGCGTATCAGCCGACCGTTGATCGTCGCCAGAAGAAGGTCGCGAACCGCTAGAGCAGTTTCGGTGAAAGTCGAGTCGCCGAAAACGCTCTATCTCTTTGATTTTGAGCATGTTCTTTTCCGAAAACCGCACACGCTTTTCGGGAACATGCTCTAGCCATCCGCCAGACTATGCGCTGGCTTGAAGGAACTCGTCGTTGAACGCATAGCCTGCACCGCGCACCGTGCGGATCGGATCGCGCGACCCATTGCCACGATTGATGGCCTTGCGCAGCCGACCGACGTGGACATCCACGGTCCGCTCGTCGATGTAGATATCGTGACCCCACACGCCGTTCAGCAGCTGTTCGCGGCTGAAAACGCGGCCCGGGCTTTGCATGAGGAACTCAAGCAACCGGAACTCGGTCGGCCCCAGATGGATTTCCTTGGTAGCGCGGCGGACACGATGTGTTTCGCGATCGAGTTCTATATCGCCGGCGCGCAGTAGGCTGGCGATCGATTCCGGCTTAGAGCGACGCAGGATTGCCTTGACGCGCGCGATGAGTTCAGGAACGGAAAACGGCTTGACGACATAGTCGTCGGCGCCCGTCCGCAGCCCGCGAATGCGCTCGGACTCCTCACCCCGTGCCGTCAGCATGAGAATTGGAAGGTCGCGCGTCTCCTCGCGGGCGCGAAGTCGGCGACATAGCTCGATACCGGACAGGCCCGGCAGCATCCAGTCCAGAAGAACGAGATCCGGCGTGTGCTCCCGCAGGCGGATTTCTGCCTCGTCGCCGCGCATTGCGACCTCAACGTGGTATCCTTCCGCTTCCAGATTATACTTCAACAGCAGGACGAGCGGTTCTTCGTCTTCGACAACAAATATTCTTGCCGGCATCAGTCTGCTCTTCTCGTTGCCTAAACGGCCTCATCAGCGACAACCGGATCGGTCAGCGTGTCGTGCTTTGGACGGTCGTCGCTCAGTGGTTCGCCAGTCACCAGGTAATGCACCGTCTCAGCGATGTTCGTCGAGTGATCGCCGATACGCTCGATGTTCTTGGCGACGAACAGCAAATGCGTGCACCCGGTGATCAGCCGTGGGTCCTCGATCATGTAGGTCAAGAGCTCACGAAACACCGAATTGTACATCGCGTCGATTTCTTGGTCACGCGCCCAAACGTCAAGCGCGACATCAACCTCGCGCCGCGTATAGCTGTCGAGCACGTCTTTAAGCTGGAGCAGTGCCTTCTCGCTCATGTTCTCAAGACCTAGCATGACGCTTTGCGGCAGCATCGTCTGGTTCAGGACAAGCACGCGTTTTGCGATGTTCTTGGCGAGATCGCCAATGCGCTCAAGATCGGATGAGATTCGGATCGCCGCCATCACTTCGCGAAGGTCGCCGGCGACCGGCTGACGCTTAGCCAGTGTGAGAACTGCTTTTTCCTCGATCTCGCGCTCTGCATCGTCGATGGCGTCATCGCGAGCGATAACATGTTCGGCGAGGCTGTGATCCTGGCGCGCGAGCGCATGTACGGAATCGGCAAGGCTCTCCTCGGCTTTGCCGCCCATCGCGACGAGTATCTGCGATAGGGTCCGAAGTTCGTCGTCAAAGCCTGTGACGGTATGCTGTGTCATGACGGATCGTCCATTTGACAAGGGCGGGCACCGTTCCGATTAGCCGAAACGGCCAGTGATGTAGTCGTGAGTGCGGTCGTCCTGCGGGTTGGTGAAGATCTGATCGGTTTCGCCTTCTTCGACAAGATATCCAAGGTGGAAGAACGCCGTGCGCTGCGACACACGGGCGGCCTGCTGCATTGAGTGGGTCACGATGACGATGGTGTAGTTGGTCCGTAATTCGTCCATCAGTTCTTCGATCTTTGCGGTCGCGATCGGATCAAGCGCCGAGCATGGTTCGTCCATCAGGATCACCTCGGGCGACACCGCGATGGCGCGCGCAATGCACAGCCGCTGCTGCTGACCGCCCGACAATCCCGTCCCCGGCGATTCCAACCGATCCTTGACCTCTTCGAAGAGACCGGCCCTTTGCAAGCTGGTCACCACGACCTCTTCCAATTCGGCTTTGCTGCGGGTCATGCCGTGAATGCGCGGACCGTAGGCAACGTTCTCGTAGATCGATTTTGGAAACGGGTTCGGCTTTTGGAACACCATGCCCACCCGGGCACGAATCTCCACGACGTCGATTGATTTTTCATAGATGTCCTGGTCGTCCAGTTCGATCGCTCCGGTGACCCGGCATCCGTCAATCGTATCGTTCATCCGGTTCAGGCAGCGCAAAAACGTCGATTTGCCGCAGCCGGACGGACCGATCAGCGATATGACCTGATGTTCGTGAATATCCAAATCGACATCGAACAGAGCCTGCTTGTCGCCGTAAAACACATCGACCTTGCGGGCGGTCATTTTCTGGTTGTTGACAAGCTCGGCCGGCGCCGGAGCTTCGGTGGGGCTGGCTTCGGTTGTGATCGTCGCGTCCATCGTCCCTCTCCTACACGTTCCTTACCAGCGGCGCTCGAAGCGCTTGCGCAGCAGAACCGCGATTGCGTTCATAAGGATGAGAAAACCGAGAAGTACCATGATCGCAGCACCGGTTTTCTGTTGGAAGGCGGGCTCCGGGAAATCGGCCCACATATAGATTTGTACTGGCAGGACCGTCGCTGCCGAAAGAGGCCCAGACGGGATGTCGACGATGAAGGCGACCATGCCGATCATCAAGAGCGGTGCGGTCTCGCCGAGCGCCTGGGCCATGCCGATGATCGTTCCGGTGAGGATGCCCGGCATGGCGAGCGGCAGAACGTGATGCATCACGCACTGCAGCTTAGAGGCGCCCATGCCGAGCGCCGCCTCGCGGATTGACGGCGGCACGGCACGCAGCGCCGCCCGTGCGGCGATGATGATGGTTGGCAGAGTCATCAGCGCCAGTACCATGCCGCCAACCAGCGGTGCCGAGCGCGGCAAACCGAAAACGCTCAGGAAGACAGCCAGACCGAGAAGACCGAAGACGATCGAGGGAACGGCCGCCAGATTGTTGATGTTCACCTCGATGATCTGCGTTAGCCGGTTCTTGGGCGCAAACTCTTCCAGATAGATCGCGGCCGCCACGCCAAGCGGGAACGACAGGATGAGGGTGACCACCATCGTCCAGAACGACCCAACGACTGCACCCCAGATGCCGGCCTGCTCGGGCTCGCGGCTGGCACCCTTTGTAAAGAACGGCACATTCATGTGCTGTTCCACGAGGTCGCGCTCGTCGAGATAATCGATCCAAGCAATCGCCTTGTCGTTCAGCTTGCGATTGGCTTGGGGCACGGTCAGCCGTTCGACAGACCACTCGCCCGCTGTAGCTGGATCGAGATTATCCAACGGAACGAGGATCTCGGCTTCCACGGCGTTGGGCGAGATGTTGGTCGCCCGCAGGACACCGCCATTGATGGAGACCAGAACGCTCGGCAGATTGTCATCCGCGGGCTCGGCCCGGTCGGCGGCGTCCGCCCGCGCTTCCAGCGCTACCGCCTGAGCGGTCAGCTGATCGATCTGCGCGTTCTGCGCCGCAATGAGTTCCTCAAGCCGCACCTTCTCCCCCTCAAGGCGGGAACGGTCGGCGTCCGGCGCATCGGGCAGCCGCCTGTCCACGGCAGCGAGATCGGTTTCGGCTGCCGTCACCGAACGCTGGCGCGCGGCGGCCTGACCGCGCAAACGGCTGGCGCTGCTGCGAAGCTCGGTTTTCAGTTCCCCGAGGATGTCAGTGAACACGGGGGTCGGCGTGGTGATCGAAACAGTGCTCTCGTCGCCGGCAAGCATTGCTTCCGCATTCATCACCTGCCTGACTTTGTCGGTCACCAAGCCTTTCAGATAAAGGTCGGCATAGTCGTCGAGCTGAACGGTGAGGTCGCGCGTGCCGCCGATCAGGGACATATCCGCCAGAACCTGACGACGGATGTCGATGCCCGCCCCGCTCGACAGGAGCGTGCTCAGCAAACGTCGGTCCGAACGCCCGGACACGAAATCCAGCGTGCCGCGAATGCCGTTCCGCGCCACTGTATCAAAATCGGCTCGGCCGATGACGGCAGGGTCGCGTGTCCCGTCCGGATCGACATTCTCGGCCGATAGATCGAACGGCAAGGTCACGTAGTGATATGTGAACGCTGGAATCGCTTGATTGATGATTGTCGACAGCAACAGCACCAGAAAGCCCATCGCCACGAGGACGGCACTTAGCCCGACCAGTTGGAACCGGCGCTCGGTGGCATAACGCTTCGACATGCGGCGACGCGCTTCGTCAGAGGTATGGAGGTCGGCCGCGCGCATTGGAGTATCCATCACGTCAGTCATATTGCTCTCGATATCTCTGAACCACGCGAAGCGCGATGAAATTGAGCACAAGCGTGACCCCGAAAAGCACAAGCCCCAGGGCGAACGCGGCAAGCGTCTTGGCGGAGTCGAACTCCTGGTCACCGATCAAGAGCGTCACGATCTGAACCGTGACGGTTGTAACGGCCTCAAGCGGATTGATCGTCAAATTGGCGGCAAGCCCGGCTGCCATGACCACAATCATGGTCTCACCGATCGCCCGTGAGATCGCCAGAATGAGCGCGGAAACAATGCCCGGCAGCGCCGCCGGGAGGATGACCTTGCGGATGGTCTCCGACTTTGTGGCACCGAGCCCCGCAGACCCATCCCGCAAGGTCTGCGGGACGGCATTGATGACGTCGTCCGACAGGGAGGACACAAAGGGAATGATCATGATCCCCATGACGATTCCCGCCGCCAGCGCCGATTCGGAGGAAACGGTCAGCCCCACGGCCTCGCCGGATCGCCGGAAAAACGGCGCGACGGTCAAGGCAGCGAAGAAGCCGTAGACGACGGTCGGAATACCCGCCAGAACCTCAAGCACCGGCTTTGCAGCCGCACGAAATCGCTTGCCTGCGTAGTCTGAGAGGTAGATCGCCGAAAGCAGGCCAATGGGAGCCGCAACCGCAATCGCGATCGTGGTGATGAGAAGCGTACCGACGAAGAGCGGCACGGCACCGAATGCGCCGGCGGAGCCAACCTGGTCGGCACGCAATGCTGTCTGCGGGCTCCACTGCAACCCAAACAGGAATTCAGTGAACGGAACTTTCTGAAAGAACCGAATGCTCTCGAAGATGAGCGACAGAACGATACCGATCGTCGTGAGAATGGCGACGACGGAACAGGCGATGAGGACGATCATCATCACCCGCTCGACGACTTGACGGGTCCGCTTCTCCGCGGTTTGGCTGCGCGTCGCCAGATAACCGCCACCCAGCGCGAGCGCCGCCATGATCAGGATCAGAATGGTGTTCGTGGTTGTTCGGATCCCGCTGTAGAATTCGGCGGCGGCTTCCTTCGTCGCGTCCGTGAAACCGACAATGCCACCGAAAGCAATTGCCCGCGCGTCGCGGAGGAATGCTTCTGCTTCCGGCTGGGTCATGCCGGCAATGGCATCGGTGAACTGACCAAGCACCATGCGGTCGGCGATGATCGGCGCTGCAATGGACCAGACGATCAGCAACAGGAACGCGGGCAAAGCCGCAGCAATCGCCACATAGGAGCCGTGATAGCTCGGCAGAGAATGAAGTCGCGCCGGATCGCCCCCCGATAGAGCCCGCGCGCGAGATGCACCGAGCAAATAGGCGACCACAAATACGGCGATCAAGGCAATTAGAAGCGCCAAAAACATGAGCCCTGGTCCGCAGCCTTATCCGGTGACCGGTGCGGTCACCTCCCCCGAGAAAAGTGCAGAAATTCAGGCGCGGCGACCGACGCCGCCGCGCCTGAATGAAGGGTGTCTTACATCGACAGCGGCTTCATCGCCTTGATGTCGTCCGCCGACTGCGTACGGTCAGCAGACGGAAGCGGGATCAAGCCCTTCTCGGCAAGATAGCCGTCGTCGCCCCAGGCACCTTCGGAGGTGTACTCAGCAACGAACTCTTCCATGCCTGGGATCACGCCGACATGCTCCTTCTTGGCATAGACGAAGAGCGAACGCGACACCGGATAATCGCCCGACGCGATGGCGTCGAAGGTCGGCGTGACACCGCCCAAGACCGAGCCCTGGACCTTGTCGGCGTTCTGGTCGAGAAACGAGAAGCCAAAGATGCCGAGCGCCTTCGGATTGGCTTCCAGCTTAGACACGATCAGATTGTCGTTTTCGCCGGCCTCAACATAAGCACCGTCTTCGCGGATCGCGTGGCAGGCCTTGCCATCCAGACCGAGATCCCCAGCGCCAGCAACCATCTCGCACCCGCCTTCCATGGCGAGTTCGACGAACGCATCGCGCGTACCGGAAGTCGGCGGCGGGCCGAGAACTTCAATCTTCTCGGCCGGCAGCGATGGGTCAATATCCGACCAGTTCACATATGGATTCGCGACCAGCTTGCCATCGACCGGAACTTCCTTGGCAAGTGCCAGGAATACCTGGTCAAGGGTGAACTCAAACGCCGGCGCGGATTTGGCATTGGCCATCACGATACCGTCGAAACCGACTTTCATCTCGACCGGGGTGACACCGTTCTGAGTGCAGGTCTCGAACTCGCTGGACTTCATGCGACGCGACGCATTGGTGAAGTCCGGCGTATCGGCACCAACGCCGGCGCAGAACAGCTTCATGCCACCGCCCGTACCGGTCGACTCAACCACGGGCGTCGACATGCCCGTCTTTTGACCGAAACGCTCGGCAACGGCCGTGGTGAACGGGAAAACAGTAGACGAACCAACGATCTGGATCTGGTCGCGAGCCTCGGCATCGCTGACGGCGATGACGCCAGCGATCGCAACAGCGGCCATGCTTGCGATTGAAGTGGTTTTCACAGCTATCTCCTTTGAGATTAACACGAATTCAGCGGACGGTGTTCGCGTCGTTCAACGCTCGCGCGAGGCCATTTCCATTCAGCGATTACCACCGCGCCCCCTGCCGTATGGAACAGCGGTGAACCTTCTATGACAGTCACATGACACTTCGGTGACAGTCGCTTTTTCGGAGTGGGAAATGGTGAATCTTGTGAGAAAAGTCAGGTGCTGGATGCTGCGCCATCGATGCGCACGGTAAACGATGCGCCCTGTCCTTGTTCGCTTTCAATCGCCAAGCTGGCGCGATGCCGGTTCAAGATGTGCTTGACGATTGCCAGGCCGAGCCCGGTCCCTCCCTTTTCCCGGCTTGAAACGACATCGACCCGATAGAACCGTTCCGTCAGCCGCGGCAAATGCTGTGCCGGGATACCTTCGCCGTAGTCGCGTACGGTGATCTCAAAGCGCCTGTCGGCCGCTGGAGCATCGGAGAGCCCAGGAACCGCGCGCGCCACGATATCGACCCGCCCGCCTGCCTGGCCGTATTTGACGGCATTTTCGATCAGGTTCTGGAAGACTTGAGTCAGTTCGTCGCGATCGCCGGTCACAGTCAAATCAAGATCGTCCGGCAGATCAGGGTCGATCGTCACGTTGGCCTGTTTTGCGACCATGTCGAGCGAATCGGTGACGTGACCGATGACTTCCCGCAGGTCGATGCGCTCCTCCGGCATGATATGGGCGGCAGCTTCGATCCGGCTCAGCGACATGAGATCGCTGATGAGACGCGACATGCGACCGGCCTGTTCCCGCATGATCTCCAAAAACCGCGCTTGTGCGTCCGGGTCGTTGCGGGCATTGCCCTGAAGGGTTTCAATAAAGCCCAACAACGACGCGAGCGGGGTGCGCAGCTCGTGGCTGGCATTGGCGACGAAATCGGCGCGGATCTTCTCTACCTGCTGGCGTTCGGTGAGGTCTTCCAGAAGCAGGAGCACATAGCGCGGTCGCCGATCGGCTTCTGAGTCGAAGGCCAACGGCGCGACATGGGCTTGGAACCAACGATTCACCGGAACCCGCTCGAAATACGAAACCGTCACGGCCTCGCCTGTCCGCAAGCCCTGATCGAGCGCCTGAAGAACAGCCGGCATGCGCAAGATACCGGAAACATGCGCGCCGGGCTCAGCCGCCCGCGATATGGCAATCGCCGATTCGTTCTGACTGATGACGATGCCGTTGCCATCCAACAAGAAGGCGGCGTTTGGCAAAGCATCGGTGATGGCCGACAAGGTCTGCGCCCGATCCTCGGCGACACGTCGCGCGACCTCTCTGGCGCGTATAGCCGATGGCGCGATCGCATTTCGCTCACGCAGGATCGCAAACGCGGAAATGGCGATGTAGCCGGCCGCGGAATAAACCAACGGGACCCCAACCACGCCTGTCAGCGCCGCGAACACGATTGCGGCGCCGATCAGAACCGGTCGCGCCGGTAGCAATCGCTCGGCAATCCAGCCTGTCTCGACCACGCTGCTATCCTGTGCCGCGCCCGTAGCTTCAGGCGGGGTCAAGGGGCGGCGGCGCGGCGACGGTGCGTCGACCATGGGTTCCGGTACCTATTGTTCGCGGGCGGTGCCCAGGTTTCGGTCGCCGCCAGTTTGCAATGATTCGATGACGCTCGCATTTCATCGCGGCGCTTTTCTTCGGCCCGCAGGACCGGTTTAATGGTGTTTGTATAAAAATGGGAGGCGGTTCGCTCATGTCGAAGACAGATATCGATCGCGCCGAAGGCTTCAACCTCGACAATCCTGAGCTGCCGAAATGGGTCAGCGAACAGGCGATGGCCTCCGGCCGTTATCCCTATGAAGACCGGATGAAGCGGAAGCACTACGAGGACACGCTCAAAACTCTGCAGTTGGAGCTGGTCAAGCTCCAAACCCATGTCCACAACAATGGCGAGCGTTTCATCCTCATCTTCGAGGGACGCGATGCGGCGGGAAAGGGTGGGACGATCGCCCGTTTTCGTCAGTTTATGAACCATCGCTCCGCGCCGGTCGTCGCTCTGCCGAAACCGACGGATCGGGAGATGGGCGAGTGGTATTTCCAGCGCTATGTCGACCGATTTCCGACCGCCGGGGAATTCGCCTTCTTCGATCGGTCTTGGTACAACCGCGCCGGCGTTGAACCGGTGATGGGGTTTTGCACACCGGAGCAAACCGATGAGTTTCTGGCCGCCGTGCCGCCGTTCGAGCATCTCCTCATCAGCGATGGGGCGAAATTGTTCAAGTTCTGGCTCAACATCGGACGCGAAATGCAGATCAAGCGGTTCCATGACCGCCGCCACGATCCATTGAAAGCCTGGAAGATTTCACCGATCGACCTTCAAGCGACGGCGAAATGGGACGACTATACGGACGCGCGCGACCGGATGATCGCTGCGTCTCACACGCCCGAGTCTCCTTGGGTCGTGATCCGTGGCAACGATAAACGACGTTCGCGGATTGCCGCCATTCGCCATGTCTTGGCCAGCGTCGACTATGACGGCAAGGACGAATCGGCGATCGGCGAGCATGACCCGCAGATCATCGGTCTCGGGCCAAACTTCCTCAATCGCGGCGTGGAATAAGCGGTCTTATTGGGCGAAGCCGCGAAGCGGCATGTCCGGGCCGCGTCGCAGCCAGTTGTCCGGCGCCCACTCGGCCGCGCGGTCGATCGTGTGGAGCGCATAGGCCCGGCGCGGTTTGTCCGAAGTGTTGGCGCCTGACAGATGCGGCAATTGACCGTGGAGAACAACGAGCGTTCCGGTCTTAGCCTCCAATGGCACGGCGTCGGATTCATTCCACAAGGGCGGCGACAGGTCTTCCATGACCAGATCGTCGTTATCGTAGTGGAACCGCTCTTTCAACGGCGCCAGATGGGCGCCCGGTATAGCTTGTAGGCAACCGTTTTCCACGGTCGCGTCCTCTAGCGCGAACCAAAAACCGATACAGCTTTGCGGCCGGGTGAAGAGGAAGGTCGCATCTTGATGGCAATTCACCTCGCCGCCGATGCGCGGCGGCTTGTAGATGAACATCGATTGGATGAGGCCTGGATCCGCCTGACCGAGGTCGACCGCGAGCGTCGCTAGCTGCGGCTTGCGCGAGAAGTCGGAAAAAACAGGATCGAGATCGTGGAGCGCGTGGCCGATCTTGTTGACTGCCTGATGCCGATCGACCGAAAAGCGGCCTTCGTCATCCAATGCGCCGTCTTCGAAGAAGAGCCTGATCTTATCTCCGGAGGTGCGAAAGTAATCGGCGGCCGCATGCATCTGCCGTCTGGTTTCAAACACCGTCGGGGCATCGCTGACATCATAAGCTTCGATGATCTCGCGGACCCGCTCAATCAAGGCTTGGCATTCCTGCGCCGTGGAGAAATCCTCGATCATCAGGACTCCATCACGATTCCAGGCGGTCTTCATGGTGTCGGTCAGATCGCCGTCCGGCGTCGCGGAAAAGCGCTCGATCTCGCTCATAGCCATGATACTCCATGCGGTGTCGGTGCCACGCCAAGATGAGTGGCAAGCGTCGCCGCAATATCGGCAAATGTCTCGCGCCTGCCAATAGTGCCGGGGCGCAGTTGTGGGCCAACCGCCAGAATGGGCACATGCTCACGCGTGTGATCGCTGCCTGTCCAACTTGGATCGCAGCCGTGATCAGCGGTCAGGACCATCAGATCTCCCGGCCTCAGCTTGGCGGTCAACTCCGGCAGACGCCTGTCAAACGCTTCAAGTGCGGCGGCGTAGCCTGGAACATCGCGGCGGTGACCGTAAAGCATGTCGAAGTCGACGAAGTTTGTGAAGGTGAGATCGCCATCGCCCGCCAGATCCATGGCGTCCAATGTCGCGTCACCCAGCGCTTCATTGCCGCTCGCTTTGATTGATCGCGTGATGCCTTTCTTGGCGAAGATATCGGAGATCTTGCCTACTGAGATGACTTGTCGCCCAGCGGCGCTCAAGACGTCCAGCAACGTCTCTTCGCTCGGCGGGATGGCGAAATCGCGTCGGTTGCCGGTGCGTTCGAAGGTGTCGGGCGTTTCACCGGCGAAGGGTCGCGCGATCACCCGTCCAATGTTCATCGGTGCGGTGAGTTCGAACGTCGCTTCGCATAACGCATAAAGTCGTTCGAGCCCGAAATAGGTCTCGTGCGCGGCGATCTGAAACACGCTGTCGGCGGACGTATAGACAATCGGCTTGCCGGTCGCGATGTGGTCGGCGCCCAGCCGGACGATGATCTCCGTACCTGATGCGTGGCAATTGCCGAGCACGCCCGGCAAGCCGCACTTTTCGACGATTGCGGCGATCAGATCATCGGGAAAGGTCGGGATGGTTTCAGGGAAGTAACCCCAATCGAACGTCACCGGATAACCCGCGATCTCCCAATGGCCCGACGGCGTGTCCTTACCTTTGCTTTGTTCGACACCATAGCCGAACTGCGCCAACGGCGTTTCGGGCTCCGTCAGGCCCGGCGGGAGCATGCCCGTCGACATGCGCGCCGCCGCGCCAAGACCGAGCGCACACAAGTTCGGCAGGTCGAGCGATCCTGAGCCGGTCTGGCGATCATCCGCTTCGCCGCGCATGCAGGCTTCAGCGATATGGCCGAGCGTGTCAGCGCCGGCGTCGCCATAGCGCACGGCATCGGCGGCGCCGCCGATGCCGAAGCTATCCAGCACAAAAAGAAAGGCGCGGGTCATTGTCAGCCACCTGTCGGCGGCACGCGGTCGAGGATGAGCGCATCGCGATGCCGCGCCGCATGGCCGGTGGTGAACGCGGCCAGAACCGCCGCTTCAGCCGCATCGGCGTCGCCCTCCGTGCGGGCATGGATACGACAGAGGGGGACGCTGGCCGCATCGCTCCCGACGCGGATGATGTCCGACAGGCCGACGGCATAATCGATCGGGTCCGTGGTCTTGGTCCGGCCGCCACCGAGCGCGACGACCGCGTTGCCGAGCGCCCGCGTGTCGATCGCCGTGACAACGCCCTGACCGATCACGTCCCGGACGACCGGCGCAGTATCGAGATAGGCGTCGGGCCGTTCAACGAAGTCGGCCGGGCCGCCAAGCCCTGCGACCATTTTCTGGAATCGTTCGGCGGCCGCACCCGATAACAATGCGGCGTCAAAAGTGTTCTTCGCTGCCGCGCTATCAGCCGCCAAGCCGCCAAGCACCGCAAGTTCCGCGGTCAATGCCTCGACGACAGCATGAAGGGCGGGATCGCGGCGAACGCCTGTCAGATAATCGACTGCTTCGCGCATTTCGATGGCATTGCCGGCGCACGGCGCCAGCGGCTCGTTCATGTCGGTGATTAGCGCCGAGGTCCGCATCCCAGCTCCGTTCGCCACCGAAACCAGACTGTCGGCAAGCGCTATGGCGTCGGCGCGGGTCGCCATGAAGGCGCCTGAGCCGCATTTGACGTCGAGCACCAACGCGTCGAGCCCGGCCGCCAGTTTTTTCGACAGGATCGAGGCGGTGATCAGGTCGATCGACTCGACCGTGCCGGTCACGTCGCGAATGGCATAGAAGCGCTTGTCGGCGGGCGCCAGATCGGCGGTCTGGCCGATGATGGCACAGCCAGCATCGCGCACGGTCCTGCGGAACAAGGCCTCGTCCGGTTGGGTTTGGTAGCCTGGAATGGAATCGAACTTATCGAGCGTGCCGCCCGTATGGCCCAGACCGCGCCCTGAGATCATCGGAACGGCACCGCCCATGGCGGCAAGGATCGGCGCCAGCATCAAGGATACGTTGTCGCCAACGCCGCCGGTCGAATGCTTATCGAGAACCGGGGCGCCGAGGTCTTCGCCGGACCAATCGAGAACCGCGCCCGACTGTGTCATCGCGCGGGTGAGTGCGACGCGTTCCGGCACGGTGAGTTTGACGAAATAGATCGCCATTGCGAGCGCCGCGATCTGTGCTTCGGAGAAGCTCTCTGTCGTCAGGCCATCAACGACGGCGGCGATTTCCGCGTCGGTCAGGACACCGCCATTGCGTTTCTTGACGATAACCTCCTGCGGTAGCATTCAGTAGCCCTCGCTGGGCGTCGCCGCTCCGCCCTCAATGGCCGCAAGGAGGTCGTTCAACAGCCCGCTGGCGCCAAAGCGGAACGTTTCGGCACTAACCCAGTCTGGCCCCATGATCTCGTCGGCAACAGCGAAGTACCCGGCCGCGTCCTCTGCCGTGCGGATACCGCCGGCTGCCTTGAACCCAACCGGAAGACCGGCGTGGCGAATCGCTTCGATCATGATCCGAGCCGCTTCCTCCGTGGCGTTGACGGCGACCTTGCCCGTCGAGGTCTTGAGAAAGTCGGCACCGGCCTGGATCACCCGCGCGCTGGCGATCGCAATCAGGTCCGGGACGGGGAACTCGCCAGTTTCCAATATGACCTTCAAAGTCGTGTCGGTGCCCAGGCTTTCCCGGACTGTACCAACCATGGCGATTGCTTCGTCCTGGTTGCCGTCGATGAAGGCGCGATAGGGCAAAACAAGGTCGACCTCGTCGGCACCATCGGCAACGGACTGACCCGTCTCGGCAAGCACCGCGCCGACGGACTCGTTGCCGGTCGGGAAGTTTGCGACCGTAGCAACACGAACCGCCGATCCCCGAAGTTCGTGCCGCGCTTGAGCTACGAAGCGCGGCCATAGACAGACCGCAGCGACCGCGCCATGCGGTGTCTTGGCCTTGGCGCAAAGCGCACTGATATCGGCTTCGGTGCAGTCGTCGTTCAAATTCGTGAGGTCGAGCAGCGATAAGGCGCGGCGCGCCACGGCCGCTCGGTCAAGATCAGCCGTCATCGCCAGCCTCCTCTGGACGCGGAACCTCAACGCCATAGTGCTCCAGGAACCCGGTGATCAGTCGCTCCATCGCTTCGGCACCGATGGCGGCCATCGTTTTGGTGTGGTCGTGGCTGAGCACCTCATCGGACAGGCCCGCCGCCAGATTGGTGATGAGCGAAACGGCGCACACGCGCAACCGGTGATAGCGGGCGAGAATGACCTCGGGCACCGTCGACATCCCGACCGCCGAGGCGCCGAGCGTGGCGGCGGCGCGGATTTCCGCCGGCGTTTCGAAACTCGGTCCGGAGAACCACATATAGGTTCCCTCGGCGAGCGGAATGCCGCGTTCGGCCGCCGTCTCGCGCAATATTGCATTCAATGCGGGATCATAGGCATCGGACAGATTTACGAAACGGCGATCCCCTTCAACCCCGATCAGCGGATTGGCGCCGGCGAAATTGACGTGATCGGTGATCAGCATCGGGTTGCCCGGCCCGGTTTCGACCTGGAGCGAGCCTGCCGCATTGGTCATGAGCATGGTCTCGACGCCAAGCGCGGCCATCGTCTCGATCGCGCTGGCCATGGCGCCCGCATCGCCTTGTTCGTAGTAGTGCGCCCGCCCCCGCAAGAGGCATATGGCCACGCCACCCAGTTCGCCCAGGATCAACGCGCCGGAGTGACCGCTGACGGTCGTCTGGGGGAATCCGGGCAAATCCGCGTAGTCGATCAGGGTGGCGCCTTCCACCTGGTCGCCAAGATCGCCGAGGCCGGAGCCCAACGTGATGGCAACACGCGGCGCCACGTCTGGCATGCGCTGGCGAATGATGTCGCGTGCTGCCGTCATGTCAGCGCCGCCTTATCGAAGGACAACGGCAAAAGGTCGATGAGCGGAACGATCTGAAGCGGCCCCGACATATCGCATAGGATGACCGGCGTATCCGCCTCGGCGAATTCGCGGATGCGCTGACGGCAGCCGCCGCATGGCGTCACACGCGGCAGTTTCTCCGCCACGACGGCAATAGCCTCGATCTTGCGCTCACCAGCGGCGACCATCGCAGCGATCGCCGACGTCTCCGCGCACCATCCTTCCGGAAAGCTGGCGTTTTCGACATTGCAACCGGCATAGATCGTGCCCGATGGCGCGCGCAGGGCGGCGCCGACGGGAAACGCGGAGTACGCCGCGTGCGCGTTCCGCATCACATTGAGGGCGGCAGCATGAAGCGCCTTGTCCGACTCGGTGAACTGCATCAGCGTTCCTTAACATAAGGTACGCCGCCAGCCTTAGGCGGGGTGGCCTTGCCGATGAAGCCGGCGAGAAGAACGACGGTGAGAATATACGGTAGCGCCTGCATGAACTGCACAGGCACCTCGCCGATGCCGGGGACATTCGCGCCTTGCAGTCGGATCGCCACGGCGTCCAGAAAGCCGAAGAGCAGACAGGTCAAGAGCACAGCGCGGGGCCGCCAGTTGGCGAAGATGAGGGCCGCCAGGGCGATAAAGCCCTTGCCCGCCGACATGTCCTTGATGAAACCGGCGCTTTGAGCGATCGCCAGATAAGCGCCGGCGAAACCGCACAAAACGCCGCAAATGATGACGGCGCGGTAGCGCAGCCAGACGACCGAGATGCCGGCGGTGTCGACGGCGCTCGGGTTCTCGCCGACGGCCCTCAGCCGCAACCCGAACCGGCTGGAATAGACAACCCAATGGGTCGCAAACACGGCAGCGATCGCGATGTAGACCAGAATGTTGTGCCCGGAAATGACCTCCGAATAGATCTGGCCGACAATCGGCACCTCGGCGAGCGTTTCCGCGAATGGCAGATTGATCGGCAGAAAGCGTGCCTCGGAGGGAAGCTGTGGCGTGCGACCGCCCTGCTGGAACCAGGTCTGGCCCAGCAAGACCGTCAGACCGGCCGCGACGATGTTGATGGCAACGCCCGAAACGATCTGGTTGCCGCGATAAGTAATCGACGCCAGGCCATGAACGACAGCGAAGACGACCGAAATGACGATTGCGCCGAACAGACCGACCCAGGGCGAGCCGGTCAGCGCGGCAACCGTGCCGGCTGCGAACGCGCCGGCCAGCATCTTGCCTTCCAGCCCGATGTCGAAGACGCCAGAGCGCTCCGAGTAAAGGCCCGCGAGCGCGGCGAAGATCAACGGTACGGACAGCCGGATGGCGGAGTCGACGATAAGAGCGAAGAACGAAAGCGCTTCCATCGTCTAAGCCTCGCTCGGCTTCGGCGATGGCGCCAAGCGGTGGTAGAGCGCCGTGATCTGAGGACGGAACATGTGCTCAAGGGCGCCGGCAAACAGGATCACCAGACCCTGGATAACCACCACCATTTCGCGTGTGATTTTCGGCTTTTCGAATGATAGCTCCGCGCCGCCCTGGTAAAGCGCGCCGAACAAGAGCGCGGCAAAGAAGATGCCAACAGGATGGGACCGTCCCATCAGAGCCACGGCGATGCCGACAAAGCCGTAGCCGGCGGTGAAATCCAACAGTAGCCGGTGCTGCACGCCCATGATTTCGTTGACCGCCAGGAAGCCGGCAAGCGCGCCGGAGATCGCCATCGCGATCACCGTGAGCCGCGCCGTCGAGATGCCAGCATAAGCAGCAGCCGAGGGCGAGATGCCGACGGTGCGGATTTCGTAGCCGAGCCGAGTACGCCAGATCAAAAGCCAGACGAGAAGACAGCACAAAAGCGCCAGGAAGAACGTCAGGTTGAGCGGCGATTGCGGAATGTCGATGCCAATCCATTCAAGCGCGGCATGCATGAAGGGCAGCCGTGCCGACTCGTCGAATGTCCGGGTCTCCGGCGCCATCTTGCCCGGTGGCGCCATGACATTGACGAGCAAATAGACCATCAGCGCCGAGGCAATGAAATTGAACATGATCGTGGTGATCACGATGTGGCTGCCGCGCTTGGCCTGAAGGTAACCAGGGACAAAGGCCCAGCCGGCGCCGAACAGGGCGGCAGCAGCAATCGCCAAGAGCGCGATCAGCGGCAACGGCAAAAAGTCCAGATGTAGACAAACGAGCGCCGCACCGAGGCCGCCTAGATAGGCCTGCCCCTCCGCGCCAATGTTGAATAGGCCGCAATGGAATGCGACGGCGAAGGCAAGGCCGGTAAAGACGAAGTTGGTGGTGTAGTAGAGCGTGTAGCCGACGCCCTCGCCGAAGCCGAACGCGCCCCAGATCAAAATGCCGACGGCCTCAATCGGATCCTCGCCGATCAACAGAACAACCAACCCCGAGACGACAAAGGCTGCCAGCAGATTGAGAAACGGGATCACGCCAAGGGTGATCCAACGCGGAAGCTGATCGGATGCGGTGCTCATTCGAACACTTCCAGGCGCATCGCACCCGTGTCGTCCAGGGAGGCGAATGGATTGTGGGCAACCTCCCACATGTGGCCGTCGGGGTCGGCGAAATAGCCGGAATACCCGCCCCAGAAGACATTTTGCGGCGTCTTCAAATTGGCCGCACCAGCCGCCACCGCTTGCGCATGAACCCGATCGACATCGGCGTTCGACGGCAGATTGATCGCCAGGGACACGGCTTTGAACCCGGACCCCTCGGAACTCACTTCTGCGTCTTCTGCCAGCGGTTCACGGCCATAGAGGCCCAGCACGATATTGTTGCCCTGCAAGAAGACGACGGTCGGCTGGCTTGCCTTGGTGTTGCGCCAGCCGAGCGCTTCGTAAAATGTCCTGGAGCGCGCGAGATCGGCAACCCCGAGGGTGACCATGGACACATGCGCAGCGGTCACCGGCGCCGTCATTGGGCAGCCTCCCGGCCGTCGATGCCGGCCATCATCAGGCCCAGTTCACCCTCCGTCGCCGTTCCGCCCGCCCGCTCGCCGACGAGCGTGCCGTCGAACATGACCAAGATGCGGTCGGCGAGCGACATGATCTCGTCGAGTTCGACGGAAACGAGCAGGATCGCCTTGCCGGCGTCGCGGAGTTCGACAATGCGGCGGTGGATGAACTCGATGGCGCCGATATCGACACCGCGCGTCGGCTGGCCGATGAGAAGCACGGTCGGGTCGGTCTCGATCTCACGCGCCAGAACGATTTTTTGCTGATTGCCACCGGAGAAATTCGACGTCTTCAGCCGGCAGTTCGGCGGTCTGATATCGAACTTTTCGATCTTGTCCATGGCGTCGTCGCGAATGACACCCAGGTTCAGCAACAATCCGGACTGGTATCGCTGCGCATTGTGATAGCCGAGAATGGAGTTTTCATACTCTTCAAACGGCATCACCAGACCCATGCGATGCCGGTCCTCCGGCACGTGGGCGACACCGCGCTCGCGCAAAATGGCCGGATCGGCGCTGTCCTTCACGCCAATCGGCTGACCTTCGATCAACACTCGCCCGGCCTCGGCGTGACGGATGCCGGCAATCGCTTCCAAAAGCTCCGACTGACCGTTGCCGGCCACGCCGGCAATGCCGACAATTTCGCCGCGCTTTACGTTGAACGAGACGTCCTTGACGCGCAGAACGCCGCGTCCACCGCGAACCGTAAGGTTTTCCACTTTGAGTGCCTCGTCGCCCGGCTCAGCCGGCGTCTTGTCGACCCGAAGCAAGACCTTGCGACCGACCATCAGTTCGGCAAGCTCCTCCATGGAGGTCTCGGCGGTTTTGCGGGTCGCGACCATTTCGCCCTGGCGCATGACGGAGACATTGTCGGTCGCGGCCATGATCTCCCGGAGCTTGTGGGTGATGAGGACGACCGTTGTGCCTTGCTCCTTGAGAACGTGAAGGATTTTGAACAGTTCGTCGGCCTCTTTGGGCGTCAGCACGCCGGTCGGTTCATCAAGGATCAGGATCCGGGCGCCGCGAAACAACGCTTTGAGAATTTCAACGCGCTGCTGGGCCCCGACCGACAGAGACTCGATCGTTGCGTCGGGATCGACATCGAGGCCGTATTCGCGCTCAAGGCGCTCTAGCTCCTCGCGCGCCTTGCCCATCCCGCCGGCAAGTCGCCCACCGCCCTCGGCGCCCAGGATGACGTTCTCCAACACCGTGAACGGCTCCACCAGCATGAAATGCTGGTGGACCATGCCGATACCGGCCGCGATCGCGGCTTCGCTGTCAGCGATACGGGTCGGTTTGCCGTCGACCTGGATCTCGCCCGAATCAGCCTGATAGAAGCCGTAGAGGATCGACATGAGCGTAGATTTTCCGGCGCCGTTCTCCCCGACAATGCCGTGGATCGTGGCGTTCTCGACGCTCAGATTGATGTTCTTATTGGCGTGGACCGGACCGAAGCTCTTGTTGATACCACGGAGTTCGATCGCGGGCGCGGACGCGGTCATGGCAATTCCAATCGCCGATCAACCGCGCCCGGCCATAGTGCTCGACCTTAGTCGGGACACGAATTGTCGCTCATGTAGTTATGTACGGAGATGGTGCCGGCGATGATGTCGGCCTGCGCCTTCTCCACGGCAGCTTTCATATCGTCGGTGATCAGCGACGAGTTGTTGTCGTCGAGTGCCCAGCCGACGCCGTCCTCGGCGAGACCCAAGATCTGCGAACCCGGCTTCCAGGTGTCGTCCATACCGCTTTTGAAGGTTTCATAGGCGGCCACGTCGACGCGCTTCAGCATCGATGTGAGCACGGAACCCGGATGCAGGTGGTTCTGGTTTGAGTCGACACCGATGGACAGCTTGCCTTCGTCGGCGGCCGTTTGAAGCACTCCTAGACCGGTTCCGCCGGCGGCGGCGTAAATAACGTCGGCGCCGGAATCGAACTGCGACTTGGCCAGTTCACCGCCGCGTACCGGATCGTTCCAGGCAGCCGGTGTCGTGCCGGTCATGTTCTGGAAGACTTCCGCTTCAGCATTAGCTGCTTTGACGCCCTGCACATAGCCGCAGGCGAACTTGCGGATCAGCGGAATATCCATGCCGCCGACGAAGCCAACCTTGCCGGTTTGCGACGCCAAGCCGGCCAACATGCCGACGAGGAAGGAACCCTCATGCTCCTTAAATTCGATTGACTGCACATTCGGGAGATCGACGAACATGTCGATGATCGCGAAACGGGTGTCGGGATACTCGGCCGCCACTTTCGACAGGGCCTCGGCCTGCGCGAAGCCAATCGCCAGGATCGGATCGTGGCCGCGACGGGCAAAGTTGCGCAGCGCCTGCTCGCGCTGCGACGGATTGGTGACCTCGAACTCGGCGTACTCGACGCCGGTCTCGGCCTTGAACTTCTCGACGCCGTTGAAGACGCCCTCGTTAAATGACTTGTCGAACTTGCCGCCCATGTCGAAGACAACGGCCGGCTTGAATTCGGCGAAAGCCGCCGTAGCACTCATCGCGAGCGCGGCGACCGCAGCAATAATTCCAGACGTTTTCATGAAGACTCCCTCAGCTCACTTTTTCAGCCTGTTGGAAGCGCCGATTCCGACCGCGTTCGGCCGGTACCCGCGCGCTTGGTCGCCAGAATGGCACAGCCGCGCAGAAAATGGAAAGCCGGTTCTAGGCCCAGCAGAGTTCGACTGCGGAAAACCGATTTGACCGTCACGGACGACTCGTTGGGTGGACGTAACGGAACCAATTTCAAAGGAGTGCCTGCGACAGTTTGACCCGGCTCACCGATTCCGGCAGTCTTTCCTTTCAGTCTGGCGTTGCATTTCGGTTGTTTAGCGGGTGGGGGAGCCGCGCGGCATGAAATCGTCGGACCTCGACTTCGACGCGGTCTATGACCTGTTCACTCAGTCCTATGTGGAGGCGACGGGCAACGCACAGCCGCGAGATTGGTTCGAGCGGCATTTTCGCAAATGGGAGTTCTTCGGCACCGACCGCGGCATGGTGGCGATCCGGCGGCAGCGCTGCGGCCTCATTAAGCTCACAGGCGCCGCCGGCAATCGCGCCGGCGTCCTGCGCGGCATGAAGGAAGTGCTGGCTATGGAGAAGCCGACCTGGAGCGCAGTGTCGAAGGATCTCATGGTCCAGACGCACCGGCTCGGCTTCATCACGCCGCCGGCCTGGGTGATCGTGGCAGTGATGACGGCCGTCGGCGACAAGATTTCCAAGGGCCGAACCATCAGCGTCAACCGGAACGGGTCGTTCAATATCGAGTTCGCCAATATCGGCGTCGTCGAGAAGTATTTCATCGCCAACCGGCTCTACTATGCCTGGCTGGCCAAAGAAGCGCCGACCATGTTCGCGCTCGAATGGGGTGCCATGCCGCGCCCGGCAAGGCTGGCGCTCGAAACCTGGGCGCGGCGCAGCTGAATGGCACATCAAACGATTGCAGAACCGACTAGGATAGGTCGCGCGGGCGCCGTCCCGAACCCGGACCGGATGCGCAATGGCGGCCTATGCCTCCTCGGCGCGGCGGCGTTGATCGGTCTTGCGGTCGCCATAGGCGGTTGGGCCTGGCTTCTCGTGTGGCCGGCACTTAATCTCACCCTGGTCGGGTTCGCCTATGTCTTCGATCTGCCAAACGTTTTCGGAAAGCAACCAGACGGCACCGTCGCGTTGGCCAACAAGGCGCTGATACTTCCCTATCTGCTTGCCAATTGGGCGGTGTGGCATACGCGCCAAGCGTTCAGCACCGAACCGCCCTATCACAGATTGACCGACGCGATCTTGATCGGGCGACGCCAGCGGCCGCACGAGTTTCCGCCCGACATCGACGCGATCATCGATCTCACCTGTGAGTTCCGTGAGGCGACCGGCGACCGACCGCGTGCGGATTATCACTCGTTCCCGATCCTAGATGGCACGGGCACCGATCCCGACCGGCTTCGCGATTTTCTCGAACGGATCGATACCGCCGGCTCGGTTACGTTCATCCACTGCGCCGCCGGGCACGGTCGTGTCGCGACCGTCGCGGCCAGTCTGCTTCTAAAACGAGGATTGGCGCGCGATGCCGACGATGCTGCACAGATGGTGCGCGCCGTTCGGCCGCTTGCCGTCATGGGTACCGACCAGCGGCGCATTGTGGAGGCCATGGCGCGGTTCTATGCCGGCGCCTAAACACTGCCGGACAAGGCGCCGCCTCAGACTGGGAGCGTTTTATCGTCCTTGACGGTCTCCATCACCACGAAGGAGTGGGTCTGCTGCACGCCGGGCAGTTTGCCGATCCGCTCGCCCAGCACGTTTCGGTAGTGCGCGATGTCGGAGGTTCTGATCCTCAGCATGTAGTCGAAATGGCCGGCCAAGAGATAGCAGGACTGGATTTCCGGGATGCGCCGGACCGCCTCGTTGAACAGGTCCAGGGCGTTGTCGCTCGTCTGGCTGAGCGTGACATGCACGATCAGTGAGAACCCCGCGCCAAGCGGCTCTGGATCGAGTTCGGCACGATAGCCTTGGATGATGCCGTCACGCTCCAGCCGTTTCACCCGCTCCGCACAGGGCGTCTTCGTCAAGTTCACCCGACTTGCCAGTTCGACAATCGGCATGCGGCCGCTTTCTTGAAGCTCACGCAGAATGCGCCGGTCGATGGCATCAAGATTCTTCTTCATTTAGCCTTATTTCCTATTTTTCTGATATTATCAGGCCAATAGTCTATATTTTTCCTAAGAAAAGAGCCAATTACTAGGAAAAATGGCTACAATAATAGTCGGAAGGCTGTCAACAGTCCTGTGCCTCCGCCGCACGGTCGAAATAGCAAAAAGCGCGCCTTCCTGAACGACCCATCCGCGGCGACGGGGAGGGAGAAAAACATGAGTGAAACCTACATCGTCGGGTTCGACGGCACGCCGCAGGCACGCCGCGCCGTCGACCATGCCGCGACGCTGGCCAGATCGTCAGGCGCCAGCCTGCACCTGGTCTTCGTGCTTGAATGGTCGCCCTACAGTTTCCACACGCCGGAGGAGTTGGCCGAACGCCATGGACGACGCGAGCAGGAGCTGGATCGGGCCCATGCCGTCGTTCAGCCTGTTGTCGATGAACTGACCAGCGGGGGACTGACGGTCACAAGCGAGGTCCGTCACGGCAATGCCGGCGACCTGCTCTGCAAGATCGCCAGCGATCAAAATGCGTCACAGATCATCATCGGGAGGACGGGCGACTCAGCCCTGGCGCAGCGGCTTCTCGGGGGGCTGGTGATTACGTTGGCACAAGCCGCGCCGGTGCCGCTCACGGTCGTGCCCTAGGCGCACCAGGCCAAGCAAAACCATAAAATCTGAGGGAAGAAGAATGTTGAAACGGTTCCTATGGGGAGCGGTGCTGCTACCCCTTTTATCCATCGCTGCACAGGCCCAAGAGGCCGGCATCGATCAGGCCATTAGCGATGCCATCGCGCCCATCATCAATCCGTTTGTCAGCGCGGTGTTTTACTCCGTGCCAGTTTTTGGGACGCAGTTCCCGCTGATCGTCGGCTGGCTGGTCATCGCCGCCGTTGTCTTCACGGTGTATTTCGGTTTTATCCAGTTCCGGGGCTTCAAGCACTCGATCGAATTGGTCCGGGGTGACTATCTCGATCCGAATGACGCCGGCGAGGTCACGCCTTTCCAGGCGCTGGCAACGGCGCTGTCGGGCACCGTCGGCCTCGGCAATATCGCCGGCGTCGGCGTTGCGGTCTATCTCGGTGGGCCGGGCGCCACGTTTTGGATGATCCTGGCCGGTCTTCTCGGCATGGCGTCAAAATTCACCGAGTGCATTCTCGGCGTTCATTATCGCAACGAATACGAGAACGGCACCGTCTCCGGCGGCCCGATGTACTACCTCTCCAAGGGCCTATCAGAGAGCGGCAAGGCCGCACTCGGCAAGTTCCTGGCGATCTTCTTCTCCATCTGCTGCATCGGCGGCGCACTTGGCGGCGGCAACATGTTCCAGGCCAATCAGTCGTTTGCCCAGATCTCCAGCATCATTCCCTTCTTTGAGGGAAAGGGCTGGCTGTTCGGTCTGATCATGGCGGCGATCGTCGCGATCGTCATCATCGGCGGCATCAAGTCGATCGCCCGGGTGACGGAGAAGGTCGTGCCGGGCATGGCCATTCTCTATGTCGGCGCCGCGCTGATCATCATCCTCTTGAACATCGGCTCGGTGCCAGCGGCATTCGGTGCGATCTTCGCCGGAGCGTTCGCTCCGACGGCGGTTGCCGGCGGTGCCATCGGCGCTCTGATCCAGGGCTTCAAGCGCGCGGCGTTTTCCAACGAGGCCGGCATCGGCTCGGCGTCCATCGCCCACTCAGCGGTCGTCACCAAGCATCCGGTCACAGAGGGCTATGTTGCGTTGTTGGAGCCGTTCATCGACACGGTCGTGATCTGCACGATGACATCTCTCGTCATCATCATCACCGGGTCATGGGTGCCGGACAGCGGCGTTACAGGCATTGCTTTGACCTCGAAGGCGTTCGAGGCCAATTTCGCCGGCTTCGGCTATCTGCTGGCGATTGCAGCGGTGCTCTTCGCCTTCTCGACCATGATCTCCTGGTCCTACTACGGCCTGAAGGCCTGGACCTATATGTTCGGCGAGGGGCAGGCGAAGGAGATCGTCTTCAAGATCATCTTCTGCGTGTTCGTGGTCATCGGATCTTCGATGAGCCTTGGTCCGGTCATCGATTTCTCCGATGCGATGATCTTCGCCATGGCGATCGCCAACATCATCGGCCTCTATATGCTGATGCCGAAGGTGAAGGCGCTTCTTGCCGACTATCACGAGAAACTCGCAAGCGGCATCATCAAGAAGATGGTGTGACGACGGCTTTGGGAGCGCCATCGCTCCGTCGCCTTACGGGGAGCCGGCCACGCGCCGGCTCCTTTCTTATTGTGGGAGGGTCGGCCGCCGAAAAGCCGCCCGCTCCTCTTCGCAAACCGATCGCATATCGCAGCCCTCGATGTGGTCATTGACCATGCCCATGGCTTGCATGAAGGCATAACAGGTCGTCGGGCCGACGAAGGACCAACCGCGTTTCTTCAGCGCTTTGGAGAGCGCCGTCGATTCCTCGGTCTTACCGAGGGTCATCAGTGTCGCCTTGTCGAACCTCTTTGGGCGATTTTCGGGCTTCGGCTCGAACGACCAGACGAAGGCGGCGATCGATCCGGCCTCGTCGATCAGTTCTAAGGCGCGATTGGCATTGTTGATCGTCGAGCGGATCTTGCCGCCATGGCGCACGATGCCGGTGTCCTGCAAGAGACGTTCGACTTTCTTTTCCGTATAGCGCGCGACTTTATTGAAATCGAAGCCGTCGAAGGCGGCGCGGAAATTCTCACGCTTGCGCAGGATCGTCAGCCATGACAGGCCCGACTGAAAGCCCTCCAGCGAGAGTTTCTCAAAGAGGCGGATGTCGTCGGCGACAGGTCTTCCCCATTCGGTGTCGTGGTAGCGCTGATAAAGGTCGTCGTCGCCACACCACCAGCACCGCGTTCCGGTCTCGCGTCTAATCAGTCCGTCGTCGCTCATCGTCAGGTCTCCCCAGGCTCAATCGGTAGCGGTTCGCCGACCGATCGAAAAGGCCTATGGCGCATTCCAACTGACAGGATGTGTCAGGAGCGATCCTCGGCCAACAGCCAGCGCGCCAATGCGACCGCAAGCGCCGCACCGACCAGTTGCGCGATCACGAAGGCCGGCACGTCGACGGGCCGGATGCCGGCGAAGGTGTTGGAGAACCCGCGCGCGATGGTGACCGCCGGATTGGCGAATGACGTCGACGCTGTGAACCAGTAGGCCGCCGTAATGTAGAGGCCGACGACCATGGCAACCGCATCCGGCTTGGCGCGCAGTGTGGCAAGGATCGCAAACATCAAACCGAAAGCCGCGACGATCTCCGCAAACCACTGAGCCGGACCCGTGCGAACCGTTTCCGACGCCTGAAGAACCGGCAACTCGAACATCAGATGCGCGGCCCACACGCCGAGGACTCCACCGATGATTTGCATCGCGACATAAGCGATCGCTGCCCTTGCCCCGATTTCGCGCCGCAGGAAGAAACCGAAGGTGACAGCCGGGTTGAAATGAGCGCCGGAAATCGGCCCAAACAGGGTGATCAAAACATAGAGGATCGCACCGGTCGGGATCGTGTTGCCCAAAAGCGCGATGGCGACATTGCCGCCGGCCAACCGCTCGGCCATGATCCCGGAGCCGACGACGGTCGCGAGCAGAAAGGCCGTGCCGAGCGCTTCGGCGGTCAGCGTTCGTGGCGTTGCCTGTGTCAAGATCGCGCTCCACCATCGACGGCATTGGCGATCTTGGAAAAGAACGGCGATATCAGTGGCGCGCGCAGGGCAAGACTCCGTGGCAGACCGCGCCGGGTTACGCATCCTCTATGACAGTTTGGTGACAGCGCCGTCGTCCCGCCAGTTTCACCGACGGTGATGGTAATGGCGGGATGTAAAGCAGGACGGCATGACGCCTATGGATGACTAGGCGTATCGACCTTCAGGCCTCGCACATTGACACCAACCGTTATATAGAACACAAAGTGAACAAACGGAAGGACTCATCGAATGCAGGACTTGGGTCGTTACGAGGCAAAGTCGGGCAGGCTTCAGCCTGTTTGGACGCTTGAGGTGCAGACTTTGCCGGAAGATACGGATCGGATTCTGGATGAGGTGATGAAGGTACACCCACTCAGCTTCGGACGATATCAACGCAATGCGAGCATATCGGCCGTTGGAAAAGAGACGGCGCAGCCCGAGCCTCAATCGACAACGACAACGCATGTCGAGGGTTTCGAAGCGGGCAGCACCGAGACCTATCCCATGGTTGAGTTGAAAATCTCCGTGGAACGAGACCTAAGTGTTCTTTCGAAGGTGATGGACGCCATCATCTACGCCCATCATTACGAGGAACCCGTCATTTTCGTGCGGGAAGACTGGGCAAGCAGAGCCGCCTACGATCCCAAGAGCGACAATCCGAACCGTTGGTGGAACAATGGAAAAGGACTGCCCGATCGCGTTGGCTGACTCGACCTTTAGATGGCCTCAACTGGCGAAGATGCCGCAGCCTCCAGCTCAGTGTTCCGTTAGGGCCGTTGCGCAATCTTCTAAGCCGGGTCGAATGCGATGATCAGCCCATAGGCTCGCGCTCGCCCTCAGAGCTTGGGCGTCAGTCTCGTCGCGCCGCCCGGACCGCCGCGCGCGAGAACATGTAGTCCGCACCATCGGCATACGTCCAATCGACCATCTTGCCCTTGCCATCCTCGACGGCCAGCTTGCCGACCCAAGCACCGATGGTGGCTTGGTTGTCCATCGGACGAATGTGCGCTTCATCGACGACGGCATCGAATTTCAGGCCTTCAAGGGCTGCAATGAGCGCCTCGGTCTCAAACGAGCCGGCCTTTTCGAGCATTGCCTTGATCAAATAGCCCGTTTGGTACCCCAATAGCGATCCAAGCCTTGGCGTGTCTGAGTAGCGCGCCTGATAGGCCGCCACGAAGGCTTTGTGCTTTTCGTCTTCAATCTGGTCCCAGGGATAGCCGGTGACGATCCAGCCCGTCGGCGTCGCATCGCCGAGCGGCAACAGCCATTCCGGCTCACCGGTCAGAAGCGACATAACCGTGCGATCCTTAAAGAGCCCGCGAGTCGTGCCCTCGCGCGCGAACTTCGCGAGATCGCTTCCAAACAGCGCGGCGAAGATGCCGTCTGGTTTCGCCTGTTCGATGGCGGCGACCGTGGCGCCGGCGTCGATCTTGCCGAGCAACGGATACTGCTCGACGACGATTTCGGCGCCGTTGACAGCCGCCGGCATGAGGCTCTTGAACGCCGTTGCGGCGGCTTGTCCGAACTCATAATTGGGCGCCACGATCGCCCATTTCTTGGCGCCTGTCGCCTTGCCGGCCTCCACCAGCATATTGGTTTGCATATAGATGCTCGGCCGGATCCGGAACGTGTAGCGATTGCCGTTGGCCATCGTGATCGCGTCGGAAAGCGGTTTAGCCGCCAGGAACAGCACTTTGCGCCGATTGGCGAAGTCGGACACCGCCAGCCCGGTGCTCGACAGGAACGTGCCGAAAATGAACGCGACATTCTCGCGCGTGACCAGCTCCTCGGCGACACGGACCGCATCGCCGGTCGTACCGCCGTCATCGCGGCTGATGACTTCCAAGGGTCGCCCCTCGATGCCGCCGGCCGCGTTGATCTCGGAGACGGCCAATTGCCACCCGTTCCGGTAGGGCACGCTGAAGGCGGCGAACTTGTTGTAAGAGCTCAGTTCACCGATGCGGATCGGGTCGGCGCCCTGGGCAGATTGCGTTGCCGCGCCAAGGCTCAGTGCGCACAGCGCGCCGATTGCCGCTAAGGCCGCCCTGCGATTGAGACCATCCGCCATCTGTTCCTGAGCGCCGATGCAGCCTAGAGCTTTTCGACCTGGATACTGCCGACCGTGATTCCACCCATGGCCGCGGCGTCGTAGCTGCCGACCACGGCACCGGCGGCCGGGAAAATCTCAAGCCGCGGCTTGGAGAACAAGATATTGCCCTCCAGCGGCGCAATGAGCGTCAAGCGCCAGGCATCACCGTCATCGATCACCGAGATGTCCTCGTCCTTCGCCCGCCCGCCGGCCTTCGCCTCGCCCGTTGAAAGGTCGATCATCGCGTCCATCGTATAGGCACGCCTGGAAAACGGCGCCGTGACACGCACGGCGGCAAAGTGCGGCAGACGCTTGTCGCTCTTCATCAGCCGGACGGTGACGCGAAAGCCTTCCGGTGCCGCGGCATCGTTCAAGGGTGCAGCCAGCGTTCCGAACCGATTCATCGCCGTATCACTGATCGAGAATGCGGGCGACGAAGCGTCATATACGGCTTCGACCTCGACATCCCGCGCGACCCAACCTTCCCCGTCGAGCGCCTTGGCATCGGGAATGAGCCGAATGGGCTCCGGCGCAGCGAAGACGGGATCGGCCGGACGCGGGTTGAGCGCGAAGTAAGCACCAACGCCAAGTACGAGCAGGGCCAACACGCCAGCCATTGCCAGATTCGGCTCAAACACACGGGGCAGTGCGGGGAGGCGCCATGTGAAATCGGGTCGCGGCAAATGGGTCAGTTGCGGTAGGCGCGGCCGATAGGCGCTCAGCGACGCAACAATCGATGTCCACACCCGACCGATGCTGCGACCAATACGACGCAACTCCGCGAGCGCTTGCATCCGGCGGGACGGAACGTCGTGGCTGGGCTCTTGGACGAGATTGCCGACGTCGCGCGCCAGGGCCTCACCAGGCTCCGACATAGCAAATTCGTCGTCTGGATCGACTTCTTCGCGGTTCGTGGCTGCCGCGCCAGAGCGGGAACCCGTCTCCGCCTCCGCTTGCGTGCCTGGCTCACGGAAGCCTGCAGCGATGTCAGCGGCTACTCGATCGAGCCGATCATACGCTGCGTCGACCGCCGCCTGCGTGTCGGCATCCGCGCTCGCGTCGCCCGAGCGCCCCAGCGTTGGAAGTTTATAGGGACTGAGAATGCGCGCACCCGGCTCGGATCGCTGGCTCGGCGAAAGTCCCGAGCCATTGGCGCTATCCTTCGACGTCTCCGGTTCGGTGCTCTCCGAATCGCGCAGCGGTGCTTTCAGCTTCCGCCAAATCGGAAAGACATTCTGCTTGAAGCGCGACACAGCCGAGCGATTTTCGGCCGAGTCCTCCTCATCATCATCCTCGGTCTCGACCGCCGGCGCGGACATGCGAGGCTCAAGTTTCGATACGGAGGCGGTTGTCTGAGGGGGTGCTGTCTCGGCATCGGGGAGCGCAACGGCCAGCGCCGCGCCGCCTTGAGACGCACCAACGGTCGCTTGGCTGCGGCCCAAGGGACCGCCGCCACCCATTGCCGCTATCGTCGTGGCGGATGCCGGAAAGGTCGGTAATCCACCAAGATCGGATTCGATGATCGCAATCGCGGCATCCATGTCGCGCTGCACATTCTCGACGCTTTCTGAATCGTTCGCCTCTGCGCGATCGATGACGGTGCGGCGCGCCCGGGCATAGATCGCCGCCCGACCGGCGCTGTCACCTTCAACGCCGGCGCGCTTGATGGTCTCACGCAGGATACTCAGAAAATTTGAACCCGCAGCCGACATGCCAGTTTGCTCATACTAATTCTTGCCGCTGTCATGTCGCTCGGGCTCAGACCGACAGCGTGGTTATACTTAACAGATCACAACCGCTGCGGAAAACCGCCTGAGCCAATAATTCCCACACGTTGAGCGCAACCTGCGGGTTTTCCCGCCGACATGACCGCAGCGGCGTCACCCTGGCAAGCAAAAACACAGCAATGCGACGAAAATTCGCCCGGCGATGATTCTTTGGTGGCAGGCGCCATAGGGCGGAGCATCGGCTGCATCATGAAGCAGTGCCGTACGATGAGCCGGTCAGATGACGGGCACCTGTTGCGTGGCGCAGTGGATGCCGCCGCCGCCGGCGTTGATCTGTATTGTGCGCACCGTCACGACGGATCGTCCCGTCGCTTTCTCAAAGATTGCCTGCGCTGCGCGATCCCGCTCATCATCTCCGAAGTCCGGCATCACGACGCCACCGTTGGCGATGTAGGAATTCACATAGGACGCGGCGAAGTCGTCGCCGATCGAGCCCACCAGGTCCATGCGCGGACGGTGAACAAGTATGATCTCGATGGCGTTGCCCTTGGCATCTGTCAGACCGTCAAGCTGACGCAGGTTGGTCTTGAAGTCGCTGTATTCCGGGTCGTCTGGATCATCGATGACTTCGACGGCGAGCTTGCCGGGCGCGAGAAACTTGGCGATGCCGTCGATATGGCCGTCGGTGACCTCATCGGCGTAAGAACCGTCGACCCAGACGACTTTAGTCGCGCCGAGCCGCGCCTTTAGGTCCTGGGCGATTTCGGCCTCCGACAGACCCGGATTGCGATTGGGATTGAGGAGACAACTGCGCGTGGTCAGAACCAGACCGGCACCGTCCACCTCGATCGCGCCGCCCTCGCAGACGATGTCGGCGTGCTCAATCGGCAGATCGAACGCGTCAGAAAAGCGGTCGGCCAGATCGAGATCGGCTTCATAGAACCCGTCGAACTTGTCGCCCCAGGCGTTAAAGTTCCAACCAATGCCCAGAAGCGCGCCGTTATCGTTCACGAACGTCGGGAGCGTATCGCGGGTCCAAAGATCGTAGTGATCGAGCGCGACGATCTCGACATCGGGTCCACACTTGCGTGCGGCATCCTCCTCTTCACCCCGATTGACGAGCATGACAACAGGCTCAAAGCGGGCGATGGCCTGAGCGATCTTCGCCTGCTCGTGGCGCATGGCCTTGATTTCGCCTTTGGAGAAGATGTCATACGCGGCCGTCCAGGACATCACGCAGTAGGCGTGAGGCGCCCATTCCGCCGGCATGAACCGGGTGGCTTCAGCGCGAGCCGGTCGCGTGCCGCGCGCGGCCATCAGCCCGGCCAATCCCGCCAGAACACCACGCCGCGACAGCCGCATCACACCCAAGGACAGTTAGAGTTTCTGTCGCCGAAAGTCGCGCCGGTGCGAAAGCGATCCAGATTGAACGGCACGAGTTCTTCGCGTTTTTTGCCGGACAACAGCGTCTCAGCCGTCAACTTGCCGACGCCGATCATCTTGAAGCCGTGATTGGAGTCGGCATTCATCCAGACATTGTCGCCGACCCAATCGAAGATCGGCACGTTGTCCGGCGTGAACGCACCGATGCCGCCGTTGCGGCGGTCCTTGAAATACGGCCGGATGCCTTCGAAACGTCCGAAGAGCTGGCCGGCCGTGGCGCAGTAGTAGTCGGCGAACCAGTTGTCGGCCTGGTAGGCATCGTTCAGATGTCCGTAGGGTTCGAGTGCCGCCTTCGATCCCATTTTGACCGGGATCGTGCCGCCCTGGAGCCCCGGCGCGCCGACTCGCTCGGCGGCGTAGCGGGTGTACCAATAGACATGATCCTTGATCTCCGCGCCGTCGTCGCCGTTGACTGGCGTGTTCATCAGTTCGACGTGGAGCACGGGAGAGTCCTTGCCATCGGCCGTGCGGAAGTCGACACCCTCCGGCAGATAGACCTCGCCTTCCAGAAGGCGCCAATAGGTCCAGACATCGGTGTCCTTCTCCTGGTGGCCGTCGGGATAGGTGACATCCATCGTGTCGCCATGGCCAAGCCAGGCCCAATGATCCGGCATCCAGGCGCCGGCGCAAACGATGACCGCCTCGTCGACGGCGACCGTCCCCTCATCCGTCACCACGTTGACGACCTTGCCGCCGGTGCGGTCATAGCCGATGACCGCCGGCCCATAGGCACGGGTGACGCCCCACTGCCGGCATTTCTGATCGAGTCCCCATACCGCCATATGGGTTCCCGCATAACCGGACGGCTTCTCGTGCAAAACGACGTCGCAGTTGTCGGTCTTGAAGTCCGGCCAGATCGCCGTCAGGAAGGCTTTCGCGTCCTTGCCCAGAAACAGATCGGAGGGATAACCCTGATCGTTCTGGCTCTTGTGCAGGTGGATATAGTCCTCTTCCTGGTTGGCCTCACCAACCGAGACATAGCCGACCTGCTGGAAGCCGAAATTGACGGGGTCGGATTCCCACACGGCAACGCTCTCGCGCAGGATCGCGTGCAGCGGCCCGGTCATATAGAGGTTGCGGATGCAGCCGCAGGCGAGCCCGGTCGCGCCGGCGCCGGGGCCCTGCTTATCGATCAAGACGACATCGGACCCAGACCCCTTGCCCGACTGCTCCAGCATCATCGCCAGGTGCCAGGCCGTCGACAGGCCATGCACGCCGGCGCCGACCACCACGAAGCGCGCTTTCTTAGGCAGCGGGGCGACATCGAACAGCGGAATGACCGCCGGATTTGCGCTGTCTCCAGCGGACGGTAGCGGACGGTTCTGGAACGGATACCACTGATTGTGATCGGTCGGGTTGGGGGCGGTCATCATCGTCCTTTCGGTCAGGCGAAAGCCGGTGTGGTGGCAACGATCCGCTCGGCGATTAGCCCGAGCGTCTCCCGGTCGAGTTCGCCGACGGTCACGTCGAGCATAGCGATATTGGCGGGCGCCCGCGTGGCGTTGACAAGACCTTCGGGCGTCACGTTGATGGCGTCGGCCGGTAGGGAGAGATCGAGACCGATCTCAGCCATCAGCTCGCCGAAAGCAGGCGCAAACGCGCGATGATCCGGGCCGGCGCCCATCGCCTCGGCCACTTGCGAAAAGGCGGCTGGATTGGCGGCAGCGACCCGATCGCCGCCCGCCGCCATGGCGATTGAGACGGCGCGGCCGTGGTGGACCTGTGCCATCGAACCCAGGGCATGGCCGAAACAATGGGCCAGCGCGCAGCCCGTCTGGTTGATCGCGCAGCCGGCAAGATAAGAGGCCCAAAGGACGTCGCCTCTGGCGGAGACGTCCTCAGGCTCGGCAACCGCGCGGGGAAGCGAACGCTTCAGAATTCTGATGGCCTCCAGACTGAAGAGCTGGCTGCCCACGGAGGTATGCATGTTTGTCGACGACTCAATGGCATGGACCAGAGCGTCGGCACCGGTCGCGGCGGTCAAATGGGGTGGCAGGCTCACGGTCAATGCCGGATCGAGGATCGCCGCATCACAGTCCAGCGGATCGCCCCAGAACCAGTATTTGACGTGATCGGATCCAGTGACGATCGCGGTGCGCGTCGCTTCCGATCCCGTGCCCGCAGTCGTTGGAATGGCAATCAGGCCGATCTGCCGTTTGGGCAGCGGCGTTTCCGAAAGTCGGTAGGCAGAAACCGGCTCTGAGGCCTTCGCCAGGACCGCGATCGCCTTCGCCGCATCGAGCGCAGATCCGCCACCCAACGCCACCACCGTTTGCGCATGTGCCGCGTTGAGCGCGGCGATACCAGCCTCGACCTGCTCCTCGGTCGGATCGCTCTTGATCGTGTCGAACACGGAAACGGTCCTGGGCGCCAGGCCCGATACGATGCGGTCGACCACCCCAAGCGCTGTCATCGCCGGGTCGGCGACGAGCAGGATGGGACCGTTGGACCCCGACAACATGTCTTTCACACGATCAACGGTGCCGACACCGAACATGGTCGCTGGCTGCGGCGCCAGACTAAACTCCGCTGTATCCATTCTCAGCTTCCCGCATCGCGTTGCATTGGCCCACGTATCTCGCACCCGGACATTCGGTTCGGTTCCGCAGTCTTCGGCGTTTTCTCGCCCAGATACCACAGAATTCCGCAGTCATCGCTTGAATCCTTCACCGGCGGCTGAACGACCTCACACTCGTCGAATATCGCGCGCCTTATGCGCGCGGCAGCGAGGCGATTTTGCTCCTCAGCGACATCGTGAGCCGGTTCATGCGGTCTGCGGCACGACGACGATGGGATTTCGTCGTACTCGGACAAGCAAAATGTCGGAAACGTGACAATAACGGTCGATCTGGCGCCACTTAGCGGCTGCAATCGGTCCACGATATATCGGGCAACGACGCGAACAGGAATGGGCGGCCGATGAACGCGCAAGATCCGACACAGGCTCGTCGAGGCCGGCGCGGCGGCGGCCGGGCCGGCAATTTGCGCGGGCAAAGCCGCGGAATTTCCCAATCTCCTTGGACCATACCGGTGAACAGCGATCGCCCGACGGAACCGCTGGACGCCGAGTCTGTCGAAGCGATCCACAATGGCGCGATGCGCATCCTGGAGGAAACCGGCGTCGATTTCCTCAACGAGGAGGCCAAATCGATCCTCAAGACAGCGGGATGCGATGTCGATCCATCGTCGGACCGTGTGCGCATGGACCGTGCGTTCGTGATGGGGCAGGTCAAGAAGGCGCCGTCTGAATTCACCATCGTGCCGCGCAATCCAGACCGCGCGGTAACGATCGGCGGCGATCACATGGTCTTCGTCAACGTCTCAAGCCCGCCGAATTCCATGACGCTCGACGACGGTCGACAAGTGGGCAATCAGAAGTCGTTTCGCGATCTCATCAAGCTGTCGCAATACTTCAACTGCATCCATCTGATCGGCGGGTATCCGGTCGAACCTGTCGATCTTCACGCCTCGACCCGCCACCTCGACTGCCTGTTCGACAAGCTGACCCTGACCGACAAGGTCTGTCACGCCTATTCGCTCGGCAAGGAGCGCGTCGAGGATGTCATGGAAATGGTGCGCATCGCCGGCGGCCTGAGCCATGACGAGTTCGATGCCGCTCCGCGCATGTACACCAACATCAATTCATCGTCTCCGCTGAAACACGACTACCCCATGCTGGACGGTGCCATGCGATTGGCGCGCAGGGGCCAATCGGTAATGGTGACGCCGTTCACACTGTCAGGGGCTATGGCCCCGGTGACGATTGCCGGCGCCGTGGCGCAATCGATCGCGGAAGGGCTGGCGGCGATTGCACTCTTGCAGGTCATCAAGCCGGGCTTGCCGGTTGCCTATGGCTCGTTCACCTCCAATGTCGACATGAAGTCGGGCGCGCCGGCCTTCGGGACGCCGGAATATATGCGCGCCACGCAGATGTCCGGTCAGATGGCGCGCCATTACGGCCTGCCGTTGCGCGCCTCCAATGCCTGCGCGTCGAATGCGCCGGATGCCCAGGCGGCCTGGGAGAGCGCCTTCTCGCTGTGGGCCTGTGTGTCTTCAAAGGTCAACGTCGTCTACCACGCGGCCGGCTGGCTGGAGGGCGGCTTGATCGCGTCCTATGAGAAGTTCGTGCTCGACTGCGAAACCCTTCAGCAAATGACCCACTACATGCGGCCGGCCACGGTCACTGAGGACGATATCGCCGTCGACGCGATCAAGGAGGTCGGTCCGCACGGGCACTTCTTTGGCTGCAATCACACGCAAGAGCGCTACGAGACGGCCTTTTACAGTCCCTTCGTGTCCGACTGGCGCAATTTCGAGGCCTGGACCGAGGCTGGCGCGCCGCAAGCGCACGAACGGGCCAATCGCATCTGGAAAGATATCCTCGCCAATTTCGAGCCGCCGCCGCTGGACGAGGCGATCCGCGATGAGCTTGCGGATTTCGTCGCGCGCAGAAAGACCGAAGGCGGCGCTCCGACGGATTTCTGAAAACAAAGAACACTCTGGGTGGAGACGCGATGACCGCCGACATCAATCTCAGTCACGAGCCAAAGATCGATCCAGCGCGTCGACCGATCCATGATCGGGACGGCGCCGTGGCTGTCACCGATCCTGGCAACCCGGCGCTGGCGGAATGGGCCGAGGCCGGCCTTGAGGCACCCGACATGGATGTCGTGCGCCATTATCGGCTCGGCCGCATTCGCGAGCAGCTCAAGGCGCGCGATGTTGCCGGCTGCCTGCTCTACGATCCGCTCAACATCCGCTACGCCACCGATACGTCCAACATGCAGGTGTGGTGCATGCACAACGCCGTGCGGTACTGCTTCGTTGCGACGGAGGGGCCGGTGGTCCTCTTCGATTTTCATGGCTGCACGCATCTGTCATCGGATTTCGACACGGTCGATGAGACCCGGCTCGCCACGAGCTGGTTCTATTTCGGTGCCGGACCCGAGGAGCGCGAACGGGTCAAGCTTTGGGCCGCCGAACTGGCCGATCTCGTGCGCGCCCATGGCGGTGGTAATCGCCGGCTTTTGATCGATAAATGCGACCAGCTTGGCATTGAAGCGCTGGAGGCCGAGGGGATCGTGTGCGAATCGAGCCAGTCGTTCACCGAGCTTGCCCGCGCCATCAAGCATCCAGAGGAAGTCAAGGCGATGCGCCGGGCCGTTTACACATCCGAGGTTGGGATGTGGGAGATGTGGCGGGCGCTGGAGCCGGGCCTGACGGAAAATCAGCTCTGGTCGATCCTGCATAAGGAAAACATCGCCCGTGGCGGCGAATGGATCGAAACCCGCTTGCTGGCGTCCGGTCCGCGAACCAATCCGTGGTTTCAGGAATGCTCCGACCGGGTGATCGAGGCCGGTGACATCGTTGGGTTCGATACCGATTTGGTCGGCCCCTATGGCTATTGCGCCGACATCTCCCGCACCTGGGTGGCACCGGGCGGGCGCGGGCCGTCGAACGAACAGCTCTCGCTTATGGCCATGGCGGAAGACCAGATCGCCTTCAATGTAGACGTGTTCCGGCCGGGCATGACATTTTGGGAGTTTCGCGATGCGGGCTACAAGCTTCCGGACGAGTATTTCCCGAACCGCTACTCCTGCATGATCCATGGCGTCGGCCTTTGCGACGAGTATCCTTCCGTCGCCTATCCCGGCGACAAAAAGAAGGGCGGCTATGACGGCGTCTTCGAGCCCGGCATGTGCATCTGTTTCGAAAGCTATATCGGCCGCGAGGGCGGTCACGAGGGCGTCAAGCTGGAGCGCCAGGCGGTCGTCACCGAGACGGGTGTCGAACTCCTCGACACGTTTCCGGTCACATTGACACCGGACCGATGGGAACCTTCATGAGGATCGGATTCATCGGACTGGGCCAGGTCGGCGGCAAGCTCGCCGGGAGCCTGGCGCGCGGCGACGCGGACTTAACCGTCTTCGATTTGAGCGAGGCCGCTATGGCGCCTCTCTGCGATGCAGGCGCGAAGACCGCTAGCTCTGTCGCTGAACTTGCCGAGGCATCCGACGTTCTGATTACCTGTCTGCCCTCCCCCGCGGCGACGGCGGCGGTGATGGAAGGATCGGGCGGCACTCTCGAACATCTGCCAGAGAGCGCAATCTGGCTCGAAATGAGCACGACGGATGCCGACGAGGTGAAGCGCCTGGCAGCACTCGCGAAGCCGCGCGGGATCACTGTTCTCGATTGCCCCGTCTCCGGCGGCTGCCACCGCGCGGCAACCGGCAATATCGCGATCTTCGCCGGCGGCGCGCGCGCAGACTTCGAATGTGTTCTGCCGGTTCTGACGATGATGGGCCGGGAGATCCTGCACACCGGACCGCTTGGATCGGCCTCCGTGCTCAAAGTGATGACCAACTATTTGGCCAGCGTTCATCTGGCCGCACTTGCCGAGGCCTTCGCCGTGATGGCCGCGTCCGAAATCGATCTGGCGACGACGTTTGATGCGATCCGCATCTCGTCCGGCAATTCCTTCGTTCACGAGACCGAAGGCCAGGTGATCCTGAACGGTAGCCGCGATGTCGGCTTCACCATGGCCTTGGTCGAAAAGGATATCGGGCTCTTTCAAAAGCTCGCCGATGACGCTGGCGTGTCGCTCGACATCAGCCCGTTGCTCATCTCGATCTTCAGGGACGGCGCGGCCCGCTATGGCGGCGAGGAATGGTCGACCAACATCGTACGCCGGCTGGAGGACCAGACGGGGGCGGACATCCGCGCGCCGGGTTTTCCCGCCGAACTGATCGACACGGAGCCATCCAAGCCGGGCGGAGAAGTGGCGCGGCGCTGAAGCGGACTGAAGTCGAACGATCCCGGATCAGCGCAGCAGCATTTCATGCTGCAGCGCGTCCGGGACGACACTCTGAGGTCGTGGAGGGAAGCCTACTTCTTGGCGGCGTCGAACTCGTCGCGCAGGTTCGAGATCACGCGGCGGTTCTGCGACTTGCAGGTGATGTCCGCACAGTCGCGGATAATCCGCTCCTTGCCATAGCCCTTCGACCACATCCGGTCGGCGCTCACGCCCTTTGATACCAGGTAGCTCATAACTGCCTCGGCGCGCTGGGCGGACAGCGAGACGTTTGCCGTGTCGTCGCCCGGATCGTCCGCGAAGCCCTGAAGCTTGATCTTCCAGGACTTATTCTTGTCGAGCCATTCGGCCTGTTTGTCGAGCGTCGCCTTGGCCGTGTCGTCGATCACCGCGGACCCTTCGGCGAAGAAGGTGCGGCGCCCGACATTGAGGATGAAGTCCTCTTCGCTGCCCGGCCGGATGTTGACGAAGCCGTCGGCCGTGGCGTTGGTCTGATTTGGCGTTGTCACCGATGCGCAGGCAGACACGAGCGCCGCCATCGCCAATCCCAAGACTAGACCGGTTGCTTTTGTGAATGCTGTCACGCCCTTATCCCCGTTTGTCGCGTCGGCGCCCCCGCCCCCGCGCCCCACAACCGCGCCGATCAGGCCGGCGCGGCGATGTGTTCAAGCACTTGCACCAGCGTGCCGTTCGGCGCGCGCTGATAGAGGTCGATGATGTCTTCTGGGAACATGCGGATGCATCCGCTGGAGACATCCTTGCCAATGCTCCAGGGCTCCAGTGTCCCGTGCAACCGATAGCCCGTGTCGGAACCGTTCGCGTAAAGATAAAGCGCGCGGGGTCCAAGCGGATTGTCCGGCGCCCCGCCCTCTACGAATTCCGGTAGCCCGGGTGTCCGCGCATGCATTTCCGGGGGCGGTGTCCAGCGCGGCCAGAGTGCACGGCGGTCGATGCGCGCCCGGCCATACCATTTGAAGCCTTCCTTGCCGACGCCCACGCCGTAGCGCAGCGCCGTATTGTTCTTATAGATCATGTAGAGGAAGTGATGGCGGGTATCGACAACGATCGTCCCCGGAGACTCGGAGCTGAAGTACTTCACGATCTGCTTGTGCCAGACGGGATCGACCCGATCGAAGTTCGTCTTGCGGTAGCGAAAACCGTTGTCGTCCTCGATCCCTTTGAAATAGGTGCTTCGTTGCGCGAATACCGGCGCCGCCAAGCCCGTCAATCCGGTGGCCAGAATGCCGGCGGAAAAAGACCTGCGCGTCAAATCCATTTGACCCGTCCTCCCTGAAAGCGGTCTCGCCACGTTTCATACCATGGTTTTCGGCGTTGGCGTCAATGCCGACTTGCCCGTCTCAGACACGGCGAAGACAACAATGTAACTTGCACACAATATGATATAAAGATATCGTTATGTGGTAACCTAAGTATGAGAAGCCTCATGACCGCCCTCGACGCCCTACTTGAACACCGCCCCGTCTTGCTGGCCGATGGTGGCACCGGCACCGGACTGTTCGATATGGGCCTGATGTCCGGAGACGCACCGGAACTTTGGAACATCGACAATACCGACACGATCACGTCGCTTCACCAAGGGTTCGTCGAAGCCGGGTCCGACATCATCTTGACCAACAGTTTCGGTGGCACGCGACATCGCCTGAAGCTTCACAATGCGCAGGATCGCGTGTTTGCGCTCAACAAGGCCGCCGGAGAACTTGCGCGTTCGATTGCCGATGCGGCTGATCGTCCTATCGTCGTCGCGGGGTCAGTCGGCCCGACCGGCGAACTTCTGGAGCCGCTTGGCGCCCTCACCTACGACGACGCGATTGAGGCTTTCGTTGAGCAGGCCGAGGCCTTGAAGGCCGGCGGCGTCGATGTGCTTTGGATCGAGACGATGTCAGCAGCTGATGAGATCAAGGCCGCGATCGAGGCGGCCGGTCGCGTCGGCCTCGACTATATTTGCACGGCATCTTTCGACACAGCTGGACGAACAATGATGGGCCTGATGCCTCATGCGCTCGGTGAGGTCTGCCACGACTGTCATGCCCATCCAAAAGGTTATGGCGCGAATTGCGGTGTTGGCGCATCGGACCTTCTGGTCTCAATCCTGGCCATGACGGAAGCCGATCCGAACGCCCTCGTGGTGGCGAAAGCCAACTGCGGCATTCCCGTCTTTCGCGGCGACACAGTTGAGTATTCCGGGACGCCGGAGCTGATGGCCGATTATGCGCGCCTGGCCATCGATGCCGGCGCTCGGATCATCGGCGGCTGTTGCGGTACATCGCCCGATCATCTGCGGGCCATGCGAGCGGCGATCGACAGTCACACGCCCGGTCCTCGGCCGACCATTGAGACCATTGTCGCGACCATCGGGCCGCTGACCAATCCGGCACCAGCCGCCAATGACAGCGCGCCGCGGCGACGCGAACGCGCGGGACGACGGCGCAAGGCGGCGGCTTGATCAGTCGAGAGACTTCACCCGACGGCGAAGAAAGATGGCGTAGTAGAGCAGGAAGAACGACATAAACGTCTCAAGCCATTCGCCATCGCGGAAGCCGTTCCACGCTTCTGGAAACAGGTCATCCCGCAACTCGCCGTAGAACTGGAAGAGCAGGATGATGATCGCAAGCGGCACGGTGGCAAGCGGCGGGTAGATGATGTCGAACCGGTGTGGCAGGACACCTGGACGCTTCAAGATCAGCCAGGGACACAGCAGCCCACCGACGATCATGCCGAACATGACGATGGCGCGTGGCTTTTGATCGAACCAGCTTGAGATGTTGTGGAGATTGGTCTCCTGCTGATCGTTGATGGCATCAAAGATGGCAGGTGAACTCCACTCGAAATAGTGCTGCCCCCAACTGGCTTCCTCGCCGCCCAAATACGTGCAGCCCAACACCATGGCGAGGACCCAGAAAAACAGGAAGCGATCGGCCCGGACACGCGGATTGAACAAGAGGGTGAGACCGATCGCGGCGGCGATCAACGGGAATACCGCGTGAATGAACTCAAAGAGTCCCGTCTTCTCGCTTTCCAGCCAGGTGTCGAAGAATTCGGGCGCGTAGCGCGCGATCACCGGCACAGCGACCAGCAGTACCATTGGCAGAACGACCCACCACACCTTGGAAAACGATCGGGTCTCGGACCGGTAGCTTTCCGGCGTCCAGGTGAAGTCTATCGGCGCTTGACTATTCGACCAATGCACAACGGCCATAACGCGACTGTCATGTTCTGATTGTCATTTCATCGTCATATGGCATGCAGGTCTTTGCAAATCCAGACTTCTCACCGGTTGCTGAGAAATGCGGTCATGTGAAAGGCGGCGTGATCCGGCGTGTAGCGCAAGTGCGGTGCAATGGGGCAGGCAAGTCGAGCGAGGCAGCCGACCGCCATGCAATGGCCCGTTTCTGCATCGCGCGGGTCAAGGCGCTTCAGATGACCGGCGCAGGCCGGAACATCATAGCCGGCATTGGTAAACGCCCCGACGGGACACGTCGTCAGGCATGGCCGCTCGGCGCAGCGATCGCAGGGCGAAGGCCGATCGTCCTGCGTGCCGAGATCGAGCACATCCTCGAACAGTAGAGCAGCACGATAGGCGTGCCAAAGCCCGTGGTCCGGGTGGATCAAGATGCCGAGAGGCGACGGGTGCACCGGTGCCGCGCGGCGCGCCCAGGTCTGAAAGGGCAGCGGCGGCGTGTCGAAAGGAAAGACGGCCCCGGCGCCAAATTCGGTCGCGACCGGCGTGACGGTGTCCCGGGTCCAGCGGTCGAGCGGATCGGGACTTCCATCGTCGAAGGCTTGAACGTGCGGCCAGATCGCCGACCCGACATTGCCGACCACGACCACTGTGCGAGCGGACAGGTTCTCCTCGTCTGGCATCGGATGAAAGCCGCCAAAGACGACCAAAGCGTGTTCCGCAAGACGACGTTCCAGATCTTCAATCATTGTCTGGTGGGTCGGCCCAGCCATCTTTCAGTCCGAACGCCTCGCGCAGTGCCGTGCCCTTGACGTCAGCGCCGCGGCTAACCGGCGTCTCATCCTTTCATGTGAAGGCGTCGGGCATCGACTCCTTCTTCTCGCGGATGAAGGCGAGCAAAGCTTCGTCGGCGCCCGGATCGAGCGGCGGCGCTTGATACTCTTTCAGCCAGCGCTTGTAGAGCGCGTTCGCCCGCATCTCGGCCGTTTGCGCGCCTTCCGCTTCCCATTGCTCATAGGAGTTGTTGTCGGCAATCGACGACATGTAGAAGGCCGATTTGAAATTCGCCTGGGTGTGGTCGCAGCCCAAATAATGCTGGCCCGGCTCAACCTCCTGAAACGCCTGCATGGCCTGGCCGTTTTCGGTGATGTCCAGACCTTCTGCGAAACGCTGCATCATGCCGAGTTGATCGCAATCCATGACGAATTTCTCGTAGCTGGACACCAGTCCACCCTCAAGCCAGCCGGCGGAATGGAGTGCGAAGTTAACCCCGCCCATCAGCGTCGGCAGCAAGGTCTGCGCGCTCTCATACGCGGCCTGCGCGTCCGGCACCTTGGAGCCGCATAGCGAGCCTCCGGAGCGGAAGGGTACGCCGAGGCGGCGGGCCAACTGGGCGGCGCCATAAAGCACGAGTGCTGGCTCTGGCGTGCCGAAGGTCGGCGCGCCGGACTGCATCGAAATCGACGAGGCGAATGTGCCGAAGACGACCGGCGCGCCCGGCCGGCAAAGCTGCGCGAACGCCAGTCCCGCCATTGCCTCGGCCAGGATCTGCGTCAGCGTCCCCGCGCCGGTGACGGGCGACATTGCGCCGGCCAGAATGAATGGCGAGATCACAGCCGCCTGGCCGGCCCGCGCATAGACCTTCAACGCGCCGAGCATGGTGGCATCGAAAACCATCGGCGAGTTGACGTTGATGAGATTGATTAGCACGCAGTTCTCGTCGACGAACGCATCGCCGAAGAGAAGCTTTGCCATGGCAACCGAGTCGGCGGCACGCTCGGGATGGGTGACCGAGCCCATGAACGGTTTGTCGGAATATTTGATGTGGCTGTAGACCATATCGAGATGGCGTTTGTTGACCGGGATATCGACCGGTTCGCACACCGTGCCGCCGGAATGGTGCAGCGCCGGCGCCACATAAGCGAGTTTGACGAAGTTCCTGAAGTCCTCGATCGTCGCGTAGCGGCGGCCATCGTCGAGATCGCGCACGAAGGGCGGACCGTAGACCGGTGCGAAAACGGTTGCGTCGCCACCGATCTGCACAGATCGCTCGGGGTTGCGCGCATGCTGGGTGAAAACCGATGGCGCGGTTTTGATCAAGTCGCGCAACAGACCCTTGGGAAACCGCACGCGTTCGCCGTCGACATCGGCGCCGGCGTCCTTCCATAGCGCCAGCGCCTCCTCGTCCTCTCGGAACTCGATGCCCGACTCGGCAAGCAGACGGTCGGCGTTCGCCTCGATCGTCTCCAGCATCTCGCTGCTGAGCGGTTCGAAGAGCGGGATCTTACGTGAGATGAACTTATGTTGCGCGCCGGCACCACCCGCGGCTCGCGCCGCACGACGGGCATCCGCGCCGCCTCCCGCGCGCCGCCGTCGACCCGTCGGCGCGCCATCTTCCATGTTGGTATCTGTCATCGTCCGCCACCGTCCCAAAACCGTAGTCGCCGCGCGCTGAGCGCTTGCGGCGATCTCACCTTATCTTGATCGGCCACGCTCTCCATCCCAAGCGCGTCACGCGCTGCCGCGCTGAGGCCAGAAGTCTCGTCGCTGTCGACATCGCCGGTGTCGTTTTCAGCCTATCGCAAACAATGCGTCTGGAAACATTCTATCTTGCCCTTGTCCGGGCAAGGTTTTTTGCATTGCGGAGCGTGGGTGCGCCCTATAAAGGGAGAATCAAGGATCAGTCGCTATAAAGGAGCACCGATCCGTTGGGGGTTGCCATGACAGATGACGATATCGACCTCTCCGCCCTAAGCGATGACGACCTCGTCGCTCAGATGCATGACGACCTTTACGACGGTCTCAAGGAAGAGATCGAAGAAAGCGTGAATATCCTGTTGGAGCGCGGCTGGGCGCCCTACGACATTTTGACCAAGGCGCTGGTCGAAGGCATGCGCATCGTCGGCATCGACTTTCGCGATGGCATTCTCTTCGTGCCTGAGGTGCTGCTGGCCGCCAACGCGATGAAGGCCGGCATGTCTATTCTGCGGCCATTGCTTGCCGAAACCGGCGCACCGAAACTCGGCTGCATGGTGATCGGCACCGTCAAGGGCGATATCCACGACATCGGCAAGAACCTTGTCGGCATGATGATGGAAGGCGCCGGTTTCGATGTCTACGATCTCGGCATCAATAATCCAGTCGAGAACTATCTCGAAGCCATCGAGAAGCATCAGCCGGACATCGTCGGCATGTCGGCGCTGTTGACGACGACCATGCCCTATATGAAAGTCGTGATTGACGAGATGAAGGCCAAGGGCATTCGCGACGATTACGTCGTGCTTGTCGGCGGTGCGCCGCTGAACGAGGATTTCGGCGCGGCCATCGGTGCCGATGCCTATTGCCGCGATGCAGCCGTCGCCGTCGAAACGGCGAAGGATTTCATGACCCGCCGACACAATCAGCGGGCCGCGAGCTAGCGACGCACATCACGCCGCCGCTCGATCGTCGGATTGGAGCGCACTGGTGGAAGACGCGAAGCCAACGCCCACTTCGGACCGCGTCCGTATCATCGCCTGCGGCATGATCGCGCGCGAAGTGATGGCGGTGCGCGAGCAGTTGGGCGCCGGCCACCTCGAACTTGTCTGTCTGCCGGCGGTCTATCATCACTATCCGGAAAAAATCGCTCCCGCGATGGAAGAGGCCATCGTCAAGGCGCAAGCCGAAGGCGTGACGCACATCTTTGCCGGCTACGCCGAGTGCGGCACGATGGGCGAACTCGACAAGGTCTGCGCCAAATATGGCATCGAGCGGATCGAGGGACCCCACTGCTTTTCGTTCTACGCCGGGAACGACGCGTTCGCCGAACGTGCCGATGAGGACATGACGTCCTTCTTCATGACCGACTTCCTAGCGCGTCAGTTCGATGCATTCTTGATGAAGCCGCTCGGGATCGATCGGCATCCGGAACTGCGGGATATGTATTTCGGCAACTACGAGAAGCTGGTCTATATTGCCCAGTCAAATGACCCGGAGTTGGACCGTAAGGCCGAGGCCGCGGCCAAGGTGCTGGGCCTGGCTTATGAGCGGCGTTTTACCGGTTATGGCGATCTCGTTCCGGCGTTGGCAGCCCTCGCCTGATTTGGTCATAACTGCTTAACTATTAATCACAATTTCACCTCTCACTGACGACCGCTGTCGTTTTTGGTTCTGCCGGCGTCGCGCGAAAGCGATCAGCAGTCCGCCAGTCCCCTTATACAGGTCGAAGGAGGATGGCTGAGTGGCTCAACGAACTGTTGTTTATTGGCGCGACATTCCGGCGCAGGTCATCGTCAAGGCGGGCCGCAAGGCCGCCAAGCGGGAACTGCCGGAACGCTTCATCACGTCAATTGACAAGTGCGCCATGACCGTAGGCGCCAAGGACAGCGACGCTTATCTCGCCGAATGGCGCCGGGGCGATCCGGAGCCGTGCGGCGACGATCTGGAAGCCGAAGCCGAAGCCGCCTTCCAAGCGTTGAATGATGCCTATCCCAACACACGCCTGAAGGCGCTGATTGAAACCCAGGGTTTTGAACAATGACCGACAGTTCCCGCATTCCCGCATCGATCGAGGTATCCGTTCGTCAAGTTCTTGACGGCAAGGCACCGGCTGGCCTGCTTCCCGAAGGCACGCGCGCCTACATTGCTGACCTTGGCAACGACAAGGTTCAGGATCAAATCGCCGCCGCGCGCCATTTGAGCGACGCGGGCTACGCCCCAGTGCCGCATATCGCGGCGCGTCGGATTACCTCAGACATCGACCTGACCCGGCGCATCGCGGGCTTCACCCAAGAAGGCGGCGTGACCGACGTCCTGATGGTGGCCGGTGAAGCGGACCGCCAGATGGGCCCCTACGATAGCGTCATGACGCTCCTGGAGACCGGCATCATCGATCACTACGGCATTCGCTCCATGGGTGTCGCCGGACATCCGGAAGGCAACGCGAACTATCCGAATGTTACCGCGCTGGACGAGGTCCTGCGCGCCAAGGCGGATTACGCGGCCCGCACCAACGCCGACATGCGCATCGTTACCCAGTTCGGCTTCGACGCAGCGGGTTTCATTCGCTGGGCGGAACGCCTGCGGATTGCAGGGATCTATATGCCCATCCACATAGGCGTCGCCGGTCCAGCGAAGATCACGACGCTTCTGCGCTACGCCGCGCTCTGCGGTGTGGGCAATTCGATCTCGTTCTTGAAGAAGCGCGCGTCGGCACTGACCGCCTTGGCGACAAGCTATTCTCCCGAGGGCGTTGTCGGTCCGCTGGAGGAATATTGGCAGGAAAACCCGAACGGCCCGATCCAAGGACTCCATGTCTTTCCGTTCGGCGGCGTACAAAAATCGTCGACATGGCTTGAAGAACGCGGCACATGGGATATAAAGATATCCTTATATGGTAATTTGAATGCCGCATTCGTTGGAGCCGCTGAATGACCCGTACCGTTGTCGCGTCCGCCACCAAGGAAATCGTAATCGGCTTTGACCAGCCGTTTTGCGTGATCGGCGAACGCATCAATCCGACCGGCCGCAAGAAGCTCGCCGCTGAAATGGTCGCCGGGGATTTCACCACGGTGGAGGCCGATGCGCTGGCTCAGGTCGCGTCCGGCGCCACGATGCTTGATGTCAATGCGGGTGTGACGGCCGTCGACCCAAACGAGACCGAGCCGCCGCTTCTCGTCAAGACATTGGAGATCGTCCAGAATCTGGTCGACGTGCCGCTGTCGATCGACTCCTCCGTCACGGCGGCGATCGAGGCCGGATTGCAGGTCGCCAAGGGGCGTCCGCTGGTGAATTCGGTCACCGGCGAGGAGGAAAAGCTCGAAGCTATCTTGCCGCTGGTGAAGAAATACGACGTTCCGGTGGTAGCGATCTCCAACGACGAAACGGGGATCTCCGAAGACCCGGACGTGCGCTTCGCGGTCGCCAAGAAGATCGTCGAGCGGGCCGCCGACTATGGCATCCCGGCACACGACATTGTCGTCGACCCCCTGGTCATGCCGATTGGCGCGATGGCAACGGCCGGCCTTCAGGTCTTCGCTCTGGTGCGACGTCTGCGCGAAGAACTCAAGGTCAACACGACCTGCGGCCTGTCGAACATTTCCTTCGGCATCCCCCATCGCCACGGCATCAATGCGGCGTTCATCCCAATGGTGATCGCGTCGGGCATGACATCGGCGATCATGAACCCGTGCCGCCCGCAGGAGATGGAGGCGGTGCGCGCCGCCAATGTCCTGAACGGCACCGACGAGAACTGCTCGACCTGGATCATGACCTATCGCGACCATGCGCCGGCTGCGGCGGGCGCCTCAGCGGCTCCGGCCGGGGGCGGTGACGCGAAAGCCCGCCGGCGCGGCGGCCGCGAGGCACGCCGGGCCAGGGTCTAGGCACGATCCGTGATGGCCTAGACCGATGGCCTCCGATCCCCTCGTCCTCTTCATGCCGTCCGGCAAGCGCGGACGGTTTGCCATCGGCACGCCAGTGCTCGATGCCGCGCGGGAGCTCGGAGTCTATGTCGAGAGCGTGTGCGGCGGGCGCGGCATCTGCGGCCGCTGCCAGGTCGAGGTGGCCGAAGGTCAGTTCGCCAAGCATGGCATCACGTCAACCAGCGACCACATATCCGCGTTCGGCGCGAAGGAGACGCGTTACGCCGAGAAGCGGTCGCTCAAACCGGGCCGGCGGTTGTCCTGCTCGGCTACGGTCCAAGGCGATCTCGTCATCGACGTGCCGATGGACGTCGCCGTCAATGCGCAAATGGTCCGCAAGGCCGCCGACACGCGGATCATCGAGCGCGATTGCGCCGTTCATCTTTGCTATGTCGAGGTCGAGGAGCCGGACATGGAAAAGCCGCTCGGCGATGCCGATCGGCTTCTGGTGGCACTGCAGACCGATTGGGACATCGAGGACGCCAGTCTCGACCCGCGCCTGCTTCCCACACTTCAAAAGACGCTGCGCGACGGCAGTTGGGCCGTAACCGCCGCCGTTCACCGGGACCGGGAAACCGAGCGCGCGGTGGTCATCGATGTCTGGCCCGGCCTCCACAATGAAGGCTATGGACTGTCCGTGGACATCGGGTCCACAACGATCGCCGCCAATCTGGTGTCTCTCCTGTCCGGTCGTATCGTCGCGACGGCTGGCGCCACCAACCCGCAGATCCGCTTCGGCGAAGACCTGATGAGCCGGGTTTCCTACGTCATGATGAACCCGGACGGGCGGGCCGCGATGACGACCGCCGTGCGCGAGGCGATTGCCGGATTGATTGATCAAGTGTGCGAGGACGGTGGGATTGAGTCCACGGACATTCTGGACTCCGTCTTCGTCGGCAATCCGATCATGCACCACCTGTTCCTAGGCATTGATCCGACCGAGTTGGGCGGCGCGCCGTTCGCGCTCGCCGTCTCCGGTGCGGTGTCGACAACCGCGACCGCGCTGGACTTGCCGATGAACGCCGGCGCGCGCGTCTATATGCTGCCGTGCATTGCGGGCCATGTCGGCGCCGATGCCGCCGCCGCGACGCTTGCCGAGGCGCCGCAGGAGTCCGACGATTTGATGCTGCTCGTCGATGTCGGCACCAATGCCGAGATCGTGCTCGGATCAAAGGCGCGGGTCATGGCGGCGTCGTCGCCCACCGGCCCGGCCTTTGAGGGCGCGGAAATCTCCTGTGGCCAGCGGGCCGCGCCCGGCGCGATCGAACGAGTCCGCATCGATCCGATCACGCTGGAACCGCGCTTCAGGATCATTGGCGTCGATCTTTGGTCCGACGAGGATGGGTTCGCCGAGGCGGCCGAGGAAACCGGCATCACCGGCATTTGCGGTTCGGCGATCATCGAAGTGGTCGCGGAGATGTTCCTGGCCGGCGTCCTGACCGAGGACGGCATTGTCGATGGCACGCGCATGGCGCAATCGGCTCGCATTGTCGCCGACGGGCGGACGTTTTCCTATCTCTTGCATGACGGCGCGCAGCGCATCGTCGTGACCCAGAACGACGTGCGCGCCATCCAGCTTGCCAAAGCGGCGCTTTATGCCGGCATCCGCCTGTTGATGGACAAGATGGGCGTGGATCATGTCGACACGATCCGGCTCGCCGGCGCGTTCGGCTCCTTCATCGACCCGAAATACGCGATGGTGCTGGGTCTGATCCCCGATTGCGATCTGGAGCGCGTTTCAGCCGTCGGCAACGCTGCCGGGACCGGCGCGCGCATGGCGCTCCTCAATCGCGAGCATCGCCGATCAATCGAGGACGTGGTCACTCGGATCGAGAAGATCGAGACGGCGCTGGAGCCACGGTTCCAAGAACACTTCGTTCATGCCATGGCGTTGCCGAACAAGATCGAGCCGTTCTCAAAGCTCGCCGAAGCGGTGAAACTCCCGGAACGACGGACACCTGCCGAGCCGGTGGGCGATGGCGAAACTCCGCGCCGCCGCAGACGCCGCCCGCGGTGAAGCCCACTCGCTCTAGACCACGGCGTGCGTCCCATTCAAACGATCAGAAAAACTGAACGATCGCATCAGAAAATTTCATTTGATCGCACGATCACAATTCACGAAATGGCAACTCAACGCACGATATTGCGCTGCACAATTCGACCTCAAACTTCTTAGGATCAGCCATGTCCAACTTCGCTCACTCGCTCGGCTCCACGCTCGGCGCGCTGTTCCACAGTGCGGCGACGCTCAATATCAACAATATGAACACGCCGCGCTCGCTCGCCGAGCCGCGTCATGGCGGCAGCGACCGATAGTCGCGACAATCGACACGTCTTCAAAGCCGCCTGCCGGGCTCCGGTGGGCGGCTTTTCATTTGCGCGTGGTCCCGCGCCTTCCTAAGCTCGCTGAAAATCGGTCGATCCGAGCGTGCGGATGAACATACAAAGCCCAAGGACGCGCATGATCACGTTCGTGCTCGTGGAGAATTTCTCCATGATCGCGTTCGCGACAGCTATCGAACCCTTGCGCCTCGCCAACCGCCAGTCCGGCCAGACGGTGTATCGGTGGCGTGTCATCTCCGGAGATGGCGAACCGGCAACGGCGAGCAATGGTGTCGCGCTCAATGTCGACGGCACCTATGAGGACGAGACGCGGCGCATCCAATCCGGCGAAGCGCCGGATTACCTCCTCGTGTGTTCCGGCGTCGACGTTGAAAGGGCCGACAGCCGGGCGTTGAGATCACTGCTCCGGCAGGCCGAGCGCCGCGACATCCGCGTCGGCGGACTGTGCACGGCGGCGTGGCTGCTGGCGCGCGCGGGGCTGCTGGAAGACCGGCGCTGCGCCATACACTGGGAGCTGTTGGCAGCCTTTCAGGAGACGTTCCCCGATGCCGACGTTCATGCCGATCTGTTCGAGGACGACGACGGCGTATTGACCTGTGCCGGCGGGACGGCATCGCTCGATATGATGCTTCACATCATCGGTGCCGATCACGACGAGGCGCTGGTGAGCCGGATCTGCGAGCAATGTCTGACCGACCGGGTGCGCGGCCCGCACGACCGACAGCGCTTACCGCTGCGCGCCCGTCTCGGCGTCCACAACACCAAGCTGCTCTTCGTTATCGAGCTGATGGAGAGCAACATTGCCGATCCGCTTTCGATGGAGGACATCGCAGACGCGACCGGGCTGTCGCGCCGACAGATCGAGCGGCTGTTCACGCACAATCTGGGGCGCTCCCCTGCCCGCTACTATCTTGAGGTTCGTCTCGACCGCGCTCGGCATCTTCTGATCCAGACGACGATGCCGATCATCGAAGTGGCCGTGGCCTGCGGCTTTGTCTCCGCATCGCATTTCTCGCGCTGTTATCGTGAACTCTATGGCCGGTCGCCACAAGCCGAGCGTCAAAACCGCGACCAGCTGACCGACCCCTTGCCGACGAGCTGAACCCGTTCAGGCGACAGCCGGATAACCGGCCGTTTCGTCGTTCGCGCAGTCACGCACGATAGGCGCGTAATCGTCAAAGGTCATGGCGCCGGCGCCGACGATCGCCAAGGGGCGGCGCAGCACTTCCGTATCCTGCGAGGACAGCCTGTCGATCAAAACGGTGCGCAGCGCTGCAATCTCGGGCTCGCTTCGCCCCGCCCTGGTGATCAAGGGCAAGCCTGGCCACTGCGGGGTCCAGGCCAGAACGCGCAAACGATCCGACCAAGCGAGATCGAATGTCTGCGCCAAGTGCCATGCGACGGCGTCGATGGCCGCGATATCGGCACGCGCTTCCGCCACTGCGCGCACGGACTCGCGGTGGCTACCGGTAGTGAGGACCGTGCCAAACGCGCGGCCGTTCCGTGCCACCGGCGCGAAAAGACGACGAAGAGCCGCCATGCCGGAAAGCGAATCTTGCGCGTTGATCGCTGCGATCCGTCCGAGGAAATCGGCAGGTGCGCTCCCCCATTCGTCGGACCGCACTACGACTGCGCTGGAGTAATAGGGCCCGTCGCACCCTGCAACGTCGTAGTGTGGCGTCGCCAAAACGGTGACGCTGTCTTTCAAGCGGGTCACGAGCGGATAGCCACAAGTTTGAGCGACCAGAAGGTTCGGGTCCCTCCACAGCGCCCAGGGATCATCTGGCCGGGTGAGCGCTGGCGGCGCATCGAACCCCGACGCCCGAAGCGCGGTCGACAGATCGGACCATAGCGCATCTGTTTCGGCCCGGACTTCCGGCCAGTCGTACATCGGCAGTGCGGCGACGGAGCTACCTGCCATAACGAAGGATCATAGGATCAGCCGCGCCGCCAGAGCGGGTGCGCAACCGGCTCTTTCGCGTGGAAGAGGTAGTGGCGCGCAATCGCCGCGTAGCTTTCGAACACATAGCCGCCGTTCTCGACACGATACCTTTCGGCGTTCTCGCGATAGAGCCGTGGCAGGTCATACCACGGCGCTCGCGGATGGCTGTGGTGTACGAAGTGGAGGTGGTTGTTGAGAAAGAGGAAGCCGAGCAAGCCGCCCCGCTCGACAATCACCGTACGGTGGCCGGCCACTTCATGCGCTTGGTGCTCGGCATAGGTTCGGATCATCAGTACGCCCATTGCCGGATAGGCGACGAAGGCCATGTAGGCGAGCGGCGACCAACCGCAGGCCCAGACCAACCATGCGAACACGGCAACCAAACCGACCGCATGGAGCGCCCAGGCAAGGCGGACACCGCGCGATCCCGCGATCAGGTGCCGTACCTCGGTCGTCCAGAAGGCCAGCAGAGCAAGCGCTGGGCCAATCGTGAGCCGGCCAGCCAGCGTGTTGTTGAAGCGAAAGACCAACCGGACAACGAGCGGCAGCCGGTCCCAAACCGTACCGTCGAGATAGAAGCTCTCGGGGTCGTCGTAAGGGTCGGTCAGGGCGGCGTTGTTGTGGTGGCGCAGATGGAGCGCGCGGAAGCGCCGGTAGGGAATGAAAATGCCGAGCGTCAAAAAGACCAGGGCCTCATTGATCGCCGCATGGCGTGTCGGATGACCGTGCGTGCACTCATGCTGAAGGGAGGAGTGAAACGTGGCGACCAGAACGGTCGCAAATGTGAGGGGGATTGCGATCCACAAAGAGACGAGCGGGATCGTATAGGTCAGCGCACCCCACACGACGTAGCAGAGGACGATCGCGCAGACCGTCTGCCCCTCAATTTTCAAGCCCCTTTCGGCCATTCCCGTATTCAGCCCTGACAATCAACTGACACCAAAACGCCATATTCGACCCTCGTCAGCAATGCGATTTCGCGAACAGAATGGTGATTTTGAAACGCAAAAGTTAATTTCGTTGTGAAACAATAAAATCTGTTTATAATTATCATCATGCCCGACAAGCGTCATATCATCGATACCTTTCAGGCCCGCCTCGACAGTTTGATCCAGCGTGCACCGACCAGCCGTGCACGGTTTGCCGCCGAGATCGGCATCGATCGCTCGGCGCTCAGCCAACTCTTGGCGCCGGGCGCATCCCGCCTACCCCGCGCCGACACGCTTGCGCGCATCGCGGAGAGCCAAGGTGTCACACTCGACTGGCTGCTTGGCCTCAGCCAGACGGAAACGGCTCAGCCGACCGAAATCGCACCGACCGTCAGCATTGAAGAGATTCGGGCTCATGATCCGGAGTCGACCCTGGCGCGATGGCATCGCGACGCCATGGGCGCCAAGATCCGCTACGTTCCAGCGCATATCCCGGATTTCATGCGCACCCATGCCGTGATCGCGCATGAGCATCAACGCGGACTTGGCGTCGGCACTGCGACGCAGGTGCGCGAAGCGGAAGGCCGGATCGACTTCAATCGCCGGCCTGAGACCGACATGGAAGCCTGCATGCCTGTACAAACGCTGGAGACGTTCGTCGCTGGCAGTGGGTTGTGGGCGGGCCTCGATGTCGAACTTCGCCGCGAGCAGTTGAATCACATGGCACTGCTGGTGCGCGATCTCTATCCTACCTTCCGGCTCTTTCTCTTCGACGTTCGGCTGGTGTTTTCCGCGCCCTACACGGTCTTCGGGCAGCAGCGCGTGGCGATCTATATGGGCGACATGTATTTGGTTCTAACAGGGACGGACCATATCCGCGCATTGACGCGGCATTTCGACGGACTGATCCGCAAGGCCGAAGTCAACCCGCACGAGGTTGCCGATACGATCGACACGCTGGCGGTATCGCTTTAGCGGCAATGCAATGTCGGACCTAATGCCCCTACGCTTGACCAGTTTCGACCGCCCGGTGAATGCCGTTGTGATCGGCGCCGCTGGGGGTTTGGGCAGCGCATTTGTCGCTGTGCTTGCTGCTTCGCCGAACGTCGAGAGCGTCTTCGCACTGTCGCGTGACCCCGATCGGCTGGTGCCTCCGCCCGGCGTGTCGACATGGAGAGCTGGGGCAATCGATTTCGACAACGAACGCAGCATTCAAGCAGCCGCAAACGATTGCGGACAGATCGACCTGGTCATCGTCGCGACCGGCGCGCTCCACTGCGAACGCTTCACGCCGGAGAAGTCTTGGCGAGCACTCGATGCCGATGCGCTTCATTGGTCTTATCACGCCAATGCCGTAGTGCCGGCGCTCGCCGCCAAGCACTTCCTGGAGCATCTGCCGCGATCGGGGAAGGCGGTATTCGCCGCACTTTCGGCGCGCGTTGGATCGATATCGGACAATCAACTCGGTGGCTGGTATGGCTATCGAGCGGCCAAGGCTGCGCTCAACCAGATCATAAAATCGCTCTCGATTGAGATGGCGCGACGGAACCCTGAAGCTGTCATCGTCGGTCTGCATCCAGGAACAGTCGACACGAAGCTTTCGAAGCCATTTCAGGCCGGCGTTGCGAAGGAAAAGCTCTTCTCCCCCACATACAGCGCACATGCGCTTCTCACCATGCTCGAAGGCTTGGATGCGGGCGCGAGCGGACGCTGTTTCGACTGGCAGGGTCTGGACGTTCCGCCCTAGAGCCGTCTGTGAAGAGTTTGGATCAATTCTGTTTCTCGTCCGGGGCGGCGATCCAGGAGGAGAAGCACGCGGTGCGTAGCGGGACTACGGACAAGCGCTTCGACATAGTGGGCGCCCGCCGGACGGAAACCCAAAGGGCCGGGCCGTTTGGCCCAATGCCGTCGAT
>JANQPO010000008.1 GCA_028289445.1 Tepidamorphaceae bacterium
CGTCGCATCCGCGTCGGTGGCGAACGCCGTCACGCCGACGACCGTACCGACCGCGACATTCTCCATCACCGTGTTGGCAGAGCCGTCCGTGTCGGTGACGCTGCCCAAATCCGCGCTCGCGGCAGGTGGCGATTCCGGAGAGGGACTAGAAGACGATGCGGTCGTTGCGGTCTCAACCGGCGACGTGGTCGCAGATACCGCAGCTGGAGCGAGCGTTACCGTGTCTTCCTCAGTCGTCGGAAGAATCGTATCGCGGATCTCGACCGGTGTCGGGTCCAGTTCCGTGTCAAAACCCGCCGGGGGGATGACAGCGCCCGTGTCCTCGACATCGGTTATGCTTAACGCCTCTCCCAATTCGGGAGAAATCGAATCGCGCCCGGCGCCATTTTGACCGGAAAGCGCGTCGGCACCCGACGTGGAAACGCCGTCGGCATTGAATTGTGCCGCGTTCGTTGCGCCCTCATCGGCGGCGGCGCCTTCAGTCAGGTTCTGATCGCCATCGCGATTGTCGATGACGAATTCCTGGAACTCAACGTCCTGCTCGACGTCATCGTTTTGCTCGAACGCGAAGAACAACGACATGCCCGAAGAACTCGCCTGGGCGGTTGTCGAATCCGCATTCAGCTTATCAGGGCTCGCGTCCTGACCGGTATCGCGCGCCGCCTGATCCAGCGTTTTGGATTTTTCTTCCTTAAGCTCGTCTTCGATCAGCGCATCAATGATCGTGGTGTCTTGCGACGAATTCTCAGCCATTGGGACTCACCCATACTCAAACACTTGGGCGCCACCCTAGGGCGGAGTCTTGAACATTTCGTTGTGGTTCAAGCTTACGATTTTATTTTAGTTGTTAACCGTATAGACAGCGGAAAGCCGTCCGATCTGCGCCGCCAACCGATGCTCGGCAAGCACCTCGGACTGCTGCGCATCGCTGCGCCCGATGATCGCGGCCAGAAGATCAGCTGCGGCGTTCAGTTCATCCTCGATCGTGCGTGCGCCAATGTCACGGGCGCGCCCCACGCCAGAAAGCGCTGCCCGCGCCGCGGCAATCCTGTGCCCCGAGAGAGCGAGCTGCTGACGCGCCGCTTCGCGGAGCGCCCAGTCCGCCTTAACGCGCGAAGCAACGGTGCGCTCCTGGTCGATCACGTTGTAGTCGCGCTCGCGGGCCGTCGCGCGCCGTTGACGAACCTCAGCGCCGCGCAGGCCGCCATCGTAAAGCGGCAGATCGACACTAAGGCCGAGAAACAGATCATTATCGCCGGACCGATCACCGTCCTCCCACCGGCGCTTGGCCGAGGCATCCAGGTTCAATTGCGGCAAGAACTCGCGCCTGGCGGCCGAAACATCGGCCTCCGCAGCAACATACTCCTCGCGGGCGGCCATGATGTCCGGGCTATCTTTCAATGCCTCGGAAACCGCCATGTCGCGAGACAGCGGAACGACCGACGACACATCGCGCAATTTCGTCGTCCCGGCCGCGCCAACGACTGTGGGAAGCGTCGCCCGGCTTTCCAACAGGCGGGCCTGCGCCTCGGCACGATCGATACGTGACGAGACGAGCTTCAGGCGGATCTGGTCGATATCGGTCTGCGACATGTCCCCCGACTGCCGGCGGTCGATCGCCTGCTGCAAAAGTCGGCTCAGACGGACGACATGATCGTCAAGCGCCTTTAGAACCTTTGTGTCGCGCTCGATCTGCGTGACGACACGCGCCAGTTCGATAATGGCCGACTGCTCTGCGGCCCGGAAAGAGTGGGCTGCGGCCCGAGCATTCGCCTTTGCGCTTTGGACCCGCGGTCGGCCGAAAATCGCATCGCGGATCGGCAGACTGGCGCGCAGGCCAAGCGAATGATCGTCATCGTTGAGATTGTCGCCGCTGCTGCCGTGATCGTCGTCCTGCCAGTTGGAGTTGGCGATGGCGTTCAATGTCGGCCCGTTGCCGGCCCGCGCCTTGGTGATTTCCTCATCGGCGAAATCGATGGACTGGCGCGCCGCCTCAACCCGTGGATTGCCGTCGACGACAGTGAAGTCCTCGGTATCCGCATAGTCGTCGGCAGACCCTTCCTCAAGCGGCGCATCGGCGTCGCCTTGTGCGACCGGGGCTTTGCCGATCGATGCGGTGGTCATGCAATCGACGAAGGCGGGATGGCCTTTGCAGCCGGACTCCGTCTTGGATCTCAGGCTCTGGCAGCCTGCGACGACGGCCACCAATGCGACAATCGCCAACGCGTGCGGCACGCGCTTAATTGTACGATAAACGGCGAAGCGTCCCATCACATGCCCCGACTCTACACACCCTTACGCGGGCTATAGCGACACTTTATGCGCGAGTATCCTTAATCAGTGGTAAAGCACGCATGGGATCGGTGGCATGAGCCAACTATGAACAACTCGGAAAAAGTTCTGGTTTACAAATCCTTACACAGCGACAAGCGCACAAAGTTTGATGTGAGAAAATGCAACTTATGCGATAAATGATCGCTCGCGCGGGAGGTATTCCGCATCGATGACGGGGCGCAAAGGCTAGGTCCGGGCGAGTGCTTTTTCGAGGATCGCGCTCGCCGGGCGGCTCAGGTCGTCAATGACGTCAAAGTGGTGCCTGTCCGCTGACATCGTCAGGTTGATACGCGCACCGGCGGCCCGCCAGGCATCGACGAGCATTTGGCTTTGGCGCAAAAACTCCGGCCGTTCATCCGCACCCACCTGCACTTCGATCCTACAGATATGAGCAGGCGCCAGGAGCGCGGGGCTTTGCGCGAGCGCTTGTTCTTCGGTGATGCCAAGCGTGGCATTCATCGCTGTCTTCATCAGGGGATGGAGATCATGCAGCCCGGAGATGGACACAACCATCGTGATACGCGCCAAGATATCGTCTGGTAGAGGTGATGGCGACGCCACCATGCGTGTCACCAACTGGCCACCGGCGGAGTGCCCAGCCAGAACGAGCGGTCCAGTGCAGTGTTCCGCAGCCGCCACGATGGCGGACGCGATCTCGCCGACGATTGCAGGAATGCTCGCCTGCGGACACAGCGTGTAGGACGGCATGGCGACGGCGAAGCCATGCGCGAGCGGCCCTTTAGCCAAGTGCGACCAGGACGATTTGTCGAAGGACATCCAGTAGCCGCCGTGAACGAAGACGAAGAGGCCTTGCAACGGCCCGTCGGGCCGAAACAGATCGAAGCGATTGCGGTCCTTGGATCCGTAAGCAACGTCCAGATTGGCGCGGCCCTCGGCACTCAGTTCGGCGCGAAACGCAGCAGCGGCAGCCGCCCAGCGCGCCGGATAGGCTTCTCCGCCCTGAATATGCGCTGCATTCGCGTATGCGTCGTCCCAATCCATGTCACGGCACCTCAAACGCTTTAGATAATTTTATTTCATATATAAAATTTCATACTTGAAATATATCGTCAACAGATGCACAATCGCGGTCCGAAGGTTCATTTGGGGTCATGGAACCAATGCGCATCGCATGTCTTGGCGGCGGGCCGGCGGGTCTTTACTTCGCGATCTCGATGAAGCTGCGCGATCCCGGACACGAGATCGTCGTGATCGAGCGCAACCGGCCGGATGACACGTTTGGCTGGGGCGTTGTGCTCTCCGACGAGACGCTCGACAATCTCGCCGCCAACGACACCAAGAGCGCGGACGCCATCCGCGCGCACTTTGCATATTGGGACGATATCGCCGTTCACTTTAGGGGCACCGCGACGGTGTCGACCGGCCACGGGTTTTGCGGCATCGGCCGAATGATGCTCTTGCAGCTCCTGCAGGCGCGGGCCAGGGAACTGGACATCGAGCTAAGGTTCGAGACGGAGGTTGAGAGTGCGGCCAACTATATGTCGAGCTACGATCTCGTGGTCGCCTCCGACGGCTTGAACTCCAAGACACGAACGGAATTCGCGGCGACGTTTAATCCGGACATAGACGTACGTGCGTGCAAGTTCGTCTGGCTCGGCACGCGCCAGACCTTCAACGACGCCTTCACCTTCATCTTCGAGGAGACGGAACACGGCTGGGTGTGGGCGCACGCCTATCAATTCGACGACGACACGGCGACGTTCATCGTCGAGTGTGCCGAGGATACATGGTCGAAAATCGGCTTCGGTGAGATGACGCAGGACGAGTCGATTGCCGTTTGCGAGCGGATCTTCGCCGATTATCTGGACGGCCATGCGCTGATGAGCAATGCGAAGCATTTGCGCGGGTCGGCCTGGCTCAATTTCCCGCGTGTGCTTTGCCAAAAGTGGTCGCACGAGAACGTCGTCCTTTTGGGCGATGCCGCCGCGACCGCGCATTTCTCAATCGGGTCGGGGACCAAACTGGCCTTCGAGTCGGCAATCGCGCTGGCCGACTATGTGACCGAAGAAGCGACGCTCGGCGCCGCGTTCGCCAAATACGAAGACGCACGGCGCTTGGAGGTGCTGCGGCTGCAATCGGCGGCGCGCAACTCGCTCGAATGGTTTGAGGACGTGGAGCGCTACTTCCACCTCGATCCGGTGCAGTTCAACTATTCGCTTTTGACCCGGTCGCAGCGCATCAGCCACGAGAATCTGCGCGTGCGCGATAAGGCGTGGCTTGAAAGCGCCGAGGCCTGGTATCAGCGACAGGCGGGTGCGCCGGAAAACACGGTACGGGCGCCGATGTTCGCACCGTTTAAGCTGCGCGATATGGCGTTGGACAACCGCATCGTCGTTTCGCCCATGGCACAGTACAAAGCCGTCGACGGCCGCCCAACCGACTGGCACTTCGCCCACTATGCTGAGCGTGCCAAGGGCGGTGCCGGTCTGGTGACCACGGAAATGACCTGCGTGAGTGCGGAGGGGCGAATCACGCCGGGGTGCGCCGGGCTCTATGCATCTGAACATGAAGCGGCATGGCGGCGGCTCACCGACTTCGTTCATGCCGAGACCGACGCCAAAATCTGCTGTCAGATCGGCCATTCCGGCCCCAAAGGCTCGACCCAAATCGGCTGGGAAGAGATGGACGCGCCGCTGAAGGATAACAACTGGCCGCTGCTATCCGCCTCGAACCTGGCCTGGTCGGACGACAATCAAACGCCGAAAGCGATGGACCGTGCCGACATGGACCTTGTGCGTGACCAGTTCGTCGCGGCGGCGGAGATGGCGAACCGCGCCGGCTTCGACATGATCGAATTGCACATGGCCCACGGCTATCTGCTGTCCACGTTCATCACGCCGGTCACCAACACAAGGACGGATGACTACGGCGGCTCGCTGGACAACCGGATGCGATATCCGTTGGAGATCTATCGCGCCGTGCGCGAGGTCTGGCCAGCGGAAAAGCCAATCTCCGTTCGCATTTCCGCGAACGATTGGGTCGGCGACGAGGGCATCAGCCCACCGGAAGCCGTCGAGATCGCCAAACACTTGCAAGCGGCGGGCGTCGACATTTGCGACGTTTCGGCCGGCCAGACCTCGACGCGCGCTCAGCCGGTCTACGGCCGCATGTTCCAGACGCCGTTTTCCGATCGCATCCGCAACGAAACCGGCATGGCGACCATGGCTGTCGGCAATATCTACGAGACCGATCATGTGAACTCGATCCTGATGGCTGGGCGTGCCGACCTCGTTTGCCTCGCCCGCCCGCATCTCGCCAATCCTTATTGGACGCTTCATGCGGCAATCGCGCTCGGAGATACGGCAACCGAGTGGCCTGCGCCCTACTACGCCGGGCGCGACCAGATGCGCCGCCTGGCCGAGCGCGGCGATGCCGGAATGATCCGCGTCTAGATCGATGGTGAAGCTGGCTGGACAATACGCACTTGTCACCGGTGGCGGCTCGGGGCTGGGCGCGGCGATCGCCCTGGCGCTTGCCGAGCACGGTGCCGATGTCCTCATCACCGGCCGACAGACGGGACCGCTCGATGACCTCGCCGCCGAGAACGACCGCATCTCGTCACAGGTTGCCGATGTCACGGACGGCGCGGCGATGGCCGAGGTCTTCGCGGCGCTTGATGCCGACGAGCGGGCGCCGGATATTGTCGTCGCCAACGCGGGCGCAGCCGATAGCGAACCCTTCTCCAAGACCGAGAGCGCGCTGTGGGACGCCATGCTCGCCGTGAACCTGACCGGTGTCTTCAACACGTTCCGTCCAGCGGTTGCTCCGATGGTTCGGCGAAAGTCCGGCCGGCTGATCGCGATTGCCTCGACCGCCGGTTTGAAGGGCTATCCCTACGTGACCGCCTACTGCGCGGCGAAGCATGGTGTTATCGGTCTGGTACGATCGCTGGCGTTGGAGCTTTCGCGCAGCAGCATCACCGTCAACGCGGTATGTCCCGGCTTCAGCGACACGCCGCTCCTGGATCGTTCGATCGAAACCATCATGGAGAAGACTGGAAAGACGCGCGAAGCAGCCATTGAGTCGCTTGCGGTCTCCAACCCGCTCGGCCGATTGATTGAACCGCGCGAGGTGGCCGACGCCGTCTTGTGGCTCGCCGGCGCGGAGACTGGCGCGATCACGGGCCAGGCGATTTCCGTTTCAGGAGGGGAAACATGAGCGCGTCCGATCACGATCTCGTACGCCAACGGCTGCGCGTATGGCTGCGGCTCTTGAAGGTCTCAAAGACCGTCGAGGCCGACCTGCGCGAACGGCTTCGGGTCGAGTTCGGGTCAACCTTGCCGCGCTTCGACGTCATGGCGGCTCTCGATCGTGCCGAGCGTGGCCTGAAGATGAGCGAATTGTCGACCGCCCTGAAAGTCTCAAACGGCAATGTCACCGGCATCGTCGACCGGCTGGTCGCGGACGACCTGGTGGCGCGGATGCCGGTCGATGGCGACCGACGCGCCATGCGGGTCGCGTTGACGCCGAAGGGCCGGGCTGAGTTCACCGCCATGGCCGCGGTTCATGCCGGCTGGATCAATAGCATATTGGGAGACCTCAACGCCGAAGATTGCGAGGAGATTCTCGACCTGCTCGGCGCGGTCGCTCTCGATCCTGCGATTTCGACGGAGGCGGCCGACGCATGACGGAGATGGCTGACTACGCCGCCGAGCATTTCGCCTGGCGCCTGACTGGACGGGTGGCCGTCATCCGGCTCAATCGGCCGGAGCGCAAAAACCCGCTGACCTTCGAGAGCTATGCGGAGCTGCGCGACTGTTTCATGGCGTTGAAGGATGCCGAAGACATCGGCGCGGTGGTCTTTGCGTCGAATGGCGGGAATTTCTCATCCGGCGGCGATGTCTACGACATCATCGGGCCGCTGCTCGACAAGGACATGAAGGGTCTTTTGGCTTTCACGCGTATGACCGGCGATCTGGTCAAGGCGATGCTGGGCTGCGGCAAACCGATCATCGCCGCCGTCGACGGCGTGTGCGTGGGTGCCGGCGCGATCATCGCGATGGCGTCGGACCTCCGTTTCGCAACGTCGCAGACAAAGACCGCTTTCCTGTTCACCCGCGTCGGCCTTGCCGGTTGCGACATGGGTGCGTGTGCGATCCTGCCCCGCATCATCGGCCAGACCCGCGCCGCCGAATTGCTTTACACCGGCCGTTCGATGTCGGCAGAGGAAGGCGAGCGCTGGGGGTTCTTCAACCGGATTGTCGACGCCAAGGCGCTTGAAGGCGAGGCGATCGCGCTGGCCCGGCGCCTCGCCGACGGCCCGACCTTCGCCCACATGATGACCAAGACCATGCTCAACCAGGAATGGTCGATGGCGCTCGATCAGGCGATCGAGGCGGAAGCGCAGGCGCAGGCGCTATGTATGCAGACAGCCGATTTCCGGCGCGCCTACGAAGCCTTCGTCGCGAAGGAAAAGCCGGTGTTCAAGGGCGATTGAAGATGCCGGACCGCAGCTTTCTCGACTGGCCGTTCTTCGAGGACCGGCATCGCAAGCTGGCCGCGGACCTGGAGCGCTGGGCTGCGCATAACCTATCGGACATCGACCATCGGGATGTCGATACGGCTTGCCGCGATCTGGTAGCCCGCCTCGGCGAAGCCGGCTGGCTGGAGCATGCGGCGACTGATCCAAACGATGCTGACTCGACGCTGGATGTCCGCTCGCTCTGCCTGATCCGTGAAACCCTGGCCCGCCACGACGGGCTCGCCGATTTCGCCTTTGCGATGCAGGGTCTGGGAACCGGTGCCATTTCGCTCTTCGGCAGCGCGGATCAGAAGAACGCGTGGCTGCCGAAGGCCCGTACTGGTCGGGCGGTTTCCGCATTTGCGCTGACCGAGCCGCAATCGGGGTCGGACGTTGCCAATATCGCCCTTTCCGCACAGCGCGACGGCGATCACTACGTTCTCGATGGGGAAAAGACCTGGATTTCGAATGGCGGCATCGCCGACATCTACACTGTCTTCGCGCGCACCGGCGAAGCGCCTGGCGCGAAGGGTCTGTCCGCCTTCCTGGTGCCGGCTGACGCACCTGGCTTGACCATTGCGGAACGCCTAGAGGTCATGGCACCGCATCCCCTCGCCCGCCTGTCATTCGACGCTTGCCGCATTCCGGCCGGTGCACGGATCGGTGAGCCCGGCGCAGGCTTTCGGATCGCCATGTCGGTCCTCGACATCTTCCGGTCGACCGTTGGAGCTGCGGCACTCGGCTTCGCCCGACGGGCGCTTGACGAGACCTTGAGCCGCGCGTCGTCGCGCGAATTGTTCGGCGCGCCGCTGGGCGACTTGCAAATGGTGCAGGGTCATATCGCCGACATGGCACTTGCCGTCGACGCTGCTGCCCTCCTCGTCTACCGCGCCGCATGGACAAAGGATCAAGGTGTCGCACGCGTGAGCCGGGAGGCGGCGATGGCCAAGCTCTTTGCCACCGATCGGGCACAAGAGGTCATCGACAAAGCCGTCCAAATCCACGGCGGCGACGGGGTCCGGACGGGTATGCCCGTCGAGAGACTCTATCGCGAAATCCGCGCGCTCAGGATTTACGAAGGGGCGTCGGACGTGCAGAAAATCATCATCGCCAGAGACGCGCTTGGAGGAGGTTGAAGTGCTTGGACCAACCGCTCACGTCGACACCTTCGCGCGCGACAACCTGCCGCAAGCCGATCAATGGCCTGACTTCCTGCTGGCCGGTTTCGACTATCCCGACCATTTGAACGCTGCCGTTGAGCTAACCGATGCCATGGTCGCCAAGGGGTTCGGCGACCGCACGGCGCTGATCGGTAACGGCCGGCGGCGAACCTATAAGGAGCTTGCCGACTGGACCAATCGCATTGCCCACGCGCTAGTCGAGGACTATGGCCTCAAGCCCGGCAATCGGGTTCTTATCCGTTCCGCCAACAACCCGGCGATGGTCGCCTGTTGGCTGGCGGCGACCAAGGCTGGCGCGGTCGTCGTCAACACCATGCCAATGCTCAGAGCGGGCGAACTCACTCAAATCGTCGACAAGGCGGAGATCGGACTGGCGCTTTGCGACACCCGGCTGATGGACGAGCTGGTTCAGTGCGCCAAAGGCAACCGCTTTCTTGAAAAAGTCGTCGGCTTTGACGGCACCGCCAATCATGACGCCGAACTGGATCGCATCGCGCTCAACAAGCCCGTCGCCTATGACGCCGTGCAGACCGGGCGCGACGACGTCGCCCTTCTAGGGTTCACTTCCGGCACGACCGGCGAGCCGAAGGCGACCATGCACTTCCACCGCGATCTTCTCATCATCGCCGACGGCTACGCCAAGGAAATCTTGGAAGTCACGCCGGACGATGTTTTCGTCGGCTCGCCGCCGCTTGCTTTCACCTTCGGCCTTGGCGGGCTGGCTGTGTTTCCCTTGCGGTTCGGTGCCGCCGCGACACTGTTGGAAAATGCCTCGCCGCCAAACATGATCGACATCATCCAGACCTATCAGGCGACGATCTCGTTCACGGCGCCGACCGCCTATCGCGCCATGCTGGCAGCGATGGAGGAAGGCGCCGATCTGTCGTCACTGCGCGTCGCGGTGTCGGCGGGCGAGACGCTGCCGGCACCGGTCTATGACGCCTGGATGGCAAAGACCGGCAAGACGATGCTCGATGGCATCGGCGCGACGGAACTCCTCCATATCTTCATCTCCAATCGTCTTGGCGACTCCAAGCCGGCCTGCACGGGCAAGCCGGTCACCGGCTATGAGGCAAAGGTCGTCGGCGATGACATGCAGGAGAAGCCGCGCGGCGAGGTCGGTCGACTGGCCGTGCGCGGCCCGACGGGCTGCCGCTATCTGGCCGATGACCGACAGGCGAAATACGTCAAAGGCGGCTGGAACCTGACAGGCGATTCCTTCGTCCAGGACGAAGACGGCTACTTCCACTTCGCCGCCCGCTCCGACGATATGATCATCTCATCGGGCTACAATATCGCCGGGCCGGAGGTCGAGGCCGCACTCCTGGCGCATCCCGACGTAGCCGAGTGCGGCGTCGTCGGCGCGCCGGACGACGAACGCGGCGAGATCGTTGAAGCGCATGTCGTGCTGGTCGATGGCGTCGCGGCGGACGCGGAGACGATCAAGCGCTTGCAGGACCATGTCAAAGCGACGATTGCCCCTTACAAATACCCACGCTCCGTCAAGTTCATCGACGCCTTGCCGAAAACCCAGACCGGCAAGATACAGCGCTTCCGATTGAAAGGTGACGGCGCATGACCACCGATGTTTTCGATCAAACCCGAGACCAGTTCCTGTTGCCGACAGGTGTTGTGTATCTGGATGGCAATTCGCTCGGCCCCTTGCCGAAGGAGGCCCGTCTTCGGGTTGCCCGCGAGGTGAGAACCGAATGGGGCGACAAGCTGATCCGTGGCTGGAACGAGTCCGGCTGGTTCGATCTGCCGCGCACTGTCGGCGAGAAGATCGCCCGGCTGATCGGTGCGGAGCCTGGAACGGTGGTTGCGGGCGACTCGACGTCGATCAACCTGTTCAAGGCGCTGAATGCCGCGTTGTCCCTCAATGCCGGACGCTCTGTCGTGCTCTCCGACACCGGGAACTTTCCGACCGATCTCTATGTCGCCGAAGGCGCGCTTGAAGCAGCGGCACGCGGACACACGCTGAAGATCGTTCCACCCGGTGCGGTCGCCGATGCGATCGATGAGACGGTGGCCGTGTTGATGCTGACGGAAGTCGACTACAAGACCGGCCGTCTGCACGACATGGCGGCGCTCACGGAACAGGCCCAGGCTGTCGGCGCGCTGACAATCTGGGATCTCGCGCACTCAGCCGGCGCGCTACCGGTCGATCTCACCGAAGTCAACGCCGATTTCGCCGTCGGCTGCGGCTACAAATACCTGAACGGCGGCCCGGGCGCTCCGGGCTTCATCTATATCCGGCCGGACCATGCGGAGCGGATCACGCCGATCCTTTCGGGCTGGTTGGGCCATGCCGCACCATTCGCGTTCGACCTCGAATACCGGCCGGCATCGGGCATCGATCGGATGCGGGTCGGCACGCCGCCGATTATCTCGATGTCCGCGCTCGACACCGCGCTTGATGTCTTCAACATGGTCTCGATGGAGGCGATCCGAGCCCGGTCGATCGCACTATCGGAGCGGTTCATCGCCGAGGTCGAGGCGCGCTGTCCGGACCTTAGCCTCGCCTCGCCGCGCGACCCAGAGCGGCGTGGATCACAGGCGTCTTTCCGCTTCGAGAACGGTTATGCGGCGATGCGCGCGCTGATCGCAAAGGGCGTTATCGGCGATTTTCGCGCACCGGACATCATGCGGTTCGGCTTCGCGCCGCTCTATCTCAGCGAGGACGATATCTTTACCGCGGCCGGCGTGCTTGAGGAGGTGATCTCCGATCGCCTGTGGGACACGCCGGAATTCCACAAACGGATGGCGGTCACATGAGCAAAAACTTCGATCCAGCCCGCGATGGCGCCACGATGGATTTCGACGGGCGCATGTCCTACGGCGATTACTTGCATTTACAACAAATTCTCGGCGCTCAGAAGCCGCTGACCAACTCGACGGACGAGATGCTGTTTATTATCCAGCATCAGACCTCGGAATTGTGGATGAAGCTGGCGATCCAGGAAATCGGCGCGGCGTGTCACGCGATCGAGACGGATCACTTGCCGGAAGCGTTCAAGATGTTGACCCGCGTGGCGCGGATTTTCGAGCAGTTGAACGGTGCCTGGGATGTACTGAGAACGATGACGCCCAGCGAGTACACCCGTTTTCGCGAGGATCTTGGCCAGTCCTCCGGCTTTCAGTCCTGGCAATACCGCGCGATCGAATATCTCGCCGGCAATCGCAACCCGGCGATGCTGAAACCGCACGCTCATGACGCCGAAGTTGTCGCGCAACTGGAGGCGATCCTGTCGCGGCCCAGCCTCTACGATGTGGCGCTCATGCGCCTTGCGCGCTCCGGTTTCGACATCGGCGCAGACGCCGGTCGGTCCGACTGGCGGCAAACACGGTCGGAAAACGACGCCGTGCGGGACGCGTGGCGGACTGTCTATCAGGCGCCACACGATCATTGGGCGCTTTATGAACTGGCCGAGAAGCTCGTCGACTTTGAGGATTATTTCCGCCGCTGGCGCTTCAATCACGTGACCACGGTGGAGCGCATTATCGGGCTGAAGCGCGGCACCGGCGGCACCTCGGGTGTCGCCTACCTACGGCGCATGCTGGAGGTCGTCCTCTTCCCCGAATTGTGGACTGTGAGGACCGAGTTGTGAGCACCGTCACGCCTCCGCCAAACGCGTTTAGAACGCCGCGCAAGATCCTGTTCCAGCACTGCGACCCGGCTGGGATCGTGTTTTATGCCCGCTACTTCGAACTGACGAACTCCGTCGTCGAAGAATGGTTCGACACAGAGATCGGCGTGTCCTTCGCCGACATGCATTTGCGGCGCGGCGACGGTGTGCCGGCGGTGAAGATTGAGGCGGAATTCCCCAATGCCAGCCGGCTGGGGGACGACCTGACCGTTCACCTCTGGGTGACGCGGATCGGAAACGCCAGCATGGACCTGGCACTTCTTGCGGAGTGCGCCGCAGAGGTGCGGTTCATTGTGACCTTCACGGTCGTGCACGCCGACACCCACAACGGCCGGTCGCTGCCCTGGCCGGATACGATGAGAGCCGAATTGAGCCGTTTTCTGGCGGCGCCTGAAATGGAGACCGCCGCATGTTGACCACGCTGCAACCGGCCGGCTGGGCACAGCCCAAGGGTTATGCCAATGGCGTTGTCGCCGAAGGAAGGATCGTTTCCGTCGGCGGGCAGATTGGTTGGACCGGCGATCAGGTTTTCGAAACCGACGACTTCATCGGTCAGACGGAGCAGGCCCTAAAGAACATCCTCGCCATTCTGGCGGAGGCCGGCGCCGGGCCGGAGCACATCGTAAGGCTCACCTGGTTCATCACCGACAAGCCCGCCTACCTCGCCGATCAAAAGGCGCTCGGCGCTGCCTATCGGCGCGTCATGGGGCGCCACTTTCCGCCGATGAGCGTCGTCGTCGTGTCAGCGCTGATCGAAGATCGCGCGAAGGTCGAGATCGAAGCGATGGCTGTCCTTCCGACCTAGAGCACTTTCGGTTAAACCCAAGTCATTGAAAGTGCTCTATCTCTTTGATTTTATGCGTGTTCTTGTCCGAAAACCGCACACACTTTTCGGGAACATGCTCTAGCACCTTGCGACGCGTGCCGGCTCGTGTAGGCTCCCTCCCCGCCCACCTAGACGAGGACCTTCGCCCATGACCTGGCAGCCTGCCGCGATGCGCTACGATACCATGACCTATCGCCGCTGCGGGCGCAGTGGACTGCGGCTTCCGGCGCTGTCGCTGGGGCTTTGGCATAACTTCGGCGACGACACGCCGCACGATCTGAAACAGGCGCTTTGCCGCACCGCCTTCGATCGCGGCATCACCCATTTCGACCTCGCCAACAATTACGGTCCGCCGCCGGGCTCGGCGGAACTGGCCTTTGGCGAGTTGCTGCGCACCGATTTCGCCGGACTGCGCGACGAACTGATCATCTCTTCAAAGGCCGGCTATCTGATGTGGCCTGGTCCCTATGGCCAATGGGGCAGCCGCAAATACATGATCGCGAGCTGCGACCAGAGCCTCAAGCGGATGGGTCTCGACTATGTCGACATCTTCTATTCCCACCGCTTCGATCCCGACACGCCGCTGGAAGAAACGATGGGCGCGCTCGACCACATCGTGCGGTCCGGCCGGGCGCTCTACGTCGGGATTTCGTCCTATAACTCGAAGCGGACACGGGAAGCCGTCGCCATCCTCAACGATCTGGGTACGCCCTGCCTGATCCATCAGCCGAGCTATTCGCTCATCAATCGCTGGGTGGAAACCGATGGCCTGTTGGATACGCTTGACGAACTTGGGGTCGGATCGATCGCGTTCACTCCGCTCGCCCAGGGCATGTTGACGTCGAAGTACCTCGACGCCGTGCCCGACGGCAGTCGCGCGACGCAAGGCAAGTCCTTGCTCCCCGATTTTCTCTCCGAAGAGACCCTTTCCAACATCAAGGCGCTGAACGCGATTGCTGAACGGCGCGGGCAGTCGCTGGCACAAGTGGCGCTCGCCTGGGTCCTACGCGGCGGGCGGGTGACCACGGCGCTGATCGGCGCCAGCAAGCCGGAACAGATCGTCGACTGCGTCGGTGCGCTGGAGAACATGGATTTCACCGACGACGAGCTTGCCGAGATCGATCGGTACGCCAAGGACGCAAACGTCAATCTTTGGGCAGCATCTTCGGAGACCGCTGGACCGTCACGGCCGAAAAAGTGAGATCGAAGCCAGGCATGATCGACGTGCAAGCGCGGCTTTGAAATCCACATTCAGCTCAACGATCCAGCTTCCGCGCGACGTAAAATCCGTAGCTCACGTACGCCGAATAGCGCTCGTAGAGCGCGATCTCCTGCTGATCCGCCTCGACAATCGCGCGCGCCGCCGCGGACCCGTTATGCCTCTCAAGGAAGTCCGAAAATCGCGCCTGCATCGGGCGATAGTAGTTGTCGAGCCAGCAGGTCTCAGGCAGCGGGAAGTAGCCTAAGGGGACGTAACCATGGGCCTCCAGCTGAGCCATTTTCGCCGACGCCGTGTCGACCTCGGGATACTCTCTGGCCCAGTGTTCGAACAACTCCGTTGGTGTCTCGCTCGTCAACCAGGTCAACTCGGAGACCGCGAGAACTCCGCCGGGCCTTAGGAACTTGCTCCAGCTTCGAATGCCGTTCTCGAAACCGATGTTATAGATCGCGCCTTCCGACCAGATCGCGTCGAGCGATGAGGGCTCGAATGTCAATTCATCCATCGAACCCGCTAAAGTCGCGATTTGCTCTGAAACGCCCTCCGCCTCTGCGCGGCGTTCCAACTCCGTTAGGAAAGCCGGCAGGAAATCGACGGCCGTGATCTTAGCATCAAGAGCCTTGGCGAGCGTGATGGTCGATGCCCCGGTTCCGCAACCGATATCGGCGATGTTCAGTTCCCGCCGATTGGACAGGCCGGAGAGCGCGATCGCCAGCTGAGTCTCAGGCTCGCCACCCGGGCCCTGTCGCTTTCCCGGCAGATGCATGTCTATTAGAAGATCGAGATCATCCATTCATTCGCTCATGTGAGATTGGCTCGGTTTGCTCTTGTCCAGATCGAAATGAGGTCAGGTCTACTCACCTACCTCACGCGTCTTCCCGAACGCGCGGCGCACCGTCAAGACGCTGCGCCGCGCCCGGGATGACGATGGTGGGAATGATTTCATCTAACTCATTCCGGTCTAGATAACGCCCTCGTCCGCCAGCGCGTTGATTTCCTTTGGCGAGTATCCAGCGTCCGCTAAAATCGTGCGTGTGTCCGCTCCAAGGTCGGGCGCTGGACGGTTGATCCGACATGGCGTCTTGGAAAACTTTACCGGAAAGCCGGTCATTTTCACGGTGCCGTGACCCGGATGGTCGACGTCAATCACCATCTGTTCGTGCAACACTTGAGGATCGGCAAAGACATCACCCATCGACTGCACACGACCGCACGGAACCCCGGCCGCGTTCAATCGTTCGATCCAGTTCTCTTGGGTGTCCTCGCGCATGCGTTCGTTGACCAGCGTGTTCAGTTCGGAGCGCCGGGCAAGCCGTTTGGCGTTGGTGTCGAACTGCGGATTATCCAGGAGGTGGACCAGCCCCAGCTCGCCGAGGAAGCGGGCCAGGACCTTCGGCGTGCTTGGTGCCACCGCCACCGGTCCGTCGGACGCGGTAAACAGACCATAGGGCGAGGCGACGGGATGGTCATTGCCGGTCGGCGGGGGTGTCTGTCCGGTCGAAAGCTGTGCTGCGGCCAGATAGGCCAGCATGGAGATCATACCCCCCATCATGGTCGCCTCGACGTGTTGGCCGGCACCCTCCGCCCCGGCCTGATCGCGGGTCCGCAAGGCGGCGACGACACCGAACGCCGCATAAAGCCCAGCGATCAGATCGGTCAGTGGTGGCGCTGCCCTGAGCGGTCCGGTTTCGGCCGTGCCGTTGGACGCCATGAAGCCCGACATCGCTTGGGCGATGAAATCGAAGGCCGGCCGGTCGGCATAGGGGCCGGTCGAACCATAGCCGTTGACACTGGTGACGATCAGGCGCGGGTTGATCGCCTGAAGCCGCGCCTGGTCGAACCCCATTTTCTCCAGGATGCCAGGCCGGAAATTCTCAACCAGAACATCGGCATCGGCCAAGAGCCGGGCCAGAACATCGCGCCCAGCATCGCTGCGCAGGTTTAGCGTGACCGATCGCTTGTTGCGGTTGAACGCCGCGAAGTACCAGGACATGCCGTCGATAACTTCACCTTGGCGGCGGATATGGTCGCCCTCGCCCGGTGTCTCGATCTTGATAACATCGGCGCCCAGATCGCCGAGCAGCATCGAACAGAATGGCCCCGCCAGGATGCGCGTGAGATCGATGACCCGGATATCGGCAAGCGGCTGATCCATCGCGGGTCAGCCGGCCGCCGTCCGAACCGCGTCGACAGGATGGAGCCGCAGCCGGGGTCCCGCCTTCATGACCTGACCGGGCAGATTGCGACCAATCACGGCCTCCGTCTTCTTCGACACCGCGATCAGCGCGTCGAGATCGACTCCGGTCTCATAGCCGCTTTCTTCAAGCAGATAGACCAGGTCCTCCGTACAGATATTGCCGGTGGCACCGGCGGCGAAAGGACAGCCACCGAGCCCGCCGATCGAGGCATCGTAATAGGTGATCCCCTCCTCCAGCCCGACCATGACATTGGCCAGCCCGACGCCCCGCGTGTTGTGGAAATGAAGCCCGATATGCATGTCCGGCACGACCTCGCGTAGCGCGCCGAGCGCTGCACGCACCGTTTTCGGCGTCGCCATCCCGGTCGTGTCACCGAGGCCGATATGGCCGATCTCCAACTCGTCGCGATAGAATCTGGCCATCGTCACCAATTGCTCGACCGGCACATCGCCCTCGAAGGGGCAGCCGAACGCCGTCGCGATGCCGCCCGTCAGTGCGATACCCGCATCCTGCGCGATCGCCGCTACATCGCGAAAACCCTCCAAGGTGTCGCCGATCGGCTTGTTGACGTTCTTCCGGTTGTGGGTCTCAGACGCCGAACAGAACACATTCATGGCGTGGACGCTGGCGGCAGCGGCCCGTTCAGCGCCGCGCGCATTGGGCACCAGGGCGGAGAAAACGGCACCCTCGGGCCGGTCGATCGCCGCCATAACCGCGTCGGCGTCCGCCAATTGCGGCACGGCGCGCGGTGAAACGAAGGACGTCACCTGGATGCGGCGCAATCCAGCGGCCAACAGCCCATTGACGATCTCTACCTTCCGGTCGGTCGGAATGAAGCGGTCTTCCATCTGGAAGCCGTCGCGCGGCCCGACCTCGCAGACCGTGATGGGTGTTTTCGCCGTGCTGGCCATGGCGGCTCAATAGCGCAAGTCGCGATCAAGGGCCAGACGGTCGCAGCTACCCATCTCAAACCACCGTTTCGATTGACGACGCTGCGGCGCAACATGTAATGTTGCAGTGCAATAGGCGGATTCGGGAGGCCAGGGCCATGGCCGGGCAAATCATCACGATCGCACAGCAAAAAGGCGGGTCAGGCAAGACCACGTTGGCGGCGCACTTAGCGGTCGCGTGGTCGAGAAAACGAGGCACCGCCGTCGCCCTTCTCGATACCGATCCCCAGGGCAGCCTCGGCGAATGGTTCGAAAACCGCGAGGACCGGTTCGGCGAAGACTGGGCCGGACTAACGTTTCGAACGGCCAGCGGCTGGGGTGCCCGACGCGAGGCGCGATCGATGGGTCGCAATCATGATCTCGTCGTCATCGACACGCCGCCGAAATCCGATCTCGATGCGCGACCGGCGATCGAATGCGCCAATCTTGTGGTCATTCCGATCCAGCCTTCGCCCGTCGACCTTTGGGCCACCCAATCGACCATCGACTTGGCCGCTAAGGAAGGTGCGGCTTCGCTGCTCATTCTTAACCGCGTGCCGCCTCGCGCCTCGCTCACTGCCGAAATGATCGAAGCCATGGGCGATTTCGAGTCGGTGCTCGCCAAGTCCCGGCTCGGCAATCGTGTCGCCTTCGCAGGCGCCATGGGCGACGGGCTGACGGTCATGGAAATGTCGGGCGCCAAGAAAGCCGCCGACGAGGTCGAGGCCTTGGCAACGGAAGTCCGCAAGCGCGCCAAGGGCTAAGCGAACCCGGCAACAATCGCTTCGGATTGCGTCATCACGCTCTATCGCCTTAGGCTTGGCCATGGCGATCTCGGAGAAACGCCTGTTCCAAATTGCGTTCGGCCTAACGGCGCTGGTGCCGCTCGCTATGGGTCTAGGCGGCGTCTTCATCGGCGCCAAGCTTCTCGGCGTCGATGCACCCCCTCACGATCTCTCAAGCCATTACGGCTACTTGTCCGGTCTACTCGTCGCACTTTGGCTCGGGTTCCTGACTTGTCTACCGAGGATCGAGCAGAACGGCCGCCGGTTTCGTCTTTTGACAGCGATCGTCGTCATCGGCGGGGCCGCCCGGCTCTATGCCGTCTTCGCGTATGGCCATCCTACGTGGCCGCACATCGTCGCTCTCGTCGGCGAGCTGGGCGTAGTCCCCTTCTTCGCGCTTTGGCAATGGCGCATTGCACGGCGCGCTAGCGCTTCGAACGCTGCTCCTAAAGAGCACGTGAAACGCTAACGCTTATTCCGGCGCTCGATTTGTCCGAAAACCGGTTTCCATCCCCGATCGCGTCGGGGACAGGCTTTTTCGGATCTCGCGCTACCGCGTGACGATCTCCGGGCCCATGAGCGTCGTCGGCAGCCAAGTCGAGATAATCGGCACATAGGTGACCAGGATCAGGAACAACATCAACACGCCGACAAACGGTAATGCGGCCCTTACGACCTGAACCAGACTCATGCCGGTTATGCCCGAGGTCACGAACAGGTTCAGCCCGATCGGTGGGGTGATCATGCCGATCTCCATGTTGACGACCATGATGATGCCAAGATGGATCGGATCGACGCCAAGTTCGATGGCAATCGGGAAGACCACCGGTGCAACGATCAAGAGCAGGCCCGACGGTTCCATGAACTGTCCGCCGATCAAGAGCAAAATGTTGACGGCGATCAGGAAGGTGAACCAGTTGAAGCCGGCGCCGATCATCCAGTCCGTTATGACCTGCGGAATGCGCTCCGATGTCAGGACATGGGCAAAGAGCAGCGCGTTGACGATGATGAACATCAGCATGATCGTCGTCTTGGAGGCTTCGAACAGCACCCGACGAGTGTCGGCGTGGACGGCGGCGGGGAAGAACTTTGTCGCAATCAGGCCAAGATTGCGGGCGGCCGCCTTGCCCACACCCTCGCCGTCTTGACGCCACGGCACGCCTTGAAGCGGCCCCATGTCGCGATAGACGAAGATGGCGATCAGATAGGCGTAGACGGCGGCAACCGCGGCGGCCTCCGTCGGCGTGAAGACACCGCCATAGATGCCGCCAAGGATGATGATGATCAGGAACAGACCGAAGCCGGCCTCGGAAAAGCTCTCGGCGATCTCAGCGAACCCGGCAAAGGGCTGAGCCGGCAGATTGCGCACGCGAGCGACGATGTAGATCGCCGTCATCAGCATGAGGCCCGCCACCAAGCCCGGTATGACGCCGGCCAGGAACATGCGTCCGACAGAAACGTCGGTCGCCGCCGAATAGACGACCATGACGATCGATGGCGGAATGAGGATGCCGAGCGTGCCGGCATTGGCGATGACGCCGGCAGCGAATTCTTTCGAATAGCCAACCTGGGTCATGCCGGCGATGGCAATCGTGCCGATGGCGACGACCGTCGCCGGCGACGAGCCGGACAGGGCGGCAAACAACATACAGGCGAAGACGGAGGCGATCGCCAACCCGCCGCGGAAATGGCCGACGGTCGAGATCGCAAAACGAACGATGCGTTGCGCCACGCCGCCGGTCGACATGAAGCTCGACGCCAGGATGAAGAACGGAATCGCTAGAAGCACATAGTTCTGCGAGGAGGTGAACAGCTGCAGCGCTACCGACGACAGGGAGTCGCTGGAGAAAAACGCGATGACCAGGACGCTCGACAGGCCGAGCGAGACGCCGATCGGCACGCCCAGAAGCAGAAGCGCGAAGACGAGGATGAAGAGAAATGCGGTTTCCATGATCGGCCTCAGTCCTTCAGCACGTCTTTGTGTTCGGCGACGAGTTCTTCGGCCTCGTGCGCCGCGATCATCGATTCGCGGTCACCGCGAATGATGGCGACCATGGCCTGGGCACAGCGCATGGCGAAGAGGCCGAGTCCGGCCGGCAACACCAAATAGGCGATCCAGCGCTGCACGCGGTCTTGAAGCCCGAATACCTCCTGCATCCAGACCGGATAGGCCAGATCGTCGAGACCGATGCCGATCTTGTACATCTTCGACCAGTAGTCGAAGGCGCCGCCGCGCGACGTGAAACCGAAGAGTTGCAGCCAGTCGCCGTAGAGCAGGACGACGGCATAGAGGATGCACGCAGCCGCCCCGATGATAGAGAAAATCTTGAAGGTCCCTGCGGGGAACAGGCGGATAAAGGCATCGACGCCCAAATGGGTGTTGATCTTCACCGCATAGCTCATGCCGAACAGGATCAGCCAAGCAAAGAGGATCCGCGTGAATTCGAGCGCACCGGTCCATCCGGTGTTGAAACCGTAGCGGGCCACGACCTGGCTGAAGGAGACCAGCACCATCAGCGCCAGTACGATCGCCAAGAAACCTTGTTCGAAATGGTCGACCTTGGCCGGGTAGCGACGGTCGAGCAGATAGTAGATCACGAGAAAGATCGCGACCCATGTGACGGCGACGGTCATGGTGGCTCCTCCCGAACCGGGCAGTTCTTATGCTTGTTATGAATCGCGGCCGGATCGCTCCGGCCGCGATAGTCGTGTCAGTTGGATCAGCTACCCGACGAGCTGGCCGCAGCCGCGTCGATCAGGTCCTGACCGATCTGGTCGGCGAACTTCGCCCAAACCGGCTTCATGGCGTCGACCCAGGCCTGGCGCTGTTCCGGCGTGAGCTGGCGCACCTCGGAACCAGCGGAGATGATCTTCGCCTTGTTCTCCTCGTTGATCTGGGTCGAACGCGCGTTGTACTCGTCCGTCACAGCGTTGAGGATCGACAGGAACTGGTCGCGTACGGCCGGATCGAGACCGTCGAGCCACTCCTTGGAGGTGACCGTGAAATAGGTCAGGAGCTGGTGGTTGGTCTCGGTGATGCCGTCCTGCACCTCAAAGAACTTCTGGGTGTAGATGTTCGACCAGGTGTTTTCCTGGCCGTCGACAACACCAGTCTGAAGCGCGCCATAGACTTCCTTGAAGGCGAGCTTTTGCGCATTGGCGTTCATCGCCTCGATCATCGCCACGGCGACGTCGGAGGTTTGAACCCGGAACTTCAGGCCGTCCGCGTCGGTCGGGGTCAGCAACGGCTTGTTGGCTGAGAAGTGCTTCATGCCGTTGTAGACATAGCCGAGGCCGACAAAGCCCTTGTCCTCCATCGACATGAGAAGGCCCTGGCCGGCATCGCTCTTGACGAAATTGTCGACCGCCGCGATGTCGGAGAACAGGAAGGGCAGATCGAAGAGTTGCAGCTTCTTGGTGTAGGCGCCGAACTTCGACAGCGAGGGCGCAGCGAGTTGCACGTCTCCCAGAAGCAGCGCTTCCATCACCTTATCGTCGTCGAAAAGCTGCGAATTCGGGAACACCTCCATGCAGGCGGTGCCGTTCATGTCCGCATTGACCCGTTCGGCCAGCGCGCTCGCCATCTCGCCTTTGGGGTGGCCGGTGGCCGCCACGACGTGGCTGAACTTGATGACAGTTTCGCCGCTGTCACAATCAGCGAGCGCGGGTGTTGCGAAGAAAGCCGCCGCGGTGGCAGCCATCAAAAGTCGTTTCATGGTTGCTTGTCCTCCCAGACATACCAGACAATGATCAAACCGGCGCGTCGCGTCCGGTTGACAAAACCTTAACAAAAACTGTGCCAGTTCGTCGCGCCATAAGATGAGCGACTTTAACAGTCTGAAATATATACCTTTTCTCAGAAGATTGACGGGCCGGCAGATCCGTCGCCCGATCGTCATGTTACTTTACGGTGACATCCGCGTCGATTGAATGTGTCGCTTCCGACACATCAGTCTCGCCGGCATCAGCGCCGTCGGATAATCCATATTTCCGGATCTTTTCGTAGAGCGCCTTACGCGACAGGCCGAGCGTTTCATAGGTCGCCTTCATCACACCGTTCTGGCGTGCGAGCTCGGCGGCGATGAGGCTTCTTTCATAACCTGCGACCCGGTCCGCAAGGGGCCGTTCCGGATCGTCGTTATGACCGCTTTCCGACGCCGGTCGCCAAAGACCCAGAACAAACCGGTCGGCCATGTTGCGCAGTTCGCGGACATTGCCTGGCCAGGACTGGCTTGACAGCTCGGCCATGACATCGGGCGTCATATCGGGAATTTCGCGGCGATACCGGGCGCGCGCCTCGCGTGCCAGATGATGAAAGAGCAGCGGCACGTCGTCCATGCGGGCGCGAAGCGGCGGGATCGAAACCGTCACTACGCCCAGCCGATAGTAGAGATCCTCTCGAAACCGACCGTCTTGGCTCGCCCGCTCCAAATCGACTTTGGTCGCGGCCACAAATCTGATGTCGAGGGGAATCAGCTTGTTCGATCCAAGGCGCTCGATCGCGCGATCCTCGATGACCCGCAACAGTTTGACCTGAAGATCGAGCGGCATCGACTCGATCTCATCGAGAAAAACGGTGCCGCCATTGGCGTATTCGAGCTTACCGATGCGCTGGCGCTGCGCCCCGGTAAACGCCCCGGCCTCGTGACCGAACAGTTCCGACTCGATGATCTCAGCCGGCAGCGCGCCGCAATTGATCGCGACGAACGGCCGTTCGGCACGGCCGCCCTCGGTATGAAGGGCGCGGGCAACGACCTCCTTGCCAGAGCCTGTTTCCCCCAGGATCAAGACATCGACATCCGCGTCGGCCAATGCGGCGACCTCGCGCCGCAGGGTCTCAATCAGCGGCGAGCGGCCGACAATCTTGCCATCCAATCCCGTCTCGTCCGACAACACCGACCTTAGCACCCGGTTCTCAAGGGTGAGCCGCCTCTTTTCCAGCGCGTGGACCAAGACACTCGACAACACTTTGGTTGGAAAGGGCTTCTCGATGAAGTCGTAGGCTCCCGCGCGCATGGCTTCGACCGCGATCGGAACGTCGCCATGACCGGTAATCAGGACGACGGGCAGCGCCGGATCGATCTCAAGTGCCGCCCGGAGCAGGTCAAGGCCGTCCATCCCCTCCATGCGGATATCGCTGACGATGGCGCCGTAGAAATCGCGACTGAGGCTGTTGAGAAGATCGGCAGGATCGTTAAACACGACGGGCGTCAGACCGGCCAGTTCCAGGCCCTGTGCCAAGGAGCGCCGGATGTCTTCCTCGTCGTCGACAATGAGAATGCGTGCACCCTCGGCCAACTCGTTACTCCGCGGCTTCCGCAAGGCTTTCGGCATCGGCCAGTTTGAGCGTCACGGTGAAAACTGCGCCGCCCCCATCGCGATTTGCCGCCTCAAGCCGACCGCCGAATTCCCGGACGATCTTGTCGGCAATCGACAGGCCGAGGCCCAGGCCTTTCGCTGATGTCTTGGTGGTGAAGAAGGGCTCGAAGAGGCGGGCGAGCGCATCGTCTTTGATACCGGGTCCGTTGTCGCTGACCCTGATCCGCCCGTATCCGTCCTCACAGTCGAGTGCAACGGCAACCTGCGCGGATGCCTGCTCGGCGCAGGCGTCGACGGCGTTGCCAATCAGATTGACCAGCACCTGACTCAGGCGAAGCGGGCCGGCGATAACGACCATGTCGTCGCCCACGACCTCGATCGTGACGCCGGCGCGCTTGGCTTGCGCGGAGACCAAGTTGAGGCTCTCGTCCAGAACGGCTTTCACCGCCACGGACGACGCGCCGGTGCCCGGTTTGCGCGCGAACGCCTTCAGATTGCGATTGAGCTTGCCGAGCCGGGCAACGAGACCGCCAATACGGCTCATGTTCTCCCGTGCCTCATCGGTCCGGCCATGATCGATCAAGGCTTCGGCGTTTTCGGCATAGGATTGTATGGACGCCAGCGGTTGGTTGAATTCATGGCTGAGTGTCGCCGACATCTGGCCGATCGTGGCGAGCTTGGCGGACTGGATCAGTTCGGCCTGGGTCGTTTTGAGTTCTTCTTCCGCAGCGCGGCGCTCTTCGACCTCGCGCGCCATCTTGCGGTTGGCGACAATGAGCTCGCGGGTGCGGGCGCGCACGCGGCGCTCCAGGCGGATCGCGACGAGCCGCTCGGACCGAAGCCTTTCGCGGGAAATCCACAGTCCGATCAGGCCGATCAGAGAAATAAGCGCAGCGATCGTGGCGGCGCTGATGGTGCGCGACAGGGCGATCGAGGTGTCGGCGAAGGTGTAGAGCGTCCACCCAAGAAGCGGCAGCCGTCTGTCGACTTCCATGACCGAAGGGCCGACTGGATCGTCGCCGAACTTCAGCCTCACCGTTCCTTGCGCACCGAAGCGGCTTGGAATCTTGATCAACGCGCTCTCGGCACGCGCTGAGCTATCGGTAAACCGCGACAACCGCCAATGCCGGCGATTGGACAAAAAAACGACTCCTGCCGGATCGACGGCGATGATGGCGTTCTTCGACAGCGCCCAGTCCTGCTCGACGACTTCCAAACCGACCCGAACGACGACGGCGCCCAGAACCCGGCGCGCGCGCCGCACCGGCGCGGCAAAGAAATAGTTCCGTTTGCCGGTCGTGGCGTCGTAGGCGTGGTGGCGGCCGAGCCGGCCTTCCAGCGCCGCCAGAACGTGTGGGCGAAGATCTCGATCGGTCGCGGACAAGACGCCCTCGTTCAAACGTCCGCCGCGCGCAAAGACGGCACCAGTCGGGTCCACAAACGCCACGTCATCGGCCCCAGACATGCGGGCGATTTCGCCTGCCATACGGTCGCCGGCTCCGACCACGGGGTTTTGAAAGCGTGTCACGACGTCCGTCCGGCGCGCGATGATCGGGGCCAAGAGCCGGTATTTTTCAAGGCGCCCTTCCAGGCCGGCGGAATAAAGAGCCAGCGCCGCCTCGGTACGCTCGCGCAGATCCTCGAAGAACATGCTGCGTGCGACCAGCGCCGTCGCGGCGACGATGGCGATGCAGGCAACGCCCGCAAGCACCCAGGCCAGGCGCATGGGGCGCACACTCGTCAGTTTGCGCGTCGTCTCAGACATCAGGCGCAATCTAGCCGGTTCGGCGCGGTTTCGGAACCGGCGACACAAGCATTGAGATTGCATCTCATTGCTTCAGCTTAAGTGCTTTGCTGCGCCTCGATCGTGATGAAGCTCTGGATCTCGGCCGATTGGGGTCCGAGCGTGATGGCATCCCTCACGCCCGGCAAGGCACAGACGTCGAACAGTTCCATGATCGCACCGTCGAACCTGATCCATTGCGCGACCGTCCCATCCCGAAGCGAGATGATCTGAACGCCGCACCACGGATCGGCGTCCTTTTCCTTCAACTTGTCGTCGAGTGCCAGGCCGGCGAAACGTCCGTAACGCGGCTTCGACAGCGTGACGATGGCAAAGCCGTTGTGGAAGGCAAGCCCGCGCACGAAGCCCGGGCAAAAGGCGACCGGTTGAAAGGTCTTCGTCGCCGGGTCGATCGTCCCGATCTCGCCCGAACCGGAGTTGGCCACCCACAGCTTGCCGTCATGCCAGCGGGGCGAATGGGGCATCGACAAGCCTTCGGCGACGATCTCGTCCGTCTCGATGTCGATGATGATGCCGCCGTCCGCCCGCCTGTCGCGCCAACCGTCGACGACATCGGACTTGCAAACGGCGCTGGCGTATTTCGGCCGCCCGTCGGCCATTCCCAGTCCATTGAGATGGCATCGGTCTTCCGGTGCGATCTTGGAGAGGAAACTCGGCTTCCAGATCGGGCGGAAGCTATGAACATTACTCAATTCACAAAGACAGCCATAACGGGTGTTGATAAACACCAATCGGCCGTCGTCGCACACGCCGATTTCATGCAGATCGACCGCGCCGGTCGTGTGGAAGGTCCGCGGCACATAGACCTTGTCGTGCTTATTGTTGGCCGACTCGTCGGGCTTAAGCACGTTCTCCATCCGAACGATCTGAGTCAAAGCGGCGAGATAGAGGCGGTCGGCGTCGCCGGTCACGCCCATGGCCTGGGCATAGCGCGCCTCGTGCAGGGCGAGCTTGCCGTCGGTGCCGGCACCCAAGAGGTACAGCCCGCCCGACTGATAGGAGGTAAAGCCGAGCGAGACGCGGTTGTTGGCGAGAAAGCCGTACATGCCGCCGGAAAACGAGATATCGGTCTTCGGCGGCTCTTTCGCGGGTGCGTCGGGAGACGATTCGCCGCCACCCGTCTCAACGTTCTTGTCTTCGTCGTTGACCGTCTCAGAGGCGGAATCACTCATCGTACTCTCACTCGCGCTCGCGGCGAACCAGCCGCCGCCCTTTTCTTCTCTTGCCCAAAGTCTTCGCCCAATCTCTGCGTCATGTGTTGGAGCATTCTCGCGTGTGCGGTCAAGCTCCGATTCGCGTGAAATTCCCTTGATGAGCGCAGGTGAAGAACCGAACACTTATAGCCTGTGTGACCCCACGGCCACACAGGCCGTATTTCGTGCATTCCGTTCGGTCAAAATGCCGCAGACGCTCGTGTGGCATATGGACTCAGCCGTCACACCGTTTACAAAAAATTCACGTTTAGTTGAACTGCCGATTGGCAGAATGGGAGCAATGTAAATGGGGCGCGTCATGGGTTCGGGGAATACGTCCGGAAAAACTGACAAAACACGTCAAGCGCAGCGCAACCGCCGGCTTCTGGCCACGGCGTCCGCCTCGGTCATGGCGGCGACGCTGATGGGCTATACCCGTAACGCATATGCGCAGGCGTGCACCGGCACGGCGCCGAACTACACGTGCACCGGCACCGGAAACATGCCCATTATGATCAACTCGAACAACGCCAGTTTGACGACGACAGGCACGTTTAACGTGAGCGTCACGGGTGGTGGCGAGCATGCTCTCGAAATCGACGCCGACGGCGCGATCAGCTTCACCGATCCGGCCACCAGCACGACCACGCTCGACTCAGCCTACGGGACGGGTCTTCGTATCGTGGTCAGCAATGACGTCGGCATGACCCCCGGATCGATCACCGTCAACACGGCCGGAACCATCAGCGGTTACGACTACGGCATCTATGCCTATAACAGCGGCACCGGCGCGCTCTCGATCACTACCAGCACGGTGACCAGCGACCAAGGCACGGGTATTTATGCGAGCCAGAATAACAATGGCGCCGGCGATTTGACGATCATCGCCAACGGCACCGTCGATGCCTACAACAGCGGCGTTTATGCCCGCAACGAAGGCGCCGGTGCGATCTCAATCACGACCAGCACGGTGACCGCCCAGAACAACCAGGGTGTTTATGCGTACCAGAGTACCTATGGCGGAGATTTGACGATCACAGCCAACGGCGCCGTCAACGGCTTCGACCATGGCGTTTATGCGCGTAGCTATAGTACCGCCGGCGCGCTCTCAATCACCACCAACAGCACGGTGACCAGCCAGTACAACCAGGGTGTTTCTGCGCGCCGGGGTTACTATGGCGGGGCCGGCGATGTGACGATCACCGCCAACGGCGCTGTCAACGCCAACCAAATCGGCGTTTATGCCTACAACAGTGGCGCCGGCTCGCTTTCAATCACCACCAGCACGGTGACCAGCGACTATAGTCGAGGTATTTCTGCGCACCAGGTTAACTATGGCGGAGCCGGCGATGTGACGATCAACGCCAACGGCGCCGTTAACAGCTACAACTCCGGCGTTTATGCCTACAACAATGGTACCGGCGCGATCTCAATCACGACCAGCACGGTGACCAGTCAGTATCGCCGGGGCATCTATGCGCGCCAAACCAACTCTGGCGGATCCGGCAATGTGACGATCACCGCCAACGGTGCCATCGACAGCTACGAACGAGGCATAGAAATCCAAAATTACGGCGATGGCTCGGTCTCGATCACCGCGAACGGCGCCATCGACAGCGAGAATGGCCGGGGTATTTTCGCGGAGAACGCCAAAAACGGCGGCAACGGCGATATAACGATCACCGCGAACGGCGCCATCGACAGCTACGGCACCGGTGTCTTTGCGGAGAACAACGGCAACGGCGATATAACGATCACCACCAACAGCACGATAGCCAGCGAGGAAAGCCGGGGTATTTTTGCGGGTCAGAATGCCGGTGGCGGAGCCGGCGACGTGACGATCGCCGTCAACGGTGACATCGACAGCTACGGCAATGGCGTTGAGGTCGAGAACCGAGGCACCGGCACGGTGTCGGTCACCGTGGCCGGCAGCATCACGAGTACGGGGGACAACTACGGCGTTCGTATCGAGTCTGACAACGGCGGCCCCTCGACGGTGACGATTCTGTCCGGCGGGTCGGTAAACAGTGAATACGACGCGCTTTATCTGTATGGCGGCGGCACGGTCACCGTGCAAGCCGGCGCCACGGTCACCAGCCGCAACCGCGACGGTGTGTACATGTATGAAAGCTCCGGCACGGTCATCAATAGCGGCCTGATCCGAGGTGACAGCGATGGCATCAAAATCGAAGATGTCGGGATGGTCACCAACCAGGCGGGGGGCACGATCATCGGCGTCAAGCGTGAAGGCGTGGATATCGGTTCCGGTACGGTCATCAATCACGGCCGGATCGAAGCTCTCAGTACTGATGACGACGACTACGCAATTGAGTTCGACGATAACGAACCGAGCACGGTGATCAACTCCGGCGCCCTCGTTGCTGCGGGTGCCAACGCGATCAAGTTCAATGATGATAATGACATCCTGGAGCTTCAGCCAGGCTTCAGCATCACGGGCGATGTTCTGGGCGAGGGCGGCGACGACCTCCTGCGCTTCAACCAAAACGGCGGAGCGCCCGGCACCTTCAACCTGGACACCATCGACGACGGCACGAATACGATGCAGTTCCAGGACTTCGACACCTTTCAGGTGATCGGCGGCACGTGGGCGTTCACCGGCGGCACCGGTGAAACCTTCACGGTGAACGGCGGGACGCTGGGCGGCAACTTCACCGTCGGCGGTCTGATCGTCAATGCCGGCGGCACGGTGGCGCCCGGCGCCTCGATCGGCACGATCAACGTCAACGGCGATGTCGCCTTCAACGCCGGCTCGACGCTGGCGGTCGAGGTCGACGCGGCCGGCAATGCCGACCTGATCGCCGCCACCGGCACGGCGACGATCGATCCCAGCAACACGACACTGGCGATCACCGGAACGCCCGGCGACTTCACCTACACCTTCCTGACGGCGGGTGGCGGCATCACCGGCCAGTTCGCCAATGTCACGGACAACATCCCCGATCTCGACTATCGGCAGCTCATCGGGGGCGGAACGGGTCAGCTCGTTCTGGCGCCCGCCGCCGCTGGCAGCAGCACATCGCGCAAGGAGATCCATCCCTCGTCGCTGGCGGCTGGGATGGACGCGGCCCGCATGTTCTCTCAGACCCTGCGTCGTCGCGGCGGCCTGCATGCCGGCGGCTTGACCTATAATCTGGGCGGATCGGTCGAGGCGCTCGGCTATCTGCCGGGGTCGGATGCGCCCCGGAGCCTGCCACCGCATGTTCTGGCCGCCGATGCGCCGGACCTGCCGGTCGAGGCGGTGGCGCTTGAGCCCAAGCGCTGGGGCGTGTGGGCGGCGGCCATGGGCGGTCTG
>JANQPO010000017.1 GCA_028289445.1 Tepidamorphaceae bacterium
GGCCGGCATCGGGGCGGCGATCGACTTCAACGACATGGTCTCCATGCACGCCCGCTATGACGGCGCCTTCTCAAGCTCCACCGTAGACCATCGCGGCGCGGCAGGACTGACCGTCAAGTTCTAGAGCGGGGACCGCACGCCTCACCCCAACGCCATCGCGGGCGGGGAACATCGAATACTTCTTGAAGATCAGGGCGCGGGACGTCCCAGACATCAAGCGGCTGCACCGGGAGCAACTTTTGACGCAGCCGGACGAGCGTCAGCTCCACAGCTTCTTCGTGCTGAAGGAAGTCATCGACGGCGATCCGCTCGACTTTTGAACAGCGGCGGACGCTGACAAGGCTGACAAGCAAGTCCACCTAACTGGTCATACGGTTTAGGGCACCGTGTTTGTAAACAGATTGTCGCCGAAATCCTCAAAGATCAGACCGTCGTTCGCAGCCTCAAAGCCGGCGATGTCGGCCGTAACGCCGTCAAGCCCGATATTGATACGGCTGCCGAGGGTAACAAACTCACCGTCGGCGGTGTTGCTATGGATTTGATTGAAACGCAGGAGATCGCCGCCGTGGCCTTGTGCCAGAATCGCGCCGGCATCCCACTCGGCCATGTCCATGCGGAAAATCTCATTGTCCACGATCCGCTCGATGATCATGTCGGTGGACGATGAGTTCAAGAAGCCCAAGCCGAGCGCGGCGCGTCCGGTGATCTTTGGGTTTTCATCGCGGATGACATTGTTGCTGGCGTCGGTCACCACGATGCTCGATGTGTCGAGCGCTTCGATGAACACGCTCGCGGTAATGTTCTGCCCGAACAGGGCGGCCTGCGTCAGCATGCGGTCGAACGTGTTGCCGGTCATGCTTATCGTCATCGAGGAGTCGTTTCTGGTTCTCAAGTCCAGGCCATGAATGTGGGACCCCGTGACATTGACCATTGTGCTGCCTTCGGTGATGTCGACGACCACGCGGCCCGTGCTCGAAACGTTGGATAGCGTCAGGGACCTGACCGCATTGCCGTTGTTGGCGATCATGGGTTCGAGCCCACCGCTCGTGTCGTTCTGATTTGTGAAGCTCAGATTTCGGATCGTGTGATTACCATCGGTGGCTAACTCAATGATGGGTTGCGATGCGCCAAACAGCTCGTCACCGCGCACAAGAGTCGGATTGGAGTCCGATCCGGCGTTGAAGACTGCGACATTGTTGTAATCGTCCGAGAGCGGGAGGGACATCGAGCCGCCGACAAGCGACTGACCGGGCTTTAGAACCAGCGTGTTCTCCAGCGTGATGGGGGACTCATGATTGAGAATGACGAGCGTGTTGTCGTTGAGGGTAGCGAACTGGTCTTCCAGATCCCCACCATTCGATGCGCTTATGACATGAACCTCGTCATGAGCCTGCCCGTTGACGACGGCTCTGGCGGGCTCTTGTAATGTCGATATGGTCTCACCGGACACGATATCGATGTCGCGCACGATTGGATTGGTCATGCGCCGCTCCAGCGGGCTGAGGCGTTTTCTCTTTCTCTTACCGAAGCGAAGCGGAATGATCAGTTCTGCGCCGACAGAGTGGCTTGCCTCGCGCACGTCGTCATATTGGGTTTCGCCATGAAGTCTCAGTGTCGCGTTTTCTCCGAGCAGGGGAAGGTCGCTAAAGGCAAGCTGCGCCCGTCCTCTGACACCGCTAATGTTCCCGAAATCGTCGTTCTCGAAATGGTATCCAGCCAGAAACAGCCGCAACTCGCGCCTGTCGTCATTGAACACGGGAATCCTGCGGCCGAGTTCTATATCGAAGCCCGGTAGGGCTTGCTCGCGCGATGTTTGGGTATCGATGAAGATCTGAGTCCCGACCAGCGCCGTACTCGTCGCTCTGGACACGAGTTTCTTGTCGCGTTCTGGCAGATAGACATTCGCCCTCAAGTCCCAATTCTCGTTGAGAATTTCGCCGCCCAGCGTCAGTTGTCTGAACGCATTGTGATGCGTCGTTCGCCTGTAATCGAAGAAAGCGTACCCGCCGGCGATCCAGCGGTTTTGAACGATACGGCGATAACCGACGCCGATGTTGCCTTCAAGATCGTCGGTTCTATCGGCTCGGAAGCGGGCATATCCGAATATGAGGCTGTTTTCATTCTGCGCCAGCGGAAGGAACAGCTGCGTCTCAGCGATGTCTCTTTGGTTACCGAGTTTGCCGCCTGCCGTGAAATAAGGCTGCCATTTAGGCCCCTCGGCGGCCTCGGCGTGTCCGATGCTTGCGATGGACGTGAGCAATAGCAGACCGAGAAAACGGAGCGAACATATCGATGGGTGCATCATGGCAGCGCTTCTCCAAAGTGATTCGCGCATAAGATGCTAAAACTCTAAAATTCGCGTAAAAATTGTATAAAATTCGCGACAGGCTGAAATAGTTGTCTGTTCGCCTCGTGGTGCGCGGCGCCTTTGTGTTTAACGAAGATATCGAGGTGCGCCGCTTGACTTTGAGCAAGGGCGGGCGGCCGACGGGCAACAAGCAACAAGCAACAAGCAACAAGCAAGGCGCGCTGTTGGCTTCGCTCAAGCTTGCATGGCGCGCACGGACGTCCATCTAAAGGGCACAGCCGTTTCCTGAAAGGCGTCCAATGACCGAAGATGCGCTCAGCCAGATCCTAGACGTTCTGCAAATGCGCGGAACGGTCTATTTCCATACCCATTTCACGGCGCCCTGGGGCGTTCGTGTTCCCGCGTACGGCAATGTCGCACGATTCCACATGGTCATGCGTGGGGGGTGTTGGGCGCGGATCGATCCGCTGCCCGATCCGATCCATCTTTCGACGGGTGACTTGTTGGTGATCCCGCATGGCGTCTCCCACATCTTGTCCGATGCACCGGAACGATCCGCCGATCAGCTGGACTTCGTTCTGAACAAGAGTGGTTATGACGGCCAAGGCGCTTTGATCTATGGCGGACAGGATGACGTCAGCGCCTGCAAACTGTTCTGCGGTCACTTCGAGTTCGAAGAGGGTGCGGTCCATCCGCTGCTGTCAGGCCTTCCGACCGTCATCCATCTGCCGAATACCCAGACGATGAACGCGGAATGGTTGGAGTCGGTCATTCGCTTCGTTTCGGCCGAGGTTTTGGGGGGAAAGGCTGGTGCCGATGCCATTGTGCACAGGCTCACGGAAATCATTTTCATTCAAACCGTTCGAGCGTTCGTCGATCTCGCGGGAGACGCCGCCGGTAGCCTTGCCGGTGTCCTCGATCCGCAACTGAGCCGGTGCCTGGCGGCCGTCCATGCCGCCCCGCAGCATGACTGGACGGTGCAAACGATGGCGGCGGAAGCGGGAATGTCGCGCACCGTTTTCGCGGAGCGCTTTACGTCTTTGATCGGCATGACCCCGCATCGCTACGTCACCGAATGGCGCATGCAACGCGCGCGCCGGAGCCTCTCGGACACCGATGACTCGATTATCGAGATCGCCGAAACGGTTGGGTATGGGTCCGAGGCGGCGTTCACGCGCGCCTTTAAGAGGCAGTTCGACATCACGCCGGGAGCATTTCGCCGGCAAGGCGTCGGCGGTCGATAGCCAACGGACAGAGAAGTACGGACGAAGGATCAATTTTTCGGGACGAGTATGCATGGATTGAACGGATTGAAAGCGCATCTGTAGAGCGCAGCCGTCGCAATAGGCGGCGCCGATCCCACACTTACAGGAGACCAACCATGCCGTTCCGATTTGTCACGAAACAGATCCATGCGCTGCTCGACTATCCCGTCGCGCTGGCGCTGATGGGCCTGCCATTTTTGCTCCAACTGGGTGCCTCGAACCCGCTGGCCTTGTGGCTATCGGTCGTCACCGGGATTGCCGCATTCATTCTTACGGTTCTCACCGACCACCACCTCGGCATTCTGCGTGTCCTGCCCTACTCGTTCCATCTTGCCGTCGATGGCGCCGTGGGGGTCAGCTACCTGCTTGCCCCGTTCGTGCTCGGTTTTTCGGGCATTGATGCCTGGTATTATTGGATCAATGGCGCGGCCGTCATGATCGTCGTTGGTCTGCACAAGCCGCAGGCCCGCCCCATCGGGCAGCCAGCCTGATACACGATGCGGCGGTCGGACTACGACGCTCGACCGCCGCGACCGATCCAGGAGCGGCACAAAGGCGCGACTGCTCACAGCAAACAGCCTGATTCTGCTTTCGACTTGAGAACGAAGAATCGCCTCCCAGACCTATCCCCACAATCGATCGCTGGCGATCTTTGCGCCGTCGCATAGCGCCTTGAGCTTCGCCCACACGATGCGCGGTTCGACTTCGGTTTTGTACATGGCCTGTGAGGAGAAGCCGCAATCCGTGCTGGCGATGACGTTTTCTCGGCCGACCCGCTCGGCGAAACGTACGATGCGCTCGGCCACATATTCGGGATGCTCGACCACGCTCGACGCATGGGTGATGACGCCGGGAACCACCAGCTTGCCATCCGGCAACTTCACCGTTTCCCACAAATGGTATTCGTGCTCGTGGCGCGGATTGCCGGCTTCGAAGGAGTAGGCGGCTGCATTCACCCGCAGCACCTGGTCGATCATGTCCGGCAGGTCCGGTTCGTAAATACGCGGACCCTGGTTGATGCCGTAGCAGGTGTGAAAGCGCACCTTCTCCTCGGGGATGCCCTTCAGGCTGTGGTTGACGGCCTCGACATACATCGACGCCTTGGCGATCCGGGCCGCCTCATCGAGGGACTTGTCCATATAGACATGCGGCAGGAAGGGGTCGTCCACCTGCAACAGGAAGCCGGCATCGATGATCGCGCGGTATTCCTCGGATAGCGCATCGGCCAGCGCGAACATATAGGCTTCCTCGCTTGGATAGTATTCGTTGAACCCGACGCCGGTGACGGCTGCGCACGGCATGAAGGCTTCCGCGCAGCCGAAGGTGTCGACGGCGGCTTGAAGATTCTCAAGATCCGTCTTGAGGGCCTCGTGCCCGATATAGCGGATCTCGCCAACGCAGCAGAGTGGCGCGGAGGGTGCGATCGCGCCGCCCAGATGCGCACGCTTGAAATAGTCCTCGTAGTACTCGGGGAACGTCTCGCGTTCCTTCTTGTAGTAGCCCATGTCGGCGTCCGGTCGTGGTTCGAAGCCCTCCAGGCGTTCGTTTATGTAGACGGCGTGCCCCGGTTTCGACATTTCGCCGTCCGCGACGATGTCGATCCCGGCTTCGACTTGCTTCCCGACCATGTCGGCGACCGACTGCTGGAGCCTGTTGGCGAACGCTGCCGCGTCGATGGCTTCGCCGTCGAGCCGCGCTTTGAGCACGTCAAGCAGATCATGGGGGCGCGGCAGGCTGCCGACATGGGTGGTGAGGATGCGGTCGGTGCTGTGTCTCATTGGCCCGTCTTTCGTTGTCACTATCCGATTGAGAATGAACCGGATTTCTCGATTTGGCTAGTCATCAGATCGGCCCGCCCGCGCTTTGGCGTCGTGTCGTCACGCGTTCCGCGAAATTGTGAAGATCTCGTCGTTGAACCAGAGCCCTCCGTATTTCTGGAGGACTTTCGCCGTGACGTCGAAATGGTGAGAACTCCCGTGTGTCTCTTCAATCAGCCGATCTTCGATCTGGCCGACATAGGTCGCCGCGTTCCAAGCCGCCGATAGCGTCGATGTGCCGATGGATGGCCCGATTTCTTCCGGTAGCGTGTGCATGCGATAGGATAACAGGGCGTCGCCGCCGCTCGGGATGGTGAGATCGAAGGCGTCGACCTCACCGCCCAACTCGCCCTTTAGGGCATCGATCAGATCGTAGCGATTGACCGGGAATAGGTCGATGTCGCTCCAGACGGATGTGATGATTTCCTCGCCTGGATCATTGCCGGCAGCCTGGGCAACCAGCATGCGTCCCCCTGGGGCCAGGCTCCGGGCCAGAGGGGTGAGGACCGAGCGAGCCTTCAGCGCGGCTTCGGTGCGCGCGCGCCAAGGCTGCGATGCAAGCACGAGATCGAAGTCGGCGACCGCGCTGCCCTTATCTGGAATGATACCGTCCAGAAGGAAGCTGTGGTCTTTGCGATAAATGACCAGAACCGAAGGGGTGACATAGATCGGATTGCCGGTCTTTTGCGACGAGCGCACCTGCCAGTTCTCGACCAAATGGGGATCGAGCGCGCGCAGTTGCTCGGAGAACCCGAAAGACGACTGCCCTTCCAATGCGACGGCTTTCCAGGCCAGTTTTTCCGCGGTCTGCGGATTGTTTGGCCTTAGCCACGGCGCCTCCGAGTAGAAAAGATTGGTCATCACCACGACGCTGGCCGGATGCTCGACCATGCGATCCGGAATCTTTTCCAGAGAAAGGCGCAAATCCTCCAGGCTGATCTCCTTGCCGACAACGTAGAACGGCACGTTGGGATGGCGCTGGTGTAACGCGCGCATTGTGTTCGCCAGCACGGTGGCGTCTCCCATGCCTGCATCGAACATGCGAAACGCCGGCGGGCGAGGAGCGATCTGCTTTAGTACCTTTGCGACCCACTCGGAGATTTTCCACTTCTCATTGGTCGTGGTGACGAAGGTCAGATATTTGAGACGGTTGTCGTAAAACCTGAAGGGTCTATCCGGCATGACCTTCTCCCGATGGCTCGGCAAGTGCGCGTTGTGCTGCGATGACCTCAACCTCGACCTTGAACACGTCTCGCGCGAAACCTGAGACAATCATCAGAGTCGAGGCTGGGGGCGGGTCACCGACGAAGTGGTCACGGACGGCCATATAATCCGGCAGATACGCGCGGTCGGTGACATAGGCGTTGATGCGCACGATGTCGTCCAGCGCCATATCGGCCGACGCCAGGACTGCCTGGATGTTTTCGAAGCATAGCGCCGTTTGCGCGCCGGCGTCCTCTGGAATTTCCTCGTCAGGTGCAATACCAAGCTGACCGGAACAAAAGAGAAGCCTGGCGCCCGGCGGTATCTCGATACCATGACTGTAGCGGGCAAAGGGCGGCCGGATTGTCTCCGGCGTGTGCGATTTGAGGGTCATGGGCGCTCCCGACAAAAAGGCCGACACGGATGCCGCCCCGGCCAGCCACCAGCTAAGGGCGAAATGGGCCGAATGGCAACGGTCGCTTGACCGCTACGCGACCTGGCTGGCGCCGCGCCTACCGTTTGCCATCGCCGCGTTTTTTGCCATTCAGGTCGTCATTCGCGTTTTGCTTTCCGGCAATCTGGAGGTGGACGAGGCGCAATTTGTCGGCGCGACCGGCTTCGCGCTCGGCTTCGGCAACTCCCATCCGCCGCTCTATCACTGGCTCGTTACGGCGGTGCTGTGGGTGTCCGGCGGTGCCTGGGTGGTCAGCATGTCGGTCGTCAAGAACGCGCTTCTGGCGGGACACTTCATCCTGGCGTGGGACCTGTTGCGGCGACTGAAAGCAGCCCCGATGGTCGGTCTGATGGCGGCCGCGGCGTTGGCCTTTCTTCCGCAAATCATCTGGCAGGGGCAGGTGACGCTGGCTCACTCCGTCGCCGTCGGCTTCGCGACTTTGGCGACGCTTCACGCAGCCGCGATTTGGCTAAGGCGGCCGCGCCTTTCGACGGCGCTCTGGTTGGGTGTCGCGATCGCTATCGGTGTCTTGTCGAAGTACAATTACTTGCTGTTCATCGCCGCATTCGCCGCGGCCGCCTGGACGCTGCCGGCGATCCGAATGCGGCTCGACTGGCGCACCGGCTGGCTGGTTGCCGCTGTTGCCACGATCCTCATCCTGCCGCACCTGGTCTGGGCATTGGCCCATTTCGATCTCACAACTGCGCGGGTTGAGAAGCTCTACAGCGAACGCAACCAGATCATCGGGTTCGACGTGCCGCTGCTCGGCATTGATGGCCTCGCGTCGCTGGCTCTGGCGTTGCTGGCCTGGGGCGCACCGCTGGCACTCGTTTGGGGCTGGCTTGCCTGGAAGACCAAGCCGGCGGAGCCACCGCAGGTGACCGATGCCTGGGACTTCACGGACGACTACGCAAAGCTATGCGGACGCGCCGCTTGGATCGCGGCCGCCGCGCTGGCGCTTATCGTCCTTCTGGGTGACATGCACAAGGTGCACGAGCGCTATCTGACACCTCTGCTTCTTCCGGCGGTCGTCTGGCTGGCGCTGAGCTATCCGCTCGATCGGCGGCCCATGGCGCGTGGGGTTTTGACGGGTCTCGCCACGGCCTTGTTTCTTGCCAGCGTCGTTGCCATTCCGGCGACCGTGGCCTTTGGGCCGAGCCGATTGGCGTATCCCTATGCGGCGATTGCCGATGAGATAGCTGGTACTGAGGTCGTGCCGAGCGATGTTCTGGCCCATCGCCAGCATCTCGCCGCCAATGTCGCGCTGCGTCTGCCTGTAGGTGCCGTTTGGTCCGGTGAAAGCGATCGCCGTGTCATCGTACTGTGGCCACGGGGCGAGCGGCCGCCTGCGTTTCTGATCGATCGGCTTGGGGATGACTACGCACCGGCGGGTGACATCGCGGTCCATACGCACGCCTATTCGAATTGGTCGGGACGCAGTGTCACCGTTCGATCGCAAGTGTTCGAGCGCGTACGTTAGCCGCCAATCGGCACGGTGCGATGATCGCTGTGAAACGGCGCTTGGGCACCGTAATCGCCGAACCAAGCGGCGTGGCTCACGAGACCTGTCTGCGGTGTCCATTGATGCAGCAGGCAGCCGGCCGGTTCCATAACCCAGCGTGGCTTCGTTTCCGCCGTCAAGTCCATCACGACCTGATGGGCCGTGCCGGGGCCTGTCATGGCGATGGTGCCAGCGAAACGGCGATGGATCACCCGGTGAATGTGACCGGCAAGCACCGCTTCGACATGGCCGTGCTTCTCGACGATCGCCCTGAATGCCTCAGCATCGGTCAGCGGAAAGGCGTCCATGAAGGTGATGCCCGTCATGAACGGTGGGTGGTGGAGCGCAACCAAGGTTGGCTGAGAGGATTCGGCGAGGACCGCATCCAGCCAACCAAGCTGGCTTGGTCCGAGCGTTCCAAGCGCCTGTCCTTCAACCAGAGTGTCAAGGCCGACAATGCGGATCGCTTCGAATTCCCGCGCCCAGCAATACTTGCCGTCGACGCCAGCGTCAGGGATGGGAAAAGCCTCAGCAAGCGGCCCTCGGACATCGTGATTGCCTGTTATGACAGCGTAGGGCGCGCGCAGCGCCGATAGAACGTCGGCCAGCGCGGCATAGTCGTCCGCGTCGCCGTCGTTGACCAGATCGCCGGTCACAATAACGGCATCGATTAGCGGCTGGTGCCGATTGACCCAATCGACCGCTGCGACAGTTGCCGCATGGACATCGACATAGCCGAACAGGCGTACGCCCTTCGGTCGGTAGTGGAAATCGGATAATTGGGCGATCAGCATAGGCTTCGGTCTCCGGCTCTATCGCTCATGACTATCGCTGCCTGGGTACAGCGTTGCGACGAGAAATGCGATTTGCTTGTGCACGCCTATGCACGCAAAATGGGCGCCAACCGTTTGCGCGACCTGAAAAACGCCGGTTAAATGACAATAGGTCGCTTGCGTTCGCCTCGGCGGCGTGTCCAAGCTAATCCCAATCGGGTGACCGGCCGATAAGCGCAAAGAAAACCAACCAGAGGATGCCGCATGAAGCGGATCCCGGAGCGACAGGGGATGCACGATATGAGTAGGACAAAAACGTTTGCTCTGACCGCCATGGCGGTTTGCCTGATGGCATCTGGCGCGGCGCTCGCGCAAGAGAAGATGACCTTCGGGACCAACTGGATCGCCCAGGCCGAGCATGGCGGGTTTTACCAGTCCGTCGCTGACGGCACCTATGCCGAATGCGGTCTCGATGTGACGATCGTGCCGGGCGGACCGCAGGTTAACAATCGCGCGCTCCTTCTGGCCGGCAAGATCGATTTCCACATGGGTGGCAACATTCAGCAGGCCTTTTCCGCCGTGAAGGAAGGCATTCCGCTGAAGGTCGTTGCGGCGATTTTCCAGAAAGAGCCGCAGGTGATCATGACTCATCCTGGCCAGGGTCTCGACACTTGGGATGACCTGAAGACCGCGCCGACGCTTTTCATCGGCGACAACGGGTTTCAGTCCTTCTATCAGTGGATGATGAAGGAGCACGGCTTCACGGCCGAGCAACGCAAGCCCTATACGTTCAACCCGGCGCCGTTCATCGCCGATCCGAAATCGGGCCAGCAAGGCTACGTGACGTCCGAGCCCTTCGCGATCCAGAAAGAGGGCGGTTTCGACCCCAACGTCTTCCTGATCGCCGATCACGGTTATGACAGCTACTCGACCACTATTGAGACGATGCAGAAGACGATCGACGAGAGCCCGGATGCCGTGAAGTGCTTCGTCGAGGGCTCGATCAAGGGCTGGTACAACTATCTCTACGGCGACAACGCCGCCGCCAACAAACTGATCCAGGCCGACAATCCCGACATGAGCGACGCGCAGATCGCGTTTTCGATCGACTCCATGAAGAAGTACGGCATCGTCGATTCCGGCGACACGGAAACGCTCGGCATCGGCGCGATCACCAAGGAGCGGATCGATTCCTTCTATGATGCCATGGTGTCCGCCGGCGTGATCGAAGGGGGCATCGACGTGGACGCATCCTACACGCTCGACTATGTCAACACCGGCGTCGGGATGGATCTGAAACAGTAATGCGGCAACGCGTGATCTGGATCGGCGGGGCTCGTTCGTGAGCCTCGCCGCCGAAGCCGAGATATCGCAAGCGCCGCTCGTTTCGCTTCGCCATATCGGCAAGACGTTCTCGAACGGCACGGTGGCGCTGCACGACATGTCGCTCGACATCCAGTCGGGCGAGTTCGTTAGCTTGCTGGGGCCGTCCGGCTGCGGCAAGTCGACGGTGTTGCGGATCATCGCCGGCCTCGGGCACGCGACCACGGGCCGCATGACGTGGGCTGACGGCGAAAATGGACCGGCCGCGAACGCGCAGGACCATCACATCTCCTTCGTCTTCCAAGAGCCGACGCTGATGCCCTGGGCAACCGTCTTCGGTAATGTCTGGCTGCCGTTGCGCTTGAAAGGCGCAACGAAGGCCGAGGCGCGCGACCGAGTGATGGAAGCGCTCGCCATGGTCGGGCTGGAGGCCTTTGAGACCGCCTATCCGCGCGAGCTCTCCGGCGGCATGAAGATGCGGGTCTCGATCGCACGCGCGCTGGTCACCCAGCCGCGCTTGCTTCTCATGGACGAGCCGTTTGCCGCGCTCGATGAGATCACGCGCTTCAAGCTCAACAACGATCTTCTCGATCTCTGGCAGCGCTTCGGGTTCACGGTCATTTTCGTGACTCATTCCGTCTTCGAGTCCGTCTATCTGTCCAACCGCATCGTCGTCATGGCGGCGCGCCCCGGCCGGGTCGTCGAAGACATACCCGTGAACGCGCCCTATCCGCGTGGCGACGAATTCCGCACGTCGGAGACCTACAACGCGTTTTGCCGTACGGCATCGGAGTCACTCCACGCCGCGATGGCCGGATCGGAGGACGGTCATGGCTGATTTGACCACCTCGGGTCCGGCACCGAACCTTGAAACGGCCAGCCAGGCCGTTGCAGACGAGAAAGAACTTGCGCGGGCCGCACGCGCCCGTCGGGACCGGATCGCGCGGTGGGTCTTGCCGGTGCTGACCATGGTGCTGACGATCCTGGGGTGGGAATATCTCGTCGTCGCCAACGAAATTCCGCACTACATCCTGCCGCGCCCGTCACTGGTGCTGGAAACGTTGGTCAAGGACTGGCCGATCCTGAGCGCCGCGTTGCTCGTCACCTTGAAGATCACCTTCGGCGCGCTGGCGATCGCGGTCGTCGGCGGTGTCGGTCTCGCTATCCTGTTTTCCATGTCGAAATGGGTGGAGATGTCGTTCTACCCCTACGCGATCATCCTGCAGGTCACGCCGATCATCGTGATCGCGCCGCTGATCTTCATCTATGTGGATTCCAAGATCGCTGGCCTTTTGATCTGCGCCTGGATCGTCGCCTTTTTCCCAATCCTGTCGAACACGACGCTTGGTCTGAACTCCGCCGACCACAATTTGCGCAATCTGATGGAGCTTTACGGAGCTTCGGAGCGTCAGACGCTGTGGCATTTGAAACTGCCGTCGGCACTGCCGTTCTTCCTGGGCGGATTGAAGATCGCCGGCGGTCTGTCGCTGATCGGCGCGATCGTCGCCGAGTTCGTTGCCGGCACCGGCGGTGTCGGCTCGGGCCTGGCTTTCCGCATCCTGGAAGCCAGCTATCGCCTAAACATTCCGCGCATGTTCGCCGCCATCATCCTGATTTCGTTCACCGGCATCCTGATTTTCGCGGCGATGAGCCTGTTGTCGCACCTGCTGCTGCGCAAATGGCATGAGAGTGCCCTGAAGCGCGAGAACTAGAGCGAGATCCGAAAAGTGGGCACCGGTTTTCGGACAGATCGAGCGGCGTTTTGAAGCCTGTGGTTGGCGCGGGGGATATTCCGGCAAAGGGGGACTATCGGCTCGACCGCGCGCGCGTGCCCCGGACCCTGATCGAGGGCGATGATTCAACGGGTGGCACCGACGAACTGGCGATGGTCTCCATCACCGTTGGTTCCGATGGCCGGATCGCGGCGATTGGTCCCACGGGTGAGGTTGTCGGCGGAGTGGATATCGGCGGTCGCGTTCTCTTGCCAACCTTCGTCGATGCCCACACCCACTTAGACAAGGGGCACATCTGGTCGCGGCAGCCGAACCCTGATGGCACGTTCGTTGGCGCGTTGGAGGCGACAGGTGCGGATCGTTTGGCGAATTGGACCGCCGAAGACGTGCGCGCCCGGATGGAATTCGGCCTGAAATCCGCCTATGCGCATGGTACAAGCGCGATCCGCACGCATCTGGACTCCATTGCACCGCAGCATCGCATCTCCTGGCCGGTGTTCGGCGAAGTGCGCGCGGAGTGGGCCGGGCGGATCGACCTTCAGGCGGTGCCGCTGTTTGGGATCGATCGGGCCCTCGATGCCGATCTTATGGCCGAGACCGAGGAGCTTTCAGCACCTTATGGTGGGCCGCTTGGCGCCGTGGCCTATTGGATCGATGAACTGCAAGACGGACTTGACGCGCTGTTCAGGTTGGCCAGCGAAACCGGTCGCGACCTCGACTTTCACGTCGATGAGACGCTCGATCCCGCCTCCCAATGTCTCGGTGCGATCGCTGAGACGGCGTTGCGTTTCCGCTTTGAAGGCAAGATCTTGTGCGGCCACTGCTGCTCGATCGCCGTCCAGGATGACGCCATCGTTGCAAAGACACTCGATAAGGTTGCCGAGGCCGGAATTGGCGTCGTTTCGCTGCCGATGTGCAACATGTATCTGCAAGACCGCCATGCGGGCCGCACACCGCGCCAACGGGGTGTGACCTTGCTTCATGAGATGAAGGCGCGGGGCATCCCGGTCATGGTTGCAAGCGACAATACCCGCGATCCATTCTATGCGTATGGCGACCTCGACATGTGGGAAGTCTATCGCACCGCTACGCGGGCGGCTCATCTCGATCATCCAATCGACAACTGGATCGAAGCCGCGACGTGCGCGCCGGCCGACCTGATGGGATTGTCTGATGCCGGACGCTTCAAAGCCGGCGCGCCGGCCGACTTCATTATCTTTCGCGGGCGATCCTGGAGCGAAATCCTGTCGCGTGCCGAAAGCGACCGGATTGTGGTGCGTCAAGGTCGGTCGATCGATAGAATGCTACCGGACTATGGCGAACTGGATGCGGTCGTCGGGCCGCCGGCAATGGAGTGAACGATGAACCTGGATGGGCTGCGCGCCGCGCTTGATGGCATCAAGGTTGAGGACAATCCGGCGATCGTCAAACAAAAGAGCCGGGATTTTTATTGGTACAGCCCGATCCTGAAGCAGCGGCTTGATCATATCACCGCCGATCTCATCGTGTCTCCGTCCTCCGTCGACGAGGTTGTTGCGGTCTTGAAAGCCTGCTTCGAGCACGATGTGCCGGTCACGACGCGGGGCACGGGGACCGGCAATTACGGTCAGGCGATGCCGTTGTCCGGTGGCGTCGTGCTGTCGATGGCCGAGATGAGCGAGATTTTCGAAATCGCGCCCGGACGCGTGGTGACTGGGCCCGGGGCGATCATCGCCGATATCGATAAGGCGACCCGCGCCCATTCCAATCAGGAACTGCGCCTCCATCCCTCGACTGCCAACACGGCGACGATTGCGGGCTTCGTGGCCGGCGGGTCCGGCGGCGTCGGCTCGATCCGGTGGGGTGGTCTGCGCGATCTGGGCAATGTCATCCGATTGAAGGTCGTGACAATGGAAGCCGAGCCGCGCGTGTTGGATCTGTCCGGCGACGACTTGCAAAAGGTCAGCCACGCTTATGGCACCAACGGCGTCATCGTCGAGGTCGAGATGCCGCTGACGGCGGCCTATGACTGGGTGGACGTTCTTGTCGGCTTCGACGATTTCATGGCGTCGGTTGAGTTTTGCAACGCGCTTGGGGTTCAAGACGGGATCCTCTTGAAGCAACTGGCGGCAATCGCCGATCCGCTGCCCTTCGATTACTTCCTGCGGCACAAGAAGTTCCTGAAGGAGGGCCAGAGCCTGGCGGTGGCCATGGTGGCGCCGCACGCAATGGACGCGTTCGTGACCTTTACGGCGCGGCACAAGGCTGAGGTCGTGTTCCGATCGGATACGGAAAAGGACCTGAAAGGCTTGCCGCCGGCCTACGAATTGGCTTGGAACCACACGACACTGCGCGGCCTGCGCGTCGATCCGGAGATCACTTATCTCCAGGTGCTTTACCCGTTTCCGAACCAGGTGGAGCGGGTGAGGGCGATGACCAAGATGTTTGGCGAGGAGGTGCCGGGCCATCTGGAGTTCGTTCGCTTCGACGGCAATGTTACCTGTTTCGGCCTGCCGATCGTCCGCTATACGACGGAAGAACGGCTGGAAGAGATCATGCGGTTGCACGAGGAAAATGGTTGCCCGATCTTCAATCCCCACCGCTATACGCTGGAGGAGGGCGGCATGAAGCAGTCCGACCCGATCCAGCTGGCATTCAAGAAAGAGGCCGATCCAAAAGGTCTGCTCAATCCGGGCAAGATGATCGCCTGGGACGATCCGGATTTCGATCTGACCTCCGACAAGATCTGGCTGTTTCCGGGTCTTCAACCGGTCGAATAGCGAGAGGCCCGAGAGGTGAACTCCGATTTTCGCGCAGGTCGAGCGACGTCTTGAACCATGCGTGTGCTGGTTCTTTTTGCCCATCCGGTCGAGGACAGCTACCAAGCGGCTTTGCATCAAACGGTCGTGGACGCGCTGAAGACCAAAGGGCACGAGGTCGATGACTGCGATCTCTATGCCGAGGGCTTCGATCCGACCCTGTCGCGGGATGAACGGATCGCCTATCACGATCTCGACTGCAACCAGGATCCGGTCAAAACCTATGTCGAGCGGCTTGAAGCGGCCGACGCTCTCGTTCTTGTCTATCCGGTTTGGAATTTCGGCTATCCGGCGATCTTGAAGGGATTTTTCGATCGGGTATTTCTGCCGGGCGTGTCCTTCAAAATGGTCGATGGGAAGGTGCAGCCTTGCCTTCACAACATTACCAAGGTGACTACCGTCGCCACGTATGGCGGCTCTCGCCTGCGGACCTTTCTGGTGGGCGATCCACCGCGCAAATGTGTCATGCGGGTGCTCAGGGCCATTGTAAAACCGGCCGCCAGAATGCGATATCTTGCGCATTACGACATGAATCGCTCGACGCAGCAGTCGCGCGCGGCCTTCCTTGCTTATGTCGCGGCGGAGATGCGGGGGTTTTGAACGGGGGTTAAGGGTCCTGCTTGCACCGACACAATGCTCTGGTGGTCTATTGCCATCCTTGCAATGAGAGTTTCAACGCCTCGGTCCGGGATACGGTCATGGCGACGCTGACGGGCGCCGGGCATGAGGTGCGCCTTCTAGACCTCTACGCGGAGGGGTTCGATCCGGTCATGTGGGCCGACGAGCGGCGCGACTATCATACGCAAGGCGACAACACCCGTCCGATTGCCGATCATCTGGCGCACATCAAATGGGCGGATATGCTGGTGTTCGTCTACCCGACCTGGTGGTTCGGTCTGCCCGCCATGTTGAAGGGTTGGCTCGACCGGGTCTGGGTGCCGCACGAGACGTTTATTCTGCCGGCCGAGGATGGGCGGATCGAGCCGGCGATGACGCATATCAAGAAGATCGCGTGCATCACGACGTGCGGCGCGTCGTGGTGGGTGTCGAAGCTGGTCGGGGAGCCGGGGCGCCGGACCATTCTGCGCGGGATCAAAGCGTTGTGCGACCCGAAATGCCGCACGCTTTATCTGGCGCATTATAAGATGGACACGTCGACGGCGAAGAGCCGCGCAACCTATTTGCGCGCTGTCGAGACGAAGCTGGCGCGGCTTTAGGGAGACGACATGCGGCAGCTGTGGATCGAGAACACCACCGAGGATTTCGAGGCACTCGACCCCGAGCGTGTGATTGCCATCCTGCCGGTCGCCGCCGTCGAACAGCACGGCCCGCATTTGCCGGTGGCAACCGACACGGCCATGGCGCAAGGCTATCTTAACCGGGTATTGGAGCTTATGCCGGACACGCTAAAGCCGGTCATTTTGCCGGTTATGGCCGTCGGCAAAAGCAATGAACACATCTCGTATCCCGGCACGCTGACATTGTCGTCCGAAACGCTGATCCGCATGTGGACGGAAATTGGCGACTCCGTCGCCCGCGCCGGTGTCCGCAAGATGATCATCGTCAATTCTCACGGCGGCAATGTGCAAGCGATGGAGATCGTCGCCCGCGAGTTAAGGGTGCGACACGACATGTTCGTGGTGGCAACGAGCTGGACGCGGTTCGGACATCCAGACGGCGTTTACTCCGATCACGAGAACCGCATCGGCATTCACGCCGGCGACATGGAAACCTCCGTCATGCTGCACCTTCATCCGCACCTGGTGAAGATGGAAAAAGCGGACGATTTCGTGCCTAGCTCCGTCCAAATGGAGAAAGACTACAAGCGTCTGCGCGCCACGGGACCGGTGTCCTTCGGCTGGAAATCGGAAGACCTCAACGCCAAGGGCGCCTGCGGCAACGCCGCCAATGCGACGGCCGACAAAGGCGCGAAATCGGTCGATTTCGCCGCACGGGCTTTCATCGAGCTTCTCGAAGACGTGACCCGCTTTCCGCTCGATGCGCTTGGCAAACGGTGACCGTTGACCGCTCCGGGCCGACCGCTGCGGCGCTTGTCGCGTTTTTCGGGCTCGGTTTTGTGTGGAGCACGGCGATTCCGCTCGGCCGCGTTGCTGGAAATGCCGGCGTTCCGGCGCTGATCTTCCCGTTCGTCCAGGCCGCCGGCGCCAGCCTGACACTCGGTTTGGTCCTTCTACTCTTCAAAAGAAGCGCGATCCGCGAGCCGATTCCCTGGGCGCTCTTCCTGGTGTCAGGCACGTTCGGCCACGCTCTGCCGCAGTTCGTCGCCTTCCTCGCCGTTCAGCGCCTGCCCATCGGCGTCGTTGGTCTCATCATCGCGCTTAATCCGTTGTTGACGGGCTTGGTGGCTGCGGCGACGGGTACGCAAGCACTGACGGCCCGCCGTTTGATCGGCATTGGGCTTGGGTTGACCGGTGTGGCCTTGGTAGCGCTGCCGGGCTTCGCTCTGCCCTCGGCCGACGCGTTGCCCTGGGTCGTGCTTGCGATCGCGACGCCGTTTTGTTTCGCCATCGCCAACACCTATTCGGCGCGGCTTCGTCCGGTTGGGAGTGACTCCACCCGCGACGCGTTCGGCATGATGACCGTTTCGGCCTTATCGCTGTTGATCGCGGTGGCGCTGATGGGCGCTTGGTATTTGCCAGACCTGTCGGCGCCGACGGCCGGCGATGGCGCGCTCTTGGTCCACGGACTGATCGCCGGCGTTGCCTTCATCCTGTTTTTCGTGGTGCTTGAGCGGGGAGGGCCGATCATGGTTGCGTCCGCCAGCTATGTGATCCTAATCCTCTCAACCCTTTGGGGTTGGGCGTTCTTCGGCGAGCGACCGGGCGCTGGATTCTTGATCGCGGCCGGTCTCGTCATGACCGGGCTTTATCTGATGCTGTCACGCGCATCCTCCGGGACCGACCAGTAGGCGGCAGCCTCCGTCGAAAGCTGTTCCAAGACCATGTCGAACGCCGGCTCATCGACATGGCGCCTAAGAACCCCTGCCACATCCTCGATCGCAGTATCGGGTGCAAAATTATGGTTTTGGCGAAACGCTTTGACTTCGCTTGTCAGTGTTGCGCGGCCCTCGAACTCCTGCGGGCTCTCACTGATGTCCCAATCCGCAACGAAGATCGCACGGAGCACGGGCGGCAATACTGAGGCAAAGGCCAGCCCGTCCGCCACCGTCAGTCGGCGGCGAAACACTAACAAGACCGCCTGTACGACAGTGTAGGTTTGGTGCCGCGTCGCTAGGCCCAGCACATCCCGTGTTTCGGCGAGAAAGGCGTCGAAGTCCTTCGACGCTTGAAAGTACTCCTGCGGCATCGGCATCCAAGCGCTCGTCCTTTCGATCGAAAACGCCGTCGTCCTTACCGCAAATCGACTTGATAGTGAAAACCATCCGTTCGGCAAAGAGAATGGCGGTACTCGACGGGTTCGCCGTTGAGTGCATAGGCCGTGCGGGCAACCGCCAGGAGCGCCGTGCCCGGCTTGACGTTTAGGTCCTTTGCCGCTGCGGCGTCGGCGTTCACGGCCTTCGCTTCTTCATGGGCGCGGGCGACGGTGCGGCCATAGCGGGAGGCATAAAGCGCATAGATATTGTTCGGGATCGTGCCGAGCCGGTCTAGGTCGGGAAAGGCGCGCGTCGGAACGGCGATTGTCTCGGCGATTACCGGCGCGTCGTCGAGAAGGCGGATGCGAGCAATGCGGATGACGCGGACATTGCCGCTCAACTGAAGCGCCGCGCGCTCTTCGGGCGAAGGGGCGAAACGATCCACACCGGTCACCCGACTGTCGGGGAAGCGCCGCACGCCGTCATCGCCCGTCAGCTTGAAAAAGTGGAAGAGAATGCGGTTGTCGTCAAGTTCGGCGGCGAAAGTGCCGCGACCCTGGCGCCGCACGACAATGTTCTCGGCTGTCAACTCGTCCAACGCCTTCCTAACCGTGCCGGGGCTGACCCCGAACAGGCTGCCGAGCGCCGGCTCCGACGGCAGCATTTCGCCCGGCTTCCACGTGCCATCCGTCAGGCCTTGGACGATGCGCGCCTTGACCTGGCGATAGAGCGGATTGGCGTCGATTTGTGGTTCTGCAGCACGCATGGCGGTTTCCGGTTGACGGGTCTTCAGTCTTATGTCTTATACAAGACTAAAGGTCAAATCGACAGGAGCCATCATGTCCAATATCCCACAACTCTTGGTGCACAGTCCCAAGGACAATGTCGGTGTCGTCGTCGTCGAGGGGCTTAAAGCCGGCACAGACATGCTGTGCGTCGTCACCGAGGACAATTCGTCGTTCACGATGACCTCGAAGACTGATGTGCCAATCGGTCACAAGATTGCGTTGACCGACCTCAAGTCCGGCGACACGGCGATCAAGTATGGTGAGGATATCGGCAAGATGGTCGGCGAGGCCGAAAAGGGCGGCCACGTCCACACTCATAACCTCAAGACCAAGCGCTGGTAGGAGGCGACGATGGCAAATAACGGAACCTTCCTCGGCTACCGCCGCGAAAACGGACGCGTCGGCGTCCGCAATCATGTCGCCATCCTGCCGGTCGACGACATCTCGAACGCCTCCTGCGAGGCGGTCGCCAACAACATCAAGGGTACGATGGCGCTGCCCCATGCCTATGGCCGGCTGCAGTTCGGCGCCGATTTGGACCTTCACTTCCGCACGATGATCGGCACCGGCGCCAATCCGAATGTCGCCGCCTGCATCGTGATCGGCATCGAGCCGGGCTGGACCCAGAAGATCGCCGACGGCATCGCCGAAACGGGCAAGCCGGTCGCGGCGTTCTCCATCGAACAAAACGGCGACCTGAAGACCATCATGGATGCCTCGCGCCGGGCCAAGGATTTCGTTCATTGGGCGTCGGAGTTGCAGCGCGAAGAGTGCAAGATGTCGGAGCTTTGGGTGTCGACCAAGTGTGGTGAGTCGGACACCACGACCGGTCTGGGTTCCTGCCCGACCGTCGGCAATATGTATGACAAGCTGGTGCCGGAAGGCATCTATGGCTGTTTCGGCGAGACATCTGAGATCACCGGCGCGGAGCACATCTGCAAGGCACGGGCCGCCGATGAGGACACCGCCGAGCGCTGGTATGCCATGTGGAAGGCCTATCAGGACGACGTGATCTTCGCCCACCAGACCGACGACCTGTCCGATTCCCAGCCGACCAAGGGGAATATCGAGGGCGGGCTGACGACAATTGAGGAAAAGGCGCTCGGCAATCTGGAGAAGATCGGCCGCGATTGCCGCTATATCGATATTCTAGACCCGGCCGAGGCGCCGAAGAAGGGCCCCGGCCTCTATTTCATGGATACGTCTTCCGCAGCGGCCGAGTGCGTGACCTTGATGGCGGCCGCCGGCTATGTGGTTCACACCTTCCCGACGGGCCAGGGCAACGTCATCGGCAACCCGATCGTGCCGGTGGTCAAGATTTCCGCCAATCCACGCACGCTTCGCACGATGTCGGAGCACATCGATGTCGATGTGACGGGCATCCTCACCCGCGAGATGACGATCGATCAGGCCGGCGATGCGCTGATCGACATGGTGCGTCGCACCGCCAATGGCCGCGCCACGGCGGCGGAGGCGCTCGGTCACCGTGAGTTCGTCATGACGAAGCTCTACAGGAGCGCGTGATCCCGCCGGGCATCTGGCACCATCCAATCGCCTCGGCTGGCCGAAGCTGGCCGAGGCCGCCTGTCTATAGTGGCGCCGGGCTTCAACACATCAGGCTGGTTTCGGCGGCATGACGGCGCACAGCGTTCCCCTTCACGGCGCACCGGGTGACACGGTCAAGACGACGACGTGCTACATGTGCGCCTGCCGGTGCGGCATCAAAGTGCACCTGCTGAACGGCCAGGTTCGCTATATCGAGGGCAATCGCGACCATCCGGTCAATCGCGGCGTACTATGCGCCAAGGGTTCGGCCGGGATCATGCAGCACTATTCGCCGGCCCGGCTCTCAGCGCCGATGCTGCGGACCGGACCGCGCGGTTCGGGCGCGTTCAAGGAAATCACCTGGGACGAGGCGTTCGACATTGCGGCTTCCTGGCTGAAGCCCGTTCGCGAGACTGATCCCAAGAAGCTTGCCTTCTTCACCGGTCGCGACCAGAGCCAATCGCTGACGAGCTATTGGGCACAGCAGTTCGGCACGCCGAACTACGCGGCCCATGGCGGCTTCTGCTCGGTCAATATGGCGACCGCCGGCATCTACACGCTCGGCGGTGCGTTTTGGGAGTTCGGCGCACCGGACTGGGAGCGCACCAAGCTCTTCATGATCTTCGGCGTGGCTGAGGACCATGACTCCAATCCGATCAAGCTTGGTTTGTCGCGTTTGAAGGAGCGCAATGTCCGGATCATCTCGGTCAATCCGATCCGTACCGGCTATTCGGCGATCGCCGATGACTGGATTGGCATCCGGCCCGGCACGGACGGCCTGTTCGTCCTGGCGCTCATCCATGAACTGTTCCGCACCCGCAAAATCGATCTCGATTACCTCATCCGCTACACCAACGCGCCGTGGCTGGTGATCGACGACCCGGGCGCTGCCGATCACGGCCTGTTCGCGCGCGATGAAGAAGGCGTGCCGTTGGTCGTCAATCGGGCGACCGGCAAACCGACGCCGCACACTGCCGACGGTGTGAAGCCGGCGTTGACGGGGACGGTTGCGCTTGCCGACGGTCGCACGGCGGCGCCGGCCTTCGAGGCGATGGCCAAGCTCTATCTCGATCCAAAGTTTGCACCGGAGGCTGCCGCAGAGGAGACCGGCATAGAAGCGGGTACAATCCGCGCGATCGCCGCCGAGCTGGCGCGTGTGGCGTTCGAGGAAGAGATCGTCATCGATCAGCCCTGGACGGACATGAAGGGCGAGCGGCACGACAAGATGATCGGCCGGCCTGTGTCCATGCACGGTATGCGCGGCATTTCCGCCCATTCCAACGGCTTTCAAACCTGCCGCGCGATCCATGTCCTGCAAGTGCTCCTGGGATCCGTCGAGGTGCCGGGCGGCTTTCGTTTCAAGCCGCCTTATCCGAAGCCCTGGACGGCGCATCCCAAACCGTCAGGCGGCGCTCATGACGTCCATCCGGGCGAAGCGTTGCACGGGCCGCATCTCGGTTACCCGGGCGGGCCGGAGGACCTTCTGGTCGAGGACGATGGCTCGCCCTGCCGGATCGACAAGGCCTTTTCCTGGGAGGCGCCGCTTGCTGCCCACGGCCTGATGCATATGGTGATCGCCAATGCGCACGCCGGCGATCCCTATCCGCTCGATGTGCTCTTTCTCTACATGGCCAATATGGCTTGGAACTCGTCCATGAACACCGAAGGCGTCACTAAGATGCTGGAGGACAAGGACGAGGCGACCGGCGAGTATCGCATCCCGAAGATCATCTATTCGGACGCTTATGCCTCCGAGATGGTGGCCTATGCGGACTTGATCCTGCCGGACACGACCTATCTGGAGCGCCACGACTGTATCTCGTTGCTCGACCGGCCGATCTGCGAGCCGGACGCGGCGGCGGATGCGATCCGCCATCCCGTCGTCGAACCCGACCGCGATGTGCGCGGGTTCCAGTCGGCGCTTATCCAGCTTGGCGGCAAACTGGGTTTGCCCGGTTTCGTCGGCGAAGACGGCTTGCCGAAATATGCCGACTACGCCGACTACATGGTCAATCATGAGCGCAAACCGGGGGTCGGGCCGCTTGCCGGTTGGCGCGGAGAGGATGGCACGGCGGAGGGACGTGGCGCGCCGAACGCCGATCAGCTCGACCGCTACATCGAGAATGGCGGCTTTTGGATCAAGCACATCCCGGATGAGGCGCTGTTCTACAAGCACGCCAACAAGGCCTATCAGGACTTCGCCGTCTCGCTTGGGTTTTACGATACGCCGCAGCCGGTGATCTTTGAGCTCTACAGCGAGGTTCAGCAGAAGTTCGTTTTGGCGGCGATGGGTCATGGTGATCGGCAGCCGCCTGAGCACTTGCGTGAACGCATCGGCCAAACGTTTGCACCTCTACCCATCTGGTACCCGCCGTTCGAGGGCGAGGCGATCGATCCGAACGACTATCCGCTTCATGCACTCACTCAACGGCCCATGGCCATGTACCACTCGTGGGGGTCGCAGAATGCCTGGCTGCGGCAAATCCACGGGTCGAACCCGCTCTACGTGCCTGGAGCGATCTGCAATGAGCACGGACTTCAGGATGGCGACTGGGTCTATCTCACCTCCCATCACGGCCGCATCAAGGTCCCGGTGAAACGGATGGAGGGCGTGAACGCCTCGACCGTTTGGACTTGGAACGCGATCGGCAAGCGATCGGGTGCCTGGGCTTTGGACAAAGACGCGCCCGAGACGACGAAGGGTTTTCTGCTCAATCATCTCATTCACGAGCTTTTGCCGGAAAAGGGCGATGGCTTGCGCTGGGCGAACTCCGATCCGATTACCGGTCAGGCCGCCTGGTTCGATCTTAGAGTGCGGATCGAAAAGGCGCCGGCGGAGGATGGCGTGTCGCGGCCGCATTTCTCGACCGCTGACGTTCCGACGCGACACGCGCGGCCCGAGACCCTGCGGTTCGGCCAAGACTTCGAGCCGGTCGACGGAGGCCCCGCATGACCGAGCTTCCGCGCAAGACCGACAAGAAGCTGGGCCTCGTCATCGATCTCGACATTTGCGTCGGCTGCCACGCCTGCGTCGTCAACTGCAAGGAATGGAACACCGGTGGCTATGGCGCGGCCCTGTCGGACCAGAATCCCTACGGGGACGATCCGTCGGGGACATGGCTGAACCGCATCCACACCTATGAGGCGGGCGAGGGCGCGGATACGCGTGTTGTCCACTTTCCCAAATCATGTCTGCATTGCGACGATGCGCCCTGTGTCACCGTCTGCCCAACCGGCGCATCCTATAAGCGCGCCGATGACGGGATCGTTTTGGTCGACGAATCCATGTGCATCGGTTGCGGGCTTTGCGCTTGGGCCTGCCCCTATGGCGCGCGCGAGATGGACCTGGCCGAAGGCGTCATGAAGAAGTGCACGCTATGCGTCGATCGGATCTACAACGAGGCCTTTGAGGAGGTCGACCGCGTACCGGCTTGCGTGCGGACCTGTCCGGCCAATGCGCGCCATTTCGGTGATCTCGCGGATCCGACTTCAGATGTCAGTCAAATGGTCGCGGCGCGCGGCGGCATCGATCTGATGCCGGAACAGGGGACCAAGCCGGTTAACAAGTATTTACCGCCTCGCAAGGGGACGCCGATCGGAGAGGCGTTGCCGGCTGCTCATCGTCCGGGCGGCGAAGATGATCTGTCTGCGACGGGATTCCTTGGTTGGGTCGACGATATGCTGTCGCGGTTCGGATAGGCATCGATGCATCCGGCGCTTTCGATCATTTTCTTCACGACACTGTCGGGTCTCGGCTACGGCCTTGCCGCCGTTATCGGCGTTGGGCTTGTGGATGGTGCCTCGGCCGCGGGGCGGATCGGCTATGTGCTGGCGCTCGGCCTGATCGCCGGCGGCTTGTTGTGCTCGACGCTCCATCTCGGCCATCCGGAGCGCGCCTGGCGCGCCTTGACGCAATGGCGCACAAGCTGGTTGTCCCGGGAGGGCGTGCTTGCGGTCATCACGTTCGTACCGTTGGGTCTGGCGGCCATCGGTTCCGTTTTCTTGGCAGAAGTCTGGGTGCTTCCAGCGTTTCTCGCCGCGGTGCTGTGTCTCGTCACGGTTTATTCGACGTCGATGATCTACGCTTCGCTGAAGACGGTCCATCAGTGGCACTGCGGCCTAACGAGCGCCGTGTTTCTGACGTTTGCGGTATCCGGAGGCCTGTTGCTCGCCGCTGTCCTTGAGGCGCTGACAGGCGGCGGGTCGCCGACAGTTCCTATGCTTGCCCTGATTGTGTTCGGCGTCGCGCTTGTCGTCAAGGTGATGTGGTGGCGCCGGGCCGGGGCGGAAAAGGGACCCTCGACGATCGAGTCCGCAACCGGTCTCGGTCCACTTGGTCTCGTGCGGCTCTTGGACCGTCCGCATACCAGCGAGAACTATCTCACCCGCGAAATGGGCTTTCGTATCGCCCGCAAGCATTCCGAAGTTCTGCGCCGCTTGGTCTTCCTGGCGGGATTCGCCGTGCCGGTTCTGGCGCTGGTTCTGGCTCTCATCTCCGCGCAGACTGTTGCCGCGCTGGCGCTCGTGACCGGCGTTCTGTCACACGTTGTCGGGATTTTGATTGAGCGCTGGCTGTTCTTCGCCGAGGCCCGGCACGCCGTCATGCTATACTATGGCGACAAGACAGCGTGAGGACGTAACGGGGCGCGAAAGAAAGGAGACGATACTATGAAAGCCTGGGGCACTCGGCTGTTCGGATTGGCCGCGACCGCACTCATTGCCGGTGGTGTAGACCTTGCATTGGCGTTTCCCGAAAAGGCGGTCGAGTACATCATTCCTTTCGGCGAAGGGGGCGAGTCCGATATCTCGGCGCAGCTGCAAAAGCCGTTCTTAAAGGAAAAATTCTCGGCTGAAATCAGCCTCGTCTATCAGCCCGGCGGCGGCGGTTCGCTGGCGTGGAAGACCTTGAACACGCTGCCAGCGGATGGTCACACCGTCATGGGTGTCAATCTGCCGCATATTGCCTTGCAGCCGCGGCAGAGCAAGGCGGTTTATCAGACCGAGGACCTGACACCCATTTACTGGTTTCATTATACGCCGGATGCGATCGTCGTGCGCGCGGACAGCGACTTCGAGACGCTCGATGACCTCATCCAGTTCGCTAAGAACAATCCGGGTCAACTGACCTTTGCTGGCTCCGGATCAGGCACCGCGAACCATCTGGCGCAAGTCACGTTCGACAAACTCGCCGGTATTGAGACCGTCTATATCCCGTTCAAGGGAACGGGCGCCGCGGTCACCGCGCTCGACGTCGAACAGGTGACCGCGCAGTGGGGCTACACGACCGTTGGCGTTGCCAAGCGCGACACCGTTCGTCTGCTCGCCGTCGCTATGGAGGAGCGCCATCCTGCCTTTCCGGATGTGCCGACCTTTCGTGAACTCGGTTTGGAAATGGTCGGCGGTGCTTATCGCGGCATTGCCGTCCCGGCCGATACGTCGGAGGAGATGCGACAGACCTGGAGCGACATGATCGCGACTATCAATGGCGATCCGGCGTTCCGCAAAAAGATGGAGGATGCCGGTTTCGCCCTCGTCGATATCCCGTATGCGGACATGGACGACTTCATGAAAGAACGCGTAGACTTCTACGTGGACGTCGCGATGCGGGCGGGCGTGCTCTGATCGCAGCGCGGCAAGGCTGGGGGCGCGCATGGCCGACATTGTCGTGTCGGAATTCATGGATGAGGCTGCGATCGCTACGTTGCGCGCAAAGCACGACGTTGATTATGCGGCCGATTTTGTCGATCGATCGGCGGACTTGGCGCAGGCGCTAGTCGACGCGCGCGCGCTCATCGTGCGAAATCGAACGCAGGTGACCGCCGATCTGATTGCCGGTGCGCCGGAACTGGCTTGTGTCGGGCGGCTTGGCGTCGGTCTGGACAACATCGACTTGGATGCCTGTCGCGTCCGAGAGATTGCGGTTTTTCCCGCAACCGGTGCCAATGATGCTTCGGTGGCGGAATATGTTGTCACAGCGGCGTTGATGCTGATGCGAACCGCGTTTCGCTCAAGCGATAAGGTGGCCGTTGGAGCCTGGCCGCGCACCGCGCTGATCGGGCGCGAGGTCAACGGCAAAATCCTGGGCTTGGTCGGTTTCGGCAATACCGCCCAGCATACGGCCCGGCTGGCCCGAGGGATGGGCATGACCACAATCGCCTTCGATCCCTACCGCCCGGCAGACGATCCCGCATGGAGCGACACAGAGGCCGTATCGCTGGATGGCCTCCTGCGCCTTGCCGATGCGGTGACCCTTCACGTTCCGCTGACGGACGAGACGCGCCACCTCGTTGACGCCTCCGCACTCGCGGCGATGAAGGATGACGCGATCCTCGTCAATGCGTCGCGTGGCGGTGTCGTCGACGAGGCGGCGCTGGCCGATGCGCTTCGTGCCGGCACGCTTGCGGGCGCGGCACTTGACGTGTTCGAGACCGAGCCTTTGACCGCTGAGGCCGGTGCTCGTTTTGACGATGTTCCCAACCTTATCTTGACGCCGCACATCGCCGGCGTGACCGAAGAGGCGAATGTTCGCGTCAGTGCGGTCACCGCTCAATCGGTATTGCGTCATCTGGAAGGCCTGCCATGACCGACGAAAAACGTGTGCGATTGCCGCTCGACGAGGCAACGGAGTATTGCGCAGAGGTTCTGATCAAGCACAACACGAACCCCGAAAACGCTTGGTCGGTTGCCGAAGCGTTGGTGGCTGCGGAGGCCGACGGTCTCTCCGGCCATGGATTGTCGCGGCTTCCCACGTATGCGGGGCAAGCTGCGTCCGGCAAGGTCGATGGATTGGCGTTGCCAAAACAGGAAGATCGGGCACCGGCCGTCATCGCGATCGACGCTGGAAACGGGTTCGCCTATCCGGCGATTGACTTGGCGCTGCGTGCGCTGCCGACCCGGGCGCGGATCTTCGGGCTTGCATCGGCGACCATCTTTCGCTCGCATCATTGCGGTGCGGCAGGATTGACGGTCGAACGGCTGGCGGATGCCGGTTTCGTGGCCATGATGTTTGCGAATACACCACAGGCCATCGCGCCGGCCGGCGGCAAGCGCGCGGTGTTCGGTACCAACCCGATCGCTTTCGCGGCGCCGCTCATGAGCCGACGACCCCTGGTAATCGACATGTCGCTATCGCGCGTCGCACGCGGCAACATCATGAAAGCCCAGCAGGACGGCAAGCAAATCCCGAAAGGCTGGGCACTCGATGCGGAGGGCGTTGGGACAACCGATCCAGAAGCGGCGCTCGCCGGCACCATGGTTGCGATGGGCGGCGCGAAAGGCACGGCACTCGCCATGATGGTCGAGGTGATGGCGGCCGGAATGACCTCCGCTCACTTCGCCTTCGAAGCGTCTTCGTTTTTTGCCAAGGAAGGTCTTCCGCCTGGAACCGGGCAGTTTATCATCGCCTTTGATCCGGCGGTGTTTGCCGGCGAAAACTATGGGATGCGTATGGCCACGCTGGTTGCGGAGATCGAATGCCAGGAAGGTGTCCGGTTGCCGGGTATGCGCCGCTATGAGAACCGGGAGCGCGCCGCTGACACCGGTGTGATTTTACCCGAATCCGTTGTCTCGGAGTTCGGTCCGCCTAGGGCCGAATAGTGATGGCGGACCGGGCTCTGCTCAGCCGCATCGTTCCGGGCAGTGGACCGCTGGCGCAGCGTCTGAGACTGTGGTCCGGTCTCATCCTGTTCGCCTTTGTCCTGACCCACTACTTCAACCATGCCCTTGGCATCGTTTCGACCGAATGGATGGTCGCGGCCCAGGATGTGCGTCGAGGGTTCTGGCGAACACCGCCGGGGACCATTCTGCTTTACGGTGCTTTGATCGTCCATGTCATCTTCGGGCTGGTGCGGATAGCACGCCGTCGGACATTGCGTATGCCTGCTTGGGAGGCGCTGCAAATCGGCCTGGTTCTGTTCATCCCCTACCAACTGGTTGCACACATCATCGCGACTCGCGGGATGGCTTCGGCACATGGGGTCAACGACGATTACATCCATGAACTCAGTATCTTATGGCCGTCTCAGGTCCTCAACCAGAACATCCTGCTGCTGGCCGTTTGGGTGCACGGCGTCCTGGGTCTGCACTTCTGGCTTCGGCTCAAACCGTGGTACCGGGAGTGGTCCTCGGTTCTGCTGTCATTCGCAATAGCCATCCCGCTGCTGGCGATGTGGGGCTGGATCGACGCGGCCCGTCGGCTGGAGTTGACGGGCCTCGACACGGGCGGGCTCACGCCGGAGCAATTTGTCTGGCTGATCGAGCAGATTGACGGCGCGCGGTGGTTTGCCATCGGACTGTTGGTTTTTGTCTTCGCGATCCCGCTGATCCGCTACATCTTGAGCAGGCTGAACCCGAGCATTCGCATCACCTATCCGGGGCGCGGTGCCGTGCGCGCCGGCAAGGGATCGACGCTGCTTGAGATTAGCCGCGACCACGGCATTCCGCATGCCTCCGTTTGCGGCGGCCGCGCGCGCTGTTCCACCTGTCGGACGCTCATCGTCGAGCATGACGGAGAGTTACCGGCGATCGGCGATGCGGAGCGCAAGGTGCTCGATCGGATCGAGGCCGATCCCCGCGTCCGCCTTGCCTGCCAATTGCGTCCGACCAGTGACCTGACCGCTCAGCCGCTGTTGCCGGCGGGTGAAGCGGCGGCGGCAGCCGGCGCCAGCCACGATGCCTATCACTGGGGTGTCGAAAAGCCCGCCGTTGTCATGTTCGCCGACATGCGCAATTTCACGGGGCTTGCCGAAGATCGGCTGCCTTATGATGTCGTGTTCCTCCTGAACCGCTATCTGGGCCTGATGAGCCAGGCGATCGAGAAGGCCGGCGGTCAAGTCGACAAATTCATCGGCGATGGGATCATGGCGATTTTCGGCATATCCGACGATATCAAGGTCGCCGCCCGCCAGGCGCTTGATGCCAGCGCGGCCATGGCTGATGCGCTCGACGGATTGAACGCGGAGGCGGGTCTATCCGGCGATGACGCGCTGCGGATCGGTGTCGGTGTTCACGCCGGTCCGGTCATATTGGGTCGAATTGGGGCTGCTGGAGCCGGCGGTGCCTCGGCCTCGATTACCGCGCTTGGCGACACGGTGAACGCCGCCAGCCGGCTTGAGACGGCGAGCAAGGATCTCGCGACCTTCCTCGTGACGTCGCAGGCGGTTCTGCGCGCGGCGGGCGTGTCTTACGAGGACGGACGACCCTCCACCATTACGGTGAAGGGAAAACGCAAGGCGCTTGACGTTGTCGCCATTGACGATCCGCGCGCCCTGCGCATTTATTTAGCCGAACAAGCGGTCTGATCCCTCAGCGATCCGCCGCCCAGTCAAAATTGGAAGGACCTCCCATGCCGATCCGCGACGATGTCACGCCGCTCCTCGATGATCTGACCACCATCCGCCAGGATTTTCACAAGCATCCCGAGCTTGGCTTTGAGGAGGAACGGACATCGAAGATCGTGTCCGACAAACTGACCGAGTTGGGCCTGGAGGTTCACACCGGGCTTGCGGGAACGGGTGTTGTTGGTGTGTTGCGCGGCGAGGGTGGTTCAAATCGCGCGATCGGTTTTCGCGCCGATATGGACGCGTTGCCGATGTCGGAAAAAACCGACCTTACCTATAAGTCCGTGAACGACAATGCCATGCACGCCTGCGGTCATGACGGCCATACGACGATGCTCTTGGGCGCGGCGCAGTATCTTTCGCAAACCCGCAACTTCGATGGCACCGTCTATTTCATCTTTCAGCCGGCCGAAGAGGGCCGGGGTGGCGGCAAGGTGATGGTCAAGGATGGGCTTTTCGACCGCTTCCCAATGGAATCCGTCTGGGGGATGCACAACATGCCCGGCGTCCCGGTCGGTGAGATCGCCATGCGCACGGGTCCGTGCATGGCCAATGCCGATTTGTTCGAGATCACCGTGCGCGGTAAGGGCGCGCATGGCGCGATGCCGCATCAAGGTATCGATCCGGTCGTCGTGGCGAGCCACATTGTCACTGCGACGCAGTCGATCATTGCGCGTAATGTCGATCCTCTGGAGTCCGGGGTCGTATCGATCACGGCCGTCAACTCCGGATCGACCCACAATGTCATTCCCGACGATGCTGTGATGCTCGGCACGGCGCGCTCCTATCGGCCGGACGTTCAGGATATCCAGGAGGAGAATCTGCGCCGCGTCGTCGAACAGGTCGCAGCGGCGTTTGGCGCGACCGCATCGCTTCGCTACGAGCGCAATTATCCAGCGACGGTCAACACGCCGGAAGAGACAGACCAAGCGGCCGCCGTTGCCCGCAGGGTCTGTGGCGATGCCAAAGTCGACGTCGACACGCCCCCGAAAATGGGTGCTGAGGATTTTTCCTTCATGCTCAACGAGCGGCCGGGTGCCTACATCTTCCTCGGTAACGGCCTGGAAGGCGAGAAAGGCGGCATTGCCGTCCACAACCCGAAATACGACTTCAACGACGATGCCATCGGCTACGGCGTGTCGTATTGGGCGGAACTGGCGGAGACGGTGCTTCCCAAAAGCGCTACATAACGTCGGGTTCGAACGCCTTGCGCCGGGCGTTCAGCAACGACCAGGCAAAGATGATCGCGGTGAGCGCGACCCCAGCGATCTCAATAGCCAAAAAGCTGGGCCACAGGCACATCGCGGCGGCAATGAAGGCCAAGATGCGCTGCGTCCAGGTCAGGGGCTTTTCCATGTAACCTTGGAAGCCCGCGGTGAAGGCGTAGAGACCGACCAGCGCAAGGGCGCAGATCAGCAAAGACTGGCCGATGGGCGCCCCGATCAGCGGTGAGAAGGCGAACAGCAGCGGCACAATGTAGAGCCCCTTGGCGACCTTCCATGACGTGAAACCCGTTGCCATCGGCGGCGTCCGAGCGATCGCTGCGGCGGTGAACGAACACAAGCAGACGGGCGGTGTGACGTTCGAATCCTGGCTCAACCAGAAGATGATGAGGTGGGCCGACAGGAGCGCGAAGGTGAGCGTTTCCGCCGAAAGCAGGGAGTCGCGTACGACACCGGCCATATCCGGTGGGATCGCGGCGACGATGATCGTCGCGTCGGCGATCGACATGACCTGGCCGATCAGGTCGATCTTGTCCGGTGCCACCAGCATCAGGATCGCTTTTGCCTCTTCGCTGACGGTGCCGGCGGCGATCGCCTCGATCACCCGGCCTTCGGCGATCATCGCGTAGAGCGCCGGCGCCGAGAGAGTGGCCAACACCACATAGGACGCAGTCACCGGCAGGCCCATGCCAAGCACCAAAGAGGCGATGGCAATCAATACGATAGCAATGAGCAGGCTACCGCCGGCCCAATCTGCGATCATCAGTGAGAACGTATTACCAATGCCGGCCGTGGCGATCACGTTGACGATCAACCCGACGGCACACAACAGCACGGCGGTCATGATCATGTTCTTAGCGCCGAGCGCCAATGCCTCCAGCACCGCCATCGGTCCCATGCGGTTCGGCGTCAGCCACGATGCGGCGATAACCGCGAGGATGCTGACCCCGGCGGCATAGGTCGGGGTGAATCCCGCGATCAGGCAGCCGATCAAGATGCCGATTGGGAGGATGAAGCTGAGACCGCCCTGGCGCATGAGCGCGCCGACGGTGGGCCCGTCGGAGTCCGTCACGCCGATGGCGTTGCGCTTCGCTTCGATGCGCACGAAGAACGCGACGGTGGCGAAGTAGAGTACAGCGGGCAGCACGGAGACCGCGACGATCGTGGTGTAGGGGATCTGCGTGTAGCTCGCCATGACGAAGGCGCCGGCTCCCATGATCGGCGGCATGAGCTGGCCGCCCGTGGAGGCCGAGGCTTCGACGGCTGCCGCGAACCGTGCAGGGAATCCCGCCCGCTTCATCAACGGAATGGTGATGACGCCGGTCGAAGCGGTGTTGGCGACGGCGGAGCCCGAGATCGTCCCCGTCAACCCGGACGCGAAAACAGCGACTAGACCGGGTCCGCCCGTGAACCGGCCGGCGACGGCTCGGGCCAAGTCGATGATGAACTGACCGGCGCCGGACCGCAGAAGAAAGGCGCCGAACAGGATGAACATGAAGACATAGGTGGAGGAGATGCGGGCAATCAGCCCGAACATGCCCTCGTCGCCGAAAATCGAGCGAAATACGATCGTTTCCCAGCTCAGACCGCCAAACCGGAAAATGCCGCCGATGTGGGCGCCCCACCAGCCGATATAGGTCAGAGACAGGATAATCAGAATGGGGATGAGCCAGCCGGTGGTGCGGCGCGTGAGTTCAATCGCGGCCACGATGGTGATCGTCGCCAGAACCCAGTCGATCGTCGCCAGGCGCACACCGGCCGCATAAACCGCGTCCTCCCGCAGCATGATGCCGACGGATGCGCCAGCAACGACAAGACCAAGACCGAGATTGAACAGGAGGCCGGCGCCACGCTCGGCGGACTTCGCACCGAAGGCCGGAATCGTCAGCGCGCACAAGAATGCAAAGCCGGCGAAGTGTATGGCGTTCTGCAGCAGCGTTGGCAGTGTCGCCAGCACATTCATGTAGATGTGGGCGAGCGAAATCCCGACGCCGACGATGAAAGCGATCTTGTCTCTCGGCGATGCGCCGAAGAAATGGGGCGCAAGCGCATCGCCGCCGGCTTCGATGGCTCCGTCGCCGGAGGCGTCAGTCATCGCTTGCACCTGTCGTAAGGGGCCGGGTCCGAGGACCCGGCCACACAAACACTTACTTTGCGATCAAGTTGTCAGGAATCTCGATCCCTGCTTCCTGATAGTACTTTGCGGCGCCTGGATGCAGCGGCATGGGCAGACCGGCCAGCGCGGCGTCGATCCCCATCGATTTGGTTGCTGGATGAATACCGTTCAGGAACGGCAGGTTTTCGTAGATCGTTCGGGTGATCAGGTAGACGTCGTCGTCCGGCACGTCAGCGCGAACCGCCAGGAAGTTCGGCTGCGCGATCGTGTTGAGGTCTTTTTCCTGACCCGGATAGGTGCCGGCCGGGACGACGAACCTGGTCCACAGGCCCAGCCCGCCGTTGGCTGCTTCGACCTGCTCGTCCGTGAAGTCTAGGAGAGCCAAGCTGTCGCTCATCGCCGCCATAGCACTGGTCACCGCCGAGACAGGCGCACCCGCCGGGGTCGACATTCCGACGATCTTGCCGTCCTGCATCGCTGCTGCGCTTGGTCCATAACCCAGATAAGCAAGCTCATAGGACGACTCCAGATCCTCGACACCAAGGTTCTTCAGGATCATGGCGTTCGAGCCGATCGTGCCCGAGTTCTTCCGTCCCATGGAAAACGCCTGCCCCTGCATGTCGATGACATCTTGCACGGTACCCGTTTGGACGAATTCGTTCTTCACAACGAAGTGCTCGACATTGGGCCACAGCATGGAAACGGCGCGCAATTCGGTCTGCGGCCCGTCTGCGGCAACCGGCCCGGTGCCGTTCCAGGCATAGGAACCGAAGAGGCCCTGCAGAATGGCGAACTGGGATTCGTTCTCACGCAGCAGCCGAACGTTTTCGCCGGAGCCGGCAGAGTTGATCGCCGACATATTGATCTTCTGTTTCGGCTGAAGCTTGACCTTAACGAGCGTCGCGAGCGCCACGCCGACAGGATAATAGGTGCCGCCGGTGGAAGCGGTCGCAAGAAGATAATTGCGTTCTTCTTGCGCACTGGCCGCTCCGGTCAACAAGGTCGCCGCGACGGCCACCGCGGCAAGCGATTTTACAACGATAAATGGCTTCATGATTGTCCTCCCCAACGTCAGCCTGATTATTGTTGCTTTCGAAACAAGACCATAGGCGACATAGCGCGCCGCGGTAAAGCGGCGACGGCAACAGCAGCGGGTCAAATTGTCGCGTTCGTTCGCAATATTGGTAATGTTCACCGCAGCCAAAGCGCGCCACGGCTTGCTTTGATCGGTCGTGCGCGATCAATTGGTGCAAACCAAGATTGATCGATCGGAAACGCCGATGCTGCTCGCACGCGATCCTGCAAACGCCTTCATGGCCTATGATCCGGTTCCCGTAGACAATGCGCCGGATGGGCCTCTCGCCGGGCTGACTATGGCCGTGAAGGATATTTACGACGTTTCCGGCTATCGGACGGGCTGTGGCAATCCGACCAAGCTGGAAGACGCAGCGATTGCAAACCGGACTGCGCCCGCGGTGCAGGCGTGCCTGGACGCCGGAGCGCGGTTCGTGGGTAAAACAATCACCGATGAGCTGGCATTCAGTCTTCACGGCAAGAACGCCCATTACGGGACCCCGATCAATACGCGTGCGCCGGATCGAATCCCAGGCGGATCGTCATGCGGCTCGGCGGCTGCTGTTGCGGCGGGTGTCTGCGACTTCGCTTTCGGCTCTGACACCGGGGGATCGGTGCGTGCGCCGGCCAGCTATTGCGGCCTCTACGGTTTGCGCCCGACACATGGCCGCGTGTCACTCGAAGGCTGCATGCCCCTGGCGGAGAGCTTCGACACGGCCGGGTGGTTCGCGAGGGACATAGCCATTTTCTCCCGCGTTGCCGATGTTCTCCTTGGCGCGGATGAGGCAGCATTGCCTGAAACACCTCGAGTACTGCGGCTCACCGATGCGGAAGCGCTGATGTTGCCTGGACGGCTGGACGCGCTGGCGCCGGCCTATAGCCGGGTTGCGTCGATCCTTGGCGAACTGGATACGGAAGTGGTCGACGAGACCGGGGATCTATCCGAGTGGCTGATGAGTTTCCGTCGGTGCCAGGGTGTCGAGGCGTGGGCCGCGCACGGCGCTTGGATCACAAGCCGCAAACCGAACCTCGGTCCAGGGGTCAAGGATCGCTTCGAATTCGCCGGCCAGGTCAGCGAAGTGGATGCGGCAGCGGCGCGCGACTTCAGGGCGGGTTGCAAGGCGCGAATGGAGACGTTGACCAGTGGCGATCGGATCATCGTCCTGCCGACCATGCCGGATATCGGGCCACTTCTGACCATGACGCACGATGAGCTGGATGCGTTTCGCAACCGAGCGCTGACGATGCTGGCGCTCTCGGGTCTCCCAGGTTTGCCGCAAATGCAGCTTCCGCTCGGTGAATACGGCGGATGTCCACTTGGGATTTCACTGATCGGACCGCGCGGCAGCGATCGCGCCCTGGTTTGTTTGGCGGCCCGGATCGCCGGGACAGACTAGCGGGGAAGGGTGGTCTCGCCCATCAGAAATTTGTCGATCGCATGGGCAGCCTGGCGGCCTTCACGGATCGCCCATACCACCAGGGATTGGCCGCGCCTTGCGTCGCCGGCCGCGAACACCTTCGGCACTGAGGTCTGATAGTCGTCTTCGTTCGCCAGAATGTTGCCACGCGGATCGCGGTCGAAGCCCATTTCCTCCATCAGTCCGGTGTGCAGCGGATGGGAGAAGCCGATCGCGATCAAGACGAGATCGGCCCGCAGATCGAACTCCGTTCCGGGGATCGGGGCACGCTCTTCGTCGACGCGCGCGCATTCGACGGCAACCACATGGCCGGCTTCACCGATGATGCCGAGCGTGGCGGCGGAGAATTCGCGCTCCGCGCCTTCCGCCTGGCTGGATGACGTGCGGAACTTCGTCGGCCAGTAAGGCCAGATCGTCAATTTATCCTCGCGCGCCGGCGGGATCGGCCGGATATCCATCTGCGTGACCGACAGGCAGCCCTGGCGGATCGACGTGCCGATACAGTCCGACGCTGTGTCGCCACCGCCGACGACGATGACATGCTTGCCGCTGGCAGTGAGTGGCGGCTCGTCGCCGATCGGTTCGCCGGCGACGCGCTTGTTCTGCTGGATCAGAAAGGGCATTGCGTAGTGCACGCCGTCCAGATCGGTGCCTTCCATTTGCGGGTCGCGCGGGTGTTCCGACCCGATCGCGACGAGCACCGCGTCATGATCGTCGGCCAGCGCTTGCCCGGTGATGTCCCGGCCGACCTCCACACCGCAGTGGAATGTGACGCCTTCGGCTTCCATCTGCTGAACGCGCCGCTCCATGTGGATTTTCTCGATCTTGAAGTCGGGAATGCCATAGGTCATCAGGCCGCCCGGGCGCTGCCAGCGGTCGTAAACATGGACATCGTGACCGACCCTGGCCAGTTGCTGCGCTGCTGCCATGCCAGCCGGACCCGCGCCGACGATCGCCACCGTTTTACCGGTCTTGGTCTCCGGCGGTTCGGGCTTTACCCAGCCGTTGCTGAATGCCTTGTCGGCAATCGACTGTTCGATTGTCTTGATGGTGACAGGGATGTCTTCGAGGTTGAGCGTGCACGCCTCCTCGCAAGGCGCGGGGCAAATGCGGCCCGTCCATTCCGGGAAATTGTTGGTCGAATGGAGGTTGCGCGCAGCCTCTTCCCAGTTGTGCGTGTAGACTAGGTCGTTCCAGTCGGGGATCTGATTGTTGACCGGACAACCGGTCGGCCCGTGGCAATAGGGAATGCCGCAGTCCATGCAGCGCGCGGCCTGACGCGCCACTTCGGAATCCGGCAAGGGCACGGTGAACTCGCGCCAATGCCGGATGCGATCGCCGGCCGGCTGATACTGCTGCTCCTGGCGTTCGATTTCCAGGAAGCCAGTGACCTTGCCCATCCCGTTATTCTCCCGCCGCCGCGAACACCGGCTCGGCCGCATCGTCCGTGACGCCGAGTTCTTGGAGCGCGCGGCGATACTCGACCGGCATGATCTTGACGAATTTCGGCCGATAGGTCTCCCAGTCCTCGAGGATCGCGCGGGCGCGCCCGGAGTCGGTGTAGTGGGCGTGCGCGGTGATCAACTGATGCAGCCGCTCATCGTCGTGGCGCGTCATGTCGCCGGTCACGTCGACGCGGCCATGCCACTCGATATCACCGCCGTGGTGGTGGAGCTTCTCGAGCAGGTCGTCTTCGGCCGGCACCGGCTCTAAGTCGACCATCGCCAAATTGCAACGGTCGGCGAAGGTGCCGTCCTCGTCGAGCACATAGGCAACGCCGCCCGACATGCCGGCCGCGAAGTTGCGGCCGGTTTCGCCGATGACGACGACGACGCCGCCGGTCATGTATTCGCAGCCATGGTCGCCTGTGCCTTCGACGACGGCGATGGCGCCGGAATTGCGCACGGCAAAGCGCTCGCCGGCGATGCCGCGGAAATAACACTCACCGGAAACGGCCCCGTAGAGCACCGTATTGCCGACGATCATCGACTCTTCCGGCACGATGGTGGTGTTCTCGGATGGCCTGACGATCAGCCGTCCGCCCGACAGGCCCTTACCGACATAGTCGTTGGCATCGCCGACAAGTTCGAGCGTGACGCCGGCCGAGACGAAGGCGCCGAAGCTTTGCCCAGCGGTGCCCGTCAGTTTTACCGCAATCGTATCGTCGGGCAGGCCCTTGTAGCCGTAGCGCTTGGCTACCTCGCCGGACAACATGGCGCCGGCCGTGCGGTCTGTGTTGTTAATCGGCAGCTCGATTTGAACCGGCGTGCGGTCCTCAAGCGCCGGCTTGGCGCGCTCGATGATCTTGCGGTCCAAAACATCGGCGATCGGGTGCACCTGGCGCTCTGAATTGTAGATCGCGACATGGGCCGGTACGTCCACTTTGTGGAAGACCTTGGAGAAGTCGAGCCCTTTCGCCTTCCAGTGATCGATCAGCCGCTCTTGGTCGAGCCGGTCGGTTTGGCCGATGATCTCGTTGAGCGACCGCGCGCCCATCTTCGCCAGATGTTCGCGCACTTCTTCGGCGACGTAGAAGAAGTAGTTGATGACGTGCTCCGGCGTTCCCTTGAAGCGCTTGCGCAACACCGGGTCCTGAGTCGCGATGCCAACCGGGCACGTATTGAGATGGCACTTGCGCATCATCAGACAGCCAGCGGCAATCAGCGGAGCGGTGGAAAAGCCGAACTCGTCGGCGCCCAATAGCGCACCGACGATGACATCGCGGCCGGTTTTCAAGCCGCCGTCGACCTGGAGCGCCACACGGCCGCGCAATTGGTTAGCGACCAGCGTCTGGTGCGTTTCCGACAGCCCAATTTCCCAAGGGCTGCCGGCGTGCTTGATCGAGGTGAGGGGGCTGGCGCCTGTGCCGCCTTCGAAGCCGGAAATGGTGATGTGGTCGGCGCGCGCCTTAGCGACGCCAGCGGCCACCGTCCCGACACCGACCTCGGACACCAGCTTCACGGAGATATCGGCAGCGGTGTTGGTGTTCTTCAGGTCGAAGATGAGCTGCGCCAGGTCTTCGATCGAGTAGATGTCGTGATGCGGCGGCGGCGAGATGAGACCGACCCCGGGAGTCGAGTGGCGCACCTTGGCGATCACGGCGTCGACCTTGTGCCCCGGCAATTGTCCACCTTCGCCGGGCTTGGCGCCCTGGGCGATCTTAATCTGGATCATGTCGCCGTTGACCAGATATTCGGTCGTGACGCCGAACCGGCCCGACGCCACCTGCTTGATCGCCGAACGATGGGGATTGGGCGTGCCGTCTCGGCGTGGTCGGAAACGGTCGGAATCCTCGCCGCCTTCGCCGGTGTTCGACTTGCCGCCGATTTTGTTCATGGCGGCTGCCAGCGTCGTGTGGGCCTCGCGGCTGATCGAACCGTAGGACATCGCACCGGTCGAGAACCGCTTGACGATCTCCGCCGCCGGCTCGACCTCATCGAGCGGCACCGGAGCCTCGGCTTCGCTGATCTTGAACAGGCCGCGCAGGGTCAGGCGCGCTTCGGAGTCCTCATCGACCATGCGGGCAAAGTCACGATAGCTGTCGTAGGACTCCTTGCGCACGGCGTGTTGAAGCGTTGCCACGGCATCCGGTGACCAGACGTGGTTTTCGCCGCGCACGCGGTACATATATTCGCCGCCGACATCGAGCGCCTGCGCCAGCACCGGGTCGTCGCCGAAGGCCGCCTGGTGCCGCTCCACGGTTTCGCGGGCGACCGCGTCCAGATCGATGCCCTCGATCGTCGTGGCCGTGCCGAAGAAGAAGCGGTCGACCAGAGACGACGAGAGGCCGACAGCGTCGAAAATCTGCGCGCCGCAATAGGACTGATATGTGGAGATGCCCATCTTGGACATCACCTTCAAAATGCCCTTGTCGATCGACTTGATGTAGCGCTTGACGATCTGCCGCTCGCGCAGTTCGGTCGGCAATTCGTCCTTCATGGCGATCAGCGTTTCAAACGCGAGATAAGGGTTGATCGCCTCCGCGCCATAGCCGGCAAGCACGCAGAAATGGTGCACCTCGCGGGCTTCGCCGGTCTCAACGACAAGGCCCACGGCGGTACGCAAGCCCATGCGGATCAGGTGATGGTGGACGCCGGCCGTTGCCAGGAGGGCGGGGATCGCGATGCGGTCGGCCCTGATCAGCCGATCCGATAGGATGATGATGTTGTGGCCTTCGCGCACGGCGTGCTCGGCGCGGTCGCACAGTTCGTCGATCGCCGCTTGCATACCCTCGGCACCCTTTTCGGCGCTGTAGGTCATGTCGAGGGTCTCGGCGCGGAACTGGTTGTCGCCGACGGCGCCGATCATGCGGATCTTTTCCAGATCCTTGTTGGTCAAGATCGGCTGACGGACCTCCAATCGCTTGCGGGTCGACAGACCCTTGAGATCGAAGAGGTTCGGTCGCGGTCCGATGAAGGAGACCAGCGACATGACCGATTCCTCACGGATCGGGTCGATCGGTGGGTTGGTGACTTGGGCGAAATTCTGCTTGAAGTAGGTGTAAAGCAGCTTCGATTTGCCAGACAGTGCCGAGATCGGTGTGTCGGTGCCCATCGAACCGATTGCCTCCTGGCCCGTTGTCGCCATGGGCGCCATCAAGAGCTTCAGGTCTTCCTGCGTGTAGCCGAAGGCCTGCTGACGATCGAGCAGCGCCGCGCTTGGCTCAATCGGCACGGTCTGGACGCTGTCCATCTCCTCAAGGACGATCTGGGTGCGCTCCAGCCAGCGGGCGTAAGGATTGGCCGTCGAAAGCCGGTGCTTGATCTCCTCGTCGGAGATGATGCGTCCCTCGTCGAGGTCGATTAGGAGCATCTTGCCCGGCTGCAGGCGCCATTTCTGGATGATCCGCTCTTCGGGCACAGGCAACGTACCCATTTCCGAGGCTAGGATCACCCGGTCGTCGTCGGTGACGATGTAGCGTGCCGGGCGCAGTCCGTTGCGGTCCAACGTCGCGCCGATCTGCCGACCATCGGTGAAGGCAACGGCGGCGGGGCCGTCCCAGGGCTCCATCAGCGCGGCGTGGTAGTTATAGAAGGCCCGCCGTTCCTCATCCATCAGCGGGTTGCCGGCCCAGGCCTCCGGGATCAGCATCATCACGGCGTGGGCGAGCGAATAGCCGCCCTGGACGAGGAATTCGAGCGCGTTGTCGAAACAGGCGGTGTCCGACTGCCCCTCGTAGGAGATCGGCCACAGTTTCTCGATATCGTCGCCATAAAGCTCCGATTCGACGCTGGCCTGGCGCGCCGCCATCCAGTTGACGTTGCCCCTTAGCGTGTTGATCTCGCCATTGTGGGCGACCATGCGGTAAGGATGCGCAAGCGACCATTCCGGGAAGGTGTTGGTGGCGAACCGTTGGTGGACAAGGGCCAACGCGGAGGTGAAAAGCGGGTCCGTGAGGTCCTTGTAATAGGTGCCGAGCTGCTCGGCCAGAAAGATGCCCTTATAGGTGATCGTCCGGCACGACAGCGAAGAGACATAGAACTGCCGCGTGGCCGGCTCATTCCAGCCGATCACCGTGTTCGACAGGCATTTGCGCAAGACAAAGAGTTTGCGCTCGAAGTGATCTTCAGACGCGATTTTCGGACCCCGGCCGATAAAGACCTGGCGCTGCACGGGTTCCGTCGCCTTGACCGACTCCCCAAGATCTGAATTGTCGACCGGCACATCGCGCCAGCCGAGCAAGATCTGGCCTTCCGCCTCGCAACACTCGGCGACCGCCTTCTCGATACGGGCAATCAGCGTGTCGTCGCGCGGCATGAAGACATGACCGACGCCATAATCGCCTGCGGTCGGCAGATCGATGCCAGCATCTTCGGCCCAAGCGGCAAAAAACGCATGTGGGATTTGAACCAGGAGACCGGCGCCGTCGCCGGCTTTCGGGTCGGCACCGACCGCGCCGCGATGGGTCAGGTTGACCAGCATGGTTAGCCCGTCGGCGACGATTTGATGGCTCTTTTCACCCTTCATGTTGGCGACGAAGCCGACGCCGCAGGAATCCTTGTCATTGCGGCGGTCGTAGAGTCCGACAGGCGCAGTCAGGTGCGGCGCAGCCTGCGGGCGTCCAATCTGCTGTGTCCGGCGATCCAGATCGCGCATTCGATGCTCCATCCCGTCGTCGTTCCCCACCAGAGCTGCGTGTCGGTTGCGGTCTCTCGCAGGGTCGCCCCGCGTTCGCGTCGCGGTTCGGCCCGGCGGTCCGCCGCCGATTTTCCGGAAAAGGCTAGCGCGCCCGTTCGGCGCGATGCCCGCTTCTACCGGTGACCGGACCGAATGCGCGGCTTAGATCTGCCGACCGTTTTCGTCCTTTTGCGGTCACCTGGTCTTCCTGCCTTCTTGCGTATCCCACATCCACTATAGCGCAAACGTGACGCTTTTTTAGGACAGGAACCCTTACCTTTCGCGGACCATGCCAGAAAATCCGTCTTCGGGCAAGGTTCAACCTCCATCTGAGGGTCAATACATCCGGTTGCCAAGCGGTGCGCAAGTCCTCTCATACCCCGTGTCACCCGATTGCGAATGTGCGGCAGTTCAGCCATCGTGATGCGTCGATTTGAAAGGGACAGTCGGATGGAGAAGCGTGGCTATGGGACATGGCCGGGACGCCTGTCGGCGGCGGATGTCGCCGCTGGCGGCCTCCGATTTTCCGGGCTTGCCCGCTGCGAGACAGGTCTTGCGTGGATCGAGGGGCGCCCGGACGAAGGCGGGCGTTGCGTGGTCGTTGTTTGGGACGGAAAGGGCGCGCCGCGCGACATCTTACCCCCGCCCTATTCGGCGCGGTCGCGGGTCAATGAATATGGCGGGGGTGCCATGTGGATCGACGAAGATGCCCTCGTCTTCGTCAACGATGCCGATCAGGACCTGTATCGGATCGATGCTCAAGGCGGCATTGACCGGTTGACCGACATGCCGGGTTGGCGCTTTGCGGACGGCAACGCGCAAAACGGCCAATCGTTTGCGGTGGCTGAAATCCATGAGAGCGACGGTCTGCCGCAAACCTGTCTCTGCGCGGTTGATCATGCGACCGGCGAGGCGCGCATTGTGGCCGAGGGTCGCGATTTCTACGCGGCGCCGCGTCTTTCTCCCGACGGCGATGCGCTCGTTTGGCTCGCCTGGGACCTACCGTTCATGCCTTGGCAGGCGGCGGAGTTGTGGTGGGCGCCCGTGAACCATGACGGCGGTCTTGGCCCGGCGCGGCTCATTGGCGGCGGCCTCAACCGCGCAGCCTTTCAGCCGGCCTGGTCAGCAGATGGCGTGCTCCATTGTGTCTTGGAGGGGAGAGACGGTGGACGGCTTTGTCGCTGGGAAGAAACGGGTTGGCAGGTCGTCGGCGATGTGCCGGGCGAAGCGGGACGCCCGCAATGGACGTTCGATATCCGCTCCTATGCTCTTCGCGGGGCCGAAGGCCTGGCCGTCATGCCGTTCGTGGAGGGTAAATTGCGGCTTGCCTTGGTCGATGCCAGTGGCGGCGTCGAGATGCCGGAAACGGGCTTCATCGAAATCGACATGATGACGTCTTTCGATGGCAAGATTGCAGGGGTTCTGGCGTTTCCGGATAGACCGCAAGCCATCGCTGTTGTCGACACTGATCGCCCATCCGCACCGACCATTATCCGGCCATCCGGTGCGTTCGACCTGCCGGATGGCGATGTCTCCGATGGCACGCTCAAGCGGTTTGAGACGGGCGACGGTCCTGTCTACGGGCTTTACTACCCTCCGCAATCGGCGTCTTTCGCCGGATTGAGCGGCGAGGCCCCACCGATGGTGATCTCCGCTCATGGCGGGCCGACATCCTACGCCGGACGAGGGTTTGCGGCGAAAATTCAGTTCTGGACCCAGCGCGGCTTTGCTTATCTCGATGTCGATTATCGCGGCTCCGTCGGCTACGGCCCCGCCTATCGCAGGGCACTCGACGGCCAGATGGGGATCGTCGACATTGGCGACACCGTTGCAGCCGCGAGGGCGGCGGCCGAGGCTGGGCTTGCCGATCCCGCGCGACTCATGGTCTCCGGCGGCAGTGCCGGCGGCTATGTGGTTCTGGGCGCGTTGGCGTTCCACGATGTCTTTCGCGCTGGCTGCTCGAAATATGGCATCGGCGATCTCAAGGTGCTGGCCGACACCACCCACAAGTTCGAAGCCGGCTATCTGGACACGCTGCTCGGACTGACCGGCGATCCAAGCCATGACACGGCCATTCTCCGGGACCGGTCACCGATCCATGCGGTCGGGCAGATCACGGCACCTGTCCTGCTGCTTCAAGGGCTCGACGACAAGGTCGTACCGCCGGACCAGTCACGCGACATGGCCGATGCGCTGAAAGCTAATGGCAATCCAGTCGCGCTGGTCGAGTTCGAAGGCGAGGGGCACGGTTTTCGCAGGGCTGAAACCGTAATCGCCGCGTTGGAGCTTGAGTACGCGTTTTATTGTGCGATCCTTGGGCTTGCGCCCGCAGAATCGCTGCCGGACCTTGAAATCGCCAACTGGCCGTGACGGAGTAGGACATGTTTTTCGCAAGCGACAATACGGCCGGCGCACTGCCGGAGGTCCTTGACGCGATCCAGGCGGCCGCTGCGGGTTTCGCGCCGTCCTATGCCACGGATCCGGTCACCGAAGCGGTGTCGCAGCGCTTTGCCGAGATCTTTGAGCGAGAGGTCGGGGTCTTTTTGATGTCGACCGGCACGGCCGCCAATGCCCTTGCTATCTCGTCCGTCACGCCGCCCTGGGGCGCTATCTTCTGCCACCGGGAGGCCCATATCATGGCCGACGAGTGCGGCGCCTGCGAGTTCTATACCGGCGGCGCCAAGATGATCGGCGTTACCGGTGACGGTGCCAAATACACCGCCGACACGTTAGGCCAAGCCCTTGCCGCTCACCCGCCGCACAAACCTCACATCGTGCCGCCGAAGACGGTTGGGCTGACCCAAGCGACGGAATGCGGCCGCATTTACCAGGTCGCAGAAATCGAGGCGATCACCGAGGTCGCGCGGTCGCATGACATGGCGGTGCATATGGACGGTGCCCGTTTCGCCAATGCAGTCGCGTCGCTTGGCTGCGCACCCGCTGAGGTCACGTGGAAGGCGGGCGTCGATCTCCTGTCGTTCGGCGCTACCAAGAACGGTTGCGTTGCCGCCGAGGCTGTCATCGTCTTCGACAAGGCCAAGGCGGAGGAATTGAGCTATCGCCGGATGCGGGCCGGCCATCTGATCTCAAAGAGCCGGTTCCTGGCTGCCCAAATCGAGGCCTACTTGAAGGATGACCTTTGGCTGAAGACCGCTATGCACGCCAATCGGATGGCCAAGCGCCTTTCAGACGGGATCGCATCGGCCGGCATAGGTCGCGTGGCTTGGCCCGTTGACGCGAATGAGGTTTTCGCGATCGTGCCACGTCCGGTGCACGAGGCGCTTCAAGCGGCCGGGGCGGTCTTTCACGACTGGCCCTTTGCGGGCCCCGAGGCCAACGGTGCCGGTCCCGATGAGGCCCTTATCCGGCTGGTCGCATCGTTCGCCACGACGGACGCGCATGTCGACGATTTTCTCGCTGCGCTCGCCGAAGCGGGACGGACGGAGGCGGCCGAATAAAGAAAAACGCCCCGGCCGAGACCGGGGCGCCATGACGATATTTGCGAGCGATTAGCCCTCAATCACCTTCTGCTTGCCGTTCGTCGCGGAGATCGCGATCGAGCGCGGCTTCATCGCCTCGGGGATTTCCCGCTCGAGGTCGATATGAAGCAAGCCGTTCTCCAGGTTTGCGCCCCTCACCTCGACATGGTCGGCGAGCTGGAACCGGCGCTCAAAGGCGCGAGCGGCAATACCCTGGTGCAGGAACTCGCGCTCATTGTCGGCGTCTGTCTCTGTCTTCTCACCGCGGATCGACAGGGTGTTTTCCTTCACTTCGATGGCGAGATCGGCGTCGGCAAAGCCTGCGACCGCCATAGTGATCCGATAGGCGTTCTCGCCCGTCCGTTCGATGTTGTAGGGCGGATAGCTCGGCGCGCTGTCCGGCTGGCCCAGGCTGTCGAGCAGCGAAAACATGCGGTCGAAACCGACGGTCGAGCGATAGAGGGGGGAAAGGTCGTAATGGCGCATGGCACATTCTCCTTAGAAGCAATATGCAGTTCGGCCTGCCTTTCGGCCAGGCTTGGGTTCGTTCGCGGCCCCGAAATCGGCGGCCGCAATAGCGATGTAGGAACCGGTGAAATCCGATTCAAGAGGGGTGGGGACACTGATGAACGGCGCATGAATGGCGCGTTGCGACCCGGTTCAGGGCAGGGTGGCTAGGGTCGCGTTCATAGCCGGACTGAGACTGTCCGGCGCTGAACATGGAGACCTCTCATGCCCCGTTCGATCCTGCATATCGCGATCCTGGCCGGCCTGGCGCTCGCCGCGCCGATGATTGCCGCGACAGCGCATGCCCATGACGGGCGCGGCCACGGCGCCCATCGTCACGGCCCCGTTATTGAGTTCCATGGCCGTGGCGGCCCGCGTGGTGCCCATCGTGGCCATCGCAAGCGGTTTAAGGGTGTTCCGCCGCGGATGATTGTGCGCAAGCTTCGCCATCGCGGTGCCTACGATTTCTCGCCGGTCTGGCGCAAACGCGACACGCTGCGCGTCGAGGCGACCAATCGGCGCGGGATGCGCAAGCGCTACGTGTTTGACGCCTATACCGGTCAGTTCCTCCGCGCCCGTCCGCTTTATTGGGTCGGTCCGCGCGGCCATCGCTCCGGGTTCGTGATCCACGGACACTGGTAAGACGACCTGAGTAACATGCGAACGCGCCGGTTGCCCGCCGGCGCGTTCGGCTTTCTGGTTGCGGTATCGGCTGCTATAAGCGCCCTGTCGTTCTCGGGTGCTCATTGCCATGTTGACTGAAATCGAGTCGTTCCCGCCGCCGCCTGGCGGTCACAGCGAATTCTATCATCGCTCGCCGGATATCGCGCTTCGATACGCCACCTGGGAGCCAACTGCGGAACCGACCAAGGGGACGATCTGTCTCTTCCAAGGACGGACCGAATTCATTGAAAAATATTACGAAGTGATCGCCGAATTGCGAGCAAGAGGCTTCGCCGTCGTGACCCTCGACTGGCGCGGGCAAGGCTTGTCGACCCGTCAAGTGCGGCGTCACAAGAAGGGTCATGTCGACGACTTTCAGGACTTCGAAGACGATTTGGAGAACTTTCTGCGATCCGTGGTACTGCCGGACTGGCCACCGCCCTATTACGCGATCGCACACTCCATGGGCGGGCATATTCTGCTGCGTTACGCGCGGCGCGGCGCCAATCCCTTCGATCGCATCGTGCTGATGTCTCCTATGATCGACATCACCTTTCCTCGCGTGTCGCGCGGTTTCGTCAATGGTGTGACAGAGGTGCTGTGCTTGATGGGGCTTGGCACTCTGGCCGCCGGCTCAACCCGGCGGAAGGAGAAGTTCGAAGGCAATCTTTTGACCAGCGATCCGGATCGCTTCGCACGGCAGTTTGCGCTGGAGCGTGAAAACCCGGATCTCATGGTTACCGCGCCGACAATCGGATGGCTGCATGCGGCAACGGAGTCCGTCGCGCTTCTTGGCGATCCGGATTTCCCCTCCACGGTGCGGGTTCCGGTTCTCATCATCATCGGCAGCCAAGAAAGGGTTGTCTCGCTTCGTGCGGCTGAAATGATGGGACGACGGCTCAAGGCCGGGCACACGCTGATTGTTCCAGATGGGCGACATGAGCTTTTAATGGAGCGCGACGCGATCAGAAGCCAGGTATGGGCCGCGATAGATGCTTTTATCCCGGGCGAGGAAAGCGACAGGGAGGGCCAGTTCGCGCTCGGTTAGGCGGCGGGGCCAAGGTGTGCCATCGCGCTAGCATGAAGCGCAGCGTCGCCGGCGGCCAGGATTTGACCGCCTGAAGCGGCGTTGCCGCCTACCCAGTTCGTGACGATGCCGCCCGCCGCCTCGATGATCGGAATAAGTGCCACGATATCGAAGGGCTTGAGGCCCGACTCCACTACAAGATCGATGTGGCCGGCTGCCAGAAGGGCATAGGCGTAGCAATCGGTGCCGTAGCGCACTAGCCCGCAGGCGCTCTCAAGCGCGTTGTAGCGTGGTCGCTCGTCCGCTGAAAAAAGCTGCGGCGTTGTTGTCGCGATCGATGCCTGATCCAGAGCACGACCGCTGCGCACGGCGAGCGGCTTGGTATCGTCACCACGCCTCAGGAATGCGCCGGCGGCGCTGCCGAAGAACAGGTCATCGACAAAGGGCTGTGCCATGACGCCGGCGACGGGCCTGCCATCGTGCAGGAGCCCGATCAGCGTGCCCCAGATCGGCAGGCCGAGCACGAAGGCGCGGGTTCCATCGATTGGATCGAGCACCCAGACGAATTCGCGGTCGGTGCCTTGCGATCCATACTCTTCGCCGATGACACCGTGTCCGGGGAAGTGTGTCTCGATCAGTCGCCGCATTGCCGCCTCGGCGCCGCGATCGCCGGCGGTGACAGGGTCAATGTGACCTTCGGTCGATTTGTTCTCGACGGCGCCGGCGCTTCGGAAATGGCGCAGCGTCTCTGGTGCTGCCGCTGCCGCTAGTTCCAGGGCAAACGGCAGAAGACGTGATTCGACGTGATCTTGGGCGTCGCTCACAGGTGGTGCACCGCGACAATTGCACACGCTCCGACAGCGCTTTTTTTCTTCGCACTTGCGAAAAGATTCGACATTCCGCAACCCTCATGCACAGGCCGTTCGTTGGGTAAGCGGTTGATTTTCATCATATTACGAGAATTTGAACGGCGGTTAAAATTTTTGCACATGCGTCCCTTGACGAGCTTTGTGTGCAGTGCAATATTTATCTCCGACAGACGCGCTGCGTTTGTCATGCCCTCCTTGGGCGTTTCCTCCCTAGACTTGGGCCGTCCTCTTTTGAGCGACGGCCCCTTTCTTTTTCGTCCGCTTATTCGGCCGCCTCGGGCAGCGCCAGATCGGAGGCCGAAAGCGCGATCAGGTCTTCCGCCAAGGCCATCAGATCCGTCTGGATTTCGGCAAAACGCGGCAGTTTGCGAACACGTCGCTCATCCATGTAAAGACCGCGGTTGATCTCAATCTGAAGCGCGTGAAACCCCCTCTTGGGAAGGCCATAGGTCTCGGTGATATAGCCGCCGGCATAGGGTTTGTTGCGGGTGACCGTGTAGCCCAGCCGGCGCAGGCGATCCTGCGCCAGATCGACGATGATGCGGGCGCACGACGTGCTGAAGCGATCGCCGAGAATGAAATCCGGCCGACGTGCGGTGTCCTGACGCATCGACGGCATGGAGTGACAATCGATCAGGATCGCCACGCCGAACTGATTGGCCAACTGAGTCAGTGCCGACTGCAGCGCATTGTGATAGGGCAAATAGAGCGATTGGATGCGGCGCAGCGCATCCTCGACCGGTATGGGACCGCTATAAATCTCGTCGCGTTCCGTCACAATGCGCGCGATCGTTCCGAGCCCGCCGGCAACGCGCATGGAAGCGACATTGGCAAAAGCCGGAAGCGCGCCATCGAACATCGCCGGGTCTAGTTCGTAAGGCTCGCGGTTGACGTCGACATAAGCACGCGGGAACAACGCCTTTAGCAGTGGCGCGCCGCGCAGGACGACGCCGGCGAAAAGATCGTCGACGAACGCATCCTCTGAGCGTCTCAGCGTCATCAGGTCGAGGCGTGTCTGCTGTTGGAACGCACGGGGATAGATGCGACCGCTGTGCGGGGCATTGAACAACACCGGTCCGCGACAGATGGCGGGCGCCAGCAATTCGAACGGGGGGGCGAGGTCTTCGGCCATCTATGCGGGTGATTCCGTTGCGGTGGTGATCAGCACACAATCTTTACGAATTTTTTCGATTGTGCAAAGGGTGAAGCGTGCGCTTCCCATGTGTGTTTTCGTTGATATCTAGACTTATCGGGCGTTCGGACGAGAGTGGGCGGACATGACCGAATTAATCAAGATCCTGCTTGCCGAGGACGACGACGATATGCGCCGCTTCCTCGTCAAGGCGCTGGAAAGCGCCGGATATGAGGTGGTGGCCTTCGACAACGGACAAAGTGCGTTCGACCGGCTGCGCGAAGAGCCGTTCACGCTGCTGTTGACCGATATCGTCATGCCCGAGATGGACGGCATCGAACTGGCCCGCAAAGCGACCGAGATCGACCCCGACATCAAAGTCATGTTCATCACCGGATTTGCGGCTGTTGCGCTCAATCCGGAGGGTGACGCGCCGAAAAACGCAAAGGTCTTGTCGAAGCCCTTCCATCTGCGCGAACTCGTGCAACAAGTGGAGCGCCTGCTCGCGGCCTGACCGCTAGATCGCGCTTGCGATTTGTCGCTTGAGCCGGTATGACCCGCCTTCGAAATCCACCATTCGGCGATGGGCGTGTAGCTCAGTGGGAGAGCACTACGTTGACATCGTAGGGGTCGCTGGTTCAATCCCAGCCACGCCCACCATTGCCGGCGGCGCTGTTGTGCCGAAGGGAACGGGACCTGCGGGTCAAGGAACGGAACGATGAAAGTTAGAAACTCGATCAAATCGCTGCGCGGACGCCATCGCGACAATCGCATCGTCCGCCGTCGCGGCAAGCTCTATGTCATCAATAAGACGGTCCGTCGCTTCAAGGCGCGTCAGGGCTGAGCGTTCACATTTGCGTGGCGGCTCAAATCCCGCCATTGACCCTTTGCCGCAAGGCACCGTAGCTTTGTCGGCTATGGTGTACGCAAGACCATTTCTCAAACTTGTCGCTGCCGCGCTCTTGGCGATTGGCGTTGCCGGTCCCGCGGTGTCGGAGACTGAAACCAAGGCGGTCGATGTCGCTCCCGGCGAACGTCTCGATACCTTGTTTGCCGACCTGAAGGTTGCGAACTCCGAAGATTCGGCCCAAACCATCGAACAACAGATCTGGGCGGCGTGGATGGATTCCGGTAGCGCGACCGTCGACCTGTTGGTGACACGCGCCGGCGAGGCCATGAAAGCCAAGGATAATGGTCTGGCCATGCAGCTTCTCGATTCGGTCGTGGAGTTGAAGCCTGACTACGCCGAGGGCTGGAACCGGCGCGCCACCCTGCACTATGTCATGAAGAACTATGGCGAATCCCTGGGCGACATTCAGCGCACGCTGGCGCTGGAACCACGGCATTTCGGCGCCATGTCCGGGCTTGGTTCGATTTTTCGTATTCTGGGAGACGACGAGGCCGCGTTTGAGATCTATTCCCGAGCGCTTGAGGTTCATCCCTATCTTAAAGGCGCTCGTTCGGCCGTTGAGGATCTAAAGGACTCCGTCGAGGGCCGCGGTATCTGATCGTCATCCGGCCGAAGCCGGTGTTCGTATGCTGGGACATAGATATCCGCCGCTGCGACCGCCAATGACCGCTATATATTGGATTTTCGGAGTGATCCTGGCCATCGCGCTTTGTCTTGCCGGCTATACCGCGATGCGTGCCCGCGCCCTGGAAGCGCAATATCCGCCAGCGGGCGAATTCGTCACCATAGAGGGCGCGCGTATCCATTACCGGGTGCTTCCGGCGGCAAAACCGACGGCGGATCGATTGCCGCTCGTTATGATCCACGGCGCCAGCGGCAGCATGCGCGACGCCTTGTTCGGCCCCGCCGCATTTTTCGCGAAAGACCGTCCGGTCATTCTCTTGGACCGCCCGGGCCTGGGCTGGAGCGAGGTGGGCGACAACCCCGATCTGGTGCTGCCAAGTGGACAAGCGCGTATCATCGCCAGGCTTCTCGATCACCTCGATATCCCGCGTGTCCACGTGGTCGGCCATTCCTATGGCGGGTCCGTCGCGGCGACCTTTGCGCTCAACCATGCGCAGCAGTTGGCCGGACTGATGTTTTTGGCGCCGGTCAGCCATCCCTGGCCAACTGGGATCAAGTGGTACTATTCCGTTGGCGCGGCACCGGTGTTGGGTCACCTTTTCTCATGGCTGGCGGCACTTCCGATTGGTGAGCGACTGGTGGCCTGCGCGACGAGTAATGTCTTTTCGCCCAATCCGATGCCGGCCCGCTACGCCGAGGCGACGGGCGCCGCCCTTTTGTTGGAACCGGGCCGGTTTCGCGCGAATGCCCGCAACATCGCGCATCTCTACGATTATGTCGTTGAAACGGCGCCGCGCTATCGCACAATTGCTGCGCCAACGCTGATCGTCTCAGGCGAGGCGGATACCGTTATATTTCCATGGATCCATGCCGCCGGATTGGCGACCGAGATCCCGGGCGCCCGTAAGATGGCGTTGGAGACGATTGGCCATATGCCTCATCACGCGGCAGCCGACATTGTGCTGCCGGCCATGGCAGCGTTCATGCGCGATGTCGAGGCGGGCCGCGATCCGGTCGTCGCGCCTGCGGCAAGATCGCTAGAAGTCGCTGACGTCGCCGGTGCTGACGAATGCGATCCGTAGGAGGTTTGTCGCACCCGGTGTTCCAAACGGGACGCCAGCGGTGACGATGATCCGTTGGCCAGGCTTGGCGCAGCCCTCCTGAAACGCGATGCGGCAGGCGCGGTCGACCATGTCGCTTTCGTCTTGTGCGTCTTCGGTGAGGACGGGATGCAGGCCCCAGACCAAGGCCAGGCGGCGTCCTGTTTCGGCGATCGGCGTGAGCGCGATCAGTGGCTGCAAGGGTCGCTCGCGGGCAGTCCTTAGCCCGGTCGAGCCGGAGGACGTGTAGGTGACGATGGCGGCGACGTCCAATGTGTCGGCGACCATATGAGAGGCGGCGCTGATTGCATCAGGCGCGGTCGCCTCCGGTTCGGTGCGCTGGGCATAGACGATATTGCGATAGTTGGTGTCGCCTTCGACCTCGTGGGCGATCCGGTCCATCGTGCGCACGGCCTCGACCGGAAACTCACCGACGGCCGATTCCGCCGACAGCATGATCGCGTCGGCGCCTTCGTAGACGGCGGTCGCTACATCTGAGACCTCGGCGCGGGTCGGGACGGGGGACGAGATCATCGACTCCAGCATCTGGGTCGCGACAACCACCGGCTTGCCGGCGCGGCGGCAGGCCCGGGTGATGTTCTTTTGCAGCCCGGGCACCTTCTCCAGCGGCATTTCGACGCCCAGATCGCCACGCGCGACCATGAGCGCATCCGACGCCTCGATGATCTCATCAAGCTGTTGAATCGCTTGTGGTTTCTCGATCTTGGCGAGGATCGAGGCACGGCCATGAGCCAGTTTGCGCGCCTCCGCAAGATCGTCCGGGCGTTGCACGAACGATAGCGCAATCCAGTCCGCGCCCATGTCCACGGCGCAATCCAGATCCTTGCGATCCTTGTCGGTCATGGCGCCGATCGGCAGGAGGGTGTCCGGCAGGCTGACGCCCTTGCGGTCGGACAGGGTGCCGCCGACGACGACCTCGGCGACGATCCGGCCGTTGCCGACTTCCTTGGCGACGAGCTTTAGCTTGCCGTCGTCAAGCAGTAGGCGGTCGCCGGGCTTGACGCTTTCCAAGATCTCGGGATGGGGCAGGTGGACGCGCGAGCCGTTCCCTTCGGCGTCGCTGTCATCGAGGGTGAAGGTGGCGCCGTTTTTGAGCTGGACCGATTCCTCGGCAAAGGCACCGACCCGCAATTTCGGTCCTTGGAGATCGGCCAGAACGCCGATCGGCCGGCCCATTCGCTCCTCGACATTACGGACGGCGGCATGCAGCCGGCGGGCCTCGTCGTGCGGCGTATGGCTCATATTGATCCGAAAGACATCGGCACCGGCTTCGGCCAAGTCTCCGATCACCTCCTCGCTGGACGAACCCGGTCCAAGGGTCGCAAGGATTTTCACACGCCGATCTCGAATCATTCGCCCCCCTTGCCGGCCTGGCCCGGCTCAACCAACTGAACGGTCCATTCCCGCTCGTCGCCGGTATCGATTTCCAGGAAGCCGGTGCGATCATAGCCGCGGTCGGCGCACTCATTGATCCCGCGAATGGTGAACATCTTGTCCTGGCTGCACATATAAGCGCTGCCGGTCCATTCGCCGCCGGCGTCGTAATCTACGGCGTAAATGTAGTAATAGCGCGACACCAAGGGGCCGCGCAGCAGCGTCTCGCAGGCGTTCGACGAAATGTTCCACCAGCCCTCGGTCGCCCAGCCCTTGTCGTCCTTATAGCCAAGCGCGATGCCGATGCGGTTCTCCGTTTTGTTGCAAACGCGCAAATCGGCAAGGGCGATGCTTGGCAGCGTTGTCACAAACGCCACCGCAACCAGCACCAAAATAACGGAGCGTGTGTCGGGCATTATCATACGATCGTTTGGTTTGGTCGTTTCTATACTGGTCTGCCCAAGTCTGGCCAGCGCTTGTTTTACATCTCGCCTGGCGCGATGACCAGTCGATCAGGCGCGGATCAGTCGTCTCGTTTGCTGTGTAACGCGATTGCGGCGAATTCGGGGTAACAGTCGGCAATTCCATTTTCGAAACAGGCGCTTTAATATCTGCCGGGCGCGGCGATCCCGTCGCGTCCACAGTTATCAGCCCCGGATGATCTATGCCGTTTGAGCCGGTCGAAACGATCGATGGCGATCCCGCGAACGGGTTTCTGCTCGTGTGTGATCACGCCCGCAACACAGTGCCGCCCGGTTATGACGATTTGGGGCTCAACGGGGCCGTGTTCGAGCGTCACATTGCCTATGACATCGGCGCTCGGGCCGTCACACTCAAGCTGGCGGCGGCGCTCGGCGCGCCGGCCGTGCTGTCTTGCTTCTCGCGGCTGGTCATTGATCCTAATCGCGGGCTGGACGATCCGACCCTGGTTATGCGCCTCTCCGACGGTGCGGTGGTGCCTGGAAACGCTCGGATCACCCCTGAGGAAAAGCAATGCCGGATCGAAACCTACTACGTGCCCTATCATGACGCCTTGGCCGATGCGATCGATCGGGCGATCAGCGTGGGGACGCCGCCGGCTCTAGTATCCATCCATTCCTTTACGCCGTCTTGGAAAACGTTTCGCCGGCCCTGGCACATCGGTGTCTTGTGGGATCGCGATCCGCGCCTGGCCGTGCCGCTGATCGCGGCTCTGCAGGCGGATCGCGCCATCGTGGTGGGAGACAACGAGCCCTATTCGGGTCAGCTTGCCGGCGACACGATGTTTCGGCATGGCACCGGGCGCGGTCTGGCGCATGCGCTGATCGAGTTGCGGCAAGATCTCGTGAGCGACGATGACGGCGTTAGCGTTTGGGCGGACCGCCTGATCGACGTTCTTAAGGGGTTGCGGCATCAAGAGGGCTTGAACACGGTGCGCCACTATGGCAGCGCCAGTGGACACGGCACCAAGGAGTGAATGATGACCGATATCGACAGTGCGACCACGCAGGAATTGGAGGCGGCCGCCTTTCGCCGGCTGGTCAAGCATTTGCGTGAAAGACACGATGTCCAGAACATCGACTTGATGAATCTCGGCGGGTTCTGCCGCAATTGCCTCTCGAACTGGTATCGCGAAGCGGCCGAGGCGCGTGGACTATCCATGACAAAGGACGAATCGCGCGAGATTGTCTACGGCATGCCCTATGACGACTGGAAGGCGGCTTATCAGACCGAGGCGACGCCGGAGCAGGCGGCCGCATTCAAGGCAGCGAACCCCGATCACTAAGAAAAGGCCGAGTGACCCAAGGAGCGGATAGCATGGTGGACCCGACTGGAACGGCGCGCGAGCAGCTTAAGGCCTTCGTGGCGCGTATTGAGCGACTTGAGGAAGACAAGCAAGCCGTCGCGGAAGATCTCAAGCAGGTCTATGGCGAGGCGAAAGCGATGGGCTTCGATACCAAGACGCTGCGCACCGTCGTCCGTATCCGCAAGAAGGATGCGGCGGAACGTCAGGAAGAAGAGGCCATGCTCGATCTTTACATGACCGCGCTCGGCATGCGCTCGGAGGCCGCACAATCGGCTGCTGAAACGTCACAAGAGGGCTAGGCGCCTACTGGACGGGCGTCGGATAGAAGAGCGCTGCTGAGCGCTGTATCGGCGCGGGCATGCGCACAAAGGCCACGGGCGCGATCGCACGGCCCTTGAACGTCCCAACCGCAGGCATGGCAACCATGTTGCCGAAACCGTTGACGACCAGCATCGAGGGAACGGTCAGGCTGCCGCTCAGGTGCCGCTGATCGGGATGCCGGAAGTAGCGCGTATCGCCCGTTGAGGCGAGGGACACCGTTCCGGTCAGATTCGGTGGCGCGGATGACAAGGGTTGCTGCATCGGCCGCGGCAGGCTGGCGCGTTGCATGATGCCCGTGGAGCGGCCGCGCGAGATGCTTTCCTGTAAGGTCGAAAGCGGTTGGCCGCCACGCAGGATTTCCGCCAGCGGGTCGGTACCGGCTGCTGCTGCGGCGTAGGCTTGAGCGATCCGGGCGGCTTCGGCGGCGTTTTCCGGCTGCTGACCCCGGAAACCGGCCAGAGCCAGCTGTGTCGCGATGCCCGGGCGCGGTTGCGGGAGGTTGACGTTCGGATCGACTATGCCCTCCGGCGCGGTCTCAGCCAGCGTGTCTTGGGCGGGCTGGGCCTCGGCGATCAGCACCGGCGCCGTTTGAGGTCGCGCCAGCGGCAGCGGGGGAGCGATCTCGGGCGCCCTGGGCGCGGCTGCCGGCGGTGCGATATTGGTCGGTGCAGAGGCTGCGGGTGCCTCCTGGGCGCGCCGCTGGCGCGTCGTCGCAGCACGATTGTCGCCATCGGTCGTCCGGCGGGCGACCCGTGTGGGCTGTGGCGGTGGCTCGTCGGAGGAATCCCGCCGTCTTGCCCGGAAAAACGACCGGCCGCTGCCGCTATCAGAAGAGGCGATGGCCCTGCGGCCCGTATTCAGCTTCTCAAGCTTGCCGGCGCGCTCAAGGCGCTCGGCCTCAGCATACCCTTTGAGCGGCTTGCCGTCTGAAGGCAGGTGAAGCGTCCGGCCATCGGGGAAAAGCGCAATCAGCTGCTTCCGGCTCAGTCGCGGCCAGGCGCGCACGGAGCCGGTGTCGAGATGGACGAACGGCGTTGCGGATTTGGGGTAGTAGCCGACGCCGCCGACCTGCTTCTTCAGTGCGATCTTGCGAAGCTTGGCGGTCGAAACGCCAGGGATAAAGAAGTCTGTCGCCCGGCCGCGCGTGTGCTGCGATTTTTTGGCGACGCCACGGCTGCGCTTGCGAAGGGCAGCGTTGGTGACTGGCGAACGATAGCCCGAGACGACGTGGATCGGTTGCCTGGATCCGCTTTCGCGATGGACCTCCCACAAAAGGTCGAGCAATTTGGGGTCCATTTTGGTGGCTTCGTTGCGCCGCCAATCACGCAGAAACTGGTTCACTTTGCGCAGGCCACCGGCGTCATACCGCCCATTGCGCTTGAAGACGATGTCGGCGCGTTCCTTGGTATGGGTGTTGTAGAGCTTGAGCGTTCGGGTGTTAGCGGCTTCGACGTCGAACGAGGCCCGAGGGGTAAAGGTCAGTGCAACGCCCAACACAAAGACGGCTGCAAGGTGACGCATCCGTCCGCCCGCCAGCCCCTTGTGCCGTGCACTGTCGCTACGCCACCCGATTATACTGCTCAAACGGTCCCCCAAGACACGCCGCAATCCGCATCGACCCCTGCCGATACGCAATCATCCCGGATAGGATGATCATGGAAAGAGGTTAACGCCGATTTACTAAATCATGGCGATTAGATGTCAATCGTGGCAAGACTTGGACCGGAACGGCGGATTCCGGCCGAACCGGAGGGAATTCCGGTTTTATTATTAACGCCAGGGCGCGTGCGGCTAGCGGTCGATTGCTCTCAGCGTGCGCCGATCATGGCCGTAGATGTCGCGGCGATAGCTCATTTCGCCGTTTTCGCCCGCCCAAGCTGTGAAATAGGCAAGATGTACCGCGCGCTTGCCGGATGTGAGATTGATCCAGCTTTCACGGCCGCCCATCATCCGTTTCATTCGCGCAACATCCCAATCGGGCTCGTCGACGAGGAGCGCTTCGGCAAACGCCATCGGTTCGTGCAAGCGCACGCAGCCATGGCTGAAGGCCCGTTCGGTGCGTGCGAACAGGCTGCGCGATGGGGTATCGTGCAAGTAGACGGAGTGTTTATTCGGGAACAGGAATTTCACTGAGCCGAGCGCGTTGCGCGGGCCTGGCGGCTGGCGGAACCGGAAGGGCAGCGAACCGCCCGAATAGGCACCCCAGTTGACCATATAGGGATCGACCCGCGACCCTGACGCGTGGATGATCTCGTATTTGTAGCCGTAACCCGGATTGTTGCGCAGGCGCGGCAGGATCTCGTTTCGGGCAATCGAGCGTGGCACGTTCCAATAGGGATTGACGACCACATGCTCCATTTCATCGGAGAACACCGGTGTCATGTGGCGCGTTTTACCGACAACAACGCGTCCCTGGTATGACACGGCGCCATGGTCGATGACCTGAACCTGGAAATGCGGGATGTTGACGAAGACATGTCGGTCGCCGAGGTCGCGCGGCATCCAGCGCCAGCGCTCCATGTTGGCGGTCAGCGTGTCGACATGGCTGACATTCGTTTCGCCGTTTAGGGCGGCAAGCGTGCGCGGACCTGCGATGCCATCCTGGGTCAGGCCATTTTCGCCCTGGAAGATTTTCACCGCCTCGCGGACCTCGTCGTCATAGTCATTGGCCGTCGCGGCATTCAAAATGCCGAGCCGGGCGCGTAAAACGGCGACACGGGGATCGCTAACCCCACGCTTCAGCGTGCGATCGTCTGGAATTTTGACGTAAGTTTTCTCCGGCTTTGGCGCGGTCTCAACGGCCAGCGCCGCCTTTAGGGCCAGGTACTGTGGATGCTGCGGGTGAAGCGCCTCAAGGGCCGCGACGGGATCGGTGCCTTCCGCTGCGTCGGTCAGAATCGCAATCGGGTCGGGCAAGTTTGGCTTCTGGTCGATCGCGCTTGAGACCTGTTCGGGCGAAACCTGCCCTGATGCGGCATGGCGCCCGTATTCCAGGACCGAGAGCGTCAACAGGATGTCGGCGGTCGCCAGGTCGCGCGCGGTCTTGTGGCCGTCCGCGCTCAAAAAGACCGGATAGTTCATCGGGTCGAGGCCGTGCTCACCCGCCCGCTCGAACAGGGTCGCAAGCGCGATCGCGCGCGTGTTCGGCTTCCGGTCGGCGTCATGCCAAAGCGGCTTGAAGTCGTTGCGGCTGTAGTAGTCGAAGGCTGCGGCGTAGTCGCGCTTCAAGAGATGCGGAAGCTTGGTGTTGGGATGATGCAGACCCTTGAAGACGGCATGAACCGTCGGATCGAACCGGTGCAGATCCGCACCGTGGTCCTCGGCCCGCTCGGCACTGGCCCCGGTCGCGGCCAACACGAAGGCCGCAGCAAATACTAAGCGTCTCTTGAAATCGCGCATCGCTTCAAGCCGTCTCCGAATCGGGCGCACACTGTTTGATGATCCCCAGCGCCTCACAACACATCATAACCGAACTCGCACTTACTAAGTGGTTCACGAGGCCGCGACCGGCCAATCCTGTTTGTGGCTGTGACATTTCACCAACACTTTTGGTCAGTTGCTGTGCCGCAGATCACAGTTTTCCACTTCGCTGTGATGTCGATATTGGCTTTCAGGCGGTTTCTTGTAGGCCGTAATCGGCGATTTTGCGGTAAAGCGTCGAACGGCCGATTCCAAGTCTGCGTGCGACTTCGCTCATTTTTCCGTTGTATCGCTCAAGGGCGAGGCGAATGACCTCCTCCTCGATGGCGTCCAGGGCGCGGATATGCCCATCCTCGGTGACCAGGCTGGTATCGCCGAACCTGATCTGGGTTTCGGCTTTCGGTGCGGGTGCCGGCGCGGCGGACGGCGGGCGCACCAGGGTTGCGTCCAGCTTGAGCGCTTCAGCCGGCGGCTCGCCGTCTGGTGCGCCAAGGTCGACGCCTTCGATCTGCGCCGCGATTTGCGGGAACTCCTCGACCGTCAACTCCGATCCGTCGCAAAGAACGACGGCGCGGAACATGGCGTTTTCAAGCTGCCGCACATTGCCGGGCCAGTCGTAAGCGCGCAGAAGTGCCATTGCAGTGGCCGAAACAGCCGCGATCTTCTTGCCTTCCTCCACCGCAAAGCGCGCCAGGAAATGGCGGACCAGATCAGGAATGTCGTCGCCGCGGTCGCGCAAGGGCGGAATCTGGATCGGAAAGACATTCAGCCGGTAATAGAGATCCTCGCGCAGCTTGCCGTCCTTGACCAACTGGATCATGTCGCGATTGGTCGCCGAGATCAGTCGGATATCGACCTTGACCGGCTTCTTGGCGCCGACGGGGTCGACTTCGCCTTCTTGGATGGCGCGAAGCAACTTGACTTGGGCATTGGGCGGCAGTTCGCCGACCTCGTCGAGGAACAGCGTGCCACCATTGGCCTCGACGAATTTGCCGATGTGCTTGTCGGTGGCACCGGTGAACGCGCCCTTCTCGTGGCCGAACAGGATGCTTTCGACCAGGTTTTCCGGGATCGCGCCGCAATTGACCGTGACGAACGGCTTCGACCTGCGGTCGCTGGAGCCCTGGATGGCGCGCGCGAACACTTCCTTGCCGACGCCGGATTCACCCTCAAGCAGGATCGGGATGTTCGATTTCGCGGCGCGTTCGCCCATGGCGATGATTTTCGCCATCTTCGCCGAGCGTGTGACGAGATCGGAAAAGGCCAGCGTGCCGCTTGCCTGTTTCTTCATCCGCGTCATCTCGCCTTCCAGCGCGTTGACCTTGAGCGCGTTGTTGATGGAAACCTGCAGCCGTTCCGGGCTGATCGGCTTGACGACGAAGTCGAAGGCGCCAGCCCGCATAGCAGAGACCACGGTCTCAATGCCGCCGTGAGCGGTCTGCACGATGATCGGCTTGGAAATCCCGCGCTTGGCCATTTCGGACATTACGCCCATGCCGTCTAAGTCCGGCATGACCAGATCGAGCACGATCAGATCGATTGAACCGCCGCTTTGCCCCTGAAGAACCTCCAACGCCATGTCGCCGCTTTCGGCCACCACGGTGTCGTGGCCGAAGCGCTTGACGGTTTCTTCGAGGAGGCGGCGCTGGACGGGATCATCGTCAACGAGAAGAACGCAACCGGACATACGAACGCTTTCGACAAAGATGAAAAAATGCGCAGACCAACCGGGCCTGCCGAAGCCGGACACTGTCACGCGAAGGTAAAAGCAAACTTAAGCTGGTGCGGCGATGTGTCCCAAAGCGGAACGGCTCGCCGGTATTTCGATTTTGGGCTAGGAGAACACTATTCGACGTGATTCGTGAGAGATTCGGCGCCATGCGCTCTATCCGCGTGCTTCTAGCGTTTTTTGGTGTCCTGGTCGGCATGGGCCCCGTCCTTGCCGGGCCTTACGACGCCGAGTTCCGTCAATTCCTGGACGCCGTTGTCATACCCGAGGCAAAGCGGGCCGGCATATCCAATCGTGTCATCCAGCGTGAACTCAAGAACCTGACGCCGGACACGTCCCTGCCGGGTCTTGGTAAGCCTGGACGAGACGCCGGACCGCCGCCGGTTAACTATCAGGCGGAGTTTCGGGCGCCGGGCCGCTATTTCCGTAACGATCAGTTCACGGCGCTCGTCAGAACGGGCCGGTCGCTTCGGACCAAGCACCAGAAAACGCTCACCGCGATCGAACAGCGATACGGTGTGCCGGGACGGATTATCTTGGCCATCTGGGCGCGCGAATCCGCCTATGGCAACGCCAAGATTCCCCATGATGCGGTGCGTGTGCTGGCCACCCGCGCGTTCATGGGGCAAAGGCGGGCAACGTTTCGCGCCGAACTTGTCGCGGCCCTGCAAATCCTCCAGTCGGGTGCAATCAGCCGGGCCAGAATGAGAAGTTCATGGGGTGGCGCGATGGGCCATCCGCAGTTTTTGCCGACCAGCTATCTCAAGCACGCGGTCGATTTTGACGGCGACGGCCGGCGCGACATCTGGACATCGGTGCCGGATACGCTCGCCTCGATCGCCAACTATCTGAAGAACAATGGCTGGGTTCCCGGACGCGACTGGGGCTACGAGGCCAGCGTCCCGGCCAGCATCTCCTGCGCCCGCGAGGGACCGGATCGTGGGCAGAAGATTGGCGCGTGGATCGCCGACGGCGTGTCGCGCGTGTCAGGTCGGCCGTTCCCCGATCACGAAGTCAATCAGCCGGGATACCTGCTCATGCCGGCCGGGCGGCTCGGTCCGGCCTTTATCGCAACCGAAAACTTCTACGTGCTGAAGACCTACAATGAATCCGACGTCTATGCTCTATTCGTCGGTCATCTGGCGGACCGCTATGGCAACAACAAGTCGCTGGTGGGGACCTGGAAGAAGGTGCCGACCGTGTCGCGCGGCAATGTGCGCAAGCTGCAATTGCAGTTGGAAGGCGTCGGCTATGACGTCGGCGGGGCCGATGGCCTGATCGGCTTCAAGACACGCCGCTCGATCGGTGAATCGCAGCAGAAGAAGGGCCGCTCACCAACCTGTTGGATCGGCTAAAGCGGCGCTTGATATTGATCGCCGGGCGATCAATATGGCGTCTATCCGATTGCGGCAGGAGGAATGACGGTGCGGCACCAACAACCACGCGCGCGACACATGGCGGCTGTCGAGGCCGGCGCTTCGACGCTTGGCGCCCTACCGGAATGGGATCTGAGCGATCTCTATCCGGGCATCGCGTCCGACGCGGTCAAGACCGATCTTGATCGCGCACTCTCGGAATCGCAGGCGTTCGAGGACGCGCATAAGGGCAAGGTCGCCAGCTATGCGGTGACCGATGACGGCACGCCGCTCGGCAAGGCCATCGTCAGCTATGAGGCTCTGCAAGACCTTCTCGGTCGGCTGGTGTCCTATGCCGGCCTGGTTTACGCGGGCGACACGTCTGATCCGGAACGCTCGAAGTTCTATGGCGATGTCCAGGAACGCATCACGGCCGCCTCGTCGCATCTGATCTTTTTCGAACTGGAGCTGAACCGGATCGAGGACGCCGTTTTTGAAGCGGTTCTGGCGGCTCCCAATGTCGCCAAGTACCGGCCCTGGCTAGAGGATATCCGCAAGGAGAAACCCTATCAGCTTGAGGACCGGCTGGAGCAGCTCTTTCACGAAAAGGCGATTTCCGGGCGGACGGCCTGGAACCGATTGTTCGACGAGACGATGACGGCGCTTCGCTTCGATGTCGACGGCGAAAGCTTGGCGATCGAACCGACGCTCAATCTCCTTCAAGACCCGGACGAAGCGCGCCGTCGCGCCGCGTCAGAGGCTCTGGCGAGGACTTTTTCGGAGAACCTGCGGACGTTTTCGCTGATCACCAACACGCTGGCGAAGGACAAGGAGATTTCAGACCGCTGGCGCGGGTTCGAGGACATCGCCGATTCCCGCCATCTGGCCAATCGCGTGGAGCGGGACGTTGTGGATGCGTTGGCGGAGAGCGTGACCACCGCCTATCCGCGCCTGTCGCACCGCTACTATGCGATGAAAGCGAAATGGCTCGGCAAGGACGTGTTGGAAAGTTGGGACCGCAACGCGCCGCTGCCGGCGGTCGAGCAGCGCGAATACGACTGGGATGAAGCGCGCGAGACCGTCCTTGACGCCTATGGTGCCTTCGCGCCGGAAATGCGCGCGATTGCCGATCGGTTCTTCACCTCGGGTTGGATTGATGCGCCCGTGAGGCCGGGCAAATCGCCTGGCGCCTTTGCCCATCCGACCGTGCCTTCGGCGCACCCCTATGTTCTCCTCAACTATCTCGGTAAGCCGCGCGACGTCATGACCCTGGCCCATGAACTGGGGCACGGGGTCCACCAGGTGTTGGCGGCTGATCAGGGCCCGCTGATGGCGCCGACACCGTTGACGCTTGCCGAAACGGCTAGCGTGTTCGGCGAGATGCTGACGTTCAAGGCCATCCTCAAGGACACTACCGATCCGGTGCAGAGAAAGGCGCTGCTGGCGGCCAAGGTCGAGGACATGATCAACACGGTCGTTCGTCAGATCGCGTTCTACAGCTTCGAGCGCAAGGTGCACACGGCCCGCCGCGAGGGCGAGTTGACGGCCGACGGGCTCGGCGAATTGTGGATGTCGGTGCAGGGCGACAGCCTCGGTCCGGCCGTTCGTCTGGGCGAGGGGTATGAGACGTTCTGGACCTATATCCCGCACTTCATCCACTCGCCGTTCTACGTTTATGCCTACGCCTTCGGCGACTGCCTGGTGAACTCGCTTTATGCGGTCTACGAGAACGCCGAGGCCGGGTTTCAGGAGAAGTACTTCGACATGCTGAAGGCCGGCGGGTCTAAGCACCATTCCGAGCTTCTGGCGCCGTTCGGGCTGGATGCCACGGATCCGGACTTCTGGTCGAAGGGTTTGACCGTCATCGAGGCGCTCATTGACGAGTTGGAGGCCATGGACCGGATCGGCTGATGTATCAGCCACGGACGCGGGGCTACGACAAGTCCGATCCAGTCAAGCGCTGGAACCTGCCGGATCGCGTCTTCTTCGCGTGCGGCGCGTGCCATATCTTGGCCTACGCATATCTGGAGCGTTTCGCGACCGCGGAAACCTTAGCACTGTGGATCAAACCGGCCGCCGGCTACACTGGCAATCACATCGTCGTCGCGACCGATACCTTGGTCTTTGACTATCACGGCTGGAGTGATCGTGAGCGCTACTTTGACCACACCGTCAAGCGGGCTCAGCAGAGATGGCATGGCTGGACGGCCGAGCTGATTCCGCTGCCACCCCATGTTCTAGTCTCGAACGAAGCATCGCGCGCCTATGACGGCTTGTGGTTGCGCGAGCCAGATCAGTTCTATCGAGATGCCTTGCCTCGAGCGCGTGCATTTTTGTGTCGACTGCACGTGTCACGGGGGCTTTCTTGACTGCCCTCGGGCACGGACATATCGTCGCAGGACCGGTCAGGGGACAGGGGGGGACCAGCAATGAAGATGAAGACCGTACTTGTTGGCTTCCTGGCGGCGATACTCGCATCCCATGCATTTGCTCAGGATTCATCGACGCCGCCGTCGGCCGATGTGCTTGACGCCACGAAACCGGGTCTCATCGCCCAGGCCTTGCAGGAACTTGGTTATCGTGCGCAGCTTGAAATCGATTCACAAGGCGATCCGGTCATCCGGACCACGTTCGCGCGCTCAAAAACCAATATCTACTTCTACTCCTGCACCGAGGGCAAAGACTGCGAGATCATCCAGTTCTCGGCCGGCTTCGACAAGGAAAGCGGCTTCGACGCGGCGTCCATTATCAAATGGAACCGCGATCGGCTGTTCGGTTCGGCCTATCTCGACGACGAGGACGATCCCTGGGTCAAGCTCACGGTCAACCTGAAGGGCGGCGTTACCGAAGACAACCTCAAGGACACCATTGAGTGGTGGGAGGTGGTGGTCGGCCAGTTCAGGGACCATATCGACTTCTAGTCTCTTCCCGAAAGTTCCCGCGGGCGCTATCTATCCGCACCGGGACGCCTGCCGCGGAGCGAGCGACTATCGATGGACCGCGAGGACAATCGCTTTTCAAGACGCCTTCAGCGCTATGCGCGCGTCGGCACCAATGTCGGCGGCGCGGCGGCAAAGATGGCCGGCGCGCGGTTTTTCGGCGTTGAGATCGATCGTCAGGAGAATGCGGAGGAAATCGCGGCGGCGCTTGGCGGACTGAAGGGTCCGATCATGAAGGTGGCGCAGTTGCTTGCCACTATTCCAGACGCTTTACCCCCCGAATATGCCGCTGAGCTCACCCAGTTGCAGTCCGACGCGCCGCCCATGGGTCGCGCCTTCTTGAGGCGTCGCATGGCGGCGGAGCTCGGAAAGGACTGGCGTGGACAGTTTGCGGACTTTTCACAAGATGCGTCCGCTTCCGCGTCGTTGGGCCAAGTGCATCGCGCCACGCATCACGACGGCCGAACGCTGGCCTGCAAGCTGCAATATCCCGACATGCAGTCCGCCGTCGAGGCGGACCTCAACCAGCTACAGGTTCTTTTCGCGCTCCATCGCCGTATGGACCCCGCAATAGACACAAGCCAGATGTTCACGGAGATCGGGGCCCGTGTCCGCGAGGAACTGGACTACGACCGCGAAGCGCGGCACATGCGGCTCTACCGCGCCTTCTTCGCCGATGACGATTTGATCCGCATTCCCGAGCCGATCGACGATTTGTCGACGAAGCGCCTTTTGACGATGACCTGGCTTGAGGGCACCAAGCTTCTCGACCACAAGGAAGCGCCGCTTGAGGTGCGCAACCGGCTAGCGACCGCCATGTTCCGCGCCTGGTGGTATCCGTTCAGCCATTACGCGGTCATTCATGGCGATCCGCATCTTGGCAATTACACGGTCTTTGAGGACGGCGGCGCGCCGGCGGGCATCAATCTGCTCGACTTCGGCTGCGTGCGCCTGTTCCCGCCTGGCTTCGTCAAAGGCGTCATCGATCTCTACAACGGCATCCGCACCGACGATCGCGATCTGGTCGTCTCCGCCTACGAGACTTGGGGCTTTCGCGGTCTCAACGACGAGCTGATCGAGATCTTGAATATCTGGGCGCGGTTCATCTACGGCCCGCTCCTGGACGATCGCGTTCGCTCGATTGCCGATGGCATCAGCCCGGCGCAGTACGGGCGAAAACAGGCCTTCCAGGTCCATCAGGCGCTCAAGGAGAAGGGACCGGTGACCGTGCCGCGCGAGTTCGTCTTCATGGACCGCGCCGCCATTGGGCTTGGCGGCGTGTTCCTCCACCTGCGCGCCGAGTTGAACTATTTCCGCTTGTTTAACGGCATGATCGAGGACTTCTCCATCGATCGTGTCGCTCAACGCCAGGCGGAGACCTTGGCCAGTGTCGGGTTGGTCCAGTCGGAGCCCGAAGCGGCCTGAATGCCGCGGCCAACCGGGATTGTCCGTCCCAGGCCGGTGTGCTAGGCGATCCCCAGTCACCGCAAGACGCGACAAGGACCTCAGCGAGATGGCCGACGAAACCCCGCCGCAAATGGACTATGACGAGCACTACAAGACCTACAAGCTGTTCATCAATCTTTCGGTGATCGCGACGGCGGCAATCGCGGCGATCTTGATTGGGATGGCGATTTTCTTGCTCTGATCGGGTGTTGACGGTCGGCGACCTGGCATAGAGTCGTCAGACCGATGAAGACGGGGGACAACAATGAAAATTGCCGTTCCGGCGGAGACAACCGAGGGCGAGTCGCGGGTCGCCGCGACGCCTGACAGCGTCAAGCGACTGATTGCGCTTGGGGCATCGGTTGCCGTCGAAAAGGGTGCCGGCATGGGCTCTCTCGTCCGCGATGCGGACTATGAGGAGGCCGGTGCCACCGTCGATACGCGCGACAAAACGCTTGCCGACGCAGACGTGGTGCTGACCGTTCAGCGCCCGGCCGACGACATCGTCAAGGCGTTGAAATCGGGCGCTATTCTGGCCGGTATTCTCGACCCCTATGGCGCGCGCGACGCGCTGACGCCACTCGCGAAATCGGGTGCAGTGGCTTTCGCCATGGAGTTCATGCCCCGCATCACGCGCGCGCAGTCCATGGACGTCTTGTCGTCGCAGGCCAACATCGCCGGCTATCAGGCGATCGTCGAGGCATCCCATGCGTATGGTCGGGCGCTGCCGATGATGATGACGGCGGCCGGCACGGTTCCTGCCGCCAAGGTCTTCGTCATGGGCGCCGGCGTTGCTGGACTGCAAGCGATCGCGACTGCGCGCCGGCTTGGCGCCGTCGTCACCGCCACCGATGTGCGCCCGGCGGCCAAGGAACAGGTCGAGAGCCTCGGCGGCAAGTTCATCGCGGTCGAGGACGAGGAATTCAAACAGGCGGAGACCGCCGGCGGCTACGCCAAGGAGATGTCGGACGAGTACAAGGCCAAGCAGGCCGAACTGGTGGCCGGTCATATCGCCAAGCAAAACATTGTCGTTACGACCGCGCTGATCCCGGGTCGACCGGCACCGGTGCTGGTTTCGAAGGATATGGTGGAATCGATGGGCGAGGGCGGCGTGATCGTCGACCTTGCGGTCGAGCGCGGCGGCAATTGCGAAGTGTCCAAGCTTGGCGAAACGGTGGTGCACAACGGTGTCAAGATCGTCGGTAAGCCGAACCTGGCCGGCGAGATCGCGGCAACGGCATCGAGCCTTTATGCGCGCAACCTTGTCGCTTTCCTCGACATACTGGTCGACAAGGAAAAGGGCGAACTGGCGATCGACTGGGAGGATGAAATCGTGACCGCGACGGCGCTGACAAAGGACGGCGACTTCGTCCATCCGGCGCTGCAGGAAAAGGGGGACGGTGATGAGTGATCTCACCGCACAGGACGCCGCCCAAAAGGCGGCGGAAGCGGCCGAGGCCGCACAGGCGGCTGCCGACAGCGCGAAGGGCTTCGCCGACATGGCGATTGCCGCGCTAGAATCCGGCGGCGACGGCATCGCCCATGCTGCCGGTGTCGATCCGTTCATCTTCAGGATCGCGATCTTTGTGCTCGCGATCTTCGTCGGCTATTACGTCGTTTGGTCAGTGACGCCGGCGCTGCACACACCCTTGATGTCGGTTACCAACGCGATTTCCTCGGTTATCGTCGTTGGTGCGCTCCTGGCCGTCGGGTCCTCGGCCCTCGATCTGGTCGAGGGGTCCGGGATCGCACGGTTCTTCGGCTTCCTGGCGTTGGTCATGGCCAGCGTCAACATCTTCGGCGGCTTCCTGGTGACCCAGCGAATGCTGGCCATGTACAAGAAAAAAGAGCGCTAGGGGGCGTCCATGTCAGCCAATCTCGCGGCGCTCCTCTATCTCGTTTCGGGCGTTCTCTTCATTCTGGCCCTACGCGGCCTGTCGAGCCCGGAATCGTCCAGGCGCGGCAATCAGTTCGGCATGGCCGGCATGGCGATCGCCATTGTCACGACGCTGTTCGTGGCGGCGCCGTCCAGTATCGGCATCTCGCTGCTGATTGTCGTCGGCGTTGCGATCGGCGGTGGCATCGGTGCGATGATCGCAAGGCAGGTGCCGATGACGGCAATGCCGCAGCTTGTCGCCGCCTTCCACTCGCTGGTGGGTATGGCCGCCGTCTTCGTCGCCGCCGCGGCGCTTTATGCGCCGCAGGCCTTCGATATCGGTCAACCGGGCGCCATGCACGCGGCGAGCTTGTTTGAGATGGCGCTCGGCACCGCCATTGGCGCCATCACCTTTTCCGGCTCCGTCATCGCCTTTGCCAAGCTCGATGGCCGCATGTCCGGCAAGCCGATCATGCTGCCGTCCAGGCACGCTATCAATATCGGCCTTGCGGTCGCGCTGGTGCTCGCCATCGTTTGGCTGGTCGCGGCCGAAAGCTACGTGGCGTTCTGGCTGATCGTCATCCTGGCGCTCGTGCTCGGCGTTTTGATCATCATCCCGATCGGTGGCGCCGACATGCCCGTCGTCGTGTCGATGCTGAATTCTTATTCCGGTTGGGCGGCCGCTGGTATCGGCTTCACGCTTGAGAACACCGCACTGATCATCACGGGCGCGCTGGTCGGATCGTCGGGCGCCATCCTGTCCTACATCATGTGCCGCGCGATGAACCGCTCGTTCATATCTGTCATCCTCGGCGGGTTCGGTGGCGAGACTGCGGCGGTAGCAGGCGAGATCGAGCAGCGCCCGGTCAAACAGGGCTCGGCCGACGATGCCGCCTTCATCATGAAGAACAGCTCCAAGGTCATCATCGTGCCTGGCTACGGCATGGCGGTCGCGCAAGCGCAGCACGCGGTGCGTGAGATGGCCGATATGCTGAAGGCGGAGGGCGTCGAGGTTAAGTACGCCATCCACCCGGTGGCCGGGCGCATGCCGGGCCATATGAACGTGCTGTTGGCCGAGGCCAGCGTTCCCTATGACGAGGTGTTCGAATTGGAGGACATCAACTCCGAGTTCGCACAGGCCGATGTTGCCTTCGTGATTGGCGCCAATGACGTGACCAACCCGGCGGCCAAGACGGACAAGGCGTCGCCGATTTACGGCATGCCGGTGCTGGACGTCGAAAAGGCGGGTACGGTGTTGTTCGTCAAGCGCGGCATGGGGTCCGGCTATGCGGGCGTGGAAAACGAACTGTTCTTCCGCGACAACACGATGATGCTGTTCTCCGACGCCAAGAAGATGGTTGAGGAGATCGTCAAATCGCTCGACTAAACGGTCGAGGATCGCCACTTTTCAAAGCGCTCGGCGCGCTGGTCGCAATCTATCTGGCTGGGCTTGCTGCGTTGTTCGCAATGCAGCGGCCAATGCTCTATCCGGCCGGCGGCGAGGTCCTGCCGCCGGCAGACGTTGGTCTTCAGGCTCTACAAACGGTGCGGCTTGAGACGCCGGACGGCGAAACGCTTCTCGCCTGGCATGGGCTGCCTTCGCCCGGACAGCCGGTCGTCCTGTTTTTCCAGGGGAATGCCGGCACGCTCGCCACGCGCCAGAACGCGTTCAGACAGATCATCGGTGCCGGCTACGGCCTCTTCGCCGTTAGCTATCGCGGCTACGCCGGCTCGACCGGATCGCCGAGCCAAGCCGGATTGATCGCCGATGGTCTTACGGCATTCGACTGGTTGCACGAACGATACGACCGGATCGTAATCTATGGCCAGTCGCTGGGATCTGGGGTCGCGACACAAGTTGCGGGGCAGCGAGACGCCGCCGCGCTCGTTCTGGAGGTTCCTTTCTCCGCAGCGGTCGATGTTGCCGCCCACAGCTACCCGATCTTTCCAGTGCGCTTGCTCATGCTTGACCAATGGCGAAGCCGCGACATCATCGGCGAAGTCGGGGAACCGGTGTTGATCCTTGAAGCCGCCCACGACCGCATTATCCCTGCCGGTCAGGCCCATCGCCTCTTTTCTGCCGCTCGCCAGCCCAAGCGACACATCGTTCTCGACGATGTCGATCACAACACCGCCTGGCGCGGCGATCTGTTGCGTCATCTGTCCGCATTTGTCTCTGAGTTTGCGACCGACTGAACGGCGGGCGATCCGCCTTACCCTCGGCGCGCCCGCAGGCGCCTCAGGCCCTCCGTCGCCGCTTCTGTGTTGGCGCGGTAGCCGAGTGCCGTCTTATAGGCGCGTACGGCCTCGTCGCGATTGCCGAGCCCTTCATAGGCCTGTCCGGCACCGACCCACGCCTCCACATAGTTGCGCTTGAGGCGAATGGCGGCGTTGAAGTCTTCAAGTGCTGCCTTGGCATCCTTTTGCGCCAGATAGCTGACGCCGCGGCCGTAATAGGGTTCCGGCGCCGCCGGATCGAGACCGATTGCGGAGGCGAAATCCTCGATGGCGAAGTCATGCAGCTTGCGCGCCTGATAGATCAGTGCGCGATTGTGATAGGCGCGCGGATTGTCGGAGTTAAGATCGATCGCCGTCTTGTAGTCGTTGAGGGCCTGACGGTCCTGGCCGCTTCGCCGATAGATATTGCCGCGCCCGACATAGGCTTCCGAATAGCTCGGCGAGATCTGGATCGCCCGATTGTAATCAGCGAGTGCCTCCTGATCGCGGCCGAGGCGACGGTAGACAAGGGCACGATTGGCATAGGCCTGGTGAAAGCGCGGATTTAGCTGGATGGCATCGTTGAAATCGGAGAGCGCGGCGTCGTAATTGCCGGCCTCGCCGTAAGCGATGCCGCGCATGTTCAGCGGCGCCGGATCGGACGGGTTGCCGGCGACGACCCGGTTGAGCGAGGAGATGTTGCTGGCCGCACCAGGTGACGTATTGGGACCACCACCGCCGGCGCATCCAGCCAGCACTAGTCCTGCGACAGCCGTGATGACGACACCTCGCGCCGCGGGGCGGTTGCGCGCCACCGTCGTCGGTCGTGGTGTTCTATCCAAACGATTCAATTCCGGTCTTCCGCGTCGCAGGCCGAAGCCGCACTTAATGCCATTCAAACCGAATATCGCAAGGCTCGCTGATTCCGGCAACCAGGCCAAGGCCGTTGCGTCTTTCGGTCGCGATTTGCACGCAAAAAAGCGGGCCAAGGCCCGCTCTTTCATCTGTCGCGCTGCCGGTGTCCCGGCATCACTTGCCGTTAGCGGCTGCGCGCCTTGCCTGGGATCAGGCCTTCACGCTGGGCGCGCTTGCGGGCCAGTTTGCGGGCGCGGCGGACGGCCTCGGCCTTCTCGCGCGCCTTTTTCTCCGACGGCTTTTCGTAATGGCCGCGCAGCTTCATTTCCCGGAAGATGCCCTCGCGCTGCATCTTCTTCTTCAGCGCCTTCAGCGCCTGATCGACATTGTTGTCGCGAACGAGAACCTGCAATCGTCTATCCTAGTCTCGTGTTGTCATCATCATCGGACATGCCAAACCGGCGCCCAACAAGCGTTTGGACGCCGCCAGCACGGTGATGTCCGTTAGGAGCGCGCCGCATAGCAGAATCGCCGCATCAAGTCCAGGGGCGGCACGTTCAAATCGCGGTGCGACCGTCCATACAGCGACAATGCCGGACTTATCAACGAAGTTTCACGGCATTCGGCTGAGCTGAGAAAACTTGGTCGTCCGTCCCATGAACCACGCCTTCCGGTGGTGGTACTCTTTTGACGGGGACACAATCGTATTCGTCTTGGCGCGTTGCAGCCTTTGCATGTGTCGTGGCGCGTTCGCACATGATGCGCGCGTCCGCTTCCGATTTGGCGCCAATGAAATAGCCTACAAGATTAGTAGTGACGCGGGGATAGATTAGGAATGTTTGCATTTTGGCTCCGTATGCTTGTTACGAGCATATAGGAGAGGGGCTGCGGACTTGGTAGGGTCTTGAATTACTCTCGATCTCAGACTTTGGCACTACCGTCCTCCGACCATCGCAGGCGGTTGATGTGGCCCATCTTGCGGCCCGGCCGGCTCTCCGCCTTGCCGTAGAGATGAATGCAGTCCCCCGCTTCGCTTGCCAGAGCGGTTATGTCGTTCGCTTCATCGCCGATCAAATTGGTCATCTCGACACGTGGCGCGATCATCTCCGGCGAGCCGAGCGGCAGGCCGGCGATGGCGCGGATATGCTGCTCGAACTGGTCGGTCGCCGCGCCATCCAGAGTCCAATGCCCGGAATTGTGGACGCGCGGCGCCATCTCGTTGATGGCAAGCGACAATTCGCCTTCCCGGTTCACCACGAACATCTCGACACCCATGACGCCGACATAGTCGAGTGTCTCGACGATTCGGCTAGCGATGGCCTGAGCCTCTTTCGCGAGCGTGTCGGGGATCGGCGCGGGTGCGCGGGTGGTCTTTAGAATATGGTTCTCGTGGATGTTCCAGACCGGCGGATAGGCGGCCGTGGCACCCGTTTGGTCGCGGGCGATGACGACGGAAATCTCACGCTCGAACGGCACGACGCGTTCCAGGATCGCGCGCGCTTCGCCGATTGTCCGCCAGGCGCCTTCGGCGTCGTTCGCGGCGTGCACCGTCGTCTGACCCTTGCCGTCATAGCCCAGGCGACGGGTCTTCAGGATCGCCGGCGCGTCGAGTTTGTCGAGCGCCGCCGAGACGGCTTTTGCGCTGTCGACTGCAGAAAAGGCGGCTGCCGCGATGCCGCGATCGGTGAGAAAGATTTTTTCGTTGCGCCGGTCTTGGGCCATGTAGAGCGCGGCGGGCGAGGGCCGCACGGGCACGTTGCGATCCAGATGAAAGGCGCTGTCGACGGGGACATTCTCAAACTCATAGGTGACGACGGAGACCGCGGCGGCGAAATCGTCCAGCGCTGCGGTGTCCTCATAGGCGGCAACCGTTTGCGCGGCAGCAACATCGAAGGCCGGACTGTCAGGATCGGGGCAGAAAATATGCGACCGATACCCCAGTCGTGCGGCCGCCATGGCAAGCATGCGACCGAGCTGTCCGCCGCCCAGGATCCCGATTGTCGCGCCTGGCTCCAGCAGCGGGTTACTGGTCATCTTGCGGGTTGGTCGCAACGGACTCGGTCCGTGCGGCGCGCCAGGCTTTGTAGCGTTTCGCGAGATCTGGGTTCGAAAGTGCGAGGACGGAAACAGCCAGAAGCGCCGCGTTGATTGCGCCAGCCTTGCCGATCGCCAATGTTCCAACGGGAACGCCGCCCGGCATTTGAACGATCGAATGGAGACTGTCCTGGCCGGACAGGGCCTGTGATTCGACCGGAACGCCGAAAACGGGAAGGGTCGTCAAGGCGGCTGTCATGCCGGGCAAATGGGCCGCGCCGCCGGCGCCGGCGATGATCACCTGATAGCCGTTCGCCTCGGCCGACTTGGCGAAGTCGTAAAGTCGCTCTGGTGTGCGATGCGCCGAGACGATTCGCGCATGATACGCCACATTGAGATCGTCCAGCGTCTCGGCGGCGTGTCGCATGGTCGGCCAGTCGGACTGGCTGCCCATGATAATGGCGATGACGGCGTGATCGGCCATGTCGGGTGGCTTTCAATCAGTCGTTGTTGGCCGGTTCAGGAAGGGCGGTGATAGCCAATCAGAAGGCGGGCGCGCAAGACCGCATACATAAGTCAGGCAATGATATCGGGAAGAAGGTCGATCTCGATCTGCGAGATCCGATCCTTGAGCGCCAGTTTCTTCTTCTTGAGCCGGCGTAGCTGCAGATCGTTTTGAAGACTGGCCTCGTCCAAGGCACCGATCGCCAGGTCGAGATCGCGGTGCTCCTGACGGAGCTGCTGAAGCTCGGTGCGGAGCTTGTCCTTGGCGTGTGGTATCATGAGCCTTCCGCATCGCAGGATGACCTGCCTATCACAGTTTGCATTGTGCCGTTCGCCGGTAGAACTGACAACAAGCCTCATCGATTTCACAACTCTTGGTTAAGTTTATCACCAGCGTTTCTCGCTTGCCGCGTCCTGGCCCTTGTCTGACTGCGATATTGTGTCACAATACTGTCACCCTCAACTGAACCGTGGGAGGTCCGGCATGGACGCACAGGCTCACCTTGTTGAGTTGCAGCGCAAACATCGCAATCTTGACCAACTGATCGAAGAGGAATTGGCCCATCCGGGCGGAGACGACCTTAAGATCGGTGAGCTGAAGCGAAAGAAACTCAGGCTCAAAGAGGAGATCGAACGGCTGCGCATCGTCGCGCACTAACCGTATCAAATTCGCCCGCGGGATAGCGGGCCACACGTTCGTTCCAAGCCGGCGCTCCGGATGGTGCCGGGACTATTTAGTTTTTCCACAGTTTTGATTTTCGATCGCGGCCTGCTTCGCCAGCAGGGGCGGCTTCGGCTGTCGTCCTGCCGCCTTGTTTCAATCCCTAGATGTACTTTGCCGTAGGTTGGAACGTCTCGCTCCGCTCATTTGCAGATGCATTGTTCGCGTGGCACTAAGTTTGCACATTAATTAAAATAGTGATTAATTAAATGAGCGAATTAGCTGGACGCGAAAGGGTGTGTCGATGGGAGAGTTGCTGAATGGCGTGAGTTGGCTGGGTGTCGTGGCGGGCGCCGTCGTTTCGTTCCTGGTCGGATGGCTGTGGTATTCGCCAAAGCTCTTCGGCGTGAAATGGGCCGAGGGTGTCGATGTTGAACTCGGAGATGCCAGCGAGATGCCTGTCGGTGCCATGGTATCTCAGGTCATCGGCCTTCTTCTGATGAGCTGGTTCGTTGGCGTCACGGCTGTGTCCAATGCGCTTTTGACCGTCATTCTGGCGACCGTGGCCTTCACGGTGCTCGCTTACTCAGGCGGTATGTTCACCAAGAAGTCCGGTTATGCCCGCATGGTCGATGCCGGTTACTGGCTGGTGGCGCTGGTCATCATGATCGTGTGCCAGGGCATCTTCCGCAGCCTTTGATCGTTCGATTGCCAGATAGGGAGCGACGGCGATGCACGGAATCTCGATCCGATATGAATTCGACGGTGACGAAGCCGCGTGGGAGGCGGCTATTGCGACATTCATCGACGCTGTGAACGGCGACGAAGAGATCGCCGGCAAGTTCCATTACCAGGTGAGCAAGGCGAAAGAGGGCAATACACGCATCCACTGGGGACGTTGGGACAAGCCCGAAACCGTTCAAGCGCTTCAATCGCGCGGCTATTTCAAGACGTTCGCCGCGGCCCTAAAAGGGATGGCGGGCGAGACGCTGAGCGCGGTTCCTTTGACCCGGCATTTGTCGACCAAGAGGTACTGATCGAGCGCCTCATCGACGCATAGTCAGGCCGATTGCGCCATTTCCCGAAGCTTGAATTTTTGGATCTTACCGGTCGAGGTCTTCGGCACTTCGGCGAAGATGATATGGCGGGGCACCTTGTAGCGGGCGAGATGCTCGCGGCAATAGGCGGTGATGTCTTCAGCCGTCACCTCGGCGCCCGGCGTCAGCTCGATGAAGGCGCACGGCGTCTCGCCCCATTTGTCGTCGGGCTTGGCGACGACGGCCGCCACCTGGACGGCCGGGTGCTTGTAAAGCACGTCCTCCACCTCGATCGATGAGATGTTCTCGCCGCCGGAAATGATGATGTCTTTCGACCGGTCCTTGAGTTGGATGTAGCCGTCCGGGTGCATGACGCCCAGATCGCCGGAATGAAACCAGCCGCCGGCCAGTGCATCCGTCGTCGCATCCGGGTTCTTGAGGTATCCTCGCATGACGATGTTGCCACGGAACATGACCTCGCCGAGCGTTTCTCCGTCTGCCGGCACCGGGGTCATGGTCTCAGGGTCCATCACGGTCAAGTCTTCGAGAGCCTGATAGCGCACGCCCTGGCGCGCTTTCTTCGATGTGCGTTCGCCTGTCTCAAGATTGTCCCAATCGCCATGCCATTCGTTGACCACGGCCGGACCGTAGGTTTCCGTCAGGCCATAGAGATGGGTCACCTGGAAGCCGGCCTCCGCCATGCCGGCCAACACTGCCTCAGGTGGCGGGGCGGCGGCCGTCATGAAGTGGACATTTTGCGGGAATGTCCGCTTCTCGTCCTCGGCGGCGTTTAAGAGCGTCGCCATGACGATCGGCGCACCGCACAGATGCGTGACGCCAGCGTCGGCGATCGCGTCGTACATCGCCTTGGCGCGAACCCAGCGCAGGCAGACATGGGTGCCGGCCACCACTGAGATCGACCACGGGAAGCACCAGCCATTGCAGTGGAACATCGGCAGCGTCCACAGATAGACCGGGTGTTTCGACATGTCCCCAGCGACAACGTTGCCGTAGCCCATCAGGTAGGCGCCGCGGTGATGGTAAACGACGCCCTTCGGATTGCCGGTCGTGCCGGACGTATAGTTGAGGGAGATCGCATCCCACTCGTCACCCGGCGGCGACCAAGCAAAATCGGGATCTCCTTTCGACACGAAATCCTCATAGTCGAGCGAACCGAGCCGCTCGCCCTCCTGCGGGAATTCGGGATCGTCGTAGTCGATGATGAGGGGGGCGACCTTGGCCTCGGCCAAGGCCGCTTTCATCGTAGTCGCAAACTCTCGGTCGGTTATGACGATCTTGGAATCGGCGTGGTCGAGCTGAAAGGCGATGATCGCAGCATCGAGCCGCGTGTTCATCGTGTGCAGCACGGCACCGGTCATCGGCACGCCGTAGTGCGCTTCCAGCATAGGCGGCGTGTTGGGCAGCATGACCGATACCGTGTCGCCGCGACCGATGCCGCGTTTCGCCAGGGCCGACGCCAGTTGCCGCGCGCGCCGATAGAAGGTCCTATAGGTGGTCGTCGCCTCGCCATGGATGATCGCCGGGTGATCGGGAAACACCTGCGCCGTGCGCGCCAGGAAGGAGATCGGCGTCAACGGCTGATAGTTTGCGGGTGTCTTGTCGAGATCGCGGTCGAACGGCGTCGTCATGGCAGGGTCCCTAAACGCGGAGGCGAGCGGACTGTCTATAACAGTCCACTGACACCGTCCCAAATCAGTTTCAGCGATGCGATGAAGAAGCACGCATAGGTGAACGTATAAAACGGTCCTTTGGGGACGCGCTTGACCAACCAAACGCCGGCGAGCGTGGCCAAGGGCGCCAGCGGCAAGAGGACGGCGGAGGTCATCAGGTTCTCGCCGCTGAACTGGCCCAGAAAGAAGTACGGTACGGTCTTGATCAGGTTGACGGTCGTGAAGAACACCACCGAGGTGCCGGCAAACACGAGCGGCTCCAGGCGCAGCGGTAACATGTACATCTGGTAGGGCGGCGCGCCGGCATGGGCGAGAAAGCTGGTGAAGCCTGTAAGGCTCCCCCAAAACACGCCCTTGGGCGCATTGTGCGGTTGCGCGGTCTGGCGGACCTCGGCCGGCTTGCGCCAGAAGTCGATGGCGAAGATCAGCGCCGATGCGCCGATCACTAGCCGTACAAGCTGTTCATCGAAGAACCGCGCGGTTGCCCAACCGACGCCGATTCCAACGACCGCTGCCGGCAACATAATGGTGATGCTGCGACGATCGAACACGTTGCGGTAGGACGCGACGCCGACCATGTCCATGACAATCAGGATTGGCAGCAGGATCGCCGCGGCTTTGATCGGCGAGATCACCAGTGCCATCAATGGAACGCCGAGCATCGACAAGGTGCCGCCAAAACCGCCTTTCGACATGCCGACAAGCAGAACGGCCGGGATTGCGACGACGTAGAACCAGGGATCGGTGATCATGTCGCCCGTCTATCGCAATTCGGGGTCAAGTCAATTCGGCCGGCCAGTGGCTAGTCTAAAGTCTGGCCACTGCCATCTTGATTGCTGGACCGCAGTGCGGGCACATTGCGCCGGCCGATTGGGGAGGACGATAAAATGCCCAGCCGCTATCACGACGTCTATGCCGAATGGAAAAAGGACCCTGAGAAGTTTTGGGCCCAGGCGGCACAGGACATCCAATGGGAAACGCCTTGGGATACGGTGTTCGACGCGTCGAAGGGCGTGTTCGGCCAGTGGTTCGCGGGGGCGTCGTGCAACACCTGCTACAACTGCATCGATCGCCATGTTCAAGGCGGCCGACCAGGCCAGACGGCGCTGATCTACGACAGCCCGATGACGGGTGCGGTCAGGACCTACACCTATTCCGAACTCCTCGCCGAAGTGCAGGCGTTGGCGCAGGTGATGATCGATTTGGGCGTCACAAAGGGCGACCGCGTCATCGTCTATATGCCGATGATCCCCGAGGCTGTGTTCGCGATGCTGGCGTGCGCCCGTCTCGGCGCCGTGCATTCCGTCGTCTTCGGGGGATTCGCCGCGCGCGAGTTGGCGACGCGGATCGATGATTGCCAGCCGAAGCTTATTCTTTCCGCATCGTGCGGCCTGGAGCCCGGTCGCGTTGTCGCCTACAAGCCGCTTCTGGACGGTGCCATCGAGCTGAGTGCTCACAAGCCAGACGGATGCCTGATACTACAACGGGAGGCGGCCGAAGCGACATTAATCGATGGCCGAGACCATGACTGGGCGGCGCAGGTCGGCGCTGCCAAGAGCGCAGGCGCCGAAGTGCCCTGTTGCCCGGTCGATGCCACCGACCCGCTCTATATCCTCTACACGTCGGGCACGACCGGCCAGCCGAAAGGCGTGGTTCGCGACAATGGCGGCCATATGGTCGCGCTCAAATGGACGATGTCGAATATCTACGGCATCGAGCCCGGCGAGGTGTACTGGGCCGCATCCGACGTCGGGTGGGTCGTCGGCCATTCCTATATCGTCTATGCACCGTTGCTCCATGGCTGCACGACGATCGTCTTTGAGGGCAAGCCTGTCGGGACACCCGATCCCGGCACGTTCTGGCGCGTCATCAACCAGCACCGGGTCGCGGCGCTGTTCACCGCCCCGACCGCATTTCGCGCCATCAAGAAGGAAGACCCGGACGGCGCGTTCATCGAGAAGTATGACCTCTCCAGCCTGCGCACCCTGTTCCTCGCCGGCGAACGGGCCGACCCCGACACCATTCAATGGGCGGAGGAAAAACTCGGTGTGCCAGTGATCGATCACTGGTGGCAGACGGAGACCAGTTGGGCGATTGCCGCCAATCCGGTGGGGCTTGGCATGCTGCCGGTCAAGTACGGATCGCCGACCGTCGCGATGCCAGGCTACGACGTTCAAATTCTCGATACGGCCGGTCATGAGGTTGCCGCCGGCGAAATGGGCTCGATCGCCGTCAAGCTTCCACTACCGCCCGGCAATCTGCCAACCTTGTGGAACAATGATGCGCGCTTTAGCGACAGCTATTTGAGCGAGTTCCCCGGCTACTACGCCACGGCGGACGCCGGCTATATGGACGAAGACGGCTATCTCTACATCATGGCGCGGACCGACGACATCATCAACGTCGCCGGCCATCGGCTTTCGACGGGCGCGATGGAGGAGGTTTTGGCCAATCATCCAGACGTCGCTGAAACCGCCGTCATCGGTATTGCCGACAAGCTGAAGGGTCAGATTCCGGCAGGGTTCATCGTGCTCAAAAGCGGTGTCGATCGCGACAATGGCGAGATCGAGAAGGAAGCCGTTCAGTTGGTACGCGAGAAGATCGGCCCGGTCGCGGCGTTCAAGACCGCGATCACCGTTCCCCGGCTTCCGAAAACCCGCTCGGGTAAGATCCTGCGCGGCACGATGCGCGCGATCGCCGACGGCGTGGATTACAAGATGCCGGCGACGATCGACGACCCTGTCATTTTGGACGAAATCGGTGAGGCGTTGAAGGCGAGAGGCTTTGGTGGTTAAGGTCGCGGCGTCCTAACGCTAGAGGATGCCATGAGACTAGAAAACAAGGTTGCGATCGTCACCGGCGCTGCCCAGGGCATTGGCAACGCCATCGCCACCCGGTTCGCCGATGAGGGTGCGAAGGTCGTCATTGCCGATCTTGATGCCAAAGCCGGCGAAGCCGCCGAAGCTACTTTGACAGAGAGTGGCGCGGAGGCCTTGTACGTTTCGTGCAATGTCGCACAGCGCCTGGACGTCCATAATCTTCTGGCCTCGACGCTCGACCGCTTCGGCCGTGTCGACATCCTCGTCAACAACGCCGGTATCGTCGCCAAAGCTGACTTTCTGGAAATCGACGAGGAAACGTTCGACCGGGTCCTGAACATCAACCTGAAGGGTGGGTTTCTCGCCGGCCAGGCCGTGGCGAAGCAGATGGTCAAACAGATCGAGGCCGGTGATCCGCCCGGGACGATCATCAACATGTCGTCGATCAACGCGGTCTTCGCACTGCCGGACCAGGTGCCTTACTCGATATCCAAGGGTGGCGTGCAGCAGCTGACGCGCGTCATGGCGCAATCGCTGGCGCGCTATGGCATTCGGGTGAACGCAATCGGACCGGGCAGCGTCATGACCAAGATGCTGGAGTCGGTCGTCACTCAAAAGGACGCCCGGCGGGCCATTCTGGCGCGCACACCGATTGGTCGCATCGGCGAACCGTCCGAGATTGCCGGTGTTGCCGTGTTTCTCGCGTCTGACGACGCCAGCTACGTGACCGGTCAGACGGTCTACGCGGATGGCGGTCGTCTTGGCCTCGCCTATACGGTGGCCGTCGACGACGACTGACCAGTTTCCCTCACGAAAAACTATTCTCGCCTCCGGCGAATACTCCTGACAGGATGCTGTCAGGAGGGGTGTGCGACAACATGCATGGCTCAAATGGAGCTGATGCCCCACCGAAGGAAAGTGACATGACCGCACCCGCAACCGCAGAAGCCCCGATGACAACACCGGCCAACGCCGCTGTTTGGTTCGAAATCCCCGTAACCGACATGGAAAAGGCCAAGGCCTTTTACGGCGCCGTTTTGATGACCGCGCTGAGCGATCAAAATGATGGTCCGAACCCGATGGCCGTCTTCGCTTATGGTGGTGGCGAGAACGCCGTCTCTGGCCATCTTTATCCTGGCAAGCCGGCGACAGATGGCAATGGCATCACCGTGCATTTGGCCGCGATCGACAATGTCGAGGCTGCCATGGGCCGGGTCGAAGCCGCCGGCGGCAAGGTCGTCTCGCCGATTATCGACATTCCAGCCGGGCGGTTCGTCTATTGCCGCGACCCGGACGGCAATTCGATCGGCATCTTTTCGCAGTAGCCTTGCGGAGCCGCCGATGCGTCGCGCCGACCGCCTCTTTCGGATTGTCCAACACCTGAGGGGTGGTCGGCTGTCGACGGCCGCCAAACTCGCCGAAGCGCTCGAAGTCTCCGAGCGCACGATCTATCGCGATATCGCCGATCTGCAGGCGAGCGGCGTTCCGATCGATGGCGAGGCGGGTGTCGGCTATGTGCTGCGCTCTGGTTTCGACCTGCCGCCGCTTATGTTCACACACGACGAGATCACCGCGCTGATGGTGGGCGCCCGTCTGGCGTCGGCTTGGGGTGGCGCGCGCCTGGCGCTGGCGGCCGAGGAGGCGATGGTCAAGATCGATGCCATCCTACCGCCGAAGCTGAAGACCCGCATCCGCGAAACGCGGATTTACGCACCGACCTTTAAGCTCAGTGCCGATGTTCGTGAACGGCTCGACCGCCTCGACGACGCGATCGGTGGGGCACGCCTGGTCGAACTCGGCTATCGGCGGGAGGACGGCGAGGCTTCCACCCGCCGTGTGCGGCCGCTTGGCCTGTTCTTTTGGGGTGGCGCCTGGACGCTGACGGCCTGGTGTGAGTTGCGTACCGACTTTCGCTCATTCCGTATCGACCGGATGGATGAGCTGACCGTGCTGGATGACCGGTTCTGGCCGGAATCAGGCAAAACGCTGAAGGACTTCCTTGAGCGCGAGGTCGGCGCGGACGCGGTCGGTCTCTTGACCGGCTTTGTTGAGCCCGGACGGTTTTAGCCGGCCTCTAGTCTTCCTCTCGGGTTGTCTTGCCGAATTTCTCCGCGAGCTGGCCGAAAACGGAATCGGCCGTGTATTCCTCTTCCTCCGCCGGCGCTTCGGGTGCGGCTTCCGGCGCAAGTTCGCCAAACGGTTCCGGCTCCGCAGGCGCCTCTGGCGCTGTCGTTTCTTCCGCCGACAGCAACGTCGTTTCCAGCTCCGGCGGCGGCGCGGTCACGCCGGCGCGCTTGGCCGCACGTTGCACCTCGTGGTCGAGATCGATCTGGGAGCAAAGTCCGAGCGTGACCGGGTCGAGTGGCTGAAGATTGGCGGCGTTCCAGTGGGTGCCGTCGCGGATCGCTGCGATTGTCGGCTTGGTCGTGCCGACCAGACGGATGATCTGCGCGTCCGACAGTTCTGGATGATTGCGCACCAGCCAGCGAATGGCGTTCGGCCGATCCTGGCGGCGCGACACGGGCGTGTAGCGCGGTCCGCGCGTGCGCTTGGTCGGCACCTGCACCTTGGAGCGGGCAAGCTTTAGCTTGTGGGTCGGATCGGCCTCGGCGGCTTCGATTTCGTCGCGGGTCAACTGACCGTTGCCGATCGGGTCGAGGCCTTTGATGCCTTGCGCGGCTTCTTCGTCGGCGATCGCCTTTACTTCCAGTTCGTGTAGGTGACAGAAATCGGCGATCTGCCGGAATGAAAGAGCGGTGTTGTCGACCAACCAAACGGCGGTGGCTTTCGGCATCAAAGGAACGTCGGACATGGTTTTCTCCTGTCGCTTCCCCGGCGTGGCCCCGCCGGAAAAGGGGATCGTTCAGCGAAATTGAACGGGAATTGAGCGGCTTATAGGCCGGTTGCGCCGAAGTTTCAATTCTTGTTTGCGCGCATCTTATTCGACGCAGAGGACGATCTTGCCGATGTGATCGCTGGTTTCCATCAACGCATGGGCTGCCGCGGCTTCGACCAACGGGAACGTTGAATGGATCACCGGTTTAACTTTGCCGGCTTCGATCAGCGGCCAGACCTCGTCTTTGAGGCCTTCGGCGATCCTTGCCTTGGCATCGACTGATTGCGGGCGCATCGTCGAACCGGTGTGGGTCAGCCGCTTGATCATGAGGCGCGTGAAGTCGACCTCCACCTTCGGTCCGCCAAGGAAGGCGATTTGAACGATGCGGCCTTCGAGCGCTGCGGCGTTGTAATTGCGCTCGATGTAGGCGCCGCCGACCATGTCCAATATGACATCGACGCCGTGCTTGCTCGTTTCCTCCTTGATGACGGCAACGAAATCCTCGTCGCGATAGTTGATCGCTCGCCTAGCGCCGAGGTCTTGGCAGGCGGCACATTTTTTCGCCGAGCCGGCGGTTGCGAAGACCGTTGCTCCGCGCGCCACCGCAAGCTGGATCGCCGTGGTGCCGATGCCGCTCGATCCGCCATGGACCAGGAGTGACTCTCCCGCCTGAAGCCCGCCACGCTCGAAGACGTTATGCCACACGGTGAAGAATGTTTCGGGTATTCCGCCGGCCTCGATCATGGAGAGACCGTCGGGCACGGGCAGGGCATGGCGCTCATCGACCACACAGTAGGCGGCGTATCCTGCGCCGGCAGCCAGGGCGCAGACCGGTGTTCCGATGGCATGTCGCGTGGCGCCGTCTCCTGTGGCTGCCACCGTTCCAGCGACTTCGAGACCTGGTCCGGGCGGCGCGCCCGGCGGCGGCGGATAGGCGCCCTTGCGCTGAAGCACATCCGGGCGATTGACGCCGGCGGCTGCCACCTTGATCAGGATTTGACCGGGCCCTGGCGCTGGCACGGGCACCGTCGCGGGCTTCAGGACCTCAGGGCCGCCAGGCTCTGAAATTTCAATCGCCGTCATCGTTTCGGGCAGGTCGGACATTTGCTACACTCCCGGTCTTTGAAAGGTCCTGAATTGGATGATGACTATGGACGAAGACGAACCGCGCAAGAAGCCAAATTACGAGATCGGCCAAATGCTGGATCCGCTGTCCGTGGACGAGCTTGAGGAGGTCGTTTCGGTGCTGTCGCAGGAAATAGAGCGGTTGAAAGCGGAAATCGATCGGAAGAAATCGGATCTGTCCGCAGCTGAATCGCTATTTAAAACCTGATGAATTTCAACTGTTTACGCGTTCCCTTCCGAGGTATTTTGCACAAAATCGGCGATTTCTGATCGCGTTAACCATTTTTTAACACCAACAGGGTTAACTAATCCCCATCCAGTTTTCTGGATCTTTCGAGTGGCTCCTGTCCACTCTGTTTGACGCCTCCCTGTTAGACTCTTCGAGCCGCCTTTTTGGCGGCTCTTTTTTCGTCTGGATCCGGACCGCATTTCGACCGGACCTTGGTTAACTATATCCGAACATTGACACCCATCTGGGACGCCATTGGCTTTAAACCGGAGTGACAGTCTCGTCACATCTGAGGGCATTGGCTTGTGGCGAGGGCGCAATATGTGCACCATGCCTGCCGCAGTCGCGTTTTCGGAGTTTGCGTGTTGTCGGACCGGACTCAGCCATCAAATCGAACCGAAGCCGAGGCGATCGCCTTTGTCGAGCGCTTCGCGAATTCGGCGCAGTTCCGGCGTTTCTTTTCCGAAGGCATGGGACTGGTTGAGGAGACTGCCGACTATCTGGACGGCCAGGGACGGGATGACGTGAAACAGCTGGCGCGTCCGGTCTCGCTTCTCTACGCCTCGGAGAGCATGCGGCTGACCACGCGGCTGATGCAGATCGCGTCTTGGCTGCTTCTGCAGCGTGCTGTCAATGACGGCGAGATGACGCGCGAGCAGGCGGCAGACGAGAACCGCAAGGTGTCTCTGGATACCTTGCCGCCGAACACAGACGACGACAGCTATCTCGACCTGCCGGAAGGTTTGGTGCGATTGATCGACCGGAGCCTCGCCTTTCAGCGCCGTGTCCGCCGGTTGGATACCTTGCTCTACGGACCGACGACCCAACCGCGTCGACGCAAGAACGATGTTCACGGCCAAGTCAGCCGTCTGGAGCAGATTTTCGGCGGCCGGTAAGCGTACCACCGCAAACAAAAAACCCCGGCGGGGCCGGGGTCTTCGAAGTCTTGTGGCTGTCCCGACTTAGCTGCCGAGAAAACCGTCATACTTCTTCTTGAAGCGCGAGACCCGGCCGCCGCGGTCAACGAGGTGCTGGTTGCCGCCGGTCCAGGCTGGATGGGTCTTGGGATCGATGTCGAGAGTTAGCGTATCGCCTTCCGATCCGTAGGTCGAAAACGTCTCATACTCGGTGCCGTCGGTCATGACGACCTTGATCTTGTGGTAATCGGGATGAATATCGGGCTTCATGGCTTCGTCCACGTAAATCGGGTGGCCGCGCTGCGGCATCACACCTCATGTCAGGAATTGCGCTGCGATATAGACCAACGGTTGACGCGGCGCAAGGTCGACTTCGCGGAAGTACGCCAGTTAGTATTGCCGCCCTACGGCAAGGTGCGGCCGTTGTGACAGATCGACCGGGAGACCTTTGTGCGCGACCAAGCTAACGAGACCACAAACGGCGAAAAGCCGTCGCGCACGGACCTTCGGCCTCTCAGGACACTTGTTCCGTTCGTCATGCGCTATCGCGGCAGACTGCTGCTTGCCTTTTTGGCTTTGGTCACAGCCTCGGCCGCAACGCTGGCGGTGCCGCTCGCCGTCAGGCGCATGATCGATCACGGATTCACCGGTGACGACGGCGGTTTCATCGATCGCTATTTCACGATGATGATCATCGTCGTTTTGGTTCTGTCGATTGCCAGCGCCTCTCGCTACTACTTCGTCACCTGGCTCGGCGAACGCGTGGTCAGCGATCTTCGGGTTGCCGTGTTCGACCATTTGACCCGTCTGTCGCCGGCTTTTTTCGATCGATCGAAATCTGGCGAGGTCGTGTCGCGTTTGACAGCCGACACGACGCAGATCAAAGCCGCCGTCGGCGCCAGCGCCTCGGTGGCGCTGCGCAACCTCTTCCTGTTCGTGGGCGCAACGGCGATGATGGTCGTCACCAGTCCACGCCTCTCCGGCATGGTTCTGATCGCCATTCCTTTTATCGTTTTGCCGATTGTCGCCTTCGGACGCGCGGTTCGGCGCCGGTCGCGCCTGGCTCAGGACACATTGGCCGATGCCGCGGCCTTTGCCAGTGAGGCCGTCGGGGCGATCCGCGTGGTGCAGGCCTTCACCCGAGAGCGCGATACCAGGCGGCGGTTCGCGAACGCCGTCGAAAAGGCGTTTCGGGCGGCGCGGGCGTCGATGGCGGCGCGGGCCGTGTTGACGGCGTTTGCGCTCTTTCTCGTCTTCGCCAGCGTGGTCGCGGTGCTATGGATCGGTGCGCAAGATGTCATGGCCGGCCGCCTTACGCCCGGGGCGCTCGGTCAGTTCGTGCTCTATGCTGTCTTCGCCGCAGGCGCTCTTGGCGAGTTGTCGCAGGTCTGGGGCGAGATCGCGCAGGCCTCCGGCGCGGCGGAACGGTTGAGTGAACTTCTCGCCGTTCAGTCGGACGTCGAGCCGCCGGTGCACGTTGTCTCAATGCCCACGCCTGCTGAGGGTCGCGTTGCGTTCAAGGACGTCCACTTCATCTATCCAGAGCGCGCCGACGCGCGCGTGCTCGACAGTTTGAGCTTTGAAATCGAGCCTGGCGAGACCGTTGCCATCGTAGGCCCTTCTGGCGCCGGAAAGAGTACCGTCTTTCAGCTGCTCCTTCGGTTCTACGACTCGGTGTCCGGTACGATCACCGTTGACGGCGTTGCGATCGATCAGGCCGACCCGGAAGATTTGCGCCAGCGGATCGCTCTGGTGCCGCAGGACATCGTCGTTTTCGCCGCAAGTGCCGCCGAGAACATCCGCTTTGGCCGGCCGGGCGCCGCTGACGACGAGGTCCGCGAGGCGGCGCGCCAGGCACGAGCCGACACGTTCATCGCCGAGATGCCGGAGGGCTATGACACGCTGATCGGCGAGCGTGGTGTCACGCTGTCGGGCGGCCAGCGCCAACGCTTGGCGATCGCGCGGGCGATCTTACGGGACGCGCCGGTACTGCTGCTAGACGAGGCGACAAGCGCCTTAGATGCACAATCGGAAGCGCTCGTGCAGGATGCGCTCGACACATTGATGGCTGGTCGCACAACGCTGGTCATCGCACATCGGCTTGCTACCGTGCAGCGCGCCGACCGAATCCTTGTGCTTGATCGCGGCCGGATCATTGAGGCCGGGACACATGCCGCACTTGTCGGCAAGGGCGGGCTTTACGCCGAGCTTGCGGCGCTTCAGTTCGACGCCGATCGGGCGCCGATTAGCGCTGCGTCAGCTTAAGTTCGATCCGCCTATTGCGGCGATAGGCGTCCTCGGTGTCGGCGTCGTCAAGCGGTCTGAACTCGCCAAAGCCGGCTGCGACCAGACGATCCGGCGGCACGTCTTGCGAGATCAGATACTGGACGACCGAAATGGCGCGGGCCGTCGACAAGTCCCAGTTGTCGCGCAGGCGTCCGGTGCCCGATAGCGGGCGTTTATCGGTGTGGCCGTCAACGCGCAGAACCCAATCGATTTCCTCCGGAATCTCCGCGCTGAGCTCGATCAGCGCATTGGCTAGCTTGTCGAGTTCGGCGCGGCCTTCTGGATTGACCGTGTCGTCACCGGTTGAAAAGAACACTTCCGACTGGAAGATGAAGCGGTCGCCGACGACCTGAATATCGGAGCGGGTCGATAGGATTTCGCGCAGACGTCCGAAGAAATCCGACCGATAGCGGGACAGTTCCTGAACCTTTTGCGCCAGCGCCAGATTGAGCCGGCGGCCAAGGTCGGCAATCCGTGTCTGGCTTTCACGATCCTTTTGTTCCGAGGCCTCTAGAGCGGCTTCAAGTGCGGCGATCTGCCGCCGGAGCGCCGAGATCTGCTGATTGAGGAGTTCGACCTGCGACAGCGCCCGCTGGCTCAGCCGCTTCTCCTCATCGAGTTCGCTCGTCAATGCCAGAATTTGATTGCCTGCGGTGTCGGGCTCTTCCTCGGCTGCCGCGAGTTGGTTCCTGAGCTGCTCGTTCTCCGCCTCGAACGCCGACAGGCTGGCCGTTACGAGGGAGAGATTGTCCTGCAACCCGCGGCTGGACGCGCGTTCCAGCGCCAATAGCTCCGTCAGTTCAGCGATCTGCGAATTCAACCGATTCAAGACCGTGTCGCGACCGGTGATCTCCTGGGTCAGGAAAAACTGCGCAATCATGAAGACGGACAAAAGGAATATGATGACCAAGAGCAGCGTCGCCATCGCGTCGACGAAACCTGGCCAGAAATTCGTGGCGACTACCCGTCGACTTCGTGCAAGGGCCATAGTCTATGTCTCGCTGGTCTAGGTCTCGTCGCGTTCGCGCTGGCGGGCGATGGCCTTGAGGATCATCTTGATTTCAGCTTGCTGTTCGGCTTGGTTCTCAACCCATTCGCGGATCGTCTTCTGCTCCGAGCGCATGTGCTGAACGAGGCCCTGGATGCCCTCAGCCAGATCAGCCATGGCGGCTGTGGCATTGCGGTTGGGACCGCCAGTATTCACTGCTTGGTTGAGCTGCCGTAGGCTTTCGTAAATCGCCGCTAAGCCGGAGCCGTCGCGAGCACCTGCGCCTGAACCCTGAGCGCTTCCGACATCGGCGGTGATCTCGGTCACGCCGGTCAGCCAGTCTTCCAACTCGGTGTAGAAGCGATTTTGCGCCTGTCCGGTCTGCAGGTCGAGAAAACCCAACACCAATGAGCCGGCGAGGCCGAATAGCGACGACGAAAATGCCGTACCCATGCCGGACAGCGGCGCCTGGAGGCCGTTCTTCAGATCCTCGAAAATGACACCGGCATCGCCGCTTCCCGCGTCCAGCGCGTTAATGGTTTCGGCGACTGAAGACACCGTTTCCAGTAGGCCCCAGAACGTGCCGAGCAGTCCCAGGAACACCAGCAGGCCGATGAGGTAGCGCGAGATGTCGCGCGATTCATCGAGGCGGCTGGCGATCGATTCCAGTATCGAACCGAGAACAGTTGGGGAGATCGCCGTGCGTCCGCCGCGATCGCGCAAGAGCGTCGCCATCGGCGCCAGCAGCTTCGGTGTCTCGACCTCATAGGCCGGGTCCCCGGCGCGAAAGTCGTTGACCCAGCGCACCTCTGGCCGCAGCACGAGCACCTGGCGGAAGCCATAGGCGATGCCGATCATCAGCGTCAAAAGGATGAGTCCGTTCAAAAACGGATTGGCGAAGAAGGCGTCAAGAATCTGGCGATAGACGACAAAGGCAAGCAGAGCAACGATGAGAAGGAACGTCACCATGCGGACCAAATAGATCTGCAGGTTCGATGATTTTTCCGTTTCGATCTCGTCCACGATTGGTCCCAACCGCCTTATGTTCCGGCATTTTTCCCATTAGCCGGTCTGCTTTTCAAACCCTCTTAGCGCGAAATTGCCCGAAACAGAACCGGCAATTCCGACATCAGTGCGGCGTCGGGGGGATTTTCTCTTCGTCCGGCGCCTGCGAATTCTTCACACTGGAAAGGGCGGTTCGCAAGTGTGCCTGGATCCGATCATTGCCGGCAACGATCTCTCCGGTCTCCAACATCGTGTCTTTGCCGTTGAAATCGGTGACGATTCCACCGGCCTCGCGAATAAGCAAAGTTCCGGCGGCAAGGTCCCAGGCACTCAAGTTCGCCGCATAGACGCCGTCGAGCCGCCCTGCTGCGACGAAGGCGAGTTCAAGGGCTGCGGAACCGGACTGTCGAAACCCGGCAACCTGAGGCGTGAGCGCCGCCAACTCACTGAAGACCCGCTTGGCGCTCTTCACACGCGCCAGGCTCGGCAATCGCACGCTGATCAGCGCCTCGTTCATGTGCCGGCGGCCGGCAACGCGAATGCGCGTGTCGTTCAAAAAGGCTCCTGCGCCGCGTTCCGCCGTGAACAGTTCATTGAAAATCGGATTGTAGATGAGCGCGGCGGCCAAGCGGCCCTCGCGTTCAAGCGCCATCGCGATACAAAAATTCGGATTGCCATGGAGAAAGTTCGTGGTGCCGTCGAGGGGATCGATGATCCAGCGATGGCTTTGGTCGCTGCCTTCGACCCAGCCCGACTCCTCCATCAAGAAGCTGTAGCCGGGTCGCGCCCGCGAGAGCTCCTCGAACAGAATTTTCTCCGAGCGATTGTCCGCGGCGGAAACAAAGTCGGCCGGACCTTTGACCGAGACCTGGAGTTTCTCGACTTCGCCGAAATCGCGTGCCAGCGATCGACCGGCCTTGGTTGCGGCCTGCACCATGATGTTGAGGAGAGCGGAGCGGGCCACCGGATCGATCTTTCGAGAGGTCAGTCGGCGCGGCGGACGTAGGTGATGTCGTTGGTGTCGACGACGATCCGTTCGCCAGCAGTAACGAAGGGCGGCACCATGACCTTCACGCCGTTCTCCATAATCGCTGGCTTATAGGACGACGACGCCGTTTGGCCTTTCACCACGGCATCCGCCTCCGTCACCTCCAGCGTGACCTGGTCGGGCAGCGAAATGCCGATGGGGCGCTCTTCATGGAATTCGACGGTGACGCCCATACCGTCCTGCAGGAACTGGGCGCGCTCCCCGACAAAGTCTTCCGCCAGATTGATCTGGTCGTAGGTTTCCATGTCCATGAAGACCAGCATATCGCCCTCGTGATAGAGGTATTGATACTCTTTTTGCTCCAGACGCACGCGCTCGACGGTCTCCGAGGCCCGAAACCGCTCGTTGAGTTTCGTGCCGTCGATAAGGTTCTTCAACTCGACCTGGTTAAAGGCGCCGCCCTTGCCTGGCTTCACCGCCTGGGTCTTGACGGCGACCCACAGGCCGCCCTTGTGCTGGATAACATTTCCCGGTCGAATGGCGTTGCCGTCGATCTTCATAGCGGTCCGTTTTGCTGGTGGCGGCCGCGCCAAGGGCGAGGCCGATTTGGATCGGCGCCCGTTTGCACCAGTTCGCCGGAAAACTCAAGTCTTTGGCCGCGCGCCGTGCGCTACTGGCTCCAGAACCGTCCAAGTGTGGCGGCCTCCGATCGCGCCTCTTCGAACTCGTCGGCTGGCAGACTGGCAAGCATGCCATCGAGCCAGGGGTCGCTGACACCGGCATCGCGCGCAAGCAGATGCCATTTCGCAGCCTTGACCAGATTGAGATCGACGCCGCGGCCCGTCGCGTAGAGGCGCGCCAGGCGGTTCTGCGCCACCTGATTGCCGCGCCAGGCGGCCTTGGCGAACCAAGCGGCGGCGGTTTCCTCATCCTTTGTGACGCCGTTGCCGTTGAAGACGCGGATGCCGTAATCGACCTGGGCTGCGATCAGATCGTTTTGCGCCGCGCGACCGATCCACTTCGTGCCTTCGACCAAACTCGATTCCACGCCCACGCCTTCCAGGTAAAGCGTGCCCAATGCGTACTGCGCCTCGGCATTTTCGTTTTCGGCAGAGAAGCGGAACAGTTCGATCGCCTGGGTCTCGTCCTTGGGTTTGCCTTCACCGGTCAGGTACATGAGACCGAGTTCATAGGCCGCGCCGGCATGGTCGGCGCCCACGGCCTGTTCGAAGTAGTCGGCGGCTGCATCCAGATCGCGTTCGATGCCCGTGCCTGTCAGAAGCAACTGGGCGTAGGCGAACTGACCGGCCGGGTCGCCGAGATCGGCCGCTTTGCGATACCACTCGGCAGCACGCTCGTAGTCTCGCGGCACGCTCAGTCCGTTCAGGTAAATCTCGCCCAACAGCGTCATGGCCTTGGCGTTACCGGAGTCCGCGAGTTGGCTCGCCTCCTCGGCTGCCTTCAGGTAGAGGCCCTTTTGATAGGAGGAGTAGGCGATCTCCAGAGTGAGGAAGCGCTCGGGCGGTGCGTCCTTCTCGGTGGTCTCGGCGCCCGGTGTTTCGGCTTCGGGCTCTTGCGTTTCGGTTTGCGGTGGATCGCGGCGCGGCGGCAGCTTGACGCCTTGCGCCAGGGCTTCGCCCGTGATCGCGAAACATAGACCCGTGGCAATTGCCAGGCGAAGCGCGCGGGTCACGACGTAACCTCAAGCGTTTCGCCAGCCGTGATTTCGGCAAGACGCCGCGAAAGCGTCTCCAAACCCTCAGTCGTCTCCGATGCGGTCCACAGAGACGGAGCCAACGCGACGAAATCAGCCCCGGCCTTGGCCAAGGCTTCAGCCTCGGGGATATCCTCGGCGCGCGACACACAGGGCACCGTCATCACGGCTTGCCACCACGACAATAAATCGATCCTGGCGTCGAGGGGCAGGGCCGGGCCATTCGGTATGAGGCGCCCGATGGCGATGTAGTCCGCGCCGGCTTCACCCGCCGTCATGCCGTCATCGCGGCGGGATACGCCGCCAAAGCCAACAATTGCCTCGGGATTGGTTCGCCGCCGGATCGCAAATTGGGTCAGGTCGCCGTCAATGTGTGCGCCATCGAAGCCATCGAGATTGTCGGCAGTGGTCAATGCGGCAATGCCGGCCTTTTGGGCCTCGGCGGTAAGCTTCGATGCAGCGGCATAGGATGCAGGCAGCAGCAGTGCGGCGATGTCGCATATGTTTGCTACCGCCGCCAAGCGCTCGGCCAGCGCCGCGTCGCCGGTCTCAGGCGCGATCAGATATAGTCGGATATCGCGGACCTGGTTCTCTGTTGCCGTCATCGCCGTTATCCGTGCGGGAGTGCCGCCGGGAATCGCCGACGCTCCACAGCGCCTTACCTTGGCGCGCTGGATGGCGATTTCAAGGCGCCCGCCGGAGCCTATTCCGCGGCGTGGCGCGCGGCGCCAATCACCGGGTCGAGATCACCGGTCGCATAGCGCTTCGCCATTTCGGCGGTCGTGAGGACCCGGTTGATCTTCGATGCCTGGCCTGCCGTGTTGAACGCTTCCAGGCGCTCCCTGCACAGCTTGGTCATGGCCTCGATTGCCGGCTTCAGATATTTGCGCGGATCGAATTCGCTCGGGTTCTCTGAGAGAACACGGCGAATTTGACCGGTGATCGCCATGCGGTTGTCGGTGTCGATGTTGATCTTGCGGACGCCGTTTTTGATGCCGCGCTGGATTTCCTCGACCGGCACGCCCCAGGTCTGGGGCATCTCACCACCATACTTGTTGATGATGTCCTGAAGGTCCTGCGGCACGGACGAGGAGCCGTGCATGACGAGATGGGTGTTCGGCAGTTTCTGGTGGATTTCCTCAATCACGTGCATCGCCAAGATCGCGCCGTCGGGCTTGCGCGAAAACTTATAGGCGCCGTGCGAGGTGCCCATGGCGATGGCGAGGGCATCGACCTTGGTCTCGGCGACGAATTTCACCGCCTCGTCCGGGTCGGTCAAAAGCTGATCCTGAGAGAGCTTTCCCTCCGCGCCATGGCCGTCCTCCTGATCGCCTTCGCCTGTTTCAAGCGACCCGAGCACGCCGAGCTCGCCCTCGACGGAGATGCCGCCCAGATGAGCCATATCGGTGACGATCTTGGTGACGCCGACATTATAGGTCCAGTCGGCCGGCGTCTTTCCGTCTTCCTTCAAGGAACCATCCATCATGACGGACGTGAAACCGGCCTGGATCGCCGTCATGCAGGTCGCCGGCGCATTGCCATGATCGAGATGCACGCAGACCGGGATGTGCGGATACATCTCCGTCACCGCGTCCATCATGTGGGTCAACATAATGTCGTTGGCGTAGGCGCGGGCGCCGCGCGACGCCTGGATGATCACTGGCGCGTCGACGGCATCGGTCGCTGCCATGATGGCCAGCGCTTGTTCCATATTGTTGATGTTGAAGGCGGGAACGCCGTAGTCGTGCTCTGCGGCGTGATCGAGAAGCTGTCGAAGCGTGATGCGCGCCATGGTCCTATCCTTTCCCAATTCCTCTGTCGGACGGGACAGCGAACCCCGTCGAAAGTCAAGTCAGGCGTCCAAAGCCGCCACTCCTGGCAGGGTCTTGCCCTCCAGCCATTCCAGAAACGCCCCTCCGGCTGTCGAAATGTAACTGAAGTCACCGGCGACGCGGGCATGAGCCAAGGCGGCAACCGTGTCGCCCCCACCGGCGACGCTCATCAGCTTGCCGGTCTTGGTGCATTCGGCCGCGAACCGGGCACAGGCGACCGTCGCACGGTCGAACGGTTCGATCTCGAATGCGCCGAGTGGGCCGTTCCAGACCAAGGTCTTGGCTTGAGCGATCCAAGTGTTGATCGCATCGATCGAGGCCGGGCCGGCGTCCAGGATCATGTGATCGGCGGGAACTTGGCTGACCAGATCGGTGACCGCTTCCGCGTTGACCGCGAATTCCTTCGCTGCGACCGCGTCTTCCGGAAGGACGATGGCGCAGCCGTTCTTCTCCGCAGCCTCCTCGATGCGCTTGGCGGTCTCGGCGAGGTCGTGCTCGCAGAGAGACTTACCGACATCGATACCGCGCGCCGCAAGGAAGGTGTTGGCCATGCCGCCGCCGATGACCAGGGCGTCGACCTTGGTGACCAGGTTCTCAAGCAGATCGATCTTTGTGGAAACCTTGGCACCGCCGACGATCGCGACGACCGGCCGCTCGGGCTTGCCGAGCGCGGCGTTGAGCGCGGACAGTTCGCGTTCCATAAGCCGGCCGGCATAGGCGGGCAGGCGTCGGGCGAGGCCATGGGTCGTGACATGGGCGCGGTGGGCGGCGGAAAAGGCGTCGTTGACATAGGCGTCGCCGAGCGTCGCCATTTGATCGGCAAGCGCCGCATCGTCCTTTTCCTCACCGGCATGGAAGCGCGTGTTTTCCAGGAGCAGGATATCGCCGTCGGTCATCGTCTCGATCGCCTGGCTTGCCGGTTCGCCGACGCAGTCCGCGGCGAACGCCACCGGTCGCCCGATCCGGTCCGATACCGCCGGGGCGATCGGCTTGAGCGACATCTCGGGCACGACCTGGCCCTTCGGCCGGCCGAAATGGGCAAGCAGGACGACCTTGGCACCCTGATCGACTAGCTCGGTGATTGTCGGCTTGATCGCGTCGATCCGGGTGAAGTCGGTGATCTGGCCATCGACGACGGGGACATTCAGATCGACGCGCACCAGAACCCGCTTGCCGGCGGCATCGAGGTCGTCGAGGGTTTTGAAACCGGTCATTACGATCCTTGTCGCGCGAAGTCAGACAAGAGTGTCAGGCGGCATTGGGCTCCGCATTGCGCTTGGTCATGCGATCACCGACCCGAACGATGCCATCTTTGACGACACGGCCATAAACGCCGCGCAGTCGGTTGGCCTTGCCCGGTCCCACGTTGACGAAAACGCAGGCATCGCGGCCGTAGCGTTCGATGAAAGAATCGCAACCGGCGTGGGGAACCGCGGTGATCTCGATCTCTGCCGTCCCGAGTTGAAGACGCTGGCCGACCGGCAGGTTCTCCGGCGACAAATCCATGTCGATGAAGAGATTGTCACCGGCAAGCGCCCAGCGCGATCGGTCGCCAGCCGCCACCAGATCGATGACCCGCGCGTTCATGATACAGATTTGAACGTCGGGATGCGGCTTTCCGTCATTGGTGGAGAGCCAGCAGCCCTTCGCCCAATGGTCGCCTTCGACGCCGCCCGCCAATGTCAGCGTGGCTTCATCGCGCTCCAAGCGCGCCCCCTGGTTTGGCCGCGCGACGATCATCTCGATCCGCCCGTCGTCCTTCGGCGCCGTCAGGATTTCAGGCAGGCCGGCGTTCAACTCGTCGCGGGTGAGGTGTTTGATCGTCACACGAGTTTTCCCATCGCCACCGCGACATCGGACATACGGTTGGAGAAGCCCCACTCATTGTCATACCAAGTCAGGATACGGCCCATGACACCGTCCATGACCTTGGTCTGATCGAGATGGAAGATCGAGGAATGGGGATCGTGGTTGAAGTCGATGGAGACCAGCGGTTCGTCGCAAACGCCTAAAACGCCCTTCAGTTCGCCATCGGCGGCGGCCTTCACCGCGTCGTTGATCTCTTCGACTGTCGTCGGACGAGAGGCGACGAAAGTCAGATCGACGACTGAGACATTGGCTGTCGGGACACGGATGGCGACACCGTCGAGTTTGCCGTTCAGTTCAGGCAGCACCAGGCCGACTGCCTTCGCGGCGCCGGTCGACGTCGGGATCATCGACATCGCTGCGGCGCGGGCGCGGTAAAGGTCTTTATGAAGCGTGTCCAGCGTCGGCTGATCGCCGGTATAGGCGTGGATCGTCGTCATGAAGCCTTTGTCGAGGCCGATCGTCTTGTGGAGCACATAGGCTACCGGCGACAGACAGTTCGTGGTGCACGAGGCGCAGGAGACGACCTTGTCGTCGGCGGTCAGGCTGTCGTGGTTGACACCGTAGACGATCGTCTTGTCGGCGTTGGCGCCCGGCGCTGAGATCAGTACCCGCTTGGAGCCGTTTTCAAGGTGCGCCGCCGCCTTGTCGCGCGAGGCAAAGATGCCCGTGCACTCAAGAGCTACGTCGACATCACCCCAGGGCAGTTCTTTCGGATCGCGGACCGCGGTGACCTTCATCGGACCGCGGCCGGCATCGATCGTGTTGCCGTCGACGGTAACGGTGCCCGGGAACCGGCCGTGCACGCTGTCATAACGCAGCAGATGAGCGTTGGTCTCAACCGGACCAAGATCGTTGATGGCCACGACTTCGATATCGGTGCGGCCGGTCTCGATGATGGCGCGAAGAATATTGCGTCCGATCCGCCCGAACCCGTTGATCGCCACTTTTACCGTCATGTTCGTCTCCTTGAGCGTCTCTCAGCGTTCTAGCGGCCGAGCGCTGCCTTGGCGGCAGCGACGACCTTGTCGGCGGTGATGCCGAAATGATTGTAGAGATCTTGATAGGGTGCACTTTCACCGAATGATGACATGCCGATGAACGCGGCATCCGTTCCGATGATCGCGTCCCAGCCCTGGCGCACTGCTGCCTCAATGCCGATTTTCGCCGGCGCCTCGCCGATTACCTGTTCGCGGTATTCGTCCGGTTGGGCGGCGAACAGCTCGAAACAGGGGATTGAGACCACACGTGTTGGAATCCCGTCGGCTTCAAGTGCTGCGCGAGCCTCCTGAGCGATGCTGACCTCGGATCCCGTCGCAAACAGCGAGACCTGCGCAGTCTCGGAGGCCGCCACGGCCTCATAGGCGCCGCGTGCGCAGCGATTGCGATCGCCTGCCTCCGTGCGAAGCGGCGTGCAGTTTTGGCGGGTTAGCGCGAGGATGCTGGGCGTGGCTTTCGACCTCAGTGCGAGTTCCCAGCACTCCGCCGTTTCAACGGTGTCGGCCGGCCGGAAGACCTGGAGATTCGGGATCGCGCGCAGTGCGGCGAGATGCTCCACCGGCTGGTGTGTCGGCCCGTCTTCGCCAAGCCCGATGGAGTCGTGCGTCATGACATGGATAACGCGCTGCTTCATCAGTGCGGCAAGTCGGATCGACGGTCGACAATAGTCGGAGAAGATCAGGAAGGTCCCTCCGTAGGGAATGATGCCACCGTGAAGCGCCATGCCGTTCATTGCCGCCGCCATGCCGTGCTCGCGCACGCCGTAGTGGATGTAGCGCCCCGAGAAGTCTTCGGCGGACACGATTCCCAGGTCCGGTGTGACGGTGTTGTTGGACCCGGTCAGGTCAGCCGAGCCGCCGATGGTCTCCGGCACGACCGGGTTGATCGCGGCCAAGGTCGCCTCCGACGATTTGCGGGTCGCCATCGGCTTGGCGGCCGCTGCGTGTTCGGCCTTGAACTTGGCGATTTCGGTCTCAAGGCTCGGGGGCACGTCGCCGCGAAGCCTACGGTGGAACTCTCCCTTAAGGGCCGGGTCCATCGCCTCGACACGGGCCTCCCAGGCCTTGTAATCGCGGGCATGGCGCACGCCGGCGAGGCGCCAGGCATCACGGATATCAGCGGGCACCTCAAACGCCTCGTGCGGCCAGCCGAGGGCTTCGCGAGCACCAGCCAGTTCGTCTGCACCAAGCGGCGCGCCGTGGGACGACGCGGTTCCGGCCTTGTTCGGCGCGCCAAGGCCGATGGTTGTTTTGCAGGCGATCAATGACGGCTTGTCGGATGATTGCGCCGTCTCGATAGCCGCCGCGATGGCGTCCGGGTCGTGGCCGTCAATTGAAACGGCGTCCCAGCCAGCCGCTTCGAAGCGACGGACCTGGTCGCCCGATTCCGCCAGTGCCAGCGGGCCGTCGATCGAGATGCCGTTGTCGTCGAACAGAACGATGAGCTTTGAAAGCTGCAAATGCCCGGCCAGCGAGATTGCTTCGTGGCTGATGCCTTCCATCAGGTCGCCGTCGGAGGCAAGCACATAAGTGAAGTGATCGACGGCCTCGGATCCGAACTGAGCGGCCAGAAGACGCTCGGCCATCGCCATGCCGACGGCATTCGCCAGCCCCTGACCCAATGGACCGGTCGTCGTCTCGATACCGGCCGCCGCGCCATATTCCGGGTGGCCTGCCGTCCGCGCGCCAAGCTGTCGGAAGCGTTTGATTTCGTCGATCGTGATGTCGTCATAACCCGACAAATGCAGGAGCGCATAAAGCAGCATGGAGCCGTGGCCCGCAGACAGGATGAAGCGGTCGCGATCGGGCCAGTCCGGATGCCGGGGATCGAACTTCAAGAACCGGGTAAAGAGCACCGTCGCAATGTCTGCGGTCCCCATGGGCATCCCGGGGTGACCGCTCTTCGCGGCCTCCACGGCATCGGCGGCAAGCATGCGGATGGCGTTTGCCATGGCGCTGAAATCGTCGGTGGCGGATGCGGCCATAGCGGTATCGGCCTGCGCATCCACAGAGGCTTCGGAAGACGACATGTGCGGGTCTAGCCTTGTCTTATGGGCGGGTCCGGCTTGCCGCGCTTTGCCTATCGGCCCATGGAGCGGGCTGCCAGAAATTGAGTTTCGGCGGCAGACACATACCACCGAGCCTGCTTAAGTCAACGCAAGGACGCGGCCGCTCACCGGTTCTGTGATCAAGGTGCCTTCGTGGCCGCCGGGCGCCTGGTTACAGTGCCGACTTATTTTCTTATTATAACCCCCTGCATGCGCTTGCTTTTCTGCGCGGAGCGAATAATATCGAAGCGCCAGGGGCAGGCAGCGAGCTTTGCAACCACAGGACCCGAGGTGGAGTATGGGGACCATGGCGAACGAACGCGACGAATCGACGTCGACCAACTCAACCGATCGACTGACAGAGGCACGCCAGCGCATGGACCTTGCGCTCGGGCGTCTGGAGGCCGCCGTCAACGAGCGTTTGTCGCGTGGCGCCGATGTTTCCGCGCTTGAACAACAGATTCAGCATCTGACCGTGGATCGCGGCCAGATGGCGGAAGAGATCGATGCCTTGAAGCGCCAGACGCGGGAGCTGCTGGCCGTCAACACGAGCGCCGTCAAGCGGATCGACGCGGCGATGGATGCGGTTGAGACGGTGCTGACCCCGAGCGGGGCGGATACCTAAAGCGGACGACGGAAGTTATGGCACAAATCAACGTCACAATTGCCGGCCGGACCTATCGCATGGCCTGCGACGATGGCCAGGAGGAGCACCTGTTCGGGCTGGCGGAACAGGTCAACGGTCACATCGAACACCTGCGCGAGGGCTTTGGCGATGTTGGCGATATGCGCCTGCTCATCATGGCGTCGCTGGTGCTTGCGGACGAACTCCACGAATCCCGCCGCGAGGCCTCAGAAGCAGCCACCGAAGCGCGTCGCTTGAACGACGCCAAGGCAGCGATCAACGAGACCATCCGCTCCGCCCAGGCGGCTACGGCCGATGCCCTGGATGCCGCCAGTAAGCGGATCGAAGGCGTGGTCGCAACGCTATCGGAGAGCGCAAGCAAAGGCCCGGCGGCGTGATCAAACGCTGAAATTTGTGATGGTGCTTCGCTGTGCGACACCCTATATGCTGGCGCCAGCAGGGCTGTGATCCGCGTGAGGATAAGCATATCCCCGGGGCCTTACCGATCCTAACGGGAGCTGTCCCTGCCTTGGTTCGTGGACCGGGGCACACGGCGCCCACCTACTTACGTAGGTTCCCGGGATCGCACCATCCCACGGTTTCGCGGCTCTGCAGTGTTACTCTCCAACCCGGCCTTGCCGATGACTGATCTCAACCTCGACTGGGCCGAGTCGCTCGCGAACGCGAAGGCCGACCTGCGCAAACGCATCCTTGCACGCCGCGACGTCTTGCCGTCCCACGTGAAGGCCAGCGCCGAAAACGCCATCCGGGCGCGTGTGCTTTCCTTCGTCCTTGCGCGGCCCGGGATCGTGTCGGGGTTCCTGCCGATTCGTTCCGAGGTCGATATCGCGCCGGCGCTTGGCGACCTGATCAAAGCCGGCCGGACGGTCGTGCTCCCCGTCGTGATCGACCGCACGACACTTGAGTTCCGGCAGTGGGACGGAAGCGATGCGTTGGTCGACGCCGGCTTCGGGACACGCGGTCCCGGTCCAGAGGCAGCGGTCGTCGATCCGCAGATCCTTCTTACGCCGCTTGCTGCCTTTGATCGCCGAGGCGGGCGGCTAGGCTACGGCGCCGGTCACTACGATCGGGCACTCGCTCGGCTGGACGCCTCGGAGTCTGTGATCGCGGTCGGAGTGGGTTTTGCGCTCCAGGAGACCGAGGCAGTTCCAACAGGCGAAACGGATCGTCCGCTCGATGCCATCATCACGGAAAGCGAAACCATCATCTGCGGCGCGAAGAGATGAGGCTGCTATTCCTGGGCGATGTGGTCGGGCGTGCTGGGCGGCGGGTGGTGGCGCAGCACTTGTCCGACCTTAAGGGCCGTCTCAAGCCGGATCTGGTGATCCTCAACGGAGAGAACGCCGCCGGCGGGTTCGGGATCACCGAGGCGGTGTATCATGAACTGCTCGAAGCCGGCGCCGACGTCATTACGCTTGGCAATCATGCCTTCGATCAGCGTGAAGCGCTCGTCTTCATCGAGCGCGTCGACAGCCTGATCCGACCGCTGAATTTTCCTACTGGCACGCCGGGCAAGGGCGCGGTTCTGGCGACGGCGCAAAGTGGCGCACGCGTGTTGGTGCTGAACGCGCTTGGCCGTATCTTCATGGACCCGCTGGACGATCCCTTTGCGGCGCTCGATCGTGAACTGGAGGCATGTCCGCTTGGCGCCGGCGCCGATGCGATCGTGGTGGATTTTCATGCCGAGGCAACATCGGAGAAGCAAGCCTTGGCCACGCATGTCGACGGGCGCGTGAGCCTATTCGTGGGGACCCACACGCATGTGCCGACCGCCGATCATCGCATTCTGCCGAATGGAACCGGCTACATCACCGATATCGGCATGTGCGGCGTCTACGACTCCGTCATCGGCATGGATAAGAGCGAGCCGTTACATCGCTTTCTGCACAAGATCCCATCGAGCCGTTTCGAGCCGGCAAGCGGCGACGCGTCCATATCCGGTGTCCTGGTCGATGTGGGTGCCAACGGGTTATCGACCGGCATCTGGCCGGTGCGCACAGGCGGCCACCTCGATCCGGTGATACCGGAGCCCTAGACTTACCGGCGGCCTCCCGCCTATATCCGGTCCCGAACGACGAAAGACGGAGATTCCGCTATGGCGGGCCATTCCAAATTCAAGAACATCATGTACCGCAAGGGCGCTCAGGACGCGAAGCGGTCGAAGCTCTTTTCCAAGTTATCGCGCGAGATCACGGTCGCTGCGAAGATGGGCGATCCCGATCCCGATGCCAATCCTCGCCTGCGGCTTGCCGTGCAGAACGCCAAGTCGCAGTCGGTGCCCAAAGACGTGATCGAACGGGCGATCAACAAGGCGGCGGGCGGCGACGCGGAGAACTATGACGAAATCCGCTACGAGGGCTATGGGCCGGGCGGCGTGGCACTGATTGTCGAGGCGTTGACCGACAACCGCAACCGGACGGCCGGCAACATCCGCGCCTCCTTCACCAAGAATGGTGGCGCGCTCGGCGAGACCGGGTCGGTTGGCTTTATGTTCGACCGGGTTGGCGAGATCGTCTATGCGGCTGCCTCCGGTGACGCGGAAGCGGTGTTCGAGGCGGCGATCGAGGCGGGTGCCGACGATGTGGTGAGCGATTCCGACGGCCATACGATCTATTGCGCGTTCGAGGACCTGGGCGAGGCCGCGAGCGTGCTTGAAGCGTCACTTGGCGAGCCTGAGTCTGTGAGCCCGGTGTGGAAGCCGCAGAACACCGTGCCCGTCGATGAGGAGAAGGCGCAGACGCTGATGAAGCTGATCGCCGCGCTCGAAGATGATGACGACGTTCAAAATGTCTACGCCAACTACGAAATTGACGACGCGGTGATGGAGCGCCTCTCGGCGGCATAGACGACCGCTCCACCAAATCGAACCGACTGTGATCGAGATTACAGCGGTATCGATCTTCTGACACCACCTCCGCATGCAAGGCGCGACGATGTCGCGCCGGCAGCGGAGGAAAGATCATGTCACGCACGATGCAAGCGGCGATTGTCGTAGCAGCAATGTCTGTGGCTACCCCGGCAACCGCACAATCGATTCACTGCTATCAGGGCAGCGATTATACCGGCGCACCGGCTGAGATTCGGCTCCAGGTGCAGCAATTCGTAACGTTCGCCGAGATCTATGGGGTCATCCAATCCCGGGCGATCGGTACGATGCAGCTCAAGGCCGATTTTGCGTCCGGCGCCGGCCGGGCATTCTACCGCCACGAATACGAAGGCGGTGCCGTGTTCATCAACTTTACCCAAGTGTCGCCGGACTATTCGGCCTTCGTGCTCGATGTTCAGGATTTTGGCCGGTATCCGTTCACGCGGACCGCGTGCCGATGACGTCTATCGAAATATCGCGCCGAACATCGCAGAAAGGATCGGCTCTTATCAAACAGAACACATGACTTAACTGAGTCCGGACCCTAGGCTGCCCCTTATGGCGAAAGCGATTCGAATTCTAGGGATCGATCCGGGGCTGCGACGCACGGGGTGGGGTGTCGTCGATGTCGAGGGGACGCGCTTGACCTATTACGCGAGCGGCATCGTGACATCCGATGGCAACCGGCCGCTCGCCGAACGGCTGGCCGCTCTTTATGACGGGATCGTCGCCGTTATCGCTGATCACCGGCCGGCCGAGGTGGCGGTCGAGGAAACTTTCGTGAACACCAACGCGGCGGCGACGTTGAAGCTCGGACAGGCGCGCGGCATCGCACTTCTGGCGCCGGCGCGGGCGGGTCTGGTCGTGGCGGAATATGCGCCGAACCAGGTGAAGAAAGCGGTTGTCGGCGCCGGTCATGCTGGCAAAGACCAGATCGCCATGATGGTCAAAGTCCTGCTTCCCAAAGCCGCACCGCAATCGGCCGACGCCGCCGATGCGCTGGCGCTGGCGATTTGCCACGCCCATCATCGCGGCCAATCCGTCGACCGGCTGGCGAAGGCCGCGTCATGATCGGCAAGCTCAAAGGCCTGATTGACTCCTACGGTGATGACTGGGTGATCGTCGACGTTCAGGGCGTCGGCTATCACGTCCATTGCTCGACGCGCACGCTCGGCACGCTGCCACGAGTGGGCGAGGCGGCGACGCTATCGATTGAAACCTATGTCCGCGAGGACATGATCCGGCTTTTCGGCTTCTCGTCGGACGCCGAGCGCGATTGGTTCCGCGCGCTGATGACGGTGCAGGGGGTGGGCGCGAAGGTGGCGCTCGCGATCCTCTCGACGCTGTCGCCGGGCGACCTCGCGTCGGCGATTGCGCTCCAGGACAAGGCGCAGGTGGCGCGGGCGCCGGGCGTCGGCCCCAAGGTCGCCCAGCGTATCGTCTCAGAGTTGAAGGACAAGGCCCCGGCGCTCTCGGCCGGCGATCCGGCGCTGGCGCAGTTGCAGTCCGACATCGGCGAGGGCGCCGCCGCGCCGCCCGTGGCCGATGCCGTTTCGGCGCTGGTCAATCTCGGCTATTCGCGGCAGCAGGCCTCCGGCGCGGTCGCCGCCGCGATGAAGGCGGCGGGCGAGGGGGCGGAAACCTCTGACCTCATTCGGCATGGCCTGAAGGAGTTGGCGGGGTGAATTGGACAGCAGAATCGTTGAGAATCACGATTCAAGCAGGTCAGTTATTGACCACTGCTTTCGCAGTAGCAGCGGCGATCTGGGCTTTTCGCAAATGGCGCATGAAAGAAGAATTGGTTCCGAGAATACATTTCGAGATAGATATAATATTTGTGGGTATGAAAGATGGTAAATTAATATCAGAGATAGTTGCAACAATGGAGAATCGCGGAATTGTTCCGATCAAGATTAAACGTTTCTTTTTTGTAATTCGGTCTCTGAAAAAAGAAGATTCGTTGGAATTTGGAGGTGATGAGATACGGAATCAATTGTTCTTCAAAAATAAAGTTATTGAACAGAGTTTCATACCAAAAAGTTGGGATTATACGTTTATATATCCGGGCGTTCGCACGGAGTACAATCATGTTGCCGCCTTTGAAAACGATTTAGATTTTGTCAGAGTCGAAGGTCATTTTGACTATCCTAACGATGTTGGCTCCCACCATGCGGCTCGGGTAAGAAAAGTCCCTTCATTTGGCGCACCAGAAGGGAACTCACGCTGACTACTGGCGATCGCCTCATCACCGCACTCGATGCCGCCGACGACGACGCGTCGCTTCGGCCGCTGGCGCTCGACGCCTTTATCGGCCAAGCGCAGGCGCGGTCGAATCTCAGGGTCTTCATCGAGGCCGCCAAGTCGCGCGGCGAGGCGCTCGACCATGTGCTGTTCGCCGGACCGCCGGGCCTCGGAAAGACAACGCTCGCGCAAATCGTCGCCCGCGAGCTTGGTGTCGGCTTTCGGGCGACATCCGGCCCGGTGATCGCCAAGGCTGGCGACCTGGCGGCGCTTCTCACCAATCTGGAAGAGCGGGATGTTCTCTTCATCGATGAAATCCACCGGCTCAACCCGGCGGTGGAGGAAATCCTCTATCCTGCGATGGAGGACTTTCAGCTCGACCTGATCATCGGCGAGGGGCCAGCGGCACGCTCGGTGCGGATCGATCTAGCGAAATTCACGCTGGTCGGCGCGACCACCCGTACCGGTCTCTTGACCACGCCGCTGCGCGACCGGTTCGGCATCCCCGTCAGACTCAATTTCTACACGGTCGACGAGTTACGCGAGATCGTTCGGCGCGGTGCAAGGGTGCTTCAGATTGAGATGTCCGACGACGGCGCGACCGAAATCGCCAGGCGGGCGCGGGGCACGCCGCGCGTAGCCGGCCGGCTGTTGCGCCGGGTGCGGGATTTCGCGGCCGTTGGCGGAGCGGACAGCATCGATTCGAACGTTGCCGATGCCGCCTTGAAGCAGCTGGAGGTGGATGCGCTCGGCCTCGATGCGCTCGATCACCGCTATTTGATCTGTATCGCGGAGAACTATGGCGGCGGTCCGGTGGGCGTTGAGACGCTCGCGGCCGCGCTGTCGGAGCCGCGCGACGCGATCGAGGACATTATCGAGCCCTATCTGATCCAGAGCGGCTTCATCCAGCGTACGCCGCGCGGCCGGATGCTCGCGGAAAAAGCTTTCAAACATTTGGGTTTGACCGCACCCGCGACGATTGCACAGGCGCAGTTGTTCCAGGGCTCCGACGATGAGTGAGGTCTTCGGCGGCGCCTTCGACGGGTCTTTCCACCGGCTGCCGATCCGCGTCTACTATGAGGACACGGACTTCTCTGGCGTGGTCTACTACGCCAACTATCTGAAGTTTTGCGAGCGCGGGCGCACGGAATTCCTGCGGGCCCTGGGTATCCACCACGCCGAACTCCATGGCAACGATCTGCAAGGCCGCACTGCCTTTGCGGTTCGCCGATTCGAGGGCGAGTTCTTGAAGCCGGCCGGGATCGACGATCTGCTGACCGTCGAGACCCGCCTCGCGGAGCTGCGCGGTGCGTCCATCCGCATGGCGCAGCAGGTTCTGCGCGGCGACGCCGCGTTGTTTCGCTTGACCGTCCAAATCGCCGTCATCGATGGGCGGCAAAGACCGGCTCGGATTTCAGACGATATGCGGGCGTTGTTGTCGCCAATCCTCGCAACCAACAATTCGGCGTGAACAACTCGGCGTAAAGGGTTCCTTTACGTTGATTTTCGATTAATGCGACGGCAGCAACAGACTGGCCGGTTGCTCTGGAAATGCGCCGCAGTTTAACCACATTTTGTTGGCCTACCGTCGCGGCCCGACGCACAGTTTTACGTTTTTCCGTTTTGGATGCGGACAGATCCGTCAATCGGCCTGCAGGCAAGGACATTGGCCGCGCCGGCGCGGTCAGGGAATGCGAGGACTAATGGATCCGCTCGACATCGCGCAATCGACCTTGGCCAGCCAAGGCGACTTCTCGCTTCTCGGTCTGTTCTTTCAGGCGCATATCGTCGTCAAGATCGTCATCATCGGACTGATTTTGGCATCGGTCTGGACCTGGGCGATCATGATCGATAAATGGCGGATATTCCGCAAAGCCCGGCGCGAATCGGACCGGTTCGAGAAGATCTTCTGGTCCGGACATTCGCTGGAAGACCTCTATCAGACGCTGGCGACCCGCCGTAATCAGTCGATGGCCGCGGTGTTCGTCGCCGCCATGCGCGAATGGAAGCGCTCGCAACAAGGACAAGCTCGGACCTTCACGCACCTTCAAGAGCGGATCGAAAAGGTGATGAACGTGACGATCTCCCGTGAGATGGATCGGCTTGAAACCGGCCTTCTTTTCCTGGCGACCGTGGGGTCGACGGCGCCTTTTATCGGCCTTTTTGGCACGGTATGGGGCATCATGACTTCGTTTCAGGCGATCGCCGTTTCAAAGGACACAAACCTTGCCGTCGTCGCGCCCGGCATTGCCGAGGCGCTGTTTGCGACTGCACTCGGCCTCATTGCCGCTATTCCCGCGGTGGTGGCCTACAATAAGTTCACCAGCAACGTGAACCGGATGTCGAGCCGTCTTGATGGCTTCGCCGAAGAATTCTCGACGATCTTGTCGCGGCAGATCGAGGAGCGGGGTTAGGCGATGGGCGCGGCCTACGCGGGAGGCAGAACCTCCGTTAAGCGCCGGCGTCGGCTACGGCACTCGACGCCGATGTCGGAGATCAACGTCACGCCGTTCGTCGACGTGATGTTGGTGCTGTTGATCGTCTTTATGATTTCGGCGCCGCTTTTGACCATCGGCGTGCCGATCGATTTGCCGCAGACCCAGGCCAATCCGCTGCAAAGCGATCAGGAGCCATTGACCGTTTCAGTCGATCAGGCCGGCACGATCTTTCTGCAAAACTCCGAAACCGAATTCGAGGACCTCGTTCCCCGGCTCATGGCGATTTCGGAGGAGAATCTTGAAACGCGGATCTTCGTGCGCGGCGACCGCACCGTCGACTACGGTACGGTGATGCGAGTGATGGGCGCGCTGTCGACGGCCGGCTTCAGCCGCATCGGACTCGTCACCGAGACGGAACGGGAGCAATAGGGCCATGAGGCTCGGCGTCGCCGTTTCTTCCGTTGCGCATGCCACGATCCTGGCTTTTGCCATGGTGTCGCTGCCGTCGCCTGAGGAATACGATACGTCGAGCTTTGAATCGCTGCCCGTTGAGATCTTCTCCGTCGAAGAGTTCACCAATCTTCGGCAGGGCGAGATCGACGCGCCGGATACACCGGAGCCCTCGCCGCCGCCGGCCGAAGAAGCGGTCGCCGAACCTGAGCCGGAGCCGGAAGCGGCACCGCAGGAAGAGGTCGTGGCATCGCTGCCGCCGGACACGATCGAGCCGACGCCCGAGGTTGAGCTGGAACCCGAGCCAGCACCGGAACCGGTCGCCGAGCCTGAGCCTGCTCCTGAACCTGTCGCTGAGCCGGAACCTGAGCCCGAGCCTCAAGCGGCGGAACTGCCGGCCCAGCTGCCGATTGCACGCCCGACCAATATTCCGGTCCGCAAGCGCGAAGAGGAGAAGCCAGACTTCTCCAACGACATCGCGGCGTTGCTCGACAAGGAGAAATCCGAGAACCAGCGGCGTATCGAGGGTGAGGGAACTGGCGGTCAGGTCGCCTCGCTGGGGGCGCCGTCCGGCACGCAGTCGGCGCTCAGTCAAAGTCAGCTCGATTATCTGCGTGGCCAGATATCGCGCTGCTGGAGCCCGCCAATCGGTGTCGTCGATCCCTCGGATCTCGTCGTTCGAGTCCAGATGGCGATGAACCCGGACGGCAGCCTGGCCGGCGCCGAGATTCTGGAGTTCCGGGCGAACCCGCTTGGCAAGGCCGCGGCCGACAGCGCGCTACGGGCGGTGCGTCGCTGCCAGCCCTATGACCTGCCGGCGGATAAGTACGCCACATGGCAAACCATCAACGTGCGGTTCGACCCGCGCGACATGCTGAACTGATCAGGATCGATACATGATGAGGCCGACACGCAAACTCTTTGGCTGGCTCCGCCGGATCGCGGCGGTATCGGCGGTGCTCCTTGCCGTGCCGATGCCGGCGTGGGCGCTGATCGAGATCGATATCACCCAGGGCAACATCGAACCGTTACCGGTCGCTATCCCCGATTTCGTCGCCGGCAGCGGTTCGGAAGCCGAGGTCGCGGCGAACATCTCCAACGTGGTCGAAGCGAACCTTGAGCGCTCCGGCCTGTTCCGTCCGCTCAACGAGCAAGCCTTCATTCAGACGATCACCAATCCGGACCTGCCGCCGCAGTTTGCCGATTGGCGGGTGATCAACGCTCAGGCGTTAGTGACTGGCCGCGTCACACGGCTTGGCGATGGTCGTCTGAAGGCGGAGTTTCGGTTGTGGGATGTGTTTGCGGGCCAGCAGATGACCGGCCAGCAGTATTTTACCGCTCCCGACAACTGGCGTCGCGTGGGCCATATCATCGCCGACGCGATTTATGAGCGGCTGACTGGTGAGAAGGGCCATTTCGACACGCGGATCGTGTTTGTCGATGAAACCGGCACCAAGGACTCAAGGACGAAGCGTTTGGCGATCATGGATCAGGATGGCGCCAACATCCGTTACCTCACGAATGGGCGCGACTTGGTTCTGACCCCGCGCTTTTCGCCGTCGAGCCAGGAAATTACCTATATGTCCTATGGCAGCGGAGAGCCGCGCGTGTTCCTGCTCAACATCGAAACCGGACAGCGCGAGATCGTCGGCAATTTTCCGGGCATGACCTATTCGCCACGTTTTTCGCCGGACGGACAGCGGGTCCTGATGAGCCTGCAACAAGGCGGAAATGCCAACATCTACGCCATGGACTTGCGCAGCCGTCGCACGACCAGGTTGACCAATTCGCCGTCCATCGATACGGCGCCGTCCTATTCTCCCGACGGGCGGCAGATCGTGTTTGAGTCGGATCGCGGCGGCACCCAGCAGGTCTATGTGATGGACGCCAATGGCGGCAACGCCCAGCGCATCAGCTTCGGCGAGGGTCGTTACTCGACGCCAGTCTGGTCGCCGCGCGGCGATCTGATCGCGTTCACCAAACAGCTCGGCGGCAAGTTCCTGATCGGCGTTATGAAGCCGGATGGGTCGCGCGAGCGCATTCTGACGGAAGGCTTTCACAACGAGGGTCCGACCTGGTCGCCGAATGGACGCATCATCATGTTTTTTCGAGACGTGCCGGGTGCGGGTGGTGGCCCGCAGCTTTGGGCCGTGAACTTGACTGGGCGCAATGAGCGGCGCGTGCCGACGCCGTCCTTTGCCTCCGATCCAGCCTGGTCACCCTTGCTTAACTAAGAGCCAACCAATACCGTCGCACTATCCCGATCGCCCTTCGATTAACCCCGTCCGGTCCAGCGCCTAAGAGCGCCGTTCAGCCAGCCCGGATAAGCGCCACAGGCGCAATGAATGGAGAACACACATGTCGGGTCTTTTTCCCTCCAAATCCCTTTTGAATCTGGCTGTCGTCCTGCTGGTCGCGGTGTCGCTCGCGGCTTGTGCCGGTCGGGCCAAACAGGCCGACGTCGCTGGACAGGCGGTACCCGGAAGTCAGCAAGACTTCGTTGTCAATGTCGGTGACCGGGTCTTCTTCTCCGTCGACTCTTCGGTGTTGTCCGCGACATCGCAGGACACGTTGCGCAAACAGGCGGCGTGGCTGGCGCAGTATCCGAGCTATCAGGTGATGATCGAAGGCCATGCCGACGAGCGCGGCACGCGGGAATACAACCTCGGCCTGAGCGCCAGGCGCGGCGATGCCGTGAAGAACTACTTGATCAGCCAGGGTGTGCCGTCGAACCGGCTGAAGATGATCGCCTATGGCAAGGAACGGCCAGTGGCCGTCTGCGACAACGAAAGCTGCTGGAACCAGAACCGGCGCGGCGTGACTGTGCTTTCAGGTGGTGCTGGAAGCTAAGCCAATCCACTTAGAGCTAAAAAGCCCGGCCATCGGCCGGGCTCTTTTTATGGCCTCGCCGCTCACAACATCGATTCGATGGGAAGCAGGCGATAGACGCCCGTCTTCAGGCGCCTGACGGGTCCGTTTCGCGGTTCGCGATAAGACGTCCTGATTTCCCCATCGACCCGCGTTTCCCAGACGATGGCGCCCGGCTGCGCCAAATCTGAGGTGAGCCTGAGCCGGTAAGCCATTGAGTCGAGGTCGCGATCGAGCGAGGTCGAGAGAGACTGAGCGAACGCTGGTGACTCGTAGACGACTGCGATTTCGGTGTTTTCGAAGACGGAGCGGGGATCGAAGTTGAACGATCCGACAAAGACGCGCGCTCGGTCAATGATCAGCGCCTTAGCGTGCATGAGGCGCCAGTTTTCAAGGCCGTATTGGTCGTCACCCTCATCCACACGCGCTTCGTAGAGTTCGACGCCGCCGGCAAGCAGTGCGCGTCGATACTTGGCATAGTGCGCGTGGACGAAATGGTAATTGATGGTGTCGACGCCATTGGTCAGGACACGGACGCGAACGCCTTCCGCGACCATCGCGGTGAGAGTGTGGACGCCCACGCGTCCAGGAATGAAATAGGGCGTGATGATCGTCACTTCTTTGGTCGCTTGTGACAGTGCGGTGTCGATCTTCTCCGCAACCCCAAAATGAGATGGATCGCGCTTGTTCGTGACCTTCCTCGGATCGTCGGAGAAAGCGCGCGCTGGACCATGAAACACCTGCATCTGATCGTGCCGGGGCCGGACGTCGACGTCCAAGCCTTGCAAGTCAGCGGAATAGGGGGGTGGGTCGTCTTGCAATCGTGTGACATCACGCTTGGGCTGCTGCGCTCTTGCTAACGCCAAATGTGGTTTCGGATTGGCCAGCACAGCTATCGGATAGGCCAAATCACTGTTCCAATAGGTGTCGAACGAATGCGAGATCTCGCTGACGACCGGCCCAGCCACCAGCATGTCGAGATCGGCCAACCTGCGGTCGGGGCGGGTGGCGAAGTCCTTGTCGCCGACATTGCGGCCGCCGACGATCGCCGCCCGATTGTCCACAATGAATGTCTTGTTGTGCATGCGCCTGGTGGCGGTCCCGAAACGCGTCGCGAACTGCGGCAAGCGCGGTCCGGCGCGGCTAAGCGGATTGAAGGACCGGACGTGGATATCGGGGTGTGCGTCAAGCGCCAACAACCGACTATCATGTCTGCCGCCAAGTGCGAAGTCGTCGATCAAGAGGCGAACGCGAACCCCGCGATCCGCGGCCTCGGCGAGATAGCTGATGAAAAGCTTGCCGGCTTTGTCGTCTCTCAGGAGGAAGTACTGCGCATCGATCGTGTGCTGGGCGCGGCGTGCCAAGGCGGCACGCGCGACAAAGGCATCCATGCCGCCTTCGATTGGCATGAAGCTGGACTTGGCGCCAGTTGCGCGACTGAAGCCGACAAGCTTGGCATCAAGCGCTGGGTCTCGGTGTGCGGCGACCGCGTAGCTTTCGGTTCGCGCGCTGATGTCCGGCAGGCTGGCGCAGCCAGCAAGCGCGACAAGACAGACAAAAAGGCACGATACTGTCCGTGTTGTCCCCATCGCCCAATGTCCTGCCCCGAACTCTTCAGGCATCGTAGCGAAAGCGAGGCGGAAACGCGACCGGCCCGCCAACAGCTTTGCCCATCGCCGTACTTTGGCCATGTCGCCGGCAATGATATGACTTTGGCGACTCAGTTTCCCTTGGAGATTGCGCCCATGCGCCTCGCTCGTCCCCTCGTTCTCGTTTTTGGATTGACGGCCTTCGCCGCGTCGGCCAATGCCCAGTCACGCGCCGATTTCATCTATCTGCAAGACCGGGTCCAGCGGCTTGAAGCTCAAATGGGAGCGGGTCTACAGGGTGGCTCGGCGATTGCGCCCCAGACGGAAGCGCAACTGTCGCTCCGGATCGGACAGCTAGAGGAGCAGGTGAGGGTTCTCACCGGCCAGGTCGAGGAAGCGCGCTTCAAAGCGCAGCAGTTGGAAGAACAGTTGCGCCGTTTCCAGGAAGACACCGAATTTCGGTTTCGCGACTTGGAAGGTGGCGGCATCACGGCGATTCCCGATAACACACCCCCAACCGGCCAGAACCCGATCGGTCAGCAATTGTCTCAGCAGCCGTTGCCCGGCGAGCCAGCACTTGGTCAGCCGCCGCTGGCACCGACTCCGCAAATCCTAGGTCAGTTGACGGTCGACCCCCCCACCGCGCCGGCGGACGACTTGTCCGGGAGGCCGCTTGATCTCTCGGCGCTTGCCGGCGGTTTGTCTCAGACCAATCCGTTGCAAGGCCAGCCAGCAGTTCCGGGCCAGGAGTTGGCAGTGGCCGTTCCGGTCGACCCGCGCGCGGAGTTCGAGCTTGGTTATTCGCTCATCATTACCCAGGACTATGTCGGTGCGGAGGGTATCTTCCGGGAGTTCATCGGCAGCTATCCCGATAACGCCCTCGTGCCCGATGCCTACTACTGGATCGGCGAAAGCCAGTTCCAGCGCGGCGCATTTCGCGAGGCGGCCGACACCTATCTCGCGATCTACAATCGCTATCCGACGACGCCTCAGGCGGCACCTAGTCTGCTGCGGCTTGCACAGTCCCTTGATCGGCTCGGTCAGCGTCAGGCGGCCTGCACCACGCTTGGTGAACTGCAGGCAAAGTATGGCACCACCGTTCCAACCATCACCGAGCGCGCCAACCAGGATGCCCGTCAGTGGGGATGTTGAACCAAATCGAAGAACCGCTGGAGCGGGGCACGGATCCCAACAATCTCTTTGCCGGATTGGAGGAAGTCAAAGGCTTTGCGCTTGGCGTGTCGGGCGGCCCGGATTCCATGGCGCTCATGGCGCTGTTTGCCCAGTGGCGTAAGCGCACCGAAGATGAACGGCCAGCGGTTGTTGTTGCCGTGGACCATGGCCTGCGCCCGGAAGCCGCCGAAGAGTGCGCGTATGTGTCCGAAGTCGCCGAGCACTTCGGGCTCGATGCCCGCATCTTGCGCTGGCGGCCGGCCGCCGGAACCGCAATTTCTCAGACGACGGCGCGCGAGGGTCGGTATCGCCTTGTTTTCGAGACGATGCGACGGCATGGGCTTAGCCATCTTCTTCTCGCCCATCATCGTGACGACCAGGCCGAAACGATCGTCATGCGGTTCTTGAACGGCTCCGGCCTGGACGGCATGGCCGGAATGGCGCGGACGACCGCGCGCGACGGTGTCGTGATCGTGCGGCCTTTGCTTGAATTCTCTAAGGCAGAGCTGCGCGCATGGCTTGATCGCGCGGGCCTCGCGTCCTTCGACGATCCCTCCAATCTCGACGCCCGCCACGAGCGGACCCGAATTCGCCAGTTGATGCCGTTGCTCGCCGAAGCGGGCGGCACGGTCGAAGCGATTACCCGGTTTTCGGAGCGATGCGTGCGCGCCGGCGATGCGCTGGAGACGATCGCCAAGCGGCTGACAACGGATCATTTCAAGATCGATGCTTTTGGTTTTGGCACGCTGAGCTTTCAACCGGTCGCCGACGCGCCGGCCGAGATTCGCATTCGGGTTCTCCGACGCGCGATCGAGGCGGTTTGCGGCGTGCGGGAACTGAGGCTTGAGCGGTTGGAGCGGGCGCAAAGTTCGCTATTCGACCTCGATTCTCCGGGATTGACCTTGTCGGGTTGCCGGTTCAACCGCCACGACGACGTCGTCACAATCTGTCGCGAAGCACGCAATCTGCCGCGCCTGCCGCGCCAACTCTCGCCTGGCGATGACATTGTCTGGGACAATCGGTTCCGCGTCGTCGTTGCCGGCGATGCGCAGGCCGAGCTTTCCATTACACCGCTCGGCGAGACTGGTTGGGAGGAAGCCAGCGGGCAGTTCGACGCACTTCCCGATGTGCCGGTTGATGCGCGTCCCAGCCTACCAGCCGTGCGCCGCGACAAGACCTTGATCGTCATTCCGGGTCTTGATGCTAAACTCCTTGCGGACGCGGGGGTTTCGATTACATTTGACGTTCAACGAGCCAATGCAGGCGAGGCACCTCAGGAAGCGCCTCTTTAACGTTCGCGCGTTATTGTGCTGGCGTGACCGGCCGTACCTTGGCAAAACGAGGCGCGGCCCCTATCTCAAGCGTATCGATGTCGCTGAGTTCATCCTGCGTTGTCCCTGGCTCGAACAGGGCGTTCGGCCGAATAGAGGATTAGAATGAACGCAAATTTCCGCAATTTTGCCCTTTGGGTGATTATCGCGCTGCTTCTGGTTGCGTTGTTCAATTTGTTTCAAAGCCCGGCCGAGCGGTCGCGATCGAGCGAAATTACGTTCTCGCAGCTTTTGACCGAAGCCGAGCAGGGCAATGTGCGCGACGTGACAATCTCAGGTCAGTCCGTTGTCGGCCACTTCTCCGACGGGCGAACGTTCCAGACCTTCCTGCCGCAGGACCAGAACGTCGTCGACCGGCTGTATGACAAGGGTGTTGCGATCTCCGCCAAGCCACCGTCCGAGAACGCACTGTTCTCCGTCTTCGTGTCCTGGTTCCCGATGTTCCTCTTGATCGGTGTGTGGATTTTCTTCATGCGCCAGATGCAGGGCACCGGCGGCAAGGCCATGGGTTTCGGCAAGTCCAAGGCGAAACTTTTGACGGAGGCCCATGGCCGCGTGACCTTCGACGATGTCGCCGGCGTCGATGAGGCCAAGGCCGATCTGGTCGAGATCGTTGACTTCCTGCGCGATCCGCAAAAGTTTCAGCGGTTGGGCGGACGAATCCCACGCGGTGTGCTCCTGGTCGGACCTCCAGGCACCGGCAAGACGCTTTTGGCGCGTTCCGTCGCCGGCGAGGCGAACGTGCCCTTCTTCACGATTTCCGGTTCGGATTTCGTCGAGATGTTCGTCGGTGTCGGCGCCAGCCGGGTGCGTGACATGTTCGAACAGGCGAAAAAGAACGCGCCGTGCATCATCTTCATCGACGAAATCGATGCGGTTGGCCGTCATCGCGGCGCTGGTCTTGGCGGCGGTAATGACGAGCGCGAACAGACGCTCAACCAATTGCTGGTCGAGATGGATGGCTTTGAGTCGAACGAAGGCATCATCTTGATCGCCGCCACCAACCGGCCCGACGTGCTCGACCCGGCGCTGCTGCGTCCGGGCCGCTTCGATCGCCAGGTCGTGGTGCCGAACCCGGATATCATCGGCCGGGAAAAGATCCTCAAAGTTCATATGAAGAAAGTGCCGCTGGCGCCGGATGTTGACATCAAGACGCTGGCCCGCGGAACGCCTGGCTTTTCCGGCGCCGATCTCGCCAATCTTGTCAACGAAGCGGCACTCTTGGCCGCGCGCCGTTCCAAGCGCATGGTGACAATGGCTGAGTTCGAAGATGCCAAGGACAAGGTGATGATGGGCGCCGAGCGCCGCACCTTGGTGATGAGCGAGGAGGAGAAGAAACTCACCGCCTATCACGAAGCGGGTCACGCGCTGGTCGCACTGCACCAGGAGGCGTCCGATCCGATCCATAAGGCGACGATTATTCCGCGCGGACGTGCTCTCGGCATGGTTATGCGGTTGCCGGAGCGCGACCAGGTGTCGCTGACCCGTGCGAAATGCAAAGCGGACCTGGCGGTGGCCATGGGCGGCCGGATCGCCGAGGAAATGGTCTTCGGGCACGAGAAAGTAACCTCGGGTGCGTCGGCCGACATCCAGATGGCAACGCGCCTGGCACGGATGATGGCGACCCAGTTCGGCATGTCCGACAAGCTGGGGCCGCTTGCCTACGCCGAAAACGAACAAGAGGTGTTCCTGGGCCATGCCGTGGCGCGCCACCAGAACGTTTCGGAAGAGACCCAGAAGTTGGTGGACGAGGAGATCAAGATTTTCGTTGACGAGGGCTACGAGACGGCGAAGACGATCCTGACGGAGCACGAGGACCAGCTTCACGCGATCGCCAACGGTTTGCTCGAATATGAGACATTGTCCGGTGACGAGATCAAGGATCTGCTCGACGGCAAGCCGCCGGTGCGTGACACCGGCGATGCTGCACCGTCTTCGGTTTCGGCCGTTCCAACCGCCGGTAAGGGTAAATCCAGCGGTGCGGAAAAGGACGAACCGGATGCCGGTGGCGATATGGAGCCGCAGCCAACCTGATTTTCGGTAACGCTTTGAAAAAGCCGGCATTTCGCCGGCTTTTTCTGTTTGGATATGCCTCAAATGCGGGGCTCTTGTAAGATACGTTCACAAAATCTGAACGCGTGTGGGCCAAGCATTCCTTCTCAGACTGGCCCGTTTTTTGTATAGGCGCTGTCTACCATCGTTAGTGTTGCGTGCGATGCGGAGAAGGGCACAATGACGCGTAAGTATTTCGGCACGGACGGGATCAGGGGTCGTGCCAACAAGTATCCGATTACCGCGGATGTCGCGCTTAAGGTCGGTATGGCGAGCGGCCTTGCGTTTCGTGGCGGCGACTATCGCCATCGGGTTGTTATCGGCAAGGACACGCGGCTTTCGGGCTATATGATCGAGCCCGCGCTACAAGCCGGGTTTGCGGCGGTCGGATGGGATGTCTTTCTGCTTGGACCGGTTCCGACGCCGGCGGTCGCTATGCTGACTCGATCGCTGCGCGCGGATCTTGGCGTCATGATCTCCGCGTCGCACAACCCCTTCAGCGACAACGGCATCAAACTGTTCGGCCGCGACGGCTTCAAGCTCACCGACGATGTGGAGCATGCGATTGAGCGGTTGATTGACTCCGACATGTCTGAGCAGCTCGCACGCCCGAATCATCTCGGCCGGGCGAAGCGGATTGAGGACGCGCGCGCGCGCTATGTCGAGTTTGCCAAGCGCACATTGCCACGCAACATGCGGCTGGAAGGTCTGCGCGTCGTCATCGATTGCGCCCATGGCGCGGCCTACAAGGTGGCGCCCGAAGCTTTATGGGAGCTGGGTGCTGAGGTCATCCGTATCGGGGACGAACCGAACGGCTTCAATATCAACGAGGATTGCGGGTCGACGCAGCCCGATGCTTTGGTCCAGAAAGTCCATGAAGTGCGCGCCGATATCGGCATTGCCCTTGATGGCGATGCCGACCGGGTGCTGATCGTCGACGAGAAGAGCCGGATCATCGATGGCGATCAGCTGATGGCGACCGTGGCGCATTCCTGGAAGGAAGAAGACCGGTTGTCGACCGACGGTGTCGTTGCCACGATCATGTCGAATCTCGGCTTTGAGCGTTTTCTGGAAGGCATTGGCCTATCTTTGGCGCGCACCCCCGTTGGCGACCGATATGTCGTCGATCATATGCGCCGACATGGGTACAATGTCGGCGGCGAGCAGTCGGGCCACATCATTCTGTCCGATTATTCGACCACCGGCGATGGATTGGTTGCAGCGCTTCAGGTGCTGGCTGTCGTCAAAAAATCGAATCGTCCCATCAGTGAAGTCTGCAACCTGTTCGAGCCTCTGCCACAGGTTCTCAAGAATGTTCGAACCAAGGCGTCGGACGCGCTGGAAAAAGACCAAGTGATCAAGGCCATCGCGAGTGGCGAGGAAACACTCGGCGAGACCGGGCGGATCGTGATCCGTAAATCGGGTACGGAACCGGTCATCCGCGTCATGGCGGAGGGGGATGACCCCGTCATCGTCGAGCGCATTGTCGACGACATCGTCGATGTCTTGGAACACGTCGCGGCCTAATCGGACTTGACCGCCTGCCCGCGCGGCATCTGGCGGGTTTCTGAGACCGCGATGCCGACAAGAACGTTCGCCGTCAACTGCTCGCTAAGGGCGACGACGCCAAGGCAGGCAGCAAAGACCGGGATCAGGTAGTTGCAGTAGGCGACAAACCCGACGCCGGCACGCTTCAACAGCCAAAACAGAATCAGGCCGGCGATGGCCGTCGGGAGTTTGCCAAGCCAAATCACCGATACCGCCGAGGGCAGGCTTGCGGGCAGGTAGCCGGACGGCTCCACGACACATGCGATCGCCAATGCGATCCCCGCGCCAAGACCAATTTCGCCGAGCGCCAATTGTACTGGGGTCATCGGTGGCGCGCGGTGCGCCATGACGCCGTGTGCGGCATAGCAAAATGCCGCGCCGACCGGGGCAAGTTCGCCCAGGAATGCCCCGTCGCCGAAGTCGATGGCGGCAATGCGATCGATTCCGATCATCACAAGCAGCTCAACGAAGCCGATGGCGAGGCCAGGGCCCCATGTCTCCTCACCGTTAAAAGAGATCAAGTGATTTTCGAACAATTGAGCGAAAATCTTCAGGTCTTCCTTAGGCTTAAATCAAACTTAACCTGTTGGGCGCATATTCGCTCGCGATGGGACCCGGCGGGTCGGTGCGGCCAGCCACAGTTGCTTTAGAAGAGAGGAATTATCATGGGCAGCCATCGCAAGAGCGTAATTGTTGGCGCTGTGTTTGCTATGCTTGCGGCGCCAGCCCTGGCGGCAGATCTTCCGCCGGTGGTCGAACCGCCGGTCACACCGCCGCTTGAAGACTTCTCGGCTTGGTATATCCGTGGCGACATTGGCTATAAGATGTACTCTGATCCTGAGGTGAACTATGCCAACGGGGCCGTCGAACTCGGCGAAGAGGAGTTTGACAACACCTGGATGGTTGGCCTTGGCGTCGGTTATCAGTTCAATCGCTACCTGCGTGCCGACGTGACCGTCGATTACGAATTCGAAGCTGACTTCGATAGCCGCACAGCCTGCGTGGGCGCCTGCGGTGCGACACTCGGTTCGACGACTGATGAATCGAACATGACCGTATGGACGTTCATGCTGAACGGTTATGTCGATCTTGCTCACTGGAACGGCTTCACGCCTTACGTCGGCGCGGGTATCGGTGTCGCCTATATCGACATCGACGAGCTGGTCGAAACCTCTGGCTTCGGCAACCCGCCGATCCCGGGTGGTGAACAGTGGAACTTCGCCGCGAACGCGATGGCCGGTGTCGCATTCAACATCACCGAATATCTCCTCGTCGATGCCAACTACCGCTATCTGTGGCTTGGCGATGTCGAGGGCGATCGCGACGTTGGTGGCAACAGGCTGGAATACGAAGATCTGGCCGCGCACGAGATCCGCGTCGGTCTGCGCTACATGATCTACTGACCAGTCAGACAAGCGAATACATAAGGCCGCCGGGAAATCCGGCGGCCTTTTTTATTTCTACTTAAACGCGATTAATTTCATCGCATAGACGCCAAAGGCGTTATGTCACGCGTTTTGCGCGCAAGATGCGTGCGCTTCGCCTCGCTTCCGAACCGTACGCTTCCCCTAAGCTCCACTGTCCGCTACGTTTTTCGTCCGGTCTTGGGAGTTTTATCTCATTCGAATCAGACGTTCCGGGGGGAGCGCCGGCGAGAGGAAACGCACAATGCCGTGAAGGATGCGCTCTGGCTTGGTAAAGGCCCGAGCGCCCTTCTTGTTTCTTCGCGAAGTATCGATTCTCGAATCGATGGAGTACGGGGGCGGAATGACATACATCGATCCAATCCACGCAAGTCGGTGCCTTAGTCGATTGGAGAAAATACTTAAGAAAACTGACCTGCTCGTGCGCCTGAAAAACGACTTTGAGCAGTTTCGCGAGGCGGCGGTTCAGATCGACAAGAAGTCGAGCGTGACGGGCTTGTTCTCGACATCCGAGAATACTTTCACGCCGGCCGTCGCGTTCTGGGTCGGTCTTTGGGATACGTCCGATCGCATCCGCGGCGTGGTGGCAATCCGCTTCGATGACATCACCGGCATGACCTTGCAGCAGTTCTTGAAACCTCATTGGGAGCGGGTCTTTGCAGCGCGCTCTAAAGTTACGCCAGTCATGGCGCTGGATCAGCCTTCGGTTCTGTCCGAATTGACCGGGCGAACCGTCTATGTCGGCGATCTAGCCATCGACTCGGCGATCAGCGGGACAGGGGCGGCGATGGTGCTGACCAAGATCGCGATGGTCGCAGCGGCGCTGCGGTGGAACCCTGATTATATTTATGGCTTCAACGAACTGAAAAACGCCGAGCGAGGGTTCTCAACGACATTGGGCTTCAGGCATGTGAATGAAATGACGCCACGGTGGAGCGTTCCGCCATCGCACCTAAGCCCAGACCTCCATCTGGTATGGAATACCCGTCGGGATCTTGTTGATCTGATAGAGAGTTTAGCGGATGCACCTGCACTGGCGAAGACAGGACAACCAAGGCTTTAAGCCCGCCCAGCGTGAAGGGCGCGATCAGACGCTCGTAAACGACGTGGACGGCAGGTGTTTGCTTGGTGACGGACATGGAGATGTGACTGTAGGAGGGTTCGCCACACATGGCCTTGTGGTAACCGGCCGCGCACATCGGTTCGTGGTCGCGATCCGGCCACCGCTGCCCTTGCGGGGGAATGGCCGCCCATTCAGAGCCGACGACCTTGGTGGCGAGAGACTCAAGCCCGGCGAATAGGAAAGGGGGCGTTCCGGTGTTCTCGTAAGGGACGCCGGTAATCAAAAGCCACGGTGAAATCGCCAAGAGATCGTCCGATTCACGCCCGCTTGTCGTTCGCCAGATTCGCCACAGCTCAACAAGTCGGTCAGAATCCGTGCGTGCGTCCAGAATCGAAAGCGGCAGTTCTTCGCTATAGTTCATTGGAACAGATCACGTTGCATCTTCGCTTCCAGCAGCACCGCCCGGCAGGCGTCCATGACAACATTCCATTGAACTTCGTCCATCTCGTCCAGCTCAAAATGGCCGCACGTCCGAAAGGCAGTGATGCGCACGAAAAAATGCAGGTCGCACTCGCCAACGATCCGCAGAAATTCACGCTTGCGTTGGGTGAACGATTTCTTCAACCCGAATAAATCAGGACACTGAACCTTTTCCATTAAGCTTCTTGCGTACCTCCGGATCGATCAGATCATCATACTCTAAGTTCGACCATCCGCCCTTTTGGTCTTTTCGCAAGTCAATGTAATCATAGAATTGCGTGAGCAGGAAATAGAAATCGTCGGGGCTAAGCGTATATCCAACAAACGTTTCGAACTTCACGACATAGTCGTAAGCAAGTGTGTAAACCGACCGATCGAATTGTCGCTTTTCTTCCCTATTTTGGGTTTCTTGAAGCGATGTGTCTGCATCATCGTCGGGATCCGAAAGGAGCCACTCGGGCGTGCGGCGGAGCGCTTCGGCGACCTTTTTCAGGTTCTCGCCTCGCACAGATGCCTTTGTGCCGTTGACGATATCGAGGATGAAGACGCGGTTAAGCCCAACCGACAGCGCGGCGGAAACTGGCTTGAGTTGCTCCTCGTCCAGAGCCTGCTTTACGCGTTGCTGGAAGGCGTTCATGAGCGGGAGCCTCGTCGATGTCAGGTGCCTGTTTAGTGGCATAAATCTGACTAAATAGTCAAATTTATATGATCTAAGTTCACAGTGATCGATTGGCGTATCGCAAAATACATTGAAATATTTTATAAATTCCAATCTCGGCTCAATCACTCTCAAGGTTACGCTTAGTCATGATATTCTGACTTTAGTCGAATTCCACCACGCTTGCGAAACGTCTGAGCTTTCCGTATAAGCCGCCGCGGGACACCCCTCCCCAACGAGGGGCAACTATCTGGAAGGGTAGGCTATGACCGCGACTGACCAACCGGCCCGACGGCCGGACAATCCCCGTTTCTCATCTGGACCTTGCGCCAAACGTCCCGGCTGGACGCCGGCGGCGCTTGTCGGCGCGAGCCTCGGGCGCTCGCACCGTTCGGCCGAGGGCAAGGCGAAGCTCGCACAGGCGATCGACGACACACGTGCGCTTCTTGGCGTGCCGGACAACTATCGCATCGGCATCGTGCCCGCCTCCGACACGGGTGCTGTCGAAATGGCGATGTGGTCGCTGCTCGGCGCGCGCGGCGTCGATCTTCTGACCTGGGAGTCGTTCGGCAAAGGCTGGGTGACCGATGCCGTCAAACAACTCAAGCTGGACGATGCCCGCGTGCTTGAGGCCGAGTATGGGCACCTGCCTGACCTGTCGACCGTCGACTTCGACCGCGACGTCGTGTTCACCTGGAACGGGACCACGTCCGGTGTTCGGGTACCGCACGCCGATTGGATCGCCGCCGACCGGACAGGTTTGACGATCTGCGATGCGACCTCGGCCGTCTTCGCCCAGCGTCTCGACTGGGACAAGCTCGATGTGGTCACATACTCCTGGCAGAAGGTGATGGGCGGCGAGGCGGCACACGGCATGCTGATCTTATCGCCGCGCGCCGTCGAACGTCTGGAGACCTACACGCCACCATGGCCCTTGCCTAAGATCTTCCGCTTAACCAAGGCCGGCAAGCTGATCGAGGGCGTGTTTCGCGGCGAGACCATCAACACGCCGTCTATGCTGTGCGTGGAGGACTATCTGGACACGCTCGCCTGGGGGCGCCGGGTTGGCGGGCTCGATGGCCTGATCGGCCGCGCCGATGCCAATCTGGCCGTGCTGACCCAGTGGGTCGATCGCACGGACTGGGTCGATTTTCTGGCGGTCGATCCGAAGACGCGATCGAATACGTCCGTTTGTCTGTCGCTCGCGGACCCGCGTCTTGCGGGGCGCGAGGCCGAATTCGCCAAGGCGCTGGTCAAGCGCCTTGAGGGCGAGGGTGTTGCTTATGACATCGGCGCCTATCGCGATGCGCCGCCGGGTCTACGCATCTGGGCCGGCGCGACGGTGGAGGCCGATGACCTTGTCATCTTGACCGAATGGCTCGACTGGGCCTTCGCCGCCGAAGCGGCATCGCTTTCGACCGCCGCTTAAGCGGCCATCCATCCAGTTTAGAATTGCAAGCCAGGGAGCCTGACCATGGCACCGAAAGTCTTGATTTCCGACAAGCTCTCCGAAACCGCCGTCAACATCTTCAAAGAGCGCGGTCTCGACGTGACCTTCGATCCCGATCTCGGCAAGGACAAGGACCGTCTCGCCGAAACGATCGCTGACTATGATGCGATCGCCATTCGCTCGGCGACCAAGATGACCGAGAAGGTGATTGCCCGCGCCGATAATTTGAGGGCGATTGGGCGGGCCGGTATCGGCGTCGATAATATCGATCTGAAGGCGGCGACCCAAAAGGGCGTCATCGTGATGAACACGCCGTTCGGTAATTCCATCACGACCGCCGAGCACGCGATTTCACTCATGCTGGCGCTGGCGCGGCAGATTCCCTCGGCCGACGCCTCGACCCGGGCCGGCAAATGGGAGAAATCGCGCTTCATGGGCGTCGAGATCACCGGCAAGACGCTGGGCATTATCGGTTGCGGCAATATCGGCACTATCGTGGCCGACCGCGCACATGGGCTTTCGATGAAGGTCATTGCGTTCGATCCTTTCCTGTCGCAGGACCGGGCCGTTGAAATCGGAGTCGAGAAGGTCGAGCTGGAAGACCTCCTACGACGGTCGGATTTCATCACGTTGCACACGCCGTTGACCGACAAGACGCGCGACATCATCGATGCCGACGCTCTGGCGAAAACGAAGAGAGGCGTGCGGATCATCAATTGCGCGCGGGGCGGGCTCATCGTCGAAGACGCATTGTTAGAGGCATTGACGTCGGGCCAGGTCGCTGGCGCCGCTCTTGACGTGTTCGCTGTCGAACCGGCGACTGAGAGTCCGCTGTTCGATCTTCCGAACGTGATCTGCACACCGCATCTTGGCGCTTCCACCACTGAGGCCCAAGAAAACGTGGCGCTGCAGGTGGCCGAGCAACTCGCCGACTACCTCCTGACGGGCGCCATCCGCAACGCGCTCAACAGCCCGTCCGTGACGGCCGAGGAAGCGCCGATCCTCAAGCCTTTTCTCAAGCTTGCCGATTCACTTGGGTCCTTTGCAGGGCAACTCACCGAGACGGGGATCAAGGGCATGCGGATCGAGTATGAGGGCGACGTCTCGACCATGAACACCAAGGCGCTCACCGCGGCGGCGATCACCGGCGTGCTCAGCCCCTTGCTCCAGGACGTCAACATGGTCAGCGCGCCGGTGCTTGCACGAGAGCGCGGCATGAAGGTCGAGGAGGTGCTGCGCGAACAACAGGGCGCATATGAGAACTACATCCGGCTGACCATCATGACTGAGCGCCAGAGCCGCTCGGTGGCTGGAACCGTCTATTCCGACGGCCGCCCTCGGATCATTCAGGTTAAAGGCGTCAACATGGAGTCGGAGTTCTGGCCGCACATGCTCTACGTCACGAATGAGGATAAGCCGGGCTTCATCGGTGCGCTCGGCACGCTCTTGGGGGATCTTGCCGTCAACATCGCCACCTTCGCGCTCGGCCGCGAGAACCAGGGCGGTAGCGCCATCGCACTCGTCGGCATCGATGATCCGCTCAGCGAGGAGTCGTTGGCTGTGGTCAACCAGCTACCGCATGTCCGCAGTGCCAAGGCGCTCGCGTTCTAAGCCACAGCAGCGGGCGGCTGCCATGCCGGATTGGCATGGGTGGCCGCCGCCGGCATGGCTATAGTGAGGTCTTGAAACAGACCGAATCGGCCAAGGCACGGTAGAAAACGATGGCGGAATCCAGACCGGGGGCGCGGTCGTCGACAGTAATTGGGGGGCGTCTGCTGCCGATCTATCTCTCCGCCGGTATTCTGCTTGCCGGTAATGGTCTGCTCGTCACGCTGGTGGCTATTCGGGCGAGCGCCGAAGGCTTCGGCAACACCTTCATCGGTTTGCTGGGCGCCGGCTACTTCGCCGGCTTCTTGGTCGCTTGCATCGTCACACCGAAGCTGATCCAGCGCGCCGGCCATATCAGGGTCTTTGCAGCACTTTCCGCGGGTGCTGCCGTGGCGGCGCTGACAATGATTATGTCGGTGACGCCGGAAACCTGGCTGGTTGCCCGCATCCTGTCGGGCTTTTGCTTCTGCGGCACGGCAACGGTGCTTGAAAGTTGGCTCAATGCGATTGCCGACAACTCCAACCGAGGCCGGCTTCTGGGTGTCTATCGGGTCGTCGATCTTGGGTCCGTCATGGGTGGACAGTTCGTTCTGCCGGTGCTTGGCACCGGCGGCTTTCAGATCTTTGTCTTTGCCGGAATTCTGTTGGCAACGGCGCTGATCCCCGTCTCGCTGTCGCGCCAGGCAAGTCCCGCGCCGCCGGAGAGCGCCAAGGTTCGACCTAGCTTGGTTTGGGCGATCTCGCCTACGGCGGCCTTTGGCTGCCTCACGCTCGGCCTCACGAATTCAGCATTTCGTGCCATCGGTCCGCTTTACGCGCAGGAGATGGGTCTTAGCGTCGATCAGGTGGCACTCTTCATCAGTCTCGGGGTTTTGGGCGGGGCGCTGTTGCAATACCCGATTGGCGTTCTTTCAGACCGCATGGATCGACGCAAAATCTTGATCATCACCACCAGCGCAGCGGCAGGTGCTAGTCTGTTCCTCGCCTCCGCGACGTCACCGGTCCAGGTTTTGATTGGCGGCTTTCTTTTCGGCGGCTTCGCGTTGCCGCTCTATTCCTTGTCGATGGCCCATGGCAACGACCATGCCGAGCCGGGTCAGATCGTTGAACTCACCGCGGGCCTGATCCTGTTTTACGGCCTCGGCGCCATTGTCGGGCCGTTCATCTCCTCGGTCATCATCCAGGAGTTCGGTCCGCGCTATTTCTTCACCTACACCTGTGCCGTGCATGCGTCGCTCATTGTGTTCGTGGTGTGGCGGATGACCCGCCGCGCCTCCGTGCCGCCGGCACTTCGCCGCCGTTATGTCGGTCTGTTGCGCACATCGCCCATGTTCGTGCGGTTCGCCATGGGACGGCCACGCTGGCACCAATAGGTCAACGCATTCGACGTCGGACTGCGAACTCCGCAAGTCCAATTCCAGCCAACACGAACGCGAGGCCTGCTGCATGATAGGCCTCGAACCGCTCGCCCAGGATCAGGATGGCCAGAATGGCGCCGAAAATCGGGACCAGGTTGATGAACAACCCGGCGCGGTTGGCGCCGATCAGTTCGACGCCGCGGATGAAGAAGATTTGCGACATGAGCGAGGGGAAGATCACGATATAGGCGAGGATCGCTGGCGCCTTCCAACTCATCTCCGGCAGACGGCCCGCCATCACATCGAAGACGGCAAAGGGCAGGCTAAAGATCGCTGCGCTGCAGCCAAGCGCGAGCATGAAGACGCGCCAATCGAGCGCCGGTTTGCGTCGAAGTGCTACCGAGTAGCCGGAGTAAAGCAACACGCCGGCCATCATGATGGCGTCGCCGATATTGACGTCGAGACGCAGGAGCGCGGTGAGATCGCCGCGCGTTGCTGTGATCAGGACACCTAAGATCGAGAGCGCGACACCGTAGGCCTGTGCTGCGAGGATGCGTTCGCGAAAGACCAAGAAACTCAAAAGAATGATCACCATCGGCATGGCCGATTGCTCGATGGTGACGTTGATCGCGGTCGTGTAGTTCAGCGCGCCGTAAAGGGCGAAGTTGAAGCCGGCGAAGCCCGATATGCCAAGCACGAACAAGAACAGTCGATTTTGCCGAATGACAGGCCAGCTTTCGCGCAGCACCGGGCGCGCCAGCCAAAACAGGATCGACACTGTGAGAACCCAACGCACGAACGTCAACGTAAATGGTGGAATCACGTCGGCGGCCAACCGGCCAGCGATGGCATTGCCGGCCCAAAACAGTGTGGTCAGCGTCAACAGAAAATACGCATTGTCGAACGGGCGGGCGCCGGGACGGCGGGACATGGGCGGGCTAATCCTTGTTATGAACCATCGTGTTAGGGGCGCTGTCCCCAGGGGTAAAGCGAAAACTCGCATCGCCCGGATCGGCGCGCTATAGAGCACCGGGCCGCGAACAGGGGAGACGCCAATGACGAATGTCGCCGTAGTCGGTGCGCAGTGGGGCGACGAAGGCAAGGGGAAGATTGTCGACTGGTTGTCCGAGCGGGCCGATGTCGTCGCAAGGTTTCAAGGCGGCCATAATGCGGGCCACACCCTGGTGATCGATGGCGTCACCTATAAGCTCAGCCTGCTTCCCTCCGGCGTGGTCCGGCCCGGCAAGCTCTCCATCCTGGGCAATGGCGTGGTCATCGACCCGCACGCGTTCGTGTCGGAGTTGGAGCGCCTTGAAACTCAAGGGGTCGCGCTGACGCCGGATCGGCTTTTGATTGCGGAGAACGCGCCCCTTATCCTGTCCATCCATCGTGATCTCGACGCCTTCCGTGAGGGTCTCAACTCGGGAACGAAGATCGGCACGACCAAGCGCGGCATTGGTCCGGCGTATGAGGACAAGGTCGGACGGCGGGCCATCCGCATGCTGGACCTGAAGAACCTGACGACCTTGCGCGGCAAGATCGACAATCTTCTTGGTCACCACAATGCGCTTCGCCGGGGCTACGGCCAGGCGGAGATCACGCAGGACATGATTTTCGATGAACTGGCATCGGTCGCGCCGCGTATCGTGCCGTTCATCTCTTCTGTCTGGCAGGATCTCGATCGGTTAAAGCGCGAAGGCAAGCGCATCCTGTTTGAAGGCGCGCAGGGTGTCCTGCTCGATATCGACCACGGAACCTATCCCTTCGTCACGTCGTCAAACACCATCGCCGCGCAGGCGGCATCGGGTACCGGGGTCGGCCCGCGTTCGGTCGGTTATGTGCTTGGCATCACGAAGGCCTATACGACGCGTGTCGGCGAGGGGCCGTTTCCGTCTGAGCTTGACGACGACAACGGACGACTCTTGGGCGAGCGCGGACGTGAGTTCGGAACCGTTACCGGTCGCCAGCGGCGCTGTGGCTGGTTCGATGCTGTTTTGGTGCGGCAGGCCGCCCGTGTTGCGGGTATCGATGGGATTGCGTTCACCAAGCTCGATATCCTGGACGCTTTCGAGACCATTAACATCTGTGTGGGATACGAACTGGACGGGGCGCGAATCGATTATCTTCCCGCATCGCAAGGTGCCCAGGCTCGCGTTAAGCCGATCTATGAGACGATGGAAGGTTGGGCGTCGTCGACGGAAGGAGCGCGGTCTTGGGCGGATCTGCCAGCCCAGGCCATCAAGTATATTCGCCGGGTTGAGGAATTGATCGAAGCGCCCGTCGCGCTATTGTCGACAAGTCCGGAGCGTAACGACACGATTCTTGTGCATGATCCCTTCGAGGATTAGGAATTGGACGTAAGACCAACAAATAACAGCGGTGAAGTTTGATGGCGGACTATGTTTCCGTGTTGAAGAGCGCCATCGACGGTTTGGCGGAAAACACGCCAGAGGGGCGGGCCGATCTCTACGATAAGGCGCGCGAGGCGCTCAAGCGGCAGCTTGAGGCGCTCGATACCGCCATGTCGGATGAGCAGAGGGCGTCGCAGCTTGCGGCGCTCGATGAAGCGGTCAAAGAGATCGAAGCGACTTTCGCCGCCGATGACACCGACGCGCTCCTACAAGCCGGACTAAAGGACGCACTCGGATCGGCGACTGAGGCGCCGGCCAAGGATACGGAGGACGCGGCTACAGAGGAAGACACCCAAGACGAAACCGACAAGCCAGAGTCTGAAGAAGAGGCTGTCGAGTCCGACGCCGATGCAGGGACCTCCACTGAGATCGCCACGACCACCGAAGAGCCCTCTGAGCCGGAGCCTGAGGAGTCGGTTGATGATGTGAAGGCAGAAGAGGATACGGCCGGCGAGCCGGAGCAGCCGGACGACCGCGCTGAAGATCAGGAGGCGGTGGTTACCGAAAAGCCGGATGACGAAGCCGAGACGGCTGACGGTGATGAAGCGCCGGCGCTTGACGACGTCGACCAAGCCGTGGACGCCGATGGGCCGCCGATGGACGAGCCGACGGTTGAAGCTGCGGCCGACGACACGGGCTCAGCGGATGCAGGCGATGCCGAACAAGCCGTCACCGGGGCGGCATTGGCCGCATCGACCCGTGATCGCCTGAAGGCCGCCTTCGGTGGTGTCGAGGAACGGTTCCCCACGGCGAAGCCGGACGAAGACGATGCCGATCCGCTGAGCCGGGTCCACTCAGCCGTCGAAGAGATCGAGGCCTTTTCTGAGCGCAAAGAGCCACAGATCTCTGAAGTTATTCCATTTTCCGCTGCCAAGGCGGCTGTGAGTGGCGATACCGCTACCGCTTCGGAGGAGCACGCACCGGAGCTTGAGCCGGAGCCGATCACCGCGCCGTTGCCGGAGAGTGAGCCGCACGCAGAGCTGAGCCCCATCAGAGTTGAGCCGATCGAGATTCCAGGCGATCGCGGGAGTTCGAATGCTTGGATCATTTGGCTCGGCGTCGCCCTTGTGGTGGCCGCAGGTGGCGCCTGGGGTTACATGAACCGAGACACGGTGATGCCGGTCCTGCAATCGCTGACCGAAAAAGCGCGACAGATGGACGAAGCGACGCTGCCGGCCGAGGCACCGAAGATCGATGACCGCGTGCCTGCTGCCGATGCCGACGGGTCAGAAACGGAAGTTGCCACGGCGCCGGATGGCGGAGGAGAGGCAGGGACCGAGACCACGGCAGCCTCCGCTGACGAGGACACGCAACCCGAAACACCGACCGTGGCAGAGACCGACGCCGGTTCAGGCACTGAGAACGCCGCCGCTGCGGCGCAGCCTGCCGGGTCGGAAGCCGCGATCCTATACGAAGAAGGCGCCGGCGCGGATGGCGCCGATCTGGCCCATAGCGGCGCCGTGACCTGGACGGTTATTCGCGAACCGATACCGAACGGTCCGGATCAAACCGTGCTTCAGGGTCAATCCTCGGTCGCGCCCAACGGCGTGGGCTTCTCAGTGACGATTCGCAAGAACACCGACGAGACACTGCCTGCAAGCCACACAATCGATCTTTTCTTCACCGTACCGGCTGACTACGCGTTTGGGGCGATTACCAATATCGGCGGCCTTTTGATGAAGGCAAATGAGCCGGAACGCGGCGACGCGCTCATTGGCGCTGCCGCCAAGGTGACCGATGGCTTCTTCATCATCGGCCTGTCCGAAGCGGAGAATGACCGCACATTCAATCTCGACTTGCTTCAAAGTCGCGGTTGGTTCGATATCCCGCTGCTGTTCGATAGCGGAAAGCGCGGAATCCTGACGCTTGCCAAGGGGAATACCGGCACTGCCGCATTTATCGAGGCGTTTGCGTCTTGGGATGAATGATCGGGCTTGCTGAATCCAAGACACTCAGGCACAGTGCAGTTTGAGTTCCGAGGGGTGCGCGCAAACGAAGCGTGCTGAGATGGCGAAAGCCGAACCCTTCGAACCTGATCCGGATCATACCGGCGAAGGGACGGAACGGCAGGTCATCCAAGCCGATACCGATGCTTCCCGGTCCGATCCGCAAACGCGCGGAAGTGTGGATGGCGTCGCAGTTGCAAGCAAATGTCGAGGATCGGCGACGAGAGACCGACGGCGCTGCCGCTACGCCGGGGTATCTGGGCCGTATCCGAGCGCGCGCGACAGCGGTTGCCAGTGTGCTTGGCGCCCTTCTGATCGCCGAAATGGTGATCCGTGTTCTGGACGTGCCGGCCTACCTTCTGCCGGCTCCAAGCCGGGTTTTGTCGACGCTTACGGCTCAAACCGAGTTCTTGCTCCGACACACGGGCATCACCGCGCTTGAGATCGTTCTGGGCCTCATGGCCGGCGCATTGGCCGGTACCGTCACCGCGCTGATCATGGCCCTGTCGCCTCTGCTGATGCGCACTCTCAACCCTGTGCTTGTCGTCAGTCAGGCGCTTCCAGTCTTCGCGATCGCACCCTTGCTTGTGATTTGGTTCGGCTTTGGCCTTGCCTCGAAGATCGTGATGGCTGGCCTCATTATCTACTTCCCCGTGGCCGTCGCCTTCCTTGATGGTTTGCGGCGCACGGACGAGGGTCTGCTCGACATCGGTCGGCTCAATGGCGCCAGTCGCGCCCAGATGTTGGGCCTGATCCGCGTGCCTTCGGCGATGCCCTATTTGGCGACGGGGCTGAAGGTCGCCGCCACCGTCGCGCCAATCGGCGCGATCGTCGGCGAGTGGGTCGGTGCGTCAGCCGGCCTCGGGTTCGTCATGCTTCATGCGAATGCGCGCATGGAAACCGATCTGCTCTTTGCCGCACTCGTGCTTCTCGCAACGCTGGCGCTCATGCTGCGCGCCGTCGTCGACCGATTCTGTCGAGCCCTCGTGCCCTGGCATGCCGAAGCTTAGTTGTCATCCAACAAAGGACCTCCAATGACCCGTGTCGTTCAGTTGCTTCAAATCACACTGGCTGTCTTCGTTTTATCGATCGGTACCGTTCGCGCCGACGACAAGCTGACAGTGTTGCTCGATTGGTTCGTCAATCCCGATCACGCACCGCTGATCGTGGCGGCCGAGCGCGGTATGTTCGCTGCCGCCGGCCTTGAGGTCGATCTTGTGCCGCCGGCCGATCCGAGCGCGCCTCCGCGACTGGTTGCGGCCGGCAAGGCCGATATCGCGATTTCCTATCAGCCGAACCTCACGCTGCAGGTTGCCGAGGGCTTGCCGCTGACACGGATCGGCACGCTGGTTGAAACGCCGCTTAACACGTTGGTCGTTCTCAAAGACGGGCCGGTTCAATCGATTGCCGACCTGAAGGGCAAGACGGTTGGTTTCTCGGTCGGCGGCTTCGAGGACGCGCTGCTTAAAGCTATGCTTGAAGGTGTCGGCCTAACGCTCGACGACATCACCCTGGTCAACGTCAACTTCGCCCTGTCACCAGCGCTTATTTCCGGTCAAGTTGATGCGGTGATCGGAGCGTTTCGCAACTTCGAGCTGACGCAGCTTTCTCTGGAGGGCAAGGCCGGGCGGGCCTTCTTCCCGGAGGAGCACGGCGTTCCGGCCTATGACGAACTGGTTTTCCTGGCCCGAAACGACGCTTTGAGCGATGAGCGTCTGCGCACCTTCATCGATGTGACCGAGGACGCAACGATCTGGCTCACCAATCATCCGGAGGAAGGCTGGGCGCACTTTATCGCCGCTCACCCCAATCTCGATAACGCGCTTAATCGACAGGCCTGGATCGATACGCTGCCGCGCTTCGCCAAGCGGCCAGGGGCATTGGACGAGACGCGATATCGTCGCTTCTCAGAGTTCATGAAAACGATGGGTTTGATTGAAACGGTCGCGCCGGTCGATACCTATGCAATCGAATTAGGCGCGAACTGAGGGTCTATTTGCCCCAGCAGTCCCAGTAAGGGGTCTTGCCGAACCGTTCGACCAAGAGGTCGATGAAGGCGCGCACCTTCGGTGCCATATGCCGGTTCGGCGGATAGAGCGCGTGAATTGCGATCGGCTGCGGTGTCCAGTCGTCGAGCAGTGTGATGAGGCGGCCGTCGCGCAGATGCGGCCAGGCGATAAAGGTCGGCAGCAGCGCGACGCCTAAGCTGTGGCTTGCCGCCTCGGCCATCACCTCACCATTATTGCTGCCCAGTCGGCCGTGGACCGTCACGGTTTGCGAACCGGAGGGTCCATCGAACGTCCATTGCGCGCCGCCGGCCAGTGTTCCTGAATGCAGGCAGGGGAGGGCCGCCAGATCGGTCGGTTCATTTATAGGCCCATGGCGCGCGACAAATTCCGGTGAGGCCGCGAGCGCCATGCGGGCCGGTGCGATCTTGCGGGCGATCAACGACGAGTCGCGCAGATTGGCGATGCGGACCGTGACATCGAATCCGTCCTCGATGGGGTCGATGAACCGGTCGTCGAGTTGGAGACTGACCTCGACATCGGGATAGCGCTGACAGTATTCGGCAACGCAGGGTGCAAGATGCAGCGTGCCGAACGACATGGGCGCATTGATCTTCAGGACGCCGCTTGGCGCGTCCGTCTCGCTGGCAAGGGCCAGTTCCGCCGCCTCGATGTCGGCGAGGATCGACTGACAGCGACCGAAATAGGACAACCCGGTTTCCGTCGGCGCGACATTGCGAGTGTTGCGGGTCAAAAGCTGAGTCTTGAGCGAGTCTTCAAGCTGGATAACCTGGCGATTGACGACGGAGCGAGAAAGGCCAAGCGCGCGGGCGGCGGCGGCAAACCCGCCTTCCTCGACCACGGCAACGAACGCCCGCATGGCGGAGATCTTGTCCACGCGTCCTCCCGCTTCTCCTTGCCGGGACCGTAGCAGGCTTTCGCCAAAGAAAAAGACCGCGCCTAAGCGCGGTCTCTTCATCGCATGCGTCGCTCGCTACTCCGCAGCTTCTGCCGGGACCGTGACGACTTCGCCGCGGGCCGGGTAATCGTTGGCCAGAACGAAATCGAGCGCCTTCAAGATGTCGGCGAAATTCGGCCGCGCGAACGGCATGGTCTGAACCGAGCCGAAGTAAAGCGTGCCGTCAGGCCGGATCAGGAACAGGCCGGGCTCGACGAAAAGCGCTGGTTCCTCGATACCAAGCGACGTCGTGCCGCGGCTGGTCGAGATATAAAGACCCCAGCGGCGCGCCGTCTCAAGATCAAGCCCATAGCCAAGCCGCAGTTGATCGAGACGCCATTCGTCCTTCGCGGTCTCGGCCCGATCCTGGTCGTCGCTCGACAGGGCAACGACGGTGACGCCGCGCTCGGCGAAGTCCGCAACCTTGCGGTTCAAGTCGGCAAGGTAGCCCTTGCAGATCGGGCAGTGGAGGCCGCGATAGACAACAACAAGGGTGAAGTTGTCTGGACTTTGGTCGGCCAGACGCCAGGTTCCGCCGCCTGCAAGCGGAACAGTAAGGTCCGGCACTTGCTGGCGCGGGACGAGCGGGGTGATATCGGTCATGACATCTCCGGTAGATTTGCGGGAGGAAAAGCGGTCGGGACATAAGCTGCCTTGGCGATCTGCGCCATAGACAGCCGGTTCACGATCCCGTGTCGGACTTAACGACCGCTAGCTTGACGCAGCTTCCAGCCTTTCACGGACCTCGGACTGCTGCTTCGCCGCAGCCTTCTTGACCGCGCGCTGAACCTTCTCGAAGGCGCGCACTTCGATTTGGCGAATACGCTCGCGGCTGACGCCGAATTCCTCGGACAGCTCCTCCAAGGTCATGGGGTTCTCCGTCAGCCGGCGCTCCTCGAAGATCCGCCGCTCGCGGTCGTTGAGGACGTCCATCGCTTCGCCGAGCATGGCGCGGCGATTGTCCAACTCCTCATCCTTGACGAGCTGGGCTTCCTGGCTTGGCGTTTCATCGACCAGCCAATCTTGCCACTCACCGCTCTCAGCATCGTTGCGCAGTGGCGAGTTGAGCGATGAGTCGCCGGCAAGGCGCCGGTTCATCGACACGACGTCGTCTTCCGTCACGCCCAAACGGTCGGCGATCTCGGTGACGTGGTCGGGCTGTAGATCGCCCTCTTCGAGCGCGGAAATCTGTCCCTTCACCTTGCGCAGGTTGAAGAACAGCTTCTTCTGGTTGGCCGTGGTGCCCATTTTCACCAAGCTCCACGAGCGCAGGATGTACTCCTGGATCGAGGCCCGGATCCACCACATCGCATAGGTGGCAAGACGGAAGCCCTTTTCAGGCTCGAACCGCTTGACTGCCTGCATGAGGCCGACATTGCCCTCGGAGACCACTTCCGACATAGGCAGACCATAGCCGCGATAGCCCATCGCGATCTTGGCGACTAGGCGAAGATGGCTGGTGACGAGCTTGTGCGCCGCGCCGCGGTCGTCGTGCTCTCGCCAGCTCTTGGCCAGCATATATTCCTCATCCGGCTCCAACATCGGAAAGCGCCGGATTTCCGTCAGATAGCGGGAGAGACCGCTTTCTGACGACAAAGTCGGGACATTACCCGTTGCCATTAGGAGTATCCTTTCCCTCAAAGCATCTGGCGCACGCTCCCACTTTGCGGCAAGCGCGGCCGATCTTTCGGTCCCTTATATAGGTGTGCATTGCGTCAAGATGAACACGGGTTCGGCTATCAGCCACTTTCCCCAGACTTCAGCGCGTCGCGAAGCTCGGCAAGGTCGGTGGGAAATTCCGATGTAAATTCAAAGTGTTCACCCGTTTTGGGGTGGTCGAAACCGAGCGCTCTCGCGTGCAGTGCCTGCCGGCTTATTTTTTCGGCCAATGCCGCTGCTTTTGAGGGCAAATGGGCGATTTTGGTGCGAAAACCGGCGCCATAGAGCGAATCACCGATCAGGGGGTGACCGATATGTGCCATGTGCACGCGGATCTGGTGTGTGCGCCCGGTCTCCAGACGGCATTCGACGAGGCTTGCTTGGACAGCGTCTTCGGCACCGATATAGCGCTCAATCGTCCGGTAATGCGTAATTGCAAACTTACCATTGCTCCGAACAGCGAATTTTTGCGCATTATTCGGTGCCCGGCCGATCGGTGCGTCGATGGTTCCCGACGCAACAGTCGGCGAGCCCCAGACAATAGCGTGATACCGCCGATCCAAGGACCCGGTGCGGCCGTGATTGGCGAACTGCGCCGCAAGCGCCTGATGCGCCTGGTCGGTCTTGGCCGCGACCATGACGCCTGAAGTGTCCTTGTCGAGCCGATGCACGATGCCAGGCCGTTTGACGCCGCCGATCCCCGAGAGGGACGGGCCGCAATGGGCAATCAACGCGTTGACAAGTGTGCCGTCGGCATGGCCGGCGCCGGGGTGGACGACAAGACCGGCGGGTTTGTCGATGACGATTATGGCGTCGTCTTCGTAGAGGATCGAAAGCGCGATCGGCTGCGCTTGCGGACTGGCTGGTTCGGCCTCCGGTACGGCGACCTCGAAGACCTGGTTCGGTTTGACCGTATAGCGCGGCTCGCCTATGGTCGCGCCGCCCGAAGAGACGGCTCCCGATTGGATCAGAGCCTTGATCCTCGTTCGGCTCAATCCCGTCACGTGGCGCGCCAAGGCAGCGTCGAGGCGCAGGCCTGCCTCGGTTTCGCCGATCGTCACGCAATAGAGGTCCGCCATGATCGATCCGCCCTCTCAGATCGATCCGCTCGACGATGGCGAGGCGCCACTGTCAGCGGCGCAGGACCGGTTTTTGCGCCGTGTTCGCTTGATCGGCGTTGTCGGCGCACTGATCATCTTCGTTGGATTTGGAGTCGTCATCGCAACCATCCTCCTGCGCCTTGGCGCGGGCCCCGGTCTCGAAATACCAGAAGCTGCCGACCCGGTCATCGTTGACATCATTCGCGGCAATCAGGCCCTGCGGCCGGGCGAGCGCATCGTATCTGCCGTTGCAAGCAAGAGATGGCTGACGGTCGTGGTGACGAACGAGGACGGTCCCGGGCGTGTTCTTGTGTTCGACTTAGAGACGCTAACCTTGCGGCGTGAGTTGGCGGGCGAGGAAGGGGCCGCCGCCAACTAACCTTCCCAGGGCCCTGACCCTAGGCTTCAGCGGGCTGAGGCGGCTTCTCGTCGGCTGCTTGTTTGCTCTGTGCGGCCGACGGCTGATTGCCGTCCGACTGGCCCGTGGGCTGGTGTGCCGTTGGGTCGAAGACGGAGAACCGGTCGGCGAGGTCGCGGATCCGCGACTGCAGTTCGCTGTCGGAGAGGCCCCGGAGAAGGTCCGACCGGCCATTCTGCTCGTTCGACAAAAAGGCCGGCGTGTCGCCGCTTGAGGCGCCGCCATTGGCCGCTGCTTGAGGCGAAGTGCGCTGATCGGGCGTTGCGGCAGCAGCGGATTGTCCAAGCGGCGCCTCGGCCTTCAACTCGCTGTGCAATCTGGAGATCCGATCGTACACGGATTTCGGCTTGCCATTGACCGCTTTGCGCTTTTCCGGAGCATTCGCAGCCAGACTGTCAGCGGAGGGTTTGACGACCCGCGATGTCAGGCGCGACGCCAAAGTGGAGGGCCGCTCCTGCTCTTGTCCGGCATTGCTTGCGGCGCGCCGGCCTGAAATGAGACCCCGTGTGCGCGCCGCCACGGAGCCATTGGAGGGTGCGGCTTCGGGACGTTCAGTGGCAGGGAACGTCGGAAAGATCACGCCGTCCGCCTCGTCTTCTTCAATCGGGTCCACGCCTTTCAGCGTCGCCAGTTCGCTGGCGAGCGCCAGCCGGCGCGCGCGCTCGTCCTCATAAGCCTCGCGGGCGCGCTCAATGTCCATGACCGCACGGCGCTCGGTTTCCTGAACCTGTTCTTCGAGCCGTGTGAGCTCGGTAGCGGTTGCAGCGTATTCGTCTTCGAGCGCCGTGGACCGCTTGCCAAGGCGAACCGATTCCGCAGACTGGACGGTGATGCGCGATTCCAGATCGCGAATCTTGACGCCGGATTTCTCCGCATCCTTGCGCAGCCGAACAAGTGTGGCGGCGTGATCGGTTTCGATCTGTTTGAGACGCTCGGCCTGGCGCGCGATCTCGCGATCCTTGGCTTGAAGCGAACGTTCCAGAGCGGCAATGCGTGCGGCACCGGTCCGCCGCGCAGCGCGGGCGTCGGCAAAGCGCTCCTCAAGGGCCTCATAGGCGCGCATCTTATCGTCGAGCTGATCGGAAAGATTGTCGGCCTGGGTCTTCAAAGCGACGATCTCGACCCGCTGCGTGTCGATCTCCGAATCGCTTTCGACAACGACCTTTGTCAGTCGATTGACCTCGGAGTCGAGGTTGGCGATCTCAGAACGCGCCTCGGCAAGGTTCTTTTCCACACGCTCCAGATTGGATTCCAGCGTAGCGATATTGGATGAGGCGCCGGAGGTCAGCGACTCGAGATCAGCGATCTTCTGGTCGCGGTCAGCCAGCGTGTCGGTCAGGGTATGAATCTGTTCAAGTTGAAGACCGTTGTCGGCGCGCGCTGCCACCTCGCTTTCGCGCGCCTTCTCCATCTTTTCTTCCAAGCGCCTTTGGATAATGGCGAATTCGGCTCTGAGCTCATCGCGATTGGCACTGACGTCACGCAGCGAAAGGGGGAGCGAACTCTCCAGTCGGCTCTGCGTCAGACGGCTGGCACGCTTCCACACCAAAGGCGCAAGCATGACCGCGCACAATCCCGCGCAGCAAAAGCCGAGGAAAAAGATGAGGGCCGATAAGACCAAATGCCTGACGCTCCAAAAGGCGAATTTCGCCGGCAAACTGCCATGCCGGCGCTATCCGATCCAGTGTTTCCGCCGTTTAAACCCTGTTTCGTCGGTGCCTGTAGCGGGTCCGCAACAACGCGGACACGACCATTTTACCCAATATGGTCCTGAATCAGAACGGATTCCATGTCGGATTTCGCGTAAACTTAACATAGCCCACATTCGCGCCAAGCCGAACACCGACGCCGGAGCGAATCGGGACGACGGTGACTTCGCCATTGCCGAGGGCCGTGACCCCTAAACCGCCAACCACGAATGCCGATCCCGACAGGCCGCCATAGCGCTGGTAGAGCTGGTTCACGGATTGCAGGTTATAGATCAGAATCATCGTGCGGGCGCCGTCCGCACCCCAGTCAAATCCTACCGAGGGGCCCTGCCAATAGGTCTTATGGGTGCCGACATTCTTGGTGTAGAGCGTGCCTTCGCCATACCGCAGGCCGCCGACGAACGAACCGCCCGCTTCCTCGCCCAGAATATAGCCGTTCGGTCGGCCGTAGCGGGCGAACAGGTCTTCGACCACCGCCGCAAGATTGCGCGAAATCGCGCCGAAGAAGTTTTGACCGGCGGCAACGATCTCGCTGCTGGTATAGGTATCGTCAGCCTGCGCTCGGGCCGGCTGGACAGGCGCAAGCGCCACCATTGCCAGAACAATCGCGCCAAGAATTGCTGAATGTGCGGAGTGCACGCGCATGGTGTCTATCCCTTTGCTCGTCAGGCCCACCGCCCCGCCCAATCCGTGAATCGGGCCTTTGCCTGTTCTTTACCCGATTGCCCTAACAAATGATTGCGATTCGACGGAAAGGGAGACGGTTCGGATGGCCCGATACCGAATAAATGAATGCAAAATGGGGCGGGATCGATGGTTGCGCACGGTTGCCGCATTCGTGATCGCATGTGTGATGCTCGGCCCAGTGCGCGCGCCGGCCGAGCCGCATATCGATCTCATCAACGCACCGATCTGGGCTGATATCAACACTGGCGTGGCGCTGTCCGGCTACGATGTGATCAGCTTCTTCATGGAGGATGGCCCGGTTCACGGCCGCGCGGAATTCGAAGCTGTTTGGGGCGGCGTCGCATGGTGGTTCGATAGTCACGGCAACATGGAGGCCTTCCTGTCGGCGCCAGAGGTCTACGCTCCGCGCTTCGGCGGCCATGGCACGGTTGCGCTTTCGCGCGGTGCGGTCCTGCCCGGACAGCCGGACGTTTGGGAAATTTGGGAGGGACAGCTCTATCTGTTCCACTCGCCGGTCAATCGAACGATCTGGCGCAGCGATCGCCTGCGGATCACGCAAGACGCCGTGACGGTGTGGAAAACGCAGCGCAGGAGCCAGGAGCCGATTGATCGAATCACGAATTAGTCGATTGCGCACCCGTCAATCTTGTTCGGTTCTGGCGGCGCGTGTATCCACGACACCAGTGTGATTCGTCGGCGTTGGCGGGCGTCACCCCGTCTCAAAATTCCGAGTCCGAACGGCCCATGAAATTCAGAGGATGTCCTTCATGCCGCAATCTCCCGATGCTCTCGAACTGGCGGCCCTCTTGTGCAGCAAGGTCTGTCACGATGTCGTCAACCCGGTTGGCGCGATCATCAATGGACTGGAAGTGCTCGACGATGGCGGCGATCCGGAGCTGAGCGCGATTGCGTTTGACCTCATCCGCAAGAGTGCCGAACAGGCGTCGGCCAAACTCCAGTTCGCGCGGCTTGCGTTCGGCGCTGCAAGTTCAGCGGGCGCCACCATCGATCTTGGCGACGCCGAGGTGGTGATGCGGCAATTCATCGACAGCGATAAGGTCACGTTGGATTGGCGTTTGCCCAACCATTCGGTGCCGAAGGACGAAGCCAAGCTTGTGCTCAACCTTCTTCTGGTGGGGATTGCAACCATTCCGCGTGGCGGGGCGATTACCGTCGATGCTACGACGGATCAAATGCGGCTGACCGCCATCAGCGTTCAAAGTTCGGGATCCAATGCCCGTATTCCCGACGATGTGGAGCGGTTTGCAAGCGGCAAGGGGCAATGGTCTGAGGTCACCAATCATTCCATACAGCCCTACTACACGAGCTTGATCGCGGACATTGTCGGCATGGATATCGCGTTCGATTGGCGCGACGATGTGATCGCTGTCGAGGCCACATCGAAAGCCGAAGCGCAGACTGCGCCAGATGGCGATTCGGCGCGCTTCGAAGATGCTGAGGAGCCGGTTATCAGCTTTGCCACGACGCCCTTGAGGTCTGCTTGACCCGCGTGCCCTATTTTTTCAATGAATTCAATGAAGCGATACACGCCTATATAGAATAAAGAGAAAATTCACGCACGTTAAACGCGAATTTCGATGCGTTATTTCAACCAATCTTAACGCTTTGCGGCGACACTTGCCCTCTCTGAAAGCGGCGGTCCCACTTTGGTTGGTCCGCCCCGGTCACCGAGACACGCTTAGGCGGGATGGGCAATGGATGATCTTCTCTCCGAATTTCTGATCGAGACGGCGGAGAGCCTCGACGTCGTCGACGTGGAATTGGTGAAGTTCGAGCAAGACCCGAACAACGCGAAGATCCTCGACAACATTTTCCGGCTCGTTCACACCATCAAAGGCACCTGCGGGTTTCTTGAATTGCCGCGCCTGGAGGCGCTCGCTCATGCCGGCGAGACCTTGATGGGCAAGTTCCGCGATGGCGAACCCGTCACGCAAACCGCAGTCACCGTTATTTTGCAATCGATCGATCGGATCAAAGACCATCTGGTTGTCCTGGAGGAGAGCGGTCACGAGCCGGAAGGCGATGATCAGGACCTCATCTCGCAGCTTGAGCAACTGGCTCTCCAGGGGGGCGGCGAGGTTGGCGAACCGGAGGCGCCCGATCAAGCGGCGGACGCCGTCACGTCAGATGACGAACCCTCCGCGACAACGCCTGCGCCTGAAGATGGTGAAGAGCCGGATGATCTTGATCGCGAATTGCGGCCGGGTGAAGTCTCCCTGGACGAATTGGAACGCGCGTTCCAGGCCGCCGATGGTCCCGATATCGGCAAGCCGGAGCAGTTTTGGATCACAGACGCCGAAAAGGCGGCCGAGGCTGCGGCGAGCGAGGGCGGCGATACAGCGGCTTCAGCGGCGACCCCGGTGAATGAAGCGCCAAAACCGGACGCTGCGAATGCAAAACAGCCGGGTGCCGAGAGGGCCGCCGATGGCGCGGCGCGGGGCGGCGAGGGCGGCGCTCGCAATCAGTCGATCCGTGTCAACGTCGACACGCTCGAACAGCTTATGACGACGGTTTCCGAGCTCGTTCTGACGCGTAATCAGCTTCTGGAAATCGACCGCCGGCACGAAGATTCTGAGTTCAATGTGCCGCTGCAGCGCCTGTCGAACGTCACGGCGGAACTGCAGGAAAGCGTTATGAAGACGCGGATGCAACCCATTGGAAACGCTTGGCAAAAGCTCCCGCGCATTGTTCGCGATCTTGGCAATGAACTCGACAAGGCCATCGAGCTTGAGATGGTCGGAGCCGAAACCGAGCTCGATCGTCAGGTCCTAGAGCTGATCAAGGACCCGCTGACGCACATGGTTCGCAATTCCGCCGATCACGGCCTTGAAGATACCGCCGACCGGCCGGCGCTCGGCAAGCCGGAGGTCGGCACTATCCGTCTCTCCGCGTTCCATGAGGGTGGCCATATCATCATTCAAATCGCCGACGACGGGCGCGGCATCAATGTCGAAAAGGTCAAATCCAAGGTCTTGGAAAAGGGCTTGGCGACCAAAGAAGACATCGACAAGATGACGGAAAATCAGATTCAGAAGTTCATCTTCGATCCTGGATTTTCCACCGCCACCCAAGTGACCAGCGTTTCGGGTCGGGGCGTCGGCATGGATGTCGTGCGGACCAATATCGAACTCATCGGCGGCTCCATCGACCTCAAATCGGTGCAAGGTGAGGGCACCACCTTCACCATCAAGATCCCGCTGACGCTAGCGATCGTATCGGCTCTGATCGTCGAGTCCGCTGGCCAGCGTTTCGCCATTCCGCAATTGAGCGTGGTCGAGCTGGTTCGCGCCCAGACGAACTCCGACCATCGGATCGAGACGATCAACAACACGCCCGTGCTTCGCCTGCGCAACAAGCTTTTGCCGCTGATCCAACTCGACGAGACGCTCGGTCTTGAGGCGGACGATGAAGCGGCCGTTCCTGAGGCGGACGACGAAACCGAGCAAGCCGCGGAGGACGGGTTCATTATCGTCACTCAGGTCGGCGCGTTGCAGTTCGGTATTGTCGTTGATGGTGTCTTCCATACGGAGGAAATCGTCGTCAAACCGATGTCGGCCATGCTGAAGGACATCGGCATGTTCTCCGGCAACACGATCCTGGGTGACGGCAGCGTGATCATGATCATTGATCCGAACGGCATTGCTCAGGCGGTGGGCACCTCGCTTGCCAATACGCTGGAGGAACTCGAGAACGAGATCGAGACGGCGGCAACGGGCAACGACTCCGTTATTCCGATGCTCCTCTTCCGGGCCGGTTCGCGCGAACCAAAGGCCGTGCCGTTGTCCTTGGTCACCCGCCTTGAGGAAATCGACGTAGCAACTATTGAGCACACCAACGATCGCGACACCGTGCAGTATCGTGGCGCGATCATGCCGCTGATCTACGTCAACGATCAGGTGACCCGCCGCACCGAAGGTCAGCAGCCTCTCCTGGTCTTCAGCGATGATGACTACGCCATGGGCCTGGTGGTCGACGATATCGTCGACATCGTAGAGGAAACGCTGACGATCGAAATCCAATCCGAGACGCCAGGAACCCTCGGTTCGGCAATCATCAAGGAGCGGGCGACGGACGTCCTCGACGTTGGCCACTACCTGCCGATGGCGTTTGAAGACTGGTTCGAGCGCAAGGATGTTTCGCTGTCATCGTCGGCGACAAAGATCCTGTTCGTCGACGACAGTGCTTTCTTCCGCAACATGATAACACCGGTTCTGCGGGCCGCGGGATATGACGTCACCTCGTTCGGATCCGCGAAGATCGCACTTGAGAAGCTTAAGGCGGCAAGCGATTTCGATGTCGTCATCACCGATGTTGAAATGCCCGAGATGGACGGTTTTGCGTTCGCCGAGGCCATCAACGTCAACGCGAAGCTGAAACATCTGCCGGTGATTGCGCTGTCATCTTTCAACTCGCCGGCCTTGGTCGCTCGCGGCCGCAAGGCGGGCTTCTTCGATTATGTCGCCAAGTTTGACCGTGAAGGCCTGATTGCTGCGGTCAAGGATGCGTGCGCGCCGGTTTCGGCGGCGGCGTAGGGAGAGCCTCGGCATGACGGATGTAACCGACAACCCGACCAACGAGTTCGTGACGGTCAAGATTGGCCCGCAGCTGTTTGGCCTGCCGATCAACCGCGTGCATGACGTGTTCATGCCCGAGGCCATAACGATGGTGCCGACGTCGACACCGGAGATTGCCGGCGTATTAAACCTGCGCGGGCGGATCGTGACCGCCATCGATATGCGCCGCAAGCTTGGTATCGCGCCTCTCGAAGATGGCGGGAGCAGCTTGGCCGTCGGGATCGAATTTCGCGGTGAGTCCTATGGGTTGATGATTGATGCCGTCGGCGAAGTTTTGCGTCTGACAGAAGCCGATATCGACCAAAATCCGGTCAATCTTGATTCCCGCTGGAGCAGTATTTCCTCCGGTGTTTACCGGCTGGAAGGTGAATTGATGGTCATTCTGGACGTCGATCGGGTTCTGGCCACACAGATGCCGCTGGTTAAGGCCGCGTGACAACTTCGCAAAGGAGTTTTGAGCGATGAGAACATGCCTTGTTGTCGATGATTCAAGTGTCATCCGCAAAGTCGCACGCCGGATCATCGAAGATATGGAATTTTCGATCGTCGAGGCAGAGGATGGCGAACAGGCGCTTGGCCATTGCGTGGAGTCGATGCCAGACGTCGTTCTGCTCGATTGGAACATGCCTGTCATGGATGGGCTGATGTTCCTGCAAGAGCTGCGCACTCTGCCAGGCGGCGAAGCACCGCAGGTCATCTTCTGCACGACTGAGAATGATGTCGGCCAGATCGCCAGAGCCATGCGAGCGGGTGCCAACGAATACATCATGAAGCCGTTCGATCGCGACATCATCGAATCGAAATTCTCGCAAACCGGTTTGATCTGACGGTTCGCATCGCGTTCGGCGCCCGTCATATGGGCGCCGGTTTTGAGTAAAGCGTTTCGCCTGGCCGCGTCGGCTCGGGCGAAGAAGTTGAGTAGAGTAGAGTTGATGAGCGCCTTGCCGAAAGCGCCGGAGCCGGCCGCGGAAGCGGACAACCCAAACACGATACGCGTTATCGTCGTCGACGACTCGGTTGTCGTGCGCGGCCTCTTGTCCCGCTGGCTGAGCGAGCGATCGGAGATCGAGGTCATCGGCACATTTCGCGATGGCAAGGTCGCGGTGGACGCTCTCGATCGCCTGGATCCCCATATCGTCGTGCTCGATGTCGAGATGCCCGTCATGGACGGTCTTACCGCCTTGCCGCTGATCCTGCGCAAGAGGCCGGGCACGCAAGTTCTCATGGCGTCGACGCTGACACGGCGCAATGCCGAAATCAGCTTGAAGGCGCTTGGACTTGGCGCGCGCGACTACATTCCAAAGCCCGAGGGCAATCAGAAAGTCAGCACGTCGGAACAGTTTCGCGAGGAGTTGGTTCGAAAGGTTTTGGCGCTTGGCGCCAAGCCGGCCGGCCTCAAGACCATCGATCCGGAAGATCCGACGGGACGCGAGACACCGTCCGCGCGCGAGACACAAGACACGGCCGCGCCAACGGACCGCGCGGCGCAGCCGACACGTTCGATGGCCGGGGCGCCGCCCCTTCGCAGTGTCAATTCGATCCGCCCGCGCGTCTTGGCGATCGGATCGTCGACCGGCGGTCCGCAGGCCCTGATGACCCTTTTGACCGAACTGGCGCCGTCGCTCAAGTCGCACCCTGTGGTGCTGACACAGCATATGCCGCCAAGCTTCACGGCAATCCTGGCGGAGCACATCAGCCGGGCGTCGGGCATGACCTGCAAGGAAGGCAAGGCCGGCGAGCCCTTGAACCCGGGAACGATCTATGTCGCGCCCGGTGGAAGCCACATGGTGGTCGCGACATTAGGCAACACGCCGATCATCGAGATCAGCGACGATCCGCCTGTCAATTTTTGTAAGCCGGCCGTCGATCCGCTGTTTGAAAGCGTCGCTGAGGTTTTCGGACCGGCTTCGCTCGGCCTGGTCCTCACGGGTATGGGTCATGACGGCGGTGCCGGGGCGCTGAAGATCGCCGACGCCGGCGGCAATGTGATTGCACAAGACGAGGCGTCAAGCGTCGTTTGGGGAATGCCAGGGGCAGCGGTGCGCGCGGGTAGCGTCTGCGCCGTCCTGCCACTCGACAAGATTGCGTCCAAGGTTAAGTCTCTTATTGCCGGAGTAGCCCAATGAACTCGGCCACATTCGCTTACCTATCCGACTTCATCAAAGACCGGTCGGGCCTCGTCCTCTCCGAGGAGAAGCAATACTTGGTCGAGACGCGCCTCCTGCCAGTGGCGCGTAAGCATGACATTACCAATCTCGACGCGCTGGCGACGGCGCTGCGCACGCCGTTTTCCGGCGATTTGGCGACCGATGTCATCGAGGCGATGACGACGAACGAGACGTTCTTCTTTCGCGATATGACGCCGTTCGACAATCTGAAAGAAACCGTGCTTCCGGCGCTTATGAAGTCGAGAACCAGCGGCCGCTTGCGGATTTGGTGTGCTGCGGCGTCGAGTGGCCAGGAGCCCTATTCGATCGCGATCGTGCTCAAGGAACTCGGTGCGAAGGCTGCCGGGTTCACCTTCGACATCATTGGCACCGACCTCTCCATGGAAGTGCTTGAGCGCGCCAAAGCTGCGACATACTCGCAGTTCGAGGTGCAGCGCGGGCTGCCCGTCAATCTGCTTCTCAAATATTTCTCGCAGAACGGCGACACCTGGCAGGTCAATCAGGATATCCGCTCGATGGTCCAGTTTAGGCCGCTCAACCTGTTGCGCGATTTCTCCGCGCTAGGCGTTTTCGACATCGTGTTTTGCCGCAACGTTCTCATCTATTTCGATCGGGAAACCAAGACGGATGTCCTTGCCCGCCTGGCCAAACAGATGACACCGGATGGCTTCTTGGTGTTGGGTGCCGCCGAGACGGTGGTCGGGATCACCGAGGCGTTCCGGCCGATGGCTGGGAAGCGCGGCCTCTATCAGAACAGCCTCACGCCGGCCGCAACGCCGCGCGAGCATCTCAAGCTGTCAGTCGGATGACGAATCCTGGCTAGTCCGATCAAACAAAAACCCCGCCGAACGAAACCGGCGGGGTTCTGATTTGCGAAGTTGCCTGAACGCTTAAGCGGATTCGCGCACGTCCTCCGGCATATCCTCCGGGTCGCGCAGCACATAGCCGCGTCCCCAAACCGTTTCGATGTAGTTGTCACCGCCGGTCGACGCAGCAAGCTTCTTGCGCAGCTTGCAGATGAACACGTCGATGATCTTCAGCTCCGGTTCGTCCATGCCACCATAGAGGTGGTTCAGGAACATTTCCTTGGTCAGCGTCGTGCCCTTGCGCAGCGAAAGGAGCTCCAGCATCTGGTACTCCTTGCCGGTCAAATGAACGCGCTGGCCATTGACCTCGACCGTCTTGGTATCGAGATTGACCTTGAGATCGCCCGTTTGGATGACCGATTGCGCGTGACCTTTGGAGCGGCGCACGATGGCGTGGATCCTGGCGACCAATTCGTCCTTGTGGAAGGGCTTGGTCATGTAGTCGTCGGCGCCGACGCCGAGACCGCGGACCTTGTCTTCGATGCCGGAATTGCCGGACAGTATGAGGATCGGCGTTTTGACCTTGGACAGCCGCAACATTTTGAGCACTTCGTAGCCGCTCATGTCTGGCAGGTTCAGGTCCAAGAGGATGATGTCGTAATCATAGAGCTTGCCTAGATCGACGCCCTCTTCGCCGAGATCCGTCGTGTACACATTGAAACTTTCCGACTTCAGCATCAGTTCGATGCTTTGCGCGGTCGCGCTGTCGTCTTCGATCAATAGCACCCGCATGCCCAAATTCCCCTTTACCGCCCGTTCTGGGCCACCTTCTTTTGCCGCTGCGAAGCGGCAAAATGTCAATAAACCTTCTGGCCTTCGAATCAGAAGGCTAGCGCCCAATCGTTAACAAATACTAATTTTTACCATGTCGCAACTTTAACCGAATCACCCCTGCGAGTGATCTAACACGTTGGTATCATTGAATAAAGCGACAAAAATATAGTTAATAAATCACTTTAAGAGTCGCCGCTATGTGACTCTCGCGACTCGTGGATGAGATGTGTGGGTGGCAAAGCTAAAAATTCGGCAAGCGCGAATTTCTCCACAGACAATAAACGAATCCGGTAAACGGAAGCTTATGGCGAATCACGCGGATCGGTCGGCAGACACGGCGCCCATGCAGGCGCTGATCGATGACGTTGCCGATATCCCGAAGGTTGCGACATTCGGCCGGGTTCAGGCGGTGCGTGGCCTACTTGTCGAAGTCGCTGGTCCGGTCCACGCTATGGCGCTCGGCGCACGGTTGGACATCGTCGCGCCCGACGATCGGATTGTTCGTTGCGAGGTTGTCGGATTCCGCGATGAGCGGGCGCTTTGCATGCCCTATGGTGCGCTTGAGGGTGTTCGTCTGGGCTGTGCGGCCAAGGTCGTGCCAGGCGGACACATGCTGCGCCCCGACTCAAGCTGGCTCGGTCGCGTTATCAATGGCTTCGGCGAACCGCTGGACGGCCAGGGCGCCTTGCCGTCCGGTGCGCTGGCGCGCAGCGTCAAGTCGCCGCCGCCCGCCGCCCACACCCGTGGCCGGGTCGGGGATCGGATCGATCTCGGTATTCGCGCCATCAACACCTTCGTGACATGCTGCCGCGGACAGCGCATGGGTATCTTCTCTGGCTCTGGGGTCGGAAAGTCGGTGCTGTTTTCCATGCTGGCGCGCAACACCGATTGCGATGTCGCGGTCATCGGATTGATCGGCGAGCGCGGCCGGGAAGTGCAGGAGTTCATCGAAGATCACCTGGGCGATCACGGGCTGAAGCGCTCCGTCGTGGTCGTTGCCACGTCGGACGAAAGTCCGCTCATGCGTCGCCGCGCCGCCTATACCACAATGACCGTGGCGGAGCATTTCCGAGATGAGGGTAAGAACGTTCTATGCCTTGTCGACAGTGTCACCCGGTTCGCCATGGCGCAGCGCGAGATTGGCTTGGCGGGTGGCGAGCCGCCAACGACCAAGGGCTATACGCCGACTGTCTTTTCGGAGCTGCCGGGCCTGCTGGAGCGGGCAGGGCCGGGAACGAACGCGGGATCTATTACCGGTATATTCACTGTTTTGGTCGAAGGTGATGATCACAACGAACCTGTTTCCGATGCGGTACGGGGCATTCTCGATGGGCACATCGTGATGGAACGCCGGATCGCGGAGCGGGGTCGTTTTCCGGCAATTAACGTTCTGCGTTCAGTATCGCGGACGATGCCGGGATGTGTTGATCCGGATCGTCGGCCGCTTGTGGTCGAGGCACGCAGATTGCTTGCCGCTTATGACGATGTAGAGGAGTTGGTTCGAATTGGCGCATATCGGCGCGGCGCGGACGAGACCGTAGACAGGGCGCTTGCTCTGATGCCGGACTTGGATGCGTTCCTGTCGCAGGAGTTGGAGGAGACCGCATCGTTCGAGGACGGGTATGATCGACTTGCGGCGATACTTGCGACGGGCACGAACAGTGATGGGCATGAGTAGGGAGTAAGAGTATGAAATCTCGGGATTCGCTTTTGCGTTTGAAACGGTTTCAGGTCGACGAGAAGCGTCGGCAGGTCTCGCAGATCGAGATCATGCTGAGCGATTTTCAGCGCAACATTGAGGATCTGAATGAACAGATCCGCGTCGAGCAAGAACGCAGCGGGATTTCCGATCCCACGCATTATGCCTATCCGACTTTCGCCAAGGCCGCGATGACCCGCCGTGAAAACCTGGAAACCTCCATGGGCGATCTGCGTGCCCAGCTTGAAAACGCCCAGGCCGATCTCGGCGAGGCGTATGAAGAGCTGAAGAAGATCGAATTGATCGAAGAACGCAACGAACGCATGGCGCGCCAGCAGGCCGACAAGGCCGAGCAGGACCAGATCGATGAGGCGGCTGCCCGTCTCGTGAGCACCGGCAGCTCCTGAACGCCTGAACACAGACCAAGGCCTTTGTAGAGAAAGGCCTTGACCCGAGGACGGCGAACCGGTCTGTCTCGAAGACCGTTCTTTATCCGTCTACGGAACTCTGCTCATGCCGTCCTTTGACATTGTTTCGACCATCAAGCTTGCTGAAGTCGACAACGCGCTTGCCAATCTCGACCGCGAGATCGGACAGCGGTATGACTTCAAGGGCTCGCAGTCGCGCGTCGAGCGTGCCGAACAGGTCCTGACGATCTTTGCCGATGACGATCTGAAGCTACGGCAACTGCACGAATTGCTGCAAGGCCACCTGCAAAGGCGGGGCATCGAACCGGGCGTTCTCGACTACGGCACGATCGAAAAAGCAGCCGGCCAATCGGTGCGTCAAACGGTGATCCTGCGGTCCGGCATCGATCAGGCGCTCGCGAAGCGGATCACCAAGGAGATCAAGGCTTCAAAGATCAAGGTGCAAGCCGCAATCCAGGGCGACGAGGTGAGGGTGTCCGGGAAGAAACGCGACGATCTGCAGGCGGTGATTGCCCGGGTCAAGGGCCTTGGCATCGAGCAACCGCTGCAGTTCGTCAACTTTCGCGACTAGAGCTTTCTGTGACACGGCCGTGGACGCGACGCCTGGCGATTCTTGCACTCGCCGGTGCGTTGGTCTGTCTCTATGCTGGCGTAAGGCTGCCGATCATCGAACTGAAACGCTTCTTCGTCTTCGAGGACGGCTATTCCATCCTGTCGATGATCGCCACATTGGCCGATGGCGGTGAATGGCTGCTCGCGCTCATCGTCGGTCTGTTCGCAATTGTCTTTCCGCTGGCAAAGATCGCGGCGCTTGGCGCCGTGCTGACGCGCTTTGTCTCACCGGACCGCAAGGCACTGATTGCCAGGCTCGTCGACGCGCTTGGAAAATGGTCGATGTTGGATGTCTTGGTCGTTGCCGTCTTGATCGTCGCGGTCAAGATCACGGGCTTGCAAAAGGCGGCGACGCAGCCTGGGCTTTATCTGTTCGTTGCATCGATCGCGCTGACGTTTGCGGCGAGCCGCCTCGCCAAGCGACTGCATTAGGCCGTCAGTTTGCTGCGCGTTTGCTGGAACCGGAGGACGCGACGGGCCGTTTCCGTTTGCATCTGATTGTAGTCGAGCATGGCGTCTTCGCGCTCTTTGCCGGTCAGTTCGCAGTAGACCGGACCGATCCGCAAGACCGCGCGAAGTGTGGTCGGGCTCAAATCATGTGCACGCGCCGTGATGAGCAGGACGTTCCGATCAATCATCATCTGCTTTGCGGTCTCAAGGCTCGTGTCGAACAGGATTCCGAGCGCCGCCGTGACTTGCGCAAAATCCTTGCTCTTGGCGATATCAACCAGCCGTTCCTCAGTCATTGGGTCTCGGCCCAGATGCCGGCGCAGCTTTCTGTCGGCGGCGACAAGATCGACACGGTCGACGCCCAAGCGACGCTCCATCTCCGCGCGGGCCTTTTCCAGGACGATTGCAGTCTGCTCGGAGCGGTCGTCCATCAGGGTCTGGCGGATCTCGTCCGATGCCGTGTTCAAAAGGGTTTGAACGGCCGCCGGAGTGAGATCATCCCGTTTCGCGATCGCGGATTGGAGAGCGCTGTCTCCATCTGAGCGGTCGGCAAGCCGTGACATGCCTGGCGTGGAGAACTGCGCGCCTTTGTTCACCGCGACGGACTTCAGCACTGCGTTGTCGCCAAGCTCAACGAGTGTGTCCGTGACCGTGGGGTTCAACGTTGGACGCTGGGCGATGGCCGCCATATGGGCTTGACCGCGCTGCTCGGCGACTTTGACCAGAATGTCGTCCGACAAGCCTTCGCTTGTCTCAAGTACCGGACGCGCAACGCTAATTTCCTTATCGAAAGCGAGACCGCTGACCGTGCGCGACAGCTTTTCGCCGGTCGTTGCCATGCGCTCCGAGATCTCCACGCGCAGCGTCGTGTCGACCCTTTTGATCATCATGTCGAGGATTTCGTCGAACAATTCGGTCTCGTGGTCGTCCAACGATGCCGATGTTACCTCGAACAAACGGCACGCTTGGCGCAGGAGTTCCCGTCGCTTGGCGTCATCTTCGGAAATCTCGATCTCGGTGAGGAGCTGGCTCGCGCTATGCGGCGTTGCGGACATGATCGCTTTTCCCTCGGGACATAGAATGCATCGAGTGTCCCATGGGGGTGTAAATGCGGCATTGCCGGCATATCCCGATTGATCACATGGTTAGCGCCCGGTTAATGGGCGGGCCGGACTAGATCGACGCGACCGTCTTCAGGCGAATGCGGGGATGAATTTCCGACTGAGCCATCACCACGGTCTGCGCCCGGAACCGCTCGACTAGGGAGCGGACAAATGGGCGGGCATTGGCGCTTGCCAGCAAGACGGGAATTTCGCCCTCGCGGGCGGCCGACTCATAGGTGTCGCGGACGGCTTGCATGAATTCTTGGATCGCCGACGGCGCCATGGCGAGTTGTCGGTCTTCACCTTCGCCGATGATCGCTTCCAAGAAGGCTTGTTCCCACTTGGGCGACAGCGTGATCAGCGGCAGATAGCCGTTGGGCGATTGGTGCTGGGCGCATAGTTGTCGGGCGAGCCGCGTGCGCACATGCTCGGCGATCGCCGATGGCGAACGCAGCGATCCAGCAGCCTCGGCGATCCCCTCCAGGATGGTGGGCAAGTTACGAATGGACACGCGTTCGTCCAGCAAATGCTGGAGGACGCGCTGAATGCTGGAAATGGAGATCGCACCTGGGACGATATCGTCGACGAGCTTCTTGTGCTCGCCGGGAAGATCCTGAAGCAGTTTGGAGACCTCGGCGTAGGACAAGAGTTCCGACACATTGCCTTTGATCACTTCGGTCAGGTGGGTGGCCAGCACCGTCGCTGGGTCGACGACCGTATATCCTTTGGCCCCGGCATCCTCGCGCAGCGACGGTTCGATCCAGGTGGCGGGCAGACCGAATGTCGGCTCGGTGATGTGCGTGCCCGGCAGGTCTATCTGACTGCCGGCCGGGTCCATGACCATCAGTTGGTTGGCGTAAAGCGTTCCCGCGCCGGCATCGACCTCCTTCAGCTTGATGACATAGTCGTTCGCGCCGAGCTGCATATTGTCCAAGAGCCGCACTGGCGGCATGACGAACCCGAGATCGCTTGCGAGCTGGCGCCTCAGCGCCTTGATTTGCTCGGTGAGCTTGTCGTTGCCGCCGCCGGATTTGTCGATCAAGGGCAAAAGGCTATAGCCGATCTCAATGCGCAGTTCGTCCATTTTAAGCGCAGTCGAGATCGGTTCCTCGGTCGGCTGTTGCGGGGCTGTTTCCTCGCCGGGTGCCGGCAGTTCCTCGGGTGGCGGCAGCGATTTGGCGTGCTCGATCCTCCACGCCAGAAAGCCCGCACCCGCACCCAGCGTCAGGAAGGGCAGCATCGGGATGCCCGGTAACAGCGCCATGACCACCATGACGAAGGACGACATGCCGAGCGCCTTTGGATAGTTGGATAGCTGCTCGGTCAGTGCCTTGTCGGCAGCACCCGATACGCCCGCCTTGGAGACCAGCAAGCCGGCTGCCGTCGACACGATGAGTGCGGGGATTTGCGAGACCAGGCCATCGCCGATGGTCAACAATGTGTAGGTCGTGCCGGCCTCGGCCATCGACAGGTCCATTTGGCCGATGCCGATAATCATGCCGCCGACGATGTTGATGAGCGTGATCAGGAGGCCGGCAATGGCATCACCACGCACGAATTTCGATGCACCGTCCATGGCGCCGAAGAACGACGCTTCATCCTCCAGTTTTTGACGCCGCGCCCGCGCCTCGTCTTCATCGATCAATCCCGCCGACAGATCGGCATCGATCGCCATCTGCTTGCCGGGCATGGCGTCGAGCGTGAACCGCGCGGCGACCTCAGCGATGCGTCCGGAACCCCGCGTGATGACGACGAAGTTCACCAGCACGAGAATCGAAAAGACGATCAGCCCGATGACGAAGTTGCCCTGCATGACAAAATGGCCGAACGCTTCGATCACCGCGCCGGCTGCATCGGTACCCTCATGGCCGTCGGAAAGGATCAGCCGCGTCGAGGCGATGTTGAGCGCAAGGCGCATCATCGTCGCGATCAGGAGGATTGTCGGAAAGGATGAGAACTCCAACGGCGTATGAATAAAGAGCGCCGTCATCAGGATCAGCACGGAAAAGATGATCGACACGGCCAGAAGCATGTCGAGCATCATTGCCGGCATCGGCAGGATGAGGACGACGATGATGGCGATGACAGCCAGCGCCAGTCCGATATCGCCGTGCTTGGCGTTGTTCACGACGTCGCGCAACACGCCGGTAAAGCCGGAGGCGCTATCCGTTGATGTCGTGGTGACGTCGCTCATCGCTGTCGTGGTCGATCCGAGCCGTTCGTCAGCACGTTGACGCGGCGCGCAGATCGCCTGGCGGCGGTACGGTGTGGCCGTCGTCTTGGTACTGCTTCAGCTTATTGCGCAGCGTGCGGATTGAGATGCCGAGGATGTTGGCGGCATGGGTGCGGTTGCCGAGGCAGTGGTCGAGCGTGTCGATGATGAGATCACGCTCGACATCGGCGACCGTGCGGCCCACGAGACCGCGCGTTACGGCTTCGGCCGTGGCGGCAGCCTGTTCGGCCACCGTGTCTCCGTGTTTCGGCGCCGTGTTGATCGACGAGCCGTCCGGCATGCTCAGCGCATCCAGGCCAATCTCCGGACCCGTCGTTAGCAACACCGCGCGATGCATGGTGTTTTCGAGTTCGCGCACATTGCCGGGCCATTGGCCGGCAACGAGCTGGCGCCTTGCGTCTGGCGAGAGCGGGAAATTCGAGAGGCCGTTCGCCGCGGCGTAGCGCCTGGCGAAGTGCTCCGCCAGCTCAAGAATGTCGGCTGGCCTATTGCGCAGCGGCGGGATCTGCAAGTTGACGACGTTGAGCCGGTAGAGCAGGTCCTCGCGAAACGTCCCGGCCTTGACCGCTTCACTCAGGTCCCGGTTCGACGTGGCAAGGATACGAATGTCCACGGGGACTGGCCGCTTTCCGCCCACGCGATCGATGACCCGTTCTTGCAGGGCGCGAAGCAGTTTCGCCTGAAGCCTGGCATCCATCTCGGAGATTTCATCGAGCAGTAGCGTTCCGCCGTTTGCCTCCTCGAACTTACCGATCCGGCGGCCGACGGCTCCGGTGAATGCGCCCTTCTCATGGCCGAAAAGTTCTGACTCTAAAAGAGTTTCGGGAATGGCGGCACAGTTGATCGAGATAAAGGGATGGGTCGCGCGATTCGACTTGGCGTGCAGATAGCGGGCGAGCACCTCCTTGCCGGTTCCCGACTCGCCGGTGATCAAAACCGAGGCATCCGATGGTGCGATCTGGGCGGCCAGGCGCACGACCGCCGCCATGGCCTCGTCGCGATAAACGATGTCGGATTGCTGCTCGGCGACGGCGGCCAACACCGCGGCAATAATGTCCGGATCCGGCGGCAAGGAGATGTATTCTTTCGCTCCCGACTTGATTGCCTGGACTGCGGCGCGCGCATCGTTGTCCACGCCACAAGCGACAATCGGTACATGGATGCGTTCCTGCTCAAGGCGACCGATCAGATCGCCGATTTGCAAACCGACATCGACCATGAGGAGATCGGCGCCCCGACCCGATCGCAGCGCTTTCAATGCATCCTCGATGTCGCTGACATGCAGCACCGACGCGCCGCGCTCCATGGCGATCTTGGCGGCCGCCGTCAATTCGCCTCTCAGGGCCCCTACGATCAAAAGGCGCATCTTTGGTTCCTTCGCTTCGTCGCTTCGTCTAGCGGTCCGACTTAATGATTTCCGTCATCGTCACGCCGAGCTGGTTCTCGACCAATACGACTTCGCCGCGCGCGACCAGGCGGTTGTTTACGTAGATATCGATGGCTTCGCCGACCTTTCGGTCGAGCTCGACAATTGTCCCTTCGCCGAGCTTCAGGAGTTCCGACACCTCCATCCGGGCGCGGCCGATCACCGCCGAGACCTTGACGGGAACGTCGAAGACGGCCTCGAGGTCGGACGCCGAACGGACCGGCGAACCTGCCTCGCTCGCCGGGTCCGCGGCGTCCGGCTTGGCGGAGTCGGATTCCAGTTTTTCCGACGTCATATCTTTGAGTTCGACTTCGACTTGATCGTCATTCATTGGCTTCGTCCTCGGTGGCCGCCGAACGGGCGGCGATATAGCGCGTCACCTTCTCGTGCACCGTTGCGTCGATATCGGCGAGCGAACGCACGATGCTGCCCTCTGCCCATTCGATACGGCAGTCGCCAGCCGAAATGTCCGGGTCGCCGATGATGATCAGTCGCCCCTCGTAGCCTGTCTGCGCGGCGATCGGTTCAAGGCGTTCTTGGGCGACCTCGACGATCGCGTCGTTCAGTCGAATCGCAAGATGCGGCGCAGTGTGGAGCTGACCGATGCAGTCTTTGAAGAGGGCGTGGACTTCCTCAAGCGGCTGCGCGGCGACCAGGTTCGACGCGAGGCTGCGTGCGACGGTCATCGCCAGGGTCGCGGCTGCCGCCTCGTATTCGACGATCGCCGCATCGATCTTGGCGAGATGAGCGGAAATGGCGGCGGCGAGGGGCGCGGACTGTGCCGCGAAGCGGGCCTCGGCTTCCGCTCCGGCAAGACGGCGTCCTTCCGCAATGCCGGCTGTGCGCGCGGCCGCGAGCGCTGCCTCGTGTTCCGCCTTTTGATCCGAGCCGTAGCCTGGATCAAGGTTGCGATCGAATAAGTATTTGACCGGTTCGGCCATCACACCCGTAGTCAATCCTCTTGTTAGTAGACGAGTTGGTCGTCTTCCTTGCCGCTGGAGATCACGATCTGCCCATGAGCTTCGAGGTCCTTGGCCGTGGTGACCAAGGCGAGTTGCGCTTCATCGACATCCTTGAGCCGCACCGGCCCCATGACTTCCATATCTTCCTGGAGCATTTTCGCAGCGCGGCTCGACATATTCTGGAAGAAGAAGTCCTTGAGCTTCTCCGATGCCCCTTTCATCGCGATCGCGAGGCGGTCCTTGTCGACCTGTTGCAACAGCGTCTGAACGCCCGCAGAATCCAGGTTGGCGAGATCCTCGAAGGTGAACATGAGGCTCTTGATGCGTTCCGCCGAGTCGCGCGCCTCCTCTTCCAGGGCGGTCAGGAAGCGGCTCTCGGTCTGCCGGTCGAACGCATTGAAGATCTCCGCCATGACCTCGTGCGAATCCCGGCGCTGGGTTTGCGCGAGATTGGACATGAACTCGGTGCGCAGAGTCGCTTCGATCTTTTCCAGAATGTCCTTTTGGACGGCTTCCATCGACAGCATGCGCTTGACCACTTCGAGCGCGAAGTCGTCGGGAAGGATGGAGAGCACCCTTGCCGCGTGGTCGGAGCGGATTTTCGACAGCACGACAGCGACCGTTTGCGGGTATTCGTTTTTTAGATAGTTAGCGAGAACGTTCTCCTGAACGTTCGACAGCTTCTCCCACATATTGCGACCGGCCGGCCCACGGATTTCCTCCATGATATGGCTGACCCGATCCTCCGGCAGGAACTGCGCCAGAAGTTTTTCGGTCGAGTCGAAATTACCCATGACCGCGCCGGCGGCCGACATGCGGGAGACGAAATCGACCAGCATCTTGTCGACATCGTCCTGATCGACGGCACCGAGCTTGGCAATCGCGAGCGACAGGTCGCGAACCTCGTCGTCATCAAGCTTCTCCCAGATATGGGCGCCGTGGTCGGGCCCGAGTGCCAGCATCAAGACGGCGGCGCGCTCAGGGCCATTCAACACGGGTTGCTCTGGAGGCGCGGCGGTCGCCAGTGCTCTGTTGACCGATGGCGTTTTCTTGATGCGCGGCATGGTCGGTTAGGCCGCTCGCTCGCTGATCCACTGACGAACGATTGTCGTGGCCTCATCCGGGTTGTTTTCAACCAACTCTCCGACGCGTTTGACCGTCGATGCCTGGACTTCGCCGGCCATCTTCGCCACCTCGATCATGTCGAGAGTGGGTGAGTTCTTCTGTTCGTCGGTTTCGTCCGCGGCCAGGAGACCTGGATTGCCGTTCGCGTCGACGGCGAGCGCTTGGGCCTCACTGCCTATCGCGGTAGGCGGCAGGCTTGCGGCGTGGGTCGATATGGTTGGATCGATGATGCGCCGGACGAGCGGGCGCACAACGACCAGGAGCACGATGACCGCGATCAACAGCAGCGTGCCGAGTTCGGCCATCTTCATGACGTCGGTGCGGGTGAAGCCAAGGAAGAAGGTGTCGTCTTCAACCAGGGGCGCCGGCGCGATCGGCTCGGCGAACTGGATGTTGGCGACCTCCACGGTGTCGCCGCGATCCTGATCGAAGCCCATGGCGGAACGCACCAGAGCGGCGATCTGGTCGATCTGTTCCTGGCTGCGTGGTTCATATGTGAACTGTCCGTCTGGCGTTCTGGTGTAGATCCCATCGATCAACACCGCGACGGACAGTCGTTTGATACGGCCGGCCTCAAGCACCTCGGTTCGGGACGTGCGCGAGATCTCGTAGTTGATGATCTCTTCGGTTGAGCTTGTGCTCTCTTGATTGCCGGGCTCTTCGCCGCCGGTACCGTCCGCGTTCGGTAGCTCATTGGCAACCGACACGCCCTGATTGCCGCCGGGTTCAGAGGCGTTGGAGGAGTCCTCACGGGTTTGCGTGGACCGCACCACGCGGCCATCGGGGTCATAGGTGTCTGAGGTTTGCGTAATGCGGTTGTAATCGAGTTCAGCAGCGACCTCGACGCGCGCGCGATTCGGACCGACGATCTCCGATACGATATTGGTGATCTGATCGCTGAGGCGACGCTCGTACTCGATGGCCCGCTCTTCGAGCGAGACCGCGAGAAAACCGGCATCGTCGCTGTCGCGCCCCGACGCCAAAAGGCGGCCGGTCTCGTCAACGATCGAGACTCGCTGCGGCTTTAGGTTTTCGACGGCGGAGGCAACGAGGTTTTGGATCGACCGAATCTGGATGGGCTCCAGATCACCGCGCACCCTAAGCACGATGGATGCCGATGGCTCGGTTCGGTCGCGGGCAAACAACTCCCGTTCCGGCTGAACCAGGTGGACGCGTGCCATCTGTACCCGATCGATTGCCCGGATGGTGCGCGCCAGTTCGCCCTCAAGCGCTCGCGTGCGATTAACGTTTTGAATGAAGCTCGTCGTGCCGAGCGTGCTCGTCTTGTCGAAAATCTCATACCCGACGACACCACCGGCCGGCACACCTTCTTCGGCAAGGGACAGGCGCAATCGAAGGACCTGATCCTCCGGCACCAAGATCGCACCGCCGTTCTGCCGCAGCTCATAGGGAACACCGCGGCTGTCCAACTCCGACACGATCGCCGCCGAATCCGAGTAAGAGAGATCGGCAAACATCGGCACCATGTCGGGCTGACCGAAGCGCATCATCAAGAATGCGAAGATGCCGACCAGTCCGAAGGCGACGGCACCCATTGCCGCAAAGCGACCCACACCGAATGTTCTGAGCGAGTTTAAAACCTGATCCACCCTGACATCTCTTGCCGTTGAGCCCCTGATACCGCAGCGCTCAAAGTCCCGCGCGCTACGGACTAGGCAAGAATTTCCTAGTGTTCGGTAAACAAGCTGTTAACACCGGCGCGCCATACGAGATGGCACGCCTCAAGCCGCGACGAAACGACCTAAGAGTCTGGCTGGGGTGGATAGATGTCCGGAAGCTTTGGTTTAGTCTAAGCCCTGATCGAGGTCAGGCGCGGTATTGCTGAATGCGCGTTGCGCGCAGTCCAGCCAGGCCGTGCTGATCGATGGATTGCTGCCAGGACAAAAATTCTTCGACGGTGAGGGTGTAACGCTCACAGGCTTCCTCAAGACTCAGCAGACCGCCACGGACCGCGGCAACCACTTCGGCCTTGCGGCGGATCACCCAGCGCTTCGTGGTCTTGGGAGGGAGGTCGGCTATAGTCAAGGGGCTGCCATCGGGGCCGATGACATACTTCACCCGGGGCCGTGGTCTCTCGGTCATCATACGCAATACTCAGTCCGACCAAACACTTGCGGACAGGGTAAGGGAACGCGATTAATAATCGCCTAACGGCAAAAGTCCTCGTCACCGCAGCCTAGGGTCCTGACCCTGGTGGCCGGATATCCGTGTCGGCATCACTAGGTCGCCGGCACAGCCTCCACTCTTAGGACATCGGAGATATTGATCGTTCGTTCACCAACGACGAGGCGTGGAAGGTCGCCGCTGAAGTCGACCGCGTCGACGCGACCCGTGACCGCGGTGTTGACGCTGATCGCCGCGCCATCGGAATCGCGAACCACCACGGATATCGTATAGGCGCCGTTCGGCGCCGTGCCGCCATTGTCCATCCGGCCGTCCCAGACATAGGTGTGATCGCCGGCGCTGAACTCTGCCACATCGGTCTTCACGAGTTGGCCGGCCGCGTCGCGGACCTCGATCGTGCCTTCGACGCCGGATCGCGAAACCTCGTAGTCCCATTCGGCTCTACCGTTTTCGAGCTGGGCGCGCGCGCCTTCATAGGACACGATATCGCCGACATAGGCGATTGCGTTGCCGCTCGCGAAACTCTGTGTAAGGGCGATGAGCTGCTCTAGCTGGGTGTTGGTGTTGATCTGCTGTTCCAGCGCGGAGTAGGAGACGACCTGTTGTGTGAACTCGTTCGTGTCCATCGGATCGGTTGGGTTCTGGTTCTGCAGTTGGGTCGTCAGTAATTGCAGGAACGTGTCGTAGTTTTCCTGGAAGCTGGATTGGGTTGATGTCGAGGTGCTTCCGGTCGCTGAGGCTGACGCGTCGAGAATGAGATCAGTCATCGCTTTCGGTTCCTAAACAAGACGATCGACGCCGCCGAGCGCCGCGCGCAGGTTTCCGCCAAGCGCGCGCGTGTCGACAGCCAACTCGGCTTCGGCGTCTTCGCCATCGCCGACTGCGTCATTTGCAGAGGCGGCCGCACGCCCGTCAGCCTTTGAGTCATCGTTCTCGGAATCGCGCATCGAGAAATTCAGTGCGCTGTCGTCCATCTTCAGACCGACTGTTTCCAGCGCTTTGTGCAGGGCACGGGCGTCACGTTGCAGAAGGTCGAGGGTTTCCGGTCTCTCCGCCGCCAAGTGGGCGCGCATTTGACCCTCTTGCGAGAACTCCAACCTCACGTCGATGCGGCCAAGCTCCGGCGGATCGAGTTGAATCTGGAAACGGGTCTCGCCAGAACGCGCCGCCTGCGTGATCCTCAGCGCGATTGCTTCCATGCGCAGTGGCGTTCCGCTGGCGGAGGAGGTGCGGGGATTTCCGGCTGACAGGGTCGACATGCCGCCCCGTTGTTGCTGCGGTGCGAGGCCGGCATTGTCCAGTTTGATGTCGAGCGGCTGACCACTCGGTTTCGCAACCACGTCGGCGAGTTGTGGCGGCACAATGATCTGCGGTGTGACGGGCTGCGGCGTCTGGTTTTGCGGCGTCATCTGGCCGGCGAGGGCGCCGACATTTGTCGGTAGCTGAAAGCCCTCGGATGTCCGGCCGCCCGCACTGGAAGACGGCCGAGCGACAAAGGTCGATGCTTCAAGTCCATCTTCTGCAAGATCGGGTGTTGGATAAAGGATCGGATCGTCGACCGGCGCTGGCGGTGTCGGTGTCGGCGACGCCGGACCTCGTGACGCTTGAGGGGGAGCACTGTTGGCGGCCGACGGAGCTGATGCCGCGGGTGGGGCCGACTGCGATGCCAGCAGGGTTTCGTCCGCCGCGATGACTGTTTCATCGCCGGTGGTTTCGATGTCCTGCGCCGTGGCATCCGGAAGCGCCAATTGCACTGGCGCAACCTCATGCGCGGCCGTGGTCTGCGACGTGGCCGGGTCCGCTACTTCCGACACTGTTGGCGGCGCATTCTCGGAGGATGCGCTCTGATCCGCTTCGTCGGTCGATCGTTGAGTCGCATCGGTCCGGTTGCGCGGCTCATCCCGATCCCTCCGCTCCGAACGCTCGGGGCTGGGAGATGTATCGACCGGCCGCGCGCGCTGATCGGGCTGCTGGTTCCGGTCATGCCTCGGCTCGGATGGCGGAACGGCGTCAAGAACGTCGCTGAACAGAGCGTCTGGCGCGGTCGCGGGCGCGGTGCTGACGCGGGTCGCCAGATCCGTGCTCTTCAGCGCAGCAAGCAATAAGTCAACCGACATGGACACTCCACTGGACACGCGTAGACTCCAATATGCTTGCAAGCCCAGGGCCAACCTGGATGAGCCACGCATAATTCTTTATATTCAATGGGTTAGATGCCGATCTGGCGTTTCTGCCGCATGTGGACGGACATAATGGATGTGTGGCTTTTGCCGGCGCGGCAGAAATTGCCGCCCTCGGAACGCTTGAAAACCGGGATAGAGTGCGCAACTAACGAACGATGCTGGGATCGGCCCAGGCTAGGCAGGCCATGACGCTGACACTCGACATTGACAAGCCGAATGAGAAGACCCGCGTGGTTGTGGCCATGTCGGGTGGCGTCGATTCGTCCGTGGTCGCTGTGCTGCTGAAGGAAGCGGGCTACGAAGTCATCGGTCTGACCTTGCAGCTTTACGATCACGGTGCTGCGACGCATCGCGCCGGGGCGTGCTGCGCCGGTCAGGACATCTACGATGCGCGCCGTGTCGCTGAAGACCGTGGTTTTCCGCACTATGTGCTCGACTATGAATCGCGGTTCCGCGATGCGGTGATAGACGACTTCGCCGACAGCTATCTGCGTGGCGAGACGCCGGTGCCCTGTATCGCCTGCAATCAAAAGGTCAAATTCAACGATCTCTTGGCGACCGCTCGCGAGCTTGGCGCCGATGCGCTGGCGACGGGTCATTATGTGCAAAGCGTCAAAGGAACTGCTGGGCGCGAACTGCGGCGCGCTGTCGATCTCGATCGCGACCAAAGCTATTTCCTGTTCGCCACGACACAGGACCAGCTCAATTTCCTGCGCTTCCCGCTCGGCGCGATGACCAAGCCGGAGGTGCGCGCGATCGCCGCGCGTGCCGGGCTTCACATCGCCGACAAGTCCGATAGCCAGGATATCTGCTTCGTGCCGACGGGACGGTACACGGACGTGATCGAAAAATTGCGGCCAGGCGCCAGTCGGCCGGGAGACATCGTGCATATCGACGGGCACGTTGTCGGCCGCCATGAGGGCATCATCCACTACACGATCGGCCAGCGGCGGGGCCTCGGGGTTGCCACCGGCGAGCCGCTGTTCGTCGTGCGCCTCGACGCCGAAGCCAACGCGGTGATCGTCGGGCCGCGCGAGGCGCTGGAGACGCGGGCGATCCGATTGAAGGAGGTCAACTGGCTGGGAGAAACGATGCCGGGCGCGGAACCGATGCCCTGTTTCGTCAAGGTCCGGTCTAGCCAGGAACCGCAACCGGCCTCGATCGCTTCGGTCGACGGCGAGATCGCCGTTTTCTTCGATGTTGCTGAAGCCGGCGTGTCGCCGGGCCAGGCGTGCGTGGCCTACGACAGCATGGAGGCGGGAGCCCGAATTCTGGGCGGTGGCTGGATTGCCGAGACCGATCGGTCGCAACGCACATCTGCGCTCTTGGAACCCGACCGGGTCCGGCAGCCGGCTGCTTGACGGCGCTGGGGCGGCACCGTATATCGCCGGGGCTGTTGGCGGAGTAGCTCAGCTGGTTAGAGCAGCGGAATCATAATCCGCGTGTCGGGGGTTCAAGTCCCTCCTCCGCTACCACCGATCCCCACACTCGCTCTACCCCGTCTGGATATGCCCGGTCGCCGGTAAGCATAGCGAGTCGTCCTTTGACCTCTGTTTCCACCGCTCCTTGTGCTGACGGGTCGCGATAGACCGTGACGCCTTCAACACGTTCCCGAAGCGCCTTCGCGCATTCGGTGTCGCCCGAATGGACACCTTCGGCCAGTGCGTGCTGGAGGGTTTCCAGTTGTTGCTCGTAGCGTTTGAGCAATCCGGGGTGCAGGGATATCACTCTGACAGGAGGAGGGGCTTCCACCAATTCAGTGAGAACCTGTTCTCGCTCGTTGAATAGTTCTGTGGAGCGCGGGCCGATGACACGCGGATCACCCACTCCCTTGGCCAAGTGATCCACCAGACGGTCAATCTCGCGCTGCAACTGAGACGCTCGACGTTCGAGACGGGAGCGCGTTGCATCTGCCTCACCGGCAAGACGCTTGCGTTCTTCATGATAGGTTTTGACCTATTCGGCCAGAACCTTGGCGTTCTGCGTTTCCGATCGAAGACCAGCCAATACCGCGGATTCAACCGTGTCTAAGTAAAATGACTTTGGGTCGGGGCAGCCTGCGGCCTGTGTTGGCCTCTTCGGTCACTATCCGTCGTTTCCCAGGTTCGCCGGGAACCGGCGCATAGCCGTACGTCAAGCCGCCGGCAATCAATCCCTGATTGAGCCGACCAGGCTGGCCTCTCCTGACCTTATGTGCGTCGTCTTCTCGATAGAGTTGACCGACGAGCCCGTGTCCTTCCCACTTAAAACTGGGCCATAGTTTGAGTGCCGGTATGGAAGGAATTGATGGCCGGAAGTGTTATGCCGACGAAGGAGATCCGATCGTCGTGTCGCAGCGTCAAGAGCCAACACTCGACGGCGGCCAAGCACCTAAAGGGTTTCGACATTTATTGGGAACAGCCGCTCAACGTGATCAGCCTCCATCAAATGAAAGATGTTGAAGCGAAAGGCGGGCCCAATCGCGACTTCCGGTGGCGTGAAGGGAAAGGCGACGTTCCCTGCAGTCGAAAGCCGCCCCTCGAAGCCGTAGTGCAGCAGGCCTTGCTTGGTTGTGCGGATCACCTCTTCGGCACGTTCCAGAGTCGGGGCGATGCATTCCGCTAGGATGAAGGCCTCGCGGGGCGACGGGGCCGGTGTCTTCCAGTCGTGCCCTCCGTTCACCCCGTAGAAACGAAAGAACAGAGTGTAATCCTCGGGCGCATCCTCGCAGGCAAGGCATCTGACAAGGTCTTGCAACCCCGCGAAGATCGCCTCATGCCTCTCGATGAACCTGGGGTCGGTGGCGGCGCAGAGCAAGACGCTGCGCTGACCGACCAACCTCGCCCCCTCGAGCTTCACGCGAATGGTTTCGGCCGGCTCGAAGTGGGCACCGCTTACTCTTGTCCGGCGCGCATCGAGCGCACCATAGCGGACATGGCTGAGATCGACTGTTCCGCCAGGCTCGTGAATCGTGAAGGGACTTGCCTGTTCATAGAGGCTGTGTGCGGCGACAGAGGAGGGAGTCGCGGCGCGTGTTGGGTTCATGCTTTCCAGCACAAAGCCCTCGTCGTCGAGCGTGGCCAGTATCGAGTCGCGCCCGCCCGGCACGCAGCAAATCGAGGCGCATTCGACGATCTTTGCCATGTGGGTCGCCAGGCCGACGGGGAACCCGAGCATCGCCGGCAGTGCAGCGAAGATTGCCGTATCACAGGCACGGCCCGCCACAACTACGTCGGCGCCCGTCTCCAAGCCGCGCCGAACCGCCTCTAGCCCCATTTGCGCCACGACATTGCTTGCGGCATTGACCTCATCTTCGGAGAGCTCGGGCATCGTGTCCAGGGGCATGACTTTGCGCGCCCGTATCGCCAGCTTGATCTCCTCGCGGGGAATATCCGCCGCTATTGTCGCCAGTTTAATGTGAAGGCCATCCTCTCGCGCGATCTCGCGAATGATTGCCAGTGTCTGAGCAAGATGCGGCGCGGCGCCAGCCGAACCGGCAGAGCCGATGACAAGTGGAATCCCAAGCGATCGCGCGGAGATCAGCACCTTCCTGAGGTCGCGCTTCGCACCGACGCGCGTGGTCGCCATGGCCCCGCTGCCCAGATAGTTCGGGCCTATGTCGATCGAACCCATGTCGCAGCCGATCATGTCGGGCTTGCGTCTCAGCCCCTCTTCGAAGGCGGCGCTGGGGATGCCATAGCCGAGCTGTCCGGAGGCGCCGAGGATGCGCAGCGGACGTCGATCGCCGCGCGAGAAGGCCTCGACAAGCCGGAGCGCCGCGCTCACAGCGCGACTTCCAGCAACGGAGCGTGTTGTTGCGCCCCATAGACGTCACGATCACCGATGTCGCCCGACATGATGTCGCGTGGTATCGTGATCTTGATGGAGAGCGCTGGCTCGTAGGCGAAGATTCGAACCTGCGCGGCAGGCTTTGCGTAGCACCTTGAAACATGAAGTCGAAGATCCGAAATTCGCTCGCACACGAACTCAAACGCCTCCTGGTTGGGAAACAGCAGGTCGAGGGTCAGGAGACACGGACCCGCATTTTTACTGCGGATCGTGGTGGCGATTTCGTCCAAGCGCATGTCCGCTCGCCGGTCCGGAAATGAAAAACAGGTCGCAAGCCTATAGACGCCACTTGTAATCTGTCAACAGTTGACGTACAGCAGCGCGCTCGATACGGTCCTCTCCATAGAGATGTGAGGGCGGTCAGGCTGAATGTACTTCAACCGAACGGGGGTTAGATGAAAGGATCCGACGCGTCGCGTCGCAGCCCCAATGAGCTGCGACGCCATCTCAGATCCCTGACTGAGCGCCGGGACGCCGTCCTTATTCCCGGCGCGGCTGACGCGCTTGCCGCCCGCCTGATAGAGGACATGGGATTCAATGCCATCTATGTGACCGGTGCCGGCTTGGCGAACAGCCAGCTGGGCGTGCCCGATATCGGGCTCCTGACGGCAAGCGAGGTTGCTCACGCCACCGCGCAGATCGCCGACGTTTCCTCGCTGCCACTCCTCGTCGACATAGATACTGGGTTCGGCAATGCGGTGAATGTATACCGCACGGTGCGCATGCTGGAGCGAGCCGGGGCGTCGGCCCTCCAAATCGAGGATCAGGTGTTTCCGAAGAAGTGCGGGCATTTCTCCGGAAAGCACGTGATCCCCCTTGGCGAGATGCTCGGAAAGTTGAAGGCGGCCCTGGATGCGAGAGACGATCCGAACTTGCAGATCATTGCCCGTACGGACGCGCGCGCCGTCGAAGGTATCGATGGCGCCCTCGACAGGGCGAACGCCTTCATCGAGGCCGGCGCGGATATCATCTTCGTCGAGGCGCCGCTCGACATGGATGAGATCCGGCGGATTGCGGCGTTGCCCGCGCCTCAGATCATGAACATTGTGATCGGCGGCAGCACGCCCATGCTACCCCTGGAAGAGCTGAAATCCCTCGAATTCTCGATTGTTCTCTATGCAAATGCCGCACTGCAGGTGACCATTTCAGCGATTCAGAATATGCTTGGCGAGCTGCACCGCGAGGGCTCGTTGAGCGGATATGAGACGCATCTGGCGAGTTTCGAGGAACGGCAGCGTGTTGTGGCCAAGCCCTTCTTCGACGCGCTGGAGAAGAGATACGCGAGCGAGTAGGCGAGCGGATGGTGGCCCGTCTATCGCCGCAAGATGATGGAACGGCGCTGTGGCACAGAAACGGATCAAGGCGGTCTTCAAACGCGGCGGCACCTCCAAGGCCATCATCTTTCAGCGTCGCGATCTACCTGCTGACAGCACCGAGTGGGATCCGATTTTCCTCGCGGTGATGGGTTCGCCCGATCCCTTCGGTCGCCAACTCGACGGAATGGGTGGCGGTATCTCCTCGCTCTCCAAGGTCTGTGTCGTCGGTCCGCCGAGCCATTCCGAGGCCGATCTCGATTACACCTTCGCGCAGGTGCTGGTCGAGAAGGCGTCGGTCGATTATGCCGGCAACTGCGGCAACATGTCAGCGGCGATCGGACCCTACGCCGTCGAGGAAGGGATCGTGGAGGCGCCGAGAGAAGGCACCGCCGTCATACGGATCCACAATACCAACACTGGAAAGATCATACGCGCGAGCTTCGCGATGGCTGAAGATGGCCCCGTTGTCGATGGTGATCTCGTCATAGACGGGGTCGCCGGAAGCGGTGCGCCTATAGCGCTCGACTTCCTCGATCCCGGCGGCTCCAGAACCGGCGCGCTGCTGCCCACGGCGCGGCCTGTCAACTCTCTCCTCATGCTTGGCGGCAATGTCGTGCGCGCGACTCTGATCGACGCGGCGAACCCTTGCGTGTTCGTGCGCGCGTCCGATTTCGGCAAGCTCGGCGTGGAACCCCCAGAGAGCTTGGAGGGTGATCATGCCCTGATGAGCGCGCTGGAGGAGGCGCGCTGTGAGGCTTCTGTCCTGATGGGAATAACGCGCACAAAGGCAGAGGCGTCTGCCCTTCAGAGCGTGCCGAAGATCGCGCTGGTGAGTGAACCCCAAACACACAGGCTAGCATCCGGGCGTACGCTCCCCGCCGAGGCGTTCGACATCTGTGTCCGCATGCTGTCGATGGGGCGGCTCCATCGTGCGATTCCGGTCACGGGGGCGGTCTGCCTGGCCGTGAGCTTGCGCACGCCGGGCACGTTGACAGCCGAGATGTGGCGCCCCGAAGACGACGCGCCACGGATCGCTCACCCGGCCGGCATCATAACTGTCGATGCAGGAGTGACGGTGAACGGGGCAGGGGAGCCATGCGCCGAATACGGCAGAGTCTATCGCACAGCCCGTCGGCTTTTCGAAGGACAGGTGCTGTATCGGTGAAGAGGTCCGCAGGCCGGAGGCAAGTTACGATCGATGATGACGGCCATTGCAAACGGGTGAGCTCGAGGCCATGCTTAGCCGTTTCATCGGCCTCGTGTGACCTTCGCCTGCGTTGTGGGAAAGGCTCCGGGGCGCGTCGGCTGGAACTGAGGAAGACGTGAGATGGCAAAAAATTCCGACCTGATGACTCCGCTTGTTTCGGAGAACCTCACTCAGTTGGCGTTCGACCGAATTGAACGCGCCATCCTATCGGGCGACATGGAGCCAGGTTTCAAGATGAGCGAGGCGGATCTCGCACGCCGGCTCGGCATCAGCCGTGGCCCCCTGCGCGAGGCGATCGCCAGGCTTGAAGGACTTGGTCTGGTTAGCCGCGTTGCAAATCAAGGCCCACGGGTCGCGTCGCTTTCCAAGACGGAGCTGCTTGAGCTTCTGGTTTTCCGCGAGGCTGTCGAAGGCATGGCGGCGCGCCTTGCCGCAATCAACGCGACCGATAAACAGCTCGCACGGCTCGAGCGTTTGATAAACCGTCACGAACAGGATCCCGCGATCAAGGCCGGAATCGGCTATTTCCAGGGCAGCGGCGATCGCGACTTTCACTTGCAGATTGCTCAGGCAAGTGGCAATTCGCGTCTCCTCGCCTTCGTGTCCGGTCCTCTCTATTCCATTCTTCGCCTCTACAGGAGGCGTTTCAGCGCCATCCCGGGCCGCCCAATCTCTGCATTGACGGAGCACAGGGCGATCCTCGAAGCAATTCGGAAGAGAGATCCAGACGCGGCGGAGACGCGCATGCGTGAACATATCAGGCTGAGCCGCGAAAACGTCATGCAAGCCATGCCGGACGCCGAAAGCGAGCCGGATACGGCGCGCGCCAAGACCCGGACGCATAAAGCATAGAGCAACTCCAACCTGGAGCTGCCGATTGCCCCTGACCTCTCTCGGCCGAATCTTTCGCACCGCCCCGTGTTTGACGGCGAGGCCCAGTGGGTTCGCTTCTCGGTTCCCGGAGAACCCAATCGTAAGAGTTCACCTGGTGTCCCCGAGCGATTTTTCGCCCGGTCGTGGGTGTCGCAAACTGCCATCTGTTGACAGATAACAGTTTTCGGTGCAGGCTTCACCTTCATCAGGCGGTCTCCGGAGAATGAGGCCGTCGTAGAGTTCTTGTGCCGCCTCGACGGGAGCCTGTGGGCGCTCCAAACGTCGATCGGCGTTGACTCGAACAGGGAGCAGGACATGCCACACATCTCACGCCGAAACATGATGAAGATCACGGGCGCCCTTGCCACAAGCGTAGCCGCGCCGGCTATTATCAAACAGCGCGCCTTCGCCGCGGACACAATCGAGGTCGGCGCGCTTCATGATAGTTCGGGCAGCCACAGCATCTACGGCAAGGAGATGGACGACGCCGTAAAGCTTGCTGTTGAGGAGATCAATGCCGCTGGTGGCGTCCTTGGCAAACAGATCAATCTCTCGGCATTCGACACCGGCTCCAACATGCAGAACTACGCCCAGTTCGCGCAGCGACTGGTGACGTCGCAAGAGGCGTCGGTCGTATTCGGCGGAGTCAGCAGCGCCTCGCGCGAGGTCATCAGGCCGATCTTCAACCGCTTCAAGACGCTGTACTTTTATAACACCTTCTACGAAGGTGGTGTGTGCGACAAGAACACCTTCGTGATGGCCGAGACGCCAGCACAGATGATCAGCCCCTCGATGACCCAACTCATCAAATCGAAGGGCATCAAGAGAATCTACACCATGTGGGCCGACTACAACTACGGCTACATCTGCTCGACCTGGTTGGAAAAGCTTGCGCAGGAACACGGTGCAGAGCTGATCGAGAAAGAGTTCTTCCCACTCGATGTCACCGATTTTTCCGCGACTATCACCAAAATCCAGGATGCTAAGCCGGATCTGGTGGTTTCGGGCCTGGTCGGCGGTAACCACATAGGCTTTTATCGGCAATGGCCCGCGGCCGGCATGCTGGGGCGGATCCCGGTTCACTGCACCGTCTTCGGCCCTTGGGAAAAGAACCTTCTGCAGGCGAGTGAGATCGAGGGCCTGACGACCTCCTACCACTACTACCAGCCCATCGACAGCCCCGCGAATGCGGCGTTTCTCGACAGATGGGCGAAGCGCTTCGGCGCCGATCACCCTGAAATCGGGACACTTGCCGTGTGCAGCTACAATGCCGTCAATATATGGAAAAAGGCGGTCGAGGCCGCCGGCTCATTTGATCGAGAGGAGGTCGTCGCGGCACTCGAAACCGGTATTGGCTTCGATGGACCTGGCGGCCACATGAAAGTGCATACGGAAACCCACCATGCGGTCATGCCGATCGCCTTGGCCGAGGTTCGGAACGGCGAGTTCAAGATCATCGATGAACGAAAGGATGTCGAGCCGGACGATACGGTTGCGGTCTGCGACTTGATTGCCAATCCCGACCTGTCGACTCAATTCCAGCCTTGAGGATATTATCGCCATGGGCTCAGCATCCCGGGTCCGTGGCGACAGTCCCACTACGCGCGACGCGGGGCTTTAGTGGTTATTGCAGGTATCCAGATACTGAACACGGTTGCGGGTCTGGCGCTGATCAGCCTTGGGCTGGCGATCATCTTCGGCATGATGCGCGTGATGAACTTCGCTCATGGCGAGCTTTTGATGCTGGGCGCCTACAGTGTTCAACTCGCGCATTCGAGCGGGCTGAACATCTGGATTTCGATGTTCGTCGTTGCCCCGCTTTTCGTCGGCCTCGTTGGTGTCGTGATAGAACTGCTCGTCGTGCGGCGCCTCTATGGCCGAATGATGGACACTCTGCTCGCGACTTGGGGGCTCAGTCTGTTCATCACGGGTCTGATCACGATGATCTTCGGGAACATGACGCGCGGCATCTCGACACCGCTGGGCAGTTTCGAGATCGGCGGGATTCGGGAAAGCTCATATAAGTTCCTTATCATCGGCGTGACCATTGTGCTCTTCGCGGCGATCTACTTCGTGCTGCGCCGGACGCGAGTCGGTATGATCGCCCGGGCGACCATGGACAACCCGTCGCAGGTTGCCGCCTTGGGTGTTAATCCCGGCTATGTCTACACGGCAACCTTCGCGGTCGGCGCCGCCCTGAGCGGTCTTGCCGGCGCCGTTCTTGCCCCTTTGACCGGCGTCCTTCCGACCATGGGTGCCGCCTATATCGGCAAGGCCTTTATCACTGTCATCTGCGGCGGCGAGGCGATCTTGGCCGGCACCGCCAGCGCAGCGTTTCTGTTCGGTACCATCAATCAGGTGACGACGATCACCTTGAATCCAGAGTTCGGCGAGGTGGCGCTTCTCATCGGCGCCCTCTTGATGCTGCGCCTTCTTCCTGCCGGGCTTTCGAGCTCGTTCAGGAGGAAGTTGCTGTGATCGGCCGCCTGTCCATCGATGGGCAAATGCTGGCCGTCGTCACCCTTTCGACGATCTTGCTCCTGATCCTGCCTCAGGTCTTTGAGATCGATACGATTCTGCAGCTCACGCTGAATTTCTCCTTCTCAATCCTCGCGCTCAGCCTCGCTTTCGTTTGGGGCTACGCCGGCATTTTCAGCTTCGGCCAGGCCGCGTTTTTCGGCATCGGCGGTTATGCCTATGCAGCCACGGCGATCAATCTCGGTGACAGCACGCCGGCCATCGTCGCGGGAGTTCTCGTGCCGACACTCTTCGCGGCATTGTTCGGCTATTTTGTATTCTATGCACGGCTGACCAAAATCTATGTCGCGGTGATTACGCTGGTCATGACGCTGATCCTCTACAAGTTCATGGGCCAGACAGCGAAGCCGGACTACATGATCGGCAATGCGAGGCTTGGTGGATATAACGGCATTCCCGCCGTGCCGCCCATTAACGTGCCCGGACAACCTCATCTCTTCGCCGGACCGGATGAGATGTTTTACATCGCCGGGTTCTCTCTGCTCGCGGTTTATGTCCTGCTGCGGTGGATCCTCGGAACGCGGTTCGGCAAGGTCATCATCGGGATGCGAGAGAACGAAAAGCGTATGGAACTCCTCGGTTTCGATACGCGACTCTACAAGCTTCTGGCCTTCGTGGTCGCCGCCGCCGTGGCCGGTTTTGGCGGCGTCGTGTTTACCAACTGGAATGCCTTCATCGATCCGCACGTCTTTCAGCTGGCCTTCAGCGCGCAGCCGATTATCTGGGTGATGATCGGTGGGTTGGGAACGCTCGCTGGCCCGATCCTGGGAACCTTCATCCTGAGCACATTGTCGCTCGAGCTGGGGGTTCAAAAGGCTCTGGACGTTAATCTGCTACTGGGCGCAATCTTCACCTTCTTCGTCTTGCTGGTGCCCCAAGGCATCATTCCTACGGTTCGAAATCTGCTCGAGAATCGAGAGGCGGCCGCCAGCAATAAAACTGATGGCACGACCGAATCCCGTGGCTGACAGCGCTCCTCCTCCGCTTCTTCGGACCGAAAATCTCAGCATGCATTTTGGCGGCGTCAAAGCCGTTGAGTCGATCACCTTCACTCTTGGCGAAGGTGAACTGCGTTGCCTGATAGGACCGAATGGAGCCGGCAAGAGCACTTTCTTTCGCTGTCTGACGAAGATCTATCGGCCCAACGCAGGAAAGATCTACTTTCGCGGACGAGACGTGACCTCTATCGCGACACATGAGATGGCGCGGCTTGGCGTCGGCATAAAGACTCAGGTCCCGAGCGTTTTCGACGGTTTGACGGTCCATGAGAACCTTACGTTGGCGGCGAGCGCGAGGCATCGGGGCAGGGAAGTCGGCCGGATGGTCGACGAGGTGGTGGAGCGTCTCTCGCTACAGGCGGTGCTGGGCGCGCGGCTCGACCGCCTGTCGCACGGCGAGCGTCAATGGATCGAGTTGGCGATCGTCATCACCAGCAAGCCCAGTCTGATTCTGCTGGACGAGCCGACAGCCGGAATGACCCATGCGGAGGTCGAGCACACCGCCACCTTGATCCGGGAGTTGAACAAGAGCGCCGCCCTGATCGTCGTCGAGCATGACATGCAGTTCATCCGCTCGATAGCGACCCATGTCACGGTGTTTCACGAGGGCCGGATCTTCCTGGAAGAGAGTGCTGAAAAGGTCCTGCACGACGAGCGTGTCGGCGAGATCTATCTTGGCAAGGGAGCTTTTGCCAAATGACCATGCTCGAGGTCAAAAATCTCCGTGCCAGCTACGGCCGAATTCCTGTCCTCCATGGCGTCGATTTCAGCGTCGAGCACGGTGCATTCATCGGCATTCTCGGACACAATGGGATGGGCAAAACCACCCTTTTGAAGACGATTCTCGGTCAGCTGCCAGCCAGCGACGGCGAGATCCGCCTCGAAGGCCGGAACATTACTCGAGACTCCGCGCATGTGAGGGCGAACTTGGGTATCGGCTACGTGCCTCAAGGGCGTGAGATCTTTCCCAGACTGTCGGTTGAGGAGAACCTCAGGATGGGCCTTTTGAGGCTGAAAGGTGGAGAGGCTGCCGGGCGACAGGCGTTTGAACGAACGCTCGAGGAGTTTCCGCGTCTGAAGCCACTTTTGGGCCGCAGTGGCGGCGTGCTGAGCGGCGGCGAACAGCAAATTCTGGCGCTTGCACGAAGCCTGTGCGGCAATCCGAAACTACTGATGCTGGACGAGCCGGCCGAGGGTATACAGCCTTCCATCGTTGAGGAGATCATCGAGATCCTGAGCGGGCTCCGGGACTCCCGCAGTCTGACCCTCGTTCTCGTCGAGCAGAAGCTCGACTTCATCGCGGCGCTGGTCGACAGCACCTTCGTGATCCAGCGCGGCCGGATCACTGGATCGATCCCGGCCGGTGGCCTAGCGGATACCGACGTCGTCCGCGAGTTCGTCGGCTTCGGCCAGAGCTGACCCTAGACGCGATGCCATTAAGCCGCTCGCCGCCGCTAGATCAGATCGCGATAAGTCGGACTCGCGCGGCGATGTGATTTTATCGCGCGAATCCGATCGAGCCTCACGCTAGCCGAGTGGTGGCCTCTGGTCCCAGCAGACGTCGGTCTGCCAAGCGTGTCCCGCCCGACAGAGCAGCGCCTCGCCAAGATGGGCTGAGACGAGCTGGAAGCCGAGAGGTTCGCCGTTCGAGGACAATCCGGCTGGCAGGGTGATCGTCGGGTGCCCTGAGACATCGTAGATGCACGTGAAGTAGATCAGGCGCTCGAGTCCGTCCGGGTCGGGACAGATTTGGGCGAACTCCTCGACCGTTGGCACAGCGTTGCCGCTCACCGGCACAATCATCAAATCGATCTGTTCGAAAAGAGCATTGAGATTACCGGCAAACTTCCGCCGTTCCAAGTTCGCGCGGGCATAGGCCTCGCCCGTCACACCCTGTCCCGCATCAAGGAACTGTCGGAAGGATTCGCTATAGCTGTCGGTCTGCGCGCCTTCGAGATCCTTGTGCACGCACACCGCCTCGGAAAGGCAGATCGGCGTCCAGGCCTCAATTGCTTTCTGGGTCGCCGGCATGTCTATCGCGTGTAAAGTGACACCGCGCGCGACGAGAACGTCTATTGCCTTCGACAGGACCGCCTGGGTCTCGGCCAGGACGTTTGCCGTTGCGTAGCGCTCATCGAATCCCAGTCGCAGCCCCTTCAGGCTCTTGTCGAGGTCCCCGGCATAGTCGGGCACGGGGGCTGCGAGGCTCGTCGCGTCGGCCGGGTCACGTCCGGCGATGACGCCGAGCACCGTGGCCGCATCTTCGACGCGGCGCGCCATGGGTCCGACATGGTCGAGCGTCCAAGAGAGCGGAAAGATGCCATGCCTGCTGACGCGTCCCCAGGTCGGCTTGATGCCGACGACGGCATTGTTGAGCGAGGGAAAGCGGATGGAGCCACCGGTGTCGGTGCCGATGGCGGCTTGGCAGAGCCCAGCTGCCACGGCGACGCCCGAGCCACTCGACGACGAGCCGGTCCACAGGTCCGCCCGCCAGGGATTAACCGGCGCAGCGACATCCGGATGGTGGAGCGCAAGTGCGCCTTCGGACATCTCCGTCTTGCCGATGATGACCGCACCGGCATCGTAGAGGCGCTTGACGACGGTCGCATCGCCCTTGGGCAGCCTGTTTCGGAACATTGGCATGCCGACGGCCGTGGGTATGGCAGCCGTGTCGCAGAGGTCTTTAACCGCGACCGTCGCGCCGTGAAGCGGGCTCCGCAGCTTGCCTTTTGCAGCCTCGGCTTCAAGGATCCGCGCGCGCTCAAGCGCTTCCTCCCGCATGACGTGGGCAAAGGCGCCGAGGCGAGGCTGGAGCGCTTCGATCCTGTCGAGCATCGCAGATGTTAGCTCAAGCGGTGAAAGCGCTCCTCCGGCAATCGCCCGCGCTGCCTCGGTAAGCCCCAATTCGAGCATGTCATTTGAGGTCCTATCGGCTTTTGTGCTTTCTCTGGCCATGGGGCGCTCCTCACAGTTTCTCGAAACTGGCGGCCAACGAGAGTAGGTCGGCCTCGCCGAAATGGCGTCCGATCAGCATGAGGCCGATCGGCAGGTCGTCGTGGCTTCCGCAGGGGATCGTTATGGCGGGGTGACCGCTCGCGTTGTAAGGCGCGGTGTTTCCCACCATGGGCAGTGCAAGCTCAACGCGTTCCTTCAAACTGGCATCTGGCGCCGGGTGAGCCAGAGCTCTGAACGGAATAGTCGGCATCGCCATGGCATCGAAGTCCGCCAGCACCGAATCGAGCTCGGACCTCATCCGGCCAAGCAGCGACTGTGCCTTAGCGTAGAAGCGACCGTGATGGCGCTCATGCATGTATGCGCCCATCAGAAAGGCGGGTATTGCGGTCGGCGAGATCTCGTTCGGCCGTGTGCGCCAGGCGGCGAAGGCCTCCAGCATGGCCGCGCTCGCAAAACCCTCCTCGTAGCTTGCCAGGCCGTTCGCCTTGAACATCAGCTCCGAGGTGCCCTCGACGACGATGGCGTGCCAGACGTCGAAACAGGTCAGATGCGCGGGCACCGAGATCTCTTCGATCTCCACGCCGATTGAGCGGAACCGTAGAACCGCCTCGCGGACCTGCCTGTCGGTCTCCGGCTCGCTGTCGGACCGTCCGAAGCCTTCCTTGATCAGCGCTATCCGACGTGGCTTTCGTCTCTCCAAAAGAGAGTCCAGGTAGTGATCCGGCGGTTTGTCGGTCGCAGACTGCCGGGGATCGAACCGGTCCGCTCCGGCGATGACCGTAAGGAGCCTCGCAACGTCCTCGACCCGCGCGCCCATGGGGCCGCAGTGGTCGATCGTGGCGTCCATCGCGAAGCTGCCGGTGTAGGGAACCAGACCATGCGTCGGCTTCAGCCCCACCACGCCGCACCAACTGGCCGGGATGCGGATCGACCCGCCCTGATCGCAGCCCAGCGCCATCGGAACGTCGCCAGCCGCAATGGCAGCGCCGCTGCCGCTTGAGGATCCGCCGGCGGAATGTGTTGTCCTGTGCGGGTTCAGGACAGGCGGTGCGCTCGTATGGCTGTGGCCGGAGAAGCTTAGATTCTCGCACGCCGTCTTGCCTCGGATCGTCCCCCCGGCGGCAAGGATTCGCGCAACGACGGTGGCGTCGAAATTGGGAACGAAATCTTCCAGCAAGGGAGAGCCATTGCGCGCCGGCATGCCCGCAACGCAGATCGCGTCCTTGACGCCGACGGATTGGCCTGCAAGCAGGCCCTTCCCGCTGCCTTCGATCGGTCCGATCCATGTCCAGGCGTTGTAAAGGTTCTCGTCGGGCGGCGGCGACCGACCGACTCTGGCCTCGCGGGCGGGCGGAGCCGGAGCCGGCGCCTCCATCGCGTCGAGACGTCGGTAAGGATCCATCATCTCGGCCAAAAAGGTGCCGTAGGTGTCGATCGCCTCGTCTGTCAGGCTCAACCCGAGTCTGTCGGCGAGATCGCGGACGTCGTCGTGTGTGGGGGCTTGCAGCTTCATGTCGTCACACTCCGTGCGGGGTTCGACTCCAGAAAGGGGATCACGAAGGCTTCGGCTGCGCCGCATGTTGCCCGGCGATCCGCCCATAGACTGCGCCCCGGAGCACCGAGGTCGCACCAGTGTAGCGCCCGTAGTAAAGGCCCATGGTCTCGCCGGCTGCATAGAGGCTAGGGATCGGGCGGCCATCGTGGTCAAGGACCTGGGCATTGGTGTTGCAGCGTAGCCCCCCGAAGGTGAAGCAGTTGGCCGAGATCACGGGCCATGCGCGGAATGGCGGACTGTTGAGGGGCAGCCCCCAGTTTGACTTTGGCGGCGTCAGGCCGCGCGTCGCGAGACCATCGAGCTCAAGCGGTTTGAACTGTCCCTCGACCGTCGCGGCGTTGAACTCATCGACCGTTGCTGCAAGTGCATCGGACGGCATGGCAAGCTTGTTCGCGAGTTCTTCGACGCTGTCTGCAGTGATCGGCTTTTGATCACTGCGCACGGTGCGTTGCCAGTTGGGAACCTTGTCAAGCTGCGAATCGCAAATGAGATAGGCAATACCGCCCGGCAGCTTGTTGATGAGGCGAGCGATGTTTTCGTAGATGGCATCGACCGTGTAGGAGGCTTCATCGACGAAGCGCTTGCCGTGCGCGTCCACCAGGATGCCGTAGGGAAACGCGAAGACGATCGGTTCTGATTGGCCGGAGCGTGGATCGATCGGCTCGGCGTGATACTCGGAAAAATCGCCGCAGGGCGCAGCGCCGGCAGCAAGCGCCACCCGGATACCCTCGCCCCGATTATAGTAGCCACCGCGAGCGACCGGACGGATGTAACGCGCCTTCTCGCCGTAATAGAGGCTCTGCATCTCGGCATTGCCCTCAAAGCCGCCGCAGGCGAGAACAACTCTGCCGCGGAGCTCAAGCCCTCTCTCCGTCTTGCTATTGGCGCGGATGCCGGCGACCGTCCCAGCCTCCAGCAAAAGATCCTCCAGCGTCGTCTCGTAGAAAAAAGTGACCCCGAGCTGTTCGGCCTGGTCCGCCAGGGCATCGATGAGGGCGAGACCGCCGCCGACCGGACAGATCCGCGTCGTCGACTGTGTGATCAGATAGCTCGCCATGTCGGAGAAGCGGATTCCGGCGGTCTTCAGCCAGGCCAGGGTTGGCCCGGCCTCACGCGCCAGGGTTGCGACCAGTTCCGGGTCGGCGAAGGACAAGGCCTTCACGATCGCCGACCAGTCCCGATAGGGTTGAGCCGTCTCGGCGACAAGCGAGGGATCGAGGTTAAACCCCGCATTGGCCATGAAGTGGTCTTCGAAATCGTCGGCGACTTCGTTCTCGTTTTTCATCCGCATGAAGGCTTCGGTCCAGCGCGTATTGCCACCGCGCTCATCGACGGTCGCACGCTCCAGGATGGCGACACTGGCGTTCGCCTCCGCCGCAGAGACGGCTGCCGAAAGGCCCGCAATACCGCATCCAACGACGATGACATCGAACTTGCAGCTCATCCTTTCTCCTCCCTCAAGCCCAGCCACTGCCCGTTCCGGCGGTGTTGTCCCATCTCACGCCTTGATGGCGAAAGGGTCGCGTTCCTCGTCCGAGAAATCGATCATGACGTTCTTCGTGTTGGTGAACTCATCAAGCGCGATTTCGCCTCGCTCGCGTCCAAATCCGCTGTCCTTGAAGCCGCCGAAAGGGGCCTGAACGGCGACGGCACGATAGGTGTTGACCCAAACAGTCCCGGCGCGGACTCCACGCGAAACCCGCATTGCCCGATTGAGATTGGTCGTCCATATGCCGGCGGCCAAGCCGTACTTGGTGCTGTTTCCGATCTCGATGGCCTCCTCTTCGGTGTCGAAGGGAATGATCGAGAGCACCGGGCCAAACACTTCTTCTTGCGCGATCGCCATCTCATTGCGAACGTCGATAAAGATGGTCGGCTCGATGAAAAAACCCTTGGCGAGATCGCCTCCCGCCGCGGCTTTGCCACCGGTGGCCAACTGCGCACCCTCGGCCTTGGCGTGTTCGATTGACCCAAGAATACGCTTGAACTGGGGTTCGTTTGCCGCTGTCCCCATCTCTGTCGTTCTGTCTGTCGGGTCGCCGAGGCGGATTTTCCGCGCCCGTTCGACGAGCTGGTCGATGACCTGCTCATAGATCGGCCGCTGCACCAGCAGGCGGGAGCCTGCGATGCAGGTCTGTCCCGAGGCGGCGAAGATTCCAGCGAGCGCACCCACGATCGCCTTTTGCAGATCGGCGTCATCGAAGATGATGTTCGGGGACTTGCCGCCAAGTTCGAGCGTCGCCGGAACCAGCCGCTGACCGGCGTTTGCCGCGATCTCTCGACCGACCGCCGGACTCCCGGTAAAGCTGACGCGATCGATGCGCCCGCTGTCTAGAAGCGCTTCGCCAGTGCGTTTGTCGCCAGTGACCACATTGACGACACCGGGTGGAAACCCGGCTTGCTCAACGAAGCGGGCGAACTCCAAAGTCGTCGCGGAGGCGTGCTCGGATGGTTTGACGACGACGCAGTTCCCGGCGGCGAGGGCCGGCGCCAGCTTGTTGGAGAGCAGGCCCATCGGGGAGTTCCATGCGGTGATCAAGACCGCCACGCCGAGCGGTTCGCGTACGGCGTAGTCGAGCACGTCGCGCGCGTCGAGCGGGATCACCTTGCCCCAGAGCTTGTCGGCATAACCGGCGAAAAAGCGGTATTGCCGAGCCGCAAAGAGCATCTGGCTTCGCGTTTCTCGGATGATCTTGCCATTGTCGGTGCTCTCGAGGTGACCCATCCGATCCGCATCTGCGGCGAGTAGGTCGGCAAGCTTGTGCATGAGGCGTGCGCGTTCCGCGCCGGAGGTCCGTGACCAATTGGTCTCGAAGGCCGATCGCGCTGCGGATATGGCGTCCGCGACTTGATCTTTGCTCGCCTGCGGAATCGAGGCCCACTCCTCCCGATTGTAGGGATTTACCGCAGGAAATCGCTCTTGGGATTGGTGCCCAACGAATTCTCCGCCGATGAAAAGCTCATAGTGCGTTGGCATCGATGTTCCCTTGCTTGGTCCTTGGCTAACCGACGGTGTTTGTCGCCGGCGATCATCCGCCTGGCTCCATTGGCTCCAGGCGGGCTAGATCTCGGTCCCGGCGAGTTCCTGTGCATGCATCTGCTGCGCCACCTGCGACTGTGGGAGAAATGGCTGAGTCGCGCTGATCCTATTGATGGGCTCGCCCAGCAGGTAGGCCGACAGGTTTTCAAGCGACACCTGGAAAAATGTCTGCAGGTTCTCTTCGGTCACGAAGCCAATGTGTGGCGTGGCGACGACGTTGGGGAGCGTCCGGAAGGGATGGGCGGCGGGAAGCGGCTCGATTCCGAAGACATCGAGGCCGGCACCCGCGATCCGGTTTTCTCGGAGAGCGGAGACGAGCGCGGCCTCGTCTATCAGCTGCGGCCTTGCCGTGTTGATCAAGAAGGCCGTCTTCTTCATGGCGGCGATCTCCGATGCACCGACCGTTCCTTCTGTCGTATCGCTGTGCGGCAGGTGGATCGTCACAACATCCGATTGGCGGAACAGCTCTATCTTCGAAACGCATTCAGCGTCATGGGGTGCCGTGCGTTCCGGCGTCAAATTTCGGCTCCAAGCGATGACCCGCATGCCGAAGACTTTGGCGATCTTGGCGACGGGAACGCCCATGTTTCCGAGGCCGACGATACCGAGCGTTTTGCCGGCCAATCCCCTGCCGAGACCGACTTGCCAGCCGCCGGCTCTTAGGGAGGCGGTCTCCCGGGGCAGATCCCGCATCAAAGACAGGATAAGCGCCCAGGTGACTTCCACGGTCGTCTGGTGAAGCGCGTCGGTCGTGCAGACCGTGATGCCGAGATCATCCGCCGCCTGCAAGTCGAGTGACCGGGCATTGCGCATGCCGGTCGCGAGGATGAGTTTTAGCCGGGGAAGCCGCTCGAGCACACTGCGCGGCAATGCAGTCCGTTCGCGGATGCGCATGATGGCATCGAACTCGACCAGACGGGCGACGAGCTGGTCTTCCTCGTGCACGTGGTCGCGGAAGGGGACGACGACGACCTCGGGAACTCGGCTCCATCCGACAATGTCAAGCGCTACGCCTTGATAATCGTCCAGCACCGCCAGCCGCATTCGCGTTTTCCTACCATAACCCATGGCCAGGAATCTGATGGTTAAACTGTCATCTGTCAACAGTTATGATTCACCGACGGGAACCGCCGATATGACTCATCCAGCGGTTTGTCGCGCGGTGCTCCGAGATCATTCTTTGGAGCAGGGAGGTTAGAATTTTGCCGTACCTACCTCTTGAGTAGTCATGCCAAGCTGTCGCTAAGCGCGTTCGAGAGCTACAGCAATGCCCTGTCCGACACCGATACACATGGTCGCGAGAGCAAGCCTGGCGCCGCGTTCGATCAGTTCAAAGGCGGCACGGCCGGGTCCGCTACACCGCTATTAAATTTGAGAAAACTCTCTACCTGAATGGAACTGATCCGAATGTGGGGGGCGACGGTAGCGCTCCTCCGCTACCAATTTCAGCTAAGATGATCCAGTTGGCTCGAAGCTTGGCCAACGCGATCTCTTTAGCCCGATATCGACGCCCTTTTGCTTGATCGTCCGACCCGGTGCACCAACGCCGAAGTCCCCGACCTTGAACCAACGCCACTCCAGTAGAATGGTTCAATCTCGTCGCACAAGGCATTAGGATCGTGCGCTATGGCACGATCGCTCGAATACGCCGCCGACGGCCCTATCGGTGTCCCAGCACCTCTCGCCGGCAGGCAGCAGAGCCTCACGCAGATGCGTCGCTACGGGCGCGGTTGCAATCGCTTCCCACAAGTTCCGCATCGCGCTGCGCCCGGCCATCACCGGCCGAGCATGCAGGCCATGAGCTCGCGCTTCACTGTTGGCGGTCCGCCATCCCGGCAATCCAGTGCTGAAACCGTCGGACAGACGTGTGTTCGGCAAAGGCTGGATGGATGGTCAACACATAGGTGCGGTCGGTTGCAAGCCGTGTGTTGACGATCGTGCGCAGCCGTTCTTGGTCGATGAGATCGCGAACGGCCTGGACAGGCGCAAGGGCCACGCCGTGACCGTTGAGGGCCGCTTCAAGCACAAGCGAAAGACAATCATGTCTGTTGCCGTTGAGGCGCCCGTCAACGCTGAGACCATGCACCGCGAACCATTGATACCAAGCATCGTGGGGGCTGTTTTGAAGGATAAGACGCGCCTCCAGCAGGCCGGCTGGCGTGTCAACCGGATTGTCGGCCAGAAATTGTGGCGTTGCCACCGGTACGAGTTCTTCCTCGAACAGCACTTCGTCCCAGGCAACGCCGGCGGTCTCCTCCACGCATTGTATTGCACACTCGCAGTCAGCGGGCTGCCAAGCATCATCCGTTGTTCGCGCGCATACCAGATTGACGGTGATCTCCGGATATCGTGCATAAAAGTCGCCAAGGCGCGGCATCAACCAGTAGGTGGTGATCTCCGATGGTGCCGCCAGGGTGATTGTCGGCCGTCTGCTGCCCGCCTGAAGCGATTGCGTGGCGGCCTGTATCTCTCCGAGCAAACGACGAACATCGTTCAGGTAGTGTCGGCCCGCCTCGGTGAGGACAACTTTGTGCCGTGACCGGGTCAGCAACGCGACGCCGAGAACGCTCTCGAGTTGGCGAACACGTTTGCTGACCGCGCCCTGGGTCAAGGTCAATTCGCGCGCCGCATGCGAGAAACTGAGATAGCGTGCCGTCGCCTCGAATGCGATCAGGCCGGAAATCGACGGTACCGCTCGGCGCGGTCCCGCCAGCGGCGGTGCCTGACGTGCCGCGGCGCGCTGACCCGCGCCGGCAACCAGTTCAGCTTGAGCAGGTGGTCGAAAATTCACGTTCATTGTGGCAGTCCACCAGGTACTTGGCGACGAAGTAGTCCATGTGACTGCCGCCGCCGTTCTTCATCATCGTGATCTCGTCGGCCGAACGCCTCCCTTCGGCCCGGTTCTGACACAGCTCGAAAAGATCGGCCTTGATGTCATCTGACGAGATAACGCCGCGCTCCAGAGGCCCCACGAACTCGCCCGATCGCTCGGTCGTCTGACGATGGTCGACGAAGATCGTCGCACGGCGCAGAACCTCATCGTCGGATTCGCGCATCTGCGGGGTGTAGGAGCCGACCAGGTCGACGTGAGCGCCAGGCTTGAGCAGATCACCCTTGAGATGGGGCGTTGTCGCCATAGTGGCGCTTGAGATGATGTCCGCGCTGGCGACGGCGGCATCGAGGTCTTCAACAGCGCTGGCTGTCATGCCCCTGTCCGCGAGACGGTGTGCCAGCTTGACAGCGTTTTCGTGGGTCCGATTCCATATCTTGACCACCTTGATTCTCGGGCGGGCCGTCAGATGCGCCTGCACGAGATAAGGCGCCAGACCGCCTGCACCAATCATCAAAAAGGTCTCGGCGTCCTCTCGTGAAAGAATGGTCGAGCCGAGGGCGGAGTCCGATGACGTCTTACGGAAAATCATCGCCTCTCCATCGATGATGGTCTCGAACAGACCGGTTTCACCGTTCATGAAAGCGTAGATGGAGTTGACGTTGGAAACGCCGTGACGCGCCACGTTGTTTGGAAAAACCGTGACCAGCTTCGCCAGAATGCCCTCGTGCGGCTCCCAGGCCGGCAGGATGATCAAATTGTTGGGATGACCCTCCGGATTGGCCTCGGAATACATCATGCGATCGGACTGCTTCGGCATCCCGCCCATATGCGCCTTGCGCAGCGCGGCAATCAGCCCCTCGAAATCGAGGAGGTCGTGCACCCGCTTCGCATCTATCAGTTCCATCTTGCGTCTCCCGTTTATTTCACTTGAACCTTGGGCCGCATCAGCGTGGCTACGGGTTCGTCCGGTTGCCTTCGGCGGCGGCTACGATCGCCACATCGGCGGGCGAGCAGCGCATCTCGACGCGCTCGGCCAGCTGGGCGAAATCCTGCTGTCGGACTTCGGCGACTAGCGATAGGCCCTCATTGCTGGTCAACGCGAGGCGAACGCGCCCACCAAGAAATGTCCGATCGTCGAGCCGGGCGGTTAGAACGAGATCGCCCTCCCGGCCGTGATCCGCAATGCGCATGTCTTCCGGCCGGACAACCACCACCATGGATGCGCCGACCTCGGGAGTCGTTTCCGCGGTGACACGGGCTGCCGGGACCCGCCAGTTTTGTCCAGCGACATGGAGTGTCAGCATATCGCGGTCTGTTGCCGCCACGCGCGCTTCGATCATGTTGGCATCGCCGATGAAGCCAGCGACAAAGGCGGTCGCCGGATTGCGGTAGATCTGCTCGGGTGCACCGATTTGCTCGATCCGGCCGTCGCGCATAACCGCGATGCGGTCGGACATCGACATCGCTTCTTCCTGGTCATGCGTGACGAACACGAACGTCTTTCCGGTCCGGCGCTGAATCTGCTTGAGTTCTTGCTGCATCCGCCGGCGGAGTTTCAGGTCCAGCGCACCGAGCGGCTCGTCCAGGAGCAGCAAAACAGGGTCGGGCGCAAGCGCGCGCGCGAGCGCGATGCGTTGCTGCTGGCCGCCCGACAAATGTGCCGGATATCGATCACCGACATCGGGCAGGTGAATGAGCTCCAGCATTTGCCGGCAGCGTTCGGCGATGGCCGCCTTGGTCTGTCCCTTCATCTCGCAGCCAAAGGCGATGTTCTGCCTGACGGTCATGTGGGGGAACAGCGCGTAGTCCTGGAACACCATGCTGACCGGCCGGCGATACGGCAGCTCATGTGTGATGTCGCGGCCGCCAACGATGACGGCGCCGCGCGTTGGTTTGGCAAATCCGGCGATCGAACGCAGCAAAGTGGACTTGCCGCAGCCCGAAGGCCCAAGAAGCGTGACGAACACACCCATATCCACGTTCAGCGACACATCGTCGACCGCAGCATGGTCGCCGTAGAGCTTGACGAGGTTGCGGATCTCGATAGCCGGTTGGCTCTGGCTCACATTCAGATCCTTTGCTCGAACGGGCTTGTTCATCGGCCCATGTTCCGGCGCCGGATGTGGCGCTCTGCAAAGAGCCCCAACGCCGTGCTTGCGATCAGCACAATGGTCGAAATCGCCGCCAGACCGGGATCGAAACCAAATCGCAGCCGTGCAAACAGCAAAACCGGAAAGGTCGGGTCGACGCCGCCCAGGAAGAACGAGCGCACGAAATCCTCGAACGACAGCAAAAGGCAGAACATCATCGCACCGAACAGGGCGGGTGCCAGAAACGGAAGGACGATGCGCGTCACAACGATCACGTCATCGGCCCCCAGATTGCGCGCCGCGTCGGCCAGGTTCGAGCTCATGGCGTTTAGCCGGGTCAATATCATGATCACGACAAACGGCACCGAACCGATCGCATGGCCGAACGATATGGCGGCGATGCCTGTTTCGAGCCCCAAATGGCCAAGGAACATGCGGATTGCGATGGCCGACACGATCACCGGCAAAAAGGCCGGCAGCACAATTGCCGCGATCATCAGAGCGCGCATTGGTCCGCGCGTGCGGGCAAAGACGAAGCTCATCGGCAAACCGACGGCGATGGCGACCGTCGTTGAATAGACGGCGACCTGCGCCGACACCCAAAGCGCGGACAAGATCTCCTCGTCCGCCAGAACGCTTCGATACCATCCGGTCGTCCATTGCTGGATCGGAAATGCGATGAAGTTGGAATCGCGAAAACCCATCGCGGCCATGACAACGAGGGGCAGGAAGAGATAGGCGACAAACAGCCAAAACCAGATCGGCAGCGCGGCGGTCGGGATGCGGTTCATCCCGACCTCCCAGGTCCGCGGCTACGGAACAAAATGGCGAACAGGCCCACATAAGCCAGCGCCACGCCGATCAGGATCATCGAGAACGCGCTGCCCAACGGCCAGGAGTTGCCAGCCCGCGCGAAGACCTGACCAATCGTCGATGCAAACAGCGTGTTACCCGACCCACCAAGCAGTTGCGGCATGGCGTAAAGACCGATGACGAGCAGGAAGACCAGCGTGCAGCCGCCGACAATGCCATCGCGCGACAGAGGCAACACGATGCGCCAGAGGCGTTTGAACGGCGACGCGCCCAGATCGGAGGCCGCTTCCAATGCCGAATCGTCGATTTTCTCCAACGCCGCGTAAAGCGGCAGCAGCATGTAGAGCGATGTCAGGTAAAGCACGCCGATGGTCAGCGAGATGTTGTTGTAAAGCAGGTCCAGTGGTAGGCCGGGAAAGCCCAGCAGAGCGAGGAACGAATTCACCGCGCCATTGTTGGCGAGCATCAGAATCCAGGCAAAGCTGCGAACAATCTCGCTGATCCAGAACGGTGCGATCACTAGCAGCAGCAGCCGTATGCGCCAGTTTCGCGGCGCCACCTTGGACAGATAGTAGGCGACCGGGAACATCACGAGCAATGTCAGAACGGTCGCCAGCGTTGCAAAGACGAAAGACCGGGTGAATGCGGCAAGGTAGTGCGGTCTTTCGAAGAAGGCCGCGTAGTGGCGCAACGTCCATTGACCCGGCTCGCCGGGAGGAAGCGGATAACGGTCTTGAAAGCTGATGGCGACCATCTGGACCAAGGGCGCTAGATTGGCGACGGCGATCCAGCCGAGTGGAATGGCGGCGAGAAGCGCAACGCGCAGCGCCGGAACCCGGGCGAGCGTGTCGATGGTGTTGCGATAGACACCAAAACGCCGGGCGCTGACCAGAATCTGTGTCATCGGTGAACCGGGAAGGACGACAACGCATCCGCGGCCCGAAGGCCACGGATGCGTCGGGAGTGCGCCGATCGGGTCGAGGCGATCATGCGGCGCGAATTTCCTCGGCCGCCGCGTCGATCAGATCGAAAATAAAGGCGGCGGTTTCGACGTTCACCCAAGTCAGGGCGCTTCGCTCTTCGTCGGTCAGAGTTAGAACCTGGCGCTCAGCGTCAGTCAAAAGCCCTTCAACGCCCTGCATGGCCGAATTGAAGCCGGTCGAGCGCACCATCGCGGCGCCGTTCTCCGGAGACGAGAGCAGCGCGTTCAAGAACGCATAGGCATTATCCATATTGTTGGCATTGCGGGCGATGTTGAACCCATAGGCATAAGCAAGCCCGCCCTCGCGCGGGATGGTGTAGCCGACCGGGAAGCCTTCAAGGATAAGCTGGGCCGCGGGTCCGGAACTGCCGGCCGCAAGCGCGACGTCACCGGTCAGCAGCATCTGCTGAACCTCGGTCGCGGCATCGTAGTAGCGCCGCACCTTGTCCTTGTTATCGATCAGAAAATCGCGCGTGGCATCGACCGCGCGCTGTGCGATGTCCGGATTGCCGGCATAGGACTGCGCCGTTCCATCATAACCCAGATAGTTCATAACCAGGGGGAAGAAATCCTGTATCTGGTACGTGGTCATGCCAGCATTGGTCTCATCGAACATCGCCGCAAGGCTATCGGGACGTTCCATGGTCTCGCTGTTGTAGATGAGACCGGTACTGACCACCACGACCGGTACGCCCCAGACTCGATCGTTGCGCGACACCCATTCGGCGTTGGCATATTGGGTCTCCACGAGGGACCAATTGTCCAGCCGGTCCATGTCGATGGGCTCAAGAAACTCCGCGTCGACGAACTGATAGAAGCGGTGGCCCGCGACACAAACAATATCGGCGCTGAATTTACCATTCTCCGCCGCCATAAGGTTGAACTGCTCGGCCTGATCGCTGACCAGCCTGACATTGACCTCGATGCCGGTCTGCTCAGAGAAGGCGCTGCGAAACGCGTCGGTGATGAAACCATCGTAGGACCAGACAGTCAGGCTCTGGCTTTGCGCTCGGGCGGTGCCGATGATCGCTGGCGCGGCCAAGGCACTGGCGCCCAGAACGGTCATGCCCTGAGTCACGTTGCGACGAGTGAATTGGTCTTTCATTACTGGCTCCTTGTCGATGAATCGGGCCTCTCCTGTTCGCCCGAACACATATGCCGGAAGATCTTGTGGCCGATCGGTCCGTGCGGCCGGGCCTGACATTTGCGGTAGATCAGACCCTAGATGCATTCTTCCGATGCTTTTGCCGGTGGCGCGGATGCCAAGCCTGTGCGCTACCACCCGAGGCGAGACCGTTGCATCTGTGTTCAATGTCCCAGGGACCAGCTTGAACTCGACCACCCGACAGTAATGATCTCATCAGGTCAAAGACAGGAAAAGGTGGATAATTTTGATTGTTAGCATAAACTGGAGTCATGCAACTAAGGCGCCGACTACCCTCTGCATCGACCCTGTTCACCTTTGAAGCAGCCGCTCGTCTCGGCGGCTTCTCGCGCGCCGCACGCGAACTCAACATCACCCAGCCGGCCGTCAGCCATGCGATCGCTCGCCTTGAGAAGCACATCGGACAAGCCCTGTTCACACGCTCCGGGCCCAAGCTTGAACTGACGTCCAGCGGTGAACGCTTCAGCCGCGTGACGACTCGAGCTTTCATGGCAATCGAACATGCATTGGAGGAGATCCAGACGCATGACGTGTCACGGCACGTGGTCATGATGTCGATCTCTTCCGGCATGGCGACCCATTGGCTCATGCCGCGCTACGGGACATTCCGCGAGCGCTTCCCCGACACCGACCTGCAATTCCAGCTTGTTCCCGGCGCCGTCGGCGGCCCATTGCACAACTGCGATCTGGGCTTGCGCGTGGCGACGGGCGAGACCAGCCGGCAGATGGACGGCCGCTTTACCTCTGAGCGCGTGGTTGCCGTGGCTGCGCCGAGCTATCTGGCACATCACGGTTTGTTGGAACAGCCGCGTCGCCCACACACCCTGGTCGATCTGACCGAACACTGGTTCGGTTGGACGGACTTTGCCGCTGCCACAGGCGTTTCGCTACCGCAGCAGGCCAACAGGATTGCCTTTTCGGATTATTCGGTGGTCATCCAGGCGGCGTTGAGTGGTCAGGGGATTGCGCTTGCCTGGACCTCGGTGGCCTCGCGCCTGATCCTTGATGGCCTGCTGGAGAAGGCAAGCGACGCGGTTATGATCACCGATCGCAACTATCATTTCGTCACGTCCAGCCAGCGCCCCATGCGCCCCATTGTGCGGGATGTTCGCGAATGGCTCATCGCGCAGATGCGGCAAGAGGAGAGGGAACTGGACCTGATGCTGTGATCTGTTCGCCGCCTCGTTTATTCCAAACGGGTCTGTAGGACGGAAACAAATTCGATTGCTAAATTCTCGAAACCGATGAAGGCTCGCAGCAAGCGTTGCCTTTTAGGGAGTACATTCTTTGCTGATCACCGCCGCCAACATATTCGTCGCACAGACGGGACATCGGCGCGCAGTCATCGTGGAAATCGAGACCGATGCCGGCATTTCCGGTATCGGCGAGGTCGGAATTGCCTATGGCACAGGCACGCAAGCCGCGGCCGCAATGGCCGAGGAGATGCTGACGCGCTTCGTGATCGGCAAGAACCCAACACAGATCGAACTCATTTGGAACACGATCTACGATGTCAGCTTCTGGACCAAGGGTGGCGGAGCCATTGCCATGGCCGGACTGAGCGGCATCGAACACGCGCTTTGGGACATCAAGGGCAAGGCGCTCGGCGTTCCGGTCTATGAACTGTTCGGCGGCGTGGTCAATGAGCGACTCCCGGTTTACGCCAATGGCTGGTGGACCGATTGCAAGACCGACGACGACTATGCCGATGCCGCCGACGCAACGGTCGCGCGCGGTTATCGCGGGCTCAAATTCTATCCGCTAGGCGAGCATGATCCCGAAACGGTGATCCGCCATCCCACCCGCAGGCGCGCCGCCGACGATATCGATGCCCGCGTCTATGAGCGAATCGCCAAGATTCGCGACCGTATCGGTGACCGCATCGACATTCTTCTCGACTTTGGGGGAGGGCTGACGTCCGACCAAATCGTCCGCATTCTCCGGCGGATCGAACCGCTCAACATCACCTTTGTGGAGGAACCTGTCGATCCGGGCTTGCCGAGGGCACTGGAAATCATCAGCCGCAAGACATCGATTCCGTTGGCGGCCGGCGAACGCCACTATGCACGGTATGGCATCCATCCGATTCTGGAGAGCGGCGCGGTGAGCATCGTGCAGCCTGACATCTGCAACACGGGCGGCCTTCTTGAAGCGCGCAAGATTGCGGCGCTGGCTGAAATCTACAATGCTCGGGTTGCGCCTCACAATTACGGCAGCGCGCTTGCCACCGTGATTTCCGCGCAGCTTGGCGCCTGTATCCCGAATTTCATGGTTCTGGAGTGCTTTCCCGACTTCGACAAGGAACCCGGCTTCGAATCCGTGATCGACGATCCGCTTGAATTGCAGGTACGGGACGGCTTGATGCCGCTTCCGACCGGACCCGGGCTTGGGGCCACCCTTTCAAAGGCGATGCGCGCTTCCAGCCTTTGGGCGCGGGTCGAGCCCGAAACGAGGCGAGAGAGTGTGGGCTCCTCCGGCTAGAGTCCTGACCCTAAAGCGCTTGAAGATTCACGCCCTGGCTGCCTCATGACGCCGCCGCAGCCTTGTCCCGTCCGGCGCAAAGAAATGGCAGAATTCAGGATCGAAGCTGACGGTCACTGGTTCACCAGCTTGAGCGATGCACGCGGGCGAGGCAATGGTGATGAAGCGATGCGATTGTGTGCCTTGCGCATCGGGTACATCCACATACAGGTACTGAGTCGCCCCAAGATATTCGCCGTGACTGACCGTGCCGTTGAGCTGTGTTTTGCCTTCGCCAAGTTGTGTTGCCTCAGGACGGATGCCGACATGAACGGCACTGCCGTCGACACCGGCCTGTTCGGCAAGCTCAGCACCGAAAATGCGGCCGGTTGACAAGGTCACTTTCGTTGAACCGTCGGCGCCGACCTTAATCACCGCAGGTAAGATATTGATCTTCGGCGAACCGATGAACTCGGCGACGAAGCGTGATTGCGGCGCATTGTAGATGTCGTGCGGCGTGCCGATCTGCTCGACGTGACCATCTCTCAGCACCACGATGCGGTCGGCGAGGGTCATCGCCTCCACTTGATCGTGGGTGACATAGATCATGGTCGCCGGGATCTGCCGATGCAGCGCGATAATCTCTTCACGCATCTGCACGCGGAGCGCCGCATCGAGATTGGACAGCGGTTCGTCGAAGAGGAAAACCGCAGGATCGCGCACGATCGCCCGGCCCATGGCGACGCGCTGTCGCTGACCGCCCGACAGGTGGCGCGGGTAACGGTCAAGGTAGTCGGTCAAACCGAGAAGGCGGGCGGTGTTCTCCACTTTGGCGCGTTGCCGCTCCCGCGTCTCGCCCACCATGCGCAGCGGAAAGCCGATGTTTTGACCCACCGTCATGTGCGGGTAAAGCGCGTAGGATTGGAAGACCATCGCAATGTCGCGCTCTCGCGGCGGATGATCGTTGACCACTTGGCCGTTGATCCGGATTGTGCCCGTCGTCGTTTCTTCGAGGCCGGCGAGCATACGTAACAAGGTCGATTTACCGCAACCGGACGGGCCGACGAAGACCGCCAGTTCACGTTCGGCGATGTCGATATTGATGTCGCGAAGAACCGTTTGGCGATCGTAGCGTTTGGAAACGCCGCTGAACTGTACGCCTATCGGGCCTTCCACGGGCTTCTTCGAAACACCCGACATGGTCAGCGCACACTGCCGGTCATGGCGCCCGAGACAATCCAGCGCTGCATGACGATGAAGACGATGATTACCGGAAGCGCGAAAACGAGTGCCGCGGCCATTTGCAGTTCATGCAGCGTGAAGTATTGCCCGCGGAAAGACGAAATCCCGTTCGCCGCCGTCCAGAGCTGCTGTGAATGCACCAGCGAATGAGCGAACAGGAAATCGTGCCAGCTTGTCACGAAGCCGTAGATGAAAATCGCCGCAAGGCCGGGCACTGCCAATGGCAGCGACACGTACAGATAGGCGCCCAGCCGCGTGCAACCGTCGATCCGCGCCGAAGCTTCAAGGTCCTGAGGAATACGGTCGAAGAACCCCTTGCTCATCCAGATGGCGATCGGAACGACAAGCGAGATGTGGCCGACAACCATACCCGACATGGTATCTAGCAAGCCGAGATCGCGGAAAAGGATGTAAAGGGGAACGATGATACTGGTGCCGGGCATCATCTGGGTGACGAGCACACCGATCATGACCAGTCCGGCGCCACGAAACTTCATCTTGCTGAGCACATAGCCGCACGAGGTGCCGAAGACTAGCGACAGGAAGGAGGCGAGGGCCGCCACGATGATCGAATTCACCAGCCAACGCGCCATTGGTCGTTCGGTGAACAGCGACACGAAGTTCTCGAACGTCACGGTCTGCGGCAGGATGCCCGGTAGCGACCGGCTGAAGCCTGTCGGCGTGATCGCGATCACCAGCATCCAATAGATCGGGAAAAGTACCGCCATGCCCAAAACGCAAAGCAGAATCACGCGAGCGAGCGCGCTCCAATGGCCCCGGACCGGTCCGGGCGACCAGCTCATTGGCCGCCTCGTTCGTGCTGCAAGCGGGCGACCAGCCGCAAATAACTCAGCACCAAAATAACGGAGATCGCCAGCGCCAGGATGCCAAGAGTTGCCGCATAGCTGAAATCAAGGCCGCGAAAGGCGGTGTTGAAGGTCAGCACGGTCAAGGTCTCGGTGGCGCCCGCCGGACCGCCGCCGGTGAGGATGTAGATGATCGGAAACGACTTGAAACCCATGATCATCAGCAGGACGACCACCACGGCGAGAATGAAACGCAGTTGCGGCACGGTGATGTACCAAAACTGCTGAATGGCCCGCGCCCGGTCGATCCTGGCCGCCTCGTAAAGCTCCTCGGGAATGGCGTGCAGCCCGGCGAGGATGAAGATGTAGGCGACCGGGAACTCATTCCAGATTTGCGCGACGATCAGCGCCGGAAATGCCGTTTGCCGGTCGATCAGCCAGTTAGCGCCGGTCATGAACGGCACATAATCGAGGAGTCGGTTGATGATACCGAAATTGCCGTCATACATCACGCCCCAGACCAGCGCGGTGACCACGGCTGGCACAGTCCATGGCAGCAGGAACACGACTCGCCAAAACGCGCGAAACCGCACGATGCGACGCGTCAAAAGCGCGGCACAAAGCGCGAGAGCGACAGAACCGACGACGGTTCCGAACATGTAGATTGCCGAAAGCGCGACGGCCGACCAGGTGTCGGGATCTTCGAACAACTTGCCGTAGTTGTGAAAGCCATAAGTGCCCGCCATCGCCGGGCGCCGGAAATTGATGGTGTTGAAGCTCATCTCGACCGCCCGCAGCATCGGCACGCCGATGACGGCCCCGACGACGAACAGCGCCGGCAACAGCATCAAGAAGACGAAGCCGCCGCCCTCGGTCAGGCTACGGCGCAAAGCGACCCACCGTCGCCGGCGCAACGCGATTGCCGCGTCGGCGCGACCCGTCGCATCGGATTTTGGCTCCATCGGTCGTCACGCGTTGCCGGGTCCGATCCTCAAGGGAGCGGACCCGGCTTGAAGCGGGTCAGTTCGCGCAGCATTCCACCAGACGCTGCTGGGCCTGGGCAAGCGATTCCTCGGCCGGTACGCCTTCCCTCAGAGTAAGGAGGATGGCATCGACTATGATCGGCCAGGTCTGGTTAAAGTCGTCTTCGTGGCCTGGAATGAAGATCGGATGCGCGGTGCCAATGCTGTCCAGCCATGGCTGTAGAAATGGCCGTTCGGCAAGCTGTTCATCGGTCATCGCGTTGACGCCGTAGGGAACGTACGGGCTGTAATTGCCGAACTCGGACTGCATTTGCTGCCCCACCGCCATCTTGATGAACTCCCACGCCGCTTCGGGGTTTTCGCTGTTGGCATTGACCGCCAGCGCCATGTTCACGCCGCCGGTCGCAGATCCGTCCCAAGGGTGGCTCGCCGATTTGTAACAGTCGTAATTCTCGGCATTGTTGCTCTTGATGAACGGGAACTGCCACTGCCCGTCAATCGTCATGGCGGTGCCCCCCGTCGCGAAAAGCGCGCGCAGATCGGTTTCGGCCATGCCCTGCGGAATGGCACCGGAGTCGTAGACCGCCTTCATGAAGTTCAGCCCGTCGATCACCGGCTGGCTGTCGACGGTGAAGTTACCGTCGCCGTCCGAGAAGCTGCCGCCATGAGCGATCGACCACATCAGCAGCATTTCGTAGGTCGGGTCTTCGTTGGCGTTCACCATATTGGCGCCGTAACGCGTGACGCGGCCGGAATCGTCTTTGACGGTGAGGTTCTTGGCCAGTTCGAGGAATTCTTCGGGCGTGGTTGGTACCGCTTCGACTCCGGCCTCCTCGAAATGGCACGCATTATAGATTAGCTGAAGCGTCCGTCCCGTAATGGGCAGCGCATAGGTCACGCCGTCGATCGTCAGGCTCTCGGTCGCGCCGTCCACCAGAAGACCGGTGATGCCATCACGCTCGATCCATTCATTGAGTGGCTGGAGTTGCTCGGCCGCGTGCAGCTCGCCGATATTGTTGGGATTGACGGTCAATATGTCGGCGCCCGTACCGCTGGCCGCTTCAAGCAGCAGGCGCTCGTAATAGCTGCGGGCCGGCGTATTGCGCGGGTCGACATCGATGCCCGTCGCGCTTTCGTAGTTCTTCACCAGCAATTGCCACCAATCGCCCATGCCGGGCGCATCGTAATCGACCACCAAGAAGCTGAGTTGGTCGTCGGCGGCGGCTGGCGCGGTCATACCGGTGACGGCGCCGATCGCTAGGAGCGCGGCGGAAAGCTTTCCTGCAAATCTCATTTTGTCCTCCCTGATGCCATGTTGCGGCGCGCCGGTGTCAGCCGGTGGCCGTCGGATCCGTGCCAGCGGTCCGCGCGTGTTTGCAGATGTTAAAGAGACAGGCCGCTGACCGGATCACTATGCGGCTGCCGGCGGCAAGGACCGAATCACTTCGCGGAATGACATTTGTCGTTTTGGTATTCATGATCCAATCGTGGCCGTTCGCTCAGATGTCGAACGAGTCTCCTTGGACAAGCGGCAGGCCTGCGAACCCCGTTTCCGCGGCGGCATCGAGAACGACGGTAGCGGCCGCGAGGTCCTCGAAGGCACGGCCTGCGGACAGGAAAACGCGCAGCCCTGATGTCCTGGGCGAAACCGACCTGGCGACAAGCGCTGAAAGGTCCTTCGCGCGCGCGGCAAAGGGCATCTCGGTCGATTGCCACGTGCTGCGGAGGCGGCTGGCGTCGTCGGCAATCGTCAGCCCGGCTGCATCGACCAGCGCCGGATCGATCTCCGTCGCGCCGGGGCGAAACGATCCCACGGATATCAGCAGTGCATCAGGTTTAATGTCATCCTGTCCGATCAGGGGATGGTTCGAGAGGGTCGCCAGGGCGATCACATCAGCGCGGTCGACGGCATCGCGGATGTCGGCGGCTGACACCGGCAGAGCCGTCCGTGCGCGGATCGACCGGGCGGCGTCGACGGCCCGCGCCCGGTTGCCGGTCGCCGACACGATGAAGATGTCGGCAAAGTTTCGCACACGGCACAACATTTCTACGTGGGCTATCCCCTGGGCGCCGGTGCCGATGACGGCCAGGGTGTCGACCTTGGTGGGTGTCAGGTGCTTTACGGCGATGGCCGACGTTGCCGCCGTCCTCAGCGCCGTGATGCGGCGACCGCCCATGATCGCCCGGACGGCGCCGGTCGCCGCGTCCATGACGACGACAACCGCGTCGATCATCGGCCGTCCGCGGTCTGGATTTTCAAGAACACCCGACAGCACTTTGACCGAGGCCAGCCCACGTCGCGGCCAGTAGGCCGGAAACGTCGTGTAGTTCGCCGCGTGGTCGTCGGCGTCTATCCGAATCGGTGGCGGATCGTCGAGCTGTCCGGCGGCCAAGTCGCTGAAACCACTTTCGATTCGGGCGATCAGTTTCACCGGATCCAGAAGAGCAGCGACGTCGGCTTCCGAATACCAGGTGACCATGATGCTTCTCCGCGCCCGGCAAATGACGGCGTTCGCGCGCCCCGGCGGGGCCGCTTGCTACCCCATCTACAATCTTTGTGAGATATTATGAAATACATTTGTTCTTGGCGATGACCGATTGCCGGTGTAAGGTTCCTTTCGTTCTGTTGGCGCGAGTGAATGCGGGCGGCGGAGGATTCGCTGCTTGATCGATGAGCCGGCAGATCAGCAATCGGCCTTTTGCCGTCGCGTCGATGGGGAATGGGTCGCAGAACAAAGTCATGGTTGCCGCCGGAACGACACGCTTGAGATCGGCACCCCGAGTCATCGAGCGGCGCCGATCCGAATTCAGCGATACGCGCACGACCCGGCGGCGCCAAAAGAAACAAGGGAGAATGCACTCATGTTACTGCAGAAGATTGTTGCGACCTCCGCGCTTGTTGCCGCGCTGGCCATCACGCCCGCCCAGGCGCAGGACACAGGCGACGCCGGTTTGGCGGCATTCGCCGAGGCGCTTGGCGATCCGCAGCCGTTTGAATCGTATCCCAAGCCATGGCCGCTCAATAACCTGGTCACGGCCGGAAAACTGACGGTGGGAACGACAGGTCAGGCGCCGCCGCGCACGTTTATCGACCCGGCAAGCGGCGAGTTAACCGGCAGCTATGTCGAGCTTTTCAAGAAGCTTGCCGAGGACCTGGGACTTGAAATCGAATTTGTGAAACTCGACTGGCCCGGAATTCTGCCCGGCCTGACCGCGAACCGGTTCGATCTCGCCTGCGATGGCGCATCCTGGTCGGCACAGCGCCTTGGGTCATCCGACTTCCTGATGACGTCGCCGACGGCCGTCAACGCGACGGTTGCGCTCGCCAAGAAGGACGCCAGCATTTCGGACTGGGCAGCCATGTCGGGCAAGAAGATCGGTGGCGTGCGCGGTGAGATCTACTTCGAAACCGCGAAGGAAAGGCTGTCGGGTATCGATCCGGTCGAGTATCCCGGCATGAGTGAGTCGCTGCTTGGCTTGCAAAACGGTCAAGTGGTCGCTATCGCGCTGAATCTCGCCAATGCGTTGGACGTGCTCGCGAAGTCGCCGATCGCCGACCAGCTTGAGCTTGTCGGGCCGCCATTGCAGGTCTTTGCCCAGGGCTTGTGTGTGAACCCTCGCCAGCCGGATCTGTTGGTGGCTGTGAACGTGCTTCTCGGCAACTATCGCGCCGACGGCACGCTGCAGGAACTGATCGGTAAATACTCGACGTCGACGGCCGAGGTCGAGTTATTGAACAGCATCGGGTACTGAGACCGGACGTTTCGTACCGGCCATGAACCTCGACTTTGGGATCATCGCGGTCGTATGGCCGGCGCTCCTGCAAGGAAGTCTGGTCACGATCCAGTTGACGCTGGCGGTTCTCGTCTGCGCGACCCCGCTGGCGGTTCTGGTGGCGCTCGGCCGGGACTCTAGGCTCCCGGCCGTGCGCCTGCCACTCGCGGTCATGAGCGCTATATTGCGCGGGATCCCACCGCTGTTGGTTCTCTTCATCGTGTTCTTTGGCCTGCCTCCCGCCGGCCTCGCCCTTGATCCGTTCCCGTCTGCGGTTCTGGCCATGACGTGCTACATGGCCTTTTACTTCGGCGAGGTGTTCCGCGGTGGCCTGCAGAGCGTTCCGCCCGACCAGTGGCGCGCGGCGGACGCCTTGGGGCTAAAGCGCTCGCGAACCGTCGTCCGGATCATTCTGCCGCAAACGCTCCCCGCCGTTCTGCCACCGTATATCTCTCATGCGACGGAGGTGCTTAAGGGGACGGCGCTGGCCACGGCGGTGGCCGTGCCGGAACTCACGTCGGCCGCGAGGCAGGTTTTCGTCGTCACCTTTCGCCCGTTTGAGGTCCTCATGGTGGCCGCCGTCATCTACGCCGTCTTGGATGGCATTTTGCTCGCGCTTCAACATGCCGGAGAGCGCTGGGCCGCCCGAACCGGCACATCGACTCGCTATTGAGCGCCGCCATGCGTATCGACCTCTTGATGGACTATTGGCCCGCGATCTGGAACGGCTTCCTGATTACGGTGCTGCTGTCCTTCGTCGTGTTGGCCTTATCGACACCCATCGCCTTTTTCCTCGCATTGGCGCGGCAGTCGCAGTTTGCCATGTTGCGATGGCCGGCCACCGTCTACGTGAACGTCTTCCGTGCTCTGCCGGTGCTGATCGTGCTCTATTTCGCCTTCTACGCGTTGCCGCAATTCGGAATGTCACTATCGGCATTTCAGGCCGCCACGGCGGGCCTCGTGATCGCCAGTTCAGCCTACCTCGCGGAGGACATTCGCGCCGGCTTGGCGGCCGTCGATCCGGGGCAGCGGCAGGCGGCGACAGCGCTCGGCATTCCCTATTGGAGGGCGCTTCGGCGCATCTACCTGCCCCAGGCCATTCCCATCTCCCTTCCGCCGTACATCACGCGTGCCATTATCATCGTGAAAGGCACGGCGCTCGCGTCATTGGTCGCGGTCAACGACCTGACCGCGGAGGCCGTGCGAGCGATATCGATCACGTATCGGCCTTACGAGTTTCTTGCCGTGGCTGCTGCTCTCTATCTGTTGATCAACGCTCTGCTGGCGGTTCTTCAGTCCCTCGCCGAACGCCGGATTGCCCTGAAACATGGACGCGTGGTCGCCGGGCCCGCGACTGTTGTACAATGACGAACACAACCCCACCCGACTCGCCAATGGCATCATCGGATGGAGCATCTGGTTCCGATGCCATGGTCGAAGTGCGCAACCTCAAGAAGCAATTCGGAAGCCTCGTCGCGGTCGAAGACGTTTCGTTGAGCGTCAAGGCCGGCGAGGTCTTTGCGATTATCGGGGCATCCGGCTCCGGCAAGTCGACCATTTTGAAGTGCATCAACTTTCTTGAGCCGCCGACGGCCGGCGAAATTTGGGTCGACGGGCGACGGGTTGGCGTCGTCCAGACGGGCGGTCGCCTGCGGCCGGCGCGCGCGTCGGAGTTGCGCCTGAGCCGCGCCGAGATCGGAATGGTGTTCCAGAACTTCAATCTGTTCCCCCATTTTACCGCCCTGCAAAACGTAATCGAGGCGCCAATGGCCGTGCGCGGTCTCAGCCGTCGCGACGCTGTCGACCTGGCCAAGGAACTCCTCGACCGCGTCGGGCTTGGCGACAAGTTCGATGAACATCCCCGGAGGCTGTCGGGTGGCCAGCAGCAGCGGGTGGCCATTGCGCGCGCCTTGGCGATGCGCCCCAAGGTCATGCTGATGGACGAGGTGACCTCCGCCCTGGACCCCGAACTGGTCGAGGAAGTGCTTGGCGTGATGAAGACGCTGGCGCGCGACGGCATGACCATGCTCGTCGTCACGCACGAGATGGCCTTCGCCAGGGATGTCGCCAACTCGGTGGTGTTCGTGGATGGCGGCCGCGTGGTCGAGCAAGGGCCGCCGTCGGAGCTCTTGCGGGCGCCCCAGGAGGCACGCACGAAAGCCTTTCTGCAACGCATTTTACGGACCGACGCGTAGAGTGTCACGGCCTAAGAGGATGGTGCCCGCTTGACCGCGTTTCCGAACCTGTTTCGACCCATTCGCCTGGGTCCGCTCGAAATCCCGAATCGGATCGTCTTGACCGGGCACGGGACCGGAATGGGCCGGGACTTCAAGCCGGACGAGCGCATGATCGGGTATTATGAGCGGCGGGCCGCCGGCGGCGTTGGGCTCATCATGCTTGGTTCGCAGCAGGTTCATCCGTCGTCTCCGGGCATCACCAACTTGTTGTGCAATTACGACAGCGGCATTGAGCCGGGGCTGGCTGCCGTCGCCGACGCCGTGCATCGCCACGGCGGGCGTGTCTTCGGGTATCTCTCGCACATGGGAGTGGCTACCACTACGGCGCCGGATGTCTCCTGGTCAGCCTCGCCGGTCCATAATCAGCGATATGGCGCAGTCGCGCATCCCATGAGCGAGGCGGAGATTGCCGAGGTCGTCGGCGCGTTCGCGGCTGCGGCGGCGCGCTGCATATCGGCTGGTCTCGACGGCATCGAGGTGCATTGCGGCCACGGGCTGCTGTTGAACCAATTTCTGTCGCCCCTAACCAATCGGCGCTCGGACCGCTATGGCGGCTGCGTTGAAAACCGCATCCGTTTTCCAGCCGAAGTCGTGGCCGCCGTTCGCGCGGCGGTCGGTGCTGACATTCCCGTCGGCATTCGTTGCTCCGGCGACGAGCTTGTGAACGGTGGCCTCACCGTCGACGATATGGCCGAAATCGTTCCGCTTCTCGTCGCGGCCGGGCGGCTGGATTATGTCGATGTGAGCGCCGGCAATGACGGCTACGTAGTCTCCAACATGCTGCACGAGCCGCCAATGGGAGGTGGACCTGCGCCGTTCGCCGCTATCAGTCGCCGCCTGCGCGGGGCCGTCCGTGTGCCCGTTATTCATGGCACGGGCATTGCCACCGCCGAGGTCGCGGAGGCTGTCATCGCCGGAGGCGACGCGGACATGGTCGGGATGTGCCGTGCGCTGATAGCCGACCCTTTCTTGCCGCTGAAGGCACGCGAAGATCGCATAGCGGAGATCACGCCCTGTGTCGGCTGTCAGCAGGCATGTTTCGGCCGCCTGTTCAGCGGCCGGCATATTTCATGTGTGGGCAATCCGGTCACCGGCCGCGAAATCGAGCTTCCCGCTCCCGCGAAGGTGAAGCGGGCGCGCAGTGTGCTCGTAGTCGGTGGCGGGCCGGCCGGTTCGGAGGCGGCGCGCATCGCGGCACTGCAGGGCCACTCAGTTACGCTACTGGAGCGCTCCGCCGGGCTCGGCGGCCGGGTGCGGTTGGCGGCGATGCTGCCGGGCCGCCAGCGATGGCTGCGGCTGATCGACCACAAGGCGGGGGAGCTTGAACGCTTGAACGTAAAGGTCGAGCTGGGCTGCGAGGTCGGGGCGGACACCGTCGTCGAAAGGCATCCCGATGCCGTTCTCGTCGCCACTGGCGCGACACCGGTGATGCCGGAGATTGACGGAATCGACCAGCCTCACGTTCATTGGCTCGACGCGGCGTTGCTGGCACCGGACGCGCTTGGCGAGCGGATACTCATTGTGGACTATCTGGATCGGCAGCCGGCCTTTGCGGCAGCGATGCATTTCGCCGATCAGGGCGCGTCCGTCACCATCGCCACATCGTCTTTTCAAGTCGGTCACCGCATGGTGATCCAGAACCAGACGCATTTCTATCGGGAGGCGCTGGGTCGTGGCATCGTGTTCGCGCCGTTGTCGGAAGTTGTTGAAATCACCGCGACGGACGTCATCCTTCGCGATCCATTGGTCGGGCGACAGCGGCGGATTGGCGGGGTCGACTCCGTTGTTGTCGTCGCACCCGGCGGCCCGAGCGCGCGGCTCGCATCTGCCATCGCCGGCGCCGGCATCGCAGTGCGGGCAATCGGCGACGCCCATGCTCCACGTGACGTGGAAGCAGCTATCCTGGAGGGGCATCTGGCAGCGCGAGCTTTGTCTGCCTAGTCTGGTGAAACCCCCAGTACTCTGGCCTTGCACGCCGAATTGGAATTTGTAATATATCACGAATATGGCAGATATTGCGCTGTCCGGGATTTCCGGCGTCAAGCCCGAGGGCGGCCAGGCTGCTTGATGGCTGATCCGAGGCGGTGTCTGTCAGCCGGACAATCGTGATGGGAGCTACTCAATGGGCACGACAAAGACCCTGGCGGATTACCTGTCTGGGATCGAATTCGACGATTTGCCGGAGAAAGTGCGGCGGCGGGCTCTGCTTGGCGTGCTGGATATCCTGGGCGTTACGGTCGGCGGCTTGGGCATCCCAAGTTACAGCGACAAGTTCATTGCCTTGTCGAGGGCCGTCGGCGGGGGCACGCCCGAGGCCACGCTGATAGGCGGCGACAAGGTGTGCCTTTCCATGGCGGCTTTCGGCAATGCGTATCTCGCGCACGCGCTGGATTATCCGGATCACGCGACGAACAAGAGCCTGCTTGTGCATTCTCTTATGGGCGGCATCGTCGTTCCTTCGGCGCTTGCGGCAATCGAGTTTCGCGGCGGCAGTGGCAAGGACTTTCTGGCCGCGGTCGTTGCCGGCTACGAATGCGCTGGGCGGGTTTTGAGAGCCATCGACATCTCGATGGACATGGAGCCGCACATTATTGGGTTTTCGACCAGTGTCATGGGTGCGGCCGCCGCGGCCGCGCGCGGCTTGGATTTAACGAAGGACCAAACGCTGTCCACGCTCGGTATGGCCGGTCTCCAGGCACCCGTTCCAGCTGGCTACAAGTTTCTGTTCGACGTCGGTCTGACGCCGCGCAAGGATATCAAGCAGGGCTGGGGCTGGATGGCACATGCCGGGGTTTTCGCCGCGCAATCCACGTTGATGGGCCACGAGATGCTGCAGGAGAACAACATTCTTGACGGCGACCGCAGCTTCGGCCGCATGATGGGTTACGACATCTACCATGAAGAGGCGGTGACACGAGGGCTCGGCGAGGATTTCACGCTCTTGGGCGAGGACCGCGACACATCAGGCTACCACGCGGAGCTTCAAACCAAGCGGTTTCCAGGGTGTTCCATCACCCACAGCGCCATCACCGGCGCGCGCCAGATCATCCATGAAAACGGGCTGGGGCTGGGCGATATCGCGCGCATCGATGTGACAACCAACCGGCGCTCGGGAATTGGTGAGGATGATCAAACCCCCGAATCCGTGCAAGATATGCAGTTCAGCATCCCCTATCAGGTCGGCGCCGGGGTGTCCGGCTATCCGCGCGGGCCGGTTTGGTACACGGATGCGCGCGAGACCGCCTTGAGCGTCGCCAAGAAAACCTTCGTCAACTTCGACGATGACTGCAACGACTATTTCCGCAAGACACGACTCCAGTTCAACAAGGTCGCGATCACCACGCAAGGGGGCGATGTGCTGCGCGCCGAGATATACGGCGAGAAGATGTTGTTCGACGAGGGCGATATCCTGGAAAAGTATCACGAGTGCACCGCACAGGTGCTCGGCGCCGACGGTGCGGCACGTTTGCATGACGCTGTGTTCGGGCTGGAGCAGGCGCGCGATACCTCGGCGCTGACCACCGCGTTGGCACCGCCAGCGCGGAAGTCGGCAGCATGACCCCTCGCAGCGGATCGGCGCGCTTTCGGTTTGTTGGTCTGACGTGACGGAACGAGTTGCCGGTGGACTCCTGTCGGCTGCGAGCAGTACCGGGCCGATGAAACGGCGGGACGCATAGTGGCCGCCATGCAGATGCATATCGATAGCCGTCTGGATTCCCTACCGCGATCCGTCGATGTGGTGGTCGTTGGCGCGGGCATTGTCGGTCTTGCAGCTGCATTCTTCCTCGCCAAGGAGGGGCTCGGCGTGGCGATCTTGGAAAAGCGCCGCCGCCCGGCCGATCTGACTTCGGCGCGCTCTGGTGAAGGCGTGCGTGCGCAGTGGGAAACGCCGGATGCCATTGCGCTTATGCTTCGCTCGATTGAGCTCTATCAGCGTTTCGCCGAACTAACAGGGCGCGAGGAAAACACGGCGGAGCTCAGCCGGTGCGGCTATCTCTACGCCGCGACCAGTGCGCGCGGAGCGATCGGGCTTGCCGATCGCGTGGCCCGCCAAAGGGCAAACGGCTTGTCGGACGTATCCTATCTGACTGGCGCGGAGGCCAGGCGGCGGTTCACGACATTGTCCGAAACGACGCGTGGCGTGGCCTTTCGGGCCGGCGACGGAACCGTTGTCGTCGACCGCATCGTGGCGGGTTACCTCGCGGCGACGCCCGCCCGCCTCCTGACGCAAACGCTTGCGCATGGCGTTTGCGTGCGCGGTGGCGCCGTCGAGGGGGTGGAAACCGATCGCGGAAAAATCGCAACGCGAACCTGCGTCATTGCCGCCGGCCCCTATGCTTCCGCGCTGCTTGAGCCGTTCGATGGCGCGCCGCCGATCAGCCTGGTCAGGGGGCAGATCGCGTGTTTCGGCGCTGAGGGCGTTCCGGCGGACCATCCGGCGACTGTCGACGTTGACAATGGCACCTTCTGGAGGCCCGACAGCACCGGTTTGCGGATCACGGCTCCCGCACGCGATGCGGAAACGGTTGCGACTCCCATTGACGATCCGAGGCCCGACGTGGATTACCCGGCGCGGGCGCTGGCAGGTGCGCGCCGGCTGTGTCCGTTTATCGCCGGCGTCGCCAAGACCGCAGTCGCGCGCGCAGTACACTGCGGACTCTACGCCGTGACCCCGGACGGTCTACCGGCGATCGGACCGCTGCGGACAGTCGACGGCCTGTTCGTGAACGTTGGCTTCGGCGGCCTTGGAGTCATGGCCAGCATCGCGGCCGGTGAGCGTCTCGCCGCCGTCATCTCGGGCGCCGGCGCCCACGATCCCATGAGCGCCTTCGCGCCGGAGCGGTTTCACGATGGTCGACTGCTTTCGGCCGAACCCATGACCGTCAATCATCTGTCTGGGGGCAGCGCCCACGCACCGCCGCCGGCGAGCGAAATCGAGGAGCGAACAGGATGAACCAAACCCCGCGCCGCATCGGCGTGGTGACGACCGGGCACGGTCCACGCGACGAGTATGTGCGCTATCATCGGGCCGCTCTGGAGGCTCTGGGCGTCCAAGTCGAAATCGTTACCCGCCACGCTCTGGATGGCCTTACGAGCGAACAACTGGAACCGCACCGGGTTGGCGCGGATGTTCCAAATATCGGTGCCCATGTTCATGTCGCCGGAGCCAGTGGCAACCGCATGGGTCCGGGATGGGAGCACCGATTCTACGATCTGGAGTTCTGTCTCGGCCGTATACAGTCGACCGTCGATCAACTGACCGGTGCCGACGATGCCGACATCGTCATATTGGCCTGCGCCGCCGAATTGCCGGACATCACCCTTACGAGCGACCGGCTGCTCATTCATCCGCGCGAGATTCTCTTTTCCTATGCCGAGATCCTTAGCTGGGGCATGCGTCGGCCGCTGCGCGTGGGCGTCCTGGTCGATCGCGAACATGCCGAGCAGGATCGAGCGGACTGGCAACGGCGGCCGTGGTCTTCGCGGATCAATCTCCACTTGATGCCGATGGACGGATCGGCCGAAGTGGCTGCCGCACGGCTTGCCGGGCGTGAGCCCGACCTCGCTATGATCTTTGGATACGGTGTCGGACTGGCTCCAGGCGACCGACGCGAGGAGATTGCCGATCTAGAGCGCGCGATCGGCGCACCGCTTCTTACGCCGCATCGCGCCACGAGCCTTTTTCTACGCAATCTGATTATGCCGTCGATCGACGACAGGGCCTTTGCCTGAGATGGCCAGCGACGTTCTGGTGATCGGCGCCGGAGCGGTCGGCGCCTATGTTGTCGAGTTTCTCGCCAGGCGCCGGGATGTGCGTGGCGTAGCCGTCGTCGACAGCCGGCCCGGCCTCGCCGAGGGCGTTGCCTGGCGGGCGCGGCTCGGAGCGCTGCAGGAAGGGATCGACGCCCATGTACAGGGGTGGGAGGCCGATGCCGCCGACGTCGATGCAATCGAAGAAACGGTTCGCGCCTGCAAGCCCCGGGTCGTGCTCCACACCGCGACGATACTGACGGTGCGTGAGCTGGCGCAGCGGTTGCGGGCCGAGACGTTTGCACGAATCCGGGCAACGGGTATGGCCGGTTTTTTGCCGGCGCAATTGTATTTGGGTCTGCGGGTGCAAAAGGCCCTTGAACGCCTATCACCCCGGCCCTTGCTCGTTACGATGCCATTTCCCGACTTCACCAATCAGATCCTGGCAAGTTGCGGCACCGCTCCGGTCACCGGTATCGGAAATGTGGACAACCTGGCGAGCGAATTGCAGGCCATGGCGGCCGTGTCGCTCGGCATCTCGCCCCTAAAGACGACGGCGATGGTCGTTGCCTCCCATACGACGGCGGAGTCCTTTCAGCGCGATGGTGCGGCGGGTGCCGGGCGCTGGTATGCCCGCGTCTTTGCAGCCGGCGTGGATGTAACCGACAAACTCGATATTGATGCGCTCATGAAGGAAAGTGCCAGGCGGATGCAAAGCGTCCTCATTGAGGCGCGCGTCGCGTCTTCGGCGATCAAGATTGTTCTCGGTCTGATCGTCGGCGAGGGCAAGCTCGTCCACGGCGCGGGGCCGCTGGGTCTGCCCGGCGGCTGGCCGCTGCGTCTTTCGCCCGGTGGGCCCGAGATCGTCTTGCCGCCAACTATCGACCATGCCACCGCCTTGGCCATCAACTTGGAAGGACAGCGGCTCGGTGGACTGGCCGAGGTAACGCCCGAGGGCACGATGGTGCTGGAACCGTCCATCACGACGATGATGCATGACGAATTCGGCCTCCGGCTCGACGCCGTTCCGATTGACGTGATCGAGGAAACGGCGCTTGCCTTGCGCGCCGCGTTGGACAGGCGTATCGCGACGGATGGCTGAGCGCAAAATCAACCGAAGCGGAAGCGCTGCTCCAGATAGTGTTGGAGGCTGATCAGCGCGCTGTTGATCACCAGATAGATCGCCGCGATCGTGATCAGTATTTCGAACGGCCGGTAGGTGAACGATATCAGCGCCATCGCCTCGCCGGTCAATTCGGAAACGGCGACCAGGCTGGCAAGCGCGCTGCCCTTGATGACCAGGGTCAGGTTCGACGCGAGCGGTGGCACGATGACTCGCATCGCTTGCGGAATGATGATGCGGCGCAGGGCGGTTCGATAGGGAATACCCAAGGCACGCGCGGCGTCGTATTGGGTGCGGGGCACCGCCTGAAGGCCGGCGCGGATGAACTCCATATTGTAGCCGGCCGCGGAGAGTGACAGTCCGAGAATGGCAGCTGGAACGGGGTCGAGATAGATACCGATGCCTGGCAGGCCGTAATATGCAAAGAAGAGAAGGGCAAGCGCCGGCGTCGCCCGGCTGGCCCAACTGAAGATTGCCGCCGGCCAACTCAACAAAGGTGAGCGCATGTCGCGCATGACCGCCAGCGGCAGAGCCGCGGCGACCGAAAGAACCGACGTCACGAAGGCAATAATGAACGTCGACGTCGCGCCACGCCAAAACAGATCGAGATTGTCGAACACCACACTGAAGTTCATGGCAATTCCGTCGAGAGACCAAAGCGCTGTTTGAACCGCCTCGCGGCGACAATCTCCGCGACCATCAGGATGCTTGCCATCGTGGCATAAAGGGCCGACGCGAAGAGGATCAGCGTGAACGGCTGATGCGAGACGGCGATGGCCTGCTTGGTGACCTGCATGATTTCCGTGACCGCCACGGCCGATGCAATCGAAATGCGCTTGATCGAGCCGGTTGCGTAGGTAATCCACGGCGTGGCCACGATGCGAATGACTTGCGGGAGAACGATACGGCGCAGTGCCGAAGGCAGCGGAATTCCAAGCGCGCGGGCGGCCTCGAATTGTCCTCGGTGGACACCGGCAAGTCCGCTTTTGAATATTTCGACTTCGTAGGCGGTGCTGATCAAGGTGAAGCCGAGCACCGCCGCGCCGACCGGGCCGAGATCGAGACCCAGTTGCGGCAGGGCCAGGTAGCAGAAAAGGAGAATGACCAGTTCCGGAACGCCGCGGAAAATCCAGCCATAGATAGCGAGCGAAACCGCGAGCCAGCGCCCGGCCGCAATGGTCGCCAGCGCCGCCAGCAAGCCGATCGTCGTCGACATGAAGGATACGACCACAAAGATCGCCAGCGTCAGGAGCGTCGCGTCAAGGAACCTCGGCCAGAGAGAGACGATCATGTCCATGGTTGAAAGGGTTCTAATCCATGATCCGCGCCACGAACGCCTGGAGTTCCGGCGACCGCGGCCTGTCCAAGATGGCGTCCGGGTCGCCGTGCTCGATGATGCGTCCCGACGACATGAACAGCACCTGGGACGCCACCTGGCGCACAAAGGACATTTCGTGGCTGACCACGATCATGGTCATGCCATCCGCGGCGAGATCGCGCATGGTCGCGAGCACCTCGCCCTTCAGCTCGGGGTCGAGCGCCGAGGTCACCTCGTCGAACAGCATCACGCGCGGATGCATGGCCAGTGCCCGGGCGATCGCCACCCGCTGCTGTTCGCCGCCGGACAATTGATGGGGATAGGCCGCGGCGCGAGGTCCGAGACGGACCTTTTCGAGAAGCACCACCGCACGTTCCGTCGCTTCGGCGCGCGGTACGCGATGAACGATCATCGGCGCCTCGATGACATTCTCAAGCGCGGTCATGTGCGGAAAGAGATTGTAGCTCTGGAAGACCATGCCGATTTCGCAGCGATAGCGCAGAAGATCGCGCTCGCGTTGTCCGATGTCGACACGCTGACCGTCCAGAAAGAGCTCACCGGCATCCGGCCGGATGAGAAGGTTGACGCAACGCAGGAACGTACTCTTTCCGGATCCCGATGCGCCGATGATGGCAGTGACCGATCCGGGAGCGGCGGAAAGGGAAACCCCGTCGAGAATGATGTTGTTTCCGAACCGCTTGACGATATTGCGGGCTTCCAGCTTCACATCGGCCGGTGACGGGTCCTGCGATGCCGGGAGTCCTGGGTCCGAATTCGTGGACATCAAGGCGTCGGTTGCACGTGAATGCGTTCCGGCCAGGCGGGAGCTAGCAATAGGCGCGCGCGCTGGACGTTCAAGATGTTGGGTGTCACGACCGGGCAGCCGAGTGTTTCGGAAATCCGGTCGAGCATATCGTCCGGATCGTTCGGCGCCAATCCATCGCCGTATCCCCAAATCAGTGCCAGATCGAAAGGACCGGACGGCACCAGGCTCTCGGCGCCCTTGCCGTTGGGAATGCCAACGCCGATCGAAACCTCGACCTGGGACATCCAGTCCTCGCGTTTCCAGGTCGCTCGGTCCTGGTCGATATGCCAGTCGGTCGGAATGAGAAGGGCAAGACGAAGACGCTCTTGCGTTCCAGCCAGGCTGCGGACCAGATCGAACATCATTTGATAGGGAAGCAGCAACGGGACGCGGGTCGAAAACGCATCGGCTGGATACCATTCGGCGCAACACATGAGAACGATGTCCGCGCCGTCTCCTTCGTGTGCCGCGATCGCCGCCCGCGCCCGTTCAATGAACCAGTCGCGCTGAACGAAGATCTCCTCCCAGCCTTGGCCCATGCGAACGTCCGCCGGCGCACCGCTGTGCACATAACAGCCGATTCCCGGTCCGTCCGCCGGATCGATCTCGAATGTGCGGATCTCCTCGCGATCAAGGCCATCCAGACAGGCACGCTCCGTCACCTCGACGTCCAGGCCGAAGGCCCGCAAGGCGTTGCGATGAAATGCAAGATATTCAGTGCGCGGGCTCTGCCCGGTGGTCACGATGCCGACGCGCTGCGCCATTCTTCAGCCACTCCATGTTGTTGTTCACGCGTTTGGTACCCCCGCTTGCCCCGCGGCGCAGCGCGAGGCGCTGGCCGCGGTGGGAGGAAGGCAAGCGCGGGACTCAGTTCACCGGCGCCATGGACCAGTCGACAGTGGTTCCGAAGTGCGTCTCAAGCAGCGTATCGAGCGTGCCATCTTCGCGGTATTGGGTCAAAAGCGCGTCCATCGCGTCCGCCAGATTGGGCTTGCCGGCGGCAACCGCAAGGCTTTGGGAGTTCGGCCGAATAACCCCGGGTACGACTTCGACATCCGCGTCGGCCTTGGTGAGATAGGATGGTCCGAGGAAGTCGCCGACAATGAAGTCGACGCGCTTGTTCTTGAGGTCAAGCAGCATCTCGGTCCAACCGGGATACTCCATCACGTTGGAGACACAGTCCGATCCCAGCTCCTCCAGCGCCATCTTCGGCTGGATCGCGCCACGAACGGCCCCCATCCTCATGCCGCAGACAGCGTCCCAGCCGGAGACCCTCTCGTCGCCCTTGCGGCGCACGATCGCCACGCCATTGACGGTGTAGGGCGACAAGATTCGAAAATCATCCGATGCTAAACGCTCCGCCGTCCGGGTCACGCCGGATGCGACGACGTCGAAGCGCTTGCCGGCAAGACCGGGTAGCAGGCCGGCCCATTCCAGCTGCACAAACTCCGGCGTCAGACCGAGTGCCTCGCTCACCTTCTTCATCACGTCGATATCGTAGCCCACCAATTCGCCCGACGTGTCGGTCATGGTGAAGGGTGGTGCCGTGCCGGTTGTGCCGATGACAATCGTGTCCGGTTTAAGGAGCTCGCCTTCGAAGTCCGCGGCATGGACGGGCGCTAGTCCCCCAAATGCCAACATCAAAGACCAGGCGATCCCGACAACTCTTGAAAACATGCTTCAAATCCTCCCATTGATGTATCAGTAGAATATCAGACTTTTCAGCGTTGCAAACCCCAACCTTTCCTCGACCGGCTTGTATTCGGATGATCCAGGCGGTTTTTCCGCCCGATTGCGTCAGTCGCGCCCCGTAACCAAGGGGGCTGCGGCGAACCACTGGAGGAACGCGGCCAGAGCGTCGGCCGTCACCTCCACCAGGGCGTGGCCCAACTCTGCCGTGGCGGCGGCGGGATCGCCGTAATAGCCGCAATCGCCTGAGAGGAAGATCGGCGGCGCCACTGCACCGGCGGCGGCAAAGTTGTCCTCGGGCCCATCTGCGACATAGGGCTGGACCAGGCGCGGCGGTAGATCGCGTGCGCGCTCGGCGATCCGCGCAGCAAGTGCCTTGTCGCGTGTCGCAAGTTGAAGCGCGGTCTCGAACTCGCAGGCGTGGCCGACGGCTTTCAACCCTCCCGTCAGCAATTTTTCCCAGGCCGTGCGCGACGGGTCCCAGTAGCTCACCGTGGTGACCGGGCAACCTTCGGTGACCATCTCGCTGATGACGCTACGAAGGGGTGCCACGTTGCCGCCGTGGCTGTTGATCACCGCGACGCGGGCAAAGCCGCTGTGTAGGAGGCAGTCGACGGCGGCGCGAACCTGCATGAGGAAGATGTCGAGCGGCATGGAGATGGTGCCGGGCCGGCTTAGATGATGAGGCGAGAAGCCGTAGGCGAACGAGGGAAATACGAGGCATGGCTGATCGTGCATGCGCCGGGCCGCGGCCAGCGCCACCGCCCGTCCACATGTCATGTCCGTGTCGACCGGAAGGTGAGGACCGTGTTGCTCGATCGCCCCGACGGGCAATGCGGCCAGCGCGCCGGCGTCACGTAGTTCAGCGATGTTGCGGTCGTTCATCGTCGCCGCGTCGACATCAAAGAGTGATTTCATGCTCATTCGTTGCGCTCATGTTTATCGTTTCGAGAAGTAGTGGCTTTGTTGCTCGGAGGTTTGGCTAATTGCCTTGTTTCATGTCGGTCGAAGATTTCCGCGAGCGCCGCGCGCCACCGGGCTCCGAAGCCGGAGACGTATCGTAATGGCCGCGGTCGCGGCTTTGTCGCAGGCAGGGGGAGAGCACTGAAGTCCATTCGCCCGGCGCCCCGTTTCAAGCCGTCGGCGATTGCCTCGCCAAGCGCCATGCCGAGGGCCGTTCCAAGGGCGATCCCGCGCCCGTTGCAGGCGACGAGCGCGGTCACGGCGGATGATGGCGTGTAGAGCAGGGGGAGCCCGGTGCCGGTCATCGCGATCCGCCCGTGCCAGATGTGCTGAGCTTCGAGGATGTCGGACGTCAGGCCGGCGCGCTCGGCGGCCGGACCGGCGATTGCCGCCAGCCGCCGGGCATAGAACCTGGCGGCCTCCGTGCTTGCTGGTCTGAACGAGGGCAGTACCAGTCCCCCTGTCAGCAAACGACCATCGGGCGTCCAGCGCAGCGCGACGGCGTTACGGCGGGTGTCGGTGATCACATGGCCGCCGCCGAGGATTGCGGTTTGTAAAGCTTCCGGCAACGTGCCAGTGACGACCTGGTGCACCCGCACCGGCATCACCGCGACGGCAAGGCGCGGCAGAAGGCGGCTCGCGCCGTTCGTCGCGATGACCACATGGGCGGCACGGATGCGCGCTGCGCTGGATTGCAGTTCGGCGTGTCCGTCTGCACCGAAATGCAGCGCCTCCATTGGCGTGTTTTCAAAGATTTTTGCGCCTGCCTCTGCACTAGCACGAGCGATCTCGCTCACATAGGCCTTTGGATCGATTGCACCGCTGTTTGCGCGCACCACGCCGCCGTGGAGGTTCTCCAGTCCCGTGATCCCTTGCAGTTCGTCGGCGCAAAGCACTTGATCGCCATGACCCGCACCGCGACGCAACCGGTTGAACGCGTCTGGCGTGTGGGCTGCTTCGATCCATCCGGCGCGCGCCGTCGGCACGTCGAGATCGTGGCGGTCGATCAGATCGAAGACCATGCGTCCGGAGTCCACGGCAAAGCCGCGAAAGCGGCGCGCGCCGTCTGAACCGAGCACTGTTTCCAGCGAGATGCCGCCGGGTAGCGGGCGAAGCGATGGTGCGACGAAGCCCGACGTTCGTCCACTGGCACCCGATGCAAGCGTCGCTTTTTCCACGACTGCGACACGCAACCCGGCATTCGTCGCCGCCAACGCTGTGGTGAGGCCGACAAGACCGCCGCCGACGACCGCCAGGTCAACCTCGATATTCTCCGTCAGCGACCGAAAGTGCGGCCGGCCATGGTGCAAAAGGTCCCAGATCGAGGTGCCGTTCGCCGGCGGCAGTGCGAAGACGCTGACGGGCGTGTCCCGGGGTGCCTTGCGACAGGGCTTTTGAGGGCGGTTAGGGTCAGGAGTCATCCCGGATGGTGGCGCACGGCGGTTGCCTGCCATGCCCGACGTTCCTTTGGGTCTAGGCACCATGGAGAGAGCGTGTTAGTGATATATTACGTAAAAGATCATAAACCGCAACATGGAAGAGGGGACTGTCCAATGAATCGGATGATTGCGCTTATTGCAGGCATTATAACCGCCGTGTCGATCGCCGGCGGCGCCGCGGCGCAAGGCGTCATGAAAGAGGGAACCGTTAGCTTTGCCGCGGACTTCGCAGCCGCGCCAAACCAGTTCATCAAGCCCGACGGTACGAAGGACGGACTCAATGTCGACATGTGCGGTGAAGTCGCCAAGCGCATGGAACTTGAGATCGATTGGACCAATCTGGCGTTTCCGGGTCTGGTTCCTGGCCTGCAGGCGAAGCGCTACGACGGAATCTGCACGTCGATCTTCATCAATCCCGATCGGCTTCAGATCATGAACATGATCGCCTATGTGCAGTGGGGAGAAGGTCTGATGGTGCCCCAGGGCAATCCCGCCGGAGTGACCTGCGATAGCGAGATCGGCGAAGACGCGTCCTATGAAGCGTGTTTCGATAGTCTGGCCGGCCGCACGGTTTCCGTCGCCGCCGGCGGTACGACCAATCGGCATCTGCAGGAAAACAGCGATCGGATGACGGCGGCAGGGCTCCAGGCAATCAATATCTTGGCCTTCGATTCCAACGCAGAGGCCATCCAGGCTGTTGCGGCGGGACAGGCAGAGGCGGCCTATCTCAACGATCCTCAGGCGGCCTTCTACATCAAAACAAGCGGGGGGCCGTTTGAAATGGCGTTCACGGGCAACAAGGCGAATCGCCTGGCGATCGCCACGTTGAAGGAAAACACCGAGTTGGCGGACGCTATTCACATGGCTTTGAAAGAGATGCGCGCCGATGGTGTTTATGAGAAGATCGTTGAGAAGTGGGGCGTCGCCGGAGTGCCGGATTTCGTTCTCAACCCCAAATAGGCAGGCTTAAGACTCAGGCCGTATCGCATTATTCGGACTTGGAACGTTGCAGGCGTCGCGTTTGCGCGGCATCGGATATGAAATCGTCGACGCCGCCGATCCCTTTCAACGTGCCGCGTTCCAGGCCCGAACCCTTGCGCTCGATGCCGCCTGATGCACGAATTCCAGCCGCGCCGACAGTGGGTGCGATAGTGTGTCGTGCTTCGGTTGAGGCCGATGAATTTCTCCGTTGACGTCTTTGTCGAGTATCTGTTCCAGGCCCGGTTTGCGATAGCCGCGGTCGTGACTCTGATGGTCGCGGTCGTCGCCCAGGGCATCGGCGTCGGCGTTGGCCTGATACTGGCGTTGTTCAGCCTGTCGCGGTTTTCCGCACTTCGAGGGATCGCCGCAGCCTATATCTGGATTTGGCGCGGCACGCCGCCGCTCGTCCAGCTCTTTCTTCTTTTCTTCGGCTTGCCCCAACTTGGCATCCGGCTGTCGGTGCTTCAGGCCGGGCTCATCGGGCTTGGCCTCTACGCCGCATCCTACATGGCGGAAATCATTCGCGCCGGCATCCAGTCGATTCCCCCGGATCAGATGCAGGCGGCGCGGGCGATGGGCTTCAGCCGGCTCCAGGCGATGCGCTACGTCATCTTGCCACAGGCTTTCAGGATCATCTTGCCGCCGTTCGGCAACGAATTCGCTTCGATGATGCGGACGACCGCGCTGTTGTCCGTCATTTCGTTCGAGGAACTGCTCAGGGTCACGCGGATCGCAATTAATGAAACCTATCGCGTGATCGAACTCTATTCCGTCGCCGCGGTCTACTACCTCGCCATGTACACGGCGTGGCTCCTTGTCCAACTTTGGCTTGAGCGCGTCGCCGCGCGCGGCGTCGCACCGCGCGCCAGTGCGCGCGCCGTTGCCACCGGCCCCGAACAAGCGCGCGGCTAACATAGCTAGGAGAATCGAAAGCTGATGACCGATCTCGTAATCTTTGGCCTCGGCGCGCTCGGCGGCCGCCTTCTTCGCGTTCTTGAAGGCGATTACCCGATGCTGAGGGTGACCGGCGTGGTCGACCACGATCCCGGCAAGAGTGGCCGGCGCGTTGGAGACCTGGTGCCATACGGGCGTTTCGCCGACCTGGTCGTCGCGCCCGATCTTGCGACATGCCTTGCCGGCCTGACCCGACGTGCGGACGTTCTGGTCCATATGACCGAATCGCGGCCCGAGAGGATCGAGGAGCAGCTTGTCGCGCCGCTGCGCGCCGGTTTGAACGTGCTGTCGGCATCGGAGGCAATGTTCTATCCCGCGCTTCGGTATCCCGAATTCGCCGCGCGCCTGGATGCGGTCGCCAGGGAGTGCGGCGTCACGGTTTCCGGCGGCGGCATCAATCCCGGCTTCATATATGATGCGGTGCCTCTCGTCCTGGCGCGCGCCTCCAGCGCCGTGACGTCGATCAGCATTCGGCGCACCATCGACGTCACCGGCACGGGACCCGGCGATATCGAGCACGTCGGCTACGGCCTGTTGCCTGAAACGTTCCGCGAGCGCGTGGCCGCGGGTACGGTCGCCGGCCACATCGGGGCGCCGGAATCGGTCGCGTTGCTGGCGGAGTATCTGGGCGTGACGGTCGATTTGATCAGCGAGAGCTGGGATGTGGAGACCGCCGACTTTCCCGTCGATAGCGGCGACCCCACACTTGGCGTTCTGCCGCCGGGGCGCGTGATCGGGATCACTCAAAGGGCGTGCGGATCGTTGAAGGACGAGCCGGTGATCACGACCGAGTTGTGCATGTACTACCAACCAGAACGGTTCGGCCTTGAGGAGGCCGACCACATCGAGATCGAAGGCGCCATGCCGGTTCGCATGACAGCGCAGCCGGCCTTTGAGTCGCTGTTTGGGGCGGCCAACGTCATCGCCGCGCTCGCTGCCGACGTTGCCACGGCGGCACCTGGGCTCGTCAACCTCCTTGACCTGCCGCTTGGAAGCGCCCGGCGCACGCACCGGCGCGTAAGGGTGGATCCGTCGCGGACCTGCGCGCCGGGTGCCGTTCCGGTACGAACGGTCGCAGACGCAATCGAACCGGCATGACCGGCTTCGATCCGTCGCTGTGGTGGGACTTCGTCACTTCGCCGCTTCTCATTGGCGCGATGTGGGTGACCATTTGGGTGGCGACCGCGTCGCAGGCTATCGGCACGGGAATCGGCTTGGCGGTCGGCCCGATGCTGATGTCGTCGAACCGGCTCGTGTCGTGGCCGGCGTGGTTCTATCTTTGGGTTTTCAAGGGTACGCCGCTGCTGGCGCAGATACTCTTCTTCTTCGCCGCGCTCCCACAGATGGGCGTTCGGCTCGATCTCGTGACGACCGGCCTTCTGGCCCTGGGAATCAACGAGGGCGCCCGCATGGCCGAGATCGTCCGGTCCGGTCTCATGTCGGTGCCGCAATCGCAGCGAGAGGCCGCTGCGTCGCTCGGGCTGCGGCCTCGCCAAGCCTTTATCGCTGTGGTTTTGCCTCAGGCAATGCGCATGATCCTGCCGCCGCTCGGCAATAATTTCAGCTACATGATCAAGGCCACCTCGCTGCTGGCGACAATTTCGTTCGCCGAACTTTTGCGGGTGTCGCAACAGCTCTCGCAGTCCACAACGCGTCCGCTCGAAGTCTATCTTGCCGCGTCGGTCTGGTATCTGGTGTTGATCAGCGGCTGGACCTTGATCCAGAATCGGATCGAGGCGCGGATTGCGCTGAAGGACCGCAATGACGAGGCTCCAGCGCGACCAGCCGCCGCCGCGCCTTTGTCCGCGCCGGTCGCGCCGCGCGGCCCCCGCCATGCCGACCGCGAGCCGGTTATAGAGGCGCGAGGCGTGTCGCGCTGCTTCGGTGCGATCGCGGCCCTGGAGGACGCCGACCTGACTGTTCGGCAAGGCGAGATCGTCGTGATTCTCGGCCCCTCTGGGTCCGGCAAGAGCACGCTTTTGCGAGCGCTGAACTGGATCGAACCGCCTGACCGCGGAGATGTCCGCATCGCGGGCGAGAGCATCGCGCTCAGGTCCGATGGAACGCGGCGAAGCGAACGCGAGATAGACACGATACGCGGCCGCATGGGAATGGTGTTTCAGAACTTTGCGCTGTTCCCGACCTATGAGGCGCGCGAGAACGTTGCGCTTGGTCTTTTGAGGCTGAGGAAAGTGCCGCGCGCGGAGGCACTCGACACGGCCGACGCGCTGCTGACCGACGTCGGCCTTGGCGACAAGACGCGGGCGTTTCCAATCGAGCTTTCGGGTGGTCAGCGGCAACGGGTGGCGATCGCCCGGGCCATGTCCATGGATCCCGTCGCGCTTCTCTTCGACGAGCCAACGTCTGCGCTCGACCCCGAAACCGTCAATGACGTGCTGAGCGTCATGGTCGATTTGGCCAAACGGGGCATCACCATGATTGTGGTGACGCACGAAGTGGGGTTCGCGCGCCAGGCCGCCGACCGGATTGTCTTCATGGAGGATGGCCGCATCGTCATGGATCGGCCCGTCGATAGCGCGCTGGGCGATCCGCCGCCGCGATTTGCGGCGTTTCTCGCCAATGTCGCCTAAGGGTCCTGACCCTAAACCTCGCCGGGCTGCCGAGACGGCGTGCAGCAAACGGCCACGACCAGCCCTCCGTCGCCGATCACGTGGCGATACCGGTAGTTCAACGGCAGGTACATCGCGTCGCCGGGCTTGAACGTGCGGCTGCGTCCGTCGGACAGGTCTGTCTGTTCAGACCAGCCGTGCAGGCAGTAGAGCACCACCTCGTGTACTCCATCACCCTCCACGATGGTTTCGAAATGCGGCTCGTAGGTCGTGATGTGAAAGGAAAAGGAGCACCCTTGATCGTATGAGTTGATGAGCCGATGGCTGTATTCCAGGTCTTGGTGCACCCAAACCTTTGGAACGTCTTCCTGTCGCGCCCACGCGATCTTATCACCCATACCTCGTCTCCGTTTTTTCGCTGTGGTCCGCTGACCGAGGCCCCGTCATCACAATTGAAGGCTCGACTGGCGATCCGACACCAGAGAGGCCAGCAGGCCGCGCCTCGTGTTCTCGTTGTGGTGCAACATTGCCTGGCGGGCCTCCTCGCCCGATCTCTCCTTCATGAGGGCAACGATCCGCAAGTGATCCTCGTTCGTCTCGGGATTCACGTCACGGACGTTGACGCCCATGTAGAAGAGGCGTGTCGCCTCCTCCAGGTGAGAGATCACCATGTTGGCGAGGCGGGTCACGCCTGACCCTTTGGCTATCGCCGAGTGGAACTTAAGATTGGCCGACACAAAGGCGTCGACGCTCGTCGATTCGCCGGGCGTGTAGTTGGCCCCGGCAAGCGTTTCCAAGGTCGCGATTTCATCGTCGTGCATACGCTCCGTCGCCAGCTCCGTCGCCACGCCTTCCAGGGCGCCGCGAACCGTGAACAGATCGTTGATGTCCTTCACCGCGACCGGGGTGATCCTGTAACCGCGCCGCGGATAGGTCTCCACCAGTCCCTCCAGAGCCAGGCGGGCCAACGCTTCGCGGACCGGCGTCTTACTGATTTCCAGTCGCTGGGCGAATTCCTGCTCCGAGACTTCAAGGCCGGGCGGCAGTTTGCAGGTGATGACTTCGTTCCTGATTATCGCGTAGACCCGATCCGTCATGGATGAGGCTTTCTTGGGCCCCGACCGCGCCTTGGAAGACGACTTTTGCCTGGTTTTCTTCTGCGCAGCGATCACCGCTTGCTCCTCGTGATTGGACGACTTCATCGAGAGATACGTCCCGCTTGAATGTTTTCCAACTCGAACGCCGTCGGATTTGACGGTTTCTCGTAATTGGAATACTACCTAATATAGCAAACGGCCGGCTGCGCAAATCATGGAGATACCCACAGTGTCCGACATCCTCGTGATCAACCCCAACAGCTCGGAAGCTGTTACGCGATCGATGGATGCATGTCTCGATCTGGTGCGCGCCGGAACACCCCACACGATACGCTGCGCGACCATTGCCGAAGCGCCCAGTGCCATCGAAAGCCAGGCCGACATTGAGAAGGTGGAGCCCCTGGTCGTCAAGAGGGTTGCCGCCGAGACGGCTGCGGCCTACGTCATCGCCTGCTTCTCCGACCCGGGCGTTGTCGCCGCACGGTCGCGGTCGACACATCCCGTCATCGGCATCGGAGAGGCCGGATATCTGGCGGCTTTGGGTTTTGGGGGGCGATTCGGCATCGTTTCGATCTTGGAGAACTCCATCCCCCGGCACGCTCGTCACATCGAAGAACTCGGGCTGTCGTCGCGGCTCGCCGGCGACCGCGCGCTGGGACTTGGCGTTGCGGAGCTGTCGGGCGAAAGCGTCGTGGAGGCCGTAACGGCTGCCGGTCGATTGCTGCGCGACGAAGACGGCGCCGATGCGCTGGTGCTCGGCTGTGCCGGAATGGGGCAGCATCGCGCCGATGTGGAAGCGGCGCTCGATATACCGGTCGTAGATCCCGTTCAGGCAGGGGCGGTGTTGGCGGCGTCGATGCTGACGCTCGACTACAATCGGTGCGCAGCTTGACCGCGGATCTTGTCGTCACAGGGCGGCTGGCGCTTCCCGACGGCATCCTCGATGAAGGCTGGCTGAGCGTCGACGACGGTCGCATTGCCGAAGTGGGGAGTGGGACTCCCCCCAACGCCCGGGAACGCTTCGATGCCGGAAACGACTTGGTCTTGCCGGGCGTCATCGACGGCCAGACACATGCCACCAGCTATGGCGGTCTCGCGGGCATTGAGTCGACGACACGCTCGGCAGTCGCGGGCGGTGTGACGACCATCGTCGACATGCCCTACGACAACCCGGAGCCGCTGGTAGACGAAAAACGGTTCCTCTCCAAGCGCGATGCGGTCTTCGATCTCGCGCATTGCGATGTGGCCCTTTACGGCACGGTGATGCCCGATCAGCCGCTCGACGAGGTCGAGCGGCTGATCGCGGCAGGAATCGTGGCATTCAAGATCTCGTATTTCGAAAGCCACCCGGTCCGTTTTCCGCGCATTCCGGCGAATCAGGCCTATGCGCTCATGCAGGCACTCGCGCCAACGGACATTCCGCTCGGTGTGCACAACGAGGATCAAGAAGTGGTCCTCGCGGCCATTGCCGCATGTCGTGCTGCCGGCCGGAACGGCATTGCCGCGCACGCCGAAAGTCGCCCGGAATCGGCCGAGCTCGCGGCGACGGCACATTTCCTGGAGTTGGGCGCGGCTGCTGGGGCACATGCTCACGTTGTGCACCTGACAACGGCGTCCGGCTTCGACCTGGTGGAACAAAGCAGACGGAGGGGGCATCGCGCCACCGGCGAGCTTTGCGTCCATTATCTCTGGTTCGATCCGGAGGAAGACGGCGATGAGCTAGGGGCCTTGATGAAGGTCAATCCGCCCATCCGGCCCGGCCGGCGCGACGAGTTGTGGGATGTCGTTCGTCAAGGAAAAACGGCCTTTGTAAGCTCCGATCATTCAAGCTGGCCCGTCGACAATAAGAACACCGACTCGATTTTCGATGCCGGCGCCGGCGTCCCCGGTCTTGAGACGCTGTTGCCGGCGTTTCATACCGGTGCTGCGGCAAGGGCGCTGGACGCCGACCAGATCACCGCGCGAATGCTGTGCGAGGCGCCGGCGCGTTTCTTCGGCCTGTGGCCGCGTAAGGGCGGCATCATGCAAGGGGCGGACGCCGATCTGACCGTATACGCGCGAGGCGAAAACACGTGGGACGCGAGCAGGGCCCACGACGAATTGCGGTGGAGCCCCTATGACGGCCGTCGTTTCGACGGCCGCGTCACCCGCACATATCTTCGCGGCCGGCTCGCCTGGGACGGTCAGTCCATCGTCAATCGTCCTGGCGATGGCACATATGTGGCGCGAGGCGCTGGCAGCGGTCACGAGGCTTGAGTGAACCAAATGGCGCCCGAGTCGAGAAGATATTTCAGCTTTTTCCGATATCTGAGATATCATAGATATATCAATATTCGAGTGTCTTCGCTCGCGGGTATCGTCGTTTTGTTTCCCGCCCGGTCGGCTCGGTCTTTCCGGCGTCACGATTACCGAGCGGCTTGCCCGTCCACGCACATCGGCATTATGGCCGCGCGGCGAAGGATGTCCGGAGCCCGAGAGCACATTAGGAGAAAGCCATGCCGCTGATCGACAATGAAACCCGTGGCGTCTTCGTCATCGCGGTCACGCCGTTCTCGGAGAACGGTGCGATTGACTTCGACAGCCTCGATCGGGCGGTTGACTTCTACTTCGAGGCCGGGGCCGACGGTCTCACCATCTTGGGCATGATGGGAGAAGCGCCCAAGGTCACTCAGGCGGAGAGCATTGAAGTGGCACGCCGGGTCATCGAGCGCGCCGGAGATCGGCCGGTCGTCGTAGGCGTTTCGTCACCCGGTTTGGCGGCTATCGGCGAACTGACCCGCTCGGTTATGGATCTGGGAGCCGGCGGCGTGATGGTCGCGCCGCCCTCCAGCTTGAAGACCGACGATCAGATCGTCGCGTATTATGGTCTCGTGGCGGAGACGGTGGGCGGCGACGTCCCACTGGTGCTTCAGGATTTCCCCTTGGCCACCAATGTGACGATCAGCGCGGGGGCTCTCAACCGGATCGTTGCGACGGTGCCAAGTGTCTCGATCTTGAAACACGAGGATTGGCCGGGTCTTGCGAAGATCAGTGCGTTGCGCGCTGCCGAGGCCGGTGGGCAACGGCGCCTGTCGATTCTGTGCGGCAACGGCGGACTCTTCCTGCCGGAGGAGATCGCGCGCGGCGCCGATGGCGCCATGACCGGCTTTGGCTTTCCCGAGATGATGGTCGCTGTCGTGCGTCATGCTTCCACCGGCGAGATGGCGCGCGCCCGTGACATATTTGACGCATACCTGCCCCTCTTGCGTTACGAGCAGCAGCCCGGACTGGGTTTGGCCGTGCGCAAATACGTGCTGTGTCGACGCGGTATCATCGCAAGCGAAACGCTCCGCCGACCCGGTCAGGCGCTGACTGCGGACACGATCGCAGAGGTCGACGTTTTGATGGCTCGTCAGGAGACACGATTGAAGGAACTGGGCTGATGGATTTCGGGATCGCGGGCAAGAAGGCTATCGTTCTTGGGGCAAGCCGAGGGCTGGGAGCTGCCATCGGGCGGGCGCTGGCCGAAGAAGGTGTCAACGTGCTGGCGGTGTCACGCTCGGGCGCTATGCCGGCGGTTTCGGAGAATGGCGCGGGCCGCGGCGCGATCACCGCGCGCGCCATTGACCTTTCTGATCCCGATGCCGTCGATGCGTTCGCTGCGGAACAGAAAGAGCGCGCGGACGTCGATATACTGATCAACAATAGCGGTGGTCCGAAGCCTGGGCCGGCGCGCGACCAGCCAAGGTCCGAATGGATGTACGCCTTCGGCGGGATGGCTTGCCCGTTCTTCACCGTCACGGACGCCGTGCTTGACGGGATGACCAAACGAAATTGGGGGCGGATTGTAACAGTCGGTTCGTCTGGCATCGTCCAGCCGATACCGAACCTTGCTTTGTCAAACGCGATCCGCAGCGCGATAGCGGGCTGGTCAAAAACGTTGGCTGCCGAGGTCGCCCCCTTTGGAGTAACGGTGAACATGTTGCTACCGGGGCGCATCGACACAGACCGGTTGCGCGAACTCGATCAGGCGGCCGCGCAGCGGACGGGAACGTCGGTTGAAGAGGTTGCCCGCGCGTCGCGGGCGCGCATCCCCGCCGGCCGATATGGCAATCCGGAGGAATTCGGGGCGGCGGCCGTTTTCCTGTCTAGCCAGCAGGCCGCCTACATTACCGGCTCCAAAATCCCCGTCGACGGTGGCTTAATCGCGGGGCAGTAGCGACGTTGCGATCTAGAGCGCTTGGCGAAAAAGTGGGAACGGGTTTTTCGCAAAAACCGGCGCGACCGTAGAGAACTGCAGATCATCGGGCGATGCAAAGTTGTCGCCCGATGATCTAAAGTGTTTGATCCCAGATTTTGATGGTGCAGTCTGCCGATTCAGGGAGCAATGGAGCGCCGGCCCGGCATCCGCTCATGAGATTTCGGACATCGGACCGGTGATCGGTGCATCAAAGTCGAGATTGGCCAGATCGCAACCGCGCTGGAAGTCGCCGATATGGCGGTCCATCCAGCTATGTGCCTCGCCGCGGTCTCCGGAGGCAATCGCGTCGAAGATCTTGCGGTGCGCCAGGATCAGGCGCTCGCCCGCGTTGAGTCGTGCCATCACTTGGGCGAATGCCGGATAGAACAATTCGCCGACGGTTTCGCGACTCAATTGCAGCGCGCCATTTCCGGTTGCCGCAGCAACCAGATTGTGAAACTCCACATCGAGCCCAACGAGATCATCACCGGCGGCATGGGCAGTTTCCGTGCGGCGAAGATTGTCCTCGATCTTCTCAAGATCGTCGGGCGAGCTTTTGGTCGCCGCAATGGCCGCGCACATCGGCTCAATCGCGGTTAGAACTTCCCAAAGCTGTTCGAACGTCGTTTCCTGCAGCAAGAAAGCCGTCTTTATGCGTGCACCGATGTCCTCGGCACGCGGCATGGTTATCCGCAGTTTGTTGCGACCTTCGGCGCGGCGGATGATGCCCGTCTGCTCCAGCAGGCGAATGGCTTCTCGGATGGTCGAGCGGCTGACATTGAACTGGTCAGCGAGGCTGGTTTCGCTCGGCAATGTGCTGCCGACCGGCAGAGCGCCCGAGAGGATCTGCTGTTCAAGCTCTCGGGCAATTGAACGAAAGGCGGGGCGAGACCTTGTGGTGGCATCGGTCTCACCATTGAAAATGTCGTTCACAATGACCTCGATTATAGATGTTGTCAGATCAAAACGGATGTTTGGTAGTTCGTTCGCGCAACGCGCTGCGCCGAATCTTTCCAGTCAGCGTCTTTGGAAGTGAATCAATAAACTCAATCTCTCGTGGGTACTTATACGGTGCGGTTTGTGACTTGCAATGGTCCTGCAACTCCTGCGCAAGTGCTGGATCGGCCCTGCAGCCTTCCTTGACGCGAACAAACGCTTTGACGATCTCGCCACGCGCTTGATCCGGTTTGCCAACAACCGCGCATTCGGCGACCGTTTCGTGTTCGAGCAGCACATTTTCGATTTCCGTCGGGCCGATCCGGTAGCCCGCGGAGTTGATGATGTCGTCGAGACGACCTCGATACCAGATATAGCCGTCGTCATCGCGCACGCCGCGATCCCCGGTAACGTACCAGCGACCTGTGGGCCCCTCCCGGAAACAACCGGCGGTGCGGTCCGGCTCACCCCAATATCCGAGCATCAATTGCGGGTTGGGTGTCATCAGCGCTATATCGCCCTCTTCGCCATCTGCCATAGGGACGCCCTGCGGGTCGACTATCGCGACATCGCTGCCGGGCGCCGGCCGTCCCATTGAGCCGGGCTTGAGGGATTCGCCGGGATAGTTCAACACGATCATCAACGCTTCCGTCTGCCCGTAGGCTTCAAGAAGGGGCGTTCCGGTTGCCTCGGACCAGCGTTCGACGATTGCAGGGCTAACGGGCTCGCCCGCCGAAACTGTTCGCCGGAGAGCGCTCAAGTCGTACTGGCTGGTGTCCTCCTCGGCTATGCGTGCCAGTTCGGTTGCCGGGGCGCAGTAAACGGTGACACGGTGGCGCTCAAGGAGTCGAAGCCGCTCGCGCGGTTCAAAGGGACCGTCATAGAAAAAGGCACATGTGCCACGTGCCCACGGGCCGAACAATATGCTCGTGCCCGCCTTGCTCCATCCGGTGTCGGCAGTGCACCAGATTGTATCGGTCGGATCAAGGCTCAGCCAAAACGCGGCCGACACCCACCAGGACCAAAGAGCACGCGAGGCGTGGAGAACGCCTTTGGGATGGCCGGTCGAGCCCGAGGTATAGTACATAATCGCGGGATCCTCGGCAGCGACCTTCTCCGCGACGAACCGCTTCGGCGCGCCGGCGAGAAGCTCATCGAACGCGATCCAGCCTGGTGATGCGCCGACGCTGATGCGGACGGATAGGCTGCTTGTCAGCGCCGCGAATTTTTCCGTCTGCTCGGCGCGGCAGATCACCGCTTTCGCGCTCGAATTGGAGACGCGATAAGCCAGATCCCTGGCCGTCAGCATTTCGATGCAAGGGACTGGTACGGCACCGATCTTCAGCGCCGCGACCATGGCGATCTGCCATTCGGGAATTCTCGGCAACATGACGATGACGCAGTCACCCTTGCCGACACCATGTTGGCGCAGAGCCGCGCCCAGCGTGTCGGTGACGCGGGCGATATCGGAAAACATGTACCGCCGTATCTCGCCGATCGCGTTTTCGGCGATCAGCGCGGGTCCATCCCGCTCGCTGGCGAAACGATCAACCACGTCAACGCCGAAGTTGAAGTGGTCGGGCACGGCCCAGTCAAAGTTGGGGTGGAAGTGCTCGTATCCTCCGCGCGCCAAGTCAGATGCCGTCCGTAGGTTGTCCCTCATATCGCGCCTTCCTTTCGCAGCGCCTCAATCTCCCTAACCGAATAGCCGGCCCGTGCTAGGATCAGGTCGTTGTGCTCAGCCAATTGCGGGGGTGGCGCCCGCATGTCGCACGGCGTTCGGCTGAACTTGATTGGAAAACCCAATTGCGGCACGTGGCCCTCGACCGGATGCTCAATGGTCTGCAGCATGCGCCGGTGAGCGATTTGCGGATGGCGGAAGGCTTCCTCCATCGAATTCACCGGCGAAAGCGGAATGTCGGTCTCGTCGGCCAGCGCAACCCATGAATCGCGGTCGCGGCTCAGCATTCTTTCGGAGATCGCCGCGCGCTGGATTTCGGCGGCTTCGTCCTGCGGATAATGCGTGCGCAAGGTCTCCGGCAGATCGATGAGGGTGCAAAACCGGTCCCAAAAATGCGGTTCGATCGCGCCGAGCGCGACAAATCGGTCATCGGCGCAGGCGTAGACGCCATAGCAGGGCGCCTGGCCGATGAAGGGTCGTTCGCCACCTCGCGGCTCGATTTGGCCGAACAGGTAATCGGCGCCATGCAGCGCCAGCCAGGCCACCACTCCGTCGGTCATGGAAATGTCGATGAACTGACCCTTGCCTGTCCGGTCTCGCCAGAACAACGCGGCGAGAATCCCGGTCGCCGCCATAAGTGACCCGCCGCCGACATCGGCGATCGACAGACCGGGGACACGGGGACCTTCTTTCGCATCGCCGAAAAGCTGCAGTGCGCCGGCGATCGCCAAATAATTCAGGTCATGACCCACCGCGTGGCGTAACGGCCCATCCTGTCCAAAGCCGGAGATCGCGCAATAGATCAGCCTGCCATTGTCCTTGCACAATTCTTCGTAGGAGAGCCCCAGACGATCCATGACGCCAGGTCGATATCCTTCGAGCACGACATCGGCTTTGGTCGCCAGCCGCTTGAACACCGCTTTACCGGACGCCGATTTCAGATTGATCGTGACGCTTTTCTTGTTGCGGTTGAGCAAAAGAAAAGAGCCCGATTCCTGCTTGGCGAGTGGTTCCCATGCGCGGTTGTAGTCGCCGCCGTCGGGGTTTTCGACCTTGATCACCTCGGCGCCCATGTCGGCCAGAAGCTGTGAGCAGAAGGCGCCCGGCAAAAGTCGGGTCAAGTCGAGCACGACGACACCGTCAAGGGCGCCGCCACCTTCGCCGGATGTATGGGTCATGCCGCTGTCCACCCTCCGTCGACTCCAATGGTTTGGCCGGTGACATATCGGGAGGCATCGCTGGCGAGATAAATCACCGCGCCGGCGATCTCCTCGACCTGCGCAAAGCGCTGCATCGGCGTACGTTTCAGCAGCCTTTCGCTGAGCGCGGCGTGCTCGATCATGCCTCGGGTAAGGTCGGTCTCGACGAAGCCGGGCGCGACGGCATTCACGCGCACATCCTTGGGCGCCCAGTCGACCGCCAATGAGCGCGTCAAGAGTTCGAGTCCGCCCTTGGAGGCGCAATAGGCCGCCGTCTTGGCGAGGCCGACGCTGCCGGCAATCGACGACATGTTGACGATGCTGCCGCGGCCGGCTTCCAGCATCTGCCGGCCGAATTCGCGGCAGGCGACAAAAACGCCGGACAGGTTGACTGCGATGATGTCATTCCACTCCGCCGTCGATGTCGCCTCGGGCGGCTTGTATATCGGGTTGATCCCGGCATTGTTGACGAGCACATGGGCCGGACCAAACCGTTCGGCGACTTGACTGGCGAGTTGGACGACATCGCCTTCGACCGACATGTCGGCGGCGATCGCGGTCGCTTTGCCGCCTTGTTCGACGATCTCACGGCTGGTGGCGCTCAGCGTGTCGAGCGTGCGCCCTGCGACCACCACACATGCGCCGCGCGCTGCAAGATCGTGGGCGATCCGTTTGCCGATTCCACGCCCACCGCCGGTCACCACGCAGACGCGGTCTGAGAGATCGAACATGTCGGCCGGCGCGGGCATCATAGACGACCCGCGGCGATGCGGCGCGCCAGCGACCAGCGATGAACCTCAGAGGGACCGTCATATATACGAAACGCCCGGACATCGCGGAAGAACCGGTCGACGACCGTGTCGCGGGTCAGGCCCAGTCCACCGAGAATCTGCACGCATCGGTCGGCGACGCGGTAGAGCGCTTCCGAACACAGGACCTTGGCGCGCGAGCTCTCAGCATTGCCGCGATGACCCTGATCAAGCAGCCATGCGGTGTGCCAGATGGCAAGCCGTGCGCTGTAGATGTCCATGTCGTTGTCGGCGAGCATGAAGCCGACTCCTTCGTGTTCGCTGAGGGCTTTGCCGAAGGCCGTCCGTTTGACGGCATAGTCACGAGCGATGTCGTGCGCCCGGACCGCAGCGCCCAGCCAGCGCATGCAGTGTGTCAGCCGCGCGGGAGCAAGCCGGACCTGAGCGTAGCGAAAGCCTTCGCCGACCGCCCCCAGCACATCGGTTTCGGGAACGAACACATCATCGAAGCGAACGACCCAATGCCCGCCGCTAAAAGTCGAATCCATGGACTCCAATCGACGCTCCAAGACGATTTCCGGCTGGTCCATGTCGGCGAGGAACATGGTCGCCTCGCCGGTTTTTTCGCCGGCGCTCATCTTTGCCATGACGATCACAAACTGCGCGCCCTGTGCCCCGGTGACGAGCCACTTGCGTCCGCGGATGCGAAATCCGCCGTCAATCGGCTCGGCGGTCGTTTCGAGAAGCGATGGATCGGAACCCGCACCGAACGGTTCCGTCATCGCAAAGCATGACCGCGCCTCGCCGGTGGCGAGCCGTGCGAGCCAGCGCTGGCGCTGGTCGTCGTCGGCGACCTGGTCGAGCAAATGCATGTTGCCCTCGTCAGGGGCGGCGCAATGCAGTGCGATCGGGCCAAGCATGGAATAGCCGGCAGCTTCGAAGGCGACGGCACGCCCGAAATGAGTGAGCCCGCGACCACCGAAATCCTCCGGCGCATGGGGCACCGCCAGGCCCCGTTGACGCGCCATCTCAACGAGTGTCAGTCGCAGGTCCTCCGTTGGGCCATGATCGGTCCAACCGGCATCCTGTTCCCGAGGAATGACCTCTTCTCGGATGAACGCACCAATTTGCTCCGACAACGTCTTCAATTCGTCCGGTATTCTGAAATCCATCGCTGTTCATTCCGCCGGAGCGGCCCTTCCAAGAATCGCTCTTTTCAAAGCGGTGCTTCGAGCAGGTCTGTCGTGTGTTCGATCAGGTCGATGCCCAGTCGCGCAAACCCGCTATAGGATGCGTCGCCAAGGGCTCCATTGACCCAGTTGCGGTGCAATTGCATGAAGACGACGCCAAGCTTGAGCATGGCCAGGATGCGCCAACTTTGAAATTGGCCGACATCGCGCCCTGTCAGTCGTGCGTAAGCTTCCAGCACATCGGCCCGTCGCATGAAACCGGGGTGGGCCGTCGGCATCTGCCCAAGGCGGTGCATGCAGTCGGGGTCGTCCGGCTCGGTCCAGTAGCTGATCAGTGTCGCCAGATCCATCAGCGGATCGCCGCGTGTGCCCATGTCCCAATCCAGGAGCGTGCTGACCCGGCCATCGGCCTCAAGCAGGCAGTTGTCGAGCTTGAAGTCCGAGTGCAGCAATGTCGGGGTGGCGGAGCGCGGCTCGTGGTCACCGAGCCATGCGACGATCCTCTCAACATTGTCGAGCGTTGGCTGGTCACCCGTGACCTTGCTTGCCCGCCTGCGCCAACCCGCGACATTCCGCAGAAAGAAGCCCTCTGGGCGACCGAACCGACCCAGTCCGATATCGTCAGCGTCGATGGCATGAAGCGCAGAGAGTGCGCGCACCAAGTGTTCGCAAAGTGCATGACGCCTGTCCGTATCGCTGAAGCTGGCCGGCAGCTTGTCGCCGCGTATGACAAGACCGGTGCGATACTCCAGCAACTGGAAGGGGACGCCGATTACGGAGATGTCTTCGCATAGATGGTAGCTGTCGGGTGCGAGCGGAAAGGTGCGGGATAGCCGGTTGAGTATCTTGTGCTCGCGCGTCATGTCATGCGCACCGGGGGGCAGCTCCCCCATGGGCGGACGGCGCAGCACAACTTTGCGACCGTCAACGGTGATGAGATAGTTCAGATTGGACAATCCGCCCGACAGCCTGACCACACCCGAAGCGCGATCAAGCTCGAGACCTTGGTGCTCCAGATAAGTGGCGACAGCGGCAAGGTCGAGCCCAAGCCCTCTGTCATCACCTGGCACATGTTGTGTCGCTGCGTCGTTGCGCCGCATTCAGAAGCTCTATTTTTGTCAGACAGAATTTCTTGCCGAAGTGCACGGCGAAGTCAATCAATCTGCAAAATCTTCGCACATGTCGCCTGAAAATGGCGGAATATCTGCCTTGATGTCCATCCCTTGCCGCGATAGAATTTCGAGCCAGATACCTGTACTGAAAAGCTGTCTGATAAAAATAAGCGTGATGGCCTGGGTGATTTGCATGTCCGCGCGCATATCGGAGTCATAAGACGACATGGATTCCTTCCTAGTCGAGCCGCAATGGCTGGAAGAACGGCTCGGCGACACCGAAATGGTTGTCATCGATTGCTCCTGGTACATTCCCGAGGCGGGAAAGAGCGGACATGAGGAGTTCGTGGCCGCCCATATCCCTGGGGCGCGCTTCTTCGATCTCGATGAGGCCTCTGATCCGACATCGACCTATGTCAACATGCTGCCGTCGGCGGGACGTTTTGCCGAAACTGTTTCGGCGCTCGGGATCGACAATCACCAAATGGTCGTCGTCTACGATTCCAGCTACGTGTCGGCGCGGATCTGGTGGATGTTCCGCCTGTTTGGCCATGATCGGGTGCGCATTTTAAACGGCGGCTGGAAACGGTGGCTCGCAGAAGGCCGTCCCATCGAACGCGGCGTTCCGGAGCCGGCACCGCAAACGCAGTTCAAGGCAACGGCGCCGGCTGGCGGCGTTGCGACATGGCGTGATGTTGCCGCAGCCATCGAGACCGGCGATGCGGTTGTCGTGGACGCACGCACGCGAGAGCGGTTTACGGGAGAGTTGCCATCGGGTTATCCGGGCGTGGCCGGCGGGCACATGCCCGGCGCAATCAACATACCCTGGAGCACCATGCTGCCGCAAAGCGGAGATTTCACTTTCGTCGAGCCGGCGACGGCTGAAGCGATTTTTCGTAAGGCCGGAGTCGACATCGACAAGACGATTGTCTCGACCTGTGGGTCGGGTGTCACGGCGGCTGTTCTCGTGCTGCAGCTTGCGCGGCTTGGAAAGATCAATTGGACGCTCTACGATGGTTCCTGGCATGAATGGGGGCAACGCGACGACTTGCCGAAGCAGTCGCTTTGAGCCGCGTGCCACGACCTTCGAAAGCTGCGGGCAGCCTGCTGGTTTCAGCGGGTCGCCTTCATGACCAGAGCGCGGTTGCGGTTAATCCGCCCGTGCATCGCGCTTCCACCTTTTTATTCAACACGCTTGATGATTTCGAGGAAGCGGGCCGAACGCCGTTTGATGGGCCGTTCTACGGTCGCGTTGGAACACCGACGATCTTCGCCTTCGAGTCGGCGATGGCTGAACTTGAAGGCGGCCATCGCACGATTGCGACCGCGTCAGGCCTGGCCGCGATATCGGCGACGTTTATGGCTTTTGCGACGCAGGGTGACCACGTGCTGGTGGTCGACACGGTCTATGAACCGGTCCGGCGGTTCTGCGACCGGTTGCTGGCGCGACTTGGCGTGGAGATCACCTATTATGACCCAAGGATGGGTGGCGATATCGAGCGCCTGATCCAGCCACGGACCAAGCTGATTTACATGGAATCGCCTGGATCCGGCACGTTCGAGGTCCAGGATGTGCCGGCGATCGTCGCGGTGGCGAAGGCGAAGGGTATCAAGACCGCTCTCGACAACACCTGGGCCACCCCGCTGTTTTTTAAGCCGATCGCGCATGGCGTGGATGTCTCGCTTCAATCGGCGACCAAATACATTGCCGGTCATTCTGACGCCATGTTGGGCGCCGTCACGACGACGGCCGAAGGCTATGAGGCGGTGCGCCGGGCCACGCAGGACCTTGGCGCCTGTGCGGGCTCGGAAGAAGGTAATCTGGGCCTGCGCGGCTTGCGCACGCTGGAGGTGCGGCTTCGACACCACGAAGCGTCGGCGTTCGAAGTGGCGCAATGGCTTCAAGTGCAGCCGCAAATCGCCAGGGTGCTGCATCCGGCTTTGCCGTCTTTTGCTGGCCACGAGACATGGAAGCGTGACTTCGAAGGATCGTCCGGCTTGTTCGCTTTCGAACTCGCGGGATTCGATCGAGAAGCCGTGCACGCGATGGTCGACGGGCTGGACCTGTTCAAGATCGGCTTCAGCTGGGGTGGCTATGAAAGCCTCGTCCTGCCCGTCGATCCGGAAAAGACACGCACCGTCGCCAAACATACCGGCGCCGGCCCGATTCTGCGTGTGCATGTCGGGCTGGAAGCAGTCGACGATCTCAAGGCAGATCTGAGCAGCGGGCTTGCGCGGCTGCGATAAGGTTCGCGGTGCAGTGGTAGACTGCGCGGTTGACGCACAAGCAGTCAAAATCCTATCGGCCAGTGATTGATCTTTGAACCGTCGATGAACCGGCTGTGACGGAAGGGCGTGGGATCGACAACCGGGTCTTCGCCCGTGATCAGTTCGGTTATCAGCTGACCGGCCGCGGGGGCGATGCCGAAGCCGTGGCCGGAATAGCCCGTGGAGATATAAAATCCGGGGATCGCGTCTACCGGCGAGATAACGGGAATGGCATCGGGCGTCACGTCGATCCAGGCGCTCATGCGCTCGTTGACGACGAGATCCTTGAACGCCGGAAACAGTGCCTTGATGTTGATGATCGCCTGGTCGAGAATGGCGTGCGCCGGTTCGGGACGTAGGACGCGGATCTTTTCGAACGGGCTGGGGCGATCCAGTTGCCATCGCGTTCTGGTGAAGGTTTCCTGCAAGGACCGTTTGCCGATCCGAAACTTCATGGCGCGCCACTCGTTCTTCAGGGCCGGGACATAGTCGCGCAGATAGCGAAGGCTGTCGGGAACGATATCGACCGGATGTGCCGAGCGCATTGAAATGTTGTAACCCTCGTCCAGGCGCTTGCGGAAACCGAAACCCTTGCCCGAGCCGCAACCGGCAGGGCCGCCGGTGATCGGCCTGGTTCGCATCACCTGCGACAGTAGTTTGAGCTGGGGAAGCTTGACGCCCTGATTTCGACCGAAAAGAGTCGACCACACGCCGCCGGCCAGAACTACGCTGTTGCAGCAGATGCGACCCTTCTCGGTGGCGACTTCGCTCACCCGACCCCCTTCAGTCTCAAAACCGCGAACGGCGCATCCCTCGACAATGCGCGCGCCCAGTCGCACGGCAGCGCGGGCGATCGCTCGACTTGCGATGTGCGGTTCTGCAAAACCGTCGCTCGCTGTGTGCAGACCGCCCGCCCAGCTTCGGGTTGCGCCCGGCGCGAAGCTGCCGATCTCGTTTGCCGATACAAACCGAGTATCAAGATTGAAGCCTTCGACCGCCTTCATCCAACCATCATATTTCGCAAGGTCCTTTTCTTCGTCGCAGAAATAGGTGATGCCGCAAACGCGAAAGCCGACGTCGACGCCAAGAATCGACGCATATTCGGACCACATCTGCTGGGCGCGGATCATCAACGGAATCTCGCGAGGGTCGCGGCCCATCTTGCGCACCCAGCCCCAATTGCGGCTCGATTGCTCCTCGCCAATACTGCCCTTTTCACACAGCACGACAGGGACATTTCTTTGCGCGAGGGACAGTGCAGCGCAGACACCGACAATGCCGCCGCCGACGATAACGACTTCGGTCTCCGCTGGAACGACATCGAAGCCGTGATCGTGGGCAGTCTGAATGTTCATTGCTCGCTTCTCACTGATTGACGCCTTGGCCGTCATGATGACTGGAGTGCGGAGTCAATCGCCGAAATCTTCGCGTGCAAGTCATCGGGTGTGGAAGGGTGCGCAAAATGGTCGGCGACAAAATCATGGAAGGTGCGCGCGGCGTTGGTGAGGCTCTCCCTGTCTGCGATCAGCCCGAGGGATACCGGCATCGCCGGCACAAAGGGCCTATACTCCAGCAGCGGATTGCGACGCAGATGCGGTGAAAACGGGCTAACGATCGACACGCCCAGACCAGCGGCGACCAGATTGCACACCGCCTCGTGCGTTGTGGCCTCGATCATCATCACCCGGCTGACATTTCGCCGCTGGAACAATGTATCGATCTCGAAGCGAAAGGGCGTGCCGCGCGGAAAGCTGATGAAGGATTGCCTGGCAAGATCTTCGGCGCCGATGATGTCGTGACTTTCGAGTTCGTGCCCAGCGGGAAAGACGCATAGAACCGGCCGGCGGAGCAGTTCCTGGACCGGTATCGAGGCATTGGAGATTGGCAGTGTCGCGAAGCCGATGTCGCTACGCCCCGAGGCGACCCATTCCGCGACGCGATCTTGTGGCAAGCTATCGAGCCTGACCGCGACGCCCGGATGATGGAGACGGAATCGGGCGATGATGTCCGGCAACACTCCGTTGGCGTAAAGACCCATGGCCGCGATCGAAACAGTCCCGGTCGTCAGGTTCTTGATGGCCTGAACTTGTTGGCCGAGTTCTTCAAGCCCGACGAACAACCTGTCGACCTGCTCGCATAGGCGTCTGGCGTCGTCCGTCGGCTCGATACCGTTCCGCAAGCGGCGAAACAGCTTGAAGCCGACGGTTTGCTGAAAGTCCGTCATCAGCCGGCTGACGGCTGGTTGGGAAATGCCAAGCAGTTTGGCAGCCTTGGTCATGCTGCCCAGTGTGATGACCGCCCGGAATGCTTCAACTTGTCTGATGTTGAGCTGCATGTCGGCTTCGATCCGCTTGAGGATTGATATGTCCCGTCGCGTGGTTTCGACGGTGGGGTGAGTGTCAAGTTATAGCATTTGAGTCATATAAACGCAATTGACGACATAGATATTATATCATACCGTTGACCAAACGAGCCGGAGCTTTGGAATTGCGCGACATTGGCGGCCTCTCGTCAGCGCGGGTAATCCCGCGATGACCATTCAACGCTCGGCTTCACACTGGGGTGCGTTCCGTGCCGAGGTCGTTGACGGACGGATCAAAACCGTCTTGCCCTTCGAGCATGACCCGCGGCCAAGCCCGTTGAATTCGGTCTGGCCGGAAATGGTGAACTCGCCACTGCGGGTGGCCGCGCCCGCCGTGCGCAGCGGTTGGCTTGAAGGCGATGGCGGTTCCGGGCGCGGCGAGGACGACTTCTTCGAAGTTACATGGGACTATGCCCTGGATCTCGCCGCCGGCGAGATCGGACGTGTCCGAGAGACGTTCGGCAACAAGGCGCTATTTGCCGGGTCCTATGGCTGGTCGAGCGCCGGACGTTTGCACCACGCACGTACTTTGGTGCGCCGATTCTTCAATTCGATCGGCGGGTTTACCGATCAGATGACGAACTACAGCTATGGCGCGGCGATGACGTTCCTCCCACGCGTCGTCGGCACGCAAAGCGCGATCGGCTCTCATCTCACATCAGCTCGCTCAATTCGCGATCATTGCGATGTAATGCTCGCTTTCGGCGGCATTCCGACGAAGAACTGGGAAGTCCAGGCAGGCGGATCGGGCGAACACCGCTACGACCTTTTCATGGCGGCGCTGTCCCACGGTACGCAGCTTATCAACATCTCGCCCCTCAAGGCGGATGTCGGCGACGATCATGCGAACCGCTGGATTCCCATTCGGCCCAATACCGATACCGCGCTGATGCTGGCGATGATGCGCGTGCTTGACCGGGAAGGGGAGGTGGATCGAGCGTTTTTGGAGCGCTACTGCGCGGGCGCCGACATATTGTGCGATTACCTCGCGGGAAAGACCGACGGGGTAGAGAAGACGCCACAGTGGGCCAGCAGCATAACGGCTGTTTCGGCCGAGACGATCGAGGCTTTGGCGCTCAGCCTGATCGGCAAGCGTGTTCTGGTTACCGCCAATTGGAGCCTTCAGCGGGCGCGCCATGGCGAGCAACCGTACTGGGCGGCGATCGCACTGGCCGCGATGCTCGGCCAAATCGGTTTGCCCGGCGGCGGCTTTGCCTTTGGCTATGGCTCCTCGAACGGCATGGGCAATCCGCGCTTTGACACGCCGCTGTACAGTTTGCACGTCGGCGACAATCCCACCGGTTCCGCTATCCCGGTCGCTCGGGTCGCCGATATGCTTCTCACGCCGGGCGGTACGTTTCAGTACGATGGGCGCGTCATTACCTATCCCGACATACATCTTGTTTATTGGGCTGGCGGCAATCCGTTTCATCATCATCAAGACCTAAACCGCCTACGTGAGGCATTCCGCAGGCCGGATACCGTCATCGTCAACGAGTGCTATTGGACGGCCACCGCCCGGCACGCCGATATCGTTTTTCCCGCGACAACGGCCCTTGAGCGCGACGATATCGGCGGGGCATCGCGCGATCCGTTCATTCTGGCCATGCACAAGCTGGTGGAGCCGGTGGGCCAGGCGCGCAACGACTATCAGATATTTGCCGCGCTCGCCGAACGTCTCGGCGCACATCGGGCGTTCACGGAAGGGCGGAGCGCGGAGCAGTGGCTGGAGAAGGCGTGGCTGGAGATCTCGGCTCGACTGGCGGCGCGCGGGATCGTCGCACCACAACTGGAGCAATTTTGGGAACACGGGTATATCCGTATCCCCGATCCTGATGACGACTACGTCATGTTTGCCGATTTCCGGGCGGATCCGGAAAAACACCGGCTCAACACGCCCTCCGGCAAGATCGAACTGTTCAGCCAACAAGTTGTCGATTTCACCAATGGCGCACAACCTGGACATCCGGTTTGGCTGGACCCGGAGGAATGGTTGGGTGCGACGGCCGCCGATGTCCATCCGATCCATCTGCTGACCCCGCAGCCGAAGCATCGCCTGCATGGGCAAATGGACTGGAGCGCACACAGCCGGGCCGGCAAGCGTCATGGGCGCGAAATCGTCAAGATGCACCGCGATGACGCGCGGGCGCGCGGCATTGGAGATGGCGACATCGTCCGCTTGTTCAACGACCGCGGCGCCTGCCTGGCGGTCGCCGAACTGGAAACGGCGATGATGCGCGGCGTTGCGCTATTGGCGACCGGGGCGACCTACGACCCGGAAGGCAAGGCGGACCGCAACAGCAATCCAAACGTGCTCACCCGCGACATTGGCTCGTCCGAACTCGGCCAAGGGTGCGCGGCACAATCCTGCCTGGTGGAGATCGAGCGGTTCAGGGGAAGCCTGCCCGAACTGCGGATTGAACGTCCTCCGACCATACGCTCTTCCGAACACCTGCGGGATGAACTTTGGGGCGCGCGCGCATGAGATTCGATCACTTAGTTCTACTGGTCCGGGATCTCGACAAGGCCTCCGTCGATTTCAAGAAGCTCGGATTTGTCGTGCTGGAACGCGACGACACCAGCCACGGTTCGACCAGGTTCCGCTTCGTGTCGTTCGATGATGGCGCCTATATTCTGCTGACCGCCTTTTCGAGCGACGCGGCCATGGCGGCGCACCGGCTGGGACCGGTTCTGGCCGCGGGCGAAGGCTGGGCGGACTACTCCTTTCTGGTCGACGATGCACACGCGGCCGGCCGGATGCTTGAAGCCGCCGGCATGTCCGTGGCCGGTCCGGTCGAGGTGGCCAATACGGTTGCCGGAGGCCACAAATGGGCGCTCGATCTGTTGATGGCTGGTCGCGGTGCGGGCGGCGATGTCGCGCTTCCCTTTCTGGTGTCCAATCGCCAGGGCGTCGAGCATCGCATTCCGGGACCATCGACACATGCCAATGGGGCCAACGGCGTCACCGGCGTCAAGGTTGTAAGCACCGATCCCGCCGGGGTCGTCGACGGGCTGGTTGCGATAGGCGGGAAACGAATGGTCGATGGGCCGGCGGACCGAGACGATATCCGCGTCGCCGTATCGGACGGTTGGGTGGATGTCGTCGCCAATGACGCATTGCCTTTGAAGCCTGAGGGCGGCTTCTTCGAAGCGCATCTTTCCTGCGATCGGTCCAATCTTCCGCCAGACGGCGAATTGCTCGATATCGATCTGACGCACGGCGCGGCATTGCGGCTGGTGCCGCCGGGATCGCGCGACGCTCTTGCTGAAAGGCGCGGGAGCCCAGGGTCATGAAGCGCACCGATCTGACGGCCAAGGCCATCTACGAGGCATGGAAGGCGAATCCGACGTTGCCGGCGTTCGGCTTCGGGGTGCGCGTTTGTCTGCTGAATGTCGATTTGCAACGGCGGTATACCGACACGGAGACCTTCGCCACCGCCTACGAAGGTGACAGCAACCAACTCCAGTTCGTCAACGCGATCGCCAGGGCCGTGCGCGACATGGCCATGCCGGTGGTCTGGACCTATGTGGCATATTTGCCGGATGGCAAGGATTGCGGTCGCTGGGGCACCCGAAGCGATGCGCCGATGGCGATCCAAAATGTAGGCCACCAGTCCCCTCAGGCCGAGATCGACGCCCGCCTTGAGGTTGATCGCGATCGCGACCTCATACTGCACAAGCGCATGGCGTCGGCGTTCTTCGAAACGCACTTGTCCTCGTTTCTCGTTTTCAACCGCATCGATACGCTGATCGTGACCGGGGGGGCTACGTCGGGATGCGTGCGGGCCAGCATTGTTGACGCCATGTCACACGGGTATCGCGTGATCGTTCCCGAAGAGTGCGTGGCCGATCGCGAAGAGAGCCCGCACTATGCGGCGCTCTACGACATTGCCGTGAAATACGGCGACGTGCTGCCCGCCGCCGAGGTTCTCGAAAGTCTCGCCTCCATGCAGGGCAACAAACCGGTGACAGTCAATGCTCAGTGAACCGTTCAGCTACGATTACGCTCCTTATCAAAACCGCCCCAAGATCGTGTGGCCGAACGGCGCTCGCCTCGCGTTTTGGGTCGCGCCGAATATCGAGTTCTATGAATACGCGCCGCCCGAGAGCCCGGCTCGTTCGGTCTGGTATCGCCCGGAGCCCGACATCATCAACTATTCCATGCGCGACTACGGCAACCGGGTCGGCTTTCACCGCGTGGCCGACGTAATGGTGCGCCACGGTGTGCGCGGCAGCGTTTCATTGAATGTTGCGGTCTGCGACCACTTCCCGGACATTATCGAGCGATGCTGTGAACTGGATTGGGAGCTGTTCAGCCACGGCATCTACAACACTCGATATCTCTACAATATGAGCGAGGATCAGCAGCGCGAGGTCATTCGCGACAGCCGCGAGACGATCAAGCGCCACAGCGGTCAGGACCTCGACGGTTGGCTTTCGCCTGCGATCTCGAACGGCGAAACCACGCAGGACCTTCTGGCCGAGGAGGGCATCAAATACACGCTCGATCTCTTTCACGACGATCAGCCCATGCCGGTCAAGGTGCGGTCCGGAAAGCGGTTGGTCAGTGTGCCATACATGATGGAGACCAATGATGTGCCGACATTGTCTTTCAAACACATCTCGCCAACGGCCTATCTCGACATCGTCAAGGCGCATTTCGACCAACTCTATGAGGAGGGGGCGGAGAGCGGCACCATCATGTGCGTTCCGCTGCACCCCTATCTGATCGGCCAACCGCACCGCATCGCCGTGCTTGACGAGATCCTCGGCTACATAACCGGCCACGATGACGTATGGCTTGCGACCGGGCGCGAAATCGCCGCCTGGTTTGAACAGAACTACTACGACGCGTTTGTCGAGTGGATGAAACCGTTCAATCGTGCAGCCGCCAAAGGGCCGACCGCATGAGCGTTCCCGCCGACTATCTCGTTTACCCGAAGCGGCGATCAGGCCCCGATCATGACCGCTATGGACATCGCTATCTGGCGACGGCGCCGGCCGTCGCTTGGCCGGACGGCAAACACTTGCTGATCTGGGTCACCATCCATTGCGAGCATTTTCCAATGGACATGCCCAAGGAGCCGTTCGTGCCGATCGGCGGCATGGATCGCCCCTCTCCGAGCGTTTGGGATTATTCGACCCGTGACTACGGCAATAGGGTGGGGATTTTCAGACTGATGCGCGTGCTCGACCGGCATGATTTGCGCGCGACTGTCGCAATGAACAGCAAAGTTGCGGAGCGCTATCCGTATCTGCTCGACGAGATGCTCAAGCGGAACTGGGAGATAGCCGCCAGTGGCGTCGACATGGGTCGGCTGCATCATGGTTTGCTGTCCAAGGAGGAAGAGCGCGCCCAAGTCGACGAGGCCTTTACGACGCTGCGGCAGTTGAGCGGCCAGCCGGTCATCGGATGGCATTCGCCGGCGCATTCCCAGTCCTCCCACACGCCCGAACTGGCCGCCGGCGCAGGCGCTCGGTACATCGCCGACTGGATCAACGACGACATGCCCTACCGGTTCGAAACCGAGACGGGTGCGCTGGTCCAAATGCCACTCTCCTATGAGCTTTCCGATCGCAAGATCCTCTTTCTGCACAACCAATGCACCGACGACTACGCCGCGCAAATCACCGCGGCCTTCGACTGCCTGGACGCCGAGGCGCGCGAGAAGGGTGGACGGATTCTGTCTTTGTCCGTGTCACCTTGGGTGATCGGTCAACCTAGTCGCATTGCGGTGTTCGACCGGCTTCTAGAATCGTTTCTTTCCCGCGATGGCGTCGCCGGCGCAACGGGTGCGACGATCTGCGCGGCCTGGGAAAATCACGACGAGCAGGTCGGTATGGAGGACGAATGATGGGATTTCGACAGGCGACAGCGGGGTGAGCGCGTCCGCAACAAGCCCTGCCACCGGTGCCGCCCCGATTGCATCGCGGTCGCACGAAGCTGCGGCGCGGCCAGAACGGCTAACCGCGTGCGAAGCGGTGCAGGCGATCAAGGATGGGCACTTAACGGCCGGGGCGCTGGCTAAGGCTTGTCTCGAAAGGATCGAGCAGCGCGACCCTGAGATAGGGGCTTGGACTCATATCGATCCCGGGCTCGTCATCGACCAGGCCCGGGAGTGCGACGCGCAGGCTGAACGCGGTCCGCTGCACGGTGTGCCGGTCGGCATCAAAGACGTAATTCTCACGCAGGATATGCCCACCAGCTACAACTCGCCACATTTCGAGGGCTTCTTTCCAAAGCTCGACGCGGCGAGCGTTTCCATCCTGCGCGCCGCCGGCGCGATCATCGCCGGCAAGAGCGATACCGTCGAGTTCGCCGTCAATGGCCGCCGCGCCAAAACCCGCAATCCGCATGACACAAGTCGGACTCCGGGCGGGTCATCGAGCGGTTCAGCCGCCGCGGTTGCAGACTATCATGTTCCTCTTGCTCTCGGCACGCAGACCGGCGGATCGATCATCCGCCCGGCGTCCTATTGTGGCGTCTATGCCATGAAGCCGACATGGAACGCCGTCCCTCATGAAGGTTTCAAGGTTTGCGCGGCGAGCATGGACACGTTGGGCTGGTATGCGCGTAGCGTCGACGATCTCGAATTGCTGTGCGATGTCTTCCAACTGCATGATGACGAGCGCACATCTCTCGACACCCTCGATGGTGTGTCGATCGCCGTCTGCCGCACGCCGGTGTGGGACCAGGCGCTCCCGGAAACCCGAGACGCCCTGGCGCGATGCATCGAGCTCTTGCGCTCGGCGGGAGCAAGGATTTCCGATCTGGATCTCGCTGAGCCGTTCGATCAGTTGACCGCGGCCCACAAGACGATCATGCAAAGTGAGATGCGCAGCGCCTTTCTCGCCGAGCAGTTGCGGTTTGGCGACGGTCTTTATCCGGAACTGCGGCAGATCCTGCGCAACGACGCGGGGCTCACACGGGCAGCTCAGCTGGAGGCCTACGATCTCGCCGCTCAATGCCGGATGCGCTTTGATGAACTGGCATCGCGCTTCGTTGCCGTTCTCACGCCAAGCGCGGCCGGTATCGCTCCGCGGGGGTTGGATGATACTGGTGCCGCAACGTTCAATCGGATTTGGACGCTGCTTCATACGCCTTGCATCAATCTGCCCGGCTTTGTCGGCCCGAACCACTTGCCGGTCGGCCTGACGCTGACCGGGCCACGCTTTTCGGATCGCCGCCTTGTGGCCGTCGCCAGGCTGATGGCTGACCTGATGCCGCGACACGGGGCGGCGCAGGGGGCGTCATGATCGAAGGGTGTCGTGGATGGTGCGGTTCGCGTGACCAACGACTTTGGTGTTCGCGACTGCGACCGGAGCATTTTTGCCAGACAGAAATACCATTGAAACGAAACACCCAATGCGTTGGGTCGGTTGGAGATCTATCGGATTTCTAAGTTTTTGGCTCAAATGTGCATTCCATCCCGAGTTTCACCGCCAGCGGACTTGACGATGTCAGTGTTTAGTGAGATTTTTTGTCTGACAAAAATTGCACTGACAAATGGCCGTTGGCGATGCCGAGCGGAGTTCTTGTCGAAGGCAAAGTTTTGGCGGGCTGCATTTCGATCGGCGCTGAAGTTTGACGGACGACGTGCACACGGCCGGCTTGCCAACCCCTCAGACTCCCCTCAATGGCGGAGTTTGATGGCGCGTAGAAACTTAGATGGGAAACGATCCTGAACGGAGGCGAAGCAATGACCAAACCGAGTTTCCAATTGAACCGTAGGGCGGTGATCAAAGGCATGTCGGCGGGCGCAGCCATGCCGTTTGTCCTATCGCCGTCGAGCCGTGCGCTTGGTAGCGGCGCGAAACATGGCGGTACTCTCACCACCGTGGCCTGGCCGGGCACGACCTTCATGAACTCGGCGATCACGACCTCAGGGCCCGAGGCATTTCTGTCGCCCAAGATGTTCGACGGCCTGCTCGGCTACGACTTTGGAATGCAGGGCAAACCCGCACTGGCGACGAGCTGGAACATATCCGAAGATGGATTGCGCGTGACCTTCAACCTGCGACCCAATGTCAAATGGCATGACGGTCAGCCGTTCACCGCGCGTGACGTGGCATTCACGTTCATGGAGGTCATCAAGGTGCACCATGGGCGCGGGCGCACGCTGTTCGCAGACCTACTTGACGTTGAGACACCCGATGATCTGACGGCGGTTTTTGTTCTGAAGCGGCCGGCACCGGCGATGATGAAGGCGCTTGACGGGCGTGAATCGCCGATCCTGCCAAGCCATCTCTATGCGGGCACGGACATCATGGAAAACCCGCATAACATTGATCCGGTCGGCACCGGCGCGTTCAAGTTTGTCAGCCATGAACGCGGCGTCAGCGTCGTCATGGAGAGGAATCCGGATTATTGGGATGGCGACCGGCCTTATCTCGACCGGATCATCGTGCAGTACATCTCCGATGCCTCGACGCGCACCGCCATGCTGGAAGCGGGGCAGGCCGACGTCGTTTTCCTCAATTTCCTGCCGGCGCTCGACATGCTGCGTATCGCCGAGAAGTCCGAATTCGAGATCGACCTGAAAGGCTACGAAACGTCGGTCAGCCAGCAACAGATGGACTTTAACCTCGAACGGCCAGTCCTCCAGGACGTGCGGGTGCGTCAAGCGATCGCCCACGCCATCGATCGGGCCTGGATCGTCAAGAACGTGTGGCACGGCTTTGGCGAACCCGGCGCGACGCCGCTGCACCACGAGCAGGTATCATTTTACAATACCGATGGTGTTCCGGGCTATGAATTCGATCCGAGCAAGTCGGAGGCTCTGCTCGACGAGGCTGGGCACAAGCGAGGTGCCAATGGCGTGCGTTTCGAATTGACGATCGATCCAACACCCTATGGCAACGAGTCGGTGATCGCAGCCGAGTACATGCGCGAGCAGATGCGGCAGATCGGGATCGATCTGAAAATCCGCACGCAGGACTTCGCGGTGTTCATCAAGCGGGTGTGGTCCGATCGCGATTTCGATCTGGCTCTTTATACGGCCGCGATGGGGGCCGACCCGACGATCGGCGTTCAGCGCTTCTACTGGTCTAAGAACTTCAAGCCGGGAGTGGCGTTCTCCAACGGGTCGAGCTATTCAAATCCGGAAGTCGACGCTCTGTTGGAGGCGTCCCAAGTCGAACTCGATCTGGCCACCCGCCAGCAGCAGTTTCATGAGTTCCAGAAAATCGCAATGACGGAGCTTCCGACCCTGCCCATCGTCTCGACAACCCGTGCCACGATCGCTCATCGTAAGGTCAAGGACCACACGGTCGATGCGCTGGGTTCGTTGGGCAACCTCGCTCATTGCTGGATAGACGAGAGTGCGTGAGTGATTTGAAGACAGCCGCCGCAACACCAGACCGCAATGCCGCGCCGGGCTTGCGTTTCCTCCTGGGCCCTTTGCCTCGATATGTGTTGCGGCGGCTGAGTCAGGCGTTTTTGGTGATGCTGCTGGTCGTCGTCGGCAGCTTCGTTCTGGTCAAGATGGCGCCTGGCGACATGGTTGATGTGCTCGCCGGCAATGCCGATATGACCGCCGAGCAGATGGCGGCCCTGCGCGCGCGATACGGGCTTGACCAGCCCACATGGGTTCAGTTGTTGCGGTACATGTACAGCCTCGCAACACTGGATTTCGGCTATTCGCCGTTGAATGCCGCACCGGTGCTGGACATCATCCTCGCCCGCTGGCCAGTCACCGCATTGTTGGTGGTCTCTTCGGTGCTCATTTCGATGACCGTGGGTACGATCATGGGCGTCGTCGCGGCGCGAAACGCGGGAAATCCGGTGGATTTGTCGATCTCGCTGCTGATGCTGTTTTTCTATGCGACGCCCACGTTCATCGTCGCCATCGGGTTTATTCTCATTTTTTCGGTCTTTTTGGGGATGATGCCGATCGCCGGTTTCTCGACCGTCGGCGCTGACTATACGGGTCTGCGATATGTCTGGGACGTCATTACGCATTTGACGATGCCGGTTCTGGCGCTTTGCACCTTTTTCACCGCGATCTATGGTCGCATCGGTCGGGCGGCGATGCTCGAAGTGCTGACGCTTGACTATGTGCGTACTGCCCGCGCCAAGGGTCTTAGCGAGCGGCGTGTCATTTATGTTCATGCATTGCGCAACGCCATGCTGCCGCTCGTTACCATGGCCGGCCTTCAGGTCAGTTCGCTGGTCGGCGGGGCAGTGTTGATCGAGACCATTTTTGGCCTGCCCGGCATGGGTCGAACCGCGTTCGACGCTGTATTCGAACGTGACACCAACCTGCTGCTCGGTGTCGTCTTCGTCAGTTCGCTCAGCGTCGTCGTCGTGAATTTCGTCATCGACATGCTCTACATGGCGCTGGATCCGCGCGTGGAGCTGGCGTGATGTTCGGCCGCCGATTCCTGCTGTGGCGCCTTGCCAGTCATCCCAGCGGTCTGGTCGGGCTGACCTTGATCGTACTGGCTGTCGCGATGGCGGTTTTCGCCGATTGGTTCTATTCTTCCGGGCCATGGACCTTGGCCGGGCCGCCGAGACTTTGGCCGGGTCAGGATCCCGCATTTCCGCTAGGCACCGATTCACTCGGACGCGATCTGGCAGCCGGGCTCTTCCACGGTGCGCGCGTGTCCCTTGCCGTTGGCATCGCGGCGGCGGCGGTGTCGGTCGTCATTGGCACCGTCGTTGGCGGCCTGAGCGGCTACTATGGCGGCTGGCTCGACGATGTCTTGATGCGCCTGACCGATGCGATGCAGACGATTCCGTCTTTCCTGTCCGCGATCGCCATTGTTGGCATTCTGGGACCATCGCTGTCGACCATCATCTTCGCCATCGCCATCGTGTCTTGGCCGATGATCGCAAGGCTGGTCAGAGCGGAATTCTTGCGTCTGCGCACTTACGATTTCGTGCAGTCCTGCAAGATCATCGGCATGTCCGATATGCGCATCATTTTCGGCCAGATCCTGCCAAACTGCATGGCGCCGATCATCGTCGCCTCCTCGGTGCTCGTCGCGACCGCCATCATCGTGGAGGCTAGTCTGTCCTTTTTGGGGTTGGGCGATCCGAACGTGATGAGCTGGGGTACGATCCTGGGCAATGGCCGGGCTGCCCTGCGTACGGCTTGGTACATGACCGCCATCCCGGCCGTGGCGCTGGTGTCGACCGTGCTAGCGCTCAATCTGGTCGGCGACGCGCTCAATGATGTGCTCAATCCGCGGCTGAAGGAGCGCTGATGATCGGTCTTGCGACGGATGCTCCGCTGCTCAAGGTGAGCGATCTTGCCATTGAATATGGGAAGGGCGTGTCGCTGATGGAACAGGTCGGTTTTTCCGTGCAACGCGGCGAGACTGTCGGCCTGGTCGGCGAATCGGGTTGCGGTAAGTCGCTGACCGCGCTTGCCGTGATGGGCCTGATGGCCCAAAACCTGCGTATCAGCCAGGGCGAGATCGAGCTTGACGGCGTCGATTTGGTGCAGATGCCCGACGTTGATCTGCGCAAGCTGCGCGGTGAGCGCATGGCGATGGTCTTTCAAGAACCGATGACCGCGCTCAACCCGGTGATGACTGTTGGCGCACAGGTCGTCGAGGTTTTGAGGGAGCATCGCCGCATGACCCGGGCCGAGGCCGCCCGCAGGGCCGTGGAACTTTTGGAGCTGGTGCGGATTCCCGACGCGGCCGCCCGCTTCAGCGACTATCCGCACCGGCTTTCTGGCGGTATGCGCCAGCGCGTGGTCATCGCCATCGCCATCGCCTGCAATCCTGCGTTGCTGATCGCCGACGAACCGACGACCGCACTGGACGTCACCGTGCAGGCGCAGATCCTGCAATTACTGAAGCGGCTCCAACGAGACGCCAATCTCGGCCTGTTGTTCATCACCCACGATCTGGGCGTGGTGCGTCAAATAGCCGACCGGATCGTCGTCATGTATGCCGGCTCGGTGGTGGAGGAGGGACCGGTGGATGCGGTACTCGACAATCCCCGTCATCCCTATACGACCGGACTGCTCGCCGCTCGGCCTCATGGCAGCTTCATCGAAGGCGGGCATCGGTTGGCTGACATAAAGGGAACGGTGCCGGCGCCGCACGCGCGGCCTACGGGGTGTCCGTTCGAGCCGCGCTGCGTCAATGCACAACCCGACTGCCGACAAAGCCCGCCGCCGCGCACGGCATTCAGCGGTGATAGGGCGTTGCGGTGTTACCACCCATCAGGCAGCTTGAACTGATCCGATGAGCCGCGTCGTCGAGATAACTGACCTCAAGGTCTATCACCGCACGCCGCATGGACCCTTGCGCGCGGTGGATGGAGTTACCTTGCATGTCGACAGCGGTGAGACGCTGGGTCTCGTGGGTGAATCAGGCTGCGGGAAGTCGACGCTTGCACGCTGCATCGTGGGTATCAACCGTCCCAGCCAAGGCACAATCGCGCTTGGCGGGCAGGGTCTGGGCTCCGGCCGGGCGGACCGGCTGTCAAGGGCGCGGGCCGTGCAAATGGTGTTTCAGGATCCAAGCGGTTCGCTCAATCCCCGGCTGAGGGTCGGACGGATCATTGCGGAACCACTGATTGTCCATCGCCTCGGCTCAACCGCGCAACGACAGGTCCGCGTCGAGGACATCGCCGCGCAGGTCGGGCTGACGTCCCACCACCTGGATCGCTTCCCGCACGAACTGTCAGGCGGGCAGCGGCAAAGGGTGAGCATCGCGCGAGCCTTGGCGCTGGAACCGGGGCTGCTCGTCTGCGACGAAGCCGTATCGGCCCTTGACGTATCGGTTCAGGCGCAGGTGCTCAATCTGCTTCTTGACGTGCAAGACCGCCTCAAGGTCGCGTTGCTGTTCATTTCACACGATCTTTCGGTGGTGCGCTATGTCGCTCATCGCATTGCGGTGATGTATCTGGGCCGCATCGTGGAAGTCGGGCCGGCCGACGCGGTTTGGAAGCGACGCGCCCATCCGTATACGCGCGCGCTTACCAATGCCATTCCCGACGAGCAGGTGCGGCGCGACAACATCGAGCTTCTGGAAGGCGATGTGCCGAGCCCGATCAACCCGCCGTCGGGCTGCCCGTTTAGAACGCGATGCCCGTTCGCGCGGGCCAGATGTGCGGAGGAGGTGCCGCAATTGCGGGATCGCGGCGGCGGGTTGTCGGTCGCGTGTCATTTCGCCGAGGAAATCGAGCAGGGCAGGACGGCCGAGGCGACCGACTGGCCAGCGGCGGTGGGGGCTTCGCCCAACGCTTCGCTGACGAGCGCCTGACGGTGGGCGACAGCGGACCGGCAATGGATCGTCAGGCGATCGTCGATTTCATTCGTGAGTGGCATGGCATCACCCCGCCGGATCCCGTGGCGCTCGCTTTCGCGGAAGACATCGCCAGGATCATCGCCGCGTTCGAAGCTCTCGAACCGGCGCCATTCGAGGGCGAACCGACCGACTTCCTCGACGTTCTTGAGGCGTTCAGCGAGCGGAGGGCGGGACATGACCCGGCAGCTTCCGCCAAGTAAACGCGAAGCGACAACGCTCACCGATGCGGCCCATATGCTTGCCGCGGGCGAGATCGACGCGGTGGGTCTGGTCACCCGATGTCTGGACCGGATCGCCTGCGATGACGGTGTGGTCAACGCCTTCATCTGGCACGATCGGGAGGCGGCACTGGCGCGCGCTGGATGGGCCGACGCGCAAAGGAGGCAAAAGACAGGGTCGCCGACACTGCTCGGCATCCCAATGGCTCACAAGGATATGTTCGATCTGGCGGGCCGGCCATCCACCTGCGGCGCGGCGATCCGACGCGACGAAAGACCCGCTGGTCAGGCGACGGCGGTTGGACGGCTCGAAGAAGCCGGCGCCGTCACGCTGGGTGGGCTGAATATGTCCGAATTCGCACAAGGTCCCACCGGACACAATCGCCATTTTGGCGATTGCCGCAATCCGTGGAATCCGGCCTTTGTTAGCGGCGGCTCATCGTCCGGATCGGGCGCGGCCGTCGCTTCGGGCATGGTGTTGGCCTCGCTGGGCTCCGACACTGGCGGTTCGATCCGCATTCCGGCATCGTGCTGCGGGGTGACCGGTCTCAAACCCACTTATGGCCGGGTCAGCCGGTTTGGCGCGATGCCGCTTTCCTTTTCAATGGACTGCATCGGACCGTTGGCACGCAGCGCGCGAGATTGCGCCGTGGTGATGACGGCGATCGCCGGTCATGATCCGCGCGACAGGACGAGTAGCGCCGAGCCGGTGGACGACTACGTTGCCGCGCTTGACGGCGCAACTGCGGGCGATTTGTCGGACTGCCGCATTGGCGTGCCGCGTAACGCTTTTTTCGATGACGTCGATGCACCTGTCATGGACGGGTTCGAACGCGCGATGGATGTTTTCTCGGACCGCGGCGCGCAACTGCAGTTGATCGACCTGCCCGTGATGGATGCAGTCGCGGCCTATTCGGCGGTCGTCAGCCGGGTCGAGCTGGCGAGCTTTCATAAGCCCTGGATGCGCGGTCGGCCCGGTGACTACGGGACGAGCGTCAGCGCGCGCATGTATCCCGCTTATGCGATCCCTGGGGTTCACTACGTCGAGGCACTGCGCCGTCGCGGCGCGGTGCTGCGAGCCTTCGCCAGCGACGTATTCGGCAAGGTGGATCTGATAGCCTCTCCCACGATAGCCAAGATGGTTCCAACGCGCGCGCAAACCGATGTCGAAAGCGGGCAGCCCGGCGTGGTGGCCAAGTTTCTGTCGCTGTCCACCAACACGCGGCTGTTCAGCTATTTGGGCCTGCCGGCGATCAGTGTCCCGTGCGGGTTCGACACCAACGGCCTGCCGATTGGCCTGCAACTCGCGGGGCGGCCGTTTGCCGAATCCCGTTTGCTGCGGGCAGCCCACGCCTATCAAACCGATACCGATTGGCACCGCATGGCGCCGTCATTGCGTCGGCTTGAAAAGGAAGAGACACAAAGTGGACAGTGAACACAAACGTGTCTTCGTGGCTGGATTTCGGCGGGCGGGGCTGGCTCTACCGAGGGAGCGTCTCGACCTGATGGTGCAGGCGTATGCGGACTATCGCGCGCTTGCTGGGTGTCTTGACGTGCCCCTGGGCTACGACGATGAGCCGGCTGGACTGTATCGACCGGTTGATGAGCGCGACGTTGACGAGGATCGCCAGGATGGCTGACGCTATTCCAACGCTGGCCGAGGCGTCGCGCCTGATCGCAATGGGCGCGCTGTCGCCGGTCGAACTTACACGGGCGGCACTCGCGCGAGTCGAAGCGCTCGAACCCCAGCTTCATGCGTTCATAACGCTTACGCCTGAGCGTGCTCTGGAGGCTGCACGCAATGCCGAGGCGGAGCTGGCCAGAGGCGAGCGCCGCGGTCCGCTGCACGGCATTCCCTATGCGCTCAAGGACATCATCGATGTTTCCGGTGTTGCGACCACCGCGCATTCGCGATTGCTCCGCGACAATATCGCAGACGCGAACGCCGACGTGACCACGCGACTCGAAGCTGCCGGCATGGTGCTGCTCGGCAAGACGTCTTTGCATGAGTTCGCGCGCGGCGGACCCGGCGACGACCTGCCTTGGCCCAATGCACGTAATCCATGGAATGTGGACCATTCCTGCGGTGGATCGAGTTCGGGTTCCGCCGTGGCCGTGGCCGCGGGCATGGTGGGCCTCGCAATTGGCACAGATACGGGCGGTTCGGTGCGTTTTCCCGCCGCGTGCACGGGTATCGTCGGGCTCAAGCCCACCTATGACTATGTCAGCCGGCGCGGCGTCGTACCTTTGAGCTTCAGTCTCGATCATGTCGGCCCTTTGACGCGCACGGTCGCCGATTGCGCTTTGGCGCTTGCCGTGCTGGCTGAGCCAGACGGCCGTAGTGCCGATTTCAACGCGGCTGGACGTGTCGACCACCTGTCCGCCTTTGATGCGTCTGTCGCGGGTATGCGGATCGGTATAGCGCGTGCCTACAACGTTGAGTCGGCCATCGACGAGGAGCAGCATGAGGCGGTCGAACGGGCTGCCTTTGTCCTCTCCGAGCTCGGCGCGCAAGTCGGCGACGTGACGCTGCCGCCCCGCGATCTCTACGATGCGGCGGCATGGACGATCGTTCTAGCGGAAGGTTTTTCGGTTCATCAGCAGGACTTGCAGCAGCGCGCCGACCAATACGGGCGCACCGCGCGCGAACGATTGAGCATCGGCGCGCTGGTCACAGCCGCCGACTATGTTCAGGCGCAACGTCTGCGCAAGCTTCTAATCGCGGAGACCGATGATGCACTCGCGGGCTTCGACGCCATGCTGTGCGCCGGTGCGGTCAGCGCGCCGCCAAGGCTCGATCAGGTCGATGACGGCCCTTGGCGCAAGAGGCATCCGATCACCGCGCCCTTCAATCTGACCGGACATCCGGCGCTTGCCGTGCCCGCCGGAGCAGCCGCCAACGGGCTGCCCTTGTCGGTGCAACTGGTCGGCAAGCGCTTCGACGAGATGACGCTGCTGCGCATCGGTCATGCGCTTGAGCGATCGGTGACGTGGGGCGACGTTCAGCCGCCCTGGTGCGTTAGCACTGTAGCGAGGGCGCGGAGGGCGGTTAGCCGCGAATAGCCTTGATGCGCTGAAGCAGAACGTCGACCTATACGGTCGTGACAAGAGCAGTCTGGCGTCAGCCCGCCGATCCTAAGAGAGACCCTGAGCAGCATCTCCCGCCGAATCGAATTGGCGATCGGCGAGGAGACCTGTTTGCTCGACTCTGCGACGCCTGGCATCACGCCGCGGGCGCCCACTATTCCACCCGCGCGCTGCAGGACACTTACGCAATCGAAACGCATAGCCCGCGGCGGCCGGAATACGTCAAAGTTGGTCAATGAGTTTAAGGCGAGACCTAAAAGCTCCTTCACCGCCATCGGTCCGATGACCGGGCATGTCGCCGAACTCGGCCAACCCATGCAGCACGCCGCTCAGCTTGCCGGCGACGGCGCGCCTAGCGGGCAACTCGCGCGGCGCAGTGATTGCACCACACGATTGGTTTCTGAGACGGGTTGGTTGTTCTCGGTACGCCCAAAGTTAGTTAAATGGCAGCAATGCGGACAGAGTTGCCGGAGGCATACGTCTCGGATCGGCGGGGAAGCAGACGTTCGCGACAGACTGTGTTGTCGTCTGAAGAGTCCCCAAGCCGGACGTAAGCGGCGGTGCGGCGGAGGCCAAGTTCGGCGGACAGCCGCCATTCGCCGCGTGCCCGAAATGAGTTGGCTGCACCAAGAGTGACTAACGCAGCAGTCACAAACCCAATCGCAGAGGGCTACACGCCTGCGTGGCTCGGAAACGATCTAAACTGAAAAGGCACTCGGCCAGCGATCCGGTCCTTGCTGGGCACTGTGCCGAAGCGACGCTTGTAGCTACGCGTGAACTGCACGGGCGTGCCGAAGCCACAGGCAATTGCGACTTCGCCAATCGAAAGTTCAGTCTGCGTGATCAGTCCGCGCGCACGGTCGAGCCGGACGTCTACGTAATAGCGAACCGGCGAAACGCCCGTGTGAGCGCGGAATAGGCGCTCGAGTTGGCGCTGTGACAGTGCAGTACGCGCGGCAAGGTCTGGGATAGCGATCGGCTGCTCTAGGTTTCGCTCCATGATTACAATGGCCTCCCGGAGCTTCGGTGGCGCGGCATAGCCCACTGGCTCGCGCATGTCCGGGAACTGGCCTTCATCGCCGGACCGCAAGCGCTCATGAAAAACATAGCGAGAAGACGCGTTGGCAAGCTCGAGGCCCTGCTGCAGGCGAATGATCTCCAACGCCATGTCCGCTGCGGCAATGCCGCCGCAGCACGTTAGTCGGTCTCGATCAAAGACGAACAAGGACTCGTCCATCGCGCTCTGAGGAAACAACTCCCGGAACGCCGCAATATGTTCGTAGTGGACTGCGGCCCGATAACCATCGAGCAGACCCGCGCGGGCGAGAACGAAGGCTCCGGTATCCAAGCCGCATAGGACAGAGCCACGGTGGGCAAGCCTACGCAGCCAGTTCTTCAGGCGCCGATTGTGAAAGCGCTCCGGTGCCCAACTCGCGTTGACGACAAGGAAATCGGGTGCCTGGGAAATGGAGTCGTAGGCGCCATCGACGCCAAGCCTGACGCCATTGCTGGCCGTCACCATCCGCCCGTCGAGAGAGAGAAACGACCAGCTATAGATCGCCTGTCCGCGCAGATAGTTTGCTGCGCGAAACGGGTCGATGAAGGCATGGGCTGCCATGCTGTTGAAGCCGTCCAAGACCAACATGGCCACTTGGCACGTGTGCGCACTTTCAGATGGAGCCGGCCAATCTCTCGTACTGCTCATGTGACGATTTTCGCATAACTACTGACGAAAAACATCTCTTATGAGTCACCGTTCGGCCGTAAGATCAATCGTGCGAAGGGTAGATCACTATGGCCGACAGTGCCCCGAACATTCTGCTCATCATGGCGGACCAACTGGCGCCTCAATTCACCGGTGCCTACGGCCATCACGTGGTCAAGACCCCGCACATGGATGCACTCGTGGCGTGCGGCGTTCGGTTCGACAACGCCTACTGCAACTCTCCCTTGTGTGCGCCGTCGCGCTTCAGTTTCATGTCGGGACAGCTGGTCACGCGCATTGCTGCCTATGACAACGCCGCTGAGTTTCCTGCGTCAGTCCCGACATTCGCGCATTATCTGAAGATGATGGGCTACCGGACTTGTCTGTCCGGCAAGATGCACTTCGTCGGGCCGGATCAACTGCACGGATTTGAGGAACGGGTCACCACCGACATTTATCCGGCCGACTATGCCTGGACCCCAGACTGGGAGCTCGCCGACGAGCGCATCGACAAGTGGTATCACAATATGGATTCGGTGCGCGAAGCCGGTGTGGCCGCGACCACGTTCCAAATTGATTACGATGAAGAAACGGCATTCTTCGCGAAGCGGAAGATCTTCGACTATGCCCGCGAGCGGTCCGGCCCGTTTTGCCTGGTCGCCAGTTTCATCCACCCCCACGACCCTTACGTGGCGCGTAGGGACTGGTGGGATTTGTATGATTCGAATGCCGTCGACCTGCCCAAGACCGCGCTCGGCCACAACGAGCAGGATCCATTCTCCCGCCGATTGATGGACGGCATCGAGGCAAGCACGATCGAAGTCAGCGAAGAGCAGGTGCGCAATGCGCGGCATGCCTATTACGCGAACACGTCCTATTTCGACAGCAAGGTGGGTGAGTTGGTAGCCGCCGTTGAAGAGGCTAGCTTACTCGACGAAACGATCATCATCGTGACCGCGGATCACGGCGATATGCTGGGTGAGCGGGGCCTCTGGTACAAGATGAACTTCTTTGAGCACTCCGCTCGGGTACCCCTCATCATGGCGGGGCCGGGCATCGAAAACCGCCAAGTCACGAATGTCTGCTCGCTCGTCGATATCCTGCCGACGCTCATCGACATTGCCGATGTGGAACGCAATGCCAAACCTAAGCTCGGGCAACCCATCGACGGCCGGTCGCTTTGGCCTCTTGCCTCTGGCGGCAGCGATGATGTGGACGAGGCGATCGGTGAATACTGCGCGGAGATGACGGCCGAACCGGTCTTCATGATCCGCCGCGGCAAGTACAAGTACATTCGCTGCGACAGCGATCCGGCCATCCTCTTCGATCTTGAGGCGGACCCGGATGAGTTGACCAATCTGGCATCGGACCCCGACCACGCCGAGGTGTCGGCTGCGTTCGCTGCGGAGGTCGCGACGCGCTGGGATTCCACCAAGATCAGGGGCGATGTCATCCGCACACAGAAGCAGCGCCGCGCCATACACGCGGCAATGGAGGCCGGCCCACTCGTGTCCTGGGACTACAATCCCCCGCGCGATGCCGCTCGCGAATATGTCCGCAACCACATGGATTGGACGGAGGTCGCCGCCAAGACCCGCTTTCCGCCCCTCAAACAGTGATGGAGGCGCTGATGACCGTCAGACCGTCTCATGACGATTTCACCCGCATCTCAGAAGGCTTCTCGCCCGAGCCGAGCCGTTCACACTCGCTTAAAGCCGAAGCCTACACCGACCCTCAGTGGATGGAGGTTGAGCGCGCGGCCATATTTGGATGCACGTGGCAATGGGTCTGCCACGTGGAAAAGCTGCGTGAGCCCGGCGCCTTCGTGACGGTCGAAATCGCTGGCCAGCCGATCTGCATCGTGCGTGATCGGGAGGCGAGTCTGCGCGCGTTCTACAACGTCTGTAAGCATCGCGCGCATGAACTCCTGCGCGGCGAGGGGCGCACCACGAAGATCATGTGTCCCTACCACGCCTGGACCTACGATCTGACAGGCCAGTTGCGCCGGGCACCGGAAACGGAGAATCTGACAGACTTCTCGGTAAACGATGTGTGTCTCGATCAAGTCCAGGTGGAGGAGTTTTGCGGCTTTATCTTCGTTAATCTGGATCCAGCGGCCGCCCCCTTGGCCAGACAGAGCGGTGGTCTGGAGACTGAAGTCAGGCAGTGGGCGCCCGACATCGATCAGCTCACCTTCGGTCATCGGCTGACCTACGACATCAGGTCGAACTGGAAGAATGTCGTCGATAATTTCCTTGAGTGCTACCACTGCCCCACCGCGCACAAGGACTTCTGCACCCTCGTCGACATGGATACCTACGAGGTAACCACGCACGGCATCTATTCAAGCCACATGGCGGAAGCTGGCAAGGGCTCAAACACCGCCTACGATGTCTCTAACGCCAAGGTTCGCACCCATGCGGTTTGGTGGCTGTGGCCGACGACCTGTCTCATGCGCTATCCCGGACGCAGTTCCATTATCGTGCTCAACATCATTCCGGCGGGGCACAATCGGACGCTGGAGACTTACGATTTCTTTCTGGAGACGCCCGAGCCCGACGCTGCTGAACAAGAGGCAATCCGCTATCTGGACGAAGTGCTGCAGGTTGAAGACATCAACTTGGTGGAAAGCGTCCAGCGCGGCATGGAGACACCCGCGTTCACTCAGGGTCGTATCGTCCACGATCCCGCTGGATCGGCAAAATCCGAACATGCCGTCCACCATTTTCACGGTCTGGTGCTGGATGCCTATCGGCAAGCGGTTGTTGCGTAGATGGGCGTGCTTGAGGGCAAGACGGCTTTTGTCTCTGGTGGCGCGGGTGGAATCGGCCGTGCCATCTGCGGCCGCTTTGTGCACGAGGGCGCCAAGGTCATCGCGGCGGATCTGGCAAGATGGGAAGACCCACCAGAGGGCGTCCGCGTCGTTTTTTACGACGTCACTTCCGAGGACGCAGCGCGCGATGCCATGGAGGAGATCGGCCGGCATTGGGAGAAGCTGGATATCCTCGTCAATGCCGCTGGCATCGAGATCGAAGAGACCATCGAAAACACATCGCTCGAAGCCTGGAACCGTATCTTCGCCATCAATGTCACGGGCACGTTTCTGATCTGCAAACATGCCCTGCCGCTCCTGCGAAAGTCGTCCGGCGCAAGCATCATCAATTTCGGGTCGTATGACGGCTTCATCGCCGATCCGGGCCTGGCCGCCTACTGTGCGACAAAGGGGGCCGTTCATGCCCTCACCAAGGCGATGGCCTGCGACTACGGACCTGAAGGCATCCGCGTCAACGCCGTTTGTCCAGGCTATGTCGACACGCCCATGTTGCAAAGCTTCTTCGACGGCGAGGGCTCAGGCGGCGAGGGCAGGACGATTGAGACGCTACAACAGGCCGTGCGTGACGTTCATCCATTGCGCACCTACGGAACGCCCGACGACGTCGCCAATCTGGTCAACTGGCTCGCATCCGATGAGGCCCGCTATGCGTCCGGCCAGCTCTGGGTGATCGATGGCGGGCTAACCGCCCAGGTTCAACAGATGAGGCTCTGAATCCGTGCCGAAATCCGTCATCATCACCTGCGCACCCACCGGCGGCATTCATACGCCAACCATGTCACCCTATCTGCCGGTAACCCCGAGCGAGATCTCGACCGCGGCTATCGAAGCAGCGGAAGCCGGCGCGTCGATCATCCACCTGCATGCCCGCGACCCCGAGACCGGCAAGCCCGATCCGCGCCTGGAAACATTCATGCGCTTCTTACCCGTCATCAAACAGTCAACGGATGCCGTCGTGAATATTTCAACCGGTGGCGGACTTGGGATGACCATCGACGAGCGCCTCGCTGCCGCGACCACCGCGAGCCCGGAAATGGCCTCCCTCAATATGGGCTCGATGAATTTCGGCATCTTTCCGATGCTGGATCGCTATTCCGATTGGAAGCACGACTGGGAGCCTGAGTTTTTGGAGATGACGCGGGATTTCATCTTCCCCAACACCTTCAAAAGCATCGAATATGTGCTGAAAACGCTCGGCGAGACTCACGGCACCAAGTTCGAATTCGAGTGCTACGACCTCGGTCATCTCTACAATCTGGCCTGGTTCGTCGATCAAGGCATGGTGCAGCCGCCGTTTTTTGTCCAGATGGTGTTTGGCATCCTCGGTGGCATGGGTGCCGATCTCGATAACATGATGCATCTGCACACCGTCGCGCAGCGCTTGTTCGGCGACGACTACGAATGGTCGGTGCTGGCGGCGGGCAAGAACCAGATGCCCTTTGCGACGCAGTCCGCGATGTTAGGCGGCAATCTGCGGGTCGGGCTTGAGGACAGTCTCTGGATCGGTAAGGGCGAACTTGCCGAGTCAAACGCTCAACAGGTGCGCAAGATTCGCAAGATCGTCGAGAATCTGGGTCTGACTGTTGCTACGCCGACGGAAGCCCGCGCGCGCCTGGGCCTGAAAGGCGGCGACATGGTGAAATTCTAAGGATCCCGACATGCAGACCAAGCAACTCATCAACGGAGAACTTGTCGAGGGCGCGGGCGAAGCGCTCGACGTCATTGATCCTGCCACGGGTCAGAGGTTTGCTCAAATCAATGAGAGTTCGCCAGAACAGGTCGACGCGGCGGCCGCTGCGGCGGACGAAGCCTTCGATAGATGGTCGCGGACAACACCGGCAGAGCGCGCCGGACTGCTCCTCGCCCTTGCCGATGCCATCGAGCAGCACTCCGATGAGTTGGCGGAGCTGGAAAGCCAGGACTGTGGCAAGCCGCTGGAAAGCGCCAAGGCAGACGAGATGCCGCTGACTATCGACGTTTTCCGCTTCATGGCGGGTGCCGCGCGCACCATGCCCGGCTCTGCAGCGGGAGAATATGTGGATGGCCACACCTCCATGATCCGCCGCGATCCGGTAGGCTCCGTGGCCTCCATCGCACCCTGGAACTATCCGCTCATGATGGCCTCATGGAAGCTCGCAGCCCCGCTCGCGGCAGGCTGTACGTTGGTACTGAAGCCGTCTGAGATGACATCCCTATCGACGCTTCGGCTGGCCGAGATCATCAACGACATCTATCCGAAGGGTGTGGTGAACGTGATCGTGGGTCGCGGCCCGACGATCGGTGCGCAACTGATCAACCACCCGAAGATGGAAGCCATCAGCATTACCGGTTCGCCCGCCACCGGAATGGCGGCGATGCGCGCGGCCTCGGAGAAAATTCGCCACGTTCATTTGGAACTCGGCGGAAAGGCGCCGGTCATCGTTTTCGACGATGCCGACATTGACGCTGTGGTCGAGACCATTCGCGGCGGTTCCTATTTCAATGCCGGTCAGGACTGCGCCCAGCCGTGCCGTATCATGGCGTCCGACACCATCTACGAGAGGCTCGTGGCAGAGACGGCTGACGCGGTGAGCACGATCAAGATTGGCGCCCAGCGCGAGGACGGTGTCGAGATGGGTCCGCTCATTTCCAATGCTCAGCGCGAACGTGTTGCCGGATTCGTCGATCGCGCCAAGGAGTCTTCGGAGATCGTTGCAGGAGGCGCGATGTCGGAGCGTCAGGGCTATTTCTACGAACCGACGGTGGTTGCCAATGTGGACAACGATGCCGAGATCGCCCGCAATGAAGTGTTCGGCCCCGTCGTGTCGATCTCGCGATTTTCGGACACTGAAGATGCCCTGAACTGGGCGAACGCAAGCCCTTACGGTCTCGCCTCTTCCGTTTGGACCAGAGATGTCGGGCGCGCCATGGCCGTGTCGAGCCGTCTGCGCTACGGTTTCACATGGGTCAACACCCATGGTGTCGGAACGCCTGAAATGCCCTGGGCCGCAATGAAGGATTCGGGCACCGGCTGTGATATGTCCGTCTATGCCGTCGACGCCTATACCTCGATCAGACATGTGATGGTCGCGCACGCATGAGCAGGCTCGCAGGCATGACTGCTGTCGTCACTGGAGGGCGGCAGGGCATCGGCAGGGCCATCGTCGAGGCCTTCCTCGTCGAGGGCGCCGAGGTCATGACCTGTGGGCGCGGGGACCGAGGCGATCTGCCGGACCGTGTGCACTGGCAGACGACGGATGTGTCGTCGCGGCGGGACGTTGACGGACTGCTGGCTAAAGCAACCGACGTGTTTGGTGAGATCAGTATCCTCGTCAACAACGCTGGGGTTCAGATCGAGAAGACGATCACGGACACGACCGACGACGACTGGGACAGGCTCATGGGGGTCAACGCCAAGGGCGTATTCCTTATCTGCCGCGCCTTCGTTCCGGTCATGGCGAAGGGTGGCGCGATTATCAATATCGGGTCCATTTCGGGTCGTGCGGCCGATCCGGGCCTTGCCCTTTACAATGCGTCGAAGGCGTTCGTGCATGGCCTGACCCGCTCGATTGCCGTGGATCACGGTCCGCGGGTCCGTTGCAACGCCATCCTGCCTGGCTGGATCATGACCGATATGGCGGACGCCGCTTTCGATGTGGCTCGTGATCCGGCGGCGGCCCGCAGGGATGCGCTCGCTCGCCATCCGGCCGGGCGTTTCGGAGCCCCCGATGACATCGCTAAGCTCGCCGTCTGGCTGGCATCCGACGATGCCGACTTCGCGACCGGTCAGTGCTTTACCCTGGATGGCGGCATGACAGCTGCCTCGCCACTCAACCCGAGACAGTTTTGATGCAGCCATATGAACGCGCCGCCGTGCTTGGTGCCGGCGTCATCGGCGCCAGTTGGACCGCCTTGTTTCTGGCCGCAGGTCTGAAGGTCGACGTGTTCGACACAGCAGACGACGCCGAAGACAGCGTTCGCGCGTATATCGCCGACGCTTGGCCCACACTGATTGAGCTCGGCATGACGGAGAATGGCGATCCGGACAACGTTCGCTTCCATCGCAGCGCGGCCGATGCCGTCGGGGATGCGCAGTTCGTACAGGAGAATGTGCCGGAGCGGCTCTCGATCAAGCACGCGATCTTCGCCGAGATTGAGCCGAGGCTTAACCCTGAGGCGATCGTGGCGTCATCGGCGTCGGGCTTGATGGTGCGCGAGATGCAGCAGGGGTGGAGCGATCCGTCCCGGTTTCTTCTCGGTCACCCGTTTAATCCGCCGCATCTCATCCCGCTCGTTGAGCTGTTAACGAACGAGCACACCGCCAAGGGCGTGATGGAACAAGCGGAAGGGTTCTACAAGCAGGTGGGCAAGGTCACCATCCGCGTCAAAAAGGAAGTGCCGGCCCATGTTGCCAACCGTCTGCAAGCGGCGCTGTGGCGAGAGGCGGTGCACCTTGTCGTCACGGGTGTCGCGAGCGTTGAGGACGTTGACAAGGCTGTCTGGGCTGGACCAGGACTACGTTGGGCTGCCATGGGTCCGCACATGTTGTTCAATCTGGGCGCAGGTCCCGGCGGCATCAAAGAGTTCTGCGAGCGCTATGGCGACAGTTTTCACCGCTGGTGGGACGATCTCGGAGGCGTTCGGTTGACGGACGACACGGTATCGCAACTTGTCGATGGAATAGCGGAGGCAAGTGGCTCGCAGAGTGTTGCCGCAAGCGCGGCTGCCCGAGATGCGCTCATTGTCAGTCTACTTAACGCGACCAAGGGGCTCCGCTCTTGAGTTGTCCTCGGCCGTGTCGGCACTTGGACTTGAGGCGACGGAGGAGCCGGGACGTGAACGCAATGCCCAGCGTTTGGCGGTTACGTGTCGGGTTCACTTGAACGGCCTCCGGGCGAGCCCTTTGGCAGGCAAGACCTCTCGCGGGATCAAGTCACACCATGCTCTATAACTTGACTGGGGTGCGTCTGCGCCCAATCGGCGAGGAACTCCGACATATCCGGCTCCGCTGCAAATTGGGGCGCTTTCTTGGGGAGTGCAACGCCGCGTTCGAGTGCCATGCGCGCGCATTCAATATGCTCACGACGTGCCTTTTGCGGACAGTTTTCGGATCCATGAATGATCGTCGACAGGAGTGTACCTCCATAAGCATTGGTATGGTCGAGATTAGGATCGTGGCTTAGGAAATAGGACATGACGTCGGCCATACCCTCCCAGCCCGCGAGGTGAAGCGGCGGCATGCCCATCTCGTCGGCCAAATGCGGGTCAAAGCCCATCTGAACCAAACGCTGCATGTGTGGGAGCGTTCCCTCACGCCACACAAGCCGACATAAGAGGAACTTCATCTCATTTGAAACGTCGTCCATGTCGATCCGATCGCCTGGTCTATCGTCGCCTTCGGCGGCTCGGGCAAGTTGGGCCTCGATGGGTGATAGTCTTGTAACGGCACCGGCTTTCTCCAGGACCTCGACGACGTCCCGATTTCCAAAGATACGGGCGAAGGCGTAGGGCGTGTGACCACGACTGACAGTGTTCGGATCAGCGCCGTAGTCAAGCAGAAGCCGGGCGATGTCACCTGAAGCCAGCCGTCGTGCCGTCTGATGCAGCGCCGGGATCACAAGTGACGGTTCACCAGAGGGATGCGGCGAAATGCCTTCGTTGGGGTCCGCGCCGCCTTCCAGCAAAAGGCGGACTACCTCGATACTGTTGAAATCAATCGCACGCGGCAGCGCATTGGTGCCCTGTGGTCTCGCGCCATGAGCCAGTAGCAGGCGAAGCCCGTCGGTATGTCCCAGTTCGGTGGAATGGTAGAGCGATTCATTGTCGTTGGGGTCGGCACCTTGCTCCAAGAGCCATTTGGCGAGCGGCATGTTGTTGGCGTGCCCGACCGCTCCGTAGAGTGCGGAAAGGCGATGCTCACCGCCAGGTTCGAACGAGAAGCTATCGTTCACGTCGGCGCCCCGCGCTACCAGAAGCTTGGCCATTGCGAGCATATCCGCTTCTTTCTTCGGCTCTGCGTGGATGTGCTTCGAGAAAGTGAGATGGCACATGGGACGCCGGGGCGGGTAGTCTCGTGTGGCGGCCCCTGGGTCACGCGCCAGCACATCGCGCATGGCCTGGACGTCGTACAACGCGACCAGCAACGGGACTTGGCCCGTTGCGAGATCAGGATCATTTGCGAGAAGCTGAGTGACTGTCTCGTGCGCGCCGTTGAAGAGCGCCCAGCGTAGGCGCCCCTGTTTTTGGGCACGGTCCATGCCCTGAGTTTCCACGGCAAGCTTCAAGGCCGACCAGGTCGCGTAGCCCGTTTCTCGCGCAATGACATGCAGGCAATCGGCGTGTTTGTAGACGCCGCTTCTAGGCTCGGTGATGATGCCGTGGACGCGCAGCTTCGCGCCCTCATTTCCCTCAGCGAGAGCCTTGCCCAGGGCTTTGGCGTCACGGCGCAATTGTTCGAGTGATTTGGTCATCGGGTTTCCCTCCGCTGCCCGATGGTCCGCTATCTCGGGCTGAGAAAACCGATGTGGTCGTCGTCATAAATCTAAAGAGGAGCCGATGACGGCTTTCCGCGGACCGGGTGGCCTCCTCAAGTGGCCTCAGAAGCTCCTACATCTTGTCGATGTCCAGTGCAAGCGGGGATGATCCACTTCTAGTTCTTGTGAGATCTGTTCGCAATTCGCAATGAGCGGCACATGCGCAGCGAAATGATGCTGTAATCCACTTCGTCTTCCATTGGTTGACGGTTCCTCGGCCGTGTCTGAGCGGCTTGCCGCGTAAGCAGGTGGCAGCCGATCTTGGGATCGGCTTCTCGACGCTGAGCCGGTAGATTCAGCAGGACCGGCGCAACCTTGAGAAACCGTCCGCGCAGTCTGATCTTGAACACGAGATTGCCGAGCTACGGCGTGAGAACCGCCTGCTCCGGGAGGAGAGGGACGTGCTAAAAAAGGCCACCCAGTTCTTTGCGGAGCGAAGCAAATGAGATTTGCCTTCATCACAAAGAACAAGGGCATGCTGCCCATCAATCGCCTGCGCCAGATCATGGACGTCAGCCCGCGAGGGTATTGGGCATTCTGCAACCGTCCTCCGAGCCAAAGCCAACGCGTAGACATGGTGGTACTGACTCACATCCGCGAGCAATTCGCCTTGTCTCTGGGCAGCTATGGCCGCCCACGCATGACCGAAGAATTGAAAGAGCTGGGGCTGGATGTCGGCCACCGGCGTGTCGGTCGCCTTATGAAAGAAAACGGCATCAAGGTCTGGCGAAGCAAGAAGTTCAAGGCAACGACCGACATCAATCACAGCTTCAACATCGCGCCGAACCTTCTGAACCGGGACTTCTCGGCGGACCGCCCAAACCAGAAATGGGCTGGCGACATCAGCTATGTCTGGACACAGGAGGGTTGGCTCTATCTGGCGGTTCTCCTCGATCTGCATTCCCGGCGGGTTATTGGTTGGGCCGTAAGCAACCGCATGAAACGTGATCTGGCGATCCGGGCGCTGAAGATGGCCATCGCTTTGGGGCAGCCGCCAAAGGGCTGCATTCATCACACCGATCGCGGAAGTCAATATTGTTCCCACGACTACCAGAAGCTGCTGCGTCAGCATGGCCTCCAAGTGTCGATGAGCGGAACCGGGAATTGCTACGATAATGCGGTGGTCGAAACCTTCTTCAAGACGATCAAGGCCGAACTGCTGTGGCAGCGGTCTTGGCCAACCCGCCGTTCAGCCGAATTGGCCGTCTTCGAATACATCAATGGCTTCTACAATCCCCGCCGCAGGCACTCATCCCTAGCATGGAAAAGCCCCTTGGCTTTCGAACGAAAGGCCGCCTAAATGAGAAACCGGAGCGGAATCAAACCGTGACAGGTCCATTCGAACGCCATGCACCCACCGCTCTTCTCCGTTGAACAAACCGTTTTTCCACTTTGGGTAGCAGCGTTCGAAGGAGCCGGGACAGTTTGGCAAAGCTACAGCTGGACAAGAAATTTCAAACGTCGCTTTAAATGGCGAATGGGAAGCAAAAATTCGTGGCAGCAGGCAGTTACGATAAATAGTGAGCTTATCTGACTGAGAATAATCCCGATACAATGGAACAGATTTCCAAATGACGGCTAGTCTGAACTTGGCTGAAGCAAAGAGGTGAATTTGTCCCAGATCGGTGTTGATCACGGCAGCTTTCGGTACTCGATTGCGGAAGCAAGAGATCGCGAGGTCCTCTCCGAACTCATGCGGGACGTTGCCGTGGGAGGGTGGATAAAGCTGACATTCGAGCGTGAACCGGACCCGTTCGCAGTTTTTCGCAATGTGCCGGGTGAACAGATCTATTTGGTTGCACGCGATATCGCCTCAGGTGACGTGGTGGGTTTCGGAGAGCGCTTTGTGCACCTCGCCTATGTTGATGGTGAACCAAGACGATTGTCCTGGATCGGTAATCTCAGAGTTCGGCCAGAGTATCGCAATCGTATCTCCTTGCTGAAGGGAGGATTGCGAGCAGTCCACGACCTCTTGACGATCCCGTCCGACTCAGACTTCACCGCAGCTACAATTACAAGTGACAATGCCATCGCTATCCGATTGCTGGAAGCAAACCTGCCTGGAATGCCAACATTTCACCGGATCGGCACGATCCGGACGCTGGCGCTTCGCAGCAGGCAGCGCTTTGTGAGTCCAGACGTGGAACAGGCGTCGGAGCGCGATATTCCCGCTATCGCCGAGCTATTGCGCGCGTGTCACAGCAAGCGACAACTGGCTCCGGTCGTTGATGAACAGAACCTGCACCGTTTTGCGCGTGGTAAGGGGCCGTCCCCAGCGGATTTTTTCGTGATCCGGCAAGGAGATCGTCTGCGTGGGTGTATCTGCCTTTGGGACCAGTCTGCCTTTCGCCAAACGGTCGTTCGTGGTTATTCAGGCTGGCTGGGTGTAACACGGCCGATTGTCAATCTTGCGGCAGCAGCGTTCGGCGTTCCATCACTTCCTGCTCCAAACCAGCACATTGGACATGCATATCTATCGCTATTGGCGGTCGATGGGGACGATATGCAAATGGCGCTCTCGCTCATCGACGCAGCACTGTCACAGGCACATCGACGCGGTGCGAAGGCAGGGTTGCTCGGTGTCATGTCACCGAGCCCCCTGCAAGCGAAGATTGAGGCGAATTACAGGGCTTTGAGTTACAATTCCAACGTCTATCTGGTCGATATGAGCTTATCCGATACACCGCAATCGACGCATTCGTGGGAAGAAACACATCCTGAAATTGCGCTTCTCTAATCTGTGTCAAATTCGCTTACAACAACAACCGATCCTCCCGTGAGCGGTCATTGTTTTGTTTTCCCAGCATCAAGATTTGATCTGACCCCTTTGAACGCAGCCACGCAGACTGTCATCCCGGCTGATCTGGCCGCAGCTACGTGGACGCTCCCGTCAGATCACACTTCCCTCGAGAAAATCGCAATGCTTACATAACAGGTGGTTGCGCCTTCGGGGTCTCGCCACCGACACTATCGTGAGTATACTCGTCTATGGTTTGATCTGGGGGCTGGTGTGTTGTCTTGCGCTTACGGCGTGCCGGGAAGCGAGTTTCGCTTCTGTCAACTTGATGATGCGCACGGTGTCGCTCGTCATGCATGTCAGGTTTTTGCTGACACGGCATTGAGTCTTGAGAACCGGACGATGCGCTACAAGACTTGGATCGCCGCTCTCGGCACGGCAATCATGTCGATCCAAATCGATTCTAAGTTGGTTGGCCACTCCTGTATCCTGCCACTCACCAAGAGCGCGTATCTCAACTACCGAAGAGGCTTGATACGCGACATCGATTTCGGTCCATCGGAACTCGATGCCAACCATTTTTCATCCAGACCGGCGAAGTACATCTGTTTGCAGGCGATTATGTTGCAACAGCCTTTAACGCGTGCTCACTGGGAACTGTTCAAAATCGCCTTCTCCTTTCACCTGACGTCTTTCAATAGACAACCAGACATTGCGAGACCGAAGTTGATTGCGGAGGGGGCAACTGCGCAAGGGGTTCACTTGCTTGAGAAGTGGGGATTCCTTCATGTCGGCACTGCGGTTGAAGGAGCGTCGATCTATGAGTTGGATCTGGCGAACGACACGATTGCGCCTCGAGGCGCTCGAACGCTCGCTCACCTGGTTCAGGTGGCGAACGTTCAAGAGCGATCCGGATGGTAGTCGACCCTGTGCGAAAGGGCAGCTGGCGCCTTGGGATGCAATGTTGTGACAGGCGAAGGATCGCACATCTAGTGGCGGACAAAGGGCCGGCTGAGTTCGCATGAAGTTTGCAACATCTCCTGTGTTGGGGGCCGAGCGGATCGGCTTGCTTGCAGCACGCTTCCCTGCTGCAACGCTGATGGCATTGGCGCTCGTCGCAATCGTCGCCGCTTTCGGGATGACGAAGCTCCGGGTTGACGACGCTTTGACGGACTTATTTCGATCGAACTCGAGTGAGTATCGGACTTACGAGCAGTTCAGCGCCTTGTTCCCGACCAACGAACTAAACATCTACGTGGTGGCCCGCATTGATGGCCCATTGTCGCCAGCCAAACTCGAATCATTGAGAGACATTCACTTGGACATTGGATTGCTCGACGGCGTTTCCAATGTCTTGTCGATGTTCTCTGTGCACCGCGCCGCAGCAGCGGGACCTGCTTCGGAACCAGTCATCCCGGAAGAACTGCCAGAGGGCAAAGCATTTGACAGACTGACAGATTTACTCTCGACGAGCGAGCAAATTTCCGGTCGCTTCTACGCGCGAACGACGGACACAACTTCGCTGGTGCTCCTGATCTTATATCTGGAGCCTGACGTCATCCAGCAGCCTGGACTCGCTTCCACCGTCGCAAGCCTTCGCTCCGAGATGGACGCTTTATCAGAGTTCTACAACACGCCTTTGGGACTAACCGGCGTGCCGGTCATGAAAGCGGAGATTATCAAAGCTAGTCGCCGCGACAGCCGTGTATTCAACATATTCGGATTTGTTGTCGGTTTGCTGATTTGCGGTTTGTTCTTTCGTGACTGGCGCTGGGTGTTGGTCAGCCTTCTCCCCACCGTTCTCTCGGTGATGTGCGCGCTTGGCCTGATCGGTTTTGCTGGACATCGTCTCAATCCGATCATGAACACGATCATACCGCTTGTTATGATCATTAGCATCGCGAATGCGTTGCATCTTTTGTTTTCAATCCGGCGACGGTGCGAAATCGAAGGGCATATTGAAGATGCAACAACGTATGCCGTGAAAACAGTCGGTCCCGCCTGCCTACTGTCGGCACTAACAACCGCCATTGCCTTTGCGTCGCTTTCGCTGGCCGAAGCCCAGTTGATCCGCGATTTCGGATTGACCGCTGCCGCAGCCACCGCTCTCAGCTTTGTTCTGATAATGGTCTCGGTCCCGGCACTTAGCGTTTTGCTGCTCAAATCTGGAAACCCAAGAACCACTAAGACTCGCTTGCCGAGCACTGCGGACGCGTTGGACTGCTATTGCCGTAAGCTGTCACGCCTTGTTGCCGCGCGATATCGGCTGCTGGGGTTCACAGGGTTAGTCCTCTTGATTGTTTGCAGTACATTGCATCTTCAACTCGATGCCCGCTACCGGATCTCGGACAACGTTCCGCAGGGGGTCGAAGCTACGGAACTCTCCCGGCTTCTGGACAAGCACTTTGGAGGCCTCAATGCTGTTCATATCTTGGTTCGACACAGTGAGAAGACGCAAACAGAGGGCGGCGAGCGGATCAGTGCAGCAAGGGATGCCCATGAGGTCCTGAACCAGATGCCTGGCATGAACAACGTGCGGTCCGCCGCAGACTTGCCAAGTGCTGCAAACAAGGCTTCACCAATGTCTTCCATCGATGATCTGAGTAGCGAATTGCCCCAACCCCTTGTTCGTCAATTCATCAGTGCGGATCGTCAGGCATTGCTTGTTACCGGTAATACGAACGATGTTGAGGCTCGAGAGGTCGACCGTCTTCGCCTGACGTTAGACGAAAACTTGGACAGCTTACGAGATCGCCACCCTGAGTTTGACTTTTCGGTCACGGGTGTTGCGACCACTACCGCGCAACGCGCACTCGCCACAATCACAACCCTCAATCAAGCGCTCATCCTCGCTATTGCTGTCGTTCTGATCGTCCTAGTGATCTTCTACAGATCTTTCGGAGTAGCGTTCTTCAGCCTCATAGCAAATCTGTTTGCCATCACGGCTACGGGCGCCTGTCTCTACATTTTCGACATTGGATTGAAATATGTGAGTGTTGTCGGGCTGACGGTCGCGTTTGGTCTGGCGGTGGACGATACTGTTCACTTTCTTAGCCGCTATTGGCTGGAACGAAGCAGGGGATCCACCGTCGAAGACGCCGTTCGGATTGCGATCGAGCGCATTGGTCCTGTTCTGATTCTGACCACCGTCATCGTGGTTTGCGGCATAAGCGCTACACTGACGAGTTCGGTCCCACCAACGTTCACATTCGGTCTAATGTGCATGGCAACACTGGGTTTCGCGCTAATCGGAGATATTATCGTGTTGCCATCGACAATATTGCTGTTCCGGGGCAATCGAAAGCAAGAAACAATGTCACAATAAAGCTCTGATTGTGCTGTGCTTAGTCATTGAATAGGAGTGGTCGAAAAGGAGTGCGGCCCATGCTGCATCGGATAGTTGTGTTTAGCGTGTCGGTTATCATCGCTGCCGTGTACGTTTCGTACACCGCGCACGCCGACACAATTGCTGGAACCTGGCGAGGAGACGGCCTGACAGATGGAGCGGACGGGAGTTCGGAGAAAGTGCGGTGCCAGATTGCGATCGAATTGGAGAGAGCAGACACCTATGTGGTAAGCGGAAAGTGCTCAAGCACCAAAGGTAACACGAGTGCTTCCGGTGAGGTCGAGAAGTCCAGCGCAAATTCCTATCTCGGTTGGATGAAGGCTGACTCATCCGTTGGGTCTGGTCGGACAATGATCGTATTGCGCGACAATGTCATGTCGGTCCAAATTCTCGGGAACAAAGGCAGCCTGAAGGCTTCACTCCGCCGCAGAAGTTCCGATTAGTCGACGCGTGAAGATATGCAATATTCAAACCCATGAGCATGGATACGATTTACTGGACCGGAAAGGTGTAGCCGGATTCAAATAGTTATTGAGCTAAATTCGAAAGAAAAGAGATCCGTCCGGAAGCAACGCCTTGAGTAGACCAGATCACCCAAATTGATGGTCTCCGGAGTTGGTGGTTGGTAGATTATAGCTGTGTGTCGGCAGAGGATGCTAAGGTGTCCGTGTCTTCGTGCGATCAGAACTGTTGTCTCTTGTCCGGTATCAATGAGTTCAACGTTGAGAATTTCGTCTACTAGATTGCAGTTGAAGCTTTCGGCGTAGCCGTTCTTCCATGCATTGCCCGGCAGGCGCTTTGAGGAGCAAGCGCTAAGAGGAGTGAACCTGGTTCGATGAACACGGTCTTGGTCCCAACCTTCGCAGTTCTGGAAGGATTTGGGAAAGCCACATAAAGCGGTCATTCGCTGCCACAATTGGAACGTCATTTAAGGGCTCAAAGCGGAATTGTGCAGCGCGTAAACTGAACCTCATTCCAGGTATCTATGGGTGTCAATCGGCCCTTAGCCGCCATTCGTAATCTGAATTCGAGACGTCGGCTCTTGGCGACAAACCGGCCATTAGTTGATCGAATAACTTCGGTGGAGAGCCGCCACCTGCAGATGTAAACTGAACGGCCGCGCATACGCCATTCTCGGGCCTATTGACGGTGTCGGTGCTGAGAACAGGTGTTTTGAGCCGAAGATCATCACAGCCGACCCGTACTTCAAACACCATCATCATCTGATCTAGTGTGCGCAAGTGGCTGGCTGGCGCGAGCATAACGTACGGGATAGATTTAATGATGATGAGCATGAGCGAAGTCGAAAAGCGGCTGTGGGACACGGCCGATGAGTTGCGCGCCAATTCGGGTCTGAGACCATCAGAATACTCACGCCCTGTGCTCGGTCTCCTCTTCCTCAAGTTCGCAGACAACCGCTTCTCCAAAATTGAACAGCAATTGAAACCGAAAGCGGGTTCACGCATTCGGCCGGGCCCGGACGAGTTCAAGGCCAAGGGCGCGATCTATCTGACGCCGGAATCGCGGTTTGAGTGGCTCACCCAACTGCCGGAGGATGCCGACCTCGGCAAGGCGCTTAATCGGGCCATGGAGCAGATCGAGCGAGACAACCCCGATCTTGCCGATGCACTGCCAAAAAGCTTCGCCGACATCCCGAAAGATACGCTACTGGAGCTCCTGCGGCTGCTGGAGCCGCTTGATCTTTCCGGCGACACGTTTGGCCAAGTCTACGAATACTTCATGGGGGAATTTGCCAAGGCGACGATGGAGAAGGGCGGCGAGTTCTACACGCCGTCTTCCATCGTGCGCCTAATCGTGGAGATCATCGAACCCTATGAAGGGCGGGTCTACGACCCCGCCTGCGGCTCCGGCGGCATGTTCGCGCATTCGGCGGACTTCGTTGCGCGGCACCGGCACGAGCCGGAAAAGGCGCTCTCGGTCTACGGCATCGAGAAGACCCGCGAAACGATGCGGCTGATGAAGATGAACCTCGCCATGCATGGCTTGAGCGGTCAGGTTGGCGAAGCCAATTCCTACTATGAAGATCCCTATGACAGCGTCGGCAAGTTCGATTTCGTCATGGCCAATCCGCCGTTCAACGTGGACAAGGTGGACAAGAATAAACTGAAAAAGGATGTCGGCGGCAAGGAAGTGGTCGATGCCCGCTTCCCCTTCGGTCTGCCGACAGCGGACAATGCCAACTATCTCTGGATCAGCCTGTTTTACGCTGCACTGAACGATCACGGCCGGGCCGGCTTCGTCATGGCCAATTCCGCATCCGATGCGCGCGGGTCGGAAGCGGAGATCAGAAGGAAACTGATCGAGACCGGGGCGGTGGATGTGATCGTTGCCGTGGGGCCGAACATGTTCACAACCGTCACGCTGCCCTGCACGCTGTGGTTCTACGACAAGGGCAAGATCGGACCGGAGCGGGAAGACGAGGTGCTATTCATCGATGCTCGCAACATGTTCCGGCAAGTCACGCGGGCGCTGCGCGATTTTGAGGACTGGCAGATCGAGGCGCTGGCCAACGTCGTGCGGCTGTGGCGCGGCAATGATCCCGAACTGGACTGGGGGTCGGCGGGCTGGCTGAAGGCGCGCTTTGACGCTGAAGATGGCGTCGGCCTGATCTACCGCAACGTAGCGGGCCTCTGCCGCGCCGTGACACGCGATGAGATCGAGAGACAGGGCTGGTCGCTCAACCCCGGCCGCTACGTCGGCGTCGCGGAACGGGAGGATGATGGTGTCGATTTCCGCGAACGGCTGACGGAACTGCAAGCGGAGCTGGAGGAACTGAACACCGAGGCCGCGCGGCTGCAGGAGGTAATTGCCGGGAATGTGCGCGAGGTCCTAAAGTGAACGACTGGTCGAAAACCACTTTAGGCGAGCATCTCTCTTTGAAGCATGGTTATGCATTCAAGAGCAAATACTTCTCAGATGATGGTGAAGCGTTATTGTTGACGCCGGGTCATTTCTTACCGAATGGCGGATTTCAGCGGCGTTCGGAAAAGGACCGGTTCTATAGCGGACAGTTTCCTAGACAGTTCATTTTGGAGCCGGGCGATCTTATCGTTGCGATGACTGATCTAACACAGGACGCGCGGATTCTTGGGTCTCCGGCATTCGTTCCGGCGGGGGTCGAGTGTCTACACAATCAACGGATAGGATTAGTTCAGAGCATAAGTGATCATCTCGATAAAAATTTTCTTTTCTACCTAATGTGTTCGCCAGGATATCGGGGGCAATTGAAAGGTTCCGCCACCGGAAGCACGGTTAAGCATACCGCACCGGAGCGGATATACAAAGTATTGATAAGTTTACCGTCCCTGCCAATCCAAAAGCGGATTGCGGGGATTTTGTCGGCCTATGATGATCTGATCGCGGTCAACGAGCGACGTATCGCCATCCTCGAAGAAATCGCCCGCCGGGTGTTTGAAACCGCATTTGGCCCCGGCAATTGCATCGAATTCATCTGCCCTGATCATGATGGTTGGCAGGATGGCGTTCTCGATGACGTGATCGTGCTTCAAAGAGGATTCGATCTACCCAAGGCCCAACGGAACCCCGGAGATTATCCAATAGTCTCGGCCACGGATGTGTCGGGCACACATACTGAAGCAAAGGTCAGTGGACCTGGTTTGGTAACAGGAAGGTCTGGCTCGATTGGCACCGTTCAGCTCGTTTGGCAAGATCATTGGCCATTGAACACAACCTTATGGTCAAAACACTTGCCAGCCGGATCCCTGTTTTTTGCGCTTTACACGCTGGAGAGCATTGACTTGGCGGGGTTCAATTCAGGCGCGGCAGTTCCAACGCTCAATCGTAATGATATCAAGAATCTACCAGTGAGAATTCCACCGCGCGAATCACTCCAAAAGTTTGATGCGGTCGTCGGGCCGATGCATGAAAAAGCTGAGCTTTTGCGCAAACATAACGCGAACCTCCGCGCCACCCGCGATCTGCTCCTCCCGCGTCTGATCTCCGGCGAAATCGATGTCTCCAAAACGCCCGCGCCTCGTGACGTGGCGGCGTAATAGGACCGGATGAGCGATCCCTCTGATATCCTGTACGATCAGCCGGACCCCGACCATTCCGGTTTCTCCGAGGATGCGCTGGTGCAGAAGCCGGCGGTGGAGCTGTTCGGTGAACTTGGATGGGCGACGCTCGACCTCCACATGGAGTTTGAAGACGAAACACTAGACCAGGGCCGGACGCTGCATCGCGAGCAGTCTGAAACCCAAGGCTGGTACCCGCGCGAATGGTGGCTGCCGGACCGGCTGCGCGCAGCGTTGACCCAACTGAACCCCGATCTGGATGGCGATGCGCTGGAGCAGGCCTATCGCAAGATTACCCGCCCGCGCAGCGGCCTTTCACCCTATGCCGCCAACCGTGAGGTGATGGCGCTGTTGCGCGATGGCGTGCCCGTCTCCACCCGCAACACACACGGTGAGGTGGAGACGCAGACCGCACGCGCGATCGATTGGCGCGCCATCAACGTCAATGATTTTCTACTCGCCGAGGAGGTGTGGTTCGGCACCGAACTGCATTCCCGACGTGCCGATCTGATCGGTTTCGTGAACGGCCTGCCGCTGTTGTTTGTGGAGCTCAAAGGCATGCATGTGAATGTGCAGCATGCTTTCACCGGTAATCTGTCGGATTACAAGGACACCATCCCGCACGTCTTTCACGGCAATGGCTTCGTCCTGCTGTCCAACGGTTCCGACACCCGTATCGGCGCATCCCATGCCCCCTGGCGCTACTTCCGGCAATGGAAGCGCCTGGACGAAGACGAGCCGGGCCAGGTCTCGCTGGAACGCGCCATCCGCGCCGCCTGCACACCCGCCGCCCTGTTCGACATGGTCGAGAACTTCATCGTGTTTCAGGACGAGAAGAACGGCCTGACGAAAAAGATCGCGCAGAACCATCAGATGATCGGCGTCAACCGCGCCATCGCCAATCTGGACAGGCGCGAAGAGAATGGCGGCAAGGTCGGCGTGTTCTGGCACACGCAGGGCTCCGGCAAGTCGCTTTCCATGGTGTTCTTCGCGCGCAAGGCGCTACGCAAGATGCGCGGCGGCATGACCTTCGTCATCGTCACCGACCGCACCGAACTGGATGATCAGATCGCGCAGACCTTTGCCGAATGCGGATTGCTGGAAAAGCAGACCGATGCGGTGCAGGCACAGACTCGCAAGCATCTGCGTCAGTTGCTGGAAGGCAATGAGCGCTTCATGTTCACGCTGATCCAGAAGTTCGCCAGCGAGGAGAATCTAGAGCCGCTGGGCGTGCTGTCGGAGCGCGACGACATCGTGGTCATCGTCGATGAGGCGCATCGGTCGCAATATGCCACCTTTGCCGCCAACATGCGCTCGGCCCTGCCAAACGCGAGTTTCATCGGCTTCACCGGCACACCGCTCATGGCGGGCGAAGAAAAGACCCGAGAGGTCTTCGGCGACTATGTCTCGGTCTATGATTTCGCACAGTCGGTCGATGATGGCGCGACCGTTCCGCTCTACTACGAAAACCGCATCCCTGAACTCCAACTCAAGGTCGACGATCTGGACGAGCGTCTCGGCGAGCTGCTGGACGAAGCCGATCTGGATGAAGAGCAGGAAAGGGCTCTGGAGCGGCGCATGGGGCGGAGATACCACGTCATCACACGCGACGACCGGCTCGAAAGAATCGCCGAGGATGTGGTGAAACATTTCCCGGCGCGTGGGTACCGCGGCAAGGGCATGTTCGTCGCCATAGACAAGGCGACAGCGGTGCGCATGTACGAGAAGGTGCAGCAGCGCTGGAAAGCCGAGATTGTGCGTCTGGAGGCTCTCAAAAGTCCGACTGAGGGTGACCGGGATCGTCTTGCCTTTATGCGCGAAACCGACATGGCCGTGATGGTGAGCCAGAGCCAGAACGAGATCGCCGATCTCGAAAAGTTCGGCATCGACATGCGGCCCTATCGCAAGCGCATTCTCGATGAAAATCTGGATGATCGCTTCAAGGCGGATGATGATCCGCTGCGCCTGATCTTCGTTTGCGCCATGTGGATCACCGGTTTCGACGTGCCGACCTGCTCGACCATCTATCTCGACAAGCCGATGCGCAATCACACGCTGATGCAAACGATTGCGCGCGCCAATCGGACGTCGGAAGGAAAATCCGCCGGCCTTATCGTCGACTATGTCGGCATCTTCCGCAGGTTGCAGGAAGCGCTGGAAATCTACGTCACCCCGCGCACGGACGGGAAACCACCAATCGAGGACAAAGGCGAGTTGATCGCCGAATTTCTCAAAGCGCTTGATGAGGCCGAAAAATTTGCGGGCGTGCATGGTGCCGATCTGTACGCAATTTGCACGTCACGTGGATTCGACCGGCAGACAGCCATCGACAAAGCACGCGATGCGCTCAATCTGCGCGATGATGTGGTGAAGACCTTCATGGCGCACGAAAAGCAGGTCTGGGGGCTGTTCACGGCGGCACTGCCGGACAAACGTGCACAGTCAGAACAGGCCCGTGCCATCGTGCTGCGCTTTATTGCGAAATGCCTGAAAGCGGATCGCGGCCAAGCCGATATTTCGGAGATCCAACGCTCAATCCAGACATTACTCGACGATGTTATCGAAGGCGTGCAGATCAGCGCTGCTATCCGGGGGGAGGATGATGCCACCGGACGTGTGGACTTGAGTAAAATCGATATCGAGAAGCTCCGAGCGGAAAAGGAAGACGAAGCAATTCAAACGCGTGCGCAGAAACTCAGGACGGCAATTGGTGCACAGGTCAGAGCCATGGCTGGGCGAAATCCCATCCGTTCGTCACTGGTGGCAAAGTTTGAGGCGCTGGTTGCTGAATACAACAACGGCAACATGGAGGCCGAAGAGTTCGTCAAACGCCTGCTCGAATTCCTGAGCAAGCTGGACGATGAAGAGCGCCGCCATGTGCGCGAAGGGCTAGCCGAAGAGGAATTGGCCATATTCGACCTTCTCACCAATCCTGGACCGGATTTGAGCAAAGAGGAGCGGGAAATGGTAAAGCAGGTTGCCAGCGACGTATTGCACAAGGTCAAGGCGGAAGTTGAGGCACTCGACTGGCAGCTGCGGGAGAAAGCACGCGCCGCCGTTCGTGCAAAAATCCGAGAAGCGCTGGATGCTCTGCCAGCGTCCTATGAAGAGGGCATTTGGAATCGGAAGGTTGAGCGAACCTATGATTGGATCGTTCAGACGACCGGTGCTCAGACAAGACACTGATCGATTTAAGCAGGGCTGACGAACCGCCATTCAGCAAACCTTTTTGGTGGCTGCTACCCAGCCACCCCTTCCAGAACGCATCTACTCGCTGACGTCTACTTTGGGGGGTGCCGTCATCTGCACTTCGGCAACGAACGACCGCTTCCCGCCCTTTGCTGACTCGATCAGCTTGAATCGAGATCACGTAGCAAATAGGCGCAACCGGCTTCGATTGCGACAGCAGTTGTCTGCCTAAAGCCGCTGAAATGGTGACCCCGACAGGATTCGAACCTGTGACCTACGGATTAGGAATCCGTCGCTCTATCCGACTGAGCTACGGGGCCTTCAATGGCGTTCTTTGCAGATTTGTTGGATTTACGCCACCTCACTCGTCCCCACCGGACCATATTGCGACATCACCAACAAGACCAAATACAGCCTCTAGTGGCGGCGGTTTTCCGTGCCAGCGCTTCAGGGTAGTTTTCATTGTTCTGCCAAAATCACCCGTGATGGATGCGGGTTGGCGTCGCTTCTCTGGATCTCTTGTGCCGTACTTCTGAATGTCCACACACAGCTTCGTTTCAAGATGCGGCATCGCAGATTTCCAGACCTCTGAGATAAACAGCGTCGCGGAGTTACCCGGGACATCTGTTTCGTCAATTTCTTTGTCGAGCTTCGGCATTGGCATCGGACCAAAGCTGTCGAAATAGACTGCCCTCACAAATTCAAGCGGTGTTTCCGTTCGCTTTCGATCGCGCCTAGGAAAGCTAGCCTTTAGAACTGATAGCACCCCTACTAGGTCGTCATAGGTCTCGTGCAATTGAGCACCCAAAGCATGGTCAATTTCCCGTGTGATCTCAGCGGCATTTTTTTCCTGCAGCTTGACGGCATCACCAACCTTCCTAATGAGAGAGCTGGTGTCATCATGTCTAACCTCCGATCGCTGGGCCATTTCTGACTAGAGTCTCGGGCACCGGTGGCCGCATGTTCAACGCCTGATGCGGGCGGGTGTGATTGTATTGCCTGAGCCATATATCGATGACGATCTGAGCCTGCCTGGTCGTGGTGAACCATTCTGCGTTGAGAACTTCTCGGCGGAGCGTCTCGTTGAAGCGTTCGTTGTGTCCATTCTCCCATGGGGAGCCCGGATAGATCCTCGGTGGCTTCACGCCGACCGGTTCGAGCCACCCTTGTGTGGCTTCGGAGGCGAATTCCGGGCCGTTGTCGCTGCGGACGTGCTCCGGTTTCCCATGGCACAGGAACCGGCCGATAGAGCACTTCCGACACATCGTTTGACGTCATGCGGCCCCCGGCCTCGACAGCAAGTGCTTGCCAGGTGAACTCATCGAGGACTGTCAGCTTCTCGACATGCCGACTGCACATCGCCACCTCCGGTCAGCTTCAGGTCGATCTCACGCAGCAACTTCAGGATGTCTTCGTCAGAATACCGCTTCCGAGCTATCTCAACTCCCCCGTATCGGCCTCAGCATAGTGGCCCAGTTCTAAGGGGGAACGACAGGACAACAGTGATGTCCGCCGGTGGAACTCCTGCCTCACCAACCACGGTAGCCTGATTATACGGCACCGGGTCGAGGCTCTCCGTGTTCAGAAGTGTCGCAAGAAGATCTTCTGATGATAGCAATGCGGGGAATAGGATAGGTCGGAACAGAACTCAAGCAAGGTGTATCGCCTTGTACAATTGTCCCACGACGCTCTCAATTTCAGCGACCCACGATTATGGCAAGAACGGTAAATTTCTTGTGTTGATACATCTGATATTTAAATAAATATATCGACATCAGTAAATTTATTTTGGATCTCAATGCCCATGCGGCCAATAACTACGATGATGGTACTCCCGATAACTGTATAATCGACGCTATCAGTTCGGTCGGCGATCAAAATTAAATGCATACTTCCAATTTCCTATGCGATAGAGCAATTTTGTTGAGATATAATGTAGCATTCAGTACATATGATTTTTTCAGAGTTGAGGATAAACAATGATTTCTCGCAACAGAATCATAATTTTCCTGTTCATTATGTTTGCAATTTCAATGCTGTATGCGCACCCGCCGGATGAAGTGCTATTTGAACCGCGAACCAAAACGGCTGAACTTTGGTGCGACAATACGGAAATCATAGATGGGATTGTTGATTTTCAGTCAATCTCGAATGAATCGACAGACAACACCGGAGGACAAAAAAATCCCAGATACGCAACTGAATGCGATCCAGAAGAATCTCGGCGAGATCTGGACATTGCCAAAGCCTTTCAAATCAATGAGGCTCTGACAAAGAAAGTTACACTCATACGTGACTATGTTCGGCACTGGCGCCGCGTGCATCAGAGGGAATTCGAGCGCGCAGAATTTATGTTGAATGCTTCAAATTATTTGATTGTTGCTATTATTGCTCTATATTTTTGCTTTTTCTTTCAAATAAAATCGTCGGAAAACGATAAGAAGACCGCAAGTCAGAAATCGATAATCGAATATATAAAGGCTCTTGGTGTCTCACCGTCTCTAATTTTTATGTTAGCGGCATTCATATCGATAATTCAAAGCCTTGGTTTTCACACAAAATACTCGGCATATATGTGGTCAACCAACAATCTTTATGCGTTGGAAGCGTCAATTGATTCTGAGATCAATAGTATTATTCATATGAAACAATACACTATTAACAACTCTAGAAAACTTGATGAGAGGATTAAATCTTGGACGGAATTATATCGTGAAATATTAGATGAGTTCAGCGAGAAATACAGCGAGGGCATAACACCAATTTCGGTATCAAGCTTCAAATTCTCGTAGCTGATGCTGGACGTGGGAGCGAAGCGCTTGCCGAGTCCACCAATCTTAGCTTGAGCGCCGATGCATGCAATCTAGGACTCTTATCGATTTGAAGAGGGAACCCCATGCAATCGACCACGCCCGGCACGATCCATGAAGATGTACGTGGCCTGAGCGCCGGCGTAACGCTGCAGCTTCGCGCGGGCCAATATAGAGAGCCGATCGTTGTGAGTGGTGTTAGCGGGCGGAAAGACAGCCCAATAGTGATACGGGGCGAGCGTGCGAGCACATCCGATGGAGATTCTTGGCCGCGATCGACGAGCGTCCTCTGCACCGATGAGACGTTTCAGTCTTATCGACGACGCGCGAACGAGTTGGCGCGGTCGCAAGAGGCATCAGGAGATTACCCAGGGGTCTACTATGTCGCTGACAACGGCCATCTCATCCTCCGCGACTGTCAGTGGGTTGTCGTCGAAGATCTTACCTTTGAGAACTGTTGGCCCACTGCGATATATCTGGAGAACTGCCAGAACATCATATTGCGGCGCCTTCACATTCGTGGTGGCACTTTTGCAATTGGTGCCACTGGCTCGGACACCCGCCATCTCCTGGTGGAAGAATGTGATTGGATACAGGATACCAGTTGCCGAGGCGATCTTGACCTGAAGGCCATCCGCGAAACGGGTGCAATGCAAGACTCCGGCGATTTATCGGAGTGTTTGCTTTGGCGAAAAACCAATTGGCAGCGGATTCACGCCGAGAGGGCGGAAACTGAGAGATTCGTCGATCTGGAAGGCGACGCGCGTGCCTTCGATGGCGACTTCTTTCGTGCTTGGACGATAGCTGGTTACGTTATTCTTCGTAACAACTGTATCTTGGATGCATTCAACGGCATTCATTTTTACAATCAGGCATCTGGTGAATTGCAACAGAGGCACTCGCGCAATGTCCTGATTGAGGGAAACTGGTTCGTCAGATTACGCGACAACGCCGTCGAGCCGGAGGGCTTGGCTACAAACTGGACCGTTCGGCACAACTATTTTGTTGACTGCTACGCCACGTTTTCGATCGAAGCACCGCGGTCGGGTTTCATCTATATCTATGGAAATCTTGGTTGGAACGCATCGCAACCTGGTCCCGGTCGCCCCGAAGATGTGCGAACAACGGGACGTTTGTTTAAACTTGGAACAATGCACGAGGCGCTCGGCCCGCACTACATCATGCACAATACGTGGCACCTGCGTGGTCCGGTCTTTAAGAAAAAGCGCATCGCCAACCTCATCCATATGAACAATGTCGTCGGCTTCAATGAATCGGCCGAGGAATTTTCATATCAGGCGGCATCACCGTTTGGGTCTGATTGGCACTCGCAGTACGATCCAACGGGCGACTGGCGCGAAATCAAAGCTGCGGAGAAACGCCGATTCACCAAAGCGTGGAAAGATCTCTCGATTGTTATGGATGGCGATATGATCGGCCACCCGCTCTTTCCGCACGAGTTGAGAGCTGCCGGATATCCGATTGGCCCCAGTTCTGTCGGGGACGCACCGAAATTTCGATCTGAAGCTATTGGTAGGCCGGATGGTCTAAAGCTCGAAGATCCGCCAGCAGCGTTGCCGCTTCGCGTATTGTATCCCGACGGCTCGAAAGAAGACGTTCCCGCCGATGATGTGGGGCATGGTGTCGCTGGAGCTTGGCAGGACGACAGATTGTTCTCCTTATCTGACCCTCTATTTGTGAAGTATTGGGACGACTGCGCGCCTAGCGCATCGACATGACGAAGCCAACAAAGAGAATTGCCGCGCATCGCCACAAAGTTGACGAGGTGCGCTAAGGGATCACCCGGTATCGAGCGCTCACTTGAAAGCTCTAGTCGCGAGCGTGAAGCTGTCGGGCGTAGGCTTGGACGAGCCCCCGATTGCCGGGCAAATCACCGACGATCCGGGTTGCCTCGCCCATCATCGAAAACGCGATATCGTTGCCTCCCAGCATCCTGCCGAGTTCATGCATATCCTTGTGATTGATCGGGGTCGGTGGCTGATTGTCGCTACTTACGGCCCAGCGCGCGTGGCGCTCGAACACCACGGACATCCCCGCACCGCTGGCCTCCGCCACCGAACGAACGAACGCTGCCGGATCGAGCCCTAGTCTTTGCGATGCAACGATCGCCTCGGTAAAGGCAAGCATGGTGATGTTGCCGATCGCATTGTTCAGTACCTTGGCCGAGGCACCGCACCCGACATCACCGAGATGGGCGAAGCCGCGCCCAGTCGCATCGAGAAACGCACCGGCGGCGGTGACGACATCGGGATCGCCTCCGACGAAATGATAGAGCTGTCCGGCGGCGGCATCTTTCGGCAGACCGATCAGGCAGGCCTCCAGATGTCTGCGGCCGGAGCCGCGGGAAATCTCCGCGAACGCCTTCGCCCGATCGGGTGCGATCGTCGAAGTTTCGATGATCGTTTGCGGCTTTGGCGCGGGATGATCCGCGATCGCGCCATAGACATCCAACAGCGCCGCTTCGCTTGGCAGGCAGATTGGGATGACATCGGCATCGGCGAGAAGCTCAACGAGGGCGCAGTCCGCGCGAACTCCAGCATTCAGTGCCGATTGCCGCGCATTCTCATCCGGATCGACTCCGAGGACCGGGTATCCGGCCGCAATCAGTGCCCGTGCCATCCCGCCGCCCATGGCGCCAAGGCCAATCACGCCAAATGTGCATCTGTCGGTCATCGATCACCTTCAAATTGGCCGGCATTGCGATGGTCCCCGGTTTCACGCCCAGGCGTGCCGGTTATCATATCGCAGGCCAGGCGGTGGATATGGGAGGCGGCGGTGGGATCGTAAGACCATCGTCCCGGAAAACTCCATCCGTGATGCGCGTCGAGAACCTCAAGCGTCACGTTCGCGGTTGCCTTGTCGGCGGTCTTTCGAAGGACGTCGCAATGGTCGGGCGGACAGGTGGGATCGTCTTTCGCGCAGGCGAAATGGAACGGGACTTGAAGATTGGCGATCATATGATGCGGCGAGCGAGGATCGTCTGTGACCAGCCGTCCGCCATGAACCGACATACCCCCGCTGATGCGCTCCATCGGAGCTGACGCGGCAGCGAGCGCGTGCCGACCGCCCATACAGTAGCCGATGGCGAAATAATGCGTCGGCTGGAAGCCTGCGCCGCCGCCATCCAGCCAGGCGATAAGCGCGCTCGTGTCCGATCTCGACATGGCCGTCGTTGTCAGGTCGTTGGCCCTCGCGGCTTCAGCGGTCGGTTTATCCTCGCGGCCGTCGGCGGGTGGAAAACGCGACACCGGCAGGCGATGAAATAGGTCGGGCACGACCGCCATCATCGTCTCGGCTGCAAAGGCGCGGGCGAGATCGAACAGTTCTTCGCGCAGGCCGAAGACATCCATGTAGAGGATCGCGCATGGACCGGATCCGTTCGTATCGGGCAATGCCAGAAACGCATCCATTGGCCCATCGGGCGTATCGATGACCGGGCGAATCTCACGCAAACTCATTGGGTGCGCAGGCCGCCGAATTTGGTGTCTGGCGGCGGCGAAGCGCCCATGGAGCCTCGGGCCAGGATCGCCTCCGCGCCGCCATGCCGGTCGAGAATCTTTTGCTGCAAGTCCTTGATCTCGGCATCGATGGCAACCGGATCGAGACGGTTTTCGAGTGCTGTGCGGAACCCGTCGAGCGTTGCCGCGTGCTCGGATCTTTGCGCCAGGTCGTTCAATTCTTCCGGATCGTCCTCGAGATTGAAGAGCTGCGGTGCCATGTTGGCATAGTGGATGTACTTCCATGGACCGCGACGTAGCATGAAGACGCCGTTGACCGCACCGGCGGCGTGATACTCGCCGAAGACTACGCGTTCGGGGTCATCGGGTTCGTTGGCGATCTGAAAAAGGCTGCGAGCATCGGCGTTGACCGGCGATGTGCCATCGCCCTGACCGACGGCATCAAGGACGCTGGGATAGAAATCGACCAGCGAAACCGGCGTTTGACGAACGGTGTCTTCCGGGACACCATCGCCGGCGATGACCAACGGAACGCGGGCCGACTCCTGATAGAAATTGCTCTTTTGCCAAAGACCGCGAACGCCCAGATTGTCGCCGTGGTCGGATGTGAAGACTAGTCGCGTGCGATCGCCGAAAGTGCTCCCGTCGACAGCGTCGATGACCTGACCGAGGAGCGAGTCGACAAAAGAGCAGAGGCCGAAATAGGCGGCCGTTGCCTGTCGTCGACGATCATCGTCGAAATAGCTATCGGTGATATAGGACGACCGGAAGGCGTCGATCCAGGGATGGTCCGGCCAGTCCTCCGGACGGCTGGCTTTGGGAAGGGCGAGACTGTCCGGATCGTAGAGGCCGAAGAACTCATCCGGTGCGATCAGCGGGAAGTGCGGGCAGACGAAACTGACGAAGAGCACCCACGGTTCGCGCAGACTCGGTGCCGTTTCATCGAGCCATGTAAGCGTGTGGTCGAGGATCGACCGGTCGTAACGTGTGTAGTCGGACTCGCCGCGCCCGACCTTTTCGGCGACCTCTTTGACGCCATAGCGGACCGGTAGCGGCGGCGTTCTGATCAATCCGAAAAGGTCCCCGCGTCCGCCCATGGCGTGCATGGGGACAAGGGATTGGGAGAACCCGGTGTCAACGTCGTCGTCGCGATAGTGCAACTTGCCGATGGAGGTTACGGAGACACCGGCTTCGGTGAGGCGATGAGGCCAACCGGGGACGCGCCCGTCATAAGGTGTCGCGTTGCAGACATAGCCTGTCTCATGCGGATAGCGACCGGTGACGAATGCGCCGCGGGAGGGCATGCAGATCGGACTGTTGCAATAGGCGTTTGCGAACGTCGTTCCACGGGCTGACAGCCGGTCTATATTGGGTGTTTTGACCACCGGATGATTTGTGTACTGGCCGGCAAATTCGTCGGCCATGACGATGACGAGGTTTTGTCGTTCCATAGGCATACCCCCGTTGAAAGGAGCGGGAAGGCCGGAGGCCCGGCCCTCCCGATGTTGCTCAAAGCGACGAGATTTCCTTGACGACCTCTTCGACTTCCGCGGGCATGTCCCGGAAGGTCTGGAGGATCTGGATGGACTGCTCAGTCGGGTTGAACGGCGGAGGCACGCCGATGGAGCTTTCATACTCCGCCAGATATTCCGGATCCTTCGCCACGTCCTGGAAGGCCTGCTGCATGATTGCCAGCACGGCCTCGTCGACGCCAGGAGGCGAAAGGATCGCGGTCGTCGCGGACATTAGGCTCGTGTGCCACCACTTGTAGGCCTCCCAATACCGGCCCGACGGTTCTTCGCCATGGAGGCTCTTGTGCGCTTCAAACAGTGTCGGCACCTCTGGCGGATAGGCTTTCTCGGGTTTCGGCAGCGGATTGCCGTCGATGTCAAATTGCTGGTGATAGTAGAGGGGATGGGCCACGTCGCTGTCCGGTCCGAAGAACTTGACATAGCCCGGTAATCCGGCGTGACCGGCATGGACCTCGTTCGCCTTGATGGCGGCTTGGATTTTCGAGAACCCACCGAAGCCGCCGACATAGCGAAAGTCGGCACCCATGGTTTTCAGCGCAAGATTACCGAGAACCTCAATGGCGTTGGTGGCGCCGCGCCCCCCGACAACGAAACTGGCATCCTTCAGCGCGGTGAGATCGGGCACCTGATCGTTGCGCACCATGAACGCCAGATCGGCACCGGCGGTGCCCACGACACCCATTTCTTCCGGCACGTAACGGACGCCTGGAGCTTCGTCGATAACGGCCGACGGGCTCCAGTTGCCGTAGAAGTATTGGGTGCCGTCCTTCGGTCCCTGCTCATAAACGGTGTTGATCGCGATGATGCCGCTGCTGCCGGGCTTATTGTTGATGATGATGGTTGGGTTGCCGGGGATGTGCTTTTCCATGTAGCGCGCGGTAAGCCGACCATGCAGATCGCCGCCCGATCCCGCCGGCCAAGGCAGGACCCACGTGATCGTCTTGCCGGCGAAGTAATCGTCGGCGTGCACCAAACCCGGCAGCGCGATTGTGGCGGCACCGGCGGCCAGAAGTCCAAACATTCTGCGTGTAAGCATCGGTTTTCTCCCTTTGATCAGGTTCGGTTTTCCTATTTGTGTTGGATCCTTCAAAGGATCAGCCAAACCGGGATCCCGTCGGGGATCACGGCGCGGATTTCGTCGGCAAGCAGCGGTTTCAGCCAGAAGATGTGAACGACCCGATCGTAAAATCCGATCAGGATTGCGGCGGTTGCCAGCGCATAGGGTACGGCCACCTGCCAGCCATAGCCGCCCCAGCGGATGAGGTACACGGTGACCAATGTCACCAGCGCAACCTTCTGACCAAGGAGCACGGCAAGCCCGATCATGGCCACGCAATAGCCAAGAAACGCGGCGCCGCGACGAATATCGTCGCGCGCCGAAAATGCGCGCCATAGAACGCCAAATCGCGGCGCGGCGAGCACCTCGCTGCCAAAAACGGTGGCGGTAAGCAGAGCACCGGGCACGATGGCCAAAAGAGGAAAGGCGAAGACGAGGGTCGGCCATTGCGGCAGTGGCACACTGGCCGCCACAAATGCCGCCAGAAGCGCTGCGCCAACACTTAGCGAGGCAAGCGGGATCGCGTCTTCTTCGCCTAATGAGCGTCGAACGTTGGCGCTGCCCTCGTCGTCCGTCACCTGGACCGAGCGGCGGCGATTACGCCGGATCGAGAAGATGAGCGTTGCCGCGACGAGAGCCAAGATGACCACAACGATGGGACGATCGATCCAGCCAAGCCCTTCGTGAATTTTCCAGCTCAAGAGGAACGAATTTTCCATCAACGAGCCAAGGATGAAAGCCAGGACGACCGGCGGCCGGGGCCAGCCGCCAAGTTTCATGAGATAGCCAAGCGCGCCGAAGACCATCAACGATATCCAGTCGCCGATTTCGGCTAACGACAGCCACGCGCCCATGAAAACGAACAGGATCACGCAGGGCACGATCAAGTGACCGGAAACGAACGACAGCCTGGCGATCTGGTTCGCCAGGACCATGAGGAGCGCCGCTGCGATGATGTTGGCCAGAGCGATGTTCCAGATCATCGCGAAAGTGATCGGCAAATCCGTCGTCAGCATCGGCTTGCCCGGTTGCAGCCCCTGGATCAGCAGCGCACCCAACAGAAGCGCGTTCATCGCCGAACCGGGCACACCGAACGCCACAGTCGGGATCAAAGAGCCACCGCGCACGGCGTTGTTCGCTGCCTCGGGCGCAATCACCCCGCGAACATCCCCGGTGCCGTAAGTTTCGGTGTTTTTCGTCGACTGCAAAGCGTGACCGTAAGCGATCCAGTCCACGACCGCGCCGCCGACACCGGGTATCATTCCGATGTAAACGCCGATCGCCGAACACCGGACGGCCAGCCACCAGTTCCGGAACGCGTCGCCGATGCCCTGGATAAGTTTGTTCCAATTCGCCCCGGTGCGCGTTACATGCGCGATAGGCCGATCCTTGGCGGCGAGATCGATCAGCTCCGGCAATGCGAAGAGACCGAGAACGACCGGAATGAGCGGCAATTTGTCGAGCAGATACGTGTTCCCCATCCAGTAGCGGGGGATTGCCGCGTCCTGCGCGTAGCCGATGGTGGAGAGCAGTAGCCCGAAACAGGCCGCGGCAAGGCCTTTGGAAACCGAAGTGCCGCTCAACGAGCCGACCATCGCAAGACCGAGGATGGCCACTGCGAAGAGTTCCGGATTGTTGAACCGTAGGATGATGGGCAGGGCGACGGGCAGCGAAATGGCGAGGATCACGGCGCCGAAAACACCGCCGAACGCAGAGACGGTAAAGGCCGCCCCGAAGGCGCGCGCCGCCTCACCCCTTTGCGCCATCGGATGCCCGTCGAGCACCGTCGCCTGGCTAGATGCCGTGCCGGGGATCCCGAGCATCACGGAGGCGATCGTGTCCGAGGTCGACGTGACCGCGAAAATACCGAGCAGGATCGCGAAGGCCGACAAAGTGTCCATGCCGTAGGTGAACGGCAGGATCAGGACAAGACCGATGACCCCGCCAAGCCCAGGGACCGCGCCTAGCACGATGCCGATAACGATTCCCACCAGAAGGAATCCGAAACTTGGCCATTGGAGTGCCAGGACAAGACCTTGCACGAATGCATCGAGGGTCATGCCGACACACCCATTCCGATCGCCGCATCATTGAGGCTGGCTCCAAGGCCTGGAATGTCGGTGGGGCGACAAATCCCGGCCTCGATCACCGGGGGCGGGTCGGTTACTTGAAAGAAAAGCGGGCTTTCGTTCCATTGGACTTCCATCCGCTCGCCACTATCGACTGCGGCCATGACGTGAGCGCTGCAAAGATGGGCGATGGGCCCGCTGGGATTGTGCAGGGAAACGGATGTGCCGAAGGATCTTGCCCGGCGGGCAAGATCAAGGATTCCGTCCAGTCCACCCGCATGTTTTACGTCCGGCATGATCACATCATAGACGCCGGCTTCGACGAATGGCCGGACGTCGCTCCAGCCACCTGCGAGTTCGAGCCCGCAAAGGCGCATGTCATATCGGTTTGTCTTTTGCCGGATCTCGCGCAGGGGAGGAATTGTTTCTTCCGCTTCGGGCAAGGGGCATTCAAGCCAACCGACGCCGATTTCTCTAAGCGGCGACAACAGTTCGAGCGCTGTCCTGAGGTTCAAGCGCCAGTGGCAATCGACCATCAGCTCGCAGCTAGGTGCGGCATCGCTTGCAGCACGAATTCGGGCGAGGCCCGCATCGATGAGCGCCCGCCCGTCTTCGCCGTCACACAGCGTCGGGCTCAAATCATCGAAGGGGGCCACTTTGATCGCGGTATAGCCTTCGCCGGCCGCCGCCTTGGCATTTCGGGCGAAGGCCTCTGGCGTTCGGTCCCGGGTTGCTCGGTTGATGTTTGCGTAAAGAGGCAAGCGTATATCCGCCGTTTCGGCACCAAGCAGCATACAGAGCGGCTCGCCGGCGATTTGCCCCTGAAGGTCCAACACGGCTTGATCGAGAGCTGAAAGCACCGTTCGATCGGCAAGATCCAATGGCGATTGCCGAAATGGCTTCAGTGCATCTTGGCTGGGCTCGCAGCCGAGCAATTGGCTAGCACCGGCGTGCAGGCGTTGTCCGAAGTCGGTGTCGGCATTCTCAAGCGTGGCTTCGCCCAATCCGGTCAGCCCACTCGCGGTCGTCAACCGCACGTGGCGCCAGAGTGTTCGCGCGCTCACGCGTATCTCCGCCAGACCGACATCGACAATCCGGTGAGAGGTGCGGCCGGGGCGACTCATGGCGTTCCCTCGTCGGTCGGCGCGGTCTCTTCGATCAACCCCAGTGATTTAAGCCGATTCCAGAAGTCAGGTGGGATCGGGTGGTTGAAGGCGTCAACCGCCGCAGCGACTTCGGCTTCCGTTCGCATGCCGGCGACAACGGACGCGACGGCTGGATTGAGATCGGCGAACTGCAGGGCGGCGGCACGCAAGGGCACGCCGAATTCCGCACACACATTCTCAATGGCGCCAATCCTGGCACGCATTGGCTCGCTCGGAGCTTCGTACATATAGGTCGCCCCGTCGACGGTGCCTGTCGCCAAGATGCCGGATGCGTAGGGCGCTGCGCATAGGAGAGACGTCCCGTTCTGGGCGCAGATCGGCGCGAGTTCGCGCAGGAGGTCGGCATGATTGAGCAAATTGTACTCCCGCGCGATCATCACACAGTCGAGGCCGCCATGGGCGGCCATCGGCACCGCCGCGGCAAGGTCGTTTGTGCCGAGTCCGACGGCGCCGATCACACCCGTATCGCGCAGAGTCACGAGCATCGGCAGCGCTTCCGCCATCGCTTTAGAGAGCGCCGCATCGAAATTCTCGCCATGCCAGCGATGGCTGACATCGTGGATGATCACGAGATCGATGCGGGCCATGCCGAGGCGCTGTAGGCTATCTTCGAATGACCGAACAGTGCCTGGGCGGCTGTAATCGAACTCCGTTTGGAACGGTGATTTTCCTTGAGCGCCAGCCTCGATATCGGGGATAAGGAGACGACCCACCTTTGTACTAACGGTCACGTCCGCACGTGGCACCGGACGCAATCCGGCGCCGATCCGATGTTCACTCAGTCCGCTGCCGTAAAAGGGGCTGGTGTCGAAATATCGGATCCCGTGGCGAAGCGCAGCGGCAATCGTTGCGTTGGCCTCGGCTTCGCTTCGTGGAGCCGCATCGCCGGCAAGCGCCGTGCCGCCATAGCCGAGACGGGTCACCTCGACATCCGTGCGTCCAATTCTGCGTGTTGCTGAGTGCTTCAACCTGTCCACCCTTGACCGAGTTGGAATCCCGCGACTTCATCGCGAATGATCGTGGGTTCGGACAGGTCTGCCTGGGCGACCGCCGCAAATTCTTCGTCCAGTGTGCCGCCCGCGCCCCAATGCCTGTTGGGGTCGGGCCACGGGATCGAGTCGACCAGCAGTTTCGTATAGGGATGGCGCGGATCGCCGATGACCGTCTCGGGTACCCCGGCCTCAACCACCCTGCCTTTGTGCAGAACCAGCACATAGTCGGCAACCTCGTAGGCCGTGGCGAGGTCGTGGGTGATGTAGATGACCGAAGCCCCCAGTTCGGCTTTCATCGTCGCCAGATTTCCAAGGATTATCGAACGCAGCGAAGCATCTACCATCGAAACGGGTTCGTCGGCCACCAGAAGACGCGGTTTCAGCATGATCGCGCGCCCGACCATCAGGCGCTGCCGCTGGCCCCCAGACATCTGATGGGCATAGCGGTGAATGGTCTGGGCGGGTTCAAGGCCGACGCTGTGACACGCCTCCACCATATGCCCGAGCGCTTCCTCGCGCCCTCTGGCGACCCCGAAATTTCTGAGCGGGACCGAGAGCACGTGGTCGACCTTGTAAAAGGGGTTGTAGGACGCGTACGGGTCCTGGAAGATCGCCTGAACCTCCCGCCGGAACCGGGATGTGGCGTCCTTGCCGGGCCGCAGGATATTCTCGCCGTCAAACCGGACGGTGCCCTGCGTCACCGTTTCGAATCCGAGCACTAGCGAGCCCAATGTGGTCTTGCCCGAACCCGATTGGCCGACCACCGCGATGACGCGCGGCTTGTTGCCATCCAGCCGAAACGACAGCGGTTTCAGTGCTTCGATACGCGAGCGGCCCTTGCGGTACGTCTTGCCGACGTTATCGAGCTCCAGGAGAGGGGTATCGGTGGGCCGGTCTTGGCGCGGGCTCGATATTGGTGCGGCGGCGGGCTTGCGCTGCAATGATGGGACCGCGTCGATCAGTTGCCGGGTGTAGGCGTGTTCTGGACTGCCGAATATGTCGGCGACATCGCCGTGTTCGACAACCTTGCCGTCGCGCATCACCATCATCTCGTCGACAAACTGCGCCATTAGTCCCATGTCGTGCCCGATAAGGATGAGCGACGAACCGATCGTCTCTTGTACCTTGCCGAGGGTTTCCATGACCCGCCGCTGGGTAATGACGTCGAGTGCCGAGGTCGGCTCGTCGGCGATCAGAAGCCGCGGGCCGAGTGCGATCGAAATGGCGATGCAGGCGCGCTGCTTCATGCCGCCTGAGAGTTCGTGCGGATACATGCGCCCGACGTTCGGTGGCAGATCGACCTGGGCCAGGAGTTCGGCAACCCTGTCCGCCGCTTCGCTGCCGCGCAGGTGGTGGCCGTGGTCGGCCATCCCGTCGAGGATCTGGGTTTCGATCCGGGCGACCGGATTGAGGGAATTCATGGCGCCTTGCGGGATGTAGCTGACCGTGGCGAGGCGCTGTTGCCGAAATTCCTCTTCCGTAAGGCTCAAGATATCGAGCCCATCGAGGTCGGCTTGACCGCTCACCACCCTTCCGGGTGGCTCGATCATCCCCATCAGCGCCAGGGCCGTCGTGGTCTTGCCCGAGCCGCTCTCGCCGACGAAACCCGTTCGCACTCCCGGCCGGACGGTGAAGTCCACCCCGTCCACCGCCTTCACGATTCCGTCGTCGGTGTAAAACTCTACCCGCAGGTCAGTGACGGAAAGGCCCTTCATAACACCGCCATCCTTCATGCTCCGCGTCTCCGCGTGCGGGGGTTTGCCAACTCGTCGAGCCCGGCGCTAACCAGATAGAGGCCGACGAACAGGGTGATCAGCGCGATGAGCGGCGTCGACCACCACCACCACAGACCCGTTGTGAACGCGCCTTCGAGCATCACCCAGTAGATCGTCATGCCGAGTGTCGGTTCGTTCTGCGGCCCGAGTCCGAGCGCCTCCAGTCCGACCGAAGCCAACATGGCCGTGGCCACCGCCAGCACGAACGAAGCCATCAAATAGGGGATCAGGTTCGGCATCAGTTCCTTGAACACGATGCCGAGCCGCGATGTGCCGCCCAGATGCGCGGTTTTGACATAGCCCGCCTCGCGCATGATCAGAACCTGCGCCCTGATCTGCCGCGTGGGCTGGCGCCAGGCGAGCAGTGAGATGATGATCGCCATCTGGTCGGTATCGAGCTTGCCCGGGATGTTCGTGGCGATTACGACCAGCACGAGAAGCGGCGGGATCGTCAGGAGCACGTCGGTGAACAGTGAAATCAACGTGTCGGTGATGCCTCGGAAGAACCCGGCGAGGAAACCCAGAACCGCCCCGATGACGACACCCAAAAAGCCCGCGACGAGACCGACCTTGCCGGTCAAAAACGTTCCATAGACAAGGATCGCAAGAAGATCCCTGCCGAACTTGTCGGTGCCGAGGGGATAGTCCGCGCCGGGTGGCCTGCTCGGCCGGTTCGAGAGGGGTGCGGCGTCCCGGTAGTCGATGAAGGCTTGTCCGCCAATCGCGACCGCGGCCAGGATCAATAGGAGGATGGCGCCGACGACGAGCGATGGATTGCGCTTGAGATAGGCGGAAACGGTCCGCCAACGTCTTGCCGACGTTCCCCAGTCCTCGATTGCACCCTGATAATCCGCGTTCGCCATGTCAATCGGTCACGCTGGTTCGAATGCGCGGGTCAATGAGCGGGTAAACCAGGTCGAGAACCATCAGCGAGAATCCGACCGTCAGGACCAGCATGTAGACGCATCCGAAGATGAGGTAGTAGTCGTTGAGAAGGATCGCCTGATAAAGCAGGCTGCCGAGGCCCGGATAGGAGAACACCCGCTCGACCAGGACCGCGCCGGTCACCACGTTGGCAAGCGTCAGCACAAGCGCGGTGACCTGCGGGGCAATGGCGTTGCGGACGCCGTAGCGCCAGAAGCGGCGCGATCCTTTCAATCCCTTGGCCTTGGCGAAAACCATGTAGTCCTCGCCTTGCACGGTCACCATCATGCCTCGCATCGACAGCGCCCAGATGCCGATCGAGGCAAGCAGGATGGACATGGCGGGGAGGACGGCGTGGGTCAGGACGCTCTGCGCGAACGTCCAACTCCAGTCCGGTAGGAGCCCGGACGCATAGCCCTTGCCCGTCGGTAGCCAACTGAGCCGCGAGGCAAAGACATAGATCAGTATGAGTCCGATGAGGTAGAACGGGATGGCGGCCAGGATCATCACGATCGGGACGACCGCGTTCACCCACTTTGGCGCGCGGGGCCAGACTGTTAGGGCACCGAGCGGCGTTCCGATGACGAAGGCCAGCAGCGTGGTCGTCAGCATGACTCCCATCGTCCACGGCAGCGCTTGGAGCACGAGCGTCGAAACACGGTCGGGGAAGTAGGAGATCGAGATACCCAAATCGAAGGTCATCGCATCGTACACGGTGTTGGCGTACTGGACCCAAAGGGGCCGATCCATGCCGAAACGGCGTTCGAAATCGGCGACGGCTTCCTCGATTCCCTCCATCGTGCCGCCCGACTCGCCCATCGACGCGGCGATCATCTCTTCGACCGGGTTGCGGTCTGACAGGCGCGGCATGAGGAAGTTGATCGACGCCGCGATCCAGATGATCACAACCATCATCAAGAGACGCTGCAGTATGCGCATGTCCGATCCCTCCCGCGATCCGACGGGGCGCATGGCACCCCGTCGGCTTTTGCGGTTAGAGCGAGGCCCTTACTGGACCGGTTGCACGCCGTGGAGCACCTCCGTGCCGGCGCCCGAGATGAAGCACGGGATGCAGGCGAGGGTGTACGGATTGTCCTCGGTCGGGAAGTTGGTCCAGTAGGTCGTATTCATCGGAATCGTGTGGTAGCCGAGTTCCAGAGGCACCTCGACCACGTCGCCGAACCAGACATCGAAGGCCTCGCGGAACAGCGGCAGCAGTTCGTCCCGGTTTTCCGGCGGGATGGCGGCCATCTTGTCGTAGATCGCGTCGAACTCTGGGTTCGCCCAGCGGCTGACGAACATGGTCGACGTTCCGATCGGCGTCCGGTTTTTGGTGATGTACATGCGCATCGTGTCGACCGGATCGAAAACCGAGCCGCCGTTGTGGCCGAAGATATGCCAGACACTTTCGCCCTTGCGGAACAGATCGAAACTTTCCGGGGTCTGGCTGTACTCGGCGCAAAAGCCGGCATTGATCAGCTGCTGCACCAGCACCTGGCCGACGGCCGCCAGGACCTGGTGGACCTCGAGCGGGCCGCCGGCGCACTTGCCGTCCTTTTCCCACATGCCGTCGCCATTGCGCGCGTATCCGGCTTCTTCCATGAGCGCGGCCGATTTCTCCAGACTGAATTCGCCCGCCTCGTGCTTGTCCACGATGTCTTGGGCCTGCTCCATGTACCAAACCAGCGGAGCATAGTGGGGATAAGGCCAATCGTTGCGCGTGTTGCCGCCGCCCCATGCGAACTCGATCAACTGCTCCTTGTCGACGGCATAGCGCACGGCCTTGCGCACGCGGAGATCGGCGAACGGGCTGTCTTCGAGGAGGTGGTTGAAGTAGAGCGAGTGCGGCCACCAGTCCTGATAGGCATAGGGCGGCTCGTCGCCGGTATAAGTGGTCACTGCGTCGGACTTGTCGAGCACTGATTTCAACAGGTCCAGCGAGGTGACGAGCTGAGTGGAATCGACTTCGTTGTTCAAAATCATATCGGCGCGGCGAGCATTGTCGCCGATACCGATCGCCACGACCCGCTCGGGGCCGGGCAGGTCGCGAAATCCGGTTTCAACGCCCCACCAATCGTCCCGCCTGTCCAGCACGATCTGATCCGGTGATGCAAAGACGGTCTTCCAGGCTCCGGTGCCGACCGGATAACCCTTTTCCTCGTCGTACCAGGTGAAGGCCGCCTTATCTTCAATGTCGCGCCAGATATGTTCAGGCACCCAGACCAGCCCGTGGCCGTAGTAGTTGATCAACTGCCGAAACGGATAGCGCGGGTCCGGCGCGTTGAGCTTGATCTTCGCTGTCAGCTTGTCGACGACGTCCGCGCCGATGACCTGGTTGGACACTTCCTTGGCCTTGCGCATGTTTGCCGGGCCGTTTCCGTTTTCCACCAGCATGTTGATGGTGTAGGCGACGTCTTCGGCGTCGAAGTCTTCGCCATCCGCCCATTTTGCGCCGGCGCGGACCTTCACGGTCACCTCTGTGAAATCCTCGTTCATTTCGAAGCTCTCTCCGAGCCACGGCACGAGGTCGCCGGTGATCGAGTTGAAGTAGAACAACGGCTCGAAATTGTGCATGTGGCCGTTACGATACTCGCCGGCCAGATTGTAATAGTTCGCATTTCGCGGCGTTTTCAGGGTTGGCGCACCCTGGCTCCATCCTTCGTGAATGAAGGTTCTCTCGCGCGGCACGTCCTTGACCTGAGCGACGGCGGCGGTGGCGCCTAGCAGCGTCGTTGCAAGCAGACCACAGAGAAATTTCGTCTTGGTCCTGTGAAACGTCATTGGTTTCTCCTCCCAGTTTTTTCCTTATGCGCGAGCGCTGACCCAAGCTATATCTTTGATCAAATATAAGTCAATAAGGAACGAAAAGTGCCAATCAATGCCAAATGTTGATCAAATATTGGATCCGCGCTAAGAACCAAGCGGTTGACGGCCGGCGAGCCCGGAAGAACCGGGTCCGGACCTCGGCCTCGACAGGCGGGACGTGAATTGCTTCGCTGGCAGGGAGCAAACGGAGGAGAGCATCTTGGCGTCGCAATACATCGAAGTCAGCGACCGGATCAGAGAAGACATCATCAACGGAAAGTTCGCCGGCGGCGAACGCTTGAAGCTCGCCGAACTGGCGAACCTCTATGCGACCAGTCATATGCCGATCCGCGAGGCGCTCAGGATCCTGAATGGCCAGGGCATCGTCGATTTCACACCCAACAGCGGTATGCGCGTCCGAGAAATAGACGTGTCGTTCATGATCGATCTCTTCGACGTGCGTTTGGCGCTTGAGGCCGTCCAGGCCCGCCGCGCTGCCGAGCGACTGACGCCGGCAGCTTCAAATGCGATTTCGTCGGCGAAAACCGAATTCGAATGCGTCTCGGCGGAAAGCGACCGGGACGCTACCCTCAAAGCCAACCATCGCTTTCACCAGGCCATCAGCCAAGCGTCGGGCAATCGCGAGGCGACCGAGATTGAGGAACGCCACTATCAGATCTTGAGAATCGTTTGGCAGCGTTATGGCTACGCTTCCGAACGGCTGGAAGGCGTTATCGAGGATCATCGGCTTTTGACATCGGCGATCCTCGATCAGGATGCCGAAGCTGCCGGGCTTCTGGCGGCCGCGCATGTCATGCGGGCCAGACGCAATCTGCTGACCAAGATGCGAGGCGTCGAGCGATCCTCGCAATAAGACGCGATCGCTGATTATGGCTGCAGACGACGTTCTTATAGGGATCAAACGCCGTTGAAGCCATGACATCGCCATAACCATAACCTCTTAGAAAGAACCGATGCAGATGGGAAAACTTGACGGCACCGTTTCGATCGTCACCGGCGGCGGCCGCGGTATTGGCCGGCACCTGGCGCTCGCGCAGGCGGCCGCCGGCGCAAAGGTGGCCATTGTGGCGCGCGGCCAGGCCGCGCTCGACGATACCGTCGCCGAGATCCGGTCCGCCGGCGGCATCGGCTTGGCAGTCGCAGCCGACCTAACGAACCTGGCACAGGTTCAGGAGGCATTTGCCACAGCTTCCGGGGAACTCGGCCCGGTCGATACGCTGATCAGCAATGCCGGTGTCTTTTTCGGTATCGGCCCGTTCTGGGAGGTCGATGCGGAGACCTGGTGGCGGGATATCGAGGTCAACTTGAAGTCGGCCTTTCATTGCAGCCGGGTCGCTATCCCGGACATGATCGAGCGCGGCTCGGGTCGCATCATCAATTTGATTGGCGGCGGCACGGCCGCACCCCTACCGATGGGCTCGGCCTATTCGATATCGAAAACCGGAACCATGCGGTTAACCGAGTGCACCGCGGCCCTCCTGGAGGATTCGGGCGTGTGCTGCTTTGCAATGGCGCCGGGGCTGGTCAAAACCGACATGACCGAATTCCAGCTGACCTCGGAGGCTGGTAGGAAGTACATGGCCGGAACCGCTAAGCGCTTCGAAGACGGTGACCATCTTCCGCCAAGCCGAGCTGCCGAATTGTCAGTGGAGATCGCATCGGGCCGGTTCGACCGGCTCAATGGTCGCGCGATCTCCGCCACTGAGGACCTGGAAAAGGTCGAGGCAACGATCGAAGACGCGCTCGCCCGGGATCGGCGGGTGATGCGATTGATCGGTTTTAACCGGGCGATGAAACCACTCGATGACTAGTGGCTAAGCACCTGATCTAAGAACTCTTTGGCGCGATCGTTTTGCGGATTGGTGAAGAAGGTCTCAGGGTCATTCTGTTCGACGATCTGTCCGGCATCCATGAACACCACGCGGTCGGCGACCTTGCGCGCAAAGCCCATTTCGTGTGTCACGCAGACCATTGTCATGCCCTCGCTTGCCAGCGACACCATCACGTCGAGCACTTCGCCGATCATTTCCGGATCGAGCGCCGACGTTGGCTCGTCGAACAGCATGATGTCCGGCTGCATGCACAGCGAACGGGCAATCGCGACACGCTGCTGCTGCCCGCCCGATAACTGGGCAGGATGCTTTTGTGCCTGATCGGCAATCTGAACCCGCGAAAGATATGTCATTGCCAGATCGTTGGCCTCCGCCGGCGTCGCCTTCTTGGTACGGATCGGCGCCAACGTGCAGTTTTCGAGAACGGTCATGTGCGGAAACAGGTTGAAGTGCTGGAAGACCATCGAGACCCGGCGACGGATGGCATCCATGTTCGGAGACCCCGCCCAGATCTCCTCGCCATCGATCTCAATCGTCCCGGACTGATGTTCCTCAAGCTGGTTGATCGTCCGGATCATTGTCGATTTGCCTGAGCCCGATGGCCCGCACACCACCATCTTCTCGCCTTTGGCCACCGAAAGGGTGACATCGCGCAAAGCGTGATGACTGTCGTAGAACTTATTCACCTCCCGCATGGCTATGGCCGGGGTTTCGTTCATCGGGTGTCCTCTCAACCTTTGACAGCAGCCGTGACGATGATCTCGACTTTTAGCGCTTGCCGGGCGAGCTTCGCCTCGCCGCAGGCGCGGACCGGCGCATGCCCCTGGGGCACCCAGGCATCCCAGACCGCGTTCATTTCAGCAAAATCGGCCATGTCGGCCAACCAGATGATGGCTTGCAGCATGTGTTCGCGATCGGAACCCGCCTCAAGCAGAAGTGCATCGATCCGCGACAGGCAGTCCGCGGTCTGCTCGGCAACCGTCTCACCATCGCCGACCTGCCCGCACAGGTAAGCGACGCCGTTGTGCTTGACGATCTTGCTCATGCGCTGGCCGGTGTGCTGGCGTTCAATCATCTGCTCATCCTAACCTATCAGGCCACGGGCCTTCAGCGCCGCGGCGATGTCGTCGAGGCTCGAAGGATCGTCGATTGTGGCCGGCATTTGCCAGTCTGTTCCGTCGGCGATCTTCTGCATGGTTCCTCGCACCACTTTGCCGGACCGTGTCTTGGGCAGGCTTGGCACCGCTATTGCCGTCTTGAATGCGGCGACCGGCCCGATCTTCTCGCGTACCAGCGCCACCAGTTCCCGTTCAACCTCCGCTTCGCTGCGATCGACGCCGGCACTGGTGACAAAGAAGCCGATGGGTAACTGTCCCTTTAGCGTATCCGCCATGCCGACGACCGCACATTCGGCAATGTCGGCATGGCTCGCTATGACCTCCTCCATGGCGCCCGTTGATAGGCGATGGCCGGCAACGTTAATGATATCGTCGGTGCGCGCCATGATGAAGACATAGCCGTCTTCGTCCATGATCCCGGCATCGGATGTCGCATAATAGCCTGGGAACTCATCCAGGTAGGCTTGGCGAAAGCGCGCCTCGGCATTCCACAATGTGGGGAAGCCGGAAGGCGGCAGCGGCAGCTTGCAGACGATATTGCCCAGCGTTCCGCGCGGAACCGCGTGACCTGCATCGTCGAGTACGTCGATCTCGTAGCCGGGCATGGGTACACCCGGCGAACCAGGCTTGACAGGCAGCAGCCCGAGCCCCGCCGGATTGCCTGACATGGGCCAGCCGGTTTCCGTCTGCCACCAGTGATCCACCACCGGCCGATCCAGATTGGCTTGCGCCCACGTGATGGTTGCCGGATCGGAGCGCTCGCCCGCCAGGAACAGCGTGCGGAAAGCACTCAGATCGTAGTCACCGATCAGCGCGCCGCTCGGATCTTCCTTCTTGATGGCGCGAAATGCGGTGGGCGCGGTGAAGAGCGCCACCACCTTGTGATCGGCGATGACCCGCCAGAATGCGCCTGCGTCGGGCGTGCCCACCGGCTTGCCTTCGTAGAGCACCGTGGCGCAGCCATGCAGCAGCGGCGCGTAGCAGATATAGGAATGACCGACGACCCAGCCGACATCGGATGCCGCCCAGAAGGTTTCGCCGGGGCGGACGTCATAGTGGTGCTCCATGGTCCATTTGAGCGCCACCATGTGCCCGCCATTATCGCGCACGACACCTTTGGGTTGGCCGGTGGTGCCGGAGGTATAGAGGATATAGAGCGGATCGGTGGCCAGGACCGGCACGCATTCGGTCGTCGCGCCCGATGCCAGCGCAGCGCCCACCGTCTCGGCATAGTCAATATCGCGACCTGGCACGAGATCGCATGTCAGCCGGTCGCGTTGCAGGATCAAGCACCCTTCCGGCTTGGCTGACGCCATGGCGATCGCTTCGTCCAGCAGCGGCTTATAGGCGACCACGCGGCTCGTCTCGATACCGCAGGAGGCCGAGACGATGAATTTCGGCGCGGCATCGTCGATGCGCGTGGCCAGTTCGCGCGCCGCAAAGCCGCCGAAGACCACCGAGTGGATCGCCCCCAAACGGGCGCAGGCCAGCATGGCGAAAATCGCCTCGGGCACCATGGGCATATAGATGATCACCCGGTCGCCCTTGCCAACACCCTGTGTCCTGAGCACATGCGCGAGCGCGTTCACCTGTGCCAGAAGGTCGTCATAGGCAAAGGTAGCGACAGTGCCGGTAACCGGGCTGTCATAGATCAGTGCCGTGCGCGCACCATGGCCCGCTTCCACATGCCGGTCGACGCAGTTGAAGCATGTGTTGCAGGTGGCGCCCGCGAACCAGCGGCCATAGGCGCCCATGTCCGGATCGAAGACTTTGCCGACCGGTTGGAACCAGTCGATCGCTTCGGCCGCCTCGTCCCAAAAGGCGGTCGGATCGCGTTTCCAGCGCGCATAGGTTTCTGGGTAAAGCGAAGTCATGACCGCCTCAGCAGGTGTAGTTCATGCCGATACGCCCGCCATCCACATAGATGGTCTCGCCAGTGATGTAGCTGGCCTTCTTGCTGGCCAGGAAGGCCACCACATCTGCTATTTCGCGCGGGGTGCCGACGCGCTTGAGCGGTGTGCGCGACATGACCATTTTCATGGCGTCCGGGTTGGCGTTGACGCCGGCCATCATCTCCGTGTCGATGGAGCCGGGTCCCACCGCATTCACTCGGATATTGTGTGGTGCGAGCGCCAGTGCCGCCGCTTTGGTGAGTTGCATGACGCCGCCCTTGGAGGCGCAATAGGCGGGAATGGCGGGGATCGCCACCTGCGCATTGATGGACGACATGTTGACGATGGCGCCCTCGATCCCGGCGGCGACCATGGTCTGGGCGGCGCGCTGGGTGGCCAGGAACACGCCGCGCAGATTGATGTCTAGAACCCGCTCGAAGGCCGTCAGATCATAGCTGAGGAAATCGCCCGGCATGGCGACCCCCGCATTGTTGACGAGAACTTCGACGGGGCCATGTTCGGTTTCGATTGCATCGAACATGGTGTTGATCTGATCGACATCGCCCATGTCGCAGATCATGCCCACGGCGCCGCCGCCCAGCTTTTCGGCCGCCGCTTTCACGCCGTCCGAATTGATGTCGGCGAGGATCAGCCGGGCGCCGTCTTCGGCCAGCGCTTCAGCACAAGCATAGCCGATCCCCTGCGCGGCGCCCGTCACCAGCGCCAATGGTGTGTCCGTCATCTGCGTCTTCCCCCTAGGTCTCGTATCCGTAATCGGCCTTCGCCTGTTCCGGCGTGATCATACCGGCCTCCAGGTCGGTGGCGACCTTTGCTCTGTCACGCTGTGTCGGATCGCCATAACCGCCGCCGCCCGGCAGGCTGAGCCGCAAGCGCTGACCATTGCGAACCAATTGCCGGCCCTTGGACTTCAGAGGCGTTCCATCGGTCAGCTCGACGCGGCCGGCGCCACCCGGGCCACCGCCATCACGCCCGCGTGCAGGGTTCTCGACCCGGTCGAACATGGCGTTGAACCACAGATCATAGCCTTGGCGCGGCTCGATCTCGATCGTTTGCCCAAGCCCGCCGCGCAAGGCACCGACCCCGCCGGAGCCTTCGCGCAGATCCTTGCGCCACACGGTGATGGGGCCGACATGCTCGGTCGCTTCGACGCTCATCGTCGAGACGCCCGACGGGAAGGCCGTTGCCGACAGGCCGTCGGCAGTGGCGCGCGCGCCGGTGCCGCCGGAGTTGAACATGAGCACCTCGCGGTTTGGCAAAGCGCTCGCCGGATCGCTCGGGCGCGCCGATATCTGGATGTTCCAGAGCGCGCTCGCGCCTTCCGCCGGCACCGTGTCCGGCATCGCCTTATGCAAGGCGCCAAGCACCACGTCGGGCACCAGATGGCCGAGCACATGGCGCACCGAAACCGGCGCGGGGCGCTTGGCCGCGAGGATCGAGCCTTCCGGCGCGGTGATCTCGAAGGGCTCCAACGAGCCCGTATTGTTCGGCACCTGCGGGGCGATGGCGCATTTCAGGCCGTAGCAAGCGTAAGCTCGCGTATAGACTTCTGGGACATTGACGCCGAAGCGGCTCATGCCCGACGTGCCGGCGAAGTCGGCGGTCAGCCGATCGCCATTGACGGTGAGAGTTACGGCCATTGTGACGGGTGCGTCATAGCCGTCGACCTCCATCGTGTTGCGATAGGTGCCGGCGGGAACCGCGGCGATGGCCGTATGCGTCGCCTTGCGGCTCGTCTCGACGATGAAATCCGACAAGCCATCCAGATCATCGATGCCGAACTCGTCCAGCATCGCTTGCAAGCGACGATCTCCGATCTCGTTGCAGGCGGCCAGCGAATACATGTCGCCGACCACCTGATCGGGCTCGCGCACATTGGCGCGCACGATGCGCAGCAGCACCTCATCGACCGCACCGCGCTCGGCGAACTTCATGATCGGAATCAGCAGTCCTTCCTCATAAACCTCGTTGCCATCCGGCCCAAAGCCGCGCCCGCCGATATCGACCACATGCGCCGTGCAGGCGAAAAAGCCGATATGCAGCCCGCCCCGAAAGATAGGCGTGACCACGGTGAAATCGTGCAGATGGCCGGTGCCCAGCCAGGGATCGTTGGTGATGAAGACATCGCCCTCGAAGATGTTCTGTGCGCCGATCTCTCGAGCGAAATGGGTGACGCTTTCGGCCATCGCGTTGACGTGGCCGGGCGTGCCGGTGACGGCTTGCGCCATCATCCGGCCCTTGCGGTCGAACAAGCCGGCGGAAAGGTCGCCCGCTTCGCGCACGGAGGTGGAGAAGGCGGTGCGGATCAGCGTCATCGCTTGCTCCTCGACCACCGCGATGAGCCGGTTCCACATGATCTGATAGTCGATGGAGGAGGGCGCCATCGCTCAGCTCTCCTTACGCGTCAGCAACAGGCTGCCGTCGCGTTGACCGATGGCGCGAAACGCCGATGTGACGATGGTCGAAGTTTCATCCTCAACGATCACCGCCGGCCCTTCGACGGTGACGCCCGGCTTCATTGCCACGCGCTCAACCGCCCGCGCCTCAACGGTCTTGCGCTGCGCGGTATCGTAGAAACAGCGCTTGGGCCATGGAGGCTCCGTGTCGGCCTCCGATGGTCGGCCGACGTCTGCCACCGGCGGCAATACCGAGCCAACCACGAGCGACCAATTGGTGATCTCGATGGATAGACCGTCAATGGTGCGACCAAACAGGGTCCCATAAGCGGTCTCGAACGCTTGCGTGATCGGCCCGACATCGGCGGCGGTGAAGCGCCGGTGCTCCAGCGGCACCGGGATTTCCCAGCCCTGGCCGGAATAGCGCATGAAAGCGGTCAACCGCGTAACCGTTTTGGCATCGCTTGCCCCCGCTTTCACGAAGGCGGTTGCCTCGCGTTCAAGCTGTGTCAAGGCGGCGTTTACGGCATCGCTATCGAATGCATCGAGTCGCTGAAATAGCCCCTTCGTCGCCTCATAACTAAACGGCGCTTTCAGGAACCCGATGGCCGAGCCGACACCGGCGCCAGGCGGAACGAGCAGCGCGTCAATGCCCAGTTTCTCGCACAGCCGGCACGCATGCAGCGGCGCGCCGCCGCCGAATGCAATCATGGTGAAATGCTCGATGTCGCGGCCGTTCTCCACCGTGTGGACACGCGCGGCGTTGGCCATGTTCTCGTCAACCATCTCCGTGACGCCGAAGGCAGCATCCTGAGCCGGCAGGCTGAGCGGCGCGGCGAGTCGATCGTCGATGGCAACCGCGGCCTTGGCACTCGAAAGTGGGATGGCGCCGCCGGCAAAGTTGTCGGGATCCAACCGCCCCAGAAGCAGGTTGGCGTCGGTGACCGTCGGTTCCTCGCCGCCGCGCTGATAACACGCCGGTCCCGGCTCGGAGCCGGCCGAGCGCGGCCCCACCTGAATGCGGCCCATGGTATCCATGGACGCGATGGAGCCACCGCCCGCGCCGATCTCCACCATCTCGACGACCGGCGTCGAGACCACCATGCCCGAACCCTTCTTGAACCGATAGGTCCGGGCCACTTCGAATGTGTTGGCGGTTTTCGGTTCGCCGTCCTCGATGAGGCATATCTTGGCGGTTGTGCCGCCCATGTCGAAGGACAGAACCTTGTCGAGCGTGTGCGCGCGGGCGAAACCGGCCGCGAAGATCGCGCCACCGGCCGGCCCGGACTCCAGCAGGCGCACCGGCTGCTCCGCCGCTGTTTCCACTGAGATCAGCCCACCCCCTGAATGCAGCATAAAGACTGGGGCACCAATGCCCGCCTCGCGTAGTTTTGCCACGAGTCGGCCCAGATAGGCGGCCACCTGCGGTCGCACATAAGCGTTGGCGATGACGGTGTTGAAGCGCGGCAGTTCGCGCATCTGCGGTGAGATGACCGATGACAGCGAGATCGACAGATCAGGTGAGTGCTTGCGCAGCGCCGCTTCCATCATCCGCTCGTGGCCGTCATTGGCGTAGGCATGCAGGAAACCAACGGCCACGGCCTCAAAGCCCTCGGCCACAATGCGCCGGGCCAGAGCGTCTGCTTCCTCCGGATCGAGCGGCAGAAGGACTGCACCATCATGGCCGACGCGCTCGTGCAAGGTGAACCGGTCTTTGCGAGGAACCAATGGCTCAGGCAGCAGCAGATTGAGATCGTATTGCTCGAAGCGGTTTTCCGAACGCATCTCGATGACGTCGCGAAAGCCCTCGGTTGTGACAAAGGCGGTTTTCGCGCCGCGCCGTTCGATGAGCGCATTGGTGACCAGCGTCGTGCCGTGAATGACCTGACCGATGTCCTTAACGGTGACATTTGCGGTAGCAGCTGCCCTGGCAATGCCATCCAGGATCGCCCGCTCCGGCTCGGCGTAGTCGGTCAGCACCTTGGCCGTCGAAACCCTGCCGTCGCGCTCAAGCGCCACATCGGTGAAGGTGCCGCCAATATCGACGCCGACCCGCAGCGAACCGTCGACCATCGCCTCAAACGCTCTTGATCATCTGATTGACGGTGAAGGCTATTTGATAGAAGCGCGACATGAGGGCGCCATTCGGGACAGTGCTAGTACCGCTCATCGGCAGCGGTAGCGTGTCCGCCCCCTCGCCGGTCAACAGGCCGGCCATGGCGCGGCCGAAGATGGTGCCGGTCGTGATCCCGCGACCGTTATAGCCGATTGGGGTGTAGAGATTATCGGCCAGTTGATGGATTCGCGGCAGATGGTCCGGAGTCATGGCAATGCGTCCGTGCCAGGCGTCCTCGAACTCGACCGGCCCCAGCGACGGAAAGATGCGGGCGATCTGTTTCTTTGCCCAGCGGTGCGACAGGCCCTTGTTGAAACTTCCGACGACGGTGCCCATCGAGCCGATGATCAGTCGGTCATTGGCATCGCGGCGCAAGCTGAACATGATCCTGCCCGTGTCCCAGAGCCCCTGTCGCTCCGGCAGAATATACGCCGCGTCCGGCCCCAGCGGCTTTGTCGCAAGCTGGAAGAAATGAATCAGCGTGAAGCTGCGGTTCAGATCCGGCCATAGCTCATCGGTATAGGCATTGGTGCCCAGAACCACCGCCTTTGCCGAAAGCTCGCCGCGATCGGTCGAAACGCGCCACAAATCGCCGTCTCGCTCGAGCTTCGTGACCTTTACGCCGGTGCTGATCTCCGCGCCGGCGCCCTGCGCGGCGCGCGCAAGTCCACGGCAATAGCCCATCGGGTTGATCGTGCCGGCGCGATGATCCAGCAAACCGCCGTGAAAAGAATCCGATCCGATCAGCTTGCTCACTTCTGCGCGTGAGAGGAGATCTACGGGCTCGCCAAGCCGGTCCCATTCCGCTTTCCGGCCCTTCAGTTCCTCGAACCCGGCAGGCCCATGAGCGGCATGGATGGTGCCGGTGCGGGTGGCTTCGCACCGGATCTGATGCTGCTCGATAAGCGAGAACACATATTCGGGCGCTCGGCTGAACTCGCTGACAAAGCGGCTGCCATGGTCATCGCCCAGTACCTTGCGAACCTCCTGCGGCGGTAGCCAAGCGGCGGCATTGACAAGACCCACATTGCGCCCCGATCCGCCAAAACCAATCTGCTCGGCCTCAAGCACATGAGCCGAAAGCCCCTTTTGTCCGCAATGGAGCGCGGTCGACAGGCCTGTGTAGCCGCCACCGACAATAGCGACATCCACCATCCCGGTGGCAGCGAAGTCGTGCTGAACGTCGCTCTCCTGTGATGAAAGGTCCCACAACGAGATCGCTTCTTGTCGCGTCATGTGGCTTGGACTCCTGTTTCGCATCGGCATTTCGATGCGCCAGCAACTGTTGCCTTGAGGTGCTGCTTGTGTCAACATTTGAAATACATGTTTCATATAACAGAACGAATGATCTATGCCGAAATTGAAGACGACAGCCGCAGCCATGGTCGAACGCGCGCGCGCGCGCATCGAAGAGGTCGAGACCAAAGACCTGATTGAGAGGCTGGATGACCCCGATCTGGTTGTTGTCGACATTCGTGACATCCGGGAGCGCCAGCGCTCTGGCTTTATCCCAGGCAGCTTTCATGCGCCGCGCGGGATGATCGAATTCTGGGTCGACCCGGACAGTCCCTATTTCAAGGAGATCTTCGGCCAGGACAAGACGTTCGTCTTTCACTGCGCCTCGGGTTGGCGGTCGGCGCTCACCGTCGCGACGCTCAACGATATGGGCTTCGAGGCGGCGCATTTGCGCGAAGGTTTTTCGACCTGGGCCGAACAGGGCGGGCCGGTGGCGTTTCCCGAAAAGAAGGGCTGACAGGCAGAGACCTATCGTAGCAGCTTCAGCCGTTGCGAGACGCTTTGGGCTGCATCGGCAACAAGCCCGCCAAGGCGCTCCTCGGTCCCTTCGGTCAGTTTGCGAGCGGGGATAGAGATACCGATTGCCGCGATGGCCTCGCCCGCCGGCAGGGTGAGCGCAGCGCCGAAACTCAATCCGCGGTCCCGAAATTCACCGGTGTCGAAGGCGTAGCCGCGCTTGCGGGTTAGAGCCATGTCTGCGTCGAGGGCCTCGATGTCCGTGATCGTCCGATCGGTAAAGCGCACCAGGCTGTGCTTCACCGTATCGCGCAGCGTCTCGTAGTTGGCCGCCAAAATGGCCTTGCCAGTCCCGACGCAGTGGATCGGTGCACTCCCGCCAATTGGGTTCCAGGATCGGATGGGGTCGTCGCTGTCGATCTTGTCGATATAGACGATCTGCAGATGCTCAGGCACAGCCAGATAGATCACTTCACCCGTTTCGGCTGCCAGTTGCTGCATCGCGGGTCGGGCGACCTCGCGCAGATTGAGATTTTCGACGCTCGCCCGTCCGATCTGCCAGGTCTTCAATGTGGCCGAATAGGATTTGTCTTGATTGTTTTTCGCATAGCCAAGCGCACATAGCGTCTGCAGAAGGCGAAACGTGTTCGACTTGGTCAGGCCGAGTTGCTTGGATAGCTCCGTGACCCCTTTCCCGCCGCGATGGGCGGTCAGAGTTTCCAGAATCATCAACCCCTTTGAAAGGGTAGAATCCAGTTTCGGGGTGTCCGTCTTTCGCCCCTGTGCACTCTCGACCAAACAATCCCCTCCCGATTCATCGATCCTGTCTTGCCACAAATGCCGGCGGATCGAAAACCGTTACCTCCGGGAGAGGTTCTTCGAACCGGCGCACCTGCACAAGTGTGGAATGCGCAGCCGGCCCTTGCGCCAGCGATGATGTGCGCATGTCGTGAGTCAGAACATTGGGGTTGCCATGGCGGTCCCGATGGTCCGGGGCGTCGAAATCGGGGTCGTACCAAGCGCCGGTCCACAGGAAGACACAGCCTTTGGCGATGTCGTCGGTGACTCGCGCGCCGGCTAGGCAGCGGCCTCGATCGTTGAACAGTTCCACCACGTCGCCGTCGGCAATGCCCCGCACGGTCGCGTCATCTTGGTGAATCAGCACCGGCTCCCGGTCTTCGATCTTGTGGCGGCGGCTGGTGGCCCCATTGTCGAGCTGGCTGTGCAGCCGCGTGCCTGGCTGACCGGATATCAGGTAGAGCGGATAGGTGTCGGTCTTGTTGGCCGCTTCGTCGCGCGGCGTGCGCCAGATCGCATGGCCTGGACAATCGTCGAGGCCGAAACCGGCGATGGTCTCACTATGAAGCTCGATCCGGCCGCTCGGGGTCGGCAGTGGGTTTGCGTCAGGGTCTGCGCGAAAGTCTGCCAGAAAAACCTGTTCGGGTGAGGGGTCGGGTACCTCGATCACATCGCCGGCGATAAACGCGTCCCAGTCCGGCAGTTCGACCCCGGCATCGGCACCGCGCTGGCGCGTTACGGCCCATATCTCGCGTAGCCAGTCTTCGGCAGATTTGCCCTCGGCAAACGCCTCCCAGGTCCCAAGCCGCGCCGCCAGTTCGGCAAATGTCTCATATTCCGTGCGCGCTTCGCCCGGCGGCGGAACCACAGCCGGCATCGGGATCAGGCCATTGTCGGACTTGCCGCCTCCGAAATCCAAGCGCTCTTGCGGCGCGGCAACCGGAAGGACGATGTCCGCGTGGCGTGCTGTGGATGTCCAGTTCATCTCATTGACGATGACGGTTTCAGGTCTCTGGAACGCGGTGCGCAGCCGGTTCAGGTCCTGATGGTGGTGGAAGGGGTTGCCACCGGCCCACCAGACCATTCGGATGTCGGGAAACGTTCTTTGCTCGCCATTGAACAGATAGGTTCCACCGGGGTTGAGCAGCATCTCGCTTGTCATGGCAACGGGAATGAAGTCGTCGACCGGGTTCCGACCTTGCGGAAAACTCCCCCATCCAAACAGGCGCTGCATGTTGCCGATATTGCCGTTGACGCCGTACCCCACTGTGTAGCCGCCTCCGGGCAGGCCGATCTGACCAAGCATGGCGGCGAGCGTCACGGTCATCCAGAGCGGTTGTTCGCCATAATCGGCCCGCTGCAAGCCCGCCGCGGTCGCAATCATCGTCCGGCCGACCGCCATTTGGCGGGCAAGCTCGCGGATGCGGTCGGCGGCGATGCCCGACACCCGCTCGGCCCAGTCGGCATCCTTCGGCGTGCCGTCCGTCTCGCCATTCAGATAGGCGGCGAAGCGATCGAACCCGACTGTGTAACGCTCAAGGAATGCCCGGTCGTGCAACCCTTCGGTTACAAGCGTGTGCGCCAGGCCCATCATGACGGCGGTATCGGAGCCGGGTCGCGGGGACAGCCATTCGGCGTTTAATTCCGGCATTGCGTCGCTGCGCAGCGGGCTGAAGTTGACGAACCGCACGCCGGCCGCCGCGCATGCACGCAAATTGTCATAGCCCCGATGGCGCGCCAGCCCACCGTCGCCGACCTGCATGTTGCGCGGCGCCACGCCGCCGAACATGACAACCAGATCGGAATGCCGTGCGATCACCGGCCAGCGCGTCGCCTGCTCCACCTGCGCGCGATAGTTCATGACAATATGCGGCATCAGCACCAACGCCGCCTGGTAGCTGTAATTACCCTCAGAACGCACGAAGCCACCGACTGTGTTTAGAAACCGCTTGAGCTGGCTTTGTGCATGGTGAAACCGGCCGGAGCTGGCCCAGCCATAGGAGCCGGCGAAGATAGCCCCGTTGCCGTGGACATCCCGGACCCGTTCGAGTTCGATCGCAAGGCGGTCAAGCGCTTCGTCCCACGACATCGCCACAAACACGTCGCGGCCACGCTCTCCCCGTGGCTGACCGGGGTCACCATCCAGCCAGCCCTTGCGAATCGATGGGCGCAGAACGCGCGCACGTCCATTCAAGCTACCGGCGATATTGCCATTAATCGCCGAACCCGACGGATCAGCCGGATGGGCTTCAACATCGACGATGCGACCGTCACTCACGGTGACGATACCCGCGCCCCAGTGGTTGGATGTCAGGTGCTTGTTCATGAACCTCAGGCTATTTCGTGTCATTATTCAGCACGAATATTCTGTATATTGACACAATTGGCGACGCCTGTCATCGTCAATCGACGGTCGGAGGGGTGCCTTGCCCAATGGCAAAAACCGATAGCGAAATCAAAGACTCACTTGTGCAGACCGGTCGGCCGGACCGCGTCGAGGGCCGTCAGGTCAACATGCCGGTCGAGCTCGGCTCGACCATGGTATTCGACACACTTGCCGCCTTCGAAGCAGCCCGTGCGGCCCGCTACCGGCCGGGCACGCTTTACTATGGCCGTTATGGCAATGCCGCCTGTTTCAAGCTGGAAGACGCACTCGCCGACCTTGAGGCCGCATCCATTGTCACGCTGACCTCGTCGGGCGTTGCGGCGATCACGCTGACTCTGATGGAGCTGATGGCGCCCGGCACGCATCTGCTCGTCGGCGACAATGTCTATGGTAACACGCGGGCCTTTTGCGACAGTGTACTGACTAAACAGAATGTCGCGATCGAATATTTCGATCCCATGATCGGCGGCGATGTTGCCGCACTGTTCCGGTCCAACACGGCCGCGGTGATGTTCGAGGCTCCGGGTTCGGGCACGTTTGAGATCTGCGATACGCCGGCGATTACGCAAGTCTGCAAGGCCCATGGCGTGACAAGCGTCTTCGACGGCACGTGGGCAACGCCGATCTTCTGCCGACCACTCGAACTTGGCATCGATGTGCTGGTTTACTCCGCGTCCAAATATGTGAGCGGGCATAGCGACTGCATGCTGGGGGTTATTGCCTGTTCTGATGCCGATCTGGCGATGCGCATCCGAAAGTGCGTCATGGCGGTTGGCGACAAGACGGGCGGTCAGGAGGTGATGCTCGCTCTGCGCGGTCTACGCACGCTCGAACTGCGCATGAATGCGATCGAAGCAGCCGGGCGACATGTCGCCGGTTGGCTCGCCCAGCAGCCGCAGGTCAAGCGATTGCTGCATCCGGCCTTTGAGAGCTGCCCGGGCCATGCGTTCTGGAAGCGTGACTATCGCGGCGCGGCGGGTCTCTTCGGCGTTGTCTTCCACCCTTGCGCCGATGACGATCTGCGGGCCTTTGTTGACGCACTGCATCATTTCGGCATCGGCGTGAGCTGGGGCGGTTATGAGAGCCTTGTTCTCCCTGTGAAGCCGGTGCGCGTTGCACGGCACTGGGATGAGCCCGGCGCGCTAGTGCGCTTCAGCATCGGGCTGGAGGACACGCAAACCTTGATCGATGACCTTGCGGCCGCGCTGCCGCTGCTCAAGACCGGATCGGAGGCCTAGCCATGCACAATCGGATCGACCATTTCGCCATCGGTGCTGCCAGCCTGGATCAGGGCGTTTCGGCCATGCGCGCGGAGCTGGGCGTGGAGGTGCCAGCGGGCTCCAAACATGACGCGATGAGCACGCACAATTGCGTTATGCAGACAGGCAATGAGAGTTTTTTCGAACTGATCGCCATCGATCCCGATGCCCCCGATCCGGGCCGGGCGCGCTGGTTCACGCTCGATGATCCGAACACGCAGCAACGCCTGGCCGAACGTCCACGCGCGCTGTGCTGGGTTGTCGGCACCGACGACCTCGATAGCGTGATCGCCGCCAGCCCGGTCGATCTTGGTGAGATCGTTGACTTTCAGCGCGGCGACCGCACCTGGCGTTTGACCGTGCCACGCGACGGATCGCTGCCGGAGGGCGGACTGATCCCCGCGTTCATCGCATGGTCGCCTGGTCCGCACCCGTCAACCGGTCAGCAGGACCTGGACGTTCGGCTAAAGACCGTCAACCTGACACATCCCGATCCGGACAAGCTGCGGGCTGTGTTCGAAGCGCTTGAGATTGCCCATCTGGCACAGATCGAGGAAGGCGACCGGGCACTGGCCTTCACGCTGGAGACGCCAAAGGGATTGGTGGTTCTCGACTAACGGCCATCGCTCCTCAAGGGTTAGCCGTCAGCGGTGATCCACCTTCATGCGGTTCTTCAGATATTCGCCATACTGGCCCAGCGAGAATATAAAGACCCAGTAGATCAGGCCGACGAAGACATAGACCTCCAGATAGTACGGCACCCACTCGCCGGTGCCGAAGGCGGCGCCGGCCGAGGCCAGCATCTCGAAGAAGCCGATGATGATGACGATGGCTGTCTCCTTGAAGGTGAGCACGACCATGTTGATGGTCGCCGGCAGTGCATGGCGGAACACCTGCGGCAGGATGATGTCGAACAGGGTCGTCCATTGACCCAGGCCGAGTGCTTTTCCGGCCTCCCACTGGCCTTTTGGAATGGCCTGAAACCCGCCCCGGAAGACCTCCGCCTGATAGCAGGCAAAGAACAGCGCGAAGGCGAGGATCACCCGCCAGATCTTGTCGCCCTGCAACCACTCCGGCAGTAGGATCGGCAGGATGACGGCGGCGGTGAAGAGCGTGGTCAGCAGCGGCAAAGACCGAACGAAATCGATAATCAGCGTCGCCGTCAGCCGCACCACCGGCATGTTCGAGCGTCGCATGAGTGCCAGTCCAAGGCCCATGGGCATGCCGAGCAGGACAACCGATGAGAACAGAAAGAGCGTCAGCGACAGGCCGCCCCACTGGTCGGTTGTCACCTGCGGCAGGCCGATGAGGCTGCCCTCCATGAGCAGATAGTAAGCCGCGAAACCGACGATCCAAAGCGTGATCAGCCGCCTCGATGACCAGAAGGCCGGCATGCAAGAGAGAACCACAGTGGCAATGATCGAGGCGCATGCGGCGGTCGATCGCCAATGCTCTTCGAACGGATAAAGCCCAAACAAAATCAACCGGTGGCGCGCATCGATCACGGACCAGCACGCCCCGATGCTGTCTACCTTGCATTGATCCACGGCGTCCGCCGACCACACCGCGCGTACAAACGCCCAGTCAATCACAAGCCAGAGTATGTAGAACAACAGGCCGAACACTATGACGGAAATGACTGTGTCCGCCGGCGTCGCAAACGCTCGGCGCCGCGTGGCCTCCACAAACCGGCTCCAGCGACTAGGCGCGTCGACCGCATCTAAAGGGATAGGGGAAGCGCCGACGACAGCCATATCAGTGCGACTTCAATTGCATGCGGCGGTTGATCACATTGACAAACTGCGCAAGCGCGAAGTTGATCAGCAAGAATGCACCCATCAAGATGGCGATCAGTTCCAGCGTCTGCCCGGTCTGGGTTAGCGAGGTCGAGACGATCATGAAGAGATCGCTGAATCCGATCGCCACACCGATGGTGGTCGCCTTCATGACGAAGATCCACTGATTGCCGAGCGGCGGAATGATGCTGCGCAGCGCCATCGGTAGTTTGATCCGACTCCAGATCGTCCGGCCGCTGAGACCGAGCGCTTGGCCGGCTTCGATGAGGCCGCGCGGAACCTCTGCAAGGCCGCCGCGCACGACCTCGGCGATATAGGCCGAGCTATAAAGCACGATGGCAACGATCATCGCGACGAGTTCGATGGTCATTTGCATGCCGCCCTGGAAGCGCAGTCCTTTGAGCGTGGGCACCGATGCGATCGGCTCGCCCTCGGGCACGAACATCAGCAAAGAAACGGCAATTGCCAGCACCGTTGCGGACGCCCAAACGAAGAGCGCCCGCATCGCCGTTATTCTCGCGAACAACACGATGACGCCCAGCGCAATTGACCCCAGCAGCAGGATCAACGCCGTCTGGCCCGATATGTTCAGCGCGGGCAGCATCAATCCGCGGTTAGAAAAGAGGACGATCTCGCCAAGAGCATAGGCTTGTCGCGGCCCGGGCAAATGGATGAACACCGCGTACCAGAAGACCAGTTGCAAGATGAGCGGCAGGTTGCGGAACAGCTGCACATAGACGCTGGCAATCGTCTGCAGTGCCAGGTTGGAGGTGTCGCGGATGCTACCGACGGCGAAACCGATGATCGTCGAGAGGACGATGCACAAAGTACCCAGAAACAGCGTGTTGATGAAACCGATTGTCAGCGTGCGCAGATAGGTGTCGTCGACCGAGCGCGGTATCAGTGAGAACGAATAGCTCCATCCCGTGGCGCGTTCGAGAAAAGCATAGCCGCCGGTGATGCCCAGGGCATTCAGATTGGTCTGTGCTGTCGTGTAGGTGCTCCAGACGATCGCAACGAGGGCGATTATGATCACGGCCTGGATCAGCAGCCGCCGCATTTGAGCCGTTTTGCGGGATCGCGCTGTTGCGGCAACCATCGGCTCACCGAATCTGGAGTTGGAGAGTTTCGGCCCCGCGCCTGTAACAGCACGGGGCCGCATGGATCAGTCGATAATGGGTGTGTACAAAACGCCACCGTCCTTCCAAAGCGCATTTAGGCCACGCGGGAGGTTGTAGGGCGAGTCCTTGCCCAGATTGCGATCGTACATCTGACCGAAATTGCCGATCTCTGCGATCACTTCGCGAGCCCAGGTGTCGCGAAGGCCGAGCCGCTCGCCCATGCCCGGGTCCGAGCCAAGGAGCCGCGCGACGGTTGTGGATGGCGGATTGGCGGCGATCTCGTTGACGTTCTCGCTGGTGATGCCCAGCTCTTCAGCTTTGATGAGCGCGGCGATCAGATAGTTGACCAGATCGACGAACTCCTCGTCGCCCTGGCGCATGGCGGCCGAAATCGGGTCGGTCGAGAGCTGGTCCGACAGGATGACATGGGCTCCGGAGTCATCGACTTCGGTGGCCCGGATCACGGCCAGATTGGGACCCCAGCCGGCGAACGCGTCGCAGCGCTTTGCCAGATAGGCTGCCCGCAGTTCCGCACCCTTCTCGTACGACACCATCGTGTGCTCGATATTGTTGGAGCTCAAGAAGTCGCCGGCGATGCGCTCAATGGTCGTGCCGGCCTCGACGCAGATCGTGCCGCCATCCAGTTCGGCAGCCTCTGTCACGCCAAGCTCGGCGTGGGCCATGAACTGAGCGGCGCCCAGAAAGTAGGGGATCGAAAACTGCAGACCCAGTTCCGTATCGCGACCCATCGTCCACGTTGTCGCCTTGATGATCAGGTCGACATCGCCCGACTGGAGCGCCGGGAAACGCTGCGCCCAGCTGAGCGGAACGATCTGGACCTTATCGGAATCGCCAAGGATCGCGGTGGCCAGGCCACGGCACATATCGATGTCGAGCCCCTTCCATTCATTGCGGTCGTTGACCTCGACGAATCCGAAGAAGCTACCGTTGTGACCGGTGCACAAAAGCGTGCCCCGATCGATGATCTTCTGTGTCGTCGGCGCTGGCTCGGCGGCGCTGACCATGACAGGCACCGAAGCGGCCAAAGCTGCAACGGTGAGTTTTGCAAGGGTTTTGAGCATATCGATCTCCCCACGAATGTTCCGATATTCAGCACATATGTTCCAGTATTGAGAATGGCTGTGTTTTGGTGCTAATGTCAATAGAACAGAGCGGATGGGCCTATCCGCGCTTTTCATCATGGAGTGATGCTTTGACCGATCGCCCTTGTCTAACGCCAGCGGTCGCGACCGCGCGAACGGAGTGAGGCAAGTTGGATAGGGCACCGACCCATGCGTTGTCCGTGGCCTGTCTGTGGCGACACGCAGCAGAGCGGCCAGACGCGCTGGCCGTACGCGACGGACGCGTGTCGCTGAGCTACCAAGCACTTTGCGCCGAAGTCGACCGGCTTGTCGGACAACTCAAGAACTGCGGCATAGGCCAACAAAGCCGCGTTCTGTTTCTGCCCGACGTGTGTGTCGAATCCATCGTTGCTTATTGGGCGCTGCGGGCGATCGATGCCGTCGTCGTCGTTGGCGACCCGGGCAGTCGGATTCATGAGCGTGCGCAATACGTGAGACGAACCGGCGCGACCCACGCACTTGTCGGATACCGCGCGGCGGACACGGTCACGCCTTCGGTCTTCTGCCTCCGGCTGGCATCCGATGGCGTCGGCGTGCGCCGTTGGGAGCCGGAAGGCTCCGAACCGCCAGTAGGCGTCGCTCCATCCGATGGCATGGAAAGCGCTGCCGTCATTCTCTTTAGCTCTGGCACGACAGGTCAGCCGAAGGCCATCGTCCATACTGCGACAACGGTCGAGGCCTTGCATCGGACACTGCTGGCCACTTGGCAGCTTTCGCCGGCTGACCGAGTGCTTGGTGCCCTACCATTCCACACGATCTACGGCCTCCTGTTCAGCGCCGGGTCCACTCTTTATGGCGGAGCTGGGCTTGTTCTTCTCGAACGGTTCAAGCCGCGCGATGCGCTACTTGCGATCGAGACGCACCAGGTCACGACGGCCGCACTTGTGCCGGCCATGGTGCTGATGATGCTTAACCTGGACGACGATGCTGTGTTCGATCTGTCTTCACTGCGCGCTCTCTACACGGCGTCAGCACCAATCAGTGAGCACGATATCGCGCGCTTCCAAGCCTTTAGCGGCGCGCCGCTGATCGCCAATTACGGCTTGACTGAAATCCCCGGCGCTGCGGTCGAGCGGGCAGGCGCCTCTCACCATGCCGGGTCGGTCGGCCAACTGTCGCCGGGGTTTCAGGCCGTGGCACGCGACGACAGCGGCGAGACCTTGGCCACCGGCGAGACCGGCGAAATCACCCTACGCGGGCCGACGATGATGGCGGGTTACCTGAACGATGAGATACAGACCGCCCAACGTGTGCGGGATGGTTGGATCTACACCCAGGATATTGGCCATGTGGACGCCGAGGGGCGCGTTTTCCTGTCCGGCCGGACGTCGGACATGATCATTCGCGGCGGCCTGAACATCTCGCCCCTGGAAATCGAGGCGGTTCTGTCCACTCATGGTGCAGTCGTCGAAGCCGCCGTGGTCGGAAAGCCCGATCCTGTGCTTGGCCAGATCGCGGTGGCCTGCGTCGTCCTTACCCCCTCAGCAAATCGTTCGACGATTTCAGCCGGACTCGCAGCCCATTGTCGGCAATCCTTGTCCGCGCCCAAGGTGCCTGCCGCGTTCCACCTGTTCGATGCGCTGCCGCGCAATGCCGGCGGCAAGGTGTTGCGCAAGCAATTGGAACAGCAGTTCGAAGACCTGCCGGCCAATGATCAGCTGGTTGACCAAAGACAGGCGCACGCCAAATGACCGACGGAACGATAAGAGCCAGTAGCCCACAATTTGGCGTCGCACTGATCACTATCGATCGGCCGGAGAAGCGCAACGCGTTGACACCGGATATGATTACAGCCTTGCACGATGCGTTCGACCGTGCGGACGCCGACCCTGACACGCGCATCATTATCCTCACGGGTGCCGGCGACACCGCGTTTTGCGCCGGCCATGACATCAAAGCGATCGAACCGGGAGATCTCGGCCACCTCTATGAGGAAGCGCATATGCGGGTGTTTCTCCGGCCGCGCGATACGATGAAACCCGTCATCGCCGCCATCAACGGTTCTGCCTATGCCGGTGGATTCTGCTTGGCGATCGCCAGTGACATTCGTTTGGCGACGCCGGACGCGACGTTCGGTGTGCCGGGGGCGAGACTGGGCATCGTACCGATCGCCGGGCAATCGTCGCGCCTGCCGCACTTGCTCCCCGCTGCGATCGTCAACGAGATGGTCATGACCGGAGAGCCGTTGAGCAGCGGCCGGGCATACGACTTCGGCTTCGTCAATGACATTGTCGCAAGCGACGAACTCATCGACCGCGCGCTGGCCAAGGCCTCCACGATGGCCGAACTGTCGCCTGTTTCGCTGCAATCCTACAAGCGTATCGCGCAGACGACGCTCTTTCGCAGCGTGTCCGAGGCCGATGCAATGGAGTACTGGTTGGCGATGGTTGCAGGGCAGGGCGAGGATGTCCGCGAGGGTCTTGCCGCCTTCGCCGAGCGCCGCAAACCCCGGTTCAAGGGCACAGGGAACACGCCCTCATGACCTTGCTCACACCGGAGGTTCTGGCGTGGGTCGGGCGCGCGATCGAATTCGAGAGCGATCCCATATCGGTGAGCGAGGCCCGGCGTTTCATTGCCGCCTCCGGTGACGACAATCCTCTCTATGCGATCCCGGACGATCCGAACAATGAGACATCCATCCCGGTGCCGCCGATGCTCTACTACGGCGCGACGCGACCGCTCGTTCCGGCTTCGGCTATGGCCGAGGACGGCACCGTGCATGAGCACCGGCCGATGATCGGCTCCGGTCAGACCATGGGGGGCAGCGTTGAGATGGAGTGGCTGTGCCCCTTACGGATTGGCGACCGCCTAGGCGGAACACGCACGCTCAAGTCTTTGACGGAGAAGCATGGAAAGACACGGCATTTCGTTATCGCCGAATGGGAGACCGAATATCGCGATCAGGCGGGCAATCTGGTCGTGCGGGAGCGCTATGAGCAGCTATTGTTCTAAACCGGCCCTGTCGATCGACACCGCCGGACCCGGCGATGTGTTGGCACCACTGACCAAGCGCCCCAGCGGCGTGGACGTAGTCCTGTTCTGTGCCGCGATCCGCAACTTCCACCGCTTCCACTACGATCAAGACTACACACGCGCACAAGGCATGGGCGATTTGATCGTGCCGGGTTTCATGATGGGTAATTGGTGCATTGAGGCTGCGTCGCGCGGCTTTGACGAGCCGGTTCATGTCCGCCGGCTGCGCTTCAAAAATTTAGCGGTCGCTCCAATCGGCGGCAGCTATCTGGTGAACGGGAAGGTGGTCTCGATCGGGGCCGACGAGGCCGAACACCGATTGATAAACTGTCAGTTCGATGTCCTGGGCGATGATGATCGATTAGTGACAACCGGACAGGTAGACCTGGTTGCTGCGGAAGCCTATCGGGCCTCCTGAGAAGGTTGTGGCTTCTGCCGCCGTTGATTGTCTCTTATTCTGATAATCAACACGAACATGCTGATATGTAGAACAAAGATGGGAGAACGTGATGAACAGACGCGAAGCACTGAAGGTTGGAGCGATTGCCGGATTGACGGGCGCTGTAACGTCGATGACGGCGGAGGCTGTCAACGCCCAGTCCACAGCGAGCGGCGTGACTTTCGTGTTCGCCCACGGTTCATGGCATGGCGCATGGTGCTGGGCCAATGTCATTCCTCATTTGGTGGCGGCTGGGCACAACGCTATTCCGCTTGATCTACCGGGACACGGTTTGGACGCGAAGTTCCCGCCGTCTTACTTCAAGCGACCGCTGGATGCGGATGCGTTCGCCGCCGAGAAATCGCATATGGCGGACATCGGGTTGGATGCCTATACGGATGCGGTTGTCGGTGCTGTCGAACAAGCCAAGGCCGGCGGCGCTGAGCGCGTCGTTGTTGTTGGCCATTCGATGGGCGGTGTTCCAATCACATTCGCCGGCGAGAAGGCCGCCGAGCAGATCGACACGCTTGTGTTCCTGACCGCCTGCATGATGCCACCCGGCAAGCCTTGGGCGGAGTATTTCGCCGTCCCATCCCAAGGCGACGCGCTGCTTGGACCGGTGCTGATAGGGGACCCCGGCGTAACCGGGGCGCTACGCTGGGACCCGTTGTCGACCGACCGGGACTATCTTGCGGCGGCCAAAGCGGCGTTGGCGCACGACGTCGACGATAATGTGCTGGCGGCCGCGATGAACCTTTTGACGCCCGACGCGCCGGCGGCGATTTACGGCGTGGCGCCGGAGTTGACCGGTGCGGGTTACGGGTCCCTGGAACGCGTCTTCATTAAATGCAGCCAGGATTGGACCATACGCCCCGGAACGCAGGATTTGATGATCGCCGATCTGGACGCCGCCTATCCGGACAACCCGACCAAGGTTCTGGACATCGACACAAGCCATGAGGTGATGCTGTCCAAACCCAGGGAACTCGCGGACGCGTTGCTATCCGTAGCAGGCTAGCGGCCCGGCCAATTCCTATATCCAGGCTCTAGTCGGCGGTTGTCATCACAGGTGGTTGCATCGGCACATCCATCAGATCTTCGCCGACGACGATCGGGCCCTGATAGATATGTGCCATTTCTGCGACCATGCGCTCGCGGACGCTCGGGACGTCGAGGTCCGGCTGCAGATGGGTCAGAACCAGCATGCCAACGCCAGCCTTTTGCGCAACCTCGGCATTGTCGAGATGCGAGCCCGACATGATCCGGTACTCGGGACTGGCTTCCTGGCCTGACAGGAAGTGGTTCATCAGGATTAGAACGTCTGCCCCTTTGGCGAAGTCGATGAAGGGTTTGAAAACGCCGCCGGTGTCGCCTGAGTAAACCAATACCTCGTCGTCTGCCTCAATGCGGTACGCAATGCAGTCAAGCGTCGGCTGGACGTGTTGCGTTGGCCCGACGACCACCCGCCAGTTGCGTCCCTCGATCACGTCGCCGGGGGCCACCTGTCGCGGGTCGAAACGCGGACCGGGACGCGGCCCGTTGCCGCCACGCACCTCGAACACGGATTGCGATGCCGGGCTATGGGTGCGTGCATAGATGTCCGGAGCGAATGCGCCTTCAGGGCCGAAAAAGCCGTCCAGGATTGCATCCAGCGGGTTGGGCCCAAAGACCTTAAGCGGTGCCTGATCCGACGGGCCGTGGTCCCAACGTGTCAGCGCCAGTCGTGGGACATCGAGAATGTGGTCGTAGTGATAATGCGTCAGGAACAGATGACCGACATCGCGCGCCCGAAGCCCTGCCTCCAAGAACCGGCTATGCGCGCCAGGCCCATGATCGAAAACCAGCAGCTCACTGCCGATTTGGACGACATATCCGGAGCCCTGCCGCCGCAACGAAGGAGCCGGCGTCCCGCTGCCCAAGATCTTTACTTGCATCGGTCGATTCCCCCTACATCACATCGTGTGCCGCGATCGGATGCCGCCGACTGGCCCGGTGGCGCTCCATCGCAAACAGGATCACGATTACGGCCAGACCAACCAAACGCATTGCAGCATTCGGCCAGGCGAGCAGTATCGCGGTACCAATCATGGCCCCTCGCATCGGCCACGACATGCCGTCGACAAACGCCGTGCCGGTAAGAGCCGCGTTCAACGCCACAAACAGGGCCAGCAGCGCCAAAAAGGCGAGGGCTCGGTCGAACCAGCTTCCCTCAAGCATCAGCAATTCGGGCGAAACGACGAAAAGAATCGGCAACACGAACCCCGGCAGCCCAAGGCGCGTCGCGCGCAATGCGGTCGCCATATAGTTGCCACTGGCGATCTTTGATCCGACGAGCGCGGCCAAAGCGACCGGCGGCGTGATCGCCGACATGTTCGCGTAGAAGAACACGAACATATGAGCGGCAAGCAGGTGTACGCCGAACTCAACCAGAGCCGGGGCGCCTAGAACCGCGACGATCGAATAGGCTGCGGGTGTCGGCATGCCGAGCCCGAACACGAGACAAGACGATGCCGCCAACAGCAACAGGACCCAAAGCTCTCCACCGGCCATGGCCAGTATGAGGTTGGACAGCTTTTGGGCAAAGCCGGTGATGGTCATCATGTCGACGATGATGCCGATGACGGCGATTACGACCGCGATTTGAGCGGCATTGCCAACGCCTTCATAGAGTCCCGACAGCACACGGCGGCAGGTGGCGCGCGCACCCTCAATCGGGCGAGCGCGATGGATGAAAAGTTGCTTGGCAAACTCGGCTGTCACGATGAAAACACTGGCCAAAATACCGGCGTGGGCGGGCGGCACGTTGATGACCAGCAGATAGATCAGCAGGGCGAGACCGGCGATCAGGTGCGCATATTGGCGCACCTCTGCGCCGAGCCGCAGCGTTTGGGCGGCCTCTTCGCCCGGATCGATGCCTTTCAGTCCGCCGGCAACCGCAGTGAAGTGGACCGCGATCAGCAGGTTGCCGTAGTAGATCAGCGCGGGCATCAGCGCCGCCGCCATGACAGTCGGGTAGGAGATTCCAGTCAATCCGACGATCAAAAAGGCGGTCAATCCCATGATCGGCGGCATGAACTGCCCGCCGGTCGAGGCAACCGCTTCAACTGCGCCTGCCTGCTCGGGAGCGAAGCCGTTTTTCTTCATGATGGGGATGGTGATCGAACCGGTGCTGGCGACGTTTGCCACCGTGCTACCGGAGATCATACCCATCATGCCACTGCCGATGACCGCTACCTTGGCGGGTCCGCCCGCGGTGCGCCCGCTGAGGCGCCCGGATACGCTGAGAATGAAATCAATGCCGCCGGTCGATTTCAAAAGGCCGGCAAAAATCATGAACACGAAGATCAGCGAACCGGAAAACCCCGTCATGGAGCCAAGTAGGCCCTGGAAGAAGGGGATAGACGTATAGGAAATCAGTCGTTCGAACCCGATCCCACTGTGATAGAAGAGGTCGCTGTCGAGTAGGTATCCGAAGCTGCCATAGACCAGGGCCACAATGGCGAGCGTCGGGATCGTGATGCCCCAGGCGCGGGTCGCGGCGACCAGAGCCAGCACGAGCAGCACGCAGCCAACCACCAAATCGCCCAGCGATGGCCCGAACATACGCTCGCTGACGAGGGCATCGAAGACCGAGTAAACATAGATGAAGCAGGCCAGTGCCGCGGCGGCCATGACCCATCCGGCCCAACGCCAGACCTGTCGTTGTGCAAGCTGCGCCTGCAGCAGAAAGATAACAATCAGACCAAGGCCTAGATGAAGTGCCTTGAACTGACCCGATGGCAGAACCAGCCACCAAAGCTGGATGACGTGGCTGATGACCATGAACAGCACGACGCCCATGAGAAGCAAAGAACTGCTCCGGACGCGCCCGGACGAGGTTCTTGAAAGTGTGTCCGGGAGCCAGCGCGCGGGCTCGCTGCCCTCGCGTTCCATGTTCGGACCAGACGCTGTGCGTGGCACCAACTAGGTTGTCGCGATGGTCAACTCGTCGCGCCACACGCCCTTCTCTTGATAGAACTGGGCTGCACCGGCGTTGACCGGATGGCCAACGAGCAGACTTGCAACCGCATTTTCGAGCGTGACGCCGGCAAGCGGCGTACCGAACGAACGCACCGCATCGTCGTTTTCGAGGATGGCTTTCGTGATCGCGTAGCCTTCCTCGGCCGTTACGGTTGTATCCGCGCCCAGCACGCCGGCAAGGGCAGGGACACGGATTGTTCGGTCGAGGGCCGGCCACATATCGGGCGTGAGCTCCGAAACGAGGATGCCGGCATTGCGGGCATTGGCCGCTTTTAACACCTCCTCGGAAAACTCCAGCGCCCTTAAGGGCGTCGTGGCCTCCGCCTTGGTGATGACGCCGATCGGCGTGCCATTCGTGAAGACGCCATGCACGCAATCGATCTGTCCGAGCCCGAAATTGTCGTAGACCTCGCCCCAGGCGCCATAGATGAAGTCGATCTCGTCCAGAATCCCAGCCTCTTCGAACAAGATGCGCGCCATCGATGCGGCACCGCTACCCGGCTTCGATGGGGAATAGCTGCGACCGCGGAGATCGGAAATCTGCTGAATGTCGGAATCGGCGCGCACGAGCGGTGGGTTTTTCCACTGTACATAGGCCAGTAGCTGATTGGCTTCGATCGGGCCGGGGAAAGGCGCGTCACCCGCTTTGGCCGCCACCCAGTCAAGCGAGGTCGTGTGGGCCACGTCGAGCTCGTCACGGCCCATCAGGACAAAGTTCTCGGTCGTGCCTGCCGTCGCTTGCACGGCACTTCTAATATCTGTGTATTTGTTGGACACATTGGCCAGCGCTTCCAGGATGACATATCCCGACGAGCCCAGGCTCGAAGAGCCCCAGCGCAACCTGCGTTGTTGAGCCAGAGCCGGCAACGGCGCCATCGCCGCCGTCAAACCCATAGCAGAGGCGCAGGTGATGAATTTCCGTCGATCGATGCTGTTTGCCTGAACGTTCGCGCGTGTCATCTGCCGTCTCCCTGCACAGTGCGGTTCGATTGCGGTCGCGCTGCAATGTTGCCGCGTCCCGAGAATAATAAAAGACATAAATCGGATGTATCGGTTATACACATAAGATATAGCTCATTTACGAAGAGATCGCGGTGAAACTGCAACAGCTACGCTATTTGATCGCCGTCGCAGAGGAAGGCAGCATGTTGCGCGCAGCGCGGCGTGTCGGCATCGCGCAACCGGCTTTGGCACAGCAGCTGACGGCGCTGGAAGCCGGCCTTGGCGCCAAGCTTCTCAGGCGCGGGCCGCGCGGGACGCGCCTGACGCGTGGCGGAAAAATCATGGTGGACCACGCTCGCGCCATCGTTGAGCAGGTTTCCGCCGCCAAACAGGACGTTCTTGAAGAGCATGACACGGTTGCTGGCGAAGTTTCTTTGGTTATTGCCAGTGCGATTTCCGAAGCCGTCGTGCCTCAACTGGTGAAGCGCATTCGAACCGATTTCCCCTCGGTCATTTTGCGTATTCAGGCCGCCGATAGCGGTACGGTGGAAACGGCGCTGCAAAACGCGCGCGTCGACATGGGCGTGCTGCCGCACCACGATAAGCTGACGGGCGTCAACTCCAAGCCGTTTCGCGAGGAGCCGTTGTGTCTTGTCAGCGCGCCAACAGAAGGTGGCGGCAGTGACGCGACGCACGCTGACATTGCGTTCCGCAACGCGATCGATGGACCATTGGTCTTGGTGGAGAAAAACAACCCCTTGCGTGGTGCGCTGGAACTTCTGGCGCACAACATCGGCGTCACACTCGATGTCCAGATCGAGACCAATTCACTGCTGATGATCCGCAGCTACGTGGAAAGCGGCGCGGTCAGTTCGATTCTGCCGTATTGTGCAGTTGCCGAGAAGGTTCAATTGGGCGCCCTTCGATCCCAGCAGATTACCGATCCGTCGATCTCGCAGACATATCTTGTCGCGTGGCCCAAGACGCGACCGCTTAGCCGGGCCGGTGAGGCGGTGGTTGAAACACTGCTGCAATCCGCGGTGTTGTCTAAGTGAACCGGATCATCAAGCAAGTTTGGTTCGGCCAGAAGGTGATTGGGGTTCTGGAGCGAACGTTCGCCTCACGTCGATTTATCGGCTGCCCGCAAGATCATTTCGCGTTCTGCATCGATAAGGCGATCTGTCGGCGCCTGATGTATGCGGCGGGCGCTATCAGAGACGATTGAGAACGTAAGTCGATCGCCGCTATTGACGTCGTGTATGCGATGGAGTCGTTGTCGAACATAGAAAGAACAAGCGCCGAGATAACGACAACCTACGACGGAAGAGCAGTTGCCAGCTTTGTACTCGACTTCTGCGATAGCAGAGGCGCGAGCTAACTGTAATTGATGCCATGGATGTTTCGAGGGTTAGCAACGACCGTAAGAAGGAAATGCTCGAGCTATTTGCTGACGGGTATTATCAGGCTCTGGAGGACTTGTCAGGCTGCACGCCGCCTCGGGAAGATCGTCCCGACGATCGTCCAGACCCAGATCAACCCTCATTTCCAGGGTTTTAGTGAAGTCGAGTAGGATGAGTTCTCTGACTCGTTCTGGCTAGCGCCTATTCAGAAACTGGCATTGTGAATATTGTATGCGGTTCTCTTAGCACTATATCGACGACTTTTTTGTTTGATCGTCCCACCCGATGCGGCCGTCGCTGAAGTCCCTGATCTTGAACCAAATCCGCTTCGTTCGAGTGGTTCAATCCCGCCGCATAAGGCTTTAGGATCGCAGCCTATGGTAAAATCGCTCGAATACGCTGCCGACGGCCTTATCGGTGTTTTGACGCCACAGGCGAACACCACGGTCGAACCTGAATTCACGATTCTGATCCCGCCCGGGATCGGCATGATCACCGCACGGCTGACGAGCGACAAGGGAACCATGGATGAGCGACTGGTCGACTATGTCGCGGCGCTGGACAGCACCTTGGATCAGTTCGCGAACGCGCCTGTCCGCACGGTTGCCTTCGCCTGCACCGGGGCGTCGTATCTTGTCGACCCCGCCGACGAGGATCGCCGCCTTGCCGCGATAGAAGCCCGCCGGGGATATTCCGTAATCACCGCTGCAAATGCCGTGCGCGATGCGCTGAACGTTCTCGATGCCAAACGCATAGGCATCGTCTCGCCCTATGGCGATCCGCTGCACGACAGTGCCCTGTCATACTGGGAAAAGAGGGGATTCACAATCGTCCGCGTGCAGCGCATTACCAGCGATGACGCGGCCTTTCACCCCATTTACGCATTGGGTGGAGAGGCCTCAAAGGGCGCACTGGAAGCGATCGGAACCGAGAGTCTTGATGCCATTGCGATTCTCGGCACGGGGCTTGCGACCCTGCCGGCGATCTTGCGCGCAGGCGGGACTGCGCCGCCGGTTCTGTCGCCCAATCTTTGTTTGGTTTGGCGTAGCGTGCTAGCGGTTTCAGGCGAGTCGCCCAGCGCCGAGACTCTTGCGCCGTGGCTGACCGGAGCGGCGTGGTCAGAGCGGTTCCGCGCCCGCACCGGTCTTTGAGTTGGAAGCTTCCGCCAGATCGTTCCAGACCCTTTGGCGCCGGATCAGGCCATCGTCGAATTCGAACCAGTCGGTAAAGCGAATACCGTCGAATGCGCTGCCGTCGGGCCAATGGCCGTGGAGCGTGCCTTGAACGAACGCGATGTCACCTCGGGATCCCGGTGCGACGTCGATCCGCTCAACCCGCTTCGCGACATCGCGATAGCGCGGCTTCGCCCAGGCAACCAGTGCGTCGAGGGTCCTGAAAGTTGCGCCGCCTGGGAAGACCATTTCGATCTCGGGATGCAAGAATGCTTGTGCTTTCCCTAGGTCGCGGGCTTCGAGAGCGGCGAGAAACGCCATTATGATGTCTTCTGTCTTGCTCATTGCGCCGAATATCCACCGTCCACCACGAGGTCCGCGCCAGTCATGAACCGCGCATCGTCGGATGCAAGAAACACCGCGGCACCCGCTAGGTCATCGGGCATGCCGATGCGCCCGAGGGGGTATTTCGATGTTAGCGTTTCCCGCACCGCGGCCTCAGAGCCGTAAGCACCGATCAGCCGCTCGGTGAGCACCGCACCGGGGGAGAGCGCATTCACGCGCACGCCGTCGCCGGCATGATCGAGCGCCATGGCCCGCGTCAACTGGATCAGGCCACCTTTGGATGCACAGTAGACCGGGTTCGCCGGCACGGCGACCGACCCGAGCTGCGACGCGACATTGACGACTGCTCCACCGCCGGCCCTTGCCATGTGTGGAATCACAGCGCGGCAAAGCAGGAAGGCTCCAGTTAGATTGACCGTCAGGGCGAGGGTCCAGTCATGAAGCGACATCTCGGTCACCGGGCCGCGGATGCCGTCGGCGGCAGCGTTGTTCACAAGGATGTCGATCTGTCCGAATGTCGCGATAACGTTGGACACCGCAGCGTCGACACTGGCTTCATCGGCGACATCGACTTTCATCGACAGCCCGCCATTGCGAGACCGAGGCGGATTGAGGTCAAAGGCAGCGACTCTTGCGCCCTCTGCGGTGAAGCGCGACGCAATGGCTTCCCCGATCCCACGAGCCGCGCCGGTAACGATTGCGGTTTTGCCTTTTAAAGCGGTCATCGCCCCCTCCTTGCTTTACGATTGCCAGGGTACCTGAAATACCCTGTGCAACAATCCGGATCGCATTGCACTGCGCAACGCGATCGATATGATCTCCAGGCCATTCGCGAACGAGAGACCTCCCATGTCGCAAACTGCTCCGCCAAGAACGGCGGAAGATGTCGCTGGTCTGCTGACCGAGCTGAAGGCGAAGCGCGGATATCTCCTGCCGCACCACGGACTCATGGCGGTGGCGGCACCCGAGCTTCTCAAGGCCTATGATGCGACCTACACCGCGCTGACCCTTCAAGAGCGCACCTTGACGCTTTATCAGAAGGAAGTGATCTGGTTGATCATTTTGGTGTCGACCGAAGAAGCGATCGCAACGCATCACATCGACCGGTTGCGTAAGGGTGGCGGCGACGAGGCGGACGTTGCCGCTGCGCTGACGTTTGCGGCGTGGACGGACGGTGCGGACCGGCACGCTTTCGTCGCGCGTCACTGGTCGCCGCATCTGGAAGGATTCGATTCGGTCGCTTCCTATCGCGACGGTCTGAATACTCTTCGCGAGCGCCATGGAACGGAAAGCTGGATCGTCGAGATCGGCATGGCGGGGGCACACCAGTGCCATCGCCGTTGGGACTGGGTGGCGGAACATATCGTTGGAGCCTATGCCGCCGGTGCCGAGGAAACGGCGATCGCCGAGGGCCTGTCGCTGGCGATGTTTCCCGGCGGCGTGCCGAATTTCGTGGATGCTTGCGAGGTCTGGCGCGAACTCATCATCGACGGCAAGGTGGCCGCCGGGGAACCGTTCCGCGCCTGGGCACAGATGACCGGACAGGGCGGATTCGACGAAGCGTCCGCCAAGTCGTGAGCAATACGAACTGGACCCATATTGTGGTTGGGGCCGGGGCGGCTGGGTGCGCTCTCGCCGCGCGCCTGTCGGAGAACCCGGACTTCAACGTGTTGCTTATCGAGGCGGGCGGCCGGGGGCGCGATCCGATGCTCGCGGTTCCCATGATGACGGCGGTCCTCATGCACGGGACGGCTCATGTCTGGCGCTTTTCGACGTCCCCCGAACCCGGTCTGTCGGATCGCTCGGTCGACTTGCCGCGCGGCCGTGTGCTGGGCGGATCGACCGCGATCAACGGCATGGTCTATGTCCGAGGCTTGCCGTTCGACTACGATCTCTGGGCGCAGCAGGGTATGCCGGGATGGTCCTGGGAGGCTTTGAAACCGCTCTTTCTGCGCTCCGAAGGGTTTCGTGGTCCTGGGGGTGCCGCTGCGGATCATGGAACGGATGGTCCGCTCACCGTCTCGCGCCGCCCAAGTCCCGTCAGTCCTCTGTCTGACGCCTTCGTTGAAGCGGGTATCGCAGCGGGTCATCCGGCGTGTTCGGACTTCAACGCGGAAAGACCGGAAGGCTTCGGATACTACCATTTCACCATTCGCAATGGCCGGCGGGAGAGTGCGGCTCGTGCGTTCCTCTCAGATGCCCGCCGCAGGCCTAATCTGACCATTTGGACAGGTGGCGAGGTCAACCGTCTCGTGATCCGAAACGGTCGTGCTGCGGGTGTCGTTCTGGCCAAGGGTGGGCGCGAGCAAGCCGTTGAAACCGACGGCGAGGTCATTCTTTGCGCCGGTGCCATTGGCTCGCCAACCCTGTTGCAGCGTTCGGGCATCGGTGCGCCTGATGAGCTTGCTCCGCTTGGGATCGATCCGGTCGTAGACCTGCCGGAGGTTGGGCAAAATCTCCACGACCACGTCCTCACGCGCGTTTCGCATGCCGCGACGAAGGATGCCACGCTCCACAGCCTGACACGCATCGATCGCGCCGCGGCCGCGTTTCTGCAGGCCTATCTTTTCGGTAAAGGCCCAATGAGTGTCTTTCCTTTGGAGTCCGGGGCCTATCTGCGCGGCCCAGGTGCGGACGCACCGAATATCCAAAGTCATTTCCTGCCCGCCCTTACCAGTGCGACGGTTCGGTTCAATCCGTTCGCGAAACCGGCCAACGAAGGTCCAGGATTCATGGCCAACGCTTCGGTCATGCGTCCATTGAGCCGGGGCGCGGTCAAGGTAACCTCAGCCGATCCGTCGGCCGCGCCGGATATCCGCGTGAATTATCTCGCCGACCCGCGCGACGTGGATACGCTTGTCGATGCGGTCGAGATGCTGCGAGACGTCTTCGCGCAAAATCCCTTCGATCAGTATCGCGGGGACGAATTGCAGCCCGGCCCGGACGTGAAATCCCGAAAGGCGATCGCTGCATGGGTGCGCGAAACCGCGAGCACCGTTCACCACCTTTGCGGCAGTTGCCGAATGGGGGCGGATGAGGGCTCGGTCGTCGATCCCGAGCTTTGGGTCAGGGGAGTCGATGGGTTGCGCGTGGCCGATGCCTCGATTTTTCCGTCCATCCCCTCGACCAACACCGCTGCGCCGTCGATCATGGTCGGGGAGAAGGCGGCAGACCTGATCCTCGGTGAAATCTAGAGCAAGTGCTTATCCGAAAACCGCACGCACTTTTCGGGAACATGCTCTAGCGGTTTTCATGAAGAGAATTGCCCCGCCGGTGGTCCGGCGGGGCATGAGAGGGTCAAATGGCCTGTATTCGGTCGTAGGCTCCCGCGCCGAAGATATCGTCGGAAAGGGCCTTGATCGCTGGCTCCAGCGTTTGTTGTGCTGCACTGGCATCCAGAAGCGGTGTTGAATCCTCGCCATTGAATTCCCGCCATTGTTCGAAGTTGGCGATTTCCGCCTCCTCGGTGGCGCGGAAAAAGTCCTGCGGCTCCAGTTCATTGAACGTGTCGACCAGGATCTTCTGGTTCTCTTCGCCGAGGCTGTCCCAGGTTCCGGTGTTGATCATCTGCTTGTCCAGCCCGATGCCCCAGTCGTTCTGGTAGCAGAACTTCACAACCTCGTAGAACTTCTGGCTGATCATCAGGTTGCCGAGCGTCGCCATGCCGTCAACCACGCCCTGCTGGAGCGCGCCGTAAAGCTCGTTGAACGGGATGACCGTTGGCTTGGCACCAACCTGTTCCAGTCCGGCGATAACCCCTTCGATCTCGGGCGCACGAATTTTCATGCCCTTAAGGTCGTCAAAGGTTTCCAGCTTCTGGTTGGTGAAGAGCTTCCAGGGCCCCGCTCGCGCGACCGACAGATAGCGTAGCGTGGGATAGCGCTTTTGAACCGCGCTGTTGAGTTCGTCATAGAGAAGCTCGTTCGCAATCTTCTGCGCGTGGTTCGAATCCCGCGCAAAGTACGGCGCATAGAAGACATCGAACTCGCGCAGACCCGTATAGGCGCCATTGTAGATTTGAACGGTGCCCAAGGCGGTTCCGTCCAGAACGTCCTTACCGCCACCGATGGTGCCGGCCTTGATGTCGAACACAAGCTCGCCGCCGGTGCGCTCGGTTACGAGATCCAGCCATTTCTTGGCGAACTGATTGGACGCGCTGTCGATGTTGCCGGCGTTACCATAGATCAGCGTTTTGGCCGCCAGTGCCGGGCTACCGACGCCGATAAGAGCGGCTGTAAGACCAAGCCCGCCGACGCCCTTGGTGAAGCTTCTTCTACTTAGTGTCATGGTGTCTTCTCCCTGTTCTTGAGGGTTTGGCCGTCACTGCTGGAAGAACAAAGACGGCAGAAACAGCGTGAGCTGCGGGAAGTAGGTGATGATCAAAAGAACGACGATGAGGATGAGGAAATAGGGGACAGCCTCCTTGAATATGTCGATGACCCCAACGCCTCCGATTGACGAAATGATGAAAAGGTTCAGCCCGATGGGCGGTGTGATCATTCCGATCATCAGGTTCAGCACCATGACCACGCCGAAGTGCACGTCGCTTATGCCGAGATCGGTCAACAACGGGAACAAGACCGGCGCCAGGATCAGCATGATCGGCAAGATTTCCATGATCATGCCCAGGATGAGCAGCATGATGTTGATCATCAACAGGAGAACCCAGAGCTCGTCCGTGACCCAAAGCAGTGCGTTGGTCAGGTAAACGCCCAGATTTTCCTTAACCGCCAACCAGGCGAAGATTTTGGAGGTCGCGACGGTCAGCATGATCACCGAAGTGGCAACGGCGGCGTGGCTGGCGGCCGTTAGGATCTGCATGAACGACAAGTTGCGGTAAACGAACAGACCCAGGAAGAGGACATAAAACGCGGCCACGGCGGCGCTTTCGGTCGGCGTGGCGATTCCGAAGATGATCGCGCCCACGATGATGACCGGGGCAAACAGCGCGCTGATTCCCTCGAAGAAAGCCACGCGCCGCTCGCCTCCGGTCGCACGTGCTTCAAGCGGGTAGTTGCGCCTGCGGCAAATCCACCAGGTCACGCCGAACATGGCGATGAACATCAAGGCGCCCGGCACGACGCCGCCAAGAAAGAGTTGGCCGACCGAGATGTTGACGATGGCACCGAGCAGGACGAAGGAGATCGAAGGCGGAACGATCGGGCCAACGGTCGCTGCCGAGGCGATGACCGCGGAGGAAAACGCAGGCTTGAACCCGCGTTCCTTCATCTCCGGCAAGAGCACCGTGCCCGTGGCCGCGGCATCGGCCAGCGCCGAGCCGGAGCAGCCGGACATGATGAAGTTCGCCGTGACGCCGACATTGGCCAGGCCGCCATTGATATGTCCGACAAGCGAGGCAGCGAATTTCACGATCCGCCGTGTAACGCCCGTCACGTTCATCAGCTCTCCCGCGAAGATAAAGAGCGGAATTGCCAGAAGAACGAAGGAATTGACCCCCGACGTCATCTGCTGCGCGAAAAGCACCATGGGCGTCGCGCTATCGGTGAATTGCGACAACGTGAGATAGCCGAAAGCGGCCAAGCCGATTGCCCAGGCGATCTCCATCCCCAGAAGCGAGAAGACGAAAAGGATCGCGATCATCGAGACGAGCAGCACGTTATGCTCCCGCCGTGGCTTGCCGGTAATCGACCCATGATCGGATCATGAGCCGCGACTGATAGATGAACATCAATGCGCAACCGACCGAGACGGGTGCGTAGAGCCAGACAAAGCTCCAGCCGGTCGACAGCATGCTGCCGCCCGACTGTAGGTTCAAAACCGGTATGTTGTACCAGACAAGCGCCGCGAGCATGATCAGCACGAGGATGTGCATGAAAGTTTCTAGAAGTAGCCGCGGGTAGGGTGCGAACTTATCGATGAAGTGGGTGACGCGTATATTCTGGCCGCGTTTGGTGGCCACGATGATTCCCAGATAGGTCATCCACAGAAAGAAGGCGCGGGGTGCTTCATCGGCCCAAAGCGGTGGCTCGTTGAACGCATAACGCATTGTCACGGCGTAGAAGACCGCTGTTGCGATTACCATCAGAAGCAGCCCCGATAAGTAAAAAAGGGCCTTTTCCAACCATTCATCCAGCAGTAGAAGTCTCTTCACCAGCACCCCCTGGGCCGGGATGTTCGATACCCGCTCACGTGTCCATCGATGCTCCCGTCCGCGCCGATCTTGCGATCCGCTATCTTGCTAGTTGACCTAATGATATATCAATATACCATTCTGTCTACGTCTGGATTCAGGAGTCGTTGACGGCCGATGAAGCAATCAACGCAGGAGCGCGAAGTTATGACCGAAACCGCGTTAGATCGCGGCGCCGGCATGCCGCTTTACCAGCAAATGGTCGCACTTCTTACGAATCAGATCCGGACCGGAGCGATCTCGGCTGGGGAATACCTGCCCGGAGAAAACGAACTCTGCACGGAGTTCGGCGTCTCGCGCATCACCGCCAAGAGGGCGATGAACGAATTGGCGCAGGCCGGGCTGGTCGCTCGGGAACGGGGTAAGGGGACGCGCGTGCTGGATAACCAGCTGTCGCCGGTGTTCAGCGCCTCGATTGATGGATGGCGCGAGAACGTCAGCATGATGGGGCGACGGACCTCGGCGCAGGTGCTGGAGTTCGGTTATGTCCCTGCTTCGGTCAAGGTGGCATCTGCACTGGAAATCGAGCAGGGCGAACTCGTGCAGCGCGCTGTACGCGTAAGGCGGCTGAGTGGCGAGCCCTTTTCCCACCTGGTGACCTACGTTCCCGAGGGTATCGGACGTCGCTACAAGCGCAAGGACCTGGGCAACAACCCGTTGCACAAATTGCTCGAACGGGCTGGCGTTCGTATCGCGGCAGCACGGCAAACCCTGACAGCAACGCTGGCGGACCCGCCGTTGGCCGGTGTCCTTGGTATCCCGGTCGGCAGTCCCTTGATCGATGTCGAGCGCGTGGTGCGTGACGACAGCGACCGGCCGGTTCAGTTTATCCGGGTGCTTTATCGCCCCGATCTCTATCGTTTCGAAATCACAATGGACCACAGCGGCAGCGTCGAGACATCGGTTCGGAAAGCTGCTGCTTCATGACTGGCACAACCCTGGCGCAAAAGATCATTGCGCGTGCAGCGGGACGCCAGAACGTCACCCCGGGCGAGGTTGTCACCGTCGGCGTAGACCTCGCCATGATCCACGATAGCGGTGGTCCCCGGCGGGTCGAACCGATCCTCCGCGAGTTGGGGGTGGGTCTTTGGGACGCGTCCAAAGTGGTTTTGATTTCCGATCATTTCGTGCCCGGCGACACCGAGGAGGGCGCTCGGATACTGGATCTGACACGTGATTGGGCGTCGAAGCGAGGTGTCGCCTTCCACGACGGCCAAGGCATTTGCCACGTCGTGCTGCCGGAGCGAGGGCATCTGAAACCGGGGATGCTGGTTGTCGGTGGCGACAGTCATTCTCCCACGGGCGGCGCTTTCGGGGCGTATATGTTCGGCGTCGGCGCGACCGAAATGGCTGGTGTTCTGGCGACTGGAGAGATTTGGCTGAAAGTGCCCGAAACGATCTTGATCGAATGGTCGAAGCAACTGCGGCCAGGAGTGGTTGCCAAGGACATCATGCTGGCGCTTTGCGGTCGGCTTGGAATGGATGGCGGCCGCTATCAGGCCGTCGAGTATACCGGCGATGCAATCGCCGCACTGTCTATGCAGGAGCGGATGACGCTATCGAATATGGCGGCCGAGCTTGGCGCACAGGTCGGGTTGATCGCGCCTGACGCGACGACTTACGCCTTTCTCGACGCAGCAGGGTCGGGCGCGGTCGAAGACGCGAGCCTGCGCACCGACCGCGATGCATCCCTCGGCGAACATCATGTGTTCAATGCCGCAGAGTTGGCCCCACAGGTTGCGGCCCCGCATTCTCCCGCAAATGCCATGGCGGTCGAGGATGCGCCGAGGATTTCCCTCGATATCGCCTATATCGGGGCGTGTACCGGAGCGAAATACGAAGACCTCAAAAATGCCGCGGCGATCTTGCGCGGGCACTCGCTTGCACCAGGCATGACGTTGCTGATCGCGCCGTCGTCGAAACGGGATCAGGACCGGGCAAAGAAAGAAGGAATCATGCGGGTATTCGAAGAAGCAGGCGCGCGCATCCTGCCAAACGCCTGCGGGATTTGCGCCGGCTATGGTGCCGATCGACTGGCCGCCGAAAGCCGCTGCATATCCTCGACCGCGCGAAACTTCAAAGGTCGAATGGGAGACCCCACTGCGGAGGTTTGGCTGGCTTCGCCGTTGACCGTCGCCGCCTCTGCGATTGCCGGCGAGATCGCCGATCCAAGGGACTATCTGCACCGGCGCGAGGTCGCGTGATGGCCCGGATCTTCCGTTTTGGAGACAACGTGGACACCGATCAACTGGCACCGGGCCAGTACATGCGCGCCGGAATCGAAACCATTGCGGCGCATTGTCTTGAATCCGTCAGGCCTGATTTTGCCTCCAGCGTGCGGCAGGGCGATATCGTGGTCGCCGGGCGCAATTTCGGGGCTGGGTCTTCGCGCGAACAGGCCGCCGAGGCTTTGAAACATTTGGGTGTCGCGGCCGTCATCGCAGAGTCTTTCGCCGGCATATTCTATCGCAATGCCATCAATTTGGGTCTTCCCGCCATTGTGGGATCGAAGATCGAAGCGGTTGAAGACGGTGCCGAGTGCGAGCTGGATCTCGAAACCTCCGCCCTGACTGTCGAGGATGAAGAAATCGCGCTGGAACCAATCCCCGACAATCTCAAGGTCTTGCTTAAGGACGGTGGGCTCGTTCCGCACCTGAAGAAACGGTTCGCGGAGGCGCAATCATGAGCCTCAGGACATTGCTTGCCGCCCCAGAAATACTCATTGCTCCCGGTGTGTTCGACGGGCTGACCGGGCTAGTCGCAGAGCAATCAGGCGCCAAAGTTGTCTATCTGTCCGGCGCTGCAATTGCATATACACGTTTTGGTCGACCAGACATCGGCCTCGTGTCGATGAGCGAGGTTGCCGACACGATTGCCGTGATACGCGACCGAATCGATCTGCCGATCATCGTGGATGCGGATAACGGATTTGGGAACGCGCTAAACGTTCAACGAACCACGCGCGTCTTCGAACGTATGGGGGCAAACGCTGTGCAGTTGGAGGATCAGACCCTCCCCAAGCGCTGCGGCCACCTCGACGGAAAGACCCTGATCTCCAAAGAGGAAATGTCGGGCAAGATTCGCGCCGCATGCGATGCCCGTTCGGAAACGGAAACGCTTGTAATCGCCCGTACCGATGGCATTGCTGTCGAAGGCTTCGACGCCGCTCTTGACCGGGCCGAAGCCTACGTATCGGCCGGCGCCGATCTGCTTTTTGTCGAGGCGCCGCAATCGCGCGAGCAGATGGAGACGATCACCGCGCGTTTCGGGTCTCGCGTACCGCTCGTTGCCAACATGGTTGAGGGTGGCAAGACGCCGGTGACTGACGCGAGCGATCTGGAGAGCCTGGGTTTCGACCTGGTGATCTTTCCAGGTGGCGTGGTCCGGGCCCTGGCGGCCAGTGCACGTGACTATTATCGAAATCTGTTGGCCAACGGCACTAACGCTGCATTCGGGAACCGGATGTTCGATTTCGCCGGTCTCAATGCGCTGGTTGGGACCGAAGAAATGCTGGAAGTCGGCCAGAGTTACGAGGACGAAGGCTGATGGCGGAGGTCGATGCCGTCACCACGGCGATCCTCAAAGGCCGATTCGAACAGATCGCGGATGAGATGGACGCGACGTTGTTCCGCAGCGCGTTCAACCCGATCATCGCCGAGGCACACGACGCGAGCCACGGCATTTACGATGCAACCACAGGTGACACGCTGATTCAGGGAAAGTCGGGCCTGCCGATCTTCGTTGGCGTCATGGCTTTCGCCGTAAAGGCTGTGATCGAGAAGGCGGCCGGTGGAGACGGATTGCATGCCGGTGACGTCTGGATCTTCAATGATCCCTACGACGGCGGAACCCATCTTTCGGATTTCCGCCTGGTCAAGCCGATCTTTCACGACAATGAACTCTTTTGTTTCATCGCATCGGTTGGGCATTGGCATGACGTCGGCGGCAATGTTCCCGGCAACTACAACCCCGCCGCGACGGAAGCCTTCCAGGAGGGAATGCTCATCCCGCCGGTCAAGCTCTATGACCGCGGCGAGTTCCGGCAAGATATCGTCGATATCCTTTCCGCCAACAGCCGTTTGCCGATGTCGCTCTATGGCGATCTGAATGGCCAGATCAATGCGCTCGAGTTGGGCGAACGTCGGATAGGCCAATTGCTCGAAGAATATGGTGTCGATACGGCCACATCGGTCCTCTCGGCATTGAAGGAGCGTGCTGCGAAGATGATGCGTGCGCAGATCGCCGCGCTGCCGTCGGGAACCGTCTCCGCACAAGACTGGCTCGACAATGACGGGATCACCGATGAACCGCTGAAGATCGCGCTGGACCTGACCATCGACGGCGACCGTATGGTGATGGATTTCACCCGGTCGTCTCCGGCCTGCCAGGGCCCCGTGAACATCTCGCGCTCGACGACCGTCGCGGCGTGCTACGTCGCGTTGAAACACATTTTTGGCGATGTGCCCGCCAACGCGGGTGTCCTTGAGCCGGTCGAGTTCAAGATCGATCCGGCTTCGATCCTTTCGGTCAAGGCTCCCAAACCCGTGGGCGGCTATACCGAGACCATTCTGCGTTTGATCGATGTGGTCTTCGAAGCCGTCGCACAACTCGCCCCCGAACAGGCGATGGCTTGCGCCTATGGCACGATCAATGCCCTTTCACTTGCTGGGCATCGCGCCGATGGGCGCCGCTGGGTCATGTTCTCGTTCTTCGGCGGCGGACACGGGGCACATGGCGCGGGCGACGGCCTGAACCATGGCAACGCCCCCATCTCCACCGCGACCATTCCACCGCTCGAAATCCTCGAAGCCGCCTATCCGGTCTGCTTCACCCAATGGGCGTTACGGCCCGACAGCGGTGGTGCGGGCAAGTATCGTGGTGGCCTTGGCGCGATTTACGAGATCGAACTGCTGGAAGAGGCGGCGGATGTCTTCCTCTTCGGCGAACGCGGGAAGCATCCGCCCCAAGGCGTTGTCGGCGGCGCGCCCGGTGCGCTCAATCGGTTTGCCTACGAGCAAGACGACGGGGAACACTCGCCGCCAATGGTTTCCAAGATGGTGGGCATCCATATCACACGCGGCCAGCGGGTCCGTTTGGAAACGCCTGGCGGCGGTGGCTATGGCGATCCCGCTGCGCGCGATGCGTCAGCGATCGCTCGGGACCGGGCGCTTGGATATGTCACGGAGCGCCAGACATCGTGAGCGCAGTCTACGTGATTGGCGTCGATGTCGGCGGAACCTTCACCGACGTCTTTCTGCTCGACGAGGTCTCGGGTCAGGTTTTGGTCAACAAGGTGCCCTCGACGCGCGGCGATCAGTCGAAGGGCTTCGTTGAAGGGATCAGTCAAAAGATCGCGGACTTCAGCGACATCCAGACCGTTATTCACGGCACGACAGTAGGGACCAACGCGCTTCTCGAACGCAAGGGCGCGGACACGGGCGTCATTACCACGCAAGGGTTTCGCGACGTGCTGGAGATGCGTCGCCGGGATCGCCCCACGACCTGGGGACTGCGCGGCGCGTTCACACCGGTCGTGCCGCGCAATCATCGGCTTGAAGTTCGTGAACGTGTGCTTGCTGACGGAACCCTTCGCCAAGCCGTCGATCCGGACGAGGTGGCCCGGAAAGCGCAGGAGCTGAGTGCGGCAGGCTGCGAGGCCGTCTGCGTCTTCTTCATCAACGGCTATGCCAATGATGCGAACGAGCGGCAAGCGGTTGAGGCGGTGCGAAGCGTCTGGCCGAACGCCTATGTCACCGCGGCAACGGAGATCCTGCCCGAGATCCGCGAGTTCGAACGGTTGTCCACCGCGGCGCTGAACGCCTATCTGCAACCCGTCGTCTCGTCCTATCTCGACCGGTTGGAAGACGGGTTGAAGCAACGCGATTTCGACGGCGACGTTCTCATCGTCCAATCGAATGGCGGCGTGATGTCGATCGACACGGCCAAGCACTATCCGGTCAGGACCGCGCTGTCGGGACCGGCCGCCGGCGTGATTGCTGCGCGCGCCATCGCCGCTGCCGCCGGGCTTCAGAATATCATTACCTGCGACATGGGCGGTACGTCATTCGACGTCTCGCTGGTTTTGGATGGCGAAGCGGCGCTGGCCGCTCAGACCGCTATCGATTTCGGCATGGTCATCCGCACGCCGATGATTGAGATCACTACGATCGGTGCGGGCGGCGGGTCCATCGCGCGGGTCGACCAGAGCGGATTGTTGCAAGTGGGACCGGAGTCTGCTGGATCGGATCCGGGGCCTGTCTGCTATGGCCTTGGGAACACGCGCCCGACCGTAACGGATGCCAATCTAGTGCTTGGCCGGATCAATCCCGATCGCCCCATCGGCGGCAAGCTGGAGGCGCTGGATATCGCGGCGGCGCGCGATGCCATCGACGTTGCCGTGGGCAGACCGCTCGGCCTCTCGACCGAGGATGCGGCCGAGGCCGTTTTGAAGATCGCCAATGCCAAGATGGCGGGTGCGATCAGACTTGTTTCCATCGAACGCGGGCACGATCCCGGCAAGTTCTCAGCCATGCCCTTCGGCGGTGGCGGGGCGCTACACACCGGCGCGTTGATCAAGGAGGTTGGTTTGCGCTCGGCTTTGGTGCCGCGTTACCCCGGCGTCACATCGGCCTTGGGTTGCGTGGTCGCCGACATGCGCCACGATCGCGTGCAGACCGTCAATCGCCTGCTCAATGAAATCGACGCTAAAGCTCTCTCCGATGAGATCGATGCGACGGCGAGCGGGGCGGCAGACTTGATTAGGGTCTCCGGTGTTAACTTTTCCGCCATCGATATCGAGGTTGAACTGGACATGCTTTATGTCGGCCAAACCCATACCGTCAGCGTGCCGGTTGAGGCCGGGAACATCGACAAGGAGAGCATCGCGGCGGCGTTCGACGCGGCCTATCGCACATCCTATGGCCGTTTGCTTGAGGACATTCCGCGCCGGGTCATGAACCACCGCGTCGCGGTAATCGGCCGGCGTCCCGCGCTTGATATGAAGCTTCTCGTCGGCGAAGGCGGGAAGCCGGCCGAACAATGTCGAATCGGTTCCCGTCGTCTCTATGCCGATGGTGCCTGGCACGATGCGCCGGTCTACGAGCGACTATCGATCGCGCCAGGATCCCGAATTGTTGGACCCGCTCTTCTCGAACAGTCCGATACGACGATCTTCGTCGATCCGGGCCTTGAGAGCGAAGTGGATGATTATGGCAACCTGATCATTCGTACAGGGAAGCGGGAGGAATGAGCTGGGTCGGAGTCATGCCTGAGAAGACGGCACTCCTGATTGTCGATCTGCAAAACGACTTCCTTCACAAGGACGGTGCCTATGCGCGCGGCGGTCAGTCGAATGCGGATATCGCGGCTCTTCCCGACAGGGTGCTGCCGGTCGCGAACGCGATCCGCGAGCACGGCGGTTGGGTGGTCTCGACTCAATTCACGCTGGTGCCGGGCAAAGGCGGCGAACCCTTTATTTCACCGCACCTCAAGGCACTCAGGCCGTTTTTGGGGAAGGGGGACTTCGCCCCCGGAAGCTGGGGACACAGCCTTGTCGAGACGCTACAGCCCGCCGATTTGTGCATCGAGAAAGTCGCCTATTCTGCCTTCTTCATGACCCGGATGGAATGGGTGCTGCGTAAAGCCGGTATCGAGTCGCTTTATGTTTGCGGGATCGTCACCAATGGTGGCGTTGCCTCTACCGTGCGCGATGCTCATGTTCGCGATTTCCATGTCACGGTGTTGAGCGACGGGTGCGCCGCATTCTCGCGCGCGGCACACGAAAACAGCCTTTCGGATCTCTCGACCATCTGCCGCATCGCGACCTGTGCCGAAGCGGAGGTTGAGTTGAGCCGAGTGGTCGCGCGGCCACACGATCAAGCGTGAGTGAGGGAATACGTTGGAACAGATCGAGCAACTTCGCAGCGAGCTTCTGACCGGCTTTCACATTCTCGATGAAGAAGGGCAGAACAGCGGTATCGCGGGTCATCTGACGGCACGGCTTTCGAACGCCGAGCGTCTTCTGGGACATCGCTATGGTCTGGCCTTCGATGAGGTGCGGGCCGGCGACATCCTGGAAGCTGACTTCGAATTGCAAACCGGTTCGGATGATCGGGTCAGTCCGTCGCTGGCTTTTCACGTCTCGATCTACCGTGCCCGAAACGATGTCGGCGCGATCGTTCACACCCACGGGCGTCACGCGCTTGCGCTCGGCGCGGCGGGTGCCGAATTTCGCCCCGTCTATCAAAGCGCCCTCATGCTCTGGGATCGCGTCCGTGCCTACAACCGGTATGACGGCATCGTCGAGAGCGCGGACGTCGGTGCGCGCATGGCCGAAGCGCTCGGTGACGGACGAGTCTTGGCGCTGCGCAACCATGGCATTGTCGCCGTCGGTGCCACTGTGCGTGAAGCCGTATGCGCCGCTGTCATCTATGAGGAGAACTGCGCGATCCAGCTCATGGCACTGGCGGCGGGCGATCTGATCTCGTTGGACGGGCCGGAGGTGGAACAGGCCCGCGATTTCCTAGGCGGTCACAAGGTGATCAGCATGCGGTGGCAGCAGCTGGCGCGTAAGGCCGGACGGTCCCGGCCGTTTCTTTCGGACGGCTGAAGGGAGGCGGGCGATGACCGAACAGGAGTTCCTGACGCTGATGCGCCAGATCGGTTTGGATACCCAAGACCACGACATTGAAGAGTTGCACGCGGCGTATCTGCGCCTCGTGTCGCTGTTCGATCGCCTGGACACCAAAAGCCCGAGGGCCGAGGCCAAGGCCCTGCCGGTCTTCGATCCAAGGAGCGTGCTTTGAGATGACCGAGTTGACCGGCTACTCGCTCTCCCGAATGTCGTCGCTTTTGGCGGCGGGCGAGATCAGTTCGGTCGAGTTGACGCAGGCCCACATCGATAGAATCGAAAGCCTCAATGAGACCTATAACGCTTTCGTTCACCCCACGTTTGAGCTTGCGCTTGAGATGGCCCGCGCGGCGGACGCCGAGATGGCCCTGGGACGACGACGGGGACCGTTGCATGGCATTCCCGTAGCGCTCAAGGATGCCTTTGACACCAAAGGTATTGCGACAACGGTCTGCTCGCGGCTCTATTCCGACCGCGTTCCCGAGCGGGACGCCGAAGCCTGGTGGCGATTGCAGGCGGCGGGGGCAGTGCTGCTGGGCAAGCTTGAATGCACCGAGCTTTGCCTCGGCGGTCCGTCGGAGGACGGGTTGGTGCCGCATGCGACCAATCCCTGGGACACGGAACGTTATGCCGGAGGGTCGTCCTCCGGCGCCGGTGTGGCGCTTGCGACCCGCATGATCCCAGGGGCACTCGGCTCGGACACGGGCGGTTCGATCCGGATACCGGCAACGTTCTGCGGTGTTGCCGGGATCAAGCCAACCTATGGACTGGTCAGCCTGCGTGGCCTGTTTCCGCTGTCCGGTTCGCTTGACCATGCCGGGCCAATGGCGCGGACAAGCCGGGACTGCGCGATGCTACTGGATGCGATTGCGGGCCACGATCCTGGCGACCCGGTAAGCGTGACAGCGAGCGTGCCGACGTCGGCTGAGTCGCTTGTCGACGATCTACAAGGTATCCGCGTTGGATATGTGCGGGCCTTCGCGGAAGACGCGGCGGTCAGCACCGAGGCCCGCCAAGCGACCGAGGCGGCGCTACAGGTTATGCAGTCTCTTGGCGCCGAGATCCGGGAGGTCGCGCTGCCCGACATCTGGGACTTCACGGTCTGCAACTCGACCATCATGATGTCGGAGGCCTTCGCCATCCATGGCGCTGATTTTAGGACCCGTGCAGGCGAAGTCTCGGCGTTGACGCGCGCGCGGATCACACTCGGCGCCTTCATCCGCGCTGAGGACTATGTCCGCGCGCAGGCGAAACGGCGCGAACTGGCCCGCGCGACGGCTGAAGTCATGTCCAATATCGATGTTCTGGTTTATCCGGCCGCGCTTGGCGACCCGCCACGCGTCGATGAGATCAAGCCCTTTTACTTCCTTGAAACGCCGCTCATCACCGCACCGGCGAATGTCGCGGGCGTGCCTGCCGCGTCGGTGCGTGCCGGTATATCCGGCGCTGGAATGCCGATGGGTATCCAAATCACGGGACGACTGTTTGCGGATGCGCAGGTTCTGCGTGTGGCCCACGCCTACGAGACCGCGACGCCGGCGTTCGACCGCGCTCCTGGGTGCATCTCATGATCCGCCGGGCGTTCGTCGATCTTGATCGAGGGCAGGTCCACTATCGCCATGCCGGTGACAAAGATGCTCCGCCATTGGTGATGCTACACGCATCTCCGGGATCGTCGCGTCAGTTGGAGCCGCTGATTGATGCGATGTCCGACCGTTTTCGCGTCATCGCGCCCGACACCTTGGGCAATGGCGATTCCATGCCGCCCGCGCAAGCTCAGCCCGAAATCGCGGATTACGCCCGCGCGGCGCTCGAGACGCTGGACCGTCTCGGGTTGGGCAGGTTTCATCTATACGGGACCCATACCGGCGCACGGATCGCATGCGAGATCGCCCTAGTCTGTCCAGAGCGTGTCGATCGCCTCATCCTCGACGGGTTCGGTGTTTATGCGCCTGGCGATGCCGACGAGATCTTGGCGACCTATGCGCCGGAAATGAAGCCGGATCAGCAAGGGGCCTTTGTTTTTCAGGCCTGGCAGTTCTGCCGCGATCAGTTCCTCTGGTTCCCATGGTTCCGGAAGGAGGCCGGCCGGCGCGTTCCGCATGACTTGCCGGATGCCGAGTTCCTCTATGCGCGCTATGTCGAGTTACTCAAGGCGCTTGGGACGTATCACCAGAGTTATCGCGCCGCCTTTCGCTATGCGATGGCCGAGCAGGTTCCAAAGATCACGCGTCCGACGCTGATTACGTTTGCCGAGAACGATCTTGTGCGCGCCGCCTTCGACGATGCCAAAGCGCTTCTCCCTCACGCGGCGGCCGAAGTTTTGCCGGGCATTCGCACGCCTGAGGCTGTGCAGACAACGGCGGCGTGCTTTAAAGGCTTTCTCGCGCAGTAGGCGTGTTCTGCTGTTCCGGCGTTCTTTGCGCCCGCATCACGACCCAACCGCTTCCTATGATGAGGACGATCCCCACGACGTCGATCAGATCGGGCTGTTCGGCAAAGACCAGGTAACCGATCAGAATCGCCCAGATGATCCGCAGGTAGTCCAATGCGCCAATCAGCATGGACGAGGCGAAACGGTATGCGAAGGTCACACATGTGTGCACGCCGAGCGCGATCAGGCCAAGCGTCAGGAACAGGCCGAGTTCGGGCATGTTCGGAACGCTTAGGCTGGGCGCACCGACAACGCCATAGATCAGCGCGCCGAAAAGGCTGAGATAGAACACTACGGCAAAATTGGAGCTTCGCGCGGGCATTCGCCTGACCGCAAGGTTCATTCCCGCCGCGAGGATCGATCCGACAAGCACCACCATGGCGTCGAGCCCGATCCCCGCTGCATCGGGCCGCAAGATCAAGACAGTCCCGATAAATCCGACACACATCGCCGCCCAGCCGGCGGTCGTCACGTGCTCGCCGAATAGAACGCGGGCAAGTAAGAGCGCGAATATCGGCGTCGTGAAGTTGATCGAAGTGACCGTGGCCAGCGGTAAGGTCCGCAGGGCAAAGTAGAAACAGGCCATTGTCGAGATCGCGAAGATCGCATGGACCGCATGGGCTCGGATATCGGCCGAGACTACCGCGGCCCGGTGGTGGGCTTTTGCCAGAAACGGCAATAGCAGCACCAGCACGATCAGCGCGCGCCAAGTCAGCATTTCAAGAGTGCCGACATCCATGTTTGCGAGTAGTTTCACCGCCACGCCCATAATCGGGATCAACACTGTGTTGATCAGCATGGCGGCAGCTCCGATGGCTGGTCGCGGTGCGAGAACGCCGGAGTATCCCGTCATTCGTCTGGCACCGGACGCCAGATCGGCCCTCGCGCCTTGACCTGGTCCAGCAGGCTCTCATCGAACGCGGGCAGATCATAGCCGCGTGGCTGAGGGGGGCGATTCTCGTAGCCGGTCAGTGTTGCGATGACATCGCGGATGTCGGGGTCCGTATAGTAGGCGTTGTATGCGGCAGTCACCACCTTGTCGAAAGCATCCGGCTCGGCGGCCTCGATCTCTCGGAGTGTCTGTTCCCGGATATCCCGGGATTCATCGGGTAAGGTAGACGGCAGAGCTTTGAGTACTGTCTCGAGCGCCTCTAAGCCACCCGGCGCCAGGGCCGCCATGTCCCTCGTCTTTTGGGCAAGGCCATGCTGGCCCGCCGCCGGCCAAAGCGCTTCGTCGCCTGGCAGGAGCGTGTCGAGCAGAATGGAAAGAAGATCGTCGGTCGTCATCGCGCCGCCACTCCGCTCAGGCCGAGCCGGATGCGCATGGCGTGGGCGGCGCGAAGCGCGATCGCTTGCAAGGTCGGAGTAGGGTTGACCGCTGCGGCCGAGGCAAAGACGGAACTGTCGGCCAGAGTCAGATTTTCAATGCCGTGCACTCGCCCGTCCCGGTCGACAAGACTGGCGCGATCATCGCGCCCCATACGTGCCGTTCCCATGAGATGAAACCCGGCCGTGCGCGAGAGCTTCGTCACGGCGATCTTCCAAGCGCCGGCGGCCGACAGTGCCTCGGATGCCCGCTCGATCCCGAACCGGCGCATCGCCTTCGTGTTCTCGCCAAGGCGATAGATCATCTTTGGAACAGGCATGTCCCAGCGATCTTTGCGCGCGGGATCGATTTCTATCCGGTTCTCGTCTTCTGGAAGGTCGTCGCAGGTGACGGTCAGGCTGATCGTGCGCCCGAAGCTCTCTTCGAAGGCGGTCGTGTGATCTCCACCCCACGGCAGCCTTGTGCCATAGCCGCCTTGCGCTGTCGTCAAGGGTCCCTGACCCCGTAACGCCTGCATCTGAAACCCGCGCTTGAAGCCGCGCGGGGTGTCGGTCTCGTAGAATTCCTGACTGATCAGCGACGCCGCGAAGGCGCCCCGATAGCTCTTATACTGTTTTCGGAAGAACCCGGTGACGATGGCTGTCGGGTGCAGCATGAGACCACGCCCGAGCAATTCGTGGCGGTAGCGCGGCTCCGCCAAGAGAAGCCGCGCTGTCCCCAGCCCATTGCCGGCGATGATGACATTCTCGCAATTCAGACGGCCAACCTTGCCATCGCTGTCGAGGTAGGTCAGTGCTTGGACACGGGTACCGTCGGAATTGAAGTCGATCCCTGTCACCGTCGTTCTCGTACGAACATCGACACCCTTGGCGCGCGCGGCGTCCGCATAGGCGATATCTGCGCTTGCTCGCGCGTGGCGGGGGCAGCCGAGGCCGCACGGGCCGCAGTTGTTGCAGGCCGCGCGCCCGTCTCGTCCCTCGGTCAAGATCGCCGCGTCCGACGGCCACCAGTGCCAGCCCAGTTTCTCGAAGCCTTCCGCCAGCTGCTCGGTCGCCGGACAAAGCGGTAGGGGCGGGCAGGGGCGAGGTGCGCGGGGCGGGTTCGCGGGATCGCCGGCGAGACCTGCGACGCCCATCATCCGGTCGTTGATGTCATACCAGGGTTCAAGTTCGCCGTAGGACAAAGGCCAGTCCTGACCGACACCATCCAATGACCGCGTTCTGAAATCCGATGGGCGAAATCGCGGGAAATGCGCGCCCCAGCGGATCGTGCTGCCGCCCAGCGCATTGTAGTAGGCCGGTTTGATCGGCGTATCGCGATCGTCGACCGGGTGATCGCTGGACCCGGCTCGCAGATTCGGGTTCGCATTGAATGTGGTCTGGAGCGCGAGTTCCCAGTCGGGCTCAAGGCTGGGAGACCGGCGCTGATCCACGGCTTCACCGCGTTCGAGCAGCACCACCTTCACCTCCGGGCCGGCAACCGCCCAGGCGAACGCCAGTCCGCCTGCGCCGCCTCCGACAATGACGATGTCCGCGGTTCCGTTCACGAATCCCCGTCATCCTTCGGCACTTCGAGATCGACCCAAGAATCGCCCTCCTTCATGGCGTTGAATGCACGGCAGCTCGCCTCGAAGGCCGGGATGCCCGCTGGAAGCGCTGCCATGAAGGCTGCCTCGTAGACTTCCTTCCAGGTCGCGCCGTTCTGGATCGCGCGAATGGCCGCCCACTCCACGCCTTCCCTGTCGCCCTTGACCGCCGTGGTGACGCCGACAAGAACGAGAAAACGCGTCTTGAGGTCCATCGGACGGCCCTCCGCATCGCCGAAAAGCGTGTAGGACGCTAGGTTCCCGTAGCGGCGCAGCATCTCTGGGTCGAGCTCCGCGAGATACTCGTGAACCGGGAGCGTGTAGCCGCGCACTTCGCGGATTTTGTCGAGTTCTGCCTTGCCTTCAGGAGTCATGAGAAATGCCTTTTTTGGGTTCAGATGAGACGAGCCGTCATTTCGCCTTCGCGGATGGCGTCTGACACGCGTCTGGGTGACATGGCATCGCCGATCAGGTGACACTCCGGGCCGCCTTCGGAGGCGAGGTCATGGTAGAGCGCGTCCTGCGCATCACTGCCAACGACCATGACGACAGTGTCTATGCGGCTCAGGATTTCGACGTCTTCGGTGTAAAGATCGCGGACCGTCACGCTGGTCTCGGTGATCCCGGTCAACTCACGATCGACGAGAAACCGGACCCCCGCCTTGCGCAGCATACCGTGAACCTTCCCCCAGTCCCGGCTTGAAGCGAGGTCGGGGGAGGGTTGACCGAGCTGCGTGACAAAGAACACCTCGGCCCCACGCCGCGCGAGGTATTCGGCGGTCACCGCACCCTGGCGCCCGCCCATCGTGTCGAACAGAACGGCGCGCTTGCCGATCGGCGGTTCCGATTCCAGAAGCGTCGTGTAGCTGAACACATGAGGCAGCTCCGCGCCCGGTATGGGTCCGCCCTTCCATTTTTCCGGCCGTAGCATTGTCCAGCCGTGCTTCTGGCCGGACGAACCGGTCGCGACGATCACAACGTCGAAGTCCGACGCATCGTCTTTGCGGAATCCCGTGTCCACTTGGATGTCGACATCTTCTTCGGATAGGCGGTCGATCAGCCAATCGACGACGGTGACAAGTTCCCGGCGGCTTTCCACTTTTGCCCACCAGCGCACTTGACCGCCTAGCTCAGAGCGCGCCTCAAAGAGGGTCACTGAATGTCCGCGGCGCGCGGCCGTCCAGGCGGCGCGCAGTCCAGCCGGACCACCACCGACGACGGCTACGCGGCGGGGCGCCTCGCTTGGCGGCAGGTCATCCTCGTCGAACTCCAGTTCCCGCCCCGCGGCCGGATTGTGGATACAGCCGATGGCGGCCTGGGCGAAGATGGTCGACATGCACCAGTTCGCGCCGACGCAAGGACGAATGCGTTTTGCCTCGCCCGCCATTGCCTTCTCGCCCCATTGCGCATCGGAGATCAGGGCGCGCGCCATCCCGACGAAATCGCATTTGCCCTCGGCCAGATAGGTCTCTGCCTCATCGGGGTCGACAATGCGACCGACGCCGACGACCGGTAGCGAGAGCGCTGACTTGACCCGCGCCGTTGCATCAAGCTGAAACCCATGTTCCTCCGGCGAGGTCGGATAGATCAGCATCCGATTGATATAGGTTCCATGGCTGAGCGAGATGTAGTCGATCAGGCCTGTCGCCTCGAAACGCGCGGCTATATCCGCCCATTCGTCGGGACCCAGTCCGCCCTCGTGTCCATCGTCGGAATTCAATCGCATTCCCACGATCATGTCCGGCCCGGTTTCTTGGCGGGTAGCGTCGAGGATTTCCATGACGATCCGCAGTCTGTCCTCAAGCGAGCCGCCATAGGCATCAGTGCGGTGGTTCGTCGCCGGCGACAGGAACTGGTTCAGCAGGTAGCCGTGCGACATCCCGTGAACCTCGACGCCGTCCAGTCCGCCTTCGCGCGAGATACGCGCGGACAGCCGATACCCTTCTATGATTTCGGCAATGTCCTTGCCTGTCATGACATGGGGCATTTCGCGGTAGACACCGCAAGGCACCGCCGAAGGCGCCCAAACGGGAAGCCCGTTTGCGACGCTGTTGGTCTGCCGACCCCGGTGCCAAGGCTGTGACAGGAGCAGCGTCCCGTGTGCGTGGACGGCTTTGGCGAGTTTGGCGTATTCCGGCGCCATGCGCGGATCGAAGGCGAAGGCCTTGCCCTTGTAGGGTTGTGTTGTTGGATGCGCCGCCATCGCCTCCATGGTGATCACCGCGGCGCCGCCTCTGGCGCGCGCTTCGTAGTAAGCAACGTGCGCGTCGGTGAACAAATTGTCTTTCACCAGAAGCGTGGCATGCGCGGTCATCCAAATCCGGTTCCGCGCCGTCTTGGGCCCGATTTTCATCGGGCTGCCCAAAAGAGGATAGGCGGCTGTCATCAACTCGTCTCCGTTGACAAAATCCGGTTGCCGCCGTCGCTGATCCTCAGGCAATTCGCGAAATGCTCTGGATCATCGATCTGCTGGGGACCGGGAGCGTGCGTGCTGCACTTTTGGATTGCGACCGGACAGCGCGTGTGAAACGTACAGCCGCTCGGCAGGTTGATCGGTGACGGGACCTCGCCCTCAAGCACATGGCGAGCAAGCTCGGCTTTCGGGTCTGCGGGAAGATGGGCCGACAAGAGAGACTGTGAATAAGGATGGGCCGGATTGGAGAAAAGCGTTTGGCTGCGCGCGGTTTCGACGACTGAGCCAAGATAGAGAACGACAATCCGGTCGCTGATCAGTTTCACCGTGCCCAGGTCGTGGCTGATAAACAGCATGGCCGCTTGGGTCTGTTGGCGGATCTCGGAAAGAAGATCGAGAATTTCGGCGCGGACCGACAGATCGAGTGAACTGGTCGGTTCATCCAGCACGATCAGCTTGGGGTTCGTGGCGATCGCGCGCGCGATGCAAACGCGCTGCAACTGTCCGCCTGACAAGTCGCTGGAATGGCGGCGCAGGAACTCGGGCCTGAGATGCACCCGTGTCGCCAGATCCACCGTTTTGTTTTCGCGCTCGCTCCGAGACAAATCGAGATGAAGCTTCATGGGCTCCGCGATTAGATCTCCGATGCGCATCCTGGGGTTGAGAGCGCTCCATGGATCCTGAAACACCATCTGCATGTCTCGCCGCAGCGGGCGCATCTTGTGTGCCGGGATATTGGTGATGTCTCGGCCATCAAAGGTGATCCGACCCTCCGTCGGCTCTGTCAGACGAAGGATTGCGCGGCCGATTGTTGATTTACCGGACCCGCTTTCGCCGACCATGCCCAAGGTTTCGCCTGGGACGATCTTAAGATCGACCCCGTTGACGGCATTGACGAATGCCCCGGATCGTCCTGCCGGAAACCGCTTTACCAGGTCCTCAACTACCAAGATCGGGGCCGTCACGTCATGCTCCGCTCTCGGGCAAGCGTCCGGCGAAATGACACATGGCGAAGTGATCCGTTCCTACCTCTCGGTTGGGCGGCGTGTCGGTGCAGATGTTCTGGGCAAAGACGCAGCGCGTTCGAAGGTGACAGCCGGTTGGCAGGTTGTAGAGATCGGGTGGCTGGCCGCCGAGTTTCGCGCCGCTGCCCATCTGCAATCGTTCCGGCGTCGCGGCGATCAACGATCGTGTATAGGGATGACTGGGCGCCTCGAATATCTTTGCGACGGGACCCGACTCTACGATCGTCCCAGCAAACATCACCGCAACCTCATCGCTGTAGTGCGCCACGATGCCCAGATCATGCGTGATGATGATCATCGCCATGTCGAAGCGCTGCGTTAGGTTCTTCAATAGATCGAGGATTTGGGCTTGAACCGTCACATCGAGGCCGGTCGTCGGCTCGTCGGCAATCAGGAGCTTGGGCCTGTTCATCAAAGACATTGCGATGAGAACACGCTGCGCCATGCCGCCTGACAGTTCGTGCGGCCAAGCGCTGGCGCGATTCTTGGGATCGGGAATTCCGACCGCCGTCATCATCTCCAAGGCGCGTTCCCGCGATGCGGTTAACGGTCCGCCGGTGTGGGCCTGGTGAATGCGCACGAGTTGATCGCCGATGCGCGTTAGCGGATCGAGCGAGGTGCGTGGGTTCTGGACGACCATGGCGATCTGCGCGCCGCGAAGCTCGTTCAATTCTTCCGACGGCATGGCCGTCAGATCCTGCCCATCGAACAGGACTCGTCCCTCGACGACGCGGGCAGGAGGACGCAGCAATCCACAGATCGACTGGGCGGTCAGCGACTTTCCGGCCCCAGTTTCTCCGACGAAACCCAGAACCTTGCCGGCTTCCAGATCGAAGCTCACGCCGTTCAGTGCCTCGGCCACGCGGATCTGATTGTCGATGTCGCGGGACATAAAATGAGTCCGTAGGTTCTTAACCTCCAGCAGACTCATGTGGCGGCCCGTCGACGCGGATCCATAAGGTCCTGCAGACCGTCTCCGAAAAGGTTAAGCCCAAAGACGAGAAAGATCAGTGCAAGGCCGGGAAAGAGCGCGACCCACCATTGCCCGGTCACCATGAATTCCGCCCCCTGCCGGATCATGGCGCCCCATTCGGGCGTAGGCGCTTGGATGCCGATCCCGAGAAAGGCAAGCGTCGCACTGATCCTGACGGCCCAAGCCGCGCGCACGGCCGTTTGCGCCATCGCACCTTGAACCGCGTTCGGAAGAAGGTGAATGAAGAGAATGCGCCATGTCGGGTTGCCCGCCGCCTTTGCGCTCTCGACAAAGACCGAGGAGCGTAGCGCTAGCACTTCCGATCGAACGACGCGGGCGAAGACTGGGGAGTCAAGGAACCCGAGGACAAGGACGACGTTCAACAGCGATTGCCCGGTCGCTGCGACCACGGCGAGCGCAAGGATGATGGATGGGAAAACCCGCAGGCCGTCGAAGAAACGCATGAGGACTTCGTCCAGCATGCCGCCGCGATATCCGGCAATCAGGCCGACGGGGACGCCAATTACGACGGAAAGCATGACGGCCGGGATGGCGATGCCGAAGCCGAACTTCGCGCCGTAGATAACACGCGAGAAAACGTCCATGCCATTGCCATCCGTGCCGAACCAATGCTCGGCGGAAGGCGGTTGAAGGACGCGCTCGGCATAGGCCGAAACCGGATCATGCGGCATCATCCAGTGGGCAAAGACCGCCATGAAGCCAAAGGCCAAAATGATGATGACGCCGGCGGCCAGCGTGGGGCTGACGCGAGCGATGCCGATCAACCGATTCTTCAGGCTGAAGGGCCGCTCGGAATGCTGGATTCGTTCGAACCCATCTCCGGCTATCTCCGCCATCACGTCAACTCCGATCTAGGTTCGATCAGGTTGACGATAATGTCGACAACCAGGAAGACCACGACGGAAAACAGCGCCAACGCCAAAACATATCCCTGAACCGCGGTGAAATCTCCGCGGACGATCGCGTTCAGCCCGTATTGGCCTAGGCCGCCCCAGGCAAAGACGTACTCGATCAGCGACATCGTTCCCACGAGGCCGGTGATCTCGGTCCCGACGAATGTCACGACCGGTGTTGCACTGTTCTTGAGCACCAGTTGGCGCACGGTGCGTGGCGGCAAGCCGGAAGCGTGTGCGTATCGCACCGCATCGGAGGACAGCACCTCCAGCGCGATGGCGCGGGTTTGTTTGATGATCGGGGCTGCGGAAACGATAGCGAGGCAGGCGACAGGCAGCACAAGATGTGCCACTGCCGATTTCGCCGCCTTCCAGTCCGCCGCTAGCAGGCCGTCGATCAGATAGGAGCCGGTAACGAAATCGGGCGGCGAGACCATGAGGCTGATCCGCCCGATGCCGGGCGGTGCCCATCTTAAAAGATAGAAAAACACGAACAGCATCACCAGCCCGAGCCAGTAGGTCGGGATGGAGAAACCGAGGAGCGAGAGTATCCGACTTACCTGATCGAACCTTCCATTGGGCCGGAAGGCCGCCCGTAAGCCGATCGGCACGCCGATCAGCGTGCCGATTCCAATGCCCCAGAACAATAATTCAAGCGAGATGAAGGCTCGCTCTTTAAGGTCGGTCAGTACCGGTCGGTTCGACAACCAGCTTTCGCCCAGATCGCCCCGGACGACATTGCCGGCATAGATGACGAATTGTCTCCAAAGCGGCTGATCGAGCCCCAACTCCTCGCGGATCATCTCGAATTCTTCGGCCGTCGCCGTTGGGCCTGCGAGGCGGCCCACCGGATCAAGCCCGCCGACGCGGATCAGCATAAAAGTTATGAAGACGACCCCGACAAGAAGCGGGATCGCCATCAGTAATCGACGCAACAGAAAGCGGCTGAACGTCACCGACTCAACCCTGTCTGCTCCATTGCATCGCGGTGAACATCAGTTGCCCACCAACTCGCGCCAGCGTTCGTGCTCGTCGGGATAGTGAACCCAGCCGGAGACGTTCGGTGCCATGGCTTCGAACGTCGCGGGATAGGTTGTCAGCACCCAGGGCGCGTCCTCAATCCAAAGCCTTTGCGCTTCGTCCATCATCGCAAGCCGCTTGGTGGCATCGAGCTCTTCGCGCGACTTGTCGATCAACTCGTCCACCTTCGGGTTGGAGTAGGCGGCGCGATTCGAAACGCCCTTTGAATGCGCCATCAGGTACATGGAGTAGACTGGGTCCAGAACGATCGGGCCGTCCTCCCATGTGAAGAAGCACATGCTTTGCTCTTTTGGAGCGCCCTTCGCCCGCATCTCAGAAGTGGTCACACGGGTCGGCTGAACGTTGATCCCGACTCTCTTGAGTTGATCGGCCAACTGGATCGCGATCGGCTCCTGATGCCAGTACGCATCAGCGTAGAGCAGCTGGATCGGCTCCGTGATACCGTCTGGGAAACCGGCTTCGCTCAACAGTTCCTTGGCCTTCTCCGGGTTATGGTCATAGGGGAAGTGGTTCGGATTGTAGCCATCGACGATCGGCGGCACGATCGATCTCGCGATGTCGGCCTGGCCGGCGAAGACGGCCGTGTTCAGCGCATCCTTATCGATGGCGTAGTTGACCGCCTGCCGCACCAATGCGTTGTCGAACGGCTCGCACTTCGGGTTCATCCGCGCCGATGCGATCGAGCGGCCGGAGGCGCGGTCAACCTTCACATTGGGGTCGTTTTGAAGGTCGACGACCTTTTGAATGGAGGGCCGGTCGATCAGTTGAACCTGTCCGGCTTTCAAAAGGGTGACACGGCTCGCTTCGGAGGGAACTTCCTTGTAGATCACCCGATCGAAATACGGTTGGTCGAGGAAGTAATTCGGGTTTGCGACAAACACCGCTTGATCATCCGGGCGAAGCGAATCCAGGTGGTAGGCGCCGAAGCCGGCGGTGTTCGATTGGATCCATTCCAGCGCCCAGGGATCGTCATCCGTGGCGTGCTTCTTCATTTCGGTAGAATCGTAAATCCCCGGCACGTAGAGCGTGAGTGCCTTCAGAAATATCGAGCTTGGCGCCGACAGCGTGAACTCCACCTCATACTTCGAGATAGCTTTCACAGCGCTGACATTTGAGACACGGGCGATGAAGTTCCCGGTGCGCTTTTGGTCGAAAGACTTGGCCCAGCTCCATTCAACATCGTCGGCGGTAAGCTCATTCCCATACGGGCTCAATATGCCTTCACGAAGCTTGAACACCCAGGTCTTGCCATCTTCTGAGATGGTCCAGCTTTCCGCCAAATGAGGTTCAACGGTGCTTGGATCGTTGGCCAAGCGGCCGTCGACTTCCTTCTTTCCGTAAACCACGAGATTTTCGTAGGTTTGCACGACCACGTTTTGCGTATGCGCTTTCAGCGCGTCGCCATCGAATCCTTCCGGCACTTGCGGCGATGCGACGATGAGCGTTTCGGCCGATGCGAGGCCGGCCGTCAGCGAGACAACGGCCGCAAGCGCGGTGGACGCTAGGATGCCTGTCCGAGTCTTTCCCATGATTTTCCTCCCAGTGTTGACTTTCCAGTGCCTTTGCTAGGTTTTCGGTGGTTCGGGGTTGAAGAAGGGCACGCGGAACTGCGGCCTGACTTCGCCCAAGATGTCCACCACGGTGTATGTCGCTTCAATTCGGCGGTCCGCGCCCGGAGCATCGAGCTGATAGCGCCACTCGGTCCCGAACCCGAGTGCCTTGTCGACGCTCACGATCGTGCCGCAAAAGATCAGAAAATCGCGCGCGGGAACGTCACTGACGCGTTCGCGCAAGAGGGTCACGATATCCTCCGGCTTGAGGAAAGCGCTAACCCCGACCTCCTGATAGAGCCGACCGTCGACCCAGCTTCGCAACACGCAATCGTCCCACGCATCGCGAATCTCGTCATAGGGCCAAAAGACCGGAGCCAAGTGATTGGCGCTGGCCTGTTTTGACCCCGGTATCGATACCGTTTCCAGTGCCCGGTCGGTGTGGTCGGAGCCGACGCCGACGGAAAGCGTGTCGCCGACATGAATGACGATTTCGACCTCACCCGATGTGCGGTCGGATTGGACATAGATTTCGTCGTCGCTGGTCAGCGCATGAAGTGCGATGGGATAAATGCGCGGCGCGGGCACGTCGAAGGCGATGTGAATTCCCGATTTGGCGACTTCTTCCTGATGCGCCACCGCGGTTTGGGGGTCGCGCGTCGCGGAACCGAAATTGTACATGCGCGCGATCCTGAAATCCGCGGTCGACGAGGTTCCGTCCAGCCGACGCATGTCCACGGTGACGCTGCGCGTCATGCCAGCTCCTCCAGATCCAGCGCCGCGGGATCGTCGCCCGGACCGACATGCCGCCGCCACATCCACAGCCGTTTCAGCGTGCGTCCACCGGAACTTCCGGCAGGGAACGCCTCGCGCCCATGCAGCAGCACACGATTGTTCAGCACGAGAAGCTCGCCCGGCTGTAGAACGTGGCGGAAATTCAAATCTGGTCGTTCGACAAGCTCATCGAGATAGTCCAGCGCGGCGCGCTCGTTGTCGGTGAGCGGTGTGCCAGCCATCTCCATGCCAGGCTCGATCATGACCCTTGCATAGTGGATGCGAAGCTCTCCAGACGATGTATCGAATACCGGCTTTTGGACAGTCGGACCGCGGCTGGGCCAGACATGGGCTTGTGGTGCGCGAAAGTGATATGTCTTGAACAGCAACGGTAGGATATCGGGGCGTTCGTCCGTCACGGCGTCGTAGATCGAACGCGCCGAAATGACCGTGCTGTCCCCGCCGCCGGTCGCGGAGCGATAGCAGAATAGACCCAGATAGTCGGGCGCACGCGGTTCGAGGCATCCGTTATCTGTATGTTTGGGCGATCGCTTTGGACTGGCACCGATCCGCGTCGGGTCGGTATTGGCCGTACCTTTGTCGGCGACGGTGAAAAACCGGCGGTCTTGCGAAATCCCCTGGCGTATCGGTCGGCCCAAATAATTGCATAGGCCCCAACTGACGATCTCGGCCTCGTTTTCGGTCCATTCGGTGGCATCAATGCCGCGAATGACGACAAAGCCACGCCCCGTGTCCAGGCGCTTCCTGAGCCTGGGGACATCGACCGCGAATGCGGGGATGCGGAAATCTTCCTGTTCGATGGTGTCGACGGTTAGCCCGTTTGCCGCCGTGAAGGCCAGAGCAGCGCCGATCTGATCAATAGCGTCTTGGGAGAGTGTGTAGAGATGCGCCGCACCGTCTGCCTCAAGTGTCCGCTTGTCCCACTGTCGCGCCGATGGCTCATCCGCAGGCAGGGCCGTCGCGGAAATCTTACATTCGTTCTCCGATAGGCGTTCCGTGGACAAGATCACCCCTTTCGAAATCGAAGCTGAAGAAGCGGGCGCTTGTCCAGCGAGGAACACAGCGATCCCGCCCCTTCGGTTGGCCTAATGATATATCAATATACCATTATGTCCACGGATGGTTTGAAGATTCCCTCAGACAGTTGACCGGCCGTGGTCAGACGGCCCGTTCGCTTCTGGTGCGAGCGATGAAATCGGCTCCGCGCAGTGCCAGCGCCTGTATCGTGTTGGTCGGGTTCACGGCGGCCGCCGTCACGAACGCGGACCCGTCGAGGACGAACAAGCCTTTGAGATCGTGCGCTTCGCCCCAACGATCGATAACGGACGTTTCCGGGCAGTCGCCCATTCGGGCCGTGCCCATGAGGTGGTATCCGGCCGCTGCGATCGTTTCCAACTCGATAAAATCGGTCGCGCCCGCCTCGCGCAGGGCGTCCTTTGCCCGTGCACGTCCGTAGTCCAGCGCAGCCTTCGCCTCTGCTGGGATGCGGTAGATCATCTTCGGCGCCGGCACATCGTCGGAATCGGTTAGGTCCTGCGACAACACGACGCGATTGTCGTTGTCGGGACGGTCGTCGCTGCAGACCGATAGGCTGAAGCCATGGCCGAACGTTTTGGTGAATTCCCGGTGATGCGAAGATCCCCAGGGGATGCGCTGTCCCAGAGAGCCGAGCGCGGTCAGGGCTGGTCCGTGGCTGCCCAGGCCCTGCAACTTGAACCCACGCCGGAACCCACGCTCGGTGTCCGTTTCATAGAAATGATGGCTGACGAGAGCACCGGCGGAGATGCCGCGATGCCCGTCGACGGGTTCGTCGAAAAGACCGGTGACGCGGGCAAGGGGATGCAGCATCAGCCGGCGCCCGACCAAGCCGCTGCGATTGGCAAGACCCGCGTGCAGCAGAAGCCTGGGTGTGCCAATGCCGTTCGCAGCGAGGATAATGACGGGAGCGGCGTGACGTTGACGCACCTTTCCGTCTGAGTAAATCACGCCGGTTGCGCGTGTTCCGCGCGTCTCGATGTCGGTCACCCGCGCGTTTGTGACCAGACGTGCCCCTGCGGCAATTGCCGCAGGCCAATAGCTCAAGTCCGTCGCCCCCTTGGCACTGCGCGGGCAATGCAGTTCGCAGGGTCCGCAATGATTGCAAGTGTGCTCGCCTGAGCCGGTCCGTATCGACAGATCGGCCGGCCACCAAGACCAGCCGAGACGGTTGAATGCCTTGGCGATCCGCAGCGCTCCCGGCGACAGCCCAACGGGCGGCGTCCGCGGCGCATCCATCGGCGGATAGGCAGGATTGCCGGGCAACCCAGCCACCCCCATCATGCGCTCGTTCAGATCGTAATACGCAGACAGGTCTTCATAGCGGATCGGCCAATCGTCCCCGACATCGTCCAGCGTGCGGGTTGCGAAGTCGCTCGGATGAAGGCGGGGAAAATGGCAGGACCACATCACTGTGCTGCCACCCACACCGTTGAAGAACAGCGGCTCGATCTCGCTTTCGCTGTCGTCCACCGGCATGTCCGCCGCTGTACGGCGGCGGTTCGGACTTGGATGCCAAGGCCCCTGTCGGAGAACTTCCCACTCGGGGTCGGTCGATGGCGAGCTTGCCGGGTCCACCCAGTCGCCTTGTTCCAGGCAGGTGACCTGGAACCCGTGTTGTGACAGGCGCCATGCCGCCGCCGCGCCGCTCGCACCGGCTCCGATGATCAATACGTCGCTTTCCGAAGTCACTGTGTTAGGCCCCACCTTGATTCGCGAGAGCCAAAAAGCTTAGCAATGTTCATGGCCTTTGGAACGACCGAAGAGCAACATCTGCTCCTTGAAAGCGTCGATCGCCTCTTAATGCGTCATCTTCCACCGGACGAAATCCGGCGGCGGGACGCCGAGGCGGATCCTCCCGACCACCTTCTGCCGCTGATGGCCGAGATGGGGCTTTTGGGTCTCGCCGTTCCCGAAAGCCAAGGCGGCGCCGGCGCGAACTGGCAGACGATGGCGCTTGTGCAGGAACGTTTGGGTTACCGTGCTACGATGGCCGCTCTTCTCTTCAATCGCGTCACGTGTTTCGGCATCATGACGCTGTTGTCCTCGGGGTCAGAAGAACAACGGGCAACCTATCTGCCGCGCATGTTGGCCGGGGAGGGCGCCTTCGCGCTGGCCCTGACGGAGCCTGGCGCTGGCAGCGACGCCGGGGCAATCGCGACACGTGCCAAACCATCCGAAGGCGGTTGGAGCCTGACCGGTCAAAAACTCTGGATCAGCGGTGCGGCATCCGCTCTGAAGCTGGTGGTTGCGGCGCGAACCGGAACGCAGCGCCGCGGCAGCGACGGCATCACCTTGTTCTTGGTGTCGCCCGACGTCGACGGGATTGCGATGACCCCGCTTGACAAGATCGGCAATCGCTGTTCGCCCACTTACGACATCGCCTTTGATGGCGTTTTCGTTCCTGGGGACGCCGTTCTCGGCACCCTCGATGCGGGGTTCGATTGTTTGCGAAAGACGCTGTTTTTTGGCCGTACCGGACTCTCGGCGGCGGTCGTGGGCACCGCGCAGGCAGCCGTCGACACGGCTGCGGCCCATGCCCGCGAGCGGGTGCAGTTCGACCGGCCGATCGGGCGTTTTCAGACCCTGGCCCACCGACTGGCCATCATGCAGACCGAGGTGGATCAGGTGCGCCTTCTGGTACGCAATCTCGCCTGGGCGATCGACAACGGCGAGGATTGCGCTCGATTGGCGGCACAGGCTAAGTGGGCGGCGACCGAGACGCTGAAGCGAGTGACGGACCATGGAATGCAGATCATGGCGAGCGTAGCTTACGCTGCCGACAGCGACATGCAGCGCTTCTGGCGTGACGCGCGCCTTTACACCTTCGGCGAAGGGTCGAGTGAAATTCAGCTTGACCTCATCGCCCACGATATGGGGCTAGGAAAGGCGCTCGATAGATGAGCGGCTTCGACATCCTCGCCATCGATACCGTTGTCAATCCGCACACGCCGGAGATCGTTCGGATGCGACCGGATTGGTCGGGAGCGTTTCACCAAAGAAAGTTCGGTCGCGACGACAGCGTGCTTGAAGGGTACAGTTACGACGAGATGCTCCGGATGATGGACGCGGCGGGGACCGAGCGCGCTTTTCTTGTCGCCCACAAGACCGGAACCTTGGGGCTGCCCGGAAGTTGGCACCTGCCCTACGATACGATCGCCGAAGCGGTGCGGCACCACCCCGACCGCTTCTATGGGCTTGCCGGTATCGATCCGACCCAGGGGATGGCGGGCGTCCGTGCCTTGGAGCATGCGGTCAAGGATCTCGGCTTCATCGGCGCCCATGCCTATCCGCATTGGTTCGAACTGCCGCCGAACCATGCGCGTTGGTATCCATTCTATGCGAAGTGCGTCGAGCTGGACGTGCCGTTTTTGACCCAGGTCGGCCAGTCCTTGGTCTATGATCCGAACCGGCCGCTTGAAAGTGTCGGCAGGCCGATCACGCTCGATCCGGTGGCTTGTCATTTCCCCGAGCTCAAGCTGGTGGGTATCCATGTCGGCATCCCCTGGGCCGATGAGATGATTGCCATGGCCTGGAAGCACGAAAACGTCTTCATCATTGCCGACGCTCACGCGCCCAAATACTGGCCCGACAGCTTCGTCCGGTTCATCGATAGCTATGGCCGTCACAAGGTCATGTTCGGTACGGACTTCCCCGTCTTGACCTTCGAGCGCTACCGTCGCGAGGTCGAAGGGCTCGATCTGCGGCCCGAAGCCAAACGACTGTTCCTGCGCGACAACGCGATCCGCGTGTTCGGGTTGCGCCCATGATCCCCGATCTGCCCTTTCGCCCGCGCGAAGAGATTGATCGTGTGCAGAACGCCAAGTTCAAGGAGATGGTCGAGCTTTGCTTCGACCGCCATCCTTACTTTCGGCAGCGGTTCACCGACCAAGGCCTGGACCGGGGTGAGATCGCGGGTCTCGCCGATATCGCCAAGCTTCCGGTGATCACTAAGACCGATTACGCCGCGGATCCTGAAGCATTTCGTCTTGATACGGAGGGCCTCGAAGAGGAAGCGCGTGTCGGTTTCGACGTGATGCACACGACGGGCACCAGTGGCGGTCGGCCAACGCCATTTCACTCGACCGCGCACGACTTCTACCGGATCCTCACCGCGAACCGCCGGGCAATGGAAATCCGTGGCGTGCGCGACACGGACATCATTGCCAATCTCTGTCCGATGACGCTTTATCCATACGGTGCGTTTCACCGCACGATTGCGGCGGCGAATGCCATGAAGGTTCCGGTGATCAGTCCGATGCCGGGGCGACCGTCTCCGGATTTCCACTGGTCCGCCAGCCTTGACGAAGTCGTCGGCTGCATTGCCAGACATCGGGCGACGATCCTCTGGGGCGTGACGAGCTATGTCCGACGCGTTCTCATGCGCGCCGAAGCGCTGGGATCAGATCTGTCGTCGGTTCGCCTCGCGTTTGTCACCGGCGAGGCCGTGACCGACGCGATGCGAGCGGATCTCACCCGGCGCATGGCCGCGCTCGGCGCGCGCGATCCATGGGTCAGCGTTTCCTATGCCGCAACAGAGATGCAGGTCGGCTCGGTCGAGTGCTGTCCCGGTTCGGGGTATCACAACCCGGCGCCAGACCAGTTCTACTTCGAGGTGGTCGATCCCGAAACGCATGCTCCGCTGCCCGATGGCGAGGCGGGGCTTGCCGTGCTGACCCATCTCGACAGGCGGGGCACTGTGCTTTTGCGCTATGCGCTCGGCGACATCACGGCGCTCACGCGCGAAACCTGCCCCCATTGCGGTGCGAATACCGATCGCTTCGTGGCGATGCCAACGCGCGCTGATGATCTGGTCAAGGTGCGGGGCATGCTGATCAATCCAGGCACTATAGCCGAGGTTCTGCTGGCCGACCGGGATGTCGATGAATTCCAGATTGTAATCGACCACGAAGACCCAGACGATGCGCTGTCCATGGATATCATGCGTGTGCGCATCGCTTCGGCGATCGAGTCCGGTTCGAACCACGGCGACGCCCTTGCCGAGGAGATCAGGCGGGTTTCCGGCGTGCGTCCGCAGCTTGAGACGGTCGGATTGAGGGACATCTACGATCCAGACGTCTCTCTCAAAGCCAGGCGGTTTCTCGACAAGCGCAAGGGACTTTGAAATGACGAATGCCGTTGTCGTCGTCGGGGCGGCTGGAGGTATCGGCGGAGCGATCGCGCGGCGCGCGGCCGAGGATGGCTATGCGCCGCTCTTCCTCATGGACCGCGATGAAGCCGCCCTTGCCGGGATCGCGGACGAGACCGGCGGCACCGCAATTGCCATGGACACCTCCGACGCGACCTCCGTCGATCGCGCCTTTGCCGCAGTGCGCGCCCAGACATCCGCGCTATATGGCCTCGTCCTCGCTGCCGGCCTGGTGGACAATGGTAAGCTGGCCGATCTCATGCCTGACCGTTGGAGGGAGATTCTCGCCATCAATCTGACCGGTCCGTTTCTCTGTTGTTTGGCTGCCCGCGACGACTTGGCGGAGGGTGGCCGGATCGTGACACTCGGCTCGCTGGCGGGGCGAACCGGCGGCGTGATCACCGGTACGGCCTATGCCGCTTCCAAGGGCGGAATCGAGGCACTCACTAAGTCGATGGCCCAGGAGCTGGCGCCACGGAGGATCACGGTGAACTGCGTCGCGCCGGGCGCGGTCGAAACGCCGATGCTGGCCGCGCATCCGCCCGAGCGCAAGGCTGCCATGTCCGCCGCAACGCCGCTGAAACGGATGGCGAAACCTGAGGAGATCGCCGCGGCGGTCTGTTTTTTGCTGTCTGAGGACTCTGCCTTCACGACCGGCGCGGTGTTGGCGGTCAATGGCGGATTGAGGATGGACTGAGATGGCGCGACATGACCGATACCCACATGTGTTTCAGCCGATCCGTGTCGGTGCAACCGAGATCCGGAACCGCATATTCGTTCCGGCGCACACAACCAATTTCGGCGAAAACAACCTGCCGTCCGACCGGCATCTGGCCTATCATCGCGCCCGCGCGGCCGGCGGCGCCGGACTGATTATCTTCGAGGGTATCCGCGTGCATCGGTCGAGCCTCGGGCGACAGCAGGGCGTGAACGGCTATGAGCGCGAGGCCATTCCGCGCTTCCGGCGTATTGCTGAAGCGGTGCAGGGCGAGGGCGGTCGTCTCTTTGGCCAGATCATCCATCTTGGACGTCATATCGACGGAAACTTCGCCCGCATGCCTTCGTGGTCCGCCTCCTCCATTCCGTGGTCGGCGACCGCACCCGCGCCGCACCCGATGACGCTGGACGAAATCCAAATGGTGGTCGACGCGCACGCCGAGGTCGCAAGCAACTTGATTGAGGCCGGTCTCGACGGCGTCGAATTGCAGATGGCTCATGGACATCTGATCCAGCAATTCCTTTCACCGGCTTCGAACAAGCGCGAAGACATCTACGGCGGCTCACCGGAAAATCGCTTGCGTTTTGCGAAGGAGGCGCTGCAGGCCGTCCGCGCGCGGCTTGGCTCGGACAAGACACTTGGGATCCGCATTAGCGCCGACGAGTTCCTGCCCGGCGGTCTGACCCTGGACGAGATGTGCGGGATCGTCCGCGATCTCGTCGACGGGTGTCAGGTCGACTTCATCAACGTCTCACATTCGGCCTATCACGGCAGCTATACGGTCTCGACGCAGATGGCGGACATGGCGTTCCAGCGCTCCCAGTTTCAGCCGCTGACGCGCGCCATCCGTGCGGCACTGGAAGGGCTCGACGGTCCGCTGCCCAAGGTGATGACGGTATGCCGCTACCAGACCGTTGAGCACGCAGAGGAGATGATCGCATCGGATGGGGCCGACTTGGTTGGCATGGCACGGGCGCACATTGCGGATCCGGAGATCGTGGCAAAGGCGCACGAGGGGCGCGAGATCGAGACAACGCCCTGTATCGGTTGCAACCAGGGCTGCGCGAACATGCTGGCCCTGAATCTGGCGATCACGTGTCTTACCAATCCCAGCGCGGGCCGCGAAGCGGACTGGCCAGCACCGGCTCTGACGCGCGCGGACAAGGCTCGCCGCGTTCTGGTTGTGGGCGGCGGGCCTGGCGGCATGGAAGCCGCGGCGGTCGCGGCGGAGCGCGGCCATTCCGTCACGCTTTGGGAGCGGTCAGACCGACTTGGTGGGGCGCTCAACTGGACCAGGCGAATGCCGCTGCGAGTTGAGTTCAGCAAGTTGCTGGAGCGCCAGGCAGCACGGCTCGCAACGGCTGACGTCACGGTTTCGCTGGAAACGGTCGCGACGTCGGAACGCCTGGCGGACGTCGAGGCCGACACTGTGATCTGGGCCACGGGTGCTGAGGCCTTGGGTCAGGACTTGCGGTCCGGCGGGCGGGCACTGACGCTTGAGGATGCGTTGGCGGATACGGAAGCGTTGGGCGATCAGGTGATCTTGGTGGACCAGCTTGGCGGCTGGTCTGTTGTCTCGGTCGCTGAACATCTCGCAGACCTCGGGAAATCCGTGACTTTGGTGGCACCTTCGGGCACGCCCGGTTGGATGATCAGCATGTATAGTTCGTTCGCGTTGCGCGACCGATTGCGCCGCAAGAACGTGCGCATCATCGGACACCATGCACTGGTCGATCACAAGGATGACGCGGTGACGTTATGCGACTTGTCGCTGGAGGGGTCCGAGATAGAACTGCCGGCAACGAGCGTTGTCTCGCCGTTGCAAGGACAACCGCGAGTCGGCCTTCGCGACTCGGCCGACGCAGCGGGCGAACGGGTCTGGGCACAGATCTCGGTGGGTGACTGCCAGTCCGCGCGGTCGGCGCTCGAAGCGGTCTTCGAAGGTCATGAAGCCGGCAGGACGATCTGAGCCGCGCAGAGGGCTTTATTCGGCCAGTCCCACCTTGCGGCCGAGCACGACCGCACTGAGCAAACCGTTGCCGGACAGATAGCCCGCATCGCCCGAACCCGATACGCCGCAAGCCGCTCCACCAACCGCAAAAAGGTTTGGAAACACGCCGCCACGCGCCCGTTTGACGCGTCCGTCCGGCGCGACATCGAGCCCGCCTTGCGTATGAAACAGCGTTCCCGTCACCCGCGTCGCCGCGTAGGGCGGCACCAATGGTTTGTCGAGGTCGAATAGTCGGCCGAGCGAATCTGCGCCCGTCTGGATGTCGGCAAGCGTCTCGCCTAGAGCCGCTTCCGGCAGGCGCGTCTTGGCGGCGAGATCGGCGATCGTCTCGGCCACGATCACGGCGCCTTGCGCCTCGGCGTCTTGGAAATCCACGAATTGGCGGGCGATCGCGGCAATCCACGTGTCGTAGATGGTCCAGGCGACGCCTTCGGGCTGCGCAAGAACCGCGGCGGCGGCTTCGGAATACCCTTGGCTTTCGTTCCAGAATCGCCGGCCGTCGAGGTTCACTTGAATCCCGCCCTCCATGATCACCGCCCAGCTGATCAGGATACCGTGAGGGTGTGCCACATTGCCGTGTCCCTGAAAGGCGCCGAGATGGCGTGTCGCCGCACCCAGCGCTTCGCCCCATTGCAGCGCGTCTCCCCGGTTGCCATCGTGTCCGAAGTAAATGGCATCGCCGATGCTCGGCATGAAGCGGCGCACCATCTCCCGGTTTCCGCCGAACCCGTTGCACGCAAGGATCAGGCGCTTGCAGCCGATCGTCTCGTGTCCGCCATCGGGGCGCACGGCGCCAATGCCGCAGATCGTGCCGTCGTCATCCGCAAAGAGCGTTTCGGCTCGGCGTTCGGTGATGAGAGGGATGCTTTCGGTCTCGACCGCTGCGCGCAGCCCATCGATCAGATCGCGTCCGGCGCGGGACGGAAGCCCGTGCATGCGCCGGCGGGAATGACCCGGATAGTCGAAGTCGTGGACCACCGTGAAACGCAGGGCGTGGCGGTCGCTGAGCCAGTCGATCGCTTCGGCCGCGCCATCTGTCAAAGCCGCGACGAGTTCGGGTTCGTTTTCCCCCTTGGCCTTACGCATGATGTCGGCGGCGAAGAGTGCAGCGCTGTCCTCAATTCCCGCCGCCCTCTGTGCCTTGGTGCCCGCGGCGGGTATGAGCCCTGCCGAGAGCGCGGTCGATCCTGATGGGATCGGGTCGGCCTCCAGGACCAGAACATCCTGGCCCATTTCGTATGCCGAAAGCGCCGAAACGAGCCCGCCCGCGCCCGCACCAACGATCAGCGTTCCAACCGAGATCTCGAACCCGCTCTCGGGAGGAGGGCGCACGCTCACGCCACGGCCTCCAGCGTGTTCGGACCGGTCATGTAGACCGCCACCGCCGAGAACTTGCTGCCATCGATCTCGAAGAAATTGCAGTTCGACTTCACGGTCAAGGAGCCGTCGGTCTCGGTGTTGTGCACCTGAAAGCGGGCCGCGATGAGATTGTTGACGGGATCGGCGACAAAGACGAAGCGGTGATGTTTGACCGCGCGGTGGTTATCCCAAAGCCTGCGGAACATTGCGCCGATCGCCTCATGACCTTCAAGACGGACACCGTGGGTCTCAACGGTGAAGACGCATGTCTTCGTCAGCGTTTGCAAAAGGGCCGGCAGGTCCTCGTCATCGACGGCGGCGAAATACCTGCGAACCAGCGCAGTCTGTTCTTCGGATGTCATGGCCATGGTCCTTCCGGGTGCGGTGATCCTATCCCGGTGCGGCCAGCAGTTGGAGAAAGCCCGTGCAGTCCGGTGACCCGTCAAGGCCAAGGCCCGCTTCCCAAACGGCCTCAGCCTTGTCGCTCGACCACAGGCGTGCGGTCAGGGACAGGAACTTGGCGTGGAGCTCGCTTTCGGGGAACGGGTCCGACCAGTCGCCGCGATTGGTTTCGGTCATTGCGTGCAGGGTGCCGCCGTCTTTTAACGTCACGGTGAGCCGCGCCGGCCGCTTGTCGGGAAGTTTCGCGGTCATTGCTGGGTCTTCCAAAAGCGTGACCCGAGCGGCAAGCGATCGGATCGCTTCGTCCGAAACACGCTCCGCGGCGAAGCTTTCGACCGCGCTTGATCCCGTGACCAGTCGCGTTGCGACGGCAAAGGGAACCGAGAACTTCGCGGCAAGAACGTTTCGCGGAGCCGGATCGTCGAGTTCGACGGCCAGCCCGTAGGTTTCGACCACGATCTCCTCGATGGCCTCCGGCCGCAATCCGGGCGTGTCGGCGGTCAGACTGGCGAGCGCGTCCAGCGTCGCATGATTGAACCGGCAACAGGAGTGCATCTTGAAATAGTTGCGGTCGACTTCCCAACGGTCGCCGAGTGCGTGAGTCAATTGGTCATGGTCGAATGCGTCCGCTGCGACGTGGCCGAAAACTTGGGCAACGCCGTCCCGATCGCCGGAGAAACCGGCCGCAACCAAGTCGGCAACCAAAAGACCCATTTGGTTCGACACGCCGGCGAACACATTCCGGACCGTGCCACCTTCCAGCATGGTCCGGCGCGAGGTCGTCAGTCCGAGATTGGCGGCCATGTTCATGGCATCGCGGTGTTGCGCAGCGGAGGTCCCTTGGAGTCTCAATACGCCGGTCGCGGCGCCGATGGCGCCCCAGGTGCCGTGGGGATGCATCGACGGACGGAGCGCGGTGGCAATGCCCACCCTTGCGGCGGCTTCATAGCCGATCGTGATCGCGGTTAGCAGGTCTTTGCCGGTGTAGGATCCGGTGGAGGCTGCGGCGAGCGCGGCCGGGATAACGTGAATGCCCGGATGGCCTTTGCAGAACTGATGGCCTTCGTCCATTTCCAAAGCCGTACCAGCAGTCCCGTTGAGAAATGCGGCGGACTGAGGCGCCGTCAAGTCGCCGCGCCCGATGACGAGCGCCTGGCCCTGGCAGTTGCCCTTAAGCCTATCGGTCAAGGCGCTGACCTCGGCTTCTGCCGCCCCGCCGACGATTGCGCCAATCGTGTCGGTGAGGATCAAAGCCGCCTTTGCCCGGACCGCGGCAGGAGGGGTTGTCTCTGCGGCGAGCTCCGCCAGCAATCCGAGGTGGTCCACGGTTGATTGTGTCTCCGATTTCCTATTTCGCTACTCTATGTGTTCGGGCGAACGGACTGCAACTGCGGGACCGCGGGGAGGAATTCAAGTGAAAAAGGTGCTCGTCATTGTTCCGTTCCCCATGACGGAAGAGAATCGCGATCAGCGGCGCGAACAGTTGAAGGCGGTCACGCTCGGTCCTGATATTGCCTTTGAATTCAAGTCGGTGCGAGCGGCGCCACGTAACTATGTCAGTGCATCGGACATGGTGCTGGCCGAGATCGGCGTCCTGGAGGCCGGGCTTGAGGCCCAAGCTGAAGGATATGATGCGGTCTGTGTCGACACGATGAGCGATAGCGGCGTGGCGGCCCTTCGCTCGGAATTGTCGATTCCCGTGATTGGGCCCGGACGCGCCTCGGTTCTGACCGCGCTGATGTTCGGCACGCGGTTCTCCATCATCGCCATGTGGCCGCATTGGCGGCATTTCTACGACAAAACCCTATCCGAACTTGGTTTGGGACATGCCTGCGCTTCGATCCGGGCGCTGGATGTCCAGCCGGACAACCAAGGCCTCCTGGCCGGGAAAGAGGAGGAAATGTTTCCGGCATTGGAGACGCTCGCGCGCGCCTGCATAGAGGAGGACGGGGCGAACGTCATCCTTCTTGGGTCGACCACGATGCATCAGGCGCATGGCTATCTGGCGGAACGATTGCCGGTTCCAGTCATCAACCCGGGGCCATTGTCCTACAAGCTGGCGGAGGCGGCGCTCGGCCTGCGGCTCACGCATAGCCGTGCGGCCTATCCGACATCGCCCGCTCCCAAGCCGGAACTCGTCCACGCCATGTTGGATGCCGGCGGGGCACTAGAGCATTGAATGCGCCGGCGAGCCCGCCGAAGGCCGAACATGGCCGCTGGCTGGTCCTTGGCGGTGTCTGGCTGATCTACTTCTGCTTCGGCCTGGTTATGGCCGCAATGGGTCCGCTGATCACGCCGATCAGTGCGGAACTCGGGATTGGGCACGCGATGATGGGCGTGATCCTTGGCGCGTGGCCGCTGGCCTATATCATGGCGGCGATCCCGTGCGGCCTGGCGCTGGACTGGCTGGGATCGCGGCGGATGCTGTTTCTGGCGGCACTGATCATGGCCGCATCGGCCTGGGCGCGAGGCTTCGCGGAGACACCGCTGCACCTTCTTCTGGCGGTCGGGCTTTTCGGTATCGGAGGGCCGATGATCTCCGTTGGCGCGCCAAAGGTGATCGCCGGGCTCTTCACCGGCAAGAGCCGCGCCACCGCGATGGGCATCTACGTTACCGGTCCGTATCTCGGGGCTCTTCTTTCACTCGCATTGACCAATAGCGTGGCGATGCCGCTGGTCGGTGGCGATTGGCGGGACGTCATGCTGCTCTACGGTTGCCTGGCGGCCGGCGGTGGCGTGATTTGGCTCGTCCTTTCCAGCGTCCGTGGCGGGCTCCTTGATGCGTCAGGAGATGGCGGCAAGAAATTCGACATCCGCGCGTTCTCCGAAATCCTGCGCGTGCGCGAAGTTCAGCTCATCCTGTTGATGAGCATCGGCATATTCTTCATCAACCACGCATTGAACAATTGGCTACCGGAAATCCTGCGCGATCGCGGTATGACGGCCGTTGACGCCGGCTATTGGGCATCCGTTCCGGCAGCGGTCGGCGTGGCAGGTGCATTGATTGTGCCGAGATTTGCGACACCAAAACATCGCTTGACAGTCATGGCAGCCTTGTTCGGCGCCACGCTAATGGCGAGCCTATTGCTGCACTTTGGCCCGGGCGTATTGCTTGGCACTGGCCTTGTCCTCCAGGGCATTGCGCGGGGCGCGATGATGACGGTCGCCATCTTGATCCTGATGGAAACACCGCGCGTGCCACAGGAGCGGCTTGGCCTCGCAGGTGGGCTGTTCTTCACAGCCGCGGAGTTTGGCGGCGTGTTAGGTCCAATCACCTTCGGGTTGCTGTCCGATCTGAGTGGCGGATTCATGCTCTCGCTCATGTCGATGACAGCGGTTTGTGTTGTGTTGTTCGTGCTTCTAGCGCAGCTACGCGCGATAACGAGAGCTGGGACACTGCCGGTCGAACCAACTGCGCCGCTTCGATGAAGCCTTAGGTTCAAACGCGGATGTCAAGATATCGATACAGACTAGACACTTGACGGACGGTTCTCGCGCTATGCGCCGGTCCTCGATGCGCGGCCCGATTCCCCAATGCCTCCATCGACCGACAGATGGCATCTATAGGCTTGCATTCGAAATCCGGTTTGAATTTATGCTTTCGAACTCAGTTTTTTGATTGGTGTATCCGGTAACAGCATAGAGTCCGTATAGTAGTATTTTACACCCTTCAGCAAATTTTCCTCATCCGGATTCTTAGAAAAGAACAACATATTTACCTTCACACCCCGTTTGGAAAGTGTGCGAGCGATCCGATTAAAGCGTTGGTATCGACTTAGATCGCGAAACGCGATCATTGTGACGCGCTTTGGACGCTCCATAAACGTGTAGATGTCGTCTTCTTTGGTCTCCCAAGACATCGTCTTCTTGGCGTTCAGCACGTTGGATTTGAGTGCTTCACGGTTGTCCCAGGTAGCCATAATTTTCTGATGCCAAGTTTCTGGCGTGTTTTCATGCACCACTTCACCAATGCTGAAGTCGTCAATTAGGCGAGCCACGTCCGGCATGGCCGTGGCGACGACCGGCAATTCCGCGGTCAGAAAGTCGAAGAAGCGGTTTGGGAGCCCAACTGAGGCGTTGGGATTTTCGACCGAATTTACGATCAATCCAATGTGCGCATTCGCTGCAACACTGGCCAGTCTTTTATAAGGCACGAACTCCTTGAGATGCACCCTGCCGCTGATTCCAAGTTCGGTGATGAGCTTTCTGAATTGCTGCTCTTGCGCCTTGACGGGAAACCGACATAGCGCGACGAGATGAAAGCTCTCGGGCAAAAGCGCCAGTCCTCGCAGGACATTGTCAAATCCCTCTACGATGCTGCCGCACGTAAATAGTATCCTTCCATCATCGGGAATGTCCCATTCCGCGCGAGCTGTCACGTCCGGCGTTACCTCTTCATAGTTTCGAAAATTTTCCAGCACCAGGGTCGGCCGCTGGTAACGCTTCAGTGTCTCCGCCAGAGCGTTTCCGATCGTCATGAGCTTGTCGCACGCAAAGAGTGTTCCGACGGCAGCATGGTTTGCCAACCGCACAACCGGCCGTGGGTGGACTGGGGCTACCGTGTGCCTGTCAACGTCAACGTTCTCGACGTTATCGCAGATAACCAATCCGCCAAACTTATCCTGCAATGCGAAACCTGCAGGAACGGAACTCGGCAGCAGACACAGATAAACATCCGCACTTAATTTATTACCAATTCGCAAAGCGTCTTCAGCAAACAGAGTTTGTCTGTATAGGTAGACAGCTTTTCTCGCTTGATTGTATAGTGCTGTTTTATAAACAACATTGTTTCTTTGCTTTATGTAGCTGCTTTTTTCTTCAATAACCTTATTTTGAAGAATTCTATTTAATAAATTAATCGATTTGGATACTATCGTAATTTTCCTAATATTATTGGCCATTCTTTTGAGAAATAATATTATATGCGTATGTAATAGTAAAATAATATTCAGAATATTTCGATAAATAGAATGATAATTTACCAGTTTTTCCTTTTTTAGAGCTTCGTCGCGATCTGAATAAATATTAAGTAATGCACGAGCGATACGCGCGCTATCGGTCAGTCCACGGCCCTTTTCGAGTGAGTCTACAAGCGATTTCCGCAAAGCTGCTATCGTGATTTCGAGGTCTGACATTTTGTCAAAGTCTGACATCTAATGCTTTGCCCTAATAATCAAAGTTCCGTGGACTACGTGCAGCGTATTATTTGTACGAAGATCATGGTGATGCCTCATCATAATCTTGTCTAATAATCCCCTGGCGTTGTCAGATACAGTTCACTACTGAAGCTAGATGCTTCATTGCGGTCTTGATCTAGCAGCGGCGCCCTAAAGGCGACTTAACAGTGCGATCTGCCGACATATAAAGGGAGGATGGCCGGGCAGATTGGATGGTTCGAACGCGCTTGCTAAATGGTCAAGGCCAAAGCCATGAGACCGAAAAAAGCTAGAATAGTGAGTGCCGATGAAATCTTCGGAAAGTCGTTCGTTCGCTGAAATGCTATAGAACGCATTGCGGCGCTTGATCCATTCGTCAAAGTCCGTCATGCCATAATAGTCGGGACGGCTGACAGCATGATCTTTGTTTTGATATGGCTGAACGTTCACGTTGAAAAATATCACTGCGCGATCGTTTAAGCGCGGCAGAACCTTCGGTAAGAACTCGAAGTGCTCACAATAGGCGCCGTTTTCGCCAAAGAGGCCTTGAGGGCAATCGGCCAGAACCACATCAAACAACTCGTCGCCGGCCAGTTGCGTAAAGCTGTCGGCAAACACGAGGCGTGCATTGGGCATGTTCTCCGCGAGTTCGGCGCGGTGAACATCATTGATTTCATAACATGTCCAGTCGCGAGCCAACTTTGCGAAATGCACCGTTACCCAAGCGCCAGTGCGCGCGAAAAAATCGGCACCGTTGGCGAGCGGTACGTCGACTCGATGTTTTGTCGACTGGAGGAATCGATTGACGAGGGACTCGATGACGGCAGTCACTATAAGCCTTTCACCAGGTCAGCGGACTCGGAGTAGATGTCGCGGGACAAAACGAAACTCTGGTTCGCCGAGGGGCCGAACAGATGAAGGTTTTCCGGCTTTGTGTCGGCGTTGGTCACAACCGTGTTTTCATTGGTCGGAAGCGAGAAACAGGGAACCGGTATCCGGGCTGGATCCACCCATATATTCTCACTTCGCTGGCTTTCGCATTTGATAGTGGTCAAGAAGTTGTCGACCTCGCTACGCGCGGCTTGCTCGGTTGACGAAGGCGCGCTTATCGGTCGCACGTATTCCAGCGTATACGCATTGCCTGCCGGATGGTGGGTGTAGGCTGCATAATTCGTTATTCTGAAACGTATGCTCGGGTCCAAATCGTAGTAGTAGAACGCGTTGCTCTCAAAGATCGGTTCGCCCGTGGTGAAGTGAATGAACTCCAAGACTTGATCCGGTCTTTTTGTTTCCGGCACCCACGATGCATCGGCCGAGCTGCGCGCCAACACTTGGTTTAAAGGGAACAAAGGAGCGGTCCAGATCACATGGTCGCAAGGAACTGTCTGGCTTTCCCCGTCCGCGTCAATCTCGCAAGCCGAGATTTGGCCGTCGTCACCGAAGGCGAATTGGACCAAGTTTGCGCCAAGCAGAATGCTGCACCCGCGCGTGTGCAGATAATGTTCGATTTTCTCAATGAACTGGCCGATACCCGCTTTGCGAGGATACCGGTTGACGCTGCCCGGTTGCAACGCGGCAGGAAGCTTCTCCTGATGCGGAAAGCCGATCCGACTTCGATAGCGGTCAGCAGCCATCATCTCGATTGTTTTGTCTACATCAGCAAGCACGAGGCGCGAGAAGGGGGCAAATGACACGACACTAGATGCAAGCTGATCCGACGGCACGCCAAAGAGGGTCATGAAGTAGTGATCGGCCCATATTTTGAATGTCGGGCCAAAATTGGTCTCAAAAAATACACCGGCGGTCTCGGCTTCAGAATAGTGAAGAGCAGAGCCCGCCTCAAACTCATTTCTCACTTTTGCGGCGATCTCATCTGGGAGAAGCGCGACATCCGGCAATGATGTTTCTGGATATATTCGCCCGCCATAGATCTTGCCGTGCCGATCACGCACTGGATAGATCAGTTCACGCCAGAAGCTGTCGTCAAAACCGTTGTCGCCGGAAAAGAAGTGCTGGAACAATGGCGGGCTAATTTCAGGTATCAGGTGTATTCCGCGGTCAAATTCCCAGCCTTCAGGTGTTTTGAAGCTAGCGTAAGAGCCGCCCGCGACTTTGGCTGGGTCAACCAAAACAATCGATCGTTCAGGATGCTGCAGTGCGATCGCCAATGCAGCGATTATACCGGCATTGCCAGCACCAACTATTGCAATGGCTGGCTCGTCTGACTTCACCTTCATGAAGCGCTCCCCCTTCATCCGGTTTCGTTGCGAAGGCGCTCTGGCGTTCGCATTATGCTGACTTTGCCGCGAACAACAGCCCGCGTGTAGCATCGACACCTATGTTGAACAAAGCGTCTAGTATCGAAAGGCCGGCAACGAAGTCAGAACCCAGTTGAGGATACTCCGCCGGCTTGAACTGGCTGTACTGCAGCGTAATTCCAGCGTTCGCAAAAGTCTGCTCGGATTGATAGTTTGCGCCACCCTTGCCGGAAAGATAGGTGTGTCCGTCGACGGCCTGAATCAAAGCGCACAGCTTGTGTTCGTTTCGCCCAGGTGCGGCGTAATCGGATGAACTAACCAGTGTCGTTGATAAGTCGAGCAGCTTTGCGATGGCACAAATGGCGGATGCGTTAAAGGCAGCAACGCTCCGTTTGGGGCCATTGTCGTAGATATTCTCGATGTATGGAAAGACGCTGCTGAACTGGCTTGCCTTGCCATACGCGGCAGAGAGCTTCTTTTTGTGCTCGTCAACCCAATCCGTTTGACCGATTTGGATTTCGGCTATGGTCGCCGTGCTTTTGTACTGCACGGGCATAGACAGCCACTTTTCACGACCATCCGTTTTGATACGGCTTCGGTTTGTGTAGCTGCCCTTTGAAAACTCCACATCGTCAAGGAACATGAAGACATCGCAATTGACGATCTTGTGGAAGTACCCAAGCCAAGGAAAGAAATTGGGCTGATGAATGGCGACAACGCGTGGTGTTTTTGAGTCAGCGATCATGGGGGCGGAGTCCGTCAACGGTAAATGCCGCGCAAGAGAGTGAATGCCTCTGCATACCGGGTGCCGATCGTTACGCCGCGCGCGCGTGCAAGGGACCGTATGAACTCCTCGTTCATGTAAGGACGCTGCTTCTGCGATACGTAGCAGGCAAGCGCTTCTATCTTGCGTTGAATATCCTCTTCAGTGACCTCGATTAGGAAATTCGATTTGAAATCGATATTGTTCCACGGAACCTCATAGCACAGGATTGTACGCGTCTTGAATGCGCGGGCTGCCTCCTGCGCGACGGTTAAGTGGTCTTGATGCAGATCGTACTGAGTGGGGCAAAACACGAGGTCTGGCTGGATTTCACGGTTTAGCTCAACCATGATGTCTAGGACATCCTGACGATAGTAATTCAGACGTCGGACCTCGAAGTCTTTGATGTAGACATTCTGGCGATCTATGGAGAGTTTTTTCGCCGCCGCTTCCAGTTCGCGTGCGAGTGTCCCGTTGGGAAACCCGTCGGGCAAGCTTTCGTCACATGTGCAAAACGCCGTGTAGTGGACTTCGAAGCCCTGTCTGTGAAGCTTCGACAAGGCTGCGCCACAGCCTAACTCTCCATCGTCCGTGTGCGGGGCGAGCACCAATACCCGGTTGTTGACACGCAGAAGGCTTTCCATGGCGATACATTCCCTGCTCCGGATCGCATATTCGCAATCGATCTCTTGTTTCCCAACGCAGCTTTCGCCTCGCCGTCGCGCAAAGCCTGGTAGAAAGGCTGCCTATCAATGTCATCTAAACTGTGCTTTATGCAAGCGGTTGACAACGGCGAGTTGAGGGAAGTTCATGAGCGTAGCGCGCCACCCGGCTGTTGCAACCAAACGGCGGCTTAAAGAGATGCTCGCGACGTTCCTGAAGAAGCAGGCGGCGCCAGGTAAGGCTGGTGCCAAAACACCTAAGGCGTCGTCAGACGAAAAATCCAGTGCAGCTGGAGGCGACGATACCACGCCGGCGACCCCTGTTGTCCTGCCTGAGATCAAACTCCCGCGCGATCCGTTGTCTGATCGCATCACCATGGACGCCCTCGACGCGATTTCGCCGTCCGAGCAGGTGGAGCTTGATGTGGCTGTGACGCTAGGTGACGCGAAGCGCCGATTGCTTGAGATTTTTGAAGATGACTCATTCGAACTCGACAAAGCGGAGCAATACCTGGCGGAGGCAACGTTCCGTGAACCTGTCGGCGTCGCCGATGTCGTCTCAACACTCAAGAGCCACGGCGTTGCCGTTTTTCCAGCGATCTACGATGCAGAGCGCCTGAAGCGCGTGCAGTCTCAGTATGATGCCATGCTCGCCGGTGACCAGGAACACGCATACAGTGCGGACGCGCGAGCAGACACAGCCGCACATTCGCACGCGGTCACATTCATTCGCGAATCGCTGCCGCTAGCCGACTACGACGAAATCCATGCCTTGTTCGGTTCCAAAATCATTGAGGAAATCTCCAGGCGCGTCTTTTCCGGGCAGGTCTTCGAGTTCAATCCTTCGTTGTATGCGCAATGGACCAAACAGACCGACGTTCCCGCGTCAGGCGTTTTGCACTGGGACAAGCAACTCACGTTGAAATCGTGGTTGTATGTGACCGAGGGGACATCAGGCTACGGTGCGATGCGAGTCGGCATCGGCAGCAATCGTTGGCTTCGCCTCCTGCGCGAGGAGATCATGCATGAAGGGGTAGGCTACAATGCCATCGACAACAGCGTCGATGAAGCCAGCCTTCCGGTCGTATCCACCGGTGGCCCCGCTGGAACTTTCTTCCTGTTCGTAACGGACACAGCGCACGGCGCTTCGCCCGTGGCGGCTGGCAAAACGCGCAACATCATCCGTTCCCAATCGCGCCCAATACGAATTAAGGAATGGGCTGCGTGGTCGGCGAAGCGATAATCCGTCTAAACTGTTAGCAGCCAGAGTACTTTTCGTAATGGACTTGGCCGCAGTCGGTAAGCTTTTCCTGGAAGCTGAAAACAAAACCGATGTCGCACGCTTTGAAATACTAGGAATCCGTATCTGGCCGATTCTTAGAATTCTGCTGATGGTGTCCATCAACGACAGCAGGTACGCGAACTCGCCCCAAGACGAGGCGACCGAAGGTCGAATTCTTGCTGAGATGGCGAGACAAGTGAGCTACGGACGCCGACCGTCGGATGCTCACGACGCTACCCATTTGCCAGCGATCGAGCGCTTGCGCCGAGAGTATGTTCACCCCAGCCTTTGGATACCAAGACTGCTAGCAAGACGTGTTCAACGATTCTTGCCGCACCGGTTTTGGCGAGTGTTTGCTCCCGAGCCTAAGGGGTTCGCCACGATTAAGGCTGCGGCTGATGCGCGAGAGAAGTATGCGGCGACATCGAAAGACGCAGGCCAGGACATCAAATCCGCTATCCAGCAGACTTTCGGCGGCAATGCTCCTGATTTCCTGCTCTTCACCTCAGAAGGCGCACACTACCACGCATTGGGTGACAAGAATTTGTCTCCTATCGCAGATGCATGGATAGAAACTCTTTCCAATTTCGGTACCGTTCAAAAAGTCCTAGCCCGGCCGTCCAAACGCGAGTTGTACTTTTCTGGCGTGCACTTTGAGAACACCGAGTCGGACAAGGTGTTCCAAAACTTCTATGTCAGCGGGATAAACATTGCTCTGTATCCCGATTTTCCAATCAGTCAGTTTGAGCGTCTTGTGCAACTTCGCAATGACATGCGTCGCATCCACAAGATATTCGACTTCAGCGTGCCGAAGCTGATGAACCATCTTCGCGGGGTTCAAAAGGCAGCCTACTTTTACGATTTGATTTTCAAAGAACTCTCTCCAAAGTTCGTGTTTTTCGTTAGTTTCAGCGGGTATATCCCAGCCATTCATGCTGCAAACAAACTGGGGATTCCAACGATAGACCTCCAGCATGGAGGTACCCCGCAAAACCACGTCTATCTTTCACATTACGAGCGGGTGCCGAGCGACGGCTATTTGTCGCTTCCGACGATGTTCTGGTGCTGGAATGAGGAAACGTGCGACGGCCTCAACCGGTGGTGGACCGGAACCCCGCGTCATAGCGCCAAGCGCGTCGGCAATCCGTGGTGGAGCGAACAGAGCCGCCATTTCCAGGAACAAGATTTAACCCGACCGCAGCGGGATTTGCTGGAACACGCGAAGTCTTGTCGCAGCGTTCTTGTTTCGCTGGTACGGCCGCCAGACGACGTGCCTCCGGAGTTTCTGCTCAATGCAATCAAGGAGGCTCCTGCGGACTTGCTATGGAACATCCGCTTGCACCCGCTCGATCGGCAAAATCTGGAAGCCATGAACCAAGTGTTCGGCGAGCTATCTGAACGGGTGAACCTCGTGGAGGCGACGGAAGTGCCCCTGCCGCTGATTTTGGATGTGACCGACGTTCATCTAACGGGTTACTCCACGACGTGGAAAGAAGCCGCGAGCCTTGGGATTCCGACCGGATTCTGGCATCAAAGCGCAGTGTCATCTTTTGGTTCTGGACTGGGTTGGAAAAAGAATGCGCTCTGCACGGACGCGGCTTCATTGTCTCAGTTCTTGGAGACGTCAAAGCGTGTCGAGGCGCCCGATGAGTTTTCGACCACCCTGGACATGCAGGCTATCGGGACCCTGTTGAAAAGCGAAGCATGATCTCCAGGATTCGGGTTGGTTTCGGTCCACACTGTTCTGGTGATCTGAAACAGGCTTGGGTGCACACTCAACCGACGTCCAGTTGGCTTGTGACCCGAACCCCATCTCTCATCCATCTGATTTGAGAGTCCGGGGCTTCGTTGGACTGACCAGACCACTCAGACCATTGGGCAGATGCCACAGAGGCGAGCTTCAAGGTGGCGGCGGTACAACTCGCCATTTCGTCTGGTCCTTCGTTTTCGGCTATGATCAGATTAGAAGCAGCGGGAACACAGACGATAAGTCCACCATGGAGCCGCGTCGGCGGTGTTTGCAAAGCTGGCACCTGCAGCATTAAAAAGGGCAAGACTTGCGCCCACACAACAATGACCAAGCGGATACGGGCTACGACCCCTCACGCAACAACATCCGGTCTCGCTCTATGTCTGCACGCGCACCCTTGTCATCTGCCTCGCATGCATTAGCGCCCTTGCGCATCGGGGACCGCGAGGTTGGCCTTGGGCAACCGAGTTACGTCGTTGCTGAGATCGGTATCAACCACAACGGCGACATGGCGCTGGCGCGAGACGGCATTGCGGCTGCAAAGGAGGCCGGGGCCGACGCGGTCAAGTTCCAGAACTACAAGACGGAGGATTTCCTCTCCGACCGGGGCCTCATGTACAGCTACGTCTCGGCGGGCAAGGAAGTCACCGAGCCGCAGTACGACATGTTCAAGCGTTACGAGTTGAGCGACACACAAGTCGTCGACTTGGCGGAGTACGCCAAGCAGCAGCGTATCGATTTCCACGCTACGCCAACGAGCAAGGCCGGTATCGATGTGCTCATGGCGGCTGGTGTCGGTGTTTTGAAGAACGGCTCAGACTTTCTTGGCCATCTGCCACTTATTCAAGACATGGGGCGCACGGGCCTACCGACAGTGTTGTCGACGGGCATGGCCTCCGCGTCGGCTATCGAAGATGCGATCAATGCGTTCAGGAGTACCGGAAATGAGCAACTCATCGTGCTCCATTGCGTGTCCAAATATCCGACACCCGCGAATGAGTTGAATTTAAACCGCATTGCTACCTTGCGCGACAGCTTTGGAACGCATGTTGGGTTTTCCGACCATAGCGAAGGTGTCGCGGCGGCAGCCATCGCTGTCTCGATGGGGGCTGTGTGGATCGAAAAGCACTTCACAATCTCACGGGATTTACCGGGCCCGGATCACCGTTTTTCGTCCACGCCCGATGAACTGGCCGCGCTTGTTCGAGCTTGCCGAACGGCGGATCAAGCGATGGGCAGAGGCGCTTTGGCGAGTGGCACGGCTGAAGCTGTGTCGGCTGGCAGTTTCACACTCTCCTGCGTGGCGGCGCGCGACATGAGCCCAGGTGAAAGAGTCAGTGCTGACGACATCGCGTTTCGTCGTCCCGGCAATGGTTGGCCGCCGAGCTTGAGTGAAAAACTTGTTGGCCGGACGCTCAAGAATGCCGTCGAGTCCGGGCATTTGTTTTCGCTCGATGACTTCTAGGATGCGCGAATGATCGACCCAATTTGGGAGGAACGGTATAGCGCCGGCGTGCAACAGCGGTATCCGTGGTCGCAAGTGGTCAGCTTTGTCATGCGCTATCGCTCCCGTGACAAACCACGCGAGCAGACGCGCATTTTGGAGATTGGCTGCGGCACTGGCGGCAATCTTTGGTTCGCGGCACGCGAGGGATTCGTGGTTACGGGACGTGACGGGAGCGAGAGCGCGATTGCAACGGCGACAAAGCGGTTTACCGAAGAGGGTTTGAGCGGCGATTTCTCTGTGGCGACGTTTGATCGGATGATCTTGCCGTCTGGCCACTTCGATCTGGTTATCGACCGGGGCGCGCTCACATGCGTCTCATATAGCACGATCAAGGACACCGTTTCACGCGTCCATGACGCGCTTGCGCCCGGTGGCGCGTTTCTCTTTACGCCCTTTGCAACCCAGCACCATGTGCGTGCGACCGCCAGTAAGATCGAAGACAAGTTGGCAACCGGCCTCAAGCCCGAGGCAGAACGCAACTACGGAGCCCTATCGTTCTTGACCGAGGACGACGTGCGCGCGGTTTTCTCGAACGGTTGGAGCCTCGTCGAACTGCAACGCATCGATCACCACGACCTACTGAACCAACACGATTTCATCGTCTCGGAATGGCAGGCGGTGGCACGGAAGGTGTGACACTCCTTGGAAATCCACTTGCGGCCGGCGGTTACGGATGATGTGCGCACTCTGTTTGAATGGCGCAACTTGTCCGAAATAGTGAGGCTTTCATCATCGCAGGTTGAGGTGGACTGGGACAGCCATCAGGCTTGGTTCACCGCTGCGCTGGCAAACAGGGATCAGCACCTGATCAATGTCGTTGTGATTGGCGGGCGCGACGCAGGCCTAGTTCGGTTCGACCGCGCTTATGGTAATCCGGAGCAAGCGACCATATCCGCATACTTGCTGCCGGGTGAAACCGGGCAGGGCGCGGGTTATAAAGCGATCATGACCGGCAACCGGAGAGCCGTAGAAGCGTGGGACGACTTTTATGAGGTCATTGCCCATGTGCGCAGCGACAATGCCCGCGGTGTAAGGAGTTTCCAGAAAGCGGGTTTTGTGGAATGTCGAGACGAACAAATCGCTGGCCATCGAACGCTTTCCATTGATCGAGGCACGATTTTGCAGCAGCTAGTCCCATCATGACCTCACCAGATCGTCGACAACATGTCATTGATACCTTCTCTAAACACCTGCGTGAGCATGGAGACGGTGCACAGGCCGTTGGGTGGGGTAGCGACGCGTCTCAGGCCAAGCGTTTCAGCGTATTGGCGCAGATTGGCGATATCCAAGGTGTCTCCATACTGGATGTAGGGTGCGGGCTGGGGCATTTTTTTCGGTGGTTGAAAGCGAACGAGCTCTCCGTCGATTACACCGGTCTCGATATCACGCCGGAGATGGTGACGCGGGCGAGAGCGGAACATCCGGACGGGGTTTTTGAGAACGGCTCCGTTGAAGATGTTGTCTCCAGCGGTGTTGCGCGTTTCGACTATGTGTTCGCAAGCGGGATTTTTTATCTCGACGTCGATGGCGGCTACGAGGCCATGGCGGCTACGCTTCGCGCCATGTTTGCGCTTAGCAACAATGGAGTAGCCTTCAACACGCTGAGCACTTGGGCAGACCAGCGCGATGCCGGTGAGTTTTATGCGGACCCGGCTGAAACGTTATCGCTGTGCCGAGAAATCACGCGGTGGGTGCGCCTCCGTCATGACTACCACCCCGCCGATTTCACCTGTTACCTCTACAGGCAAGCGTTGTGAAGCACGTCACGATCATGCAGCCAGCCTACCTGCCTTGGCTGGGCTTTTTCGACCGCGTGCTACTGGCCGACTATCTCATCATTCTCGATCATGTTCCGATTGACAAGAATTCCAAAACCAAATTCGCCAACCGCAATCGCATTCGGCAGGGCGATAAGGCCAATTGGCTGACGATTCCCGTCTTGGCGCGTGGCGAGCATGCAGGCGCGCCGCTTAACGCGATCGGCATTTCCCCGGATCATGATTGGCAGAGGAAACACCTGGCCTCATTGCGCGGTGCCTACGCCAAGGCACCATGCTTTCGCGACCTGTTCGCACAAATCGAGGCTATCATTTCCGCACCCGCGGCCCGACTCATGGATGTGACTGAGCCGTTGAACCGCTGTTTTCTGCAAACCCTAGCGATTGAAACGCCCGTGGCCTACAGCTCCGACATGGAGCCAAAGGAGACCAAATCGGCCCTGATTGCCGAACTATGCGCGAAAGCCGGAGCAACTCATTACATTTCAGGGCCCTTCGGGCGCGATTATCTCGATTGTGATGCTTTCAAACAGCAAGGCATTGAAGTTCTATTTCACGACTACCGGCATCCAAAGTACGCTCAATTTCAAGGTGAACCATTCATGCCGTACATGTGTATCGCAGACCTCTTGTTCAACGTGGGTACCGAAGCCTTGAGTATCCTGCGCACTGATCGCTCCGCCTTGGTGAACACATGACGCAGCGTGTCCTTGTCATTGCCGCTCATCCTGACGATGAGGTTCTCGGGTGCGGTGGCACGCTGTGTTGCCATACAGCGCGCGGCGATGATGTGGCCGTGATGTTGCTTACAAACGGCGAGGGCGCGCGAGCGGGTGCAAGCGACGAAAACATAGCGCAGCGCGCACGAGCCGCTGAAAGCGCCTGCGAGGTGATAGGCGCAACGCTGCTCAGTTCTCAGGATTTCCCTGACAACGGTATGGATCAGGTGGCCCTGATTGACATTATACGTTCGATCGAAGCCGATGCGTTGCGCCATGCCCCGGACATCGTCTACACGCACTGCGCGTACGACTTGAACCGCGACCACCGGATTGCACGTGAGGTGGCTTTGACGATTTTCCGGCCCCAACCGAGTGCACCCAGGCCTTCGATCTATGCGTTTCAAGTTCCGTCCAGCACCGGTTGGCAGGGGGCGGGTGCAGCGCAGTTCACGCCCGCCCATTTCGTCGATATCTCCGCAGTGGTCGACCAAAAGCGGCAAGCGCTCGCATGCTACGACGCGGAGATGCGCGCTACGCCGCATGTCCGGTCTTATGAGGGCATTGAAACGCGGGACCGCGCGACGGGCATGCTCATCGGGGTGCCTTCTGCGGAAGCGTTTGTCGTTGAACGGCAATTCATGCGATAGCGTCGCAGCAACGTAGGCGGAGTAAACGCGTGCCCAATCGAATTTGCATCATTCCCGCCAAGGGCACGTCGACTCGCCTGCCGCGCAAAAACGCTCTGCCACTAGATGGGCACTCACTGATCGCCCACGCTATTCGCAAAGCGATTAAGCTTGAACTGTTTGAACGCATCGTTGTCTCGACGGAGGATGAGCAGATCGCTCAGATTGCAGCCGATTATGGCGCGGAGGTTCCGTATATGCGGCCGCCTGAATTGTCGGTCGATCCGGCATCCATCGCTAATGTCTGCGTGCACATGCTTGACTGGTTGCGAGACAAAGAAGGCGCCGAATTCGATACCTTAGTGTTGATGCTCGCCACCTCGCCGTTGGTAATCTTGGACGACATTCGCGGCGCGATTGCCGATTTCGATGCCCATGGCGGGCGGGGGTGTTTGCTGGGGGTTTGCCAGATGGACCAGCCGCCATTCTCGACCCAGTTGATGGATGAAGACGGCCGTTTGCGTCCCGCGTTTCCCGACTCGCCATACGTGGACAAGAAGTCGAATGAATGTCCACCGACGTACCATAGCAATGGATGCGTAGCGGTTGTTCAAACGGACTGGATGAAGGCCAACCAGAGTTTCTACGGTCCGGGCACCCGTGGCTACGTGATGCCACGCAGCCGGTCGATTGATATCGATACACGCGAGGAATATGACCTTGCGGTTGCTCTTTACGGCATGGACGCAACGCAGCGCGATGTAGGATTGTTTTGATGTTCTCCCCGTTTACGCGCGTTGCTGTTGGCAACCGCATTATCGGCACTGGCAACCCTCTTTTCTTGATAGCCGATATGGGCCTCACCCATGACGGTGACGTTGAAAAGGCGCTTGAAATCACACGACAGGCGGCGGCGATAGGCACGGATGCGGTGAAAATTCAGGTTGTCGACTATGACATGCTGATGGCCGATCGCACTGCGAAATACACCTACCAGACAGCCGATGGGCCACGCGAGGAGACGCTGTACGACATCTTTCGCAAAATCTGGCTTGAGCCCGACGAAATCAAAGCCATTGCCGATTTGACCCGCGAGCTTGGTATCGAGTTGATCGCCACCTCAGACTACGAGCCCGCCGTCGATGTTCTCGAAGATGTGGGCGTCAGTTGTCACAAGATTGATACTTGGAGCGCCACGCACAAACGGCTTGTGCAGCGCATCGGCGAAACGGGTAAGCCCATGATGCTTGACATGGGTTACTCCACGCAACATGGGCTTGGCCAGATGTTGGATTGGTTCCAAATGGCGGGTGGACATGGTGCTCTAATCTTGCATGACTTTCGCACCGATGACACGGCAGAGATGAACTTCCGGAACATACCGCATCTGCAGCAAACGTTCGGATATCCGGTCGGCTTCACGCCGCAAGGACGCGACGAACGGCTGGATTTCATGGCAATTGGACTGGGCATCGAGTTTTTGGAGAAGCGGATTACGCTTGATCGCAATACCATCGCCAATGGGCACTTCAAGGCGCTCGATGTGGAAGAGTGGGCCGCATGGGCCGAAAGTGTGCGATTTCTGGAGAAAGCGCTCGGCAATCCTGCACCTGAGCCGCCGCAATCCGATTTGGCAAACGCCAAGAAGTTTCTCAAAAGCCTTTATGCTGCACGCGATATCAAAGCTGGCGAAAAATTTACCGATGCCGATTTGCATTCGCGACGCCCGGGCAATGGCGTTCCCTCCGACACCATTGACGCGGTCATCGGGCGTCCGGCTTTGCGCGACATCGCCGCTGGCGAGATGCTCAAAGCCGACGATATCGGTTGATCGTGGCTGTCGAGGGATCAAGCAGGTGGCAATCGGCCAACGGGTTTTCGTCTGCTCTTTTGTGCATCAACTCGGTCTATGGGCCATCGACCATGGTCTATTCTCCGACACATCGAACAATCCGTCGATTGCAATGAGCGAGACGTCAAAAGACCCTCATCGCGAGCGAGCGGACGAAACACTCCTCACAGCAAAGTGCGCGAACCAAATCGCCGCTTGATGCATCTTAGTTCCTAAAGAAGACTGTAAACAAAGATGACTTCGATTTTGCACGACTTCTCGACCGTATTCGATGATTTTAACGACGCGTCCATCCTCGTCACGGGCGGGACCGGATCGTTCGGTCAGGCGTTCATCGCCCATGTTCTAAAAGCCTATCAACCGCGCCGTTTGATCGTTTATTCGCGCGATGAGTTGAAGCAGTATGAAATGCAGCAGGTTTACAGCCGGGATCGTTACCCGTCGATGCGGTACTTTCTCGGCGATATGCGCGATCAAGCCCGTTTAGAAATGGCGATGGAGAATGTGGATTTCGTCATCCACGCGGCGGCCCTTAAGCACGTCACGTTGACGGAATACAATCCGTTTGAGTGTGTGCTGACGAATATCATGGGCGCGCAGAACCTCGTGCTCGCGGCCCTAAAGTCCAACGTGCGTCAAGTCGTTGCTTTATCAACGGACAAAGCAGCTGCACCGATCAATCTTTACGGCGCGACCAAACTCGTGTCCGACAAGATTTTCCTCGCCGCCAACAACCTTTCGAAGAAGGATGAATGCTCGTTCTCGGTCGTACGGTATGGCAATGTTTTGAACTCGCGCGGCAGCGTGATCCCGTTCTTCAACAAGCTGATAGGCGAAAGCGCAGATCATCTACCCATCACCGATGCCCGGATGACGCGATTTGTTATCTCACTGCAGCAGGGTGTGGACCTGATCATGACCGCGTTCAAGCACATGCGGGGCGGCGAAATTTACGTGCCCAAAATCCCCAGCATGCGCATTGTCGACCTAGCGACCGCCATGGGTCCGGATCTAGAGCAACGCGTGGTGGGTATCCGGCCGGGCGAAAAAATCCATGAGATCCTGATCCCGAGGGAGGACGCGAGACGCACTGTGGATGTCGGAAACTTTTACATCATAAAGCCCGAGTTCCCGTATGCCGAATACGCGCTTCCCGATTTGCTCACGGGAGCGGAACTGGACGATGAATTCGAGTATGACAGCTACACAAACAATTGGTACCTTGGCGTTTCGGAAATACGCGCCGTCTTGGATCAGCTTCGGTTGGCGGCATGACGTATGTCTCGAACGGATGCCTTCTCCATGATGCGTATGCTTCCCTATGGTCGCCAGCACATCGATGAAGATGACATCGACGCCGTCGTCGAGACACTGCGCAGCGACTTTTTAACGACCGGGCCTGCCATTCAAGCGTTTGAGGAGGCGCTCAAGGTACCGACTGGCGCAGCTAATGTGTGCGCGGTATCGAATGGGACTGCGGCGCTTCATCTCGCAATGCAAGCGCTGGACATCGGCCCCGGCGATCAGGTCATCGTGCCGTCAATCACCTTTGTTGCCTCGGCGAACGCAGCGCGATTTGTGGGCGCTGAAGTCATCTTCGCCGATTGCGATTCTGACACTGGTCTTTTGCGCCCGTCCGATGTCCTCGCGGCTTTGGAGCATGCGCCGAACGCCAAGGCTTTGGTGGTCGTCCACCTGAACGGGCTGGTCGCGGACATGGCGCAAATCCAGCAGATCGCGAACGCGCACGGGCTGCGCACCATCGAAGACTCATGCCACGCGCTGGGGTCAGCTTACCATGATGACCCGGCCATCGATGGGAACGTTCACGTTGGAAGCTGCTCGTATTCGGATGCGTCGGCGTTTTCGTTTCATCCCGTCAAAATCATTGCCACAGGTGAGGGCGGTGCGGTGACGACTCAGTCTGAGACCGTTGCAGCACGAATACAGCATCTGCGCAGCCACGGTCTGCGCCGCGGAGACGGGCAGCTTGAGTTCGCGGATGCCTTCGATGATGCTGGTGAACCATTGCCTTGGATGTACGAAATGCAGGAGACGGGCTGGAATTATCGGCTCAGCGACATTCAGGCGGCGCTAGGTATCAGCCAGTTGCATAAGTTGCCGCGCTTTCTGCAGAGGCGACGCGAGTTGGTTGCGCGCTACGATGCGCTACTGGCACCCTTGAGCAACGTTATACGACCCGTCAGCGCATTCGCGCGTCGCGCCTCCGACCGCATAGGTTGGCACTTGTACCCGGTGCTTTGCCTGGGCGGCGCTCAAGAACGCCATGCGCTTTTCAATTGGCTCCTGGAGCGAAACATCCGGCCACAGGTGCACTATTACCCGGTGCATCGGCAACCCTACTACCGCACCAAAAAGACGCATCGCGAACTGCCGGGTGCTGATGCGTATTACGCCCGCGTTCTTTCGCTGCCGCTCTACTATGACCTGACTGAAGCCGACCAAATGCGCGTTGTTCAAGCAATTGAAGGCTTCTATCGACATCACGAACCAAACAACAAATCGAGTTGAGCACGGGCGATAACCAAACAACGGAACAAGTCGAGTTCTGGTGCGGCAATTTCGGAGGCTGTTACATGGACCTGTTCGCGGATTTGTGCCTGATTGACTATGGCTTTGAATGGATGCGTGTTGCTCGGCTCGACGACATAACGTGCTGGCAGCATCAAAAAAGTGTGTCTTAGACGTAATGCCGCTGCGCGCAGTCTTCCGGTTTGACATCAACGAAACTATTGGCGGCGGCCACTTCATCCGTTGCAATCGATTGGCTAATGAGCTTGTCGCGCGCGGTTTCGAAGTCACAGCGGCGCTATCTCGCGATGAGACGGACATTGACGCATTTCAGTCGATGTTCGGACCGCATTTCGCGGGGATTATCAAGCCTTTGGAGGCGGTGCACTCTGTCATTGCGCGGCCTGATGACGGCGGCGTCTACGATGTTGCGGTTTTCGACAGTTATCACCTGGATGGTAGCGTCCGGGATCGCGTTGAGGGCGATTGTCGTGTCCTCTTACGCTTCTCCGACTGGCTTCAGCCAATGGAAGATGCCGATATTGTGTTGGACATGTCGTCGGGCGCAACCGCGGACGCATATGCAGGATGTGTAAGCAGGTCGGCGATCGTTTTGACGGGGCAGCGCTACGCACTGATCGCGCCCGAATTTGTTGAGCGCCGCACCGAAACCCTGGCGCGTCATGCGGGTTCAACCAAGCGTGACAATCTCGTCGTTTACGTAAGCTACGGGCTTGGCGACACCACCGATCTCACGGTGCAGGCGCTGCGGGCGCTTGCCATGATCGAATCGCGAATTCAGCACATCAACATCGCAGTCTCTTCGAAGACCGCCGAATCCCTGCGCCGGCATTTGCAAGTCGACGAGCCGCGGGATTTGCCGGACATCGCTTCGAAGCTATCGGTTTTTGGGAACACCCATCAGGTGGCAGCGCTTATGGCTACCGCTGACATCGCCATGGGCGGCTGCGGAATGACCTCCTGGGAACGCTGCTGTCTTGGGCTTCCAACAATTGCCTTTCCACTGAGTCTTGACCAGACGGCGAACGCCGCGTTGCTTAACGATCGGCAAGCAATCGCGCCCTTTGACGAAGACGAACTCCGTAGCAACCCGGTCCTTGCGCTCGGGCAGGCCTTGGAGATGCTCGCTGACAACCCTTCCAGACGAGCAAAACTATCGACCAATGCTGCAGAGATCGTAGATGGAAAAGGCGTGTCGCGGGTTGCGGACACGGTCATTCGGCGTCTCGGCGCTGGTAGCTGACCAAGCTCCTCGTGGAGTCTCTCGATTTATCTGGTGTTGCCGTCGGTTTGAACGACAGGCCGCTAGCGCGCCTGGTAGGGCTGCTCGTGCATCGCACGCATTGACGATCTAACCGAGCGGTGAGATAGGCGATATTGTGTAGCGCACTGCGCTCATTCTCGATGGTGTGGCGCAGTCTCGGCCCCAACGCCACCTATTTGTTTTGCAATCGTTTTTGCGACCGTAAAAAAGTCAAAGTGCGCTTCAGCGTAACGACGACCATTCGCACCCAATCTTGCGCGTTCGCCTTCGCCCAAATGGTGAAACGTCCGAAACGCTTCAGCAAGCGCCTTGGGATCGTTGGCTGGCACGGTTATACCCGCGTCGGCCTCGTCAACCGCGTCCGCACTGCCGGAATACGCTTGGATCACGGGCTTACGGGAGGCGAAGTATTCCGGCAATTTATTTGCTGAGGTGCCGTACTGATAGAGCGGCAAATCCTGCCACGAAATTATCAGAGCATCAGCTTCCGCCAAAGCCAATGGAACGGCCTGCTTCTCAATCGGCGGGTGAAAGCTGACGTTGTTGAGTTGCTTTTCGTCCGCGAGCGTTTGTAGAGCCGATCGCCGATCGCCGTAACCAACGAACACGAACTGAATCGGAAGATCTTGCACCATTGCAGCGGCATCGATCACGACATCCAACGAATTGGCCTGCCCCATCGTGCCGGCATAGAGAATGACGTCTCGATCAGTGTCGAGCAAATCGAGCAGCGTTTTGGGCAACGAAACGGCTTTGGCCACAGGTGACAACGACACGCCGTTTGGCACCCACGAAAACTTTTCTTTTGTCACACCGCACTGCTTCAACCGCTTCCATCCCAGTGGCATCGTCGCAAACACATGATCGGCGGTGCTCAGTGCGAACCGCTCAATGACGGCGTTCAAAAGAACAACGGGGTGAAGCTGTGAGTAACGAGCCATCATCCAAAAGGTCGCTGGCCAAACATCGCGAAATTCGAACACCAAGCGGGCTCGGCGGAAGCGCGCTAGCGACCAACTTGAGATGTAAGGAATCAGCGACGGCGATGAGTGGATAACTGTCGTCGGCGATGGTAGCCGCCATCCGGCAAGGAACATCCCCAACGCGAACACGAACCAGGCCAGAACCCTCGCTACCTTGCTGTCTTGTGAGACTGACGGCGTCTTAATCCATACATAGCGGACACCATCAACCATCTCTCCGTTCTTCAGTGCATCGCCGTCCGGGCGCTTGTGATGAAGATGGTGGCCCGCAGCGGCAAAAATTGTGACTTCCACTCCGAGCTTCAGTAACTCCCGCGCCAAATAGTGATGTCGGCACACATAGCCGCGATTGGGTTGCGACGCGTACTGATTGACGATCCACAAACGCCGTTCATCAACCATCGAGAATGCCGGCGAATGTTTCACTGTGGTTCGCGAAATCAAACGCGTCGCGAAAGCCGCGATTGTTACGTTTGAGACTTCCCGGCCCCGTCCAGTTTTCGGACAACCTGTTTATCGCAGCAGCACAGTCTGGGGCGTCTCCAGCCCGAAACACCATGCCTAATTCGTGCCGCTCCACCAGCCGCGCCACCTCGTATGTATCGGCAGCAATGACGGGAAGGTCCGCAAAAGCCGCTTCGAATAGCTTGTTGGGCAAGGCCAGTTCATAGGAAAGAGTCGCAGGCACGAGCGGTACCAAGGCGACATCGGCGCTGGCGATATAGTCCACGACATCCTCAGGATGTACCGGTCGGAGGAAGTGTATGCGGTCTTCCAGCGTCTTGCCATGCGTGAGTTCTTTGATGATCGGCTCAAAAGTCGCCGCAATTCGTCCGACACATGCAAAATCGATATGCGCGGGTACCAGAGGTAAAGCTTCAACGATCGTCTCAAAACCACGGTTGTGCGTCACGTTGCCGATCATCACCATCAGTAGTCGATCAGAGGGCAATTTTAGCTCTGCGCGCACACCACCTTCGGGTGCATCCCGGCCCCATCGGGCAACCCGCTGCGCCTTCGCATGGTCCGGAGAACGTGCAAAGGGCGCATTGTAAACAACCTGCGGTCGCACGATGGCATATTCGCGCTCCAAATATCGGGCGATGAGCGGAGCGACAGTGGTAACGAGATCTGCATGAGGAAGGTGGCGCGCTTCGTAGGAATGAACCCAGTCGCGCTTACTCTTGGGCATCGGTGGGTTGCGGTGCGTCTCCAGCTCGTGCGAGTCAAAGGCCAGTTTTGCCCCGGTGCGTCGTTTCATGCGCACGCCAAGCTCCAGCGTTTGCCAATCATGACATTGGACAATGTCCGGTTGGAAATCGACCAGTTCCCTTTCATGCGCGAGGGCAAAGCCTGTTGCCTGAAATGCAAACAGTTCATTTCGGATAATCGCAACGAGCCTTCGCTTGGCGGCTTTAAGGATGCGGTTGATCATTGCGGATTGCCGCCATCCATCGAATCCAGTTCCGCGATGATCGTGCGATGTTCTTGACGACAAACACTCGAAGGCTTGGGATGCGATGAGGCATCCTGATCAGCCAAGGGTCGCACAAACGCAAGCACTACTCTCCAGACAATCTGCGGCCAGCGCGCGTACAGCAAGGGCCGAAAAATCCCTTTGCGAATGTACACGACACCACCCAATTGCTCGATTGCGGGAAGCCCCTCCGCATGCCGGCAAAACACACGCACCTCGTGACCAGCCCGTGCAAACAGTTCGGCTTGCTTGATCACCCGGTAGTCAGGATTGCATGTGTTTGGCACCAGGATTGCGATCTTCATATTGACGCCCTCAGGAAATGCTCACTGCCCATACGACCATCGCGCATGTCAGTTCAAGCTGCGATCACTCGCGCAGTAGCCGCTTCGGAGAGATTGCCGTACGTTGGCTTCCGTATGCCGCGTGTTTTAGGCCCAAACGCATGAATAACCCTGCGGGACCGTCAGCATAATGCAGCGGTTAGCCAATGCGGCTGAGTGCTGATCGGTTGCCACCTGCCGTGCGACGATTCCATTCAGGTAAATCGCAAGCTTCTCCGGCAGGATTGCAGCATCCGAGCTGCGCATTCAGGAACTCGTCATGCGCTAACAGTCAAACTGGACCAATCGGGTCGGTCGGCTAACTGCCCCATTGGCTCTGACGGCAGACGCCGTCTATTTTTTCTTGATCCCGCGAAACCGGTTAATGCCCTTGGCTACTTCTTGAAAAAAAATCGCCAAGACAGTGCCAACCAACTGAACCATAGCAAGTGTGATGAGAATTTTGCCATAGCCTGCCAATCCAAAATGTATCAGCATGCTGCCAACAGCTATGTAGAAGGCGCTTCGCAACCACATCCAAAGGGGTGGAATCGCACGCTTGCGAAAGTCTTTTCGGATCGTTCTGCCTGGCAGTCGGTCTAGCATCTATGTCCGACTCCTCCGAATTCGTTCAATCTTGAGGCAGTTCCACTTAGAGTGTGGTCCATACGGAAGCTTGTAAGTTTCATGGGCGATACTCGGCAATATGGCATCGCGCTATAGGCATCTCAAAGACCCGTTTTCAAACTGACCCACTACTGCGGTGAGCGAGCATAGCCGCAGCGTGTGCGTTCTAGGCGTCTGTCCTTCTGGCGGCTCTTTGCATGCAGGTATTGCCGAACCGTCCGAGCCCGGCGGGACAGCGTCAGGTGTATGCCGACAGCGCACCGACGACGCGGTCGAATGCGTCGTCGCCGAGATAGGCCCCAGAGGGAAGACTAAGGACGGAACGCGATGCATCTTGGCTTCTCGCAAGCCCCGCCGGGTCGCAATGATGTGCGCTATACGCCGAAAGCCGGTGCATGGGGCTCGGGTAATAGACGTTGGTCGGTACGCCGGCTTCCTGGAGACGGTCACGCAGTTCCGCCCTGTCGATATCCTCGGGCACGCGGACCGTGTACTGCGCCCACGCCGACGATAAGCCTTGTGGGATATGAGGAACCGCCACCCGGTTGCCGAGTGCCGCCGAATAACGTTCGGCAAGGGTTTGGCGCGCGGTAAGCTCATCGTCGAAGACGTCCAGTTTCGCCAAGAGTATGGCCGCCTGGAGCGTGTCGAGTCGCGAGTTCATGCCTAGACGGACGTTGTCATACTTGTCGGCGCCCTTGCCGTGGAACCGCATGGACCGCAACAGGTCCGCCCAGGTGTCATTGTCGGTGAACAGCGCGCCGCCGTCGCCATAGCAACCCAGCGGCTTGGCGGGAAAGAAGGAGGTTGTGGTGATGTCGCCCAGCGTGCCCGCGCGCCGTCCGTGATAGACGGCGCCGAAGCTCTGGGCGCTGTCTGCGATGACGTGCATTCCCTCCCGAGCGGCGATCGCATTGATCGCGTCGTAGTCGGCGGCCAGGCCGAACAAATCGACCGGGATGACGCAGGCTGGCCTCAATCCCACGTCTCGCGCATGCGCAATACAGCGCTCGAGACTTTCGGCATCCATGTTGTAGGTGTGCGGATCGATGTCGACGAACACGGGGGACGCCGCCAGATAGGGGATCATCTCGGCGGTAGCCGCGAAGGTGAAGTCCGGCACGAAGACGGCATCGCCGTCGCCCACGCCGAGAGCCATCATCGCGAGAAGGAGGGCGTCGGTCCCGTTGGCGCAGGTGACGCAGTGTCGCGCGCCGGTGTGAGCGCACAGAGCCGCTTCGAGTTCGGCGACCTCCGGCCCCATGATGTACTGGCCGTGTGCCAGGACCTTTTGGATGCGCGCGTCGAGGTTATCCTTGATGCGCGCTTGCTGTGCCGCCAGATCGATGAAGGGTATCGCGTTAGCGGTCGTCGTCTGCGCGCTCAAGTTTTCCGTCTTTCTCAACATAGCGTTCGCCCGTTCTCGGACAGATCAGATCCTCGCCCAGCCGTTCTCCGGCGCGACTCACCCACCCGATGCGCCGTGCCGGAACACCTGCAACCAGCGCGTACTCGGCGACATCGGAGGTCACCACCGCGCCGGCGGCGATCATGCACCACGCACCAAGACGATTGCCGCAGATCACAGTCGCGTTGGCACCGATGGTCGCGCCGCGCCCGACATGGGTCTTGGCGAACTCGGATTTGCGTTCGATGTGCGCGCGCGGAGTCAGCACGTTGGTAAACACGCAGGACGGCCCGCAGAACACATCGTCCTCAAGCTCGATACCGCGATAGAGGGCAACGTTGTTCTGTATCTTGCAGCCGTTGCCGATCACGACATCGGGACCCGCCATGACGTTCTGGCCCAGGATGCAGCGCTCGCCGATACGCGTGTTGGGTAGCACATGCGAGAAGTGCCAGATCTTGGTGCCGGCGCCAATCTCGACCGGCTCGTCCACATAAGCGCTTTCGTGAACAAAGACGTCCGGCGCGATCATGAAGGCGCGATCCGGTCTAGGTCGGGGTGCCGTTCGCCCTCGCTGGGCTTGAGCGGCGCAACACGAATCTCGCTGACGAGTTCGATGGACGGGCGTACCACGTCAAGGCCGAAGCCTTCTCCGTCCAGAATATTCCGGTAGCTGGCGGTATGAAGGTCTGTGAAGCCGCCCGAAAACTCGATCTCTTCGCCATCGACCGTGATCGACCGGTAGGTGCTGGAGCCTGGCGGTGTGCGTGCGGGTAGGTGCGCGCGGCTTATCGAAAGGACCCAACGCACCCGCGCTCTCTCGAACTCCAGATAGCCGGCAGCAGCGTCAGCCGACCTGTGATGGACGATATTGGATTTGAGCGGACCGAAGACGAAGCCGAGCATATCGTAAAAGTGCACGCCGATATTGGTCGCGATTCCGCCGGACTTGTGCTCGACGCCTTTCCAGGACGCATGGTACCAGGCGCCACGCGAGGTGAAATAGCCTAGGTCGACATCGTGGATTTTGGAGGGATCGGACTCGGCCACCTTCTGCTTGAGCGCAATGATCGCTGGATGGAGCCGTAGTTGCAGGATCGAGTAGACCTTTCGGCCGGTCTCGGCCTCAATTGACGCAAGCGTGTCGATATCGGCTGGGTCAAGCACAAGCGGTTTTTCGCAGATCACGTCGGCGCCTGCGCGCATGGCGAATGCGCTATGGGCCTTGTGCAGATAATTCGGCGAGCAGATGGCGACGTGATCGATCGGGCGTCCGGCCCCCAGCAAATCGTGCACATGCGCCTCGAACTGCTCGAACTCGGTGAAGAAGGCCGCGTCTGGGAAATGGCTGTCCATGATGCCGACGCTGTCGGTGACGTCGTAAGCGACCGCAAGTTCGCCGCCGGTCTCGCGCATCGCTTTGAGGTGACGCGGTGCGATGTAGCCGGCCGCTCCGACCAGCGCGTAGCGTGCCGCGTTTCCAGTCCCGCCGCTCATGCCCGCCATATCCTCTCGCCGTCGGGCGGAAACCGCCCCCTTGTGTCGATGATCAACTGAGCGTTCTGCATGATCATCTCGTAGTCGAAATCAGCGTGATCCGTTAGCACGACGATAGCATCGAAGGCGGCGAGGGTCTGCGGTGTCAGATCAACCGACGACAGGTCGAAATCATGCTCGCGCATCGGCGGGAAGACCGGCACATGCGGATCGGAATAGGAGACTTCGGCGCCCCATTCACGCAGAAGCTCCATGACGAGGACTGACGGGCTTTCGCGCATGTCATCGACGCCACTCTTATAGGCAATGCCGAGTGCCAGAATCTTGGCATCCCGCAGCGCCTTGCCGTGCTGGTTCAGCGCCTCGATCGCCCGGTCGAGCACATATTGCGGCATACGGGCGTTAATCTCGCCGGCCAGTTCGATGAATCGGGTGTGCAGCCCAAATTCGCGTGCTTTCCAAGTCAGATAGAAAGGGTCTATCGGGATGCAGTGTCCGCCGACGCCAGGGCCGGGATAATAGGCGGTGAAGCCGAAGGGCTTGGTCTTGGCCGCATCGATGACCTCGAAGATGTCCAGTCCCATCGCCTCGGCGATCAGTTTCATCTCGTTGATAAGTCCGATGTTCACCGACCGGTGGATGTTCTCAAGCAGCTTGACCATCTCGCCGGTTTGGGTGGAGCTGACCGGAACGAGGGTGTCGATAAACGCGCCGTAAAGGGCCTTTCCGGCGGCCAAGCAGTCGGAGGTGTGACCGCCGACGATTTTCGGGATCGTTTGAGTATTGTATCGCTCGTTTCCCGGATCTTCGCGTTCGGGCGAATACACAAGGTAAAAGTCTTCACCTGGGGTCAAACCCGCATCGGAGATGTACGGCAGCATCACTTCTGCCGTCGTTCCGGGCCATGTTGTGCTTTCCAACGAGACGAGCTGGCCGCTTCGAAGGTGCGGCGCGATCGAGGCCATGGTGGCTTCGATGAAACTCAGATCGGGCTGTTTGAACTTGTTGAGCGGCGTGGGCACGCAGATAATCAGTGCGTCGCATTCGGCCGATCGCGAGAAATCGGTCGTGGCCTCGAATCCGGCGTTGCGAATGGCCACGATCTCGTCATTCGGTATGTGCCTAATCGGGCTAGATCCGGCATGAAGCTGGGCAATGCGCTCGTCCGAAATGTCAAACCCGAGAACCTTCAGCCCGGATCTAGAGATCGACAGGGCAAGCGGAATGCCGACATAGCCGAGCCCCAAGATGCCGATCTTCGCGGAGCGGTCGGCGATACGGTCGATGAAATTTGTCAAGCGGCAACGTCCAGTTGTCAGGCGTGCGTCCGGTGAGTTGCGACGCTGGGGACATATTCTAACTCCCAGATCAATGCAACCGAGTTGCCTGACGGTCGCCGATCCAGGTCGATGCGCATGGGAAGCCGCTTGACTTCCGACTGCACCAAGCCACATGCATCTTCTGTCATCCATAATGCACTTAGCTGTGAGCTACTGGCCTTGCGAAACGAATCCTCGACACCGATTACGCTGTCGACCCGCTCCAAGAGGAACGCGATCTGCTCTGCTCAGAAGCTGAATGTCATCGGAAATCTTTCCCGTTTCGCCGAGCGGGGAGATGACGAGAAAGATCACAGGTTCGGCGAACCCATTTCGTTGAGACAAATCACGTGAGAGTTCTCGTCACCGGGGCCGCAGGCTTCATTGGTTTCCACACCTGTTTGCGTCTGCTTGAGCGGGGCGATGACGTTATCGGTCTGGATAATCTCAACGCCTACTATGATGTTCGCCTGAAAACGGCGCGTCTCGATCAGATTGAAGGCCACGCGAATTTTCGGTTCGTGAAAGCGGACCTGGAGGATCGGTCGGCGGTCGAAACTTTATTCGTTGAGCACAAACCCAACAGGGTCATCAATCTGGCGGCGCAAGCCGGCGTTCGCTATTCGCTCGAAAATCCCCATGCGTATATCGATGGGAACATCGTTGGCTTCCTTAATCTTCTTGAGGGGTGCCGGCACCACGGTGTCGAGCATCTCGTTTTCGCGTCGTCTTCGTCGGTCTATGGCGCCAACACCGCCATGCCGTTCAGCGTTCACCAGAACGTCGATCATCCGCTCAGCCTCTATGGCGCCACCAAGAAAGCGAACGAGCTGATGGCGCACACTTATTCCAGCCTCTATCGCTTGCCGGCAACGGGACTGCGCTTCTTCACGGTCTACGGGCCTTGGGGCAGGCCCGATATGTCTTATTCCTTGTTCACCGAGAAGATTCTGGCTGGCGAACCGATCGATGTATTCAACAACGGCGACCACGCCCGCGACTTCACCTATATCGATGATATCGTTGAAGGGGTGATCCGCACGCTCGATACGATCGCCGAACCGAATGCCGCATGGTCATCCGATGCGCCGGACCCCGGCACGTCGAGCGCGCCCTATCGTCTTTACAATATCGGCAACAACCAGCCGGTCGAACTGATGGACTTCATTTCTTGCATTGAGAAGGCGACCGGTCGCCAGGCGCAGAAAAACTTCCTGCCCATGCAGCCGGGCGACGTGCCGAAAACCTATGCCGACGTGGATGCTTTGAGCAATGCGACCGGGTTTCGGCCGAAAACGACTATCGAGGAGGGCATCGAGAAGTTCGTTGCGTGGTACCGGTCGTACCACGGCGTATAGACATGCGGCCGGCGATCTGGCGCACTTGCTTCGTTCGTTAGCGACCCGGCTGTTGAAGCGCTCGCGATACCGCATCTGCTATTGCCAGAATTTTTCGGTCTCGCGCTTGTCACATTTTCCGGTATTCTGACCGGCTGTCTCAATTTGATTCGAACCGCAACTGCGCGCCGGCGGCCGCGCCGATGGAGCGAGCCATGTTCTTGCCGATTTTCCGCTGGCTGGAAAATCTGACGGATTCGTTTCCGGCCGAGCTGCCGGAGCAGCCGCCGGCCAAGCTCGGTCCGTTCATCTGGCACTATTCGCGACCGTTCCTGCCGCTCATCGTGTTCACCTCGGTGATTGCGGCCGTCGTTGCCGTGTTGGAGGTCTATCTGTTTTCACTGGTCGGTAAGGTCGTCGACTGGCTGGCGGCCGCTGACCGGTCAACGTTCTTCGAAGACCTTGCCCTCAGCCTGACCCTGATCGGCCTCCTGGTCATGGTGCTCATACCGTTCCTGACGTTCTGGTACGAGGCTGTGTTGCACCAGGGCTTGCTGGGCAACTACGCCATGCGCACGCGCTGGCAGGCGCACCGCTACCTCTTGCGCCAGAGCATGCGGTTCTTCCAGGACGATTTCGCCGGCCGGATCGCCACCAAGATGATGCAGACGGCGCTCGGCGTGCGCGATGTCGTGCTGACCATGACTGAGGTCTTCCTCTACGTCATCGTCTATTTCACCGCCGCCGTCTTCATGTTCGCCACCAATGATTGGCGCCTGTCGATCCCCATGGTGCTGTGGCTGATCGGCTATGTCTCGGCGCTGACCTATTTCGTCCCGCGCCTTAAGGTCGTGTCGAAGGAACAGGCCGACGCGCGCTCGACCGTCACGGGCCGGGTTGTCGATTCCTATACCAACATCGCGACGGTGAAGATGTTCGCCGACGCGACATTCGAGGACGCCTATGCCCGAGAGGGAATGGATGGCTTTCTCGATACCGTTTACCGCTCCATGCGGCTATCGACGCTGCTGTCAATCACACTGACGGCACTCAACGCCTGTCTCCTATTTTCCGTCGGCGCGATCGGCATCTGGCTCTGGCAGATCGGACAGGTGACCCCCGGTGCCCTGGCGTTTTCGCTGGGTCTGGTGCTGCGGCTTCAGGGCATGTCGCACTGGATCATGTGGGAAGTTTCTCGGCTCTTTGAACAAATCGGCGTTGTCATGGACGGGGTCGAGACGATCGCGCGCGACGTGTCCGTTGTGGATGCGCCCGCAGCGGCGGCGCTTTCGACGCGCGACGGCGAGATTCGCTTCGAGGATGTCCATTTCAACTACGGCAAGGCCGAAGACGGCGATGCCGACCGGATCATCCATAACTTTTCGCTGACGGTCGAGCCGGCCGAAAAGATCGGTATCGTCGGCCGTTCGGGTGCCGGCAAGTCCACGATCGTCAATCTGCTCTTGCGCTTTTACGACGTGGAGGCCGGTCGCATTTTGATCGATGGTCAGGACATCGCCAACGTCCAGCAGGACACGTTGCGCCGTCAGATCGGCATGGTCACACAAGACACGTCGCTGCTTCACCGGTCCGTTCTCGACAACATCCGCTACGGCTCGCCGGACGCGACCCGGGAGGAGGCGATCGAAGCGGCAAGGCGCGCGCATGCCCACACCTTTATCCTCGACCTTGAAGATCCGCAGGGGCGCACCGGCTACGACGCCCATGTCGGCGAGCGTGGCGTGAAACTCTCAGGCGGTCAGCGGCAGCGGGTGGCGATTGCCAGGGTGCTGTTAAAGAATGCGCCGATCCTCATCCTCGACGAGGCAACGAGCGCGCTCGATTCGGAAGTCGAGGCGGCGATCCAGGACTCGCTTTACAATCTGATGGAAGGCAAGACAGTGATTGCCATCGCCCACCGGCTGTCAACGATCGCCTCGATGGATCGGCTGGTCATCATGGATGCCGGACAGATCATCGAGACGGGCACGCATGAGGAACTGGTCCAGGCGGGCGGCCTCTACGCCGAGCTATGGACGCGCCAATCCGGCGGTTTCATCGCGCGCGAAGCCGCGGAGTAAGGTAGCGGCGGCAGGGTCTTAGACAGGCTTGCTGCCCAGCGGTTCCTCAGTGACGGCCTGATTATCTCCATCCAAGCCGCGCGTCTTCGGCGGCCAGAGGAACGACTCGACCGAATAGACGAGGATCGAGGTGCCAATGGCGCCGACAGCGGCGATGCCGAGGAAGAGGATGACATCGATCGGGCCGCCCAGGTCGGTCAATTGCGAGTCCGTCACTCTGAGCACCAGCAATACGGCCGCAACCGCACCGAACGGCATGGAGATCTGAGCCAGGAGAAATTTCTTCATCGACAGCGACCGGTCGCGAATGAGGACGAAGAGATAGGCCGCCGTCACGATTGCGGCTACTGCGACCAGCAGCCAGAACAGCCAGCCGCCGAACATCTCCTCGAAGACGGCGATCAGCGTGGCAAGCGTCAGTTCCTTCATGTCTTTCTCCTCAGGCCTCGCCGCGCAGCATGGCGTTGTAGGTGGGTTTGAGCGCCAGTTCCTTCATGAGCCAACTGATCCACAGTTCCTCAAGCGGCGCGACGACGCCGGGGAAGGAGGGCACGAGGTCGTTGTTGTAGTCGAACTCGATCAGCATGGCCCGGCCGACACGCGTGATCATCGGGCAAGACGTGTAGCCGTTGTAGCGGGCGGTGCCGTCTTTGCCGGCGATCGTGGCGACCAGGTGATCCTCGACGACCGGCACCTGCCATTTCACGCTGGCCGCGGTCTTGCCCTTCGGCACGCCAGCGACATCGCCGACGGCGAAGACCTCTGGATAGCGGCGATGGCGCATCGTTTCCTTGTCGACTTCGACCCAGCCCTGATCGGTCCATTTGTCCGCCCAGCTTAGACCTGACTGGCGAACCACATCGGGCGCGCGTTGTGGCGGGATGACGTGGATATAGTCGTAGCCAAGCTCCCGATCGCCCTCGGGCGTTGCGAATGTCGCAATCTTTCTGCCCGGTTCGATCCGCTTGAGGACATGGGAGAGTACCGGCGTGATGCCACGGTCACCGAACAGCATGCGCACCTTTTCCGCGACAATCGGCACGCCGAACAGCGCCTTGGAATTGTTCGCATAAGTGATCTCGATCTTGCCGCCATTACCCTTGCGCTTGGCGATGTCGTCGATCAGGAAGGTGTGCTTCAAGGGCGCGCCGGCGCATTTCATTTCGGTCGCCGGGCGCGTGAACAGACCGACGCCGCCTTCGTCGGTGAACTTTGAGGCGGCTTCCCATGTCCGTCCCGCGTAGTCCGGTCCGGCGTAAAGCGCCCCGATACCGTCCTTGCCGACCATGTTGAGCGAAAAGCCTTCGATCGCGTCGTGATCGAGCACGAGGCCCGAGGCGACGATGAGGTAGTCGTACCGGACTGAGGTTCCGCCCGAAGTCTTCACGGTCTTGGCGTCCGGATCGATCTCTGAGGCAGCCTCCTGGATCAACTCGACACCGGACGGTAGCCAGTCCGCGGTTTTTGAGACGACGTAGTCCGGACGCTTTAAGCCGGCCGCAACGAGCGACAAGCCCGGCTGGTAAAGGTGATCCTTGCGCGGATCGATCAGCGTGATGGTCGCGCCATCGAGCCGCCGGCTCAATCGGTTGGTGAGCGCGGTTCCCGCGGCGCCGGCGCCGATGATGACGATGTTGGCGGAGGTCTTCACCGTGTCGGCACGCGCGTGTCTTGCGCCGTGCGGTAGGGCAGCGCCCACGGTGCCGGCAGCGGCGAGGCTCAGAAATTGGCGCCTGCTTTGGATCATATCTCCTCCCCGGACTCTCTCGCCGCATCTCGCGTTCGAAAGCCTCAATATTCGAATATTCAAATCTTTGAATATTTAGAGCGTGCACCGAGCGGTATGATCTGGATCAATTGCGCGTGTTAGCCGTTCGTCGAAGGCGCGGCCGGGCTCTCGTTGCCTTTCTGTCGGGGAAAGCCGATCGTCAACGGCTGTAAGGCGGACGTACCGGCCATTCACCGTCCACATGCTCAAAGGCCCCGGGGAGCCGAAGTTGTGGAAGTCCGGCCACCATTGCGGCTGGGCGATAACTTCGCGAAATTTGCGATCAGGCGAAATACATGCGCATTGGCCGGATGAGCTTTTTCTGCCAATTCGGCAGGCCGCGCATCTCCAAAACGCGCTCAAAATATTCGCGAGCCACTTTTGGCTTCCGACGCTCCACCCAGATATCCGTCAGCCGTATCAGTGCAGCGCCGATCTCCGTCTTGTCGTTCGCTTCTTCAGCGAGTTTGAGTCCATATTCCAGCGTTTCGGCAGCGCGAACGCGATCTTTCTTGCCGTCTTCGTGGATGCGGGCAACATCACGCAACAATCGCGCAGCGCGGGCCTTGCTGTTGCGACCTAGTGCCTCTTTGAGGAGGTCGTCGTAGAGGCTCAACGCGCCATCTGCATCGCCTGCTTGCCACTTGGCGTCTGCCAGCCGCATCGGATCCTCAGTGTGGTGCGGATCTTCAGCAAATCCGGCTTTCAGAAGATCTCTGACCGCCATTTCCGTCTTCGAATTTCGCGGGTCAATCTCTCCAAGTTCGAGCAGTGCGGCGATGTATTCTCCGCGATCGCCGACGCGCTCGAACAGTTCGCCTGCTTCCATAAACAGTTCACCTGCGCGCTGCGTGTTTTCGCGACCATGACGTTGCAGATAGGCGAGGTTTTCGAGAGTGGCGGCAATCTGACGTGTGTCGTGTGTTTCGCGATAGTGTTTTAGGACACTGTCGAGGATGTTTTCCGCCTCTTCCAGCACCCGCTGTTCCTTGGCAAGGCTGACGGAGCCGCCCACGACGTCTTCGATAAGCTCTTCCGCCTTTTTCAGCGCAACTTTTGCGCTTTCGTCATCCAGCTTCTCGACCATGATGTGTTCCCCGTTCCTTGTCGGGCAACAAACGAATAACCACCATTCTCTAAGTTTTCGCTAAACGGGAACGCCCGATGTCCTCGGGGTACTTCTTGGTCCAATGTCAAATTGGGGCTCAAAGAGGACTTTGCGAAGCTTGGATTTGTTCGAGCCCACCGCGAATATATAGAGTATGACGACTTCAAGCAGGATTCCGGATTTAGAGGTTAGGTCATGTCCCTCAACTATGTCATGCTTGGCTCAAACGATGTCGTCAAAGCACGCAGTTTTTTCGATGCGGTCCTACCGACGATTGGCGGCAAACTGATTGCGGACTACATGCCGCATGCATTTTGCTACGAGTTGCGGGGTGGCGGGCGTGTGTGGGTCGCATCGCCGTTCAACGGAGAAGGCGCGACCCCCGGTAACGGCAACATGGTGGGACTTCAGTGCGAGAGCAAAGTCGAAGTTCATACGGCACACGAAACGAGTTTGTCCAACGGTGGAACAAATGAAGGGGAGCCCGGTCCCCGACCGCAATACGGCCCGGAGTTTTACGGCGCCTACATCCGCGACCTCGATGGCAACAAGATTAGCTTCGTCTTTTTTGGCGACAGCGACTGACGGGTAAAATAGCGACGGTCCGGTTAGCCGTCGGATTGGCCTGATCTCAAGCGCTCAAACGCTACGCGCAGTTCGCCCTCTTCTCGCTCTCCTTGAAGGCTCTCCCGCAGCCGTCCGTCGGCATCGAACAACAACAACGTGACGTGTTGCGCGCCGTACTGGGCGGCGAAGTTGCGGCCCTCGGGCGTTGCGATATTGGCGATCACGTAGTTGATGTCGCCGCCCTCGAAGTGTTTAAGCGCCCTTCGTGTCTCGCTTTGAAGCGCTCTGCACATGGAGCACTGGGGATCGTGAACCTGCACGATTGTCGGTGTGCCGTTGGTGACGCGCGAAAGATCGTGTTCGCGGATCGTGCCATAGACATTGCGGGTCAATATTGCCCCGCCGCCGCCGACGATAGCCAGGCCGATGGTCCAGTTGCGCGCCCTGACAAGGAGATCGCGCCGACTGGTCTTTGTCGGGGCTTCGGCGGGTGAGGGGGACTTGTGCGTCTTCTTCGCCTGGCTTGTCGATCTGGTTCTCTTCGCTTTCTTCATCACTCATCTGCCGTATTGAAATGGTTGAGTCTTGGATGCAGTGGGCTGGCGCTACATCACGAGAATGGGCGCGCCAGGCTCCACGCGGTCATAGAGATCGATCACGTCTTGATTGATCAGCCGCACGCAGCCGCTCGACACCGCTTTACCGATGGACCGAGGCTGATTGGTGCCGTGCAGCCGATAGAGGGTGTCGACTTTGCCTTCAAAGATGTAGAGGGCGCGGGCGCCGAGCGGATTGTCGAGACCCGGCGGCATGCCGCCATTCCTCACGCTCCACTTCTCCAGATGTGGTTCCCGCGCAATCATGGAGTCCGGCGGTGTCCACTTCGGCCACGGGCGCTTCCACGCGACACGAGCGCGTCCGGACCATTCAAAGCCCTGCCGCCCGAGTCCCACGCCGTAGCGCATCGCCGTGTTTCCCGACTCGACCAGATAGAGGAAGAACGTGCTGGTATCGACGACCAGCGAACCGGGCTTCTCGCCGGTCGTATACGCTACGCGCTGGCGCCGGAACTTCGGCGCCAGAACGGCCGGATCGACGGCCGGGAGTGGGAATTGCTCCTCCAGGCGCGCGCCATAGTCTTCGACGAAGCTGTTCTTGAAGACAGTGGCGAGGCCGGAGGCGTTCTCTGCCGGTGGCGTTGTCGCACAGCCGGCCAGCGCCAGCCCCGCAAGGCTGGCGCCAGCGCCGACGAAACGCCGCCGGGTCAATGTTGTGGTCATCGCTGTCTGCTCCAGATGATCTAGAGGACAACGACCTGCGTCCCGAGCGGAACGCGGTTGTAGAGATCGATGACGTGGTCATTGATCATGCGTATGCAGCCGTTCGACACAGACCGCCCGATGGACGAGGGCTGTGTGGTGCCGTGGATGCGGTAATAGGTGTCGCGCCCGTTGCGATAGAGGTAGAGCGCCCGGGCACCGAGCGGATTGTTGATGCCGCCGGGCACACCGCCGGCATAGCGGGCATACTTTTTCGGCTCGCGGCGGATCATGTTCTTGGTCGGTGTCCAGCTTGGCCATTCGGCCTTGCGGTCCACCGTCGCAATCCCCTTGAAAGCGAGACCGGCGCGGCCGACGCCGACACCGTATCGCCGTGCCCGTCCGCGTCTCTCGATCAGGTAGAGAAAGTGGTTGCGCGGATCGACCACGATGGTGCCCGGCGCATACTCCCGCGAGTAGCGGACACGCTGAGGCTTATACCGAGGATCGAGTTTGAAGCTCTTCTTGAACTTCGTCGTGTGATGTGCGTTGGCCTGCGACGCGGGCCAAAGCGTAAGGGATGCCATGCCGCCAAGCAGCATGTGTCGTCTTGTGATCAAGGGAATGCTCCATGATTTCCATATCTGTCCAGAAGGGATTCGCGCTCGCGACGAGCGCCGGGGACATCAGGAAATCGGAGGGCGCAGATCCACGGGACTATCGAATGACGTGTTAGGCGCCAGGTAGTGGCGGCCATGATCAGGCGGCGCGCGATAGGGTACCAAGTCGTGCGCCGACATCACCGCCTTACAGTCCGTCTTGCACGCCGAGGGCCTGCTTTCGCTCAAGTTTACCTCGTCGCAGCATTGGCCATCGGTCGCTGTCACGCCGGCCGACAGCTCCAAGACATGTTCAATGACGGCCTGATCGGCTGCGTCCGAGCCATCGCCGCCGCTCGCAATCGCTTGCAGAGGTGAGGACAGAATGAGAGCGACGGTCAGCAGCATGCGCAACATGCCGGCAATCTAAGCGCAAAGGTTAAAGGAACCAACACGGGCCGGGTCACGCTCGCGTGAGTCGGACGTGATCGCTCCGGCCAGAGCTTAGCTCCGCGCCGCTGCTAGCCGATAATGTAGATGTTGTCTTGCTCTGTACCGGGCGTGACGAACTTCAGTTGAAGCCACCCGAGAACGGTCATTTTCATGTTTAAGTCAGTTAACTGGCTGTTATTTCATGATTTTAATTTCTGCGCCGCGTGTAAATATTTTCAAAATATTTTGATCTAGAGTGGCAGGCATTCAACGACATTGATTCTTTGAAGGAATGGCTGCGATGAAAGGAATCGTGTTCACTGAATTTCTCGATATGGTCGACGAGAAGTTCGGTTTCGAGACGACCGAGACCATTGTCGGAAAGGCCGACCTGCCGTCAGGCGGCGCCTACACCAGCGTCGGCACCTATAGCCACGGCGAGATGCTATCGCTCGTGACCGAACTCAGCCGCGAGACCGAGGTCGACATCACTGCGCTGGTCAAAGTCTTCGGCGAGCATCTTCTCGCCCGCTTCCACGACATGTTCCCGGAGTTTTTCGACACCGTCCCCGATCTTTTCTCGTTCTTGGAAAACGTCGACGGATACATTCACGGCGAGGTACGCAAGCTCTATCCGAATGCGACGCTTCCGGAGATCGATACGGTCCGCCACGACGACGGCCGGTTCGAGATGACTTACAAGTCCAAACGTAAGATGGCCGATCTGGCCGAGGGCCTGATCGGCGGCGCGATGTCTCACTTTGGCGGCGGCTATTCCCTGACGCGGGAAGACCTGCCGGAGGAGGATGGCAAGCAATGCGTGGTGTTTGCTCTGTCGCCCCTGAACTAGAGCCAGGCGAAACGGAAGCGGAAGCGCTGCTGAAGCGTCGCCTCGAACGCGAGCGGCGTGCCCGCGCGGCTGCGGAAGCGACGATTGAGGAAAAGAGCCGGGAACTCTTCAAGGCCAACGAGGAGCTGGAACAGCTTTTGACCGGCAGCATAAAGGTGCTGGCCGACGTTCTGGCCATGGCCCGCCCCGAACTGTTCCAACAAGCCGGCAAGGTTCAGCGTTGGGCCCGGCGCGTCGCCCCGCATCTGAAGATCAAGCGTGGCTGGGAACTGGACCTGGCCGCGATGCTCTATCCGCTCGGCATGCTCTCGCTTCCCGATGACCTGACACGGAAGAGAATCTTCAACCAGTACCTGACCGATGACGAACGCGCCCAGATCGCCGAGAGCACCCAATCCGCCCACGACCTCTTGAAGAACTTCCCGCGCATGGATGCGGTGGCGGAGGCGGTGCTTTACAGCGGCAAGGGGTTTGACGGAAGCGGATTCCCATACGACGACGTCAAGGGACGCGATATCCCCGAAGCCGCGCGGGTTCTCAAGATCTTGATCGATCTGTCGGATATCGCGACCGGCGTGGATCGCAAGCGCGACTTCAAGCCCTTGTTGGCCAAGCGCGAGGACTATGACCTCGACATCTTGAAGGTCGTCTACGAGACGCTGAAGATCGGCTCGCCCGGCGAGCGCGCAGAGGGAGAAGCGTTGACCCTCGATCCGAACGCACTGCGCCCCTCGGACGTGGTGCGCAGCGATATCGTGGATGTCAACGGCGCGTTGCTTCTCGCCGCAGGCTCACCGCTGTCGGAGATCACAATCCGCCGGATCAAGGCGTTGTGCGAAGCGGACCGGATGTCTGGACCGATCAAGGTCTCGCGGAGCCAGTAGACAGCGAGCGGTCGGGCGGCAGAGCGCCCGACACCGACGGTTTGTTACTTTGTTCTCACGCGACCTGCTGCGGCCGCATGTCCGCCGGATCGATCCCGGCAACGATGTTCGGCTTCTTCATCGCGTCGCGGCGGAACGGCTCGCCGAGTTCCTGGTTTAGGATCACCTCGATGAACGTAGTCACGCCGTCGTCCTGTGCTTTGCAAGCGGTCTGAAGCGCTTCGGTCAGGTCGGCCTGGTTCTTCACGGTCACGCCCTTCAGCCCGCAGCCTTCCGCCACCTTGGCGTAGCTTAGATGCGGGTCAAGCTCAGTGCCGACGAAGTTGTCGTCGTACCACAGCGTCGTGTTGCGCTTCTCGGCGCCCCACTGATAGTTGCGGAAGATCACCATGGTGATCGCCGGCCATTCCTGGCGGCCGATGGAGGACATCTCTGACATGGAGATGCCGAAGGCGCCGTCGCCCGCGAAACCCACCACCGGGACGTCAGGACACCCGATCTTGGCGCCGATGATTGCCGGAAAGCCATAGCCGCACGGCCCGAACAGACCGGGTGCCAGATATTTCCGCCCCTCTTCGAAGGTCGGATAGGCGTTGCCGATGGCGCAGTTGTTGCCGATGTCCGACGAGATGATCGCGTTCTTCGGTAGGCCCGCCTGAATGGCCCGCCAGGCCATGCGCGGTGACATGCGATCCGGGTCGCGGTCGCGGGCGCGTTCGTTCCAGGACGTGCCCGGATCGTCGTCCTCGTGATCCATCGAGGACAGCGCCTGAAGCCAGGCGGACTTCGTCTTGTGGACCAATGCTTTGCGGTCGTCGCGGCCGGCATCGCCGGCGGTGTCCGACAACTGTTCCAAGATCTGCTCAGCCACCTGTTTCGCGTCGCCGCAAATACCCACGGTCACCTTCTTCGTGAGGCCGATGCGGTCAGCGTTGATGTCGACCTGGATGATCTTTGCCCCCTTCGGCCAATAATCGATGCCGTATCCCGGAAGCGTCGAGAAGGGGTTGAGACGGGTGCCGAGCGCCAAAACCACATCGGCCTTCGCGATCAGCTCCATCGCCGCCTTCGATCCGTTATAGCCGAGCGGCCCGACGGAGAGCGGGTGGGAGCCGGGGAAGGCGTCATTGTGCTGGTAGTTGCAGCAGACCGGCGCGTCGAGCCGTTCGGCGAGCGCTTTGGACGCGGGGATGGCGCCACCGATAACGACACCGGCACCGTTCAGGATCACTGGGAATTGCGCCTCGGAGAGAAGCTTCGCCGCTTCCGCAATCGCCGCCTTGCCGCCAGACGGCCGCTCGAATTCGATAATCTGCGGCAATTCGATGTCGATGACCTGGGTCCAGTAGTCGCGCGGCATATTGATCTGCGCTGGCGCCGACCCACGGCGCGCCTTTTCGATGACCCGGTTCAACACCTCCGCCACGCGGGACGGGTCGCGCACCTCTTCCTGGTAGCAAACCATCTCGCGGAACATCGCCATTTGTTCCACTTCCTGGAAGCCGCCTTGGCCGATGGTCTTGTTGGCCGCCTGCGGCGTGACCAGGAGCATCGGCGTGTGGTTCCAATAAGCGGTCTTGATGGCGGTCACGAAGCCGGTGACGCCCGGACCATTTTGGGCGATCGCCATCGCCATCTTGCCGGTCGACCGGGTGTAGCCGTCGCAGATCAGGCCGCCGTTCGTTTCGTGCGCCACGTCCCAAAAGGTGATGCCGGCCTTTGGGAAGAGATCGGAAATCGGCATGAAGGCCGAGCCGATAATGCCAAAGGCGTGCTCGATGCCGTGCATTTGCAGGACTTTGACGAAGGCCTCTTCGGTGGTCATTTTCATGGGCGTGCGTCCTCGTGGCATGTCGTGGCGTTGTCGGATTGCAGTATTGTCTGTCCCCGGCGTTCGCGAAAGAGCGCGCGCGCCGAATGTGCGACCTTTGAAGATGTCTTAGGGGACGCGCGGCCTTGCTCTAGCGCCACTCTGTCCCAATCGGTTGGGCCAGAATATTCTTCTGGCCTCCCGGCTTGGTCTTTGCTGGCGCAATCGGGGTAGCCTGATCCCATGATATCTGTGGCCTAATCTATCATGCCAGTCCGTCATCGGACTTTGCCACCTAGGGAGTGAGCCATGGCAATGCCTGCTGCCGCCAACCAGCCGACCAATTCGCTGGAACAACATTGGATGCCGTTTTCCGCCAACCGCGACTTCAAGGCCGATCCACGCCTCGTCGTCAAAAGCGAAGGCGTTTATCTCTGGGACCATAAAGGTGGACAAGTGATCGACGGGTCGTCCGGTCTGTTCAACGTCGCGGCCGGTCACGGGCGACAGGAGATCGCCGATGCGGTCTATGCTCAGATGCAAATGAACGACTACACCGCGCCGTTCGGCCTCGGTCATTCCGGATCGTTTGCGTTTGCCGAGAAGCTGTCGCGAATCCTGCCGGATCCGTTCAACCACGTCTTCTTCACCAATTCCGGGTCTGAGTCGATCGACACGGCCTTGAAGATCATCATGGCCTATCACCGGGCGCGCGGCGATGCGCAGCGCAGTCGCTTCGTGTCGCGCGAGCGCGCCTATCACGGCGTCAATATCGGCGGCGTATCGCTGTCGGGGATGGTCAAGAATCGCGAGACGTTCCCGGTGGTGATGCCCAACATCGTCATGTTGCGCCACACCTGGGACGAGTCGCGGCGCTTCGAGCGCGGCCAGCCGGAGGAGGGCGCGGAGCTTGCGAACGATCTCCAGCGCTTCTGCGACACCTATGGCGGAACGACGATCGCAGCCGTCTTCGTCGAACCGGTGGCCGGCTCGACCGGAACGCTGGTGCCGCCCAAGGGCTATCTGGAGCGCCTACGGGAAATCTGCGATGCGAACGGCATACTGCTCGTCTTCGACGAGGTGATCACCGGTTTTGGCCGCCTTGGAACGCCGTTTGCGTCTCACGCCTTCAACGTAACGCCGGACATCATCACCATGGCCAAGGCGCTGACGAATGGCGCCATCCCGATGGGTGCCGTTGCAACGCGCGATAAGGTCTATGAGACCGTCGTCGGCGCGGCGCCTGACAAGGCGATCGAGTTCTTCCATGGCTATACCTATTCCGGACACCCGGCCGCCTGCGCCGCCGGTCTTGCCACCCTCGACATCTACGAGCGGGAAGGGCTGTTCGACCGGGCGGCGGAACTGTCCGACTATTTCCTCGATGCCATCTGGTCATTGAAGGACATCGACTGCGTTTTCGACCTGCGCGGCTATGGGCTGATGGCCGGCGTCGAGGTGCAACACGACGGCGTACCGGGCCGGCGCGGCACGGCGCTCCAAAAGCAGATGTTCTGGGACGGAGTCCACGTGAAGTTCACCGGCGACACGGCAATCGTCGCGCCGCCCTTGGTGTCCGAACGCCGCCATGTCGATGAGATCGTGGAGAAGATGGCGAAAACGCTAAAGACGGTTTAGGGTCCATACTCAGTGAGGTTATGCGTTCTGCGTGTGTCGGATTTCGTTTCTGACAAGGCGCAAGACCGCCGGAAGTCTGGCTGACTTTCAAGGGCTTGCAACGCCGTCGGGGGCGAAATCCGCCGCGCCCGAAGGGTTTGGCGAGAAACCGTCCATCTGCCACGCAAACCTCTCTCGAATAGGCTCTGGCCTGTCCTTTGTTCGGTTTGCTCGCATCTGAACGATTCTCGCCAAACAGAACGCATGACTTCACTGAGTATGGACCCTAACACCGCCTTCATGGATGCCATCGTTGCTCTCAATGCCGGGTCGTCGAGCGTCAAGTTCGCTTGTTTTGGCGCCGACGACCTGGCGCCGGTCCTTCGGGGCGAGGTCGATGGTATCGGGTCCCGCACACGCCTGAAGGTCGATGGCGCGGCTGGCGACCTCGACCCGGATGCCAACCACGAAACGGCGATCCGGCATATTCTGGAGACAGTTGTCGGACCGCGCGTCGATCGTTGCCTGGCCGTTGGTCACCGGATCGTTCACGGCGGCACGCGATTTACGCGGCCGGAGATTGTCGACGATGCGGTGCTGGAGGAGATCGAAGCGCTGAGTCCGCTGGCCCGCTCACACCAGCCTCACAATGCGGCTGGCGTGCGGGCCGCAATGACGTCGTGGCCCGACACCCCCCAGGTCGCCTGTTTCGACACCGCCTTTCACGCCACGCTGCCGGCGGAACGCCAGGTTTTCGCGATTCCGTATTCGCTCGCGGACGAGGGCGTGCGCCGTTACGGATTTCACGGCTTGTCCTACGAGGGCGTGGCGCGGGCGCTGCCCGATCTCATTGGTGCGGCAGCGCAGGGTAGGGTGGTTGTCGCACATCTCGGCAACGGCGCCTCGCTGTGCGGACTGGTCGCCGGTCAAAGCCGATGGACGTCGATGGGTTTCACGCCACTCGACGGTCTCGTCATGGGGCGCCGACCCGGCCGGCTCGACCCCGGCGTCCTGGTCTGGCTGATGCGAGAAAAGGGGGTGGATGCCGATGCGCTCGATGCGCTGTTGAATGCGCAATCGGGCTTGCTCGGTCTGTCGGGCTTCTCCCAGGACATGCGCGTTTTGCTTGAAAGCGACGACCAGCGCGCCCGTTTCGCCGTCGATGTCTTCGTCGACCGCCTGGTGACAGAAATCGGCGCGTCGGCGGCGGCAATCGGCGGCTGCGATGCCCTGGTTTTCACTGGCGGGATTGGAGAAAATGCCGCGCCCATTCGCGAACGGGCCGTCGACCTGTTGAGTTGGCTTGGCTTCACAATGGATAGCGACGCCAATCAACAGGGAGCCGGCATCATATCCGCGCCATCATCGAAGCCCATCGCAATCGTGCGCGCCGACGAAGAGGCGACGATTGCCGTAGCAACGCGAGACGTCGTGCGCTCTTGATCGGCGGTCCAACTGACGTAACGTTGTCTGTCACGTTGCAGACGTGTTAGCTTTGTAACTTAGAGTTTTGATGGACAGCGTAAAACGAGTGCCATGTCCGCATTCACCGACATTGCCAAACTCCTTTCCGACACGCCATTGCCGACCATTTTGGTGCTGTCGGGGCTCTTCTTTATGCTTCTGTCGCTGGCGGATTCGCTGATCGAAAAGATCTCGATCCCCGAAAGGCGGCGCTCTCTGTCTCTTACGGTCGGAATTTTTCTGACCACCGTCGGTGCCATCTTGTGGACGCTTCCGGCGTTGATCAAAACCGACGATACACCGCAGATCGCCGACACCGGAGGCGATGGCACACCCGACTCGACCGGGTCGACGACCCCGGTCCAGCCGCCGGCCGGCGGACCGCTGGTGAAGGCCTACTATGTCCAGCTCGCGGCGGTGTCGAGCTTCAGTGCGGCCTCCGATGCCGTCGATAAGTTCCGCAACGATCACAGCGATCTCTTGGCGGACCTCACGCCGAAGGTCGAATCCGTCGACCATCCCGAGCACGGAACGCTCTATCGCGTCCGCTTCGGGGTTTTCGAGACCTCCGGCCAGGCGGACATCGTGTGCATCAATTTGCGCGCCGACGGTCTCGAAAGCTGCCGGGTTTTCGCCGACGACTAGGATCCAGACACTAGTGTTCAAGCTTGGACGGGAATGCCTTGCTCTCGGCCCCAAGGGCAATCGGCTCGAAGGCGCGGACAATGTCCATGTCCAGCTTGCCGTCCATGTCGCACATCACCGCATAGGCAACATGCCTGGGGAGTGAGTCCTTGTAGGATCGCTTGTCGACGAGGGCCGAAAAGACGTCGGCGACCGTCACGATCCGGACAAGGTCGCTGATCTCACGACCGACCAAGCCGTCCGGATAGCCGCTGCCATCGAGATTTTCATGGTGATGGCGGGCGACATCAGTGACTTCGTCGTCGAACTGGCCGTCTTTTTCGAGGATTTCGCAGCTATAAACCGGATGGCGCGCGATGATCTCTTTTTCGCGCTCTGTCAGCGATGTCGGCTTGTCCAGAATTTCGAGCGGAATCTTGGCCTTGCCCACATCGTGCATGAGCGCTCCGATCGCCAAGCGGTGAACGTCCGCTTGACGCATGCGGTAATGCAGGCCGAATGCAATCGCAAAGCCCGTGACGTGCATCGAATGGCGATGCGTGTAGCTGTGGTGCTTTTTGAGTTCCTCCAACCAGGTCTCAATATTGTTGCCCGCAAGGGCTTGCGAAACCTGATCGGCGCTTGCGTTCAACGACTCTGCTGGAAGCGGTTCGCCGCGCTGGACGGCGTCGAAAACGTTCTCGTATGCCGCCTCGATCTTTTCAGCGGTTGCGGCCACTTCTGCGGCGCGGATTCTCTTTCCGACCACAGTGTCGAATTCGCCGACAATAAGGTCGCGGGACACGACATCCTGGGCGCCTAGAAAGTTCGCCTGGACATAGTCTCGTCGGCTGGCGGTGTCGGCAACGAAGACCTTGAGAAGCGACGGCGAAATCCCGGCAAGAATTCGGCGAACGGCTGCGACCGACTTTTGACTGGTCAGTGGGACGTCGATGATGACGCTGCTGAACGAGTCGAGCTGCGGCGCGGCATCGGACCCGATATCGACAAGATGGGCATCGGAACTGTCGGAGCCGGCAACCGCAACGTCCCGCGAGCGTTCGGCATCATCCGTGACAATTGCAATCTTGTAGCTCATGAACAGTCTGGCGCGGCCCGGTGTCAAGAAAGCCATTCGTTGACCTTTGGGCATACGCCAAATTGATTTCGTCGATCTTAAGATGATCGACAGGCGCCAGAGGGCGCAAATGCCTTGAACCGTTACATAATTTCCTTGGTCTTCAAAAATTCGATCTGGGTGTTGTTTTGCACCTTGTAGTTCAAATCGTAGACGCTGTTGGCCATGAAGACCGGCTGGCCGTCGCGATCGTGCACGATCGCCGACACATTACCTTTCATAAACGTGTCCAATGCGGATTGATCATCGGACCGGAGCCACCGCGCCGTTGAATAAGGCACGGGCTCAAAATCGATCTCAACGCGGTATTCCTGGGCGGCGCGCGCCTTCAAAACGTCGAGCTGGAGAACACCGATCACCCCGATGATCCAGTTCGACCCAAGCTGCGGCTTAAACACCTGGATAAGGCCTTCCTCGGCGAGATCGTCGAGGGCGGCGCGCAATTGCTTGACCTTGCCGGTATCGATGAGCCGCACCCGGCGCAGGATCTCCGGTGCGAACACGGGCAAGCCCGTGAACCGGAAGTGTTCGCCCTCGGTGAATGTGTCGCCGACACGGATCGTGCCGTGGTTCGGAATGCCGATAACGTCGCCGGGCGCGGCATCCTCGGCGATTTCGCGGTCCTGAGCGAAGAAGGTGATCGGCGAGTGGACCATGATGTCCTTGCCGGTGCGCACCTGTTTCAGCTTCATGCCGCGCTTGAAACCGCCGGAACACACGCGCATGAAAGCGACGCGGTCGCGGTGGTTCTTGTCCATGTTCGCCTGGACCTTAAAGACGAAGCCGGAGACCTTGTCTTCCGCCGGTTTCACCACGCGGGCATCGGCTGGGCTCGGGCGCGGCGGTGGCGCGTGCTGACCGATTAGCCGGATGAGGGGGTGGACCCCATAGCGCTTGAGCGCCGAACCGAACACGATTGGTGTCAGATGGCCCTCACGGTAGGACTGTGCGTCGAAGGGCGCATAGGCCCCAGAGGCCAGTTCAGCGTTCTCAATCACGTCGTCCAGGATGTTGGCGTGGACGTTTTCCGCAATCTGTGGGTCGTTCAGCCCGGAACAGGCGATTTCGGTGTCGAAATCGCCGCCGCGTCCGGTCGAGGACGTTAGGAACGTGTTTGTTTGCAGGTCGTAGCAGCCGTGGAAATCGACACCCATTCCGACCGGCCAGACGATTGGCGCGATGTCCAATTGCAGCGTGTCGTGGATTTCATCGAGCAGTTCGAACGGATCGCGGCTTTCCCGGTCGACCTTATTGACGAAGGTCATGATGGGAATATCGCGCAGCCGACAAACTTCGAGCAGTTTCCGCGTCTGGCTCTCAATGCCCTTCGCCGCGTCGATCACCATGACGGCGGAGTCGACTGCCGTCAGCGTGCGATAGGTGTCCTCGGAGAAGTCTTCGTGGCCCGGCGTGTCCAGAAGGTTGAAGAGCAGTCCGTCGCTCTCGAACGTCATCACCGATGAGGTGACGGAAATGCCGCGCTCTTGCTCGATCTTCATCCAGTCCGACCGCGCGCGCCGGCGATCGCCCCGCGCCTTGACCTCGCCGGCCATGTGGATCGCGCCGCCGGTCAACAGCAGCTTTTCCGTCAGTGTCGTTTTGCCGGCGTCCGGGTGGGAAATGATCGCAAAGGTGCGCCGGCGCAAATGCGCGTCCGTCATGGGTCCGCTCGCAGGGTGAATTCGGTCCGGATCGCGGTCCGGATGTGCCGGTGATTTAGGCCCATTCAGCCAGATGCGCAAGCGCAACAGGTTCAGTCAATTTAACGTATTGCACACGCAAGAGGCAGATTGCGGCATTGTCCGTCTTTGCAGCGCAGCATAAACCCATTAAAAGGGCGCCGCATCGCCCGAACTCCGGTTTGTAACGTTACAAGTTCGCCTTGCGTGGTCCTCGCGGCAGACTCTGCTGTGAGCGACACGATGCGCGCCGGTGATATCCGCGACTTGAAAGGCATAGTCCATGGCCGCACGCATCGTCCCCGTCGAACCCTTCGATTTCATCGTTTTGGGCGGTACGGGCGATCTCGCCCGCCGAAAACTCTTGCCAGCGCTTTATCACCGCATGCGCGACGCGCAGATACCGGACGACGCCCGCATCATCGCGGCCGCACGCTCGTCTCTGACCCGCAAGGCCTATCAGACGCAGGCAATGGAGGCGCTGAAGGAGTTCGTGCCGGACTTCGACAAAGACATCGCGGCCCGCTTCGTTAAATGCATCGACTATGTCCGCGTCGATGCGGAGAGTGGCGATGGTTTTTCCGAGCTCAAGAAGAAGGTTGAGAAAGACCCGCGGCCAATTCGCGCGGTCTATCTCGCGGTCGGTCCGAGCTTCTTCGCGCCGATCAGCGAGCAACTGAAAAAGGCCGGCGTTCTGACCTCCAAGACACGATTGGTCGTCGAAAAGCCCATCGGCCACGACTTGGAAAGCGCCAAGGAACTCAACGCGCGCCTGGCGAAGGTGATCGCCGAGCGCAACATCTACCGGATCGACCATTATCTCGGGAAAGAAACGGTTCAAAACCTGATGGCGCTGCGGTTCGGCAATGCCTTGTTCGAGCCGCTTTGGAACCGCTACCACATCGACCATGTGCAGATCACCGTCGCGGAGAGCGTCGGGGTGGAGGGCCGGGGCGGGTATTACGACAAGTCCGGCGCGCTGCGCGACATGGTGCAGAACCACATCCTCCAACTCATCTGTCTGACCGCCATGGAGCCGCCCTCTCATTTCGATCCGAACGCCGTTCGCGAAGAGAAGCTCAAAGTGCTGCGTTCGCTGGAGCCGTTGCGAAACGGCTCGCTTGGCGACGTCGTCATTCGCGGTCAGTACCGGGGCGGGAAGGCGGAAAGCGGCTATCTTGAAGACGCGGCGCTGGAGGAATCGAGCACTGAGACCTTCGTCGCCATGAAGGTCGAGGTCGCCAACTGGCGCTGGTCCGGCACGCCGTTTTATCTGCGCACCGGCAAGAAGCTGCGCGCCCGCATGTCCGAGATCGCCGTCGTTTTCAAGGACACGCCGCACTCGATCTTCGATGAGGACGCCGGCTCCGTTCGCCAGAACGTGCTGGCGATGCGGCTACAGCCGGACGAGGGCATTACGCTGTCGATGAACATCAAGGACCCGGGACCGGGCGGGATGCGGCTGACGTCCGCGCCTTTGGACATGACGTTCGCGGAATCGCTCGGCCGCGACGACCTCCGCTTGCCGGACGCCTATGAGCGCCTGGTTATGGACGTGATCCGCGGCGACCAGACGCTTTTCATGAGCGGTGACGAAGTCGAGGCGGCCTGGACCTGGGTCGATCCGATCATCGAGACTTGGGCGGCGAACACCGATGCGCCACACCCTTACGATGCCGGCGGATCGGGTCCTGAGGAAGCGCTGGCGCTCATGCACCGCGATGGCCGGCGCTGGCGGGACATCGAGTAGTGGGTGTCGATCGCCACATCTTCGCCGACCGGGAGTCGCAGGCGCAGGCTTTGGCTGACGCAGTTACCGATTGCTTGCGCGCGGCGCTTACCAGGCGCGGCCGCGCCGCGCTGGCAGTGCCCGGCGGCACGACGCCGGGTGCCTTTCTGACAGCGCTCGGCGGCAGAGACGATATCGATTGGACCTGTGTGACGATAACACTGACGGACGAGCGCCAGGTTCCGGCAACCGATGAACGCTCCAATCAGCGCCTTGTTCGCGAGACGCTGCTTGCGGCGGGTGCGGCGCCGGACTTCGTTTCGCTTTATGATCCAGATGGCGATCTGGCGTCGGTCGACACCGCGCTTAAGGAGCGTGCATTGCCCTTCGACGCGGTCGTGCTGGGCATGGGGAATGACGGTCACACGGCATCGCTTTTTCCCAGTGCCTACCGGCTTGACCAGGCCCTAGACCCGGATGGCGAGGCCGCCGTCATTGCGCTCATCGCGCCGGGTGCGCCGGAGCCACGAATCTCGCTGACGGCGCCGGCGCTCCTTTCGGCGGGTCATCTCTTTGTCTTGATCGCCGGCGAAGACAAGCGGCAGACGTTGGACACCGTCTTGGGCTCGGGACCGGTGGCGGATGCGCCGATCCGCGCCATCCTCAATGGACCCAAGCCGGTCGCTGTTTACTGGGCGCCGTGATCTGCCGCCCTAGGTAATTGGAAGGACCAGACACATGTTGAATCCGACCGTTGAAGCGGTCACTGACCGCATTTTGACGCGCAGTCGCGACGCGCGCGCTGCCTACGAGGACGGTATGGCCCGCGCGCGCGATGCCGGGCCGACGCGTGGGTCCCTGTCGTGCGGCAATCTTGCCCATGTCGTGGCCGCCTGTCCGGCAGGCGACAAGTCGGCGCTTGCCGACGGTCACGCCGGCAATATCGGCATCGTTACCGCCTATAACGACATGCTGTCTGCGCATCAGCCGTTTGCGACCTTTCCCGACATCATCAAGGATGCGGCGCGCGCGGCGGGTGGAACGGCACAGGTGGCTGGTGGCGTTCCGGCGATGTGCGATGGCGTCACACAGGGTCAGCCCGGCATGGAGCTGTCGCTCTTTTCCCGCGACGTAATTGCGCTGGCGGCCGGCGTCGCGCTTTCTCACAACGCTTTCGACACGGCGATCTATTTGGGCGTGTGCGACAAGATCGTGCCGGGTCTTGTGATCGCGGCCGCGACGTTCGGCCATATCCCCGCCGTGTTCGTGCCGGCCGGACCCATGCCATCGGGCCTGCCTAACGACGAGAAGGCGAAGGTGCGCCAGCAATACGCAGCCGGTGAGGTCGATCGTGCAGCGCTCCTCGACGCCGAGATGCAGTCCTATCACAGTGCCGGCACGTGTACCTTTTACGGCACGGCCAACACGAACCAGATGCTGATGGAGTTCATGGGCCTGCATCTGCCGGGCGCCAGTTTCGTCAATCCGAACACGCCGCTGCGCGATGCGCTGACCCGCGCCGGCGCCAAGCGAGCGCTTGAGATAACCGCGCTTGGCAACGACTATACGCCGGCCGGCGACGTCTTGGACGCCCGCGCGTTCGTCAACGGCATTGTCGGTCTCCACGCGACGGGCGGCTCGACCAATCTCGCGATCCACCTGGTTGCGATGGCACGGGCGGCGGGCGTGATTCTCGATTGGCGGGACCTTTCGGATCTGTCCGACGTGGTGCCGTTGATGGCGCGGGTTTATCCCAACGGCATCGCTGATGTGAACCACTTCCACGCTGCCGGCGGATTGGCCTTCATGGTCGGCGAGCTGCTTGAGGTCGGGCTCCTTCACGAGGACGTCCGCACGGTCGCCGGGCCGGGATTGCGCCGTTACACCGAAGAGCCGAAACTGGATGGAAATGGCGAAGTTGGCTGGGGAGAAGGGCCGGCAGAAAGCCTCAATACCGAGATATTGCGGCCCGCCGACGAGCCGTTCGCCGCAACCGGTGGCCTGAAACGGCTGACCGGCAATCTCGGCGCCGCGGTCATCAAAATCTCGGCGGTAAAGCCAGAGCACCACCTCATCGAGGCACCGGCCCGCGTCTTCGCCGATCAGGAAGAGGTGATGGAAGCCTTCAAGGCCGGCGAGCTTGATTGCGATTGTATCGTGGTCGTCCGCTTTCAGGGGCCGAGCGCCAATGGCATGCCGGAATTGCACTCGCTGACGCCGCCGCTCAGCCTGCTTCAAAACAAGGGGTTCAAGGTCGCGCTGGTCACCGATGGCCGGATGTCCGGCGCGTCCGGCAAGGTCCCGGCCGCCATTCATCTGTCACCGGAAGGCATGAAGCGTGGACCGATCGCCAGACTGCGCGACGGAGACATCATTCGTCTTGACGCGACGACTGGAACCCTTGAGATATTGATAGCGGAAGACGAATGGGCAGCCCGCGACGCGGTCGTCGCGGATCTCACAGCCAATCAAACCGGCATCGGACGCGAGTTGTTTCGCGCCTTCCGCGAGCGTGTCGGCGCGGCTGAAACGGGTGCTGCCGTCGTGGTATAAGGAGAACCGGGAACAATGCCGGCAACATATGAAATCTGCGTCATCGCTCCGGTTATCCCGGTCCTCATCATCGACGATCTCAACCATGCCGTTCCACTGGCTAAAGCCTTGGTGAAGGGCGGCCTCCCTGTCCTCGAAGTGACATTGCGCACCCCGGTCGCGCTCGATGCGATCCGCATGATGGTGGATGCCGTTCCCGACGCGATTGTCGGAGCCGGCACGCTGTTGTCGGCCGAAGACGTGAGCGGTGTCGTTGCGACCGGCGCCCGTTTCGGTGTCAGTCCGGGTTCGACGCCGCATCTCATCGATGCGGCGCTTGACGCGGGTCTGCCGCTCTTGCCGGGCGTCGCGACGGCGTCTGAGGTGATGACGGTGCTTGATCGCGGGATCACGACGATGAAATTTTTCCCCGCCGAACAGGCGGGCGGTAGAGCGATGCTGAAAGCCTGGTCGAGTCCGCTCGCGGCGGTCAGCTTTTGTCCAACGGGCGGCATCTCGCCCACAAATGCCGCCGATTATCTGGCGCTGCCCAATGTGGTCTGCGTCGGCGGGTCATGGGTCGCGCCCAAGGATGCCGTCCAGGCCGGCGATTGGGATCGCATCGAAGAGCTGGCGCGCGAGGCTACGGCGCTTCGGAAATCAGACTGAAGGTTTCAACCGTCTTGGTCCGGATCCACGGCGCGACAATGCGGTCGAAGGCAGCGAAATGCTGGGTTTCCAGATGGGCGTCGAACGCATCCTTGGATGCGTAGATCTCCCATAGCACGAAGCGCGATGCGGCTTCGTCCTCGGCGACGTCAAAGCGTAAACAATCCGGTTCTTCGTTGAGTGAGGCGTGGGCCTGCGCCAGGACAGCGCGGCGAAACCGGTCGACCGATTCCGGTTCCACGTCGAAGATGACGTAAACGACGAACATGCGTTGAGCCTAGCGTTGCGCCCCCGCTACGGGCAAGGGGTCAGCTTCCCTTGCGGCGCGCTTCCTCCGCGGCGGCCCGTTCTTGAAGGGTCGCGCCGCCGACCGTCTCTTGATGGGTGGCGAACCACCACATCGTGCCGTTGGTATCGCAGACACCGCCGTCACGGGCGCCGTAAAAGCGATCGTCCGGCGGCATCACCGGATTGGCGCCGTGGTCGACGGCCTTGGCGTAGGTCGCGTCGCAGTCTTCGACATAAACATAGAGAAACCCTGCCATTTCGAAGGGCCCGTCAGCGCTCGATATGAAGAACCGGCTGTCGCCAAGGCGCATTTCCGCGTTCCAGATCTGGCCATTGCCGCGCAGAAGCGGCTCGCTGACAAGCTGGGCGCCAAGCACGGTTTCAGCGAATGCGATGGTCTGCCTGGGATCCTTGACCACCAGGAAGGCCAGGATGTCTGGGCTGCCCTCGGGCTTGTGCCCGGTCATGTAGCGTCACCGCCTGGCTCGATCCCGAACTCGACCATGAGTTCTGCCTCCGTCACACGCGGTCGGTCATCGGCGAAAACGTAGCGATCCGGCATCTCGTCGACATAGATGTGGCGATGGAGCGTGATGTCGGAGGCATCGTCCAATGAGTCCACTGAAGCGACGATCAACATCTCCGGCTGATTGGCGAGGCGGTAGAAGATGCTCGACCCGCATTCCTTGCAGAAGCCGCGCTCGGCCCATTTCGACGAGCGATACCAGGTCAGCCCCTCGTCGACATCAAAGGAGACGTCGTCGCCCTTGCCGTGAACGGACATGTACGGCCCGGCGGTCCATTTCCGACACATGGCGCAGTGGCAGATGCTGTAGGTCGGCTCCTCTAGTGTCACCGTGTAGCGGACTTTGCCGCACAAACAGCCGCCGGATCGTCTCTCACGCATTGTCGCTCTCCAAAATTGTTACTGACCCAGATCGTAGGGGCTTCGCCCAGCCCGACCAAGACCATAGGTCATGAATGGTGACAGGAGATGTCAGTTAGGCGATCATGAGCGCGCAAAGACGGGAGGAGCAAGATGACATCTGTGGTGTTGACCCACCCGGTGGGCGACATGGACACATGGCTCGGCGGTGCGTCCAATCGTGAACGCGTATTCGCGTATTTCTGCACGAGCCATCGCATCTATAGGCATGCCGAAGCTGACAAGGTTTCGATCGTCGCCGAGGGCGTCGACCTGGAGAAGATGCGCGCGACGCTGAGCACCCCGGAAGCCGACGCGGCGAAGGCCGAGGACACCGTGCTTGAACCCATCGACCTTTATGTCGAGGTCGCCGGCGGGAAGTAGCCAACGACGACGGCGCGGTTCAGCCGCTCAACGCCTGACATCGCCATCACGCAAGCGTGACGGCGAGGGTCTTTTTGTGCCCAATTGAGTGGATAGGGTTCAGGTATCTGATATCGATTGGAGAGCCCTATGGTGCGCCTTATCCTGACATCATTTGTCGTCGCATTCATCGCCCTTGCTGCCTTGCCTGCCGTCGCGAACGACCTTGCGCCGCGCGAGGGATGGATCGTCCTACCGACAACCAAAGATTTCAAAACGCTGGTCGCCGACACGCAAGCGGTGGTGAAGGGCAACAAGATGGGGCTGGTGACCCAGGCATCGGCGTCGGATGGCGCGCGCGCGCAAGGTCATACGATCGCCGGAAACCGCGTGCTTGGCGTCTATCGCAACGATTTCGCGCGCCGGATGCTGGCGGCGAGCGTCGCGGCCGGGATCGAAGCGCCGATCCGCCTCTACGTCACCGAAAACGACGATCAAACGGCAACGCTCTCCTACAAGACGCCAACGTTTGTGTTTTCGCCCTACTTTGACGAAGGTGGCGATGAGTTGACCGCACTGGCCACCGAACTCGACGGTATTTTCAAGACGATTGCCGATCAGGCCGTTCAGTAGCGTCGCGACCCGCACCTAGTGAATATGGCTGCCGCCGTTCACGTCGACCTCCGTCCCCGTCACATAGGTCGACAGGTCCGACGCAAGAAATAGGGCGCAGCCGGCGACCTCATTCGGCTCGCCGGCGCGGCCCATGGGGACGCCGGCGATGATGGTCTCGATCCGGTCGGCTGGTATCTGCCCCGCGGCAATGTCGGTGGCGATGAAGGACGGGCAGATCGCGTTGGCGCGGATGTTGTCGGGCGCCAACTCACGCGCCGTGGCTTTCGTGAGCCCAAGAATGCCGGCTTTGGAGGCGGCGTAGTGAGGTCCGCCGAAAATGCCGCCGCCGCGCTGCCCGGCGACCGATGCCAGGTTCACGATCGATCCTGATTTTTGTGCTCGCATGGTCGGGATCACCGCCTGGCTCATTTGGAGCATTCCACGCAGATTGATATCGATGATCTTGTCGAAATTGGCCTGATCGATCTCCATGATCTTCAGGGGTTGGGCAATGCCGGCATTATTGACGAGAATGTCGATGCGACCCCATTTCTTAAGCGCGCGGGCGGCGACCCTTTCACAGTCCTTGGCCTTCGTGACGTCGCATTTGACGCCCAGATGACCGCGCCCTTTCAGGCTTTTGGCGGCTGCGCGCGCGCCTTCGGCATCGATGTCGAGAATCGCAACTTTGGCTCCGTGTTCAGCAAAGAGTTCGGCCGTTGCGCGTCCGATACCGCGCGTTGACGCCGCGCCCGTGATCAGTGCGATGCGGTTTTTCAAGAGCATCCGTCGTTCCCCCTGTCTGCGCCGGCTTTGCGGCCATCGCATTCGTATTCATCCGCCTTGCCTTAGGCGCGCCCGCCCATCTATGTATAGGACGCTGGCCTTGTTCAAGGGCGCGGCTAACAGCAAAACGTCTCGCACATCATGGGTAGGGAGCGTCGACATGGCGGATCAGCCGAAGGGTGGGTCGACTCAGTTGCGCAGTCAGCTTTGGTTCGACAACCCCGATAACCCCGGAATGACAGCGCTTTATATCGAGCGCTATCTGAACTACGGGCTGACGCGCGACGAATTGCAGTCCGGCAAGCCGATCATCGGGATTGCGCAGACTGGCTCGGACCTTTCGCCCTGCAACCGGCACCATCTGGAGCTGGCGAAGCGGGTGCGGGAGGGCATTCGCGCAGCGGGCGGCATCTGTTTCGAGTTTCCCGTTCATCCGATACAGGAGACCGGCAAGCGGCCGACGGCGGCGCTCGATCGCAATCTCGCCTATCTCGGTTTGGTCGAGACGCTCTACGGTTATCCGATTGACGGTGTGGTACTGACCATCGGCTGCGACAAGACCGCGCCGGCCTGTTTGATGGCGGCGGCGACCGTCAACATTCCAGCTATCGCGCTCTCCGTCGGGCCGATGCTGAACGGCTGGTGGAAGGGCGAGCGGACAGGCTCCGGCACCATTGTCTGGAAGGCGCGCGAGCTGCTCGCCGCCGGCGAGATCGACTATGACGGTTTCATGGACATCGTCGCGTCGTCGGCGCCGTCGACCGGGTATTGCAACACGATGGGGACGGCGACCACGATGAATTCGCTGGCCGAGGCGTTGGGCATGCAGTTGCCAGGCTCCGCCGCCATTCCGGCGCCTTACCGCGAGCGTGGACAGATTGCTTACGAAACCGGACAGCGGATCGTCGGCATGGTGCATGAAGATCTCAAACCTTCCGACATCCTGACCCGCGAAGCGTTCGAGAACGCCATTGTCGTCAACTCGGCGATCGGCGGTTCGACCAACGCGCCGATCCACTTGAATGCGGTGGCGCGCCACATCGGCGTCAAGCTCAACAACGACGACTGGCAGGCGGTCGGCCTCGACATTCCGCTTTTGGTGAATCTCCAGCCGGCTGGCGAGTATCTCGGCGAGGACTACCATCATGCCGGCGGTGTGCCGGCCGTGGTGGGCGAACTTTTGAGGCATGGCAAGCTGCCGCATCCCGATGCCATCACCGCGAATGGCCGCTCTATCGGCGAAAACTGCGGCGACGCCGAGATCGCCGATGACAAGGTGATCCGCGCCTTCGACCATCCGCTTGTCGAGGCCGCCGGCTTCGTCAATCTGAAGGGTAATCTCTTCGATTCCGCGATCATGAAGACCAGCGTGATCTCCGACGAGTTTCGCGACCGGTACCTCTCGAATCCGGACGATCCGGACGCCTTTGAGGGGCGTGCGGTCGTTTTCGACGGACCCGAGGACTATCACGCGCGCATCGATGATCCGGAACTTGAGATCGACGCACATACGTTGCTGTTCATGCGCGGTGCAGGGCCTATCGGCTATCCGGGGTCGGCCGAGGTCGTCAACATGCAGCCGCCGGCCGCGCTCATCAAGCAGGGCGTTCACGCGTTGCCCTGCATCGGCGACGGGCGCCAGTCAGGCACGTCCGGGTCGCCGTCGATCCTGAATGCCGCGCCGGAGGCGGCCGTCGGCGGTGGCTTAGCGCTGCTGAAGACCGGTGACCGGGTGCGCATCGATCTGCGCAAGGGAACGGCCGATATTTTGATCTCCGATGCGGAGTTGGCCGAGCGTCGCGCGGCGCTTGAGGGCAATGGCGGTTATCCCTATCCGGACCACCAAACGCCGTGGCAGGAAATTCAGCGATCCGTCGTCGGTCAACTCGACGAGGGCATGGTTCTGAAGCCGGCTGTCCGCTACCAGGATGTGGCCCATGGCGGAGGCTTGCGCGAGCGCGGCAATGTGCCGGCCGCACCGCGCGATAATCACTGAGGCATTCGCCAATGCCCAAAACCCTGGTCCCGCCGGAGGGCGCCCGCGATCACTACGGGATGATCGACCACATGCCGGTCGATGCCGTCACCATTCGCAACGCGAATGGTCTGACCGCGCGCCTGATCTCCTACGGGGCTCGGCTGATCGAATTCTGGGCACCGGATCGCGACGGCCGGTTCGCCGACCTTACTCTGGGGTGGGACACGCTTGGGGATTACGTCGCCGAGCGTGGCTGTTTCGGGGCCACGTGCGGGCGCTATGCCAACCGCATTGCCAACGCCCGGTTCCCGCTCGATGGCGAGACAGTCGTGCTTGATCCGAACGAGGGCAAGAACCAACTCCACGGCGGGCCGCGCGGCTTCGACAAGCGAATCTGGGATATCGTCGCGAATGACGAGTCTGCTGTTGTCTTCGCGCTGGCGTCGGGCGCTGGGGATCAGGGGTTCCCAGGCAATCTCAGGGCTGAAGTCGCCTACCGGCTGACCGATGACGATGTTCTTGAAATCGCCTTCTCGGCTGAGACCGATACGCCGACCGTGGTGAATCTGGTCAATCACGCCTACTGGAATCTGTGCGGTCATGACTCCGGGGACATTCTCAATCATGATCTGAGGATCGATGCGGATGCTTATCTGCCGGTCTCGGACGAAAAGATCCCGCTCGGCGAGCCAGCCTCGGCCGCCGGCACGCCGTTTGATTTCAAGGCGCCGACGCGGATCGGTGACAGTCTGAACGCTGTTCCTGCCGGTTATATCGACCACAACTATTGCCTGAATGGACGGCGAGGCGACGTGCGCGACGTCGCGGTTCTGTCCGACCCGGTCTCCGGGCGCCGGATGGTGCTCTCGACGACCGAAGCCGGCGTTCAAGTCTATACGGCCGCCCATCTGGACGGCACGTCAATTGGCAAGGGCGGTGCGCGCTATCCGCGTGCGGCCGGCTTGGCATTGGAAACCCAGACTTGGCCGGACGCACCGAACCAATCGTCCTATCCGAGCGCGCGGCTCGATCCGGGCGACACCTACGATCATCGCATGGCACTGAAATTCACGACGGACACATAGACGTCCACCAGGGGGAAGCATGGCAAAACGACTGGCGGGTAAGACAGCCGTGGTGACGGCGGCGGGGCAGGGGATCGGTCGGGCCATCGCCGAGGCCTTCGTGGCGGAGGGCGCAAAGGTCTGGGCGACCGACGTCGACGTTCAAAAGCTCGCGGACCTGAAACGGGTGAAGCGCCGCAAACTCGACGTGATGAAGACTCGCGCTGTGGAGACCTTCGCCGAGAAGGTCGGACCCATCGATATCCTTGCCAATGTCGCCGGCTTCGTACACCACGGCTCGGTGCTCGACTGTGACGAGGCGGCGTGGGACTTTTCGTTCGATCTCAACGTGAAGTCCATGCACCGGACGATCCGCGCCTTCCTGCCGGGCATGTTGGAGACCGGGGGCGGATCGATCATCAATCTGTCGTCCGGCGCATCGTCGCTGAAGGCGACTGCCAACCGCTATGTTTACGGCGCGACCAAGGCGGCCGTCATCGGGCTGACCAAGTCGGTCGCAATGGATTTCATTCGCGATGGGGTTCGCTGCAACGCGATCTGCCCCGGCACGGTTCGCTCGCCCTCGTGGGAAGACCGGGTTGAGGCGCTTGGCGAAGAGGTTGGCGGCAAGGACAAGGCGCTTGAGATGTTCGTTGCCCGCCAGCCGATGGGCCGGGTCGGCACGGCGGAGGAAATCGCCGCGCTCGCTGTCTACTTGGCCGGTGACGAAAGCGCCTTCACGACCGGGGTCGCGATCCCGATCGACGGCGGCTGGACACTCTAGGGTCACGCAATGCACGTTCTCATCATCGGCGCCGCCGGCATGGTTGGGCGCAAGTTTCTGGCCCGTCTCGCCGCTGACGGGGCACTCGGCGAGCGCGCGGTGGACCGAGTCACCGCCTATGATTGCGTTACTGCCGATCCGCTGGACGCGCCTTTCCCTGTCGAGACGATTGCCGGCGATTTCCCGGCCGATGGCGAGGCTGAGCGATTGATCGCCGGTCGTCCAGACTTGATCGTTCATCTGGCGGCGATAGTTTCCGGCGAGGCGGAGCAGGATTTCGACAAAGGCTACCGGATCAATCTCGACGGATCGCTGAAGCTGTTGGCCGCCATTCGCGCCGCCGGCGAGCGCTATCGCCCCCGTCTGGTCTTCGCCTCGTCGATTGCGGTCTATGGCGCTCCGTTTCCCGACACGATCCCGGATAGCTACTTTCACACACCGCTCACCAGCTATGGCACGCAAAAGGCGATCACCGAGCTGCTCCTGCACGACTATGTGCGAAAGGGTTTTCTCGACGGGATCGGATTGCGACTGCCGACGATCGTCGTGCGGCCGGGCGCCCCAAACAAAGCGGCGTCCGGCTTCTTCTCCAATATCCTGCGCGAGCCCCTGGCGGGGCGGGAGGCCGTTCTTCCGGTTCCAGACACTGTGCGCCATTGGATGGCGAGCCCGCGCGCGGCCGTTGGTTTTCTCGTTCACGCGGCGACGATGGGTCTGCCGGATGATGTGAACGGTCGCAGCTACGCGATGCCGGGGCACGCGGCGACCGTCGGCGAGATGATCGCAGCGCTGGAGCGCGTCGCCGGACCAGGTCCGGTGGGGCGTATCCGCCGTGAGCCCGATCCCTTTGTTGCCGGCATCGTCGCCGGCTGGCCGCAGGCTTTTGAGGCAAAGGTGGCGCAAGCTCTCGGCTTTGAAGCCGAGTCCGATATGGACACGATCATCCGTATTCACATCGAGGATGAACTCGGCGGAAGCTTCGTCGCTTAGGGTCCTGACGCTAGTCCCAGCCGTTGAACGGCGTTTCGGGAACGGGCGTCGGCGGTGGCTGATTGCCCGTATAGGCGAGCAGGTTGTCGACGACGAGCTGTCCCATCCCATCGCGGGTGTGCACGGACGCGGAGCCGACATGGGGCAGGAGCGTCAACCGCTCCATGGCGATCAACTCATCTGGAACCTCTGGTTCGAACTCGAAGACATCGAGACCGGCGCTCAGGATCACGCCGTGCTGTAGAGCTTCTATAAGCGCGGCTTCGTCGATGACAGAGCCGCGGCCGATATTGATGACGACTCCGTTCGGGCCGAGCGCGCGCATGATATCCATGTTGATGAGGTGATGGGTTTGTTCCGTGCCAGGCAACACGCTCACCAACGTATCGACGGCCTCTGCCATGCCGGTCAAGGAATCGTAGAAGGTGTAAGGCACGTCCGGCTGTTTCCGCCGCCCGAAATAGGAGATCGGGACGCCGAACGCCTCGAGCCGATGGGCAATCGCCTTGCCGATGCGGCCGAGGCCCAGGATGCCGACGGACCGCGTGCGCAATGTCATCGGCGTGAGCGGATAGTTGCCGGCCGGCCATTTCCCCTCGCGCAGATGTCGCTCCGCCGCACCCAGTTCACGCACTGTCATCAGGAGGAGGCCAAGCGTCGTGTCGGCGACTTCTTCTGTCAGAACGTCGGGTGTGTTGGTCACCACGATGCCGTTTTGGCCGGCCCAAGCCGCGTCGACGGAATCGTAGCCTACGCCGAAATTGGCGACGATGCGGAGATTGGGAAGGCTGCGCATTAGCGTCGCGTCAACCCGGATTTGCCCGCCCGTGGCAACCGCCTCGATGCTGTTGGCGATCTCGGGCTTGATGGCGTTCGCTTCGCCCAGTTCCCACACGCGGCGAACGGTGAAGGTGTCGCCGATTGCCCTCTCGATTATTGGCAACAGCGGACCTGTTTGCAGCAATCCCGGCTTGATCATCAGTGCCTCCCCGCAGCTCCCGATTTTTTGGCGCAATTCCGCCTCGCTGACAATCGCCTATGTCAGCCGAGACCACGCTTTCAGGAAGAAATCCGGGGCCCCGAAATTTCCGGACTTTAGCGCCAAGGCCAGTTGTCCGTCGGATGTGCGGGTCCAGGGGACGCCCGGATCGATCTCCGGGCCGATTTCCAGTGCGGCAATGTCGAGCGCGGGGACAACAGCGCCGGAGGTCTCGCCGCCTGCAACGATGATTCGCGTAAAACCAGAGCCGACGAGGCGTTGGGCCGCATCGGCAAGAAGGGTTTCGATCAGCGCTCCGGCTTCGGCGCGACCGAGGCGTTCGTGAACGGCCTCGACGGTTGTCGGATCATCGCTGGAGTAGATCAAGATCGGTTGGCGGTCCGGTTGTGCTTGAGCCCAGGCATGGATGCCGTCGGCGTCGACCAGGCCCTTGGCGACGGCGATCGGATCAATCTTCAAGGTGGGCATGCCGGACGCGGCGGCGGCCTTGACCTGTTCGCGCGTCGCTGCCGAACAGCTCCCGGCCAGGATCGCCGCCCGCCCGGCTGGCGCTGGCAGCGAAGCAGGCGGCGGCGACAAGTCCAAAAGCCCGGCGAAATGGAAGTTGTCCGGAAGTCCGAGCGCAATGCCCGACGCGCCGGTGATCAGCTTGAAGTCGGATGCCGCGGCGCCGATGGTTTTTAGATCGTCGTCATTGATCGCGTCGACGACGACGATTTTCTTCTTCTGCTCGACCGCTGCGGCGAAGGCTTCGCGCAGCGCGGCCGGGCCGGTCGCGACGGTTTTGTGAGTGATCCGCCCGACGGCCATTGCCGTTTGCGCCTGGAGGAGGCGAACGAGATTGGCATCGCGCATCGGCGTGAGCGGATGATCCTTCATCGGACTCTCGTTCAGGAGCATGTGGTCGACGAAGAGATAGCCGTTGTAGACCGTGCGACCATTGGTCGGGAACGCTGGGCAGACAATCGCCAAAGGCGCGCCACAGCGGGTGGCCAAGGCTTCAATAACGGGACCGATATTGCCGGTCTCGGTCGAATCGAAGGTCGAGCAATACTTGAAGATCAGCTGATAGTAGCCAGCGCGCGCCAGAAGGTCCTCGGCCATCAGGCTTTGAGCCACAGCCTCGACAGGATCGATCGTGCGGGACTTGAGTGCGACGACGACAGCGTCATAGCCCGACAGCGCGTCGACATCATCGCGGGCACCGATCACCTGAAGCGTGCGCATGCCACCGCGTGCCAGGTTCAGGGCAAGGTCCGTCGCGCCGGTCAAGTCGTCGGCGATCGCTCCGATCAACATGGTCTGGTTAGGTGCGCCGACGCCGGGCGGGAATTGGTGTATACACGGTCTATCCTCTCCAAACTGTCCCCCAAGCGGATAGGCGTCCGATGGACAAATCGTCTCACCCGGCGGTCGCGCTGGACACCGTCACATGTTTTGGCCACGGCCTCAACCGGCCTGAATGCGCGCTGGCCCACCGGTCCGGTCTTCTCTTCGTTCCGGACTGGACTGATACCGGTGGGATTGCTGTCTTGTCGCCCGGCGGAGGGGTGACGCGCATTCTTACGCGCGACCCGCCGGAGCCGCTGCGGCCGAACGGGATTGCGCTGCTCGACGGCGGCGCTTTCCTCTTTGCTCATCTGGGTGCGACGAGCGGCGGTCTCTATCGCATGGACGCCGACGGCGCGATTACCCCGGTTCTGACCGAGATCGGCGGCCAGCCTCTCCCGCCGTGCAACTTCGTTCATTGCGACCGCGACGGGCGCATCTGGCTGACTGTCAGTACACGCCGCGTGCCGCGTTCCAACGGATACCGGCCCGACGTTGCCGACGGGTTCATCGTCCTTACCGATGAGGCCGGCGCTAGGATCGTTGCAGACGGCCTCGGTTACACAAACGAGGCGGTCGTCCATCCCGACGGACAGTCGCTTTGGGTCAACGAAACCTTTGCCCGACGGTTGACGGCCTTTACAATCGCGACCGATGGGGCGCTGACCGACCGGCGCACGGTCACCGAATTCGGCGCCGGGACATTCCCCGACGGGCTTGCCTTTGACAGCGAGGGCCACGCCTGGGTGACCAGTATCGTATCCAACCGGGTGATCCGTGTCGCGCCTGACGGCACGCAGTCGCTGATCCTCGAAGATTGCGACCCGGCGCATATCGCATGGGTCGAGACCGCCTTCCAGGACGGCACCATGGGACGGCCGCATCTCGATGGGATCAAAAGTCAGCGACTGCGCAATATCTCCAATCTCGCTTTCGGCGGTGCAGATCTCAGAACCGCCACCCTCGGCTGCTTGCTGGGTGACCAAATCGCATCGTTTCGTACATCGGTTGCCGGCGCGCCATTGGCGCACTGGACCGCTGATCTTGGCGCATTGGAGCGCTTGCTTGATGATTGAGATGTAAGGCGCCGTTCGATGCTTGCTCATGCGCTGACGTGGATCGATCATGACTGACACCATGACTGTCGCGACGCTGGGTGCGGGCTTCTTCAGCCAGTTCCATCGCGACGCCTGGGATCGGCTGCCGGGTGCGCGGCTGACTGCCGTTTGTGACCAGGATGCCAAGCGCGCGGAAGAGGCGGCCGCGCATCACGCCGATGTCGCGGTGTTCTCCGATCTCGACACGATGCTGACAACGGTGAAGCCGGACCTTCTCGACATCATCACGCCGCCGCCGACCCATCTGGACGCCATTCGATGCGCCGCGGACCATGGCGTCGCGACGATCTGCCAGAAGCCGTTTTGCGCCGATCTGGACACCGCCCGTCGTGCTGTAGACATCGCCGCGGCTGCGGGCACTCTTCTTGTGGTCCACGAGAACTTTCGCTTCCAGCCCTGGTATCGGGCGATGAAGGCAGCGATCGACGACGGTGTGCTCGGCGAGCTCTACCAGGCGACGTTTCGCTTGAGACCGGGCGACGGGCAGGGGCCGGACGCCTATCTCGCGCGCCAGCCCTATTTCCAGGCGATGCCGCGCTTTCTGGTGCACGAAACGGCGATCCACTTCATCGATGTCTTTCGCTATCTCCTGGGTGAGGTGACGAGCGTTCAGGCGCTGCTGTCTCAACTCAACCCAGCGATTGCCGGTGAAGATGCCGGGCTGATTACGTTCGAGCACGAGCGCGGTGCCCGCTCGCTGTTCGATGGCAATCGGCTTGCCGATCACGCGGCCGGAAATCGGCGGCTGACGATGGGCGAGATGATGGTGGAGGGTTCGAAGGGCACACTTGCCCTCGATGGCGAGGGCCGCGTGCTCATCCGCCCGTTTGGCGAAAACACAGCGTGGCCGCTCGATTTCTCATGGCAGGATCGCGGTTTCGGTGGCGATTGCGTCTATCGCTTTCAAAGCCATGTTGTCGACCATGTGCGGACCGACACGCCAATCGAAAACCAAGCCAGCGACTATCTCCGCAACATAGAAGTCGAGGACGCGGTTTATCGCGCGCACGACGAAGGGCGGCGGATTTCTTTGTAGGCCAGCGATGCGCTCTTGCGCTCCTGCGGCAAATGCAGTTCATACCAGAGCGACTTTCGACGGGGAGATGTTTGATGAAATTGTTGCGTTTTGGTGAGCCGGGATCGGAGCGACCGGGATTGGTCGACGCACAGGGCGTGGTCCGCGATCTGTCGGGGCATGTCGACGACATCGCCGGTGATGTGCTCCTGCCCGCCGGCTTGGCAAAGCTGGCAGCCATCGACCCGGCCAACCTGCCCGCCGTTGAGGGCAATCCCCGCCTTGGCCCCTGTGTCGCTGGAACCGGCAAAATGATCTGCATCGGCCTCAACTACTCCGACCACGCGGCGGAGTCGGGCATGGAGGTGCCGCCGGAACCGATCATCTTCATGAAGGCTACCAGCGCCATCGTCGGTCCGAATGACACCGTCGAGATTCCCCGCACCTCGACGGCGACGGATTGGGAGGTCGAGCTTGGTGTCGTCATCGGCGCGACCGCGAAATACGTCTCCGAAGCCGACGCGATGAACCATGTCGCTGGCTACTGTGTCGTCAATGACATCTCGGAACGGGATTTCCAGGCGAAACGCTCCGGCCAGTGGACCAAGGGCAAGTCGAGCGACACGTTCGGCCCGACGGGACCGTGGATGGTGACCGCCGACGAAGTGCCGGACCCGCAGGCGCTCGATATGTTTTGCGAGGTGAACGGCCATCGCTACCAGGATGGCAATACGCGGACCATGGTCTATGGCGTCCGTTTCCTCGTCCACTACCTGTCGCAGTTCATGTCGCTCCAGCCCGGCGACATCATCTCCACTGGGACGCCGCCCGGCGTGGGCATGGGCGTCAAGCCTGAGCCGGTTTACCTGAAGCCCGGCGATACGATGCGGCTGGGAATTGCGGGTCTCGGCGAGCAGCAGCAGACCTGCGTAGCCGCTTGACGCCAACAGCGCTTGCGATGATTGGAGCCTTCGCCTAGAAGGCGCCTGACTTCCCTTAAACGGTCAGGCGGCGGAGCCACGAATGGCGCGGCAATTCATCTATTTCATGCAGGGTCTGTCGAAGACCTATTCGGGCGGCAAGAAGGTTCTCGATAACATCCATCTGTCGTTTTATCCCGACGCCAAGATCGGTGTGCTCGGCCCGAACGGCGCCGGCAAGTCGACGCTGCTTCGGATCATGGCGGGGCTCGACACGGAGTTCAACGGCGAGGCCTGGCTCGCCGAGGGCGCGACCGTCGGCTATCTGCCGCAGGAGCCCGAGCTAGACGCGTCTAAGGATGTGCTCGGAAACGTCATGGAAGGCGTCGCCGAGAAACAGGCGATCCTCGACCGCTACAACGAGCTGATGATGAACTACTCCGACGAAACGGCGGAGGAGGGGGCAAAGCTCCAGGACATCATCGACGCGCAGAACCTTTGGGACCTCGACAGCCAGGTGGAGATGGCGATGGACGCGCTGCGCTGTCCGCCGGGCGATGCCGATGTGACGGTTCTGTCGGGCGGCGAGAAGCGCCGCGTGGCGCTCTGCAAACTCCTACTCTCGAAGCCGGACCTGTTGCTTCTCGACGAGCCGACCAACCACCTGGATGCGGAGACCACGGCGTGGCTGGAAAACCATCTGCGCGAGTTCCCGGGCGCTGTCTTGATCATCACCCACGACCGCTATTTCCTCGACAATGTGACCGGCTGGATCCTCGAACTCGATCGCGGCCGGGGCATTCCATATGAGGGCAACTACTCCGCCTATCTGGAAAAGAAGGCCAAGCGCCTCGAACAGGAGGGCCGCGAGGAGGCCGCCCGCCAGAGGGCGCTTGCGCGCGAGCGGGAGTGGATGGCGGCGAGCCCGCAGGCACGGCGTACGAAGTCGAAGGCCCGCATCTCAGCCTTCAACGACTTGGTCGAAAAGGCAAACGAGCGCGGTCCGACAAACGCACAGATCATCATCCCGACCGCCGAACGGCTCGGCGACAAGGTGATCGAGGTCAAGGGTCTGAAGAAGGGTTTCGACGACCGGCTGTTGATCGACGACCTGTCGTTCAACCTGCCGCCCGGCGGCATCGTCGGCGTCATCGGCCCGAACGGCGCCGGTAAGACAACGCTGTTCAATATGCTGACCGGCGCGGAGCAGCCGGACGACGGGTCGATCTCGCTCGGCGATACGGTACAGCTTGGCACGGTCGACCAAAGCCGCGACGCGCTCGACGGGTCGAAGACGGTCTGGGAGGAAATCTCCGGCGGCGCCGAAATCATCCATCTCGGCAAGCGGGAGATGAACTCGCGCGCCTATGTCGGGGCGTTCAACTTCAAGGGTGGCGACCAGCAGAAAAAGGTCGGCGGCCTGTCGGGCGGTGAGCGCAACCGGGTGCATATGGCTAAGCTCCTGAAATCCGGCGCCAATGTGCTCCTCCTCGACGAGCCGACAAACGATTTGGACACCGAAACGCTGGCAGCGCTCGAAGACGCGTTGGAGGAATTCGCCGGCTGCGCCGTTGTCATCAGCCACGACCGCATGTTCCTCGATCGCCTTGCCACTCATATGCTGGCGTTCGAAGGCGACAGTCATGTCGAGTGGTTCGAGGGCAATTTCGAGGACTACGAGGCCGACAAGATTCGTCGGTTGGGGCCGGATTCCGTGCTGCCGAAACGGATCAAATATAAGCGCTTTACGCGTTAGCTGTCTCGCTTCCCGCTGGCCGATCGTTTCGCTAGACTGCGTGCGCTGATCGATCGTTGCAACCGGGGAGCGCGCCAAGCATGAACGCCGATGTCACGCCGGCCTTTCTGTCGCTTTCCGAACTCGTCAAGTTTCTGGAGTACGGCCTGATCGGGCTGATCGCGATCATCGTCATCATCCCCGCCTTTCTCATCTTCACCTTGATCTTCCGGCAAAAGGTAAAGGCCGAGACCGTCCATCTCTTCAAGGTGTTCCTCACCTTCGTCGGCGGCCTGGTGGTTCTCCTCTTCGGTTTCACCTATTTCGCCGACAACACGGTGGTGACCAAGGTGTCGGCGGAGATCGACGTGACGCAAACGCGGATCGAAGACCTCACCAAAACGATTGAGGCGATGGAGGTATCAGGCGCCGAGGCAGGCACACGACAGCGGCTTGAGGCGGCGCGGGCGGCGCTCAATACCAAGCTCAATGAGCTGAAGCGCATCACGGGCGACGGCGCGGACTTCGTGCTTTTAAAGGACGAGCGCCCCTATAAGGGTATGCCGACCGGCGACCGCATCGTCGAAATCGCCAAGAGCCGGCTTGGCACGAAATGGGTCTATGGCAAGCGGGCACAACTCACCAATCCCGATTACGAGGGGCCGTGGGACAATAGCGAGTTCATGGGCTGGGTGGTCTATCAGGCGACCGGGGAGGTGATCGGCTGCGAACCGCCCGATGCGGGCCTGGCGGACTGCTATACCGGATTTTGGGGCAATGAGCCGGGCGAGGCGGGACTCGAGAAGACCGTCGATTGGGGCGTCGCCTATGCCGGTGCGATCCTCGTGCGCCTGCCCAATCCAGGGGTTGAGCGCGCCGGCAAGGTCGGCGTATCCCTTGGCGATGGGCGTTTCGTTGAGTCGAACGGCGAGATCGAAAAGGTGATGATCAGTGACGCCCAACCAAACGATTTCTGGGACTTTGCCATTCAGCTCTACTGAGGCCGCGCCGTGTTGGACATAACGCCTGCCAAGAAGCTCACCGCCACGATCGACGGTCTCTACAAGACCTTCGGCGAAGGTTTCGAGACCGCGCCGACGGAGACGCTCGATCTGACCTTTGAGGGTATCTCCGGCGACCGCCATGCCGGACTGACGCGCGGTTCGGGTGGGCGCGAACCGTGGTATCCGCGCGGCACGGAGGTCCGCAACGAGCGGCAGATCACGATCCTGTCGCCCGGCGATCTGGCCGCGACCGCCGCCGGCATGGAGATCGATCGCGTTGCGCCGGAATGGATCGGCGGCAATATCCTCATGTCCGGTGTTGCGAACCTGTCCTTTCTGCCGGCCGGGACGCTCATGTATTTCGATGGCGGCGTGACGCTCGCCGTTCAGGCGATGAACGGCCCGTGCCGCTTCTCAGGCGCATCGATCGCCAAGCATTATCCCGACCGCGAGGGTTTGGACCTGTTGTTTCCGAAAGTCGCCAAACGTTTGCGCGGGCTGTTGGCCTGGGTTGAGAAGCCCGGCACGCTACGTGTCGGCGAGGTGGCCAAGGTCGCCATTCCAGAACAATGGATTTACGCGTAGACTTGCCGCGCGATTCGCAGTCGGTCTGGGGGAAGGACGCGCTTGGAAGCTTACGGCCTACGCATTTTCGTCGATAATCTCGACGCGGCGCGGCGGTTTTATGGGCGCACGCTCGGGATGTCCGAGGAGTGGGCGATGCCCGAATTCGGCGCCGTTGGCTATCGCGCCGGCGGCATTCGCATCATCATCGAGGAAGAGGATCCGAACGGTGAGGATGCCGCCCTGATTGGACGCTTCGTGGGCGTTTCATTTTCCGTCGACGATATCGAGGTGGCTTACCGTGACCTTTTCAATCGCGGGGTCAGTTTCGCCGGGCCGCCCGTCGAACAGGCCTGGGGCGGTACGCTGGCGCATTTTCGCGATCCGGCCGGCAATATGCTGACGCTGGTCGAGACGCCGCGCATTCGCATCATTCATGCAGTGAGCTGAGATGGGACGCCGCCGCGCCCGGGGCGGTCGCGGCGCTTGATCTAGCTTGAGTTGCGTTGCCCTTAGATCGGAATGCGTTCAAGTTGAATCATTCTCTTCATCGTCATCCCGGGCGCGGCGCAGCACTCCAGTGATGCGCCGCAGAACCGGGACTGCGTTGTCAACGACGCAGGTGGCCGACCTTGAAAGATCCCGGATCAGCGCAGCGGCATGTCATGCCGCAGCGCGTCCGGGATGACGCGTGAGGTAGGTGAGTAAACCTAATCTCATTCCGCTTTAGGCGACCGCTGCCTCTCTCGGAGCATGGTAGCTCAGACGCGGCCACCACTCGCCGCGACCGTCCGGCGTCAGGTCGAGAATGTTCCAGACCGGCGACAGCAGATCGAGACCCCGGAAGCCGAGCTCGTCCATGATCGCAGAGCCGGTATAGGTGCGCATCGGCTTGCCGCCATCCAATCTAAAGACGTTGACGACCGGCATCAGACTGCCCTTTTCGTCCTCGACGCCGAAGTCGCGGGCCATGGCGCTTGGCGCCGTCGACGCCAGGCGTAGATTGGACCATCCGCGGTCCCGCGCGAGCGCCCGCAGCTCTGTCAGCGGCGCCCTGGACGCGATGACGAGATCGACGTTTTGCTCCACATGCGGCGCGACCGCGTTCCAGCCGTCCATCCACATCGTGCACATGGCACAGGCGTTTTCCTGCGCGGCGCCCAGCATGAAGTGGTAGAGGACCAGCGTGCGATCCGAAGCGGAAAAGAGCGCCGAAAGGGGCTTGGTCTCGATCGGGCCGTCACGCCCCAGGTCTGCCTGGCCGGTCTCAAAGGGGTAGTCCTCGACGGGCGTGCCTTCAGGCAGGGCGCGTCTGAGTTCGGCAACTTTTTCGCGCTGATCGCGCAGGGCGGCCTCGGCTTCAAGCAGGTCGCGACGGGCCTTGCTATAGGCCTCGGTGTCGTTGCTGAGTGTTCCTATCATCTTGCCCTCCCTGGTTTCTTGGCAGCTTATGCGTCTGGCTGCGGCGGGACCGTATCCTTGAAGCTTTGGCGCTCGCACAGCCGGTCGACATAGGCCGCAAGGTTGGGCGCCGCGTCGAACAGCGGTTTGGCGTCTGGCATGTCGCGCACATAGCCAAAAATCGGCATCAGGTTGATATCGGCAATGCTGAGGTCGTCGCCGGCAAGGAAGGGTGAAGCTGCGAGCGCCTTGTCGAGCGCGGCGACCTGGGTCTTCAACTCCGGCATCGCTGCGTCGATCTTCTCGCGATCCGGGCTCTTGTCGTCGGTGTTCGGGAAGAGATAGGCGAATAGGTAGTCCCGGATCATCGTCTTATCGAGATAGGTGTTGGTGAGCGACACCCACTCTTCGGCCCGGGCACGCTTGACCGGGTCCGACGGCATCAAGGCCGGGCCGTCGAAATTGTCGTCGATATAGCCCATGATCGCGCGTGACTCGCACAGTTCGACATCGCCGTGACGCATGACCGGGACGCGACCGGGCGGAGAGATTCGGTTGACCGTCTCGGTGTGTGGCATGTCGGGCGTCAGGCTGTAGTCGACGCCCTTTTCGTGCGCGGCAATGCGCGCCGCGCGGGTAAAAGTGCTTTGCGGAATTCCGATGATTTCCAACGTTGCCATCGTGTCCTCCCGTTAGGCGAATTTGGCTTCGAGTTTGTTGAGCGTCGATGACCAGCCTTCGAAGTGCATGTCGCAGGTTTCCTGTTTGCTGAAGCGTTCATGCAGAAGGGTTAGCGCGGTATTCGATCCTTGCGGCTTGAACGTGACGGTCACCAGCGTCTCTTCTCCGCGCACGCCGTCGTTCTCCCAGGCCCAGGTGAACACAAGCTCCTTGGGCGGATCGACGCGGACATATTCGCCGGACGTCGTGTGTTCGCCATTGGGTCCGCGCATGACGGCGCGCCACTGGCCCCCGTCGCGCACATCTAGGTTGCACTCGGCGCCGGTCATACCCTCAGGCCCCCACCATGAACTCATCACTTCAGGGTTCGTCCAGGCCTGAAAGACCTCCTCAGGCGACCCGGTGATCGTTCGCGTGATCGTCAGGGACGGTGCGGTTACGGCTGCGTCCATCATGAGTCCTTTGCCTCCCTTTGCTTTTTCATCTGTTCCTCAAGGCGATCCAGCGATTGGCTCCAGAACGCGCGGTGGCGCGACAGCCAATCGTCGATGTTCTCGAAGGCGCCTGGCCTCAACCGGATCAAGCGCTGCTGACGATGAGCGCGGCGTTCGACGACACCGGCCTTCTCCAGGACACGGATGTGATGAGTCACGGCCGGCGCGGTAACGGGCAGGGTTTTGGCAAGCTCACCGACGGGCCGCTCGCCCTCCGCTAGGAGGCGTTCGACGATGGCGAACCGTGTTTGATCCGCAAGCGCGCCGAATATGGCAGAGAGATCGGACGTGCGGTCCATTGGGCAACCTTTTCCTTTATTTCAATAGTCATTTAATTAAGATAGCGTGGCGATGATTGCAAGGGGGAATTCGCGGTATCTGCACGCCCGCCCGACAGCGTTAAGCAATTCGGTCGCTGATCGTTCAAATTTTTCGAAAACGGGTGCGAGTGAGTTTGCGGAAAGTTCATGGGAATGCTGCATAGTGCAGGATCAGCACAATTGGGATGCGGACCTGTTACATGCACTTCTTGGCGAAAACCGAGCTCATCGACTTTGAGCGCGTTTCGGACGAATTGTCAGCCGAGCGTAAGGAAAGCTTGTTGGACAATTTGGCGTCGCTGTTTGCGATGACGCACGCGTCGTGCACTGCCGAGCAGCTCGAAACCTACGACAACGTTCTTTTGAACCTCGTTGAGATGGTTGCCGAGGAAGCGCGCGCCAAGTTGGCCGAAATCCTGGCGCCGCTCCCCGATGCGCCGTCCTCGACCGTGCGTCGGCTTGCTGGTGACACCATTCTCGTTGCCCGTCCGGTGCTGGTGAAATCGCCTGTCCTGGACGACATCGATCTGCGGTACATCTGCGAGACCCACGGCGATGACCACATGCTTGCCATCTCCGAGCGTGACGTCGTCAACGAGCCGGTGTCCGATGCAATCATCGCGCGCGCGGGAAGTCTTGTCTTGCGCTCGCTTGCGGCAAATCCCGGTGCCCGGATTTCGGAGTTCGGGTTCAAGACGCTTCTCGACCGAGCACGTCCGGATGAGGACCTGCAAGATGCGCTGGCAACGCGCGCTGACTTCCCAAGCGACCTCGTTGCCAGCCTTGCGGCATTCGCATGCGAGCGCGTGCGCGACAAGCTCGGCCCGGAGGCGCCGCCCGCGACGGACGCCCTGATTGCCGAGGCCGGCGATATGGTTCTGTCCCAAATGTGCCAGGAGGCCGCGCAAGCGCACTATGACTTCAATGAAGCGCTGCGCGATATCGAAGCGATGTCGAACAAGGGCGCATTGACGGCGCACTCCATTTTAGAGTTCGCCAACGACGATCGGTTCGCCCATGTCGTTTGGGCACATAGCCGATTGACCGGTCTTTCGCCCAGACAGGCGCTAGCTGATCTCACGGCGACCAAGCCGACCGATTTCATCATCGCTGCGCGCGCGTATGCTTACTCAGAAACCGCCGTGACCGCGGTCATGATGTGCGGGCCTTGGAAAGGTATGCTGTCACCGACGACACGGATGAAAGCCGCGGCGCAGTTCCGCAGCATGTCGATCGATGTGGCCGCTCGGCTCTTTGCGCCACGGGGCAAAGCCCAAGACTAGACGCAAGACGCACGCACCCGAAACCGCCGCATCATCCGCTGGCACGCTTTCTTTCAAGCCGCCTTGTTGAAGCCATCATGCACAGGGCGGTCGATTTCGCTTGACCAATTCAATGTTAGATATAAACATATCTTTATGTCTATCAAAAGACCAGCGACGACCGGCGGAAGCGAACTGAGTCCCGATGATGTGCTATCGGCACTAAGGGCGATCGGCGAGGAGACGCGCCTTCGCATTCTCCTGCTTCTCATGGACGGCGAACTGAACGTCACCGATTTGACCCAAATCCTGGGGCAAAGCCAACCGCGCATCAGCCGCCATCTGAAACTGTTGGTCGACTGCCATTTGATCGAGCGGGTCCGCGAGGGCAGCTGGGCCTTCTATCGCCTGAACGACGCCCAGGCCGTGACGGCGCTTGCCCGGCGGGTCGTCGAGGAAATCGACATCGATCACCCCGCTGTGGCGCGCGATTTTCAGCGCCTGGAAGAGGTGCGGCAACAACGGTCCGAAAAGGCGGCCGCCTACTTCGCCACCCATGCATCAGACTGGAACCGCATCAGGGCTCTGCACGTTGAGGAGTCGACGGTCGAAGAGGCGATCTTGGACATCCTGGGAGAGGGCGATTTCGACGTCGCCATCGATTTGGGAACTGGGACCGGGCGCATCCTCGAACTCCTGGCGCCGCGCGTGAATACGGGGATCGGGTTGGACCTGAGCCATGACATGCTGTCGGTGGCGCGCGCCACGCTTGACCGGGAGGGCTTGCGACACTGCCGCATTCGCCATGGCGATATTCTCAACGTGCCGTTCGATCGGGACTGCGCCGACCTGATCGTCGTCCACCAGGTGCTTCATTATCTGGACGATCCGGCCCGGGCGATCCAGGAGGCGGCCGGTCTTCTGCGTCCGGGCGGCCGGATTGTGATCGTCGATTTCGCGCCGCATACGCTGGAGTTCTTGCGCGATCAACATGCCCATCAGCGCCTTGGCTTCGAGACCGACCAGATCGTTCGGTGGGTTCATGCGGCCGGCCTCGTGTTCGAAAAGAACCAGGACCTGGTTCCGGCCAGCGACGGCGACAAGGAGCGGCTGACGGTTTCGATCTGGCTTGCGCGCGATCCAAGACCAGCCAAGCTAAGCGGTGCGGATTTGAGCGAGGCGGTTGCATGAGCGACATGTTTGCGAACAGCAACCAGGCGCACCAAAGCAATGAGGTGCGCGCCTCCTTTGAGTTCTTTCCGGCCAAGACCGACCAGGCGTCCGATCGGTTGATTGAGACGGTCGAGCGGCTTGCGGTTTATGAGCCGGCATTCGTATCCGTGACCTACGGTGCCGGCGGCTCCACGCGCGACCGAACGCTCGATACGCTGACACGGATTGCCGCCGAGACGGCTCTGCCGGTTGCGGGGCACCTGACCTGTGTCGATGCGGCGCGTGCACAAGTCGATGCCGTGATCGATGCCTATGCCGCCGCCGGCATTCGCCGCATTGTCGCCTTGCGCGGCGATCCGCGCGAAGGTGTCGGCGCGAAATATGTGCCGCCGGTCGACGGCTATCGAAACGCTGCCGACCTCGTCGCCGGAATTAAGGCGCGGGGCAATTTCGACATCTCCGTGTCGGCTTATCCGGAAAAACACCCGGAATCAGCGGACTTTGATGCCGATCTCGATATGCTCGCCGCCAAAGCCGACGCGGGCGCCGACCGGGCGCTGACCCAGTTCTTCTTCAACACCGATCATTTCTATCGCTATCTCGACCGCGTCGCGGCGCGCGGCATTTCCATCCCGATCGTGCCCGGCATCATGCCGATCGGCAACTTCACGCAGGTCAGCCGCTTCGCCACGGCCTGCGGCACGGAGGTGCCGTCCGCGCTGCAGCGTCGCTTCGACGATCAGGACGACGACGAGGCCCGATTCGCGACGTCTGTCGCGGTTGCCAGCGAACAGGTCATCGATCTTTACGACAACGGCGTGCGCCAGTTCCATTTCTACACGATGAACAAATCGCCGCTGGTCGCGGCGGTGTTGGATGCCTTGGCGCGCCACCTGCGCGGCGAAACACTGGACATCGCCGCCGCCTAGGCTGTTCGATCTTAACAGAAACGGGCGGTCCGATGGACCGCCCGTTCCCTTTATCCCCTAAGCCCGCTTGTTCTTCCGTTCTTCGCGGCTTTTTTTGTCTTGTCCCCAATTCTGTGTTCAGTGCTTCGGCCGATCTCCCTTCAGCCGTATGTCAGAATTTCTGGGTTCAAATCACTCCGAGAACAATTGCACCCACAAAAACGAAAACAGCACCGATCACGATGAGGTTCAGTTTCTTGGTCAGATGCATTATCGGGCCTCCTTCTTCCCGGTGACACCCATGCTACCGGGAAGAAGGAGGCCGGCTAAAGCGAATTCGTTGCTGCGGTGCGGAAATTTGAGCGTGCAGTGCGGTAACCAACTCTACTTATGCGATTATCACCGAATATTTCTAATTGTGTACAGGTGTGCGTATCGACGCTTGACCGAAGGTCATGGTGTCAAATGGGGCGAAATTGAGATTAGTGGATGCCCGCACCGATCGGTCGAATCACCATGCACAACGTCGATTGTCACCGAAGCGTGTCTAGCCTGAGCCGCACGGGCGGTGTTTGAATGGCGCATGATCAAAACGCTGGCGATCGTCCTTGCGGTCCTTGCCATCGGAGTATGGGCCGCTCCGGCTGTGGCGGAACAAGAGGTCGATCTCGAACTCGTTTTGGCAGTCGATATCTCTCTGTCGATGGACGAGGACGAGTTGGAGTTACAGCGCGAGGGTTATGCCAACGCGTTTCGTGACCCTGAGGTTCTAAAGGCCATCAGATCGGGTGGCTACGGGCGGATCGCCGTCACTTACCTCGAATGGGCCGGTGTGGCGTCCACTAATCTGATTATCGATTGGGCGGTCATCGACGGACCGCGCTCGGCTGAGCAGTTTGCCGCGGCTCTCGAGGCGGCACCATTGAACCGACGGCGCAGAACCTCGATCTCGAACGGATTGGAAACGGCGGCCAAGCTCTTTGAAGACAATGGCGTTTTCGGGCTGCGTCGCGTCATCGATGTGTCCGGCGACGGGCCTAACAATCAAGGCGAACGCGTCGATATCATGCGCGACCGACTGGTCTCCCAGGGCATTATCATCAACGGGCTCCCGCTTTTGCTCAATCGCGGCCGGACAGGGTTTTTCGATATCCCCAATCTCGACGAATATTACACCGACTGCGTGATTGGCGGGACGGGTGCTTTCGTGCTGCCGGTGCGGGATATCAAGCGTTTCGGCGCAGCCATCCGGCAAAAGCTGGTCCTGGAAATTGCCGGTCGCGTTCCCCTGGTCGTCCCGGCACAGGCGACAGAGACCGTTGGTGGCGCCGATTGCCTGGTTGGCGAAAAGATCTGGCTCGATTGGCGAAGCCGAGGGTTCGGCGACCCGTAGAACGCCTCCACCTTCCGGGTTTACGGATTGTTTTCCATAACCCGGCAGGATGTGGCCATGTCGCGCGTATCCATCCTTTTCCGCATTGCCTTCGTCACGGTCGCTGTCGCCGTTGGGCTGTCCGCCTGTGGCAAGTCGCCGACGCCATACTTCGTGGCGACCCATGAAGACTGGCGCGACGATCGCGAGAGGGCCTGTCTCAAGTCGCGCCAGGTGCGTGAAACGGCGCATATCACGCGTATGTCGCGTCTCAAGGGTCAAAGCCTATGCGGGGCTCGAGCACCCTATCAGGTCACGGCGCTCGGCGACGGCGCCGTCGCCATGAGTGCCCCTGCGACGTTGCGCTGTTCAATGGTACCGGCGCTTGAGAATTGGCTGCGCACCAGCGTCCAGCCCCAGGCCTATGCGGCGTTCGGCGAACCGGTGGTCGAAATGACGGTAGCCGCCAGCTATTCCTGCCGTCCGCGCAACAATGCGCGGGGCGCCAAGCTGTCGGAACATGGCTACGCCAATGCCTTCGACGTGTCGGCCTTCACGCTCGCCTCGGGCCGAAAGGTCTCGGTCGAGACCGGTTGGCGCGGCCGTTCGGACGAGCAGGCGTTTCTGCGCGGTGTCCATCGCGGTGCCTGCCAGACATTCACGACGGTGCTCGGTCCCGACGGCGACCGCGCCCATCACAATCACTTTCATTTCGACCTTGCCCGACACGGCCGGGACGGCAACTATCGCGTCTGCAAATAGCCGATCAAACGATCGGGTGCAGGGGGCGAGCATTTGGCCGCGCTGGAGATTGCCGTTGTCGGCGCTGGTCTGATCGGTCGCCGGCACATCGAATTGATTGGCGACGCGCGTGACTGCCGGTTGTCAGGCGTGGTCGAACCGTCGCCGGAGGCGCGGTCGAAACTCGCGTTCGATGCACCGGTCTTCGAGACGCTCGACGATCTCCTTGGCGCGCAGCGCCCGGACGGTCTCATCATCGCGACCCCCAACGCGCTGCATGTTCCGCAGGCGCTGGCGTGTGTCGACGCAGGGATTCCGGCCTTGATCGAAAAGCCGGTCGCGGTCACGGTCGACGAGGGTCGCACGCTCCAGAGCGCCGATGAAGCGGCCGGCGCGATGCTGCTCGTCGGTCACCACCGCTTGCACAGCCCGATCGTCGCCAAGGCGCGTAAGGTCGTCGCGTCGGGCGCGCTTGGACAAGTGGTGACCGTGAACGCGAACGCCATGGTCATGAAGCCGAAGGCCTATTTCGCTGCCGCCGACTGGCGCGCCAAGCCAGGCGGCGGACCGATCCTCATCAATCTGATCCATGATATCGCGACACTGCGCGCCTTGATGGGTGAGATTGTTACGGTTCAGGCGATGGCGAGCAATGCGGCGCGCGGGTTTAAGGTCGAGGACACGGTCGCGATCACGCTTCGCTTCGAAACCGGCGCGCTTGGAACGATCCTGTTGTCCGACAGCGCGGCAACCGCACAAAGCTGGGAACTGACGTCGGGTGAAAACCCAATCTACGCCCATTGTCCGGGCGAAGACAGTCTGACCGTGGTGGGCACTGCAGGCTCGCTGTCGATCCCGACAATGAGGCTTCGGACCTATGCCACCGGCGTTGAGCCGTCATGGACCGAGCCGTTCGAGACCGAGATCATCGCCGTCGAGCGTGCCGACCCGCTGGTTCGCCAGTTGGAGCACTTTTGCGCCGTCATTCGCGGCGCGGCCGAGCCGCTCGTCACCGTTGAGGACGGCGTGCGTAATCTGGCGGTGATCGAAGCGATCCTGGAGGCCATACGCACCGGTGCCGTCACGGCTTTGACATGATGATCTGCTTCGCCTCGACGCCGTCATGATGTTTGGTCCAGCAACCTCCTACCTCCAGGTCTCGGCGTAGTGGACAGTCCAGTGGACTCTCGTGGACCGTCACTGTCGGAGTCCACCCGTGTGTGGGCGAAGATCGGGGTTCTGTCCTTCGGCGGACCGGCCGGTCAGATCGCCCTCATGCATCGGATCGCCGTCGACGAAAAACGCTGGATTTCCGAACCGCGTTTTCTGCATGCGCTCAACTTCTGCATGCTTCTGCCGGGACCGGAAGCGCAGCAGCTCGCGACCTATATCGGCTGGCTGATGCACGGCTGGCGCGGCGGCATCATTGCCGGCACGCTATTCGTCCTTCCGGGGTTTTTCGTTATCCTCGCGCTAGCGCTTGCCTATGCTCTTTTGCAGGACACGGCGTTTGTCCCGAGTCTGTTCTTCGGACTGAAGGCGGCGGTGCTTGCCATCGTGCTGCAAGCGCTTTTGAAGATCGCATCCCGTGCATTGATATCGCGCCTGTCCTGGGGGATCGCGGCGGCGGCCTTCATAGGCATCTTCGCCTTCGGCCTGCCGTTTCCGCTGATCGTGTTCGCGGCGGCGCTCTTCGGCTTGGCGATGTCGAAAGCCCTCGTCGATCCGATTGAGGAGAGCGCAAGCGAGGCGGAACCTGGGATCAGGACGGGACCGGCGCGCACGCTCCGTCTTATGGGAGTCTTCGGCGGTCTCTGGGCGGCGCCGATTGTTCTTGCCGGAAGCATCGCGGGCTGGGGCGACGTGTTCGCCCAGCTTGGCATCTTCATGTCGCAAATGGCGGTGGTCACCTTCGGTGGGGCCTATGCGGTTCTGGCCTATGTGGCGCAACAGGCGGTCGAGACCTTCGGCTGGCTGGAACCGGGCGAGATGCTCGACGGTCTGGCGCTCGCCGAGACAACGCCGGGACCGCTGGTTTTGGTGCTGACCTTTGTCGGCGCGCTGGCGGCCTTTCGCGAGGCGACCGGCCTATCACCGGTCACGGCGGCCGTGCTCGGCGCCGCGATCGCGACATGGGTCACCTTCGTGCCCTGCTTCTTATGGATCTTTCTGGGCGCGCCCTACATGGAACGCCTGCGCGCCAATCGCCGGCTGGCCGGCGCGCTGGCGGCGATCACCGCGGCGGTCGTCGGCGTCATCCTCAACTTGGCGCTCTGGTTTGCCACCCACGCACTGTTTCGGTCGGTCGGCGTGCTTGCCACCGGGCCGTTCCACATGCTCTGGCCCGATGTCGCCAGCCTCGATCCGTGGGCGCTGGCGCTGTCGATCCTGGCAGTGATCCTGATCTTCGCCGCCCGGTTCGGGATGCTCTCGACACTGGCGATCTGCGGTGCGCTCGGAATTCTTGTCAGTGGCGCGACCGGCTAGAGCGGAATGGGATTGAGTCTGCTCACCTACCTTGCGCGTCTTCCCGGACGCGCTGCGGCGCTTCACCAAGGTGCTGCACCGCGCCCAGGATGACGAAGTACGGGAACGATCTAATATGAACGCATTCCGGTCTAAGCCGCGCCGTATCCCCCAGGCGTCGGCGTGAACACCGAGACCGTTTCGCCGGCCTCCAGCTCCGTCTGATCGCAGCCCTCAAGCTGCTCAATGGTGCCATCCAGCCGGCGCACGACCGTCTTGCCGACCTGGCCCGGTTCGCCGCCTTCAAGGCCGTGCGGCGGGATCTTGCGGTGTGAGCCCAAAATGGCGCACGACATCTTCTCCAAAAACCGCAACGACCGGATCGTGCCGTCGCCGGCCGTCCACTTGCCTTTGCCGCCCGTGCCCGGCCGAATGGAGAACTCCTCCAACAGGATCGGATACCGGACCTCCAACACTTCCGGGTCGGTCATGCGGGTGTTGGTCATGTGGGTGTGGACGCCCGACGTGCCGTTGAAGCCCGGACCCGCCGGCGAGCCGGAGCAGATGGTCTCATAGTTTTGATAGCGGTCATTGCCGTAGGTCAGATTGTTCATCGAGCCTTGGGCACAGGCCATCGCGCCCAGCGCGCCGAGCAGACAGTTGGTGACGTGCTGGCTGGTCTCCGTGTTGCCGGCGACTACGGCCGCCGGATATTGCGGCGACAGCATTGAGCCGTTCGGAATGACGATGTTGATTGGCCGCAGGCACCCGGCGTTCATCGGGATGTCGGTATCGACCATCAAACGGAAACAGTAGAGCACCGCCGCGCGGGTCACCGGCTCCGGTGCGTTGAAGTTCGTACCTTGCTGCGGCGAGGTGCCGGTGAAGTCGACGGTCGCCTCGCGCTTCGCCTTGTCGACGGTGATCTTCACCTTGATGACGGCGCCTTGGTCCGTCGGATATTCGAACTGGCTGTCCTTGAGCACATCCAAGACGCGGCGCACACTTTCGGCCGCATTGTCCTGGACGTGGCCCATATAGGCTTGCACCACGTCGAGCCCGAAATAGGCGATCATCTTGCGGACTTCCTGGACGCCCTTTTCGTTGGCGGCGACCTGGGCCTTCATGTCGGCGATGTTGTTGTCCGGATTGCGCGCCGGCCAGGGGTGGTCGGTCAGGAGGGTGTGGAGCGCTTCCTCGCGGAAGCCGGTCTCGTCGACGAGCTTGAAGTTGTCGATCAGGACGCCTTCCTGCTCGACCGAGGTCGCGCGCGGGGTCGCTGAGCCGGGCGCCATGCCGCCGATATCGGCGTGGTGGCCGCGCGAGGCGACGTAAAAGAGGATCGCTTCTCCCGCTTCGTCGAAGACCGGGGTCACAACGGTAACGTCCGGCAGGTGGGTGCCGCCGTTGTAGGGGGCGTTCAGCATGTAAACGTCGCCGGGTTTGATCTTGCCCCGGTTCAGCTCGATGACGGTCTCGACCGACCGGTCCATGGACCCCAGGTGCACCGGCATGTGCGGGGCATTGGCGACCAGCGCGCCGTTCGCGTCGAAGATGGCGCACGAAAAGTCGAGCCGTTCCTTGATGTTGACGGAATAGGCGGTGTTTTGCAGCGCCACGCCCATCTGCTCGGCAATCGACATGAAGAGATTGTTGAACACCTCCAGCATGACCGGATCGGCCTTCGTGCCGATCGCGGCGGCGCGGGGCAGGGGGATCACCCGGCGCAGGACGAGGTGATCCTTTGCGGTCAGTTCCGCCTGCCAGCCCGGCTCGACGACGATCGTCTGGTTCGGCTCGATGATGAGCGCCGGTCCGTCCACCCGGTGGCCTGGCGCCAATTGGGCACGGGTGAAGACGGCGGCATCCCGCCATTCTCCGCCGGTGAAGATCGGGCGCGTCGTGTCCGGTGAGGGCAGCGGGGCATCGGTCAGGGCCTGGTTGGGTTCGCTTAACGTCGATGCCGCATGGATCGTCTCGATCTCAAGGGCCTCGACCACGATCTCCTTGCCGGTGAAGACGAAGCCGAAGAGCTTCTTGTGCTGCGCCTCGAAGGCGGCGCGCATCTCGTCGACGGTGGCGAGCGGCACGGCCAGCGCCGTGTCGGTGCCGGCGTAGCGCAAATGGGCGCGGTCGAAGGTTTGCGTGTCGCCGGGCGCGATGTCCTGTTCCGCTAATTCCTCGCGGTTGGCGGCGGCCAGATCATCGGTAACGAAGGCGAGTTCGGTCATCACCGCCTCGGCCAACGGCTTTTCGACCGCCTTCGACCGGCTGGCCCGGATATCGGCCAGGCCCATGCCGTAGGCCGACAGCAGGCCGGACAGCGGGTGGATGATGACCGTCTCCATGCCGAGCGAGTCGGCAACCGCGCAGGCATGCTGCCCGCCGGCACCGCCGAAACAGGTGAGCGCGTAGTCTGTGACGTCATAGCCGCGCTGGACGGAGATCTTCTTGATCGCGTTCGCCATGTTTTCGACCGCGATCTGAAGGAAGCCCTCGGCGATCTCTTCCGCCGAACGCCCGTCTCCGATCTCTTTCGTCAAAGCGGCGAAGTGACCGGCGACCATATCGCGGTCGAGCGGTTGGTCCTGGTTCTGGCCGAAAATCGCTGGGAAGTAGTCGGGGAGAAGCTTGCCGACCATGACATTTGCGTCGGTGACGGCAAGCGGTCCGCCCTTGCGGTAGCACGCCGGGCCGGGGTGCGCGCCGGCCGACTCCGGGCCGACCCGATAGCGCCCGTCCTCAAAGTAAAGGATCGAGCCGCCGCCGGCCGCGACAGTGTGGATGCGCATCATCGGCGCGCGCATGCGCACGCCGGCGACTTCGGTTTCGAACGCTCGTTCGTATTCGCCGTCATAGTGTGAGACGTCGGTAGACGTGCCACCCATGTCGAAGCCGATGATCTTCTCGAAGCTGGCCATTTTGGAGGTTTCGACCGCGCCGACCACGCCGCCGGCCGGACCGGACAGGATCGCGTCCTTGCCGCGAAACTGGTCGGCCGCCGTCAGGCCGCCGGACGACTGCATGAACATGAGCCTGGTGTCGCCGCCGCTGTCGGCGCCGAGCTTCGAGGCCACCCGGTCGACATAGCGTTTGAGGATCGGCGAGAGATAGGCGTCGACGACGGTCGTGTCGCCGCGCCCCACCAATTTCATCAGCGGCGACACTTCATGGCTGGTGGATATTTGCGTGAAGCCGATCTCGTGCGCCAGAGCGGCGACCTTCGCCTCATGCTCGGTATAGCGATAGGCGTGCATGAAGACGATGGCGACGGCGCGAATGCCGTCGTCGAAGGCGGCCTGGAGCGCGGTGCGGGCGTCGTCGAGATCGAGCGGTGTCTCGACCGTGCCGTCGACCATCACCCGTTCTTCGACCGCGTGAACGCGCTCGTAGAGCATGTCCGGCTTGATGATCTCGGTCGCGAAGATATAGGGCCGCGCCTGGTAGCCGATTTTGAGCGCGTCGTGGAAACCCCTGGTGATCATCAACAGGGTACGGTCGCCCTTGCGCTCCAAAAGCGCATTGGTGGCGACCGTGGTGCCCATTTTGACCGCGCCGATTTGGGTCGTCGGGATAGCGTCGTCGGACGGCGCATCCAGGAAGCGGCGAATGCCCTCGACCGCCGCGTCTTCATAGACACCGGGGTTCTCCGACAGGAGTTTCATCGGCGTGATTGCGCCGTCGGGTGCCCGCGCGACAACGTCGGTGAACGTGCCGCCCCGGTCGATCCAGAAATCCCAAGTGTTCGTTTGGAACGCCGTCATCGGTCCGCATCCTCGCTAGAAATTTTCGGATTGAAGACACACGTCCTTGATTTCGTCAACAATTTATCGATAAAATACCGATGAAAAGTTTTGGGAGGATCGTCATGACCGCGAAGACGCTTGGACCGATCGTCTCATCGGCACATTTGGCGACGGGTGCCATGCCGGCATTGTCGGAAGTCGAGTTCGGCATGATCCTGGCCATGCACGGCTTCAATCGCTGGATGGTCCGCTGCATGACGGCGGCGGGCGTCGAGGGCATGGGGCCGCTCGATGTCCTGGTGCTGCACTCCGTCAACCATCGCGGGCGAGCGAAAACGCTGGCCGATATCTGCCTGGTGCTGAATGTCGAGGACACCCACACGGTGACCTATGCCTTGAAGAAGCTGGAGCGCGCCGGGCTCATTCAGGGCAGCCGCAAGGGTAAGGAAAAGACGATTGAGATAACGAAGGCGGGCGAGGCGGCCTGCACCGCCTATCGCGAGATTCGCGAGGCACTCTTGACCGGCCCGGCGTCGGAGACCGGCCTTTCGCCGAAGGCCCTGTCGGAAACGGCGTCGCTGCTTCGAACGCTGGCGGGTCAGTATGACCAGGCGGCGCGATCGGCCGCGAGTTTGTGAGGGCTTGCCATGATCGAAGACCCACCGATCCTGACCGTTCGCCGCAATTTCCCGCGCCCCGCTGCCGACGATGTCGCCGCGCTGGCCGGAACGCCGACGGGTTTCATCGCCGACGCCCTCGGCGGTCGCGCCGGGCTCGGCAAAACGGTCAAACCGGTCGATGCTAGGGCTGCGCGCTTTTGCGGCGTCGCGGTGCCGTGTCACACGGGTCCGGCCGACAATCTGGCGTTCTTCGCCGCGCTCCATATCGCGGCGCCGGGCGATGTCATCGTCATCGCTGCAGACGGCTATACGGGAACGGCGGTGATCGGCGATCTGGCGCTTGGCATGGCGAAGAACAAGGGCGTCGCGGCGGTGGTGACCGATGGCGCGGTTCGCGATCTCGACGGGATCGAAGCCGTCGGTCTGCCGTGTTTCGCGGCCGGGATCGTACCGGATTCTCCGGCCCGAAGCGGTCCGGGCACGGCCGGCCTGCCGGTGACAATTGCCAGCGCAGCCGTTGATGCGGGGGACGTGGTGATCGGCGATCGTGACGGCGTTGTCGTGATCCCACGTGAAAAAATTGGAGTGGCCCTTGCCGCGCTCCCCGCGATCGAAGCGGCGGAGGTCGAGCGGGAGGCCAGCGTCAAGGCGGGATCCGTCCAGATCGACGCAGTCGCAGCACTTTTGTCGAGCGATCGCGTTCGCGAGGTTGAGTGACGGATTGGCCGAGGTTCGGTCGGCGCGGCGCAGCTCTGTTCGGGCCGATATCCCTGGCTACAGTGCTCGCTCGGCAATCCAGTCGCGCCATTCGGCGCGCGAACCGGAAAACGCGTTGATATCGGTGTTGCCGTCAATCCCCGGGACGACACCCGTGCCGGTATATTGCCAAAACGTCCAGTCCTGGTTCGGGTAGACTTTCGAGGGATGTCCGGCAACGGAGCGAAGCCAGAACTCGTGTCCCTTAAGGCGCCACAACTCGTTGTCGGTGTAAAAATCGACCGTCGTGTAGATGATCGGCTTTTGACCGTAGTGACGCGACAGTCGCTTGAGAAACACAGAGAATTCACGGCGCACGACCTTGGGGTCGGGCCGCAGCTTGCAGGTGGGCGATTTGTGGTTCCATTCCGCGTCGAGAACCGGCGGTAGCGCCCCCTTTTCTCTGGGAGCGTGATCGATGAACCACCGGGCCTGTTCGATGGCGGGACGGCAGAAATAGTAGAAGTGATAGGCGCCGCGCGGAACGCCGGCACGGCGCGCGGCGGCCCAGTTTTGACGGAAGCGCTCGTCAAGCCGGTCGCCGCCTTCCGTCGCCTTGATAAACGCAAAAGCGACGCCCGCCGCCTTCGCCCGGCGCCAGTCGATCTCACCCTGATATTTGGCAACGTCGATGCCGTGGACGGCGTAGCGCCAGGGTTTAATGCCCGTCCAGTCAAAGGGGTCGGTGTCGCCGAACCTGGGATTGGTCGCCGCGACCCGGAACGATGTCTCACTGGACGGGGGACCGGCGCAGGCGCCCAAGACCGCAACCATGGCGATGGCAAGAAGGCGATGCATGGTGTTTGAAATCCGATCCGAATCCGATGATAAGAATCGCCGGGACACTAGGGTCCAGACCCAATTATGTCACGCGTTCTGTTTGAGGAGAGCCGTTCAGGTGCAAGCAAGCCGAACGAAGGACAGGCCGAAGTCTATGCAAGAGAGGCTTGCGTGGCAGATGGATGGCTCTGGTCAAACCCTTTGCGCGCGGCGGATTTCGCCCCTGACGGCGTTGCAAGCCCTTGAAAGTCATCCAGACTTCCGGCGGTCTTGCGCCTTGTCAGAGACGAAATCCGACACGCGCAGAACGCATGACATAATTGAGTCTGGACCCTAGGCGAAAGGCGTCGATTCGTTACCCCATGTGGTCTTGTTTCTGCCGTTTTGGCGTGCGCGTTTCTCGTATCTGTATCGATCGATCCGGGTTCAGCCTCTCGAAAGGGCGAATAATGCGGAGCTTTTTTCTGGCCTTTGCCTTGGTGTTCGCCGCCGGGTTGCCGGCCGAGGCCGCCAGCTTCTCCCAATGCGTGGCCGGCTTGAAGAACGCGGCGATCAAAGCCGGTGTCAGTCGCGGGACGGTGCGCAAGGCGCTCGACGGCGCGAAGGAAAGCGAGAAGGTTCTTCGCTTCTCCCGCCAGCAGCCGGAATTCACAACGCCGATATGGGACTACATGGCCTTTTTGGTCGACGAACAGCGGGTCGCCGACGGCAAGCGGATGATGCGCAAGTATGATCGCGTCTTGCGGCGGGCGGAGAAGCAGTTCGGCGTCAATCGTTACGTGATTGCCGCTGTCTGGGGCGTTGAATCGGATTACGGCCGCGAAACCGGCGACAACTTCCTGCCGCACGCGCTTGCGACCCTTGCCTGCAACAGTTCGAGACGCCGCGATTTCTGGCGCGGCGAGTTGATCGCGGCGCTCAAGATCGCCGATCGCGGCGAGATCCGCATGAAGGACCTCTACGGGTCTTGGGCGGGCGCCTTTGGCCAGACCCAGTTCATCCCCTCCACCTATCTGCGGCTGGCCGTCGATTTCGACGGCGACGGGAAACGCGATCTGGTGAATTCGGCCGCCGATGCGCTGGGTTCGACCGCCAACTACTTGAAGAATGCCGGATGGCGGCGCGGCGAAACCTTCATGATCGAGGCGAAGGTCAAGCCCGGCTACAAAGGCCCCAGCGGCCGAAACAAGCGGTCAAGCCTTGGCACCTGGACGCAGCGCGGTGTCACCAAGGCGGATGGGTCCAGGCTCTCCGGCGGCGGCTCGGCGGGCCTATTGCTGCCGGCCGGCCCGCGCGGACCGGCGTTCCTGGTGTTTCGCAATTTCAATGCGATTTATTCCTACAACAACGCGGAAACTTACGCGCTCGCCATCTCGCACCTAGCCGACCGCTTGGCTGGCTATCCGGCGCTGAGAACGTCCTGGCCAACCAACGATCCGGGCTTGTCGCGCGCTGAGCGGCTGCAGCTTCAAAAACTGCTTCTGGCGAACGGCTATGACATCGGCAAGGCCGATGGAAAGATCGGCCCGATCACCAGGCGGGCGATTGCAGCCGCCGAGCGCAGTTATGGCATGAAGCCGACCGGACGGGCCGGGCGGACGATCTACCGCAAGCTCGGCGGCCGGTAACTAGCGCGAGCTTAAGTTTAATCACTCGCCACCTTCGTCATCCCGGGCGCGGTGCAGCACTTTGGTGATGTGCCGCAGAACCGGGATCGTGTTGTGGATGATGCGAGTGCCCGAACTCGAACGATCCCGGATCAGCGCGGCAGCATGTCGTGCTGCAGCGCGTCCGGGATGAGGGTTGGGTGAGCAGAGCCGACCTACTTGCCGAACTCCGAGAGTTTGGCATCGAGCGCGCGGCGCAGCTCGTCCTTGATCGGCTCGCTCGCCTTGAGAATGGCGCGGATACGGAAGAACTCCAGGACGCGAAAAGCATCGATGTTCGGCGTAAGCAGAATGTCGGGCGCGTTGGTCTTGAGGCGCTCCCGCGTGATCGTCCGCATCATCACCTGCGAAGTCCCGAACGCCAGGTCGACAGCCTTTGGAACCCGCGAGGCCTCGCCCTGCGGGCCGCCCACCACATCGACGGCAATCACGATATCCGCGTTCGCGCCGGCAATATCGATGGGTAAGGGGTTGGTCAGTCCGCCGTCGATCATGACGCGGCCATCGACGACGACCGGCCGAAAGAGAATGGGAATGGCGATCGAGGCGGCGATCGACGGGCGCAACGCCCCTTCGGTCAACGCCGCCGCGGTGCCGTCGTAGAAATCAGATGCGACGGCCGTGAACGCCGTGGGTAGGTCTTCAATCGTCTTTGGAAGCTGGTCCGGCAGGAAGAGGTCGACGATGCGCTCCGCGTTGAGCTGTAGCGAGACGCCGCTGAAGCCGGATACCAAATCGCCGAACGAGCGCGGGCGTTGGTCCCAGATGCGCGCCAAAACGGCGCTCCGGTCGGAAAAGAGGTCCTGCGCGTAGGCACGGATCTCCTTGCCGGACATACCGCCGGCATAGCCAGCGCCGATGAAGGCGCCAATGGACGTGCCGGCGACAACCGACGGGGTGATATCGAACTCGTCAAGCACTTCCAGCACGGGGATATGCGCCAAGCCGCGGGCGCCGCCGCCGCCAAGGGCCAATCCGATGCGCGGGCCGCTCATCGCACCGCGCCGGCCCGTTCGGCATAGCGCCAGGCGGTCTCGGCCATCGGCCGAACCTGATTGGCGAGCGTTGCGGCGTTTTCGTTGGTTGCCGTGCCATCGCGGACGCGGCCGACGATTCCCTGGAAAATCGCCGCCATGCGGAAGAAATTATAGGCGAGATAGTAGTCCAGGTCGGCAACGCCGGACCGTCCCGTGCGGGCGCAATAGGCGGCGACATAGGCGTGCAGCGTCGGGATGCCGAGCGTTTCAAGATCGTGGCCGACGAGGCTTCCAACGCCCGATCCGTCGGGGGACGGCGGCATCACCCACTGCATGAGGTGATAGGTGAAATCGCCGAGCGGATCGCCGAGGGTCGCCAACTCCCAGTCGAGGACAGCGACGATCTCCGACCGGTCGTTGGCGAGGACGATGTTGTCGAGCCGGAAATCGCCATGAACCACCGACGCGCCGGCGTCCGGCGGCAGGTGGTCCGGCAGGAATGTCATGAGGCGCTCCATCTCGACGATTTCCTCAGTCGCGGAGGCACGGTACTGCTTCGACCAGCGGTCGATCTGGCGGCCGACATAGCCTGTCGGCTTGCCGTAATCCTCCAGGCCGAGCGCGGCGATGTCAAAGGTATGCAGGCGGGCGATGGTTGCGTTCATGGCGTCGTAGATCGCACGGCGCTCGCTCGCGTCCATGCCGGGGCAGTGAGGCTCCCAAACGACACGTCCGTCGGCGAAATCCATGACGTAGAACATGGTGCCGATGACGGTCTCGTCAGCGCACAAATGCCGCACCCGCGGCACGGGGAACCCGGCTTCGCCGAGCGCCGCCATGACCCGATATTCCCGGTCGACCGCGTGGGCGGAGGGAAGGAGCTTGCCTGGTGGCTTTCGCCGCAGAACATAGCGGCCGGATGATGCGGTTAGCAGATAGGTTGGGTTCGACTGGCCGCCCTTGAACTGTTCGACGACAAGCGGTCCGGCGTAGTTGTCGATCGCTGTCTTGAGGTAGGCATCAAGGCGCGCGATATCGAAGACAAGGGCGGCTGCGACCGGCTTGGTGCCGGAAAACGCGCTTTGCCGGTCGAGCCGCGTCGCCATCACCGCTTCATGAACGGCAAAAGATGGTCGAGCACGGCGTCAGGCGCCTCTTCGCACATGAAATGGCCGCAGGGAACGGTCCCGGCGGTCACGTCCTTGGCCCAACGGCTCCAGATCGCCTTTCCGTCGATGTTCTCAGGCGGAATGCCATCGACGCCGAAGACAGCAAGCAGCGGTGCGGCAATTTGATGTCCAGCATCGATGTCCGCCTGATCGGCGTCCCGGTCATAGCCGGCGCCGGCGCGATAGTCCTCGCATGTCGCGTGAATGGTCGATGGGCGCGCGAAGGCGCGGCGATAGGCGGCAAGGGCGATCGGATCGAAGGCGTCGAGCGTCTTGTCGCCAGTCCAGCTCGCGAGCGTATAGTCGAGAAAGGCCTCCGGCGCCTGGGCGAGCAGCATTTCCGGCAAGGGCTCCGGTTGCGCCAGGAAGGCCCAATGATAGGTGTCGATGGCGTAGGCCCAATCGAACGCGTTCCAGGTGTCGAGGGTCGGAATGATGTCGAGACAGGCGACGCGCACGACGTGTTCTGGAAAGTCGAGTGCCAGGCGATAGGCGACACGGCCGCCGCGATCGTGGCCCGCAAGGCGAAACTGGTCGTGACCGAAGGCCGCCATGAGGTCGAGCATGTCGCGGGCCATGGCGCGTTTGGAATAGGCGGCATGGTCGTCGCCGGAGGCCGGTGCGGAAGACGCGCCATAACCCCGAAGGTCCGGCATCACCAAGGTGAAGTGCTCCGCCAGCGCGGGCGCCACCTTGTGCCACATATGATGAGACTGCGGATAACCGTGGATGAGAAGCAGCGCAGGTCCGCGGCCGCCCGTGCGGCAAAAGAGCGTCGCCTCCTCCGTGTCGATCGAGTGGTTGTCGAAGCCGGGAAAGAGGTCGTCGCTCATTGGCCCTTCGTCTCCCGTTCGACCGCCCGCCAGCCGATATCGCGGCGGCAGAAGCCGCCGCGCCAGTCGAGCGTGTCGACGGCGTTGTAGGCGCGATGCTGCGCCTCCTGGACGGTGTTGCCGAGCGCGGTCACGTTCAGCACGCGTCCGCCATTGGCGACTATTTGATCGCCGTCTCGCTTCGTTCCCGCATGGAACACGGTGACGTCGCCGAGCGCATCGATCTTTTCAAGGCCATCGATCGACACGCCCTTATCGTAAGCGCCTGGATAACCCTGGCTCGCTACCACTACGGTCAAGGCCCAGGCCTCGCGCCAGCGCACAGACATGTTGGACAAGAGGCCATCCGCCGTTGCCTTCAAGAGCAGGAGCAAATCGTCCTTCAAGCGCGGCATCAGAACCTGGCATTCAGGGTCTCCGAAGCGGACATTGTATTCGATCAGTTTCGGTCCGGCCTCGGTGATCATCAGCCCGGCATAGAGCACGCCGCGATAGGGCGTGCCGCGCGCCGCCATCGTGTCGAGCGTCGGCTGAATGATCTCCGCCATCACCTGGTCGCGCAGGGCGTCGGTCAGAACGGGGGCGGGGGAGTAGGCGCCCATGCCGCCGGTGTTCGGGCCGGTGTCGCCATCGAACGCCCGCTTGTGGTCCTGGGCCGAGCCGAAAAAGAGCGCGCATTGGCCGTCGCACAGTGCGAAAACGGAGACTTCCTCGCCTTCCATGGCCTCTTCGATGAGGATTTCGCCGCCGTCGCCGTCAAAGGTGCCGGCGGCGACCGCGTCGATGGCGTCTTCGGCCTCGTCGACGGTAGACGCAACGACGACGCCCTTGCCGGCGGCCAGTCCGTCGGCCTTGACGACAATCGGTGCGCCCTGATCTCGGACATAGGCCTTCGCGGCATCCGGATCGGTGAACGTGGCGAATGCGGCCGTTGGGACGCCGGCCTCTGCGCAGAGCGTCTTGGTGAAGATTTTCGACGATTCCAGCTGCGCCGCCGCTTTGGATGGCCCGAAGACCGCGAACCCGGTTGCTGTGAGCTCATCGGAGAGACCGGCCGCCAGCGGTGCTTCGGGACCGACAACGATCAGATCGATCGCTTTGTCGCGGCAAAACGCAACCACGGCCGGGTGGTCCGCCGGGTCGATCGGCGCAATCTCCGCCTCATCCGCGATGCCGGCATTGCCGGGTGCCGCATAAAGCGCGGTCAGCATCGGCGAAGCGGCGATCGCCCATGCCAAGGCGTGCTCCCGGCCGCCGGAGCCGATCAAAAGCACCTTCATGGATGGGTCCTGCTAGGACGTGGAATCAAGCGGTCACGCATGACCGATATGTTGCGGGTTTGACCCGACCGCGCAAGGGGCGGATCGTGCCGCTGATGGCATGCGTGCGACGAATCGGACTAAGTGCGGACATGTCCACATCCTCCAACATCGCCGAGTACTCCGTTTCGGAGATTTCGGCCGCCGTAAAGAACGCGATCGAGGACAATTTCGCCTATGTTCGCGTGCGCGGCGAGATCGGCCGTGTGTCGCGCCCGGCGTCGGGTCATGTCTATCTGGACTTGAAGGACGAACGCGCCGTTCTTGCCGGCGTGATCTGGAAAGGAACGGCGTCGCGCCTTGGCATTCAGCCGGAACAGGGGCTGGAGGTCATCGCGACCGGCCGGCTGACGACGTTTGCCGGGCAATCCAAATATCAGATCGTCATCGAGGCCATCGAACCGGCTGGTCTGGGCGCCTTGATGGCCCTCCTAGAGGAGCGGCGTAAGAAACTGGCGGCGGAAGGCCTTTTCGAGGACGCGCACAAGCAGGCAATCCCTTATCTCCCACGGGTGATCGGCGTCGTGACATCGCCCTCGGGTGCCGTCATTCGCGATATTCTCCACCGCCTGGCCGACCGGTTTCCGACCCATGTGCTGGTCTGGCCCGTGCGAGTCCAGGGCGAAACGAGCGCGGCGGAGGTTGCGGCCGCCATTCGCGGTTTCAACGCGCTTGATCCGACTGGCACCATTCCGCGTCCCGATCTCCTCATCGTCGCGCGGGGCGGCGGAAGCTTGGAGGACCTTTGGTCGTTCAACGAGGAAGAGGTCGTGCGCGCCGCCTTCGATAGCGCCATTCCGCTGATTTCGGCGGTTGGGCACGAGACCGACTGGACGCTGATCGACCACGCAGCCGATGAGCGCGCGCCAACACCGACGGCGGCGGCGGAGCGCGCCGTCCCGGTGCGCGCCGACCTGTTGGCGCAGGTCGACGATTTGTCGCGCCGGCTGCGGTTGGCTGCGCGTCGCGGGATCGACACAAGACGGACATCGCTGCGGGCAGCGGAGCGTGGCCTGCCGCGTCTGGCCGATCTGATGGCGATGCCGCGCCAGCGTCTCGATGTGGCGGACGCGCGGCTGATCCAAGCGCTGAAGGCGGGGATGGAGCGGGCGCGGGCGCGCATCGATAAGGCTTCGGCCGGGCTCAGACCGTTGACATTGCGACAGGCCGCGCAGCAGAGACGAACGGCGCTGGATACGCTCGACAAGCGGTTGGTGCGAGGATTGACGGCCGGCGTTGCCAATCAACGGATTCGCTTTCAAGGACGCGCGGAACGGCTTCAGCCGGCAATCGTCGCGAGACGACTGGCGGACCGCCGCCGCGTCTTCGATGAACGCGCGGCGCGCCTTTTACCCGCCTATGGCCGCAGGGTTTCGCATCTGCGTGACAAGCTAGGGAGCACCGCCGGCCTTTTGACCGCGCTCGGTTATCAAGGCGTCTTGGAGCGCGGATTTGTCCTCGTGCGCGACCAAAAGGGTGCCGCGGTCCGTTCGGCAAAGGCGGCTTCGCCCGGCACGGCCCTTTCGCTGCAATTCCATGACGATACGGTCCAGGCGACCGTTGATGGCGCCCCTGTCAAGCGGGTCTCGAAACCGCGCGCCGCCGGCGGCCAGCCAACCCTGTTCGATGACGAATAAATCAGTCGCCCGACGCCGACGCATGCTGTTAGATTGCGTTAGGTTTCAGCTAACACTTGGCCACTAGCGTTTGGTCATGGGTCGGCGACTCACCCCGAATCTCGACCAAACCCAAAGGTTCAATCCATTGACCAACCTCACACATAGCGGCGCGCGCGACTGGGCGGCGACGCTTGCGCCTTATCGCGACGCCAACGATATGCGCGCGCTCTTCGAACTCGCCATTTCCTTTATTCCGCTTGCGGCCATCTGGACCGCCATGTGGGCGGCGCTTTCAATCAGCCCGTGGCTGACTCTGGCATTGGCGATCCCGGCCGCTGGTTTTCTGGTGCGCTTGTTCATGATCCAGCACGACTGCGGCCACGGATCCTTCTTCTCCTCGCGTCTCGCCAATGACTGGACCGGGCGGGTGATCGGCGTCTTGACGCTGACCCCCTATGGGCTGTGGCGGCGGACCCACGCGGCACATCACGCCACGTCCGGCTGTCTCGACCGGCGGGGCAAGGGCGACGTGACGACGATGACCGTCGAGGAATACCAAAACGCATCGGTCTGGGGGCGCCTTCGCTACCGACTCTATCGGCATCCGTTGGTCCTGTTCGGTCTGGGGCCGGCTTACCTGTTCATTTTGCAGCATCGTTTGCCGGTCGGGATGATGCGCAACGGTTGGCAGCCCTGGCTGTCGACCATGGGCACCAACCTGTCGATTGCGGCATTGGTCACGGTTTTCGTCTGGCTGATCGGCATTAAGGCCTTTTTGATCGTCTACCTGCCGGTGATCGTCATCGGTGCTTCGATTGGGGTCTGGCTGTTCTTCGTTCAGCACCAGTTCGAGGAGACGGTCTGGGACGAGGAGAGCGATTGGAACTGGCACGATGCCGCCATGCATGGCAGCTCGCATTTCGATTTGCCGCCGATCTTGCGCTGGTTCACGGCCAATATCGGCATCCATCACGTCCACCATGTCGCCAGCCGGATTCCGTTCTATCGATTGCCGAAAGTGCTCAAGGATCATCCCGAGCTGCGTGACGTCAGCCGACTGACGCTCCGGGACAGCCTTGGCTGCGTCCGCTTGGCCCTTTGGGATGAGACCCAGCGCCGGCTGCTCTCCTTCCGCGAGGCGCGTGCGCTCGGCTAGGCTACCAACTCCGGGATTCGACAGTCCCGCGCCAATGATGATAACGAAGACGTCTTGAGACCTGGGCTTTTCGGATGCCTATTTGAGCGTTGCCATGAACAGATTTGATCGGGGTATCGGCCCCGCGAAGGAAGCGCGGCTGGAATATCTGCACAGCGACTATCACGTCGTGTCGCCGGGCTCTTTCGTGCGGTGCGCGGTGACCGGCCAGCCGATCCCACTCGACGAATTGAAGTATTGGAGCGTCGACCGACAGGAAGCCTATGCCTCGGTCGAGATCGCCTTAAAGCGGCACCAGGAGATCAACGGCCGCTGACTGCCTTTTCAAGCTGCTGAGACAGCGCGTCGGGGTCTTCGAAGGCAAGGCCGACGTCGAGAGCCAGCGTGAATTCCCGCAACCGTTCAAGCGCCGGGTCGCCGACCATGCGAACGGCATCCTTTGCCGTTGTCACAAGGGCGAGATCATCGCGCTCGGCCAGCGAAAGAAGCTGCATTGCGTCGTCCGGCGTATAGGCGTGGTGGTCGGGAAAAGGTCTGCCGATGGCGACTTTGGCGCCGCGCGCCTGGAGCATGTCGAAGAATTTCTCCGGCCGGCCGATGCCGGCGAAGGCCAGTACCGAGCGGCCATAAAGTGTCTCGACGAGCGGATCGGGCACGACGCGCGTGCGGTAGACTGGTGGACCGTCGACCGGCACCGGCCCGTCGCCGATGGCGATGATCCCATGTGCGTGGCGCACTTGCGTGTCCAGCGGCGCGCGCAACGGGCCGGCCGGAATACAGAGGCGGTTGGGTAAGCCGGCATCTGTGTCGATGACGATCAGGTTGAGATCCTTCTTCAGCGACGGGTTTTGAAAGCCGTCGTCCATGATGATCACGTTTGCCGAACGCGCCAGTAGCGCGGCGCCAGCAACGCGGTCGCGGGCGATCACCGTTGGGCCTTGTCGCGCCAACAGCAGCGGTTCGTCGCCGACATCGACGGCGGTATGCATGGCAGGGTCGACGCGCACCGGCCCGGGCAAGCGTCCGCCATAGCCGCGCGACAGAAATCCGACGCTTCGGTCGGGTGTCCGCAGGAGATCGGCAACCGCCTGTGCGGTCGGGGTCTTGCCGGCGCCGCCGACAGTGAAATTGCCGATGCAGATCACCGGACCCGATGCTTGGCCGCGCGGTCGGGCCGTCATGCGCCAGCCGGCGATGACACCGTAGAGCGCTCCAAGGGGGGAAAGCGCCTGCGCTGATGGGCCTGGACTCTTGGACCAGAATTCAGGCGCGCGCATGGCTCACCGGTCCCGGCCGTTCAGAAAGGGTTGCAAGATGGCCATCGTGCGCTCCGTCGCGCCGGTCTGCCGGGCGACTTCGCGCTGGGCAGCCCGACCCATTGTCTCTGCTCGCTGTGGATCGCTCAAGAGCGCGGCGCATGCGTCTGCCAATTCGGATGCATTATCGACTGAAACCGCGCCACTGGCCTGCTGGAGATCTGAATAGACATCGGCGAAGTTATACGTGCTCGGACCGGTCAGGATCGCGACTCCCTCCCGTGCCGGCTCCATGGGGTTTTGACCACCCCTTGGGGTCAGGGAACCGCCGCAAAAGGCGAAGGCGGCGACACTATAAACAAGACCGAGATCGCCGACCGTGTCGATCAGCCAGACATCGGTCTGCGCATCGGGATAATTGCCGTTCGAGCGCCGCTTGGCATTCAGTCCGGCGGCGGAGAGGGTCGCGGCCACGTCGTCGCCGCGCTGAGGATGACGCGGCGCAAGAACGGTCAAGAGTCCTGGAAATCGATCCCGAAGCACGCGATGCGCATCGATGACGGCATCTTCCTCGCCGGGATGGGTACTGGCCGCCGCGATGATCGGTCGACCGGCGACCGCGTTCTTGGCCTTGGCCAGGTCATCGGCGTCGACGGGCACAGGGTCGGCATCGAATTTGAGATTGCCGGTGACGGTGACCGATGTGCCGGTCAACGTCCTCAGCCGCTCCGCATCGGCCTCGCTCTGTGCCGCGATGGCATCGAAAGTATCGAAGACGGCACGTGTAGCCGTCCCCAGCTTGGCCCAATTGGTCGCGGAGCGCTCCGATATGCGCGCGTTGACGAGTGCGGCCGGGATCTGGCGCGCGGCCAGAGCCGACAACAAGCCGGGCCAGATCTCCGATTCAATGAAGATGGCCAGGTCCGGTTGCCAATGATCGAGAAATCGGCTGGCAGGTCCGGGCAGGTCCAGGGGAACGAATTGATGGACGGCACCCACCGGCAGACGCTTCTCTAAAATCGCCGCCGATGTCACCGTTCCGGTGGTGAACACGACCGAGGTGCCCGTTTCTTCCAGCAATCTCGCACACAGGGGCAGGGCCGACAGCGCTTCGCCGATCGAGGCACCGTGGAGCCAAATGACCGCGCCGTCCGGTCGCTGTGTGCGTGCATAGCCGAGCCTTTCGCCGCGCCGTGACGGGTCTTCCTTACCGCGCCGCGCCCGCCAGGACAAAAGCGCCGGGGCAAGCGGTGTCAGGAGGCGGCCGACCGCGCGATAGAGGGAAATGGCAAACGTAGGCGATCGTGGCGCCATGGCATCATCGTCCGGATACGCCGACAAGGTCATAAGCGCGGCTCGTCGCCCGATCCAGCGCCTGCTTGACCTCCTCACGAACCGTGTCGAGATCATCCTCGGCAAGGTCCGGATCAACGAACACCGGCTCGCCGAGCACCAGCGCCATCTTGCCGAACGGCAGGTTGATGTCGGCTTTGTCCCAGGAGTTCAGCGTGATGGAACGGCTGGTTGCCGGTGCGATCGGTATGATTGGCCGGCCCGACAGTCGTGCCAGTGTAACGATGCCGGCGCCGGCGACCCGCGCCGGTCCTTTCGGCACATCGGCCGTGAGCGCCACGGTTGCGCCTTCTTCAAGCGCACCGAGCAGGTTGCGCAGGGCCGCGACGCCACCCTTCCGGTGCATCTTCTTCGGTCGCCCGCCGGATCCGCGAACCAAACCCAATCCAAGCTGGCTTGCCGCAATCGCATTGATCTCGCCGTCGCCGTGCCGCGAGATGAGGACACGCACGTCGTGCTCGGCGCGCCGAAAGAAGGGTGCCAAGAAGTGCTGGCCGTGCCACATCGCGGCGATGAACGGCCAGTGTTGTGACGCGATGTCGTAGAGGTCCGGCGGATCGACGATGACGCGATTGGTGCGGTGAACGAAGCGCAGATAGGACGCCAGAAACGATCCCAGGGCCAGATGGGAGAACTTCGAGCGATCAGCCTTTTTGACGTCGGACACGGGAACTCAGCGCCGCCGTTCAATCCGTGTCGGGTTCGAGCAGGCGGTGCATGTGGACGACGAAATAGCGCATGTGAGCGTTATCTACGCTGCGCTGGGCGGCGGCCTTCCAGGCATCGTAGGCCGTGGCGTAATTGGGGTAGATACCGACGATGTCGAGATTTTCGAGATCGCGAAAGCGAAGCTCGGAAACATCGTCCAACTCGCCACCGAAGACGAGGTGGAGCAGTTGCGGGTCGCCTGTTTCGCTCATATCCATTGTCCTTAACGCGATGCGGCGGCTATGTCGGTTCTCGAAAGCGCCGCAAGAAGTGCATCATGCAGTCTGGGGTTGGCCGCGGCGACGGTGGCGTGGCGGCGATGCCGGCCGACGCTGATCGGCGTCCCGGCACTGTCGGTGACCAGCCCGCCTGCTTCGTGCACCAAAAGCATGCCAGCCGCAAGGTCCCAGTCCGACTTGGCGGAAAGCGCCGCCGTTGCGTCGCATGAACCGTCGGCCACCAGGCATAGCCGAAGTGCCATCGATGTTGCCCCGATAAACTCGACTGGCGGCGTCAGGTCCGAGAAATGCGGCGCCAGGGCATAAACGCCTTGTCCGCCTGCCAGTTTCGCGCCGGCGATTTCGGCGTGATGGCTGACCCTAAGCGGGTTGCCGTTCAAATGCGCTCCGCTGCCCCGCTCGGCAGTGTAGATATCACCGCGCACCGGGCGCGCGATCGCGGCGCTTTCAATGCCTTGATTGTCGGCGACCGCGATGCAGATGGTCCAGGTGTCGCGGCCGTTGAGGAAAGCCCGCGTGCCATCGATGGGATCGACGATGAACGTTCGTCCGCCAGGCCGCCCCGGTGCCCGGTCGCTTTCCTCCGACAACCAACCATAATCGGGTCGCTCCGCCTGGAGCCGTTCGCGCAACAGGTCATCGACGGCCAAGTCGGCGTCGGAGACCGGCGTGTTATCGTCCTTGTGCCAATGCCCCACGCCTTCGGACTGGAGCCTGAGGGCGAGATTGGCCGCCTCCCTGGCCACGGCGGCGATGAAGGGAAGATCGTTTGACCGTGTCGGCTCACTGCCCGGCAATGGTCATTTCTCCAACGAGAAGGCTCGGCGCGTTGACAGCCCCGCGAATAACGAGATCGCCGGCGGCCTCCAAGGCTTTGAACATCGTGGTCAAATGACCGGCGATGGTGATCTCGCTGACAGGATAGGCGATCTCACCATTTTCGAACCACAGGCCGGAAACGCCGCGCGAGTAGTCGCCGGTCACGAGGTTGACGCCGCGCCCAAAGGCCGAGGTGACCAACAGACCGGTCCCGATGCGGGCGATCATGTCTTGAAGCGAGCCGTCTCCGCCCAGAAACGTCACATTGGTCGCGCTTGGGGACGGTGCCGTCGATACGGTGCGCGTGGCGTGGCCGTTGGTGTCCAGGCCGAGTTCGCGCGCGGTCGCGGAATCCAGAAGCCAGCTTGTGAGCTGGCCGTCTTGAACGACGTCAAGCGGCTGCGTGGCCACGCCCTCGCCATCGAACGGCCGCGAGCCCAGTCGTCGCGGGGCGCCTGGATCGTCGCGCACGGTGACATCCGCCGGCATGATCTGCTGACCGAGCTTGTCGGCTAGGAACGACGCGCCGCGCACGATTGCCGAACCGTTGATCGCGCCGGAAAGATCGGAGAGGAGGCCCGACGCCACACGATTTTCGAAGATCACGGGCGCGGTGCGCGTTTCGACCTGACGCGGGTTCAAGCGGCGCAATGTGCGGTCCGCGGCGCTGCGGCCGATATTCGCCGGGTCATCCAACTCGTCGAAATGAACGGTCGCCGAAAAGTCGTAATCGCGTTCCATCCCGGTTCCCTCGCCACCGATCGCGGTGGCCGACAGGCCGAAGCGCGAGCGCTGATAGGCGCCTGCGAACCCTGCGCTGGTTGCCAGACCGACACCGGCCAACCCGGTGCTGGCGGTTGCGCCGCCGCTCTTGGTGATCCCCTTCGTGCCGAGTGCTGCCGCTTCGGCCGTTTTGGCCATGTCTATCAAGTGGTCGGTGTTCAGCTCGGTCGGGTCGAGAAGGTCGAGATCGCTTTCGCCATTTGCCAGATGTGCCGGATCCGCGAGGCCGGACATGGGATTCTCCGGCGCGACGCGCGCCATGGCGACGGCACGCTCCGCCAGGGCGGGGAACGCCTTCCGGTCCATGTCATTGGTCGAGACGATCGCTGAACGCGCGCCGATGAACACGCGCAGACCCAGATCGTCGTTCTCGGCGCGCTCGCTTTCTTCCACAACGCCTTCGCGGATCTCGACACTCTCAGAGACACCGTGAATGGCCACTGCGTCAGCGGCATCGGCGCCTGCGGCCTTTGCCGCATCAACCAAAGCGCTCGCGCGGTCGACAAGTGCAGAGGGATCGAATGGAGCCATGATTGGGTCGTGTCCAGGGCCGTGAGACGGGCGTCAAATCTTCAACAAACGCTTACCGGGCGCATCACGGATTATTAAGCGAGATCAGCGGAATCGCCGCCTTACTCTCTCTTAACCGCGCTCCTTAAGCGCATTCAAACGGATATCGGGCATCATCCCCACAACAAAGCCCGGCCAATATACAAAAAACCGGATCGGGCGGCTCGGAGAGCGAAGCAGATGCGTCAGACACCCGAAACGGCTGCGGGCTATTGCCCGCGGCCTCAACCAGAGCCGTGCCCGGGCCAATTGCCGGCGCACATCACCGTCGACGACCCGGGCGTCGGCCCGATCGCCATTCGCATCGATCAGGCCCACGTTCGCTTGACCTGGTGCGAGAACGACACGGAAATCGTTCGTCTCGTTCCGATCGACGACTATATGGGTCTGGTCATCGCTGTGCGCAACGCGCCCGGCGGCGAGGAGGCCTATGTCGCGCTGCGCCATGCCGACCCTAGCCTGACCGTTCAGCTCAGCACGGTGTTTGAGGACCATGAGGTCGATGACTTGATGCGGGCCTGGCAGATCTGGGCCGAGAGCCTTGGCGTCGAGCAGTTGGTGGAGATGGCGAATGGCATCCTGGAGCCCGTGCCCGGCCGCGCGAAAGCGCGCACGGTGGCGCGGCGCCCGGCGCCCCGGCGCGTCAATCCGCACTTCAGGAGCCGGCGGCCCAATCCAATGACCGGTGCGCGCCCGGGCGCTCCAATGTCTGGTGCGGAGATTATTGCCAGGCGTTGAGCAGGGCGACGGCGACCAGTGCCGCCATCATCAGCCAACCGAATTGCGTATTTGACCGAAAGAGCGCCAGGCAGCGTGCGCTGTCGCCGATCTTGAGGCGTGCGACCTGCCACACCGCGTGGCCGGCGGGTGCTGCGATGAACAGCACGAACGGCCAGCCGGCTCCGGCCGTCAGCCCCGCCGCCAGAAAAAGTCCGAGTGCGGCGGCAAAGAAGACCGAAATCCAAAACTTGGTGTTGTGCGCGAACAGCCGCGCCGTCGATTTGACACCGATGATGGCGTCGTCCTCGCGGTCTTGATGGGCGTAGATCGTATCGTAGGCAATCGTCCAGGCGATCCCGCCGACGTAGAGCAAGAAGGCGGGAGCGGCGAGGCTGCCGAACGCCCCGGCCCAACCCATGAGCGCGCCCCAGGAGAAGGCGAGACCCAGCACTGCCTGGGGCCACGACGTGATCCGCTTCATGAAGGGATAGATCGCGACAACGAGCAGCGAGCAGAGCCCGACCAGGATGGCAAACGGGTTGAACTGCAGGAGCACGATCAGCCCGACCAGCGACTGCGCGACCATGAAGATCTTGGCATTCCGCACGGAGATCGCACCGGAGGGAATCGGTCGCATTTTGGTTCGCGCGACATTGGCGTCGATGTCGCGGTCGACGATGTCGTTATAGGTGCAGCCGGCGCCGCGCATGGCGATCGCGCCGATCATGAAAAGCGCCAGATGCCACAGATTCGGGAGCGGATGACCGGCGGCGATGGCGGCGAGTGCTGCCGACCACCAGCACGGCCACATCAACAGCCACCACCCGATCGGCCGGTCCCAGCGCGCCAGCGAGGCATATGGGCGCAACCCGGCAGGCAGGACGCGTAGTGTCCAATGACCGGCCACGGCATCGGCCGGTGTCGGGGCGGCGGGGCGGTCCATTTCGCTCATGCCTGTCCTTGCCCGAACTGCCGGGTGAGGATCAAGGGGATTTGTCTGCCCTTCCAACGCGCATCCTCCGCAAGGCCGGCACGTCCATTGATGCGCAAACGATTGCGGATATTTGCAAGTCTGGACGCCGGCGTGCTATCGGCGGCCGATCCGACAACCATGGCGCGCGGTTTCGTCTTGTCCGACTTCATTTCCCGTCCGTCTCGCTCCGCGCCGCGGCTTTTTGTCGATGCGCCGCTGTCGGCTGGGGCCGAACTGACCGCGTCCGGCGATCACACCCACTATCTGCTGGGCGTGTTGCGACGCAATCCGGGCGATCCCGTCATCCTGTTCAACGGCCGCGACGGCGAGTGGTCCGCGCATATCGCCCGGACCGGGCGGCGTGAGTGCGTTCTTGCGGTCACGACACCGCTTCGGGCACAGGCCTCGCCTCCGGACCTCACATTCCTGTTCGCGCCGCTCAAGCGCGCGCGGCTCGACTATCTGGTGCAAAAGGCGACCGAACTGGGGGTTGGCCGGATCGTGCCGGTGATCACACAGAACACCAATGTGGAGCGCATCAAGCAGGAGCGCATGTACGCGAACATGGTGGAAGCGGCCGAACAATGCGGCGCGCTCTATGTTCCGGGCCTCGATGCGCCAAAGCCGCTTGAGGCCGCGCTCGACGCGCTTCCGAAGACCTGTACGCTGGTGTTTTGCGACGAAGCCGCGCCGATCGCCGATCCAATCGAAGCGCTTGGCGGGATCGCGCCTGGGCCGGTGGCGGTCCTGATCGGTCCCGAGGGCGGGTTTTCGCCCCAAGAGCGGGAGCGCCTGCGCACCGATCCGCGCACGATTTTGATCTCGCTCGGTCCGCGCATCCTGCGCGCCGATACCGCCGGCGTTGCGGCGCTTGCGCTGGTGCAGGCGATCGCCGGCGATTGGGCAAAGCGCGATTAAGCGACTTGCGGTATGTTCTCTCTTTGTTCTAAGGTGATCGAAAGGGGAGACAGACCATGCGCAGCCTGAAAGAGATCGAAGCCCTGGCCGCCGAGCGTCACGGCGGCGCCAAGGCGCTGGCCGCGCGCCTGGCGGAGTTCGACGCGAGCCAGCCCGAACACCCTGAAAAACGCCCGGACGATCGCTGGCTGTCGACTTTCACGCGGTTCGTCTTCAGCGCCGGCTTCAACTGGAAGGTGATCGAGACCAAGTGGCCGGGTTTCGAGGAGGCTTTCGAAGGCTTCGAGCCCAGGCGTTGGGCAATGATGTCGGACGATGATCTGGACAGCCTGGTCAAGGATACGCGGATCGTGCGCCATGCCGGCAAGATCCTTTCCGTGCGCGACAATGCGATCTTCTTGCGCGATCTGGCGGAGGAGCATGGGAAGCCGGCGGGCGCCGTGCTCGGTACCTGGCCGCAGACCGATTACTTCGGCCTTCTCCGGCTCTTGAAGGAGCGTGGCAACCGGCTAGGCGGCAATTCCGCGACCTATGCCTTGCGACAGCTCGGCGTCGAGTCGTTCATCCTCTCCCGGGATGTCGTGGCAGCGCTGGTCCGCGATGGCGTGGTCGACAAGCCGCCGACCGGCAAGGCGGCGCAAAAGAAAGTTCAGGAGGCGCTGAACGCTTGGATGGACGAAAGCGGCCACGGCCTGTCGCGCATTTCGCGGACGCTGGCGCTGTCGATCGATGCTTAGGGCGTCGAGGGCCGCTTAGAGCCGAGTTTTTGACATATACTGTGCTTTTCATGAATGTCTGGTTGTCCCGGGGGCGATTCAGTCACATCCTTGGCCCAACCCTGCCCAGAAATACAGGATCGGACAACAGAAACAGAAGCTACGACACCAAGCACGACCATCGGTGAGCAACTTGACATCTGGCACAAGTCTTGTACTCGCTCCATCTTTCAGGATCGCGCGAGCCGGCCTAAGGCCAATAGATGCAGGCTTGTCCGTGCCAGGTTGTAGCGCACTGCGCCACAATCGCCAAAAAGGCTGTGAATCCGGGCACCCCCCACAGCACGAAAACACCAAGCATTGTGAGTACGATCACCGCAAGCACTCCCCAGATCAACAAACGTAAGTTATAAACGCGGATAGCAGAGATCGCCCGGTCTTCCAGATCGGGCAACACATCCTTTCCATCCTCGACGGCCTCTAGAGCGGTTCCAACCTCATGCATGCCCGCCAAGGGCGTTGCAAACAATCCTCGCAACCCATCCCACAGGTGGATGCAAGTGGGAATAAAGGTTGTCACAAGCATTCCGGTAACCACCAACCCATCGCCAAAGGGATCCATCACACTCCTTTCCAAAAGGACACTGAAGGTGACCTCAAGCGAATCCCCAAACCATAGGTCGCTAAGAGCAACGACATTGGCGATCAGCGCCGTCAGGACGACGAGGCACAACAAAGCAAAGGCGAAATCCAGGATCGCCTCAATCAGTACCAGCCAGGTGGTGCCTCGCTTAGCTGCGCTGTCAACAAAAGCTCGGGTAACAGACCAACTGATCGCGTCCATCAACGCGTTGATGATGGGCAAGAGGACAAAGAAGAGGAGCATTGCTGGAGAGATCCAGCCAAGGCCGTAAGCTAAGGCGAACTGTGCAGTGATGGACAGTCCCAACATGAAAAAGGTCATGTTTTCTGGTAGTTGTGGCGCGTCCCTCTTTGCAAAAAACGAAAATGACCCAAACCAGACTATAGCAGAAAGTGTCGTAAACAATACGAACCAGAACGGGGCCAATGCGACGGCTGCAATGGGAGCCCCGTAGCCCAAGGACATCATTGCAGGCGTTCCGAAGTAAAGCGCTGGCAAAGGCAACAGATATACGGCTAAACCCAATCGCTTTTTCCAACCGCTTGGTTGCCACATCCAGTCTTGAAGAATAGAAAGAACAAGTGCACCTGTAATGACTGTTGATGCGGGGACAGCCACCCACCAAAAGCGCTGCAGAATAGTTGCGGCTTCGGGCATCAACGGTATCCCAGCAAAGTCCGCTTGTCCCGAAATTAGATAGGTCAGCATCACCAGAACAATCGGGTAGACCGTGGCGACCATCAGATAGAAGCCAAAGGATGGCAGGCTGAGAGTCGGGCCACCAAAAAATGTGTCCCACCCATTCTTTCGCGCCTCAAGAGCAGCTTTGTAGCGCTGCCGCCAACCTCCACGTACCTTCAGCTGCCTCGCCCAATAGGCCCGCCGATCAACGCTCTCAAAATCTCGACGTAGACGGTCTGCTCGGCTTACCAAATGGGTATAGGTTGTTAAAACCAATGCGGCTATGCCTGAAAGAGCACCCACCATTCCCCAATCTACGCTTCCCATGCAATCCACCGCCCCCATATGGTTCGAGCTCTGACTTGGGCTTTTGTTGTTCGCAGCCGACATAGCCGAGCTAAATCAATCAATAAGTTTAAATTTCGCGTCAAGCAGTATAGTTCAAAACTCGTTTGTTCCTGACTGGGTAGGAAACGACCTTTATTAGCGGACTTCTTGAGAGCGGTCATTGCCATAGCCGTAGCGGATCTCACTTTGTCCGCATTGCCGCCATGCACCGACCGGCAAGGCGGCGCAAAAGAAAGTTCAGGAGGCGCTGAATGCTTGGATGGACGAAAGCGGCCATGGCCTGTCGCGCATTTCGCGGACGCTGGCGCTGTCGATCGATGCTTAGGGCGTCGAGGGCCGCTTAGAGCCGATCGCAGACCCTATCGCGCTCCCTCAAACACGGTCGATTGAGCGGGGTGCAGACGTTCTTTCTATGTGCGGGAGGAACAATTCACCGCGCTGGAACAGCGTGTCAGTAAACACGAGCTTACCTTGGTTTTTGTAAATGATTTCGCGCTAGGCTTTGCATCACAGCAGAGGAGAACGGCGCTTGTTTTTCGAAGTCTTTGCCGTCGGGGCGGCTTTTGTTCTGGGACTGGCGGTCAAGCCCCTAGGGCTGCCGCCGCTTGTCGGGTTTCTCGCCGCAGGCTTTCTGATCAATGCGCTGGGACCGAGCGTTGGCATGCCGGCCTCCACCGGGCCGATCCTCGACTACCTGGCCAATCTGGGTGTGCTGATCCTCCTGTTCACCGTGGGGCTGAAGCTGAAGCTGAAACAGATCGGGGAGCCCCATGTTGTGGGCTCTGCGCTGTTGCATTTCGCGCTCTCAGTGGCGCTCTTCACACCGGTGGCGCGAGCGTTTTTCACCGACGATTGGACGGTTGCGCTTCTGGTCGGCATCGGGCTGGCGTTCTCATCGACGGTGCTCGCGGCCAAGATGCTGGAATCCAAGCGGGAAATGGGCAATTTTCACGGCCGCGCAGCGATCGGCATTCTGATCGTTCAGGATATCATTGCTCTGGTGGTGTTGGCGGTGTTCTCGGGTAAAGTGCCCGGACCCTGGGCGCTCTTGGTCTTTGCCACCCCGGTTCTGCGGCCTGTCCTGCACCGGATTCTCGATCTCGCCGGTCATGACGAAGTGCTGGTGCTGGCGGGTCTTGCGTTGACGTTCGTCATCGGCGGCTACGGGTTTGAGATCATCGGGCTCAAAGGGGAGATCGGTGCGCTGGTCATGGGGCTTCTTCTGTCGAACCACCCGCGCGCAAGCGAGTTGTCGAATTCTCTATGGTCACTGAAGGAGGTCTTTCTGGTCGGCTTCTTCCTCTCCATTGGCATGGCCGGCCTGCCGGATTGGACAGCACTTTGGTTCGCCGTTGTCATGGGCGTGCTGCTGCCGGTCAAAGGGGTCTTGTTCTTCTTTCTGCTCATCGCCTTTCGCCTCAGAGCGCGGACGGCGTTTTTGTCTGCCTTATCGTTGACGGCCTATAGCGAGTTTGGGCTGATCGTCGCCGCGGGTATTCCGGCGGCCCAAGAGTTTCTGGTGCCACTCGCGATCGCGGTGTCCCTGTCTTTCCTGGTAGCGGCCCCGCTCAACCGCGCGGCGCATCCGCTCTTTGAGCGGTTTGAGGCGTGGCTACAGGGCTTCGAACGGGCAACGCGCCATCCCGATGAGCAACCCACGGATCTAGGCGATGCCGACACGCTGATCTTTGGCATGGGGCGGACTGGCACGGCGACCTATGAGGAGCTGAAAGCGGACGGCTTCAGGCCAGTGGGTCTTGATGCCGATACGTACAAGGCTGCGGCACATGCTGGGGCTGGTCGCAATGTGGTCTTTGCCGATGCGGAGGACAGCAATTTCTGGAATTCCGTGAACCTGGGGCGCATTCGGGCGGCGGTGCTCGCGATGGATGACCTGGAGGCTAAGCTGATTGCTGCCCGCATGCTGCGCAAAAAGGGCTTTCAGGGCCCGATTGTCAGCCATGCGCTGCATGAGGATCATGTCGATCTGATCAAGGACGCTGGTGCCAGCCAGACCTACTTGACCATGCAAGAGGCTGGGCGGAGCCTGGCCCATCACGCCGTTGAAGCCACGCAGGGTTAAACGATCTGTGGACACGTGCGGCTTTGTCCGCACTGCCGCCCTGCGACGACGGGCTTGTTTTTGCCAAAATGCCTTAGCCCAATCCTGGCCTAGATGGGTGCCTGTACATTCAACACGATTGCCAGTTCCGCCATCGTATCGGCGATGACGGCTGCGCCGACAGCCGTCAGCCGCTCGGGGTGATCATGCAGCGTGTGGCTGGCGCCGGTGAAGCCGATGACGGTCATGCCGGCGGCGACACCGGCCTTTGTACCGGCGATGGAATCCTCAATCACCAGGCAGCGGTTCGGCGCATAGCCCATGGTTTCGGCCGCCAGTAGAAAGAGGTCCGGATCGGGTTTGCCGCGCTCCACCTGGCTGGCGGAAAAGACATGCGGATCGAAATGATGGAGCAGATCGACCTTGGTCAGGTTGCGCCGGAGTTCGGGCATCTGGGTCGAGGAGGCGACGCATTTCGGGCGATCGACACGACTTAGAAGATCGGCAACGCCGGGGATCGCTTCCAAATCGGATTCGAAATGCGCGGCTATGCGGGTATTGAGATTATCGACGAAACCGTCGGGCAGGGGGCGGCCCATATCCGCCTCGATCTCCGCGAACATGGTCTTATAGGGGACGCCGGTAAAGCGATGGATCAGCTCGTCGGACGAGGCCTCATAGCCGATTTCCGCGAGCGCCTCGATATTGGCGGCGTTGTAGATGTGTTCGCTGTCGACGAGGACGCCGTCGCAATCGAAGATGAAACAGTCGAAGCGGGCGGCGTCGATCAGTTGAGGTTCGCCTTGATCTGGGCGAGGCTGTCCTTGAACAGATCGTCGCCGGCCTTGCCGCCGACGGCATCCGCCAGGACCGATCCGGCCGCCGTGATCGCCGCATCGGCCGCCGCCGCGCGCACGTCGGCAATCGCCACGGCTTCCGCCTGCGCGATCTTGTCCTCGGCCAGCTTGGTGCGCCGTTCGACCATGTCGTCGAGCGCCGCCTTCGCCTCGCTGGCCATCGCCTCGGCATCCGTCTTGGCCTGCGCCACGATGCCGGCGGCCTCGTCCTCCGCGTCGCGGGCGCGGCGCTGATAGTCGGCCAGAAGCGCCTGGGCTTCCTCGCGCAGCCGGCGCGCGTCTTCCAGCTCGGTCTTGATCTGATCGGCGCGCTTGTCGAGCAGGCCGCCCAAAAGGCCGGGCACCTTGTAGTAGATCAGGATCCCGAAGAAGAGGATGAAGGCGATAAAGGCGATAAAGGTAGCGTCCATCGGTCCGTGTCCTATCGCCCGTCAAGTGCGGTGCTGACCGCCTTGTCGATATCGGCCCGCTTGGCGCTGCCGATGATCTTGGTGACCACGGCCTCCGCCGCGTCGCCGGCAATCGTGCCGACCTCGGCCATGGCAGCGGCGCGCACCTCGTCGATGCGGGCCTCTGCGGCTTGCGTCTTCTCGGCGAGTTCGGCGTCGACTTCGGCGCGTTTGGCTTCGAGATCGGCGTTGATCTTGTCGCGGGTGTCTTGGGCGATGCCGTGGGCCTTCGCCTTGGCTTCCGCCAAGGCTTGCTCGTAGGCCGCGATCGCTTCGTCGGTTTCCGTCTTCAGCCGCTCGGCTTCAGCGAGGTCGTTGGCCACCCGGTCGCGGCGGTCCTCGATGATGCCGCCGATACGCGGCGCGATGAATCGGCTCATCAGGTAGTAGAGGAGGCCAAACGTGATCGCCAGCCACAGAAGCTGCGACGGGAACGTCGAGGCATCGAACGGCGGAAACGCGCTGCCGCTTTCCGCCGCGGCTTGCGCCGCCTCGCCCGCTGTTTGGGTTGTCTCAGCCATCGACACCTCTTTCCGGCCGGGGATAGGCCATCCCCGGCACGTCGGTCAATCCTGGTCGTGTCTTAGACGACGAACAGCAGGATCAGCGCGACGACGAGCGAGAAGATGCCCAGACCTTCCGCCAGGGCCGCGCCGATCAGCGCGTTCGTGAACTGCGCTTGGCTGGCCGACGGGTTGCGCAGGGATCCGGCGAGATAGTTGCCGAAAATGATACCGACGCCGATGCCGGCACCGCCCATGCCGATACAGGCCAATCCGGCTCCGATCAGTTTCGCGGCTTCTGCTTCCATGGACTTGCTCCTTCAAACGGTGGTGTTGGTTGCAATCGGGTGAGGTGTAGGTGTCGGCCTGTCGTCAATGATGCGGATGCAGCGCATCGTTGAGGTAGACACAGGTCAAGACGGTGAAGACAAAGGCTTGCAGCCCGGCGATCAGGAATTCGAACGCGGTGAGGATGACGGTCATCGCGAACGGCAGCACGCCACCGACCGCGCCGACAACGCCGGCGGCGCCCATGGTGACGACAAAGCCGGCGAAGACCTTCAAGACGATATGGCCGGCCAGCATGTTGCCGAACAAGCGCAGCGACAGCGAGATCGGCCGCGACAGGAACGAGATGACTTCAATCAGCGTGATGAAGGGCAGGATCGGCTTCGGCACGCCATGCGGCACGAAAAGTTCCAAAAACCGCACGCCGTGGCGCGCGAACCCGACGACCAGGACCATGGTCATGACCGCCATAGCCAGTGCGAACGTGACCACGAGATGGCTGGTAACGGTGAAGAAATAGGGGAACATGCCCAGCAGATTGCAGGTCAGGACGAACAGGAACAGCGTGAAAATGAAGGGAAAGAACTTCATTCCCTCCGTGCCGGTGGTACTTCGCACCGTATTGGCGATGAAGCTGTAGAGCAGTTCCGCCACCGATTGGGCGCGTGTCGGCACCAGGGTCCGCCCCCGTGTCGCGCCCATCAGGAATCCGCTGATGACGGCCACGGCGGCGATCATGAACACCGATGAGTTGGTCATGGCGAATTCCATGCCGCCGATCTCACCGAAGCTGAAGATTTCGACGATCTGGAATTGCTGGATCGGATCGTTCGCCACGCGCCGTTTCCCTCAGTCTAAGACGTCCGCGCGTTTGGCGGCGCCACCCCGTTTGATCCCGTTCTATCTAGCGCCCGCCCGGCTCGTCGTCTGTCCGCTCGGCGTTTGCCGCATTCGCGGCGCGCACCATGTTCAGCATTCCGGCACCGAAGCCCAGAAGGAGGAAGACGATCAACCCCCAAGGCGTGGTGCCCAGAAACCGGTCGAACGCCCATCCCAAAAGGGCGCCGACCAGGACGCCAGCGACGAATTCGCTGCCGAGCCGAAACGCCAAGCCGATGCCAGCGGCGCCCTTTTGTCCGGTGTCCCGGATTTCCTGAGGGCGGGTCTTCTCCGCAACCTTCGACTTCAGCGCTTCCAGGCGCTTTTCGAGATCGTCCCGATCCGTTGCCATACGTCACAGTCCGCGCTCGAAAGTCGGGCGCAACGTAGTTTTTGCCCCGGCCGCTGTCAAGCAATCGGTGATGACAATTAAACTATTGAAAAATATGAAAAAAAAGGACTTCAATTGGGGAAAAGCCGGATCGCCCGTCAGACCGCCTCGCGGAAGCGCTCCGCCGTCTCCAGATCGACGGACACGAGTTGGCTTACGCCGCGCTCGGCCATGGTGACGCCGTAAAGGCGATCCATCCGCGCCATGGTGATCGGATTGTGCGTGATGACGAGGAACCGTGTCGTCGTGGTTTGCGCCATCTTGTCGAGCAGATCGCAGTAGCGTTCGACATTGGCGTCATCCAGCGGCGCATCGACCTCGTCGAGGACGCAAATCGGCGATGGATTGGTCAAGAACACCGCGAAGATAAGGGCGATTGCCGTCAATGCCTGCTCGCCGCCGGAGAGCAGCGTCAACGTTTGCGGCTTTTTGCCGGGCGGCCGCGCCACGATTTCCAGACCGGCCTCCAGCGGATCGTCCGATTCGATGAGCTGCAATTCCGCCGCACCGCCGCCGAACAGCAGTGTGAACAGCGTCTTGAAGTGATCGTTGACGGTGTCGAACGCCTCCAGAAGCCGGGTGCGGCCTTCGCGATTAAGATTGCCGATCGCGCCGCGCAGTTTGCGGATCGCCATTTCGACGTCTTCGCGCTCCGCGACCATGGCATCGTATTGGCTTTGAACCTCTTGCGCTTCTTCCTCGGCGCGCAAATTGACGCCACCCAGGCGTTCGCGGTCGCGCTTCAGCCGCTCCAGCTCCATTTCAACGTCGCCCAGAGCGGGCAGATCTTCGCCAAGTTCCCGACCGGCAAGGGCCAGAACGGCATGCGGTTCCGTGTCGAGCACCTCGACGATCTGCGCTGCTAAATCCTCGCGGCGCGCCACGGCGGCCTCAAGCCGGGCTTCGGCGCTGGCGCGCGCTTCGCGTGCTTCTGAGAGCGCGCTTTGGGCCGTGCGCTCGGCGCGGTCGCAGTCGCGCTGACGGTTCTCCGCCGCAGCGAGCGCGTCGGCTGCCGTTTTCCGGTTTGCCTCGGCTGTTTCGATCTCCTGCGAAAGCGTCTTGCGCTTCTCGGCGATCTCCGACGGCTTGTCGGCCAACTGCGCGCGCTCGGTCGTGGCTGCGGCTTGGCGTTCGCTCAGGCGGGCAACCTGATCCTGCGCGCTGGCGATGCGGCGCTGCCAGGCGGTACGCTCATCCGCGATGGCTTTGAGGCGAGATTGCCGTGCATCGGCATCGCGGGCAAGACCGTCGACGGCGGCCTGTCTCTCCGTGAGAACCTCGCGTTCGCGCTCAACCGCCTCGCGGCAAGCTGCCAGCGTTGCGTCGTGATCCTCGTTGTCCGGCGCATTGGCCTGCTCCGCCGCAGCACGCGCGGCGCGCGATTCCATGAGCGATTGACCGAGGCGCGCAATCGCTTCGTCGAGCGCGCTTGTGCGTGCCGTGGTGCGCGCCTGGTCGCGTTCCGCCTTGCGCAATGCCTCGCGCGCCGTGTCGAGCGTGCCGCGGCTGGTCGTTGCGGCCTCGCGTGCCTCGGTCAGTTGCTCGCGTGCGGTCTCGACCTTGGTTTGCGCGGCGGCGAGTTCGGCATCGAGCGGAGCAAGCTCGACCTCGACCGCGACGATGTCTGAGCGGAGTGTCTCGAGCCTGTTGCGCTGGGCAAGGCGACGTGCGGCGGCCGTGGGTGCATCGGCGCGCGCCGTCAGGCCGTCCCAGCGCCAGAGCGCGCCGTCGCGCGTCACCAGCCGTTGGCCCGGCATCAGCCGTTTGACGAGCGCCGGGCCTTCCGTTTCCTCGACGATGCCGATCTGCTTTAGGCGGCGGTGCAGCGCCGCCGGCGCCTTCACATGGTCAAGAAGCGCCGGCACGCCGTCGGGCAATGCCGGGTCGTCGGAGGCGTCCGCGCCGGCCCAGAAAATCGGCGAGGCCGGATCATTCGGATGGTCGAGATCATCGCCGAGCGCTGCGCCCAGCGCCGTCTCGTAGCCGGGATCGGCGACAATCGACTCCAGGATCGGCGACGCATCGTCGCTGTTCGCGGGTTTGAGGACGCCGTCAAGCGCATCGGCTTCGGCGTTAAGCGCCGTGCGACGCGCGGCCGCGTCGTCTCTCGCTTCTCGTGCCGCCGCAAGCGCCGATTGCGCGGACTCAAGCGCTGCATTCGCGTCCGTCTGGGTTTGCTCGACGGCATGAAGGGCCTTCTCGGCGCGTGTTTCGTCCGCGGCAAGTGCCGCGAGTGCAGCGGTCTCGGGTGGCGCCAGTTCGGTACGTTCCGCCTCGGCGGCCGACAATTGCTCCGCAAGCCGTTCGCCGCGTGCCGTCTCCTCGGCGATCAGCTTCTCACGCTGCGTCCGTGCCGCGCGGGCTTCGGCGGCGAGGTGAATGCGGTCGGCCAGAGTTTCTTCAACGGTTTCCAGCGCCTGCCGAGCGTTGTCTCTGCTCTCTTTCGCGGACTCGATTGCTGTTGCAGCATTGGCCTCGGCGGTCTTCAACTCGCTTTCTTCGGTATCGAGTTTCGCCAGGATCGGGCCGACATCCTTGTCGAGGTTTTCTTCCCGCGCCAGGTCCGCTGCGATCTGTTCCAAGAGGCGTTCGAGTTCGCTGGTCCGCTCGGCGATCCGCTGTTCCTCGGTATCGAGTGCCGCCCGCGCATTGGTCAACGCGACAAGCCGTGCGGCGGCTTCGGCCTCCGAGTCACGCAAATCGGGCAAGAGTGCCGCTGCGATGGCGTTTTCCGTGTTGGCTTCCGACACCGCCGTCGTGCGCTCGGCGACCAGACGGACGGCCTCGTCACGCACGCGCTCGTCATCGGTCACGGCCTCGCTTGCGGCCTGCCAGCGCAAGTGGAAGGCGATTGCCTCAGCCCGGCGAATGCGCGCCGACAGCTCCTTGAACTTGACGGCTTGTCGCGCCTGTCGCTTCAGCCCATCAAGCTGCCCGCCGACCTGGTCGATGACGTCGGAAAGCCGTTCCAGATTGGTTTCCGAGGCCTTGAGGCGCAGTTCCGCCTCGTGACGGCGCGAGTGCAAGCCGGCGATTCCTGCCGCGTCCTCGATGATCCGGCGCCGGGCCTGGGGTTTTGCGGCGATGATCTCGCCGATCTGCCCTTGGCGGACCAGTGCCGACGACCGCGCACCCGTCGCCGCGTCGGCGAACAGGAGTTGGACATCGCGGGCGCGCACATCCTTGCCGTTGATGCGATAGCTCGATCCGGATTCGCGCGCGATCTTGCGCGAGACCTCCAGGTGGTCGTTGTCGTTGAATGCGGCGGGCGCAAACCTTTGCGTATTGTCGATGCCCAGCGTCACTTCGGCGATATTGCGCGAGGGCCGGTTGCCGGATCCGGAAAAGATCACATCGTCCATGCCGGAGCCGCGCAGGTTCTTGTACGAGCTTTCGCCCATCACCCAGCGCAGCGCCTCGACCAAATTGGACTTGCCGCAGCCGTTCGGCCCCACGACGCCGGTCAACCCGGTCTCGATCATCAGGTCAGTGGCGTCGACGAAGGACTTGAAGCCGGACAGGCGGAGTTTGGTCAGTTGCATGACCGCACCCCTGAGGTGGGCGCGGCGTCCACCGAGCGATCACACGATATCCACAGATTCGCTGCGACTTGCCCACATGTGCGGGCGGAGTCGGGCCGACCGCGATCAGCTCTCCAGATGCGGCTTAAGCAGGGCTTCCAACTCGTCAAGCGAAACGGCTCCTCTCACGAGTGCGCCGTTTAGAAAAAACGTTGGAGTCGAGCTGACTTGGAACTCTTTTTCAGCTCGCTCACGCACCCATCGAATCCCGTCCAACAATTCTTGATTCGACAGGCAGCTGTCAAAGTCCGCGCGGGTCAATCCGCCCTGTTTGGCCATGGAAAACAAAGCATCCACAGGTTTGTCTGAAAATGCCCAGTCTTGCTGCTTCTCAAACAGCAGATCGATGAAATCGAAATAGGCGTTCTCCGGCACGCAGCGCGCCAGCATGAAGGCGGCCGCCGCCAGCGGATCGAGCGGAAACTCGCGGAAGACGAAGAAGACCTTGCCCGTTTCGATGTAGTTTTCCTTCAGCGCCGGATAGGTGTCGATGTGAAAGCGGGCGCAATGGCCGCACGTCGCCGAGGCATATTCGATGAACGTGATGGGGGCGGAGGGATCGCCAAGCGTCATTTCGGCGAGCGGTCCCGTTTGCATGAGCGCATCGACCGATACCTGTCCCAAGGCCTTGGACCAAAGCCCGCCCGACGAAAGGACGGCGGCCGAGGCAAGTCCGGTCAGGACTGTGCGGCGGTGAATGAGCGGCAAGGACATCGGACACTCCAAATCTGGAAGGCGAATAAGCTGGCATTTGGAGGTGCCAGCCTGAATGGGCCATGAATTACGCCAGTTTTGGGGCGTTCGGCAATCACGCTTTGTTGAGTTCGGCCGCAATGCTGCGGCCAAGCGAGGCCAAAGACTCGCGCAGTCGATCGTCGCCGATGTCTTGCACCTGTCGCTCGACGGCCTTGGATGCATCGGGCGAGCAGGCCTTCTTCGGCGGTCTTGCAGGCGACGCGGCCCGAACCGGGGCTTGCACAAAGCGCACCTTGCCGATCGCGCCATATCCGAAATAGACATTGAGTCGTTCAAGAATTTGCGGGGCCATATGCTGGACTTCGACCGCCACCGGTCCATCCACCCGGATCACGATGGTCGCCGGTTCGGCCGGCGCGGCGGGATCGGCGTCGGCGGCTGGGCGCGGCCAAATCAGCTTCTCCGGCTGGGTCGCTTCGGCCAGCTGCCCGCCGATGATCTGCGGCCAATGCGCCAGGATGTCGCCGGTTTGAAAGCCGCGCCGCCGCAGGGCCGGGTCAAGGGTGCGCGCGACAAAATCGGCAAGCGCCCCTTGCTGCCGCGATCCGGTCTTTCGATCTGCCATTCTTGGCCTCTCGCACGAGCATTGTGACCGACTTAAGCGCACATCGTCTTTTGGATTGGTATGACGCCAATCGCCGGGTGCTCCCATGGCGCGCTGCACCCGGGGAGCCAAGCGACCCATACCACGTTTGGCTGTCGGAAATCATGCTGCAACAGACGACGGTCAAGGCGGTCATCCCCTATTTCCAGAGCTTTGTTGCCGCCTGTCCAACGGTTTCGGCGTTGGCCGGCACGCCGCGCGACGATGTGCTGAAGGCCTGGGCGGGGCTCGGTTACTATGCGCGGGCACGCAATCTTCATCGGTGCGCGGAGATCGTCGCGACGGAGCACGACGGCGCGTTCCCGCAAACGGAAGGGGCGCTCAAGCAGTTGCCCGGCATCGGCGACTACACCGCGGCCGCGATCGCGGCGATTGCCTTTGGCGCGCCGGCGGCGGTGGTCGACGGCAATGTCGAGCGGGTGATCGCGCGGGCCTATGCGATCGACACGCCGCTGCCGAAAGCAAAGGTCGCGATCAAGGACAGGGTTGCGGGATTGGTTCCAGCCGAGCGGCCGGGCGATTTCGCGCAGGCGATGATGGATCTGGGCGCCACGATCTGCACGCCGAAGACACCGTCTTGTCTCCTGTGTCCCTGGTCGGGGACATGCGCTGCCAACGCGGCGGGGCAACAAACCGCGTTCCCGGTCAAAGCGGGCAAGAAGGCGAGGCCGCTGCGGCGCGGCCACGCCTACTTCGTGCGCGACGGCTCAGGCCGTGTGCTGGTGCGCAAACGGCCGGATAAGGGCCTTCTGGGTGGGATGACCGAGATCCCGACAAGTCCTTGGCGCGAAGACGATATTGCAGCCGAAGCGCAACAGCCGGTCGCGGCGACCTATAAGCGTGTTCCGGGCTTGGTTCGCCACGTCTTTACCCATTTCGAGCTTGAACTGACCGTTCACGTCGCCCGCGCCGACGGGGCCGCACCGGTTGAGGGTTATTGGGTCGACGAGGATCAGCTTGACGGAGAGGCATTGCCATCGGTTATGCGCAAGGTTGTCGCCCACGCGCGCGCGGTAGGCGCATGATCCGTCAGAGCATATTCGGTGAAAGTCGGTCACCGAAAATGCTCTAACTCTTTGATTTTGAGCATATTCTTTTCCGAAAACCGCGCGCACTTTTCGGGAACATGCTCTAGCTCTCGCGCTTGGGCACCATGACGACACGCGGGATCGGCACCGTGCCGTGGCCGAAGTCGAGCGTTTCGGGGAGCTTTGTCTTGGTCGGCTGCGGTGCCGAGGGCGCGGCGTCCTCGATCATGTCGCCGGCGCGGATCGAGGCGACCGTCGCGTCGACCAGATCGGCGAAACCGCCCTTGTGGAGACCGGCCAGGAACGCCATCGTGTTGGCGGCGCCGGCCTCGAACTGCCAGGTGCAGTCCCTGAAGTCGCATCCCGACAAAACCGGCGGTCGGCCGCCGCCATAGATGAAGGCGCAGCCCGCGAAGCGGCAGTCGCGGAACGAACTGGCGTCAAGCACGATTGTTTCGTTCTTGAAGGTCCGGCGCTCGAAATCGCCCTGAACGCGCTTTGCTTTCATCGGTTTCGTTGCCCGAATGCCGCTTTCAACTGCCATGCCAATGATATACACGGATAAGGGGCGGGCGCCACGCCAAGCCCGTATGATGCGAAGCAGGCCACAATGAGCGACGTTTCCGACGCTGCGGCGGACACACCGGGCACCGGCCAGGCCCCGGAGCAACCCTCGCGCGGTCCGACGCAAACGCCGCTGCCGCTTTTCTATCGATCGCCGGAAGTCTTGGATCCAGAGCGTCACGGTGGGCTGGCACTGGCGGATAAGGCAGACTACCGGTTCGCCGCCGGCGTCAATGCGATCCCGATCAATTCGTCGGAATATCCGCTTGCGGCCCGCCACTATCCGATCGTCTTCACAGGCGGTGCGACGGCACCGACATCGATTGCGGTTCTGGGCCTCAGACAAGGGCAAAACGTGTTCATCGATGGCGAGGGCTCCTGGGAGGCCGATGCCTATATTCCGGCCTATGTTCGCCGCTTCCCGTTCATCCTGGCACGCGGCGGCGAGGAGCCGCGCTATGCGCTGTGCGTCGAACGGGCCGACACGCATATCGTCGAAGGCGGCGCGCATCGGTTGTTCGATGGCGAGTCCTTGACGGACACGGCGAAGAAGGCGCTCAATTTTTGCGTTCAGTACGAGGCCGAAGCGCAGGCGACGGAGCGTTTCGCCAAGGCCTTGGTCGAACACGATCTATTGGTGGTGAACCAGGCCCGCTTCTCGCTACCGTCGGGCGATGTGCTGGCGCTCACCGATTTCAAGGTCGTCGACGAGGCCAAGTTCAACGCTCTGTCCGACGAGGCGTTCCTGGAGCTGCGGCATGCCGGTGCCCTGGCAGCGATCTACTGCCATCTGGTCTCCATGCGCGCCTGGCAGGCGCTTGTCCGCCGCGCGGGTGCGACGAGCTAGCGCGCTTACGCCTTATCCGCGCGCTCTCAGGCTCAGCTTGTCATAGGCGCTGGTGAATCCGACCAGCGTCACCGGCACTGTGAGGTTTTGCCGCTGCGCCGATTGCATGCCGATCTGCAGGGTCTGACCGTTTTTCAGCCGCTCAAGAAGATCGTCGCCGATTCCCGTGCCGGCATAGGCGCCGTTGGCGTCACTGGTCTGCACCGCCAGTTGTAGCGGCTCGGCGTCATCGATCTTCAAGGTGACGCCAGCCGGCAGGAACAGGCCGTGCGGCAAGGCCAGCACCAAGGCGTGATTGGGCGCGCCCTCGCGCGGTTCGATGATGACGGTCAGGAGCCGCTGGCGGGATCCTTGAACGATAATGTTCTGCGACATGCGGCAAACGGGGGAGTCGCTCTGCTCGGTTTCGGTGCATCTGACGATCCAGTTCGGCGCCGTCGACGGCGCCTCGGTGGCCTGCTCCGCCTGTGCCAGGCGGAGTTCGGACGCCATGGCGTCGGCGCTGGCGGAGACGATCGTAACCGCACAAAAACCGACGATGCTCAGTCCGCGCAAAAACGTCCTCACAAAGACCCTCCCAGCTTGTCCACGGGTAACTATAAATCAAATCCCTGCCGTCGCCACATTTGCGTGGCGACAATCCTCCGGTAGATGCTGAGACGTAAATCGGAATGCGACCGATGCCGCGCCGCGACCATGGGCGCGGGCCGATCCGCCGAGAAACTGCATGGATACGACACCTGCCGATGGACGAGTTTGATTATGTGATTGTCGGCGCCGGATCGGCGGGCTGTTTGCTCGCCAATCGCCTGTCGGAGAACGATCGATACAGTGTGCTCGTCTTGGAGGCCGGCAGAACCGGTCGCGGCAACTGGATCGATCTTTCAATCGATCGCGGGCACCGTTGCTCGCGCGCTGATTGGGGCTTTGTGACGGAGCCGGATCCGGGAACCCGAAATCGGCGCAGCTATTGGCCGTGCGGCAAGGTTCTGGGCGGCTCGTCCACGGCGGGCGCGATGGTCTATGTTCGCGGCCAGGCCGCCGATTTCGATGCCTGGGCAGCGGCCGGCAATGTCGGCTGGGGGTGGGACACGGTCTTTCCGCTTTTTGGTGCGATCGAAGACTATTCCGGTGCCGAGAGCACTTGGCGCGGCACCAGCGGGCCGCTTCCGGTGCGCAATATCGAGGCGGAGGCCCATCCCCTTTGCGCCGTGTTTCTCGCGGCCGCCGAAGAGGCCGGGTTGCGCCACGTTGCCGACATCAACAGTGCGACGTTGGAGGGCGCCGGCATCTTTCAGGTCGTGGCGCGAGACGGTGTGCCGGAATCGGCCTCCGCCATGTTTCTCGACCCTGCGATCAAGCGAAAGAATCTGGCGATCGAGACCAAGGCGCAGGCGACGCGCGTTCTCTTCAAGGGCCGCCGGGCGATCGGTGTCGAATATCTGAAAGCCGGCCGACGGCACACAGTTCGAGCCAGGGCGGAAGTCATCCTGTCGGCGGGCGCGATCAACTCGCCGCACCTGTTGCAGCTTTCTGGGATCGGTCCCGGTGCGCAACTGCGTCGGCAGGGCCTGGATGTGGCCTACGACAGTTCCAACGTGGGCAGCAATCTTCAGGACCATATCGGGCTCGACTATGTCTACGCTTCGCGCGAGCCGACGCTGAACAACAAGCTGAGCTCGGGCCGTGCGCGAACCGGGAATGTCCTTCGCCGCATGCTGCGCCACGCCGGTCCGTTGTCGCTCGGTGTTTCGCAGGCCGGTCCATTGTCGCTCGGCACCGCGCAGGCCGGTGCGTTTTTGCGGTCGAATGCCCATGTCGAGCGCGCCAACATTCAGATTCGCTTCTCGCCGCTCAGCTACACCAAGGCACCGCCCGGAGAGCGGCCGGACCTTCAGCCCGACCCGCATTCCGGATTCGTCATCGGCGTTGCGAACTGTCGGCCCGCGAGCCGTGGTCATATGCGGCTCAGATCGCCCGATCCCCTGGAACCGCCGGCGATCTATCCAAACTACCTTTCGACTCCCGGCGACGTTCGGGAACTGCTCGACGGCGTGCATTTCATTCGTCGGCTGGCGGCGACTGAGGCTTTCTCGCAAATCATCGAAGAAGAGTTGTCGCCGGGTTCTGAAGTCTCCGGCGATATCGCGCTCATCGACGACATTCGCGCGCGCGCCGATAGCCTGTATCATCCTTCCGGTACTTGCCGGATGGCCCCCGATCCCGACGATGGCGTCGTCGATGCACGATTGCGCGTTCACGGCCTGGCCGGACTGCGCGTGATCGATGCTTCGGTCTTCCCCTCGATCCCATCGGGCGACACATTCGCGCCGACCATGATGGTGGCCCTTCGCGGCGCCGACATGGTTCTGGAGGACGCCCTTTGCGGATCGATGGAACACGCCTGATGGGCGGTGCTTCGGCGGCGTTTGCCGAGGACTTCAAAACCGATCCTTATTGGTGGGAGCGCACGCCGCGCCCGAAGCTTGAGACAGTCGCGTTCCCAAAAGCGGTCGATGTTGCCGTGGTTGGCTCCGGCTACACTGGCTTGTGTGCGGCTCTCCAAACGGCGCGTGGCGGTCGCGAGACCATCGTATTCGACGCCCAGGCCGCCGGATGGGGCTGCTCGACACGCAACGGCGGCCAGGTTAGCACCAGCGTCAAGGGCGAGTACGACGATCTCGTCCGTCGCCATGGCGAGGCGGCGGCACGGGCGGTGCTCAAGGATGGGCGCAATGCGCTCGATTGGCTCGGCACCTTCATCGCCGACGAGGCGGTCGATTGCGATTTCAGGACGGTCGGCCGGTTTCATGCCGCGCATACGCCGGGTCGCTACCGGGTTCTTGAGCGAAATTACGCCAAACTCCCGCGAGACTTGGGGATCGAGGCTCATCTGGTGCCGCGAAGCGATCAGCACGCCGAGCTTGGCTCCGATGCCTATCATGGCGGTGTCGTCTATCCCGATCACGCATCGCTCGATCCGGCGCGTTACCACCACGGTCTGCTGGACCGCGCTCTCGCGTCCGGCGTGAGCGTTGTCGACAACTGTGCCGTCACCGCGATCGAAGGCACGGGGTCCGGATTTCGTTTGGCGACCGCGCGGGGCGAACTCACCGCTCGCGACGTGGTACTAGCAACAAACGGCTATTCCGGCGCCGTTGTGCCATGGCTTAGACGTCGGGTCATTCCCATCGGCAGCTACATCATCGCGACGGAGCCTCTCGCCCCCGGCTTGATGGATCGTCTCATTCCGAAGGATCGTGTCATTAGCGATACTCGCCGGCTCGTCTACTATTACCGCGCTTCGCCGGACCGGAGACGGATGTTGTTTGGCGGGCGTGTAAGCTTCGCCGAGACCGACCCCCGCCGGTCGGCGCCGCGATTGCGAGCGGAGATGGTGCGCCTGTTTCCCGATCTGGTAGGGGCGCGCATCAGTCACTCCTGGGTCGGCTTCGTCGCCTACACCTTCGATACGCTCGCCCATATCGGTCAACACAGCGGCACCCACTATGCCGCCGGGTATTGTGGCTCCGGTGTATCGATGGCGAGCTATCTCGGTATGCGCCTGGGTCGAAATGTGCTCGGTCTAGACGACCGACCCACGGGGCTCGAACGGCTCGCGTTCCAAACCCGGCCGCTCTATACGGGCAATCCATGGTTCCTTGCGCCCACGGTCATGTTCTACCGCTGGTGTGATCGGCTGGGTGTCTAGTAAATAATCATGATATTCCCTGTTCTTTCGACCTGCGATAGCCACTGCAACGTCGCAATCAACGCTATCATGTTATGATGCTAAAGTTATTTTTCAATATTATCTCCCATAAATATTTGAGTATATTACAAGCATTCCAATTTTTATTGCATAAATTGTAATATATATTTCTTTCTATACGCTTATCCTCTGATATGAGGTGATCGTATCAATAATCACAAAACGGTCGCCGCGTTCAAATTGCGTTGCGATTTGGAACGCATGGGCTATTGTGACGTAAGCGCGATGCGTCCGGCGCAGGGGCAATGGTGCAGGCGCTCAAAGAATTACCATGGGAGGAAACCTACGAATGCATACGTTGTCAAAGGCATTAGGGGCGGTCGCGGCCGTCGGTCTGTTTGCTGGTGTGGGCCTGTCGGTCGCACAAGCACAGAACACGCAGCTGCGCATCCAAACCCACTACGCGCCCGAAACCGTTTCGGGCAAGCTCGCCGCGCAATATGTCGAGGACATCACCAAAATGTCCAACGGTGAGATCCAGGTCGAGATGTTCTACTCGTCCTCCGTCGTCAAGTCGGTCGAGACGTTCGACGCTGCGGCGACCGGTATCCTCGATTGCGACATGACGGGCGGCGGCTATCAGACGGGTAAGAACCCGGCGTTCCAGTTCGTCGGCGACATCATGGGCGGTTACGACACACCGTATCAGCAGCTCTCATGGCTCTATTATGGCGGTGGTCTTGAAGACGCCCAGGCGCTTTACAACAAGTACGACATGCAGCTTGTCGGCTGGTGGGTCTATGGCCAGGAGTCGCTCTCTTCATCGAAGCCGATCGCCGGCCCGGACGATTTCAAGGATTGGAAATTCCGTTCGCCTCCGGGCATGGAAACCAAGATCTTCGAAAAGCTCGGCGCCAAGCCGATCGTGATGGACTTCACCGAAATCTTCACCGCGCTTGAAACCGGCATCATCGACGGCGCCGATGCGTCGGGCCTGGCCAATAATGTCGGCCTCGGCCTCTACGATCTGGTCAAGCACGCCAACTTCCCCGGCTTCCACTCCATGCCGTCGGATCACCTGGCGTGCAACAAGGCGAAGTGGGACGCAATGCCGGAGAACCATCGCACCATTATGTCGGTGGCGATGGAAGCGCTCGCGCTACGGACCGCGCTGACGTTCGAGAAGGCGAATGCCGAGGCTGCCGCCGAGTTGCGCGAAAAGGGCGTGACGCTGCACCAGTGGTCGGCTGCAGATCTGCAGACCTTCCGCGATGCCGCCCAGGCGACATGGCCTGAGTTCGCCACCACGCCGGAAGCCAAGGCGCTGGTGGAAAGCCACCTCAACTACCTCACGCAGCTGGGTCTCGTTTCCCAGTAAGCTGTCGCGAAAATGGGCGGGGTCGTGTGTCGACCTCGCCCTCTTTGGCGTGGGGAGCTAAGCCGCCATGGTTGAACACGAGCGCACGGGTCCGGTCGACCTTGTCGTTTGGGGGTTCAGTAGGATCGCCATGATCCTACCGGCGGTCATCGTTTCGATCATGTTCTATGAAGTGGTGATGCGCTATGTCTTCGCGCGGCCGACGCTTTGGGTGAACGAGGCGTCGCTTTGGCTTGCCGGCATGGTCTACCTCTTTGCCGGGCTCTACGCCATGCAGCAGCGCAGCCATATTCGAATCTTCATTCTCTACGACATGGTTCCGCGCTGGCTGCGCCGCACGTTCGATGTCTTGTCCGTGGCGTGTCTAAGTGGGTTCGCGATCGCCACGATCTGGGGCGGCTACGGCGAAGCCTATGCGAAACTGATGCGGTGGGAGAGGTTCGGCACGGCCTGGGATCCACCGATCCCTGCGACCATGAAACCGCTGATCCTGCTGACGCTGGTGTTCGTGATGCTGCAGGCGATTTCCAATCTCGTTCACGATTGGAACCGGGATCCCGAGCACCACGATCCCGCCGACGAGGTCGACTTCGAAATCGAGGAAATCAAAGCGGCCCAGGCCGCGCCGAAAGAGTAGCGCAGCGCCGGCAGGCGCGTCGGTCGCGGACGGGGGAGTGCGGCGATGGACATCGGGACAATTTCGCTGGTCCTGCTGATCGGCATGCTGGCCTTGCTGGCGATCGGCATGCCGCTGGGCTTTGCATCCGGCTTTTTGGCCGTCGTCGTCATGGTCATGAAGTTCGGTCCGGACCTTTTGTTCGGGAATTTCGGGACCGGGCCGCTCAACATCCTGGCGCAGCGCATGTATGGGCTGACCACCGACTATGTGCTGATCTCCGTTCCGCTGTTCATTCTCATGGCGACACTGTTGGAGCGATCCGGGATCGCGCGCGACATGTATTCGTCGCTGTCCATGTGGCTCAACCGCACGCGCGGCGGCATCGCCATCGTCACGTCGCTCATGGCTGTCGTCATGGCCGCGATGTCGGGCATCATCGGCGGTGAAGTGGTGCTTTTGGGCCTGATCGCGCTGCCGCAAATGCTGCGGCTCGGCTACAACCAAAACCTCGCCATCGGCACGATCTGCGCCTCCGGTTCGCTGGGCACGATGATCCCACCGTCGATCGTGCTGATTTTCTATGGACTGATTACCGAGACATCGATCCACGCGCTGTTTAAAGGCGCCTTCGTGCCGGGCTTCATCCTGGCGTCCTGCTACATCGTCTACATACTTGTGCGCACGCGCATGAATCCGTCCCTGGCGCCGCTGCCGGAACCCGGCCCGGAAGACATGACGGGGCAGCAAAAGCTGATCTACGGCGCCTCGCTTCTGTCGATGATCGCCGTTGTCTACATGGCGATTACGATCGTGCGGACCGTGTTCTTGATCGGGTTCGACCGGGTCGACGAAGAAACGACGGTCCTCACGACCGCGCAGATGATGACGCGGGGCGGGATCATGGCGATCCTTCTCGCTTTCCTTCTCTTTTATGTCGGGAAGGAGCGGGTCAAAGGGGCCTGGGATGCCGGCAAGGGGCTGTTGGCACCGCTTCTGGTCGTCGGCGTTGTGCTCGGCTCGATCTATGGCGGCATCACCGGCATCACCGAGGCGGCCGGCATGGGTACGGTCGCGGTCCTTATCCTCATCATCCTGCGCGGCGAGTTTTCCCTCACTCTCGTGCGCGAGGCTTTGATGCGCACGTTCAAATCGACGGGCACGATCATCTGGGTGACGTTCGGCGCCACGGCATTGGCGGGCGCCTATACGATTGCCGGCGGCCCAACCTATGTCGCTAACTTGATCGTCGGCTATGAGCTTCCAACGCTCGGCGTCCTCATGGTCATGATGATCATCTTCTTGTTTTTGGGCGCCTTCATGGACTGGGTCGGCATCGTTCTTTTGGTCATGCCGGTCTTCTTGCCGATCGTCCTGAAGCTGCCGATCGAGGAGATTGGCGTCTTCGCGCCATTGGTCGAGAATCCGCGCTTCGTATCGGTCTGGTTCGGCATCCTCTTTTGCGTAAACATGCAGGTGTCGTTCTTGTCGCCGCCGTTTGGGCCGGCGGCGTTCTATCTCAAGTCCGTCGCGCCGCCGCACATCACGCTGCCCGATATCTTCCGGGGCTTCTTGCCCTTCATCTGCCTGCAAATCTTCGTGCTCATGCTCATCCTGTTCTTCCCGGAACTGACCATGTTCTTTGCGGAGTAGCCTGAGGAACCCACCGCCCTATGGCGACGATCGCGACTATCGAGACGGGATTCTTTCGCATTCCGCTGAAAGAAACCCTGGTCGATGCGCGCCACGGCGTGCATCGCGACTTTGAATTGATCACCGTTGCCGTTACGGACGAAGACGGCGCGACGGGCGTCGGCTACACCTATACCGGCGGGCGCAATGGCGGTGCGATCTTCGATGTGGCGTCTCGCGAGATCGTCGAACTCGCCGCCGGCCAGGACGCCGACCGGATCGAAAAACTGTGGGACACGATCTGGTGGGCGACCCATTACGGCGGGCGGGGCGGCGCGACGATCTTCGCGCTGTCCGCCTTCGACATGGCGTTGTGGGACCTGAAGGCACGCCGAGCCGGTCTGCCGCTTTGGACGATGCTTGGCGGCTACGACCCTGCGGTCGACTGTTATGCTGGTGGTATCGATCTGCATCTTTCGCCGGACGATCTGATTGCCCAGTCAGAGAAGAACGTCGCGCGCGGTTTTCGCGCCATCAAGATGAAGGTGGGACGCGACCGGCTGTCGGAAGACGTGGACAAGCTCGCTGCCATGCGCGGCCATTTCGGCGACGATTTTCCGCTTATGGTCGATGCCAACATGAAGTGGACCGTCGATGAGGCGATCCGCGCCGCGCGTGCCTTTGCGCCCTATGACCCCGTCTGGCTGGAGGAGCCGATCATCCCCGACGATCTGGAGGGGTTTGCGCGTGTCGTGCGCGACGGCGGATTGCCGATCGCGACCGGTGAGAATATGCGCACGATCTGGGAGTTCCGCCAAGCGATCACCATCGGCAAGATCGGCTTTCCCGAGCCGGACGTCACCAATTGCGGCGGCGTCACGCCGTTCATGAAGATTGCGCACCTGGCCGAGGCCTTCAATCTGCCGGTCACCACCCATGGCGCGCACGATGTGACCGTCCACTTGCTCGCCGCCGTGCCGAACGCTTCGTACTTGGAGGCGCACGGCTTCGGTCTCGACGATTATATCGAAAGCCCGATGGAGATCGTTGACGGGAAGGCGATCGCACCGAGCAGGCCTGGCCACGGCGTGGTCTTCGATTGGGCGGCGCTGGACCGGGTGCGTGCCGGATAACGAGAGCAACAAGGGAGCGGAACCATGGCCCATCGTGAAGTCCTCACCGACGCTCAAGTCGCGCATTACCGCGACACAGGCTATCTGGTCCTGGAAGACCGCATCCCTTCGGAGATCATCGCCGCCATCCGCGCGGAGATCGCCCGCTTCGAGGACGAAGCGCGCGGCATGACGGAGTCGAACGATCGGCTCGATCTTGAAGACACCCATACGCCCGAAAGCCCGCGCGTGCGGCGCATCAAGCTCCCCCACACCACCAGCGATGTGATGCGCGATCTGTTGACATCGGATCATATCCTGGCACCGGTGCGCGATCTGATCGGCCCGAACCTGCGGCTGCACACGACAAAACTGAACATGAAATCGGCCGGCTACGGCGCGGCGATCGAGTGGCATCAGGACTTCGCGTTCTATCCCCATAGCAATGACGATGTGCTCGCCGTCGGCGTTATCATCGACGACATGGGCGAGGAGAACGGCCCGCTGATGGTTTTTCCGGGCTCCCACAAGGGTCCGATCCACGATCATCATCTTGACGGGGTCTTCGTCGGCGCGATGGACCTGAAGGCCTGCGGTTACGACCTAGCCGATGCCGTTGCGCTTTCAGGGCCGGCCGGATCGATCTCCATTCACCATGGCCGCATCGTGCACGGTTCGGCGCTCAACACCTCGGACCGTGACAGGCGGTTGCTGTTCTATGAGATGATGGCGGCGGACGCCTTTCCAATCATGGGGAGCATGACCACGTTTGCTTCTATCGAAGAGTACAACGCTAAGATGCTGTGCGGCGCGCCGACCCTTCAGCCGCGCCTGACGGACGTGCCCGTGCGCATTCCGCAACCCCAGCCGGAACTCAATCGCTCGATCTACGAAGTTCAGTCTCGTTTGCGGGCGCGTTCGTTTGAAAAAATCGCCTGATATGGGGGCGTCACGCCATCATGTGTCGACCGGCGGTGCGGGATGACCGCCCCGGTCGCCGTCGCCTCGTCCGATCGGACTCCTTTTGCCATCGGCTTGGTTTTGATCGCGTTTTTCTCCTTTTCGTTCGTCGATACGGGCGTCAAATGGCTGGCGATTGCCGGGATGCCGGCCCTGCAATTGGCGTTCATGCGCTATGTTGGCCACTTCGCCATTTCGGCCGTGTTGATTGCGTCGGGCGGGCTGGATTGGCGCCGCTTTGCGACCGACCGTTGGGGCGTGGTGGTCGTGCGCGGTCTCTTGCTTCTCGGCTCGACAGTGTTCAATTTTTTCGCCGTCGGCTATCTCCCGTTGACCCTGACGGCGACGATCCTGTTCTCGGCGCCGATCATCGTCTGCGCCTTGTCCGGCCCGATGCTGGGCGAACGCGTCGGCATCTGGCGCTGGTCGGCGATCATTGTTGGCTTTGTTGGGATTTTGGTTGCCATCAGGCCGTTCGGCGAGGCGTTCCATCCGGCCGCGTTCTTGTCACTTGCCGCCGCGACGTGTTTCGCCGTCTACGTCATCCTGACGCGCAAGGTTGCGAGCGAGATCCCCACGGACACCATGCAGTTTTACTCCGGACTGGTGGGAACGGTGGCGATGCTGCCGTTTGCAATCCTGGAATGGCAGACGCCGGCCACTGGCATCGATTGGACGATCTTGGTCATGCTCGGCTTTTTCGCTTGGGCGGGCCATCAATTGTTGATCCGGGCCAATGCCTATGCGCCGCCGAGCGCCGTCATGCCGTTCAGCTATTCGTTCATTGTCTATCTGACGATCTGGAGCGCCTTGGTGTTCGGTCAGTTGCCGAACGGCCAGACGATCGTGGGCGCGGCAATCATCGTTGCCGCCGGCCTGTTCATCTGGTTTCGCGAACGCAGGCTTCAGCTTAGCGCTTGAGCGTGATCTCGCTGAGGTCCGCCGACTCGCCGGTGTCGTCGACCGTGCCCGAGCTGGCAATCGTGAACTCATCGGGCGAAAGGTGCCATGTCATGGTGGCGGAGACATCCTGCTGGGTCTCCGGGTCCTTGCCGCGGACTTGAAACGTAATGATGTCGCCATTGCGCAAGCCCCGGATGTCCCTCGCACCGGCTCCGAACGGGTTGGACCAAACGCCGGCATAGGCCTTGCCGCCCTCCAGTTCGTCGATATAGCCCTCGACCTTGACCGCCTTTCCCGGAGACGCGCATTTGCCGTTCAGCGCAAGGCGCCGATTGTTGCGCTGGTAGTTCGCGGTGATGCGGCAGCGAATGGCTTCCGGTGCGCCGGAGACGGAGCGTTTCACCCAGCCCGATCCCGTCCAGGGTCCGTCGATGGGCGCCAGTATCGTCTCAGCGGTTGCCGGCCCTGTCGCGACGCAGACCAGAGCGACGACAATCGAGGCAAGCCGGATCATCGCCGTGCCCATCGTTGGCGCAAGAGCGCAGGCAGAAGAAGAAGATCGGCCAAGAGGGCCGTCACGAAGGTTAGTATCAAGAGCATTCCGAACAATCTCACCACCTCAAAAGCGCTTGCGAAGACAACCAACAATCCCGCCGAAATGATGACGGTCGTTGCGATCATCACCCGGCCGGTTTGGTTGATCGCCAGGTCAAGCGCGGCGTCGACATCGAGGCCGCGCTCGCGTTCCAGGCGATAACGATTGGTGAAATGGATCGAATCGTCAATGGCAATCCCGAAGGCGATGGTGAGTGCGATGACGGCCGTTGGATTGGCCTGACCGTTGTTGAGGATGTGGAGCGCCGATGCGGTGACCAACAGCGGCAGCAGATTGGGGGCGACCAGGACCAGCGCCAGGGTCGGCCAGCGAAACGCCGCTGCAACCACCGCTATGGCAAGGAGGCACGCGGCGATCAGTCCGATGCCGAGCTGACCGACGATGGCGATCGGTTCGTGGCGCAAGATCACGGGCAAGCCGGTGATCCGTTCCGCGCCGGCGGACAGGGCGGCGGCTTCGATCCGATCGTGAACGGCGCGGGTCTCGTGGCTGCGCATCGGCTCTGGCGCGAAGGTCACCACGCGCGCCATCGTACCCTGCGGCGAGGTGAGTTGATGCCGCAGATCTTCGGGAACGTCGATCATCTCCTCCGCCGTCGGTATGCGCTCCGGCGTTCCAAGCCATCGGGCGACCGAAGCGAGAGAGATGACCGAATAGTCGGGCGCCGCATCCTCGATCGCGGCGGTCAGTCGAGTCAGTCGTGCCCATCCGTCAGGTGTTTCAAGTGCCGCATCGCCTGTGGCTTCGATCTCGCTCCAGATTCGCAAGAACCCACCGAACTCGGCCTCGATGGTCTCATTGGCATGCCGCATATCGCTGTCGAGCGGCAGGTATTGGTGCAGCGGGAACCAGGGTTCGATCCGCCAGAATCCAATCGCGCTTGCAACAGCAATCACAAGCGCGATCGCGATCACGCACCGATCCTTGGTCATCACCGCGCGCGCAACAGCGCCCGGGACGCGCAAAAGGTCGGTCGACCATTTTGGTTGCGATGAGGCTCGGGCGCATAGCGGCGCCATCAGCGCGAAGGTCGTGACGACCACCACATAGGACACGACAACGCCGAGACTGCCGACGACGGCCATTTCGAACAATTGGTCGTTGTCGGTGAGCGCGATCGCGATGAAGGCAATGGCCGTTGTGATCGCCGTCAGCCCGCAGGCGGGCGCGATGTCGCGCACCGAGCGGTCGATCCGGTCGCGCACCGGCAACGACGGGTCCGATCTAACCAGATGCATCGTCAAATGGATGCTGTCGGCGAGGCCCAGCACGAGGATCAGCAGCGGCACGACATTGCTGATCACCGTGATCGGATAGTCGAACAAGACGAAGATCGAGACGCTGACAAGGGCGCCCAGCAGGGCTGGGATCATGGCGACGAGTGCCGCCGATAGCTGCCCGAAAACGAGGAAGGCCAGCAGGAATGCGATGGCACTACCGGCCGCATTCAACACGACGATGTCGTCCTGGATGCCGTCGACGATCTCCGTGGTGATCGCGTTCTCGCCGGTGACCGTGAAGCGCAGGCCGGGGCCGGCGAAGTCCTGGGTGAGCTGTCGAAACGCCGCCAAAACGGCGCGGATGTCGACAGCATCGTTCTTGGTATCGATGGCTGCGGCCATGATCAGTATTCGACTGTCGGCCGCGATCAGCGGCTTGAGCGAAGGGTCGGTCGCGCGGTAGGCCGCTAGGCGGGCGGTTGCTTCATCGATGTCGATGACCGCTGGAAAGACCGGCTCGCCTGGAAAGTCGGGATGGGTCTTCGCGAAGCGCGCCGAAAAGGGCGAGACGACCGATGTCACATGGTCGGCCAGCTCCAGTTCGAGCGCCAGATCGCGCAGGCGCGTCAGATCGTTGGCGGAGAACGGGTCATCGGCTTCCGCCAAGACGACGATGTCGGTGATGCGGGTCCCCAAGGTTTCCAGGAAGTCCGCATAATCCTGCGACTGCTGGCTTTGCGACGAGAAGGCCCGCAGCATGTCGTCATCGAAGCGGGCGGACGGCACGGCCAAGAGTGCCGCCAGAACGACACCGGCAAGGATCACCGTTGCCCAAACCGGCCGCCGCAGCGCGAAGAGGCCGGGCGCGGCAAGGCCGATGGCACTAATCATCGGCGGTCCACAGCCAGCTCACCTGTAAAAGTACCGAAAGCCGACGGAGACGGCATTGTCGAAGCCGGCCTGCATTTCCGACCGGAAGCTGGCCGCCGCATTTCGGTCGTTGAACTCGGCTTCAGATCGGAAAATCCCGGAATAGCGCAGGCTGAGATCGACTTTCTCCGTCATCGTGATATTGACGCCGGCCATCAGACACAGGACGCCGAACGTGTCGGAATCCGAGATCAAGAAGCGGCCGCCCTTCTTGCCCACACCATCCTGCTTCATATGGGCGAAACCGCCGCCGAGACCGACGAACGGCACGATGGTTTCGGAGACTTCCGGGAAATCATAAAAGGCGGCGGCCGTGGCGGCGAACATGTGGATTTGGCCAGTGCCGTCGCGCTTTCGGCCCGCATCCGGATTGCCCGCGAAACCGTTCTTGAACCGCATGGTGAAGTTCGTGAACTGACCGTAGGCCACGGACGTTTCAAGATGGATGCGGCGGGTCGGATAATAGCCATGGACCAGCGCTAGGACGCCGCCCAGTTTAGAGCGCATATCGATATCGCCGGTGAACCGCGCGCCGATGGAATTGGTCATGCGAACATCGACGGGTGCCGGCAGATTTGTGCCCAGATGCATCTCGACATAGGCCCGCCGACCGGGCTCGGGCGCCTCGAACAACCATCGGTCTGCGGCTGCCTCCGACACCAGGCCAAACGCACAGATCAACCCTATCGCCATGCGCTTCATGCCGCTGCCCCCCTAAAACGTGAACAAGCTTAGGCCAATGGATATTCCTGCGCCACCGGAGATGACCAGAACCCGGTCACCGCGCGTGATCTGCCGCTGATCGATGGCAAGGCTGAGCGCGAGCGGCACACTGGCGGAAACCGTGTTGCCATAATCGCGATGGATGTCGAAGTGGCGGTCGGCGGGCAGTTTCAGCGCCTCCAAGAGGCGGTCCGAAAAGCGTGCGCTGGCGCTGTGAATGAGGCTGATATCGTAGTCTGGATCGATGAGCCAAGGTGTTTCGGCGAACATCTTTTCTATCAGAATTTGGCACGCCGACAGAAGGTCGGTGGAATAGGAGTAAAACTTCTCCGGTTCGATCCGCTCGGATAGCTGCGGGGCGAAACGGCCGACGTTCTTGAGCGGGATCATGCACAGGTCATGGTGCTCCGCTTCAGTTGCGAAAGTGACGTCGATATCGGGGCCATCGGCGGTGAGGACCGTCGCGGTCGCCGCTTCTCCAACGGTGAGACCGGCCAGATAGCGGTCGAGGTCGGATGACGACTGAAGCTCGAATTGGCCGAAGTCGGTCATGCCCGCTTCGCAGTTGACCACGAGCGCGGTTTTATAGTTCCCCGTCTTGAGGAGGGCCTGGACGACTTCTAGTGCGCGGAGCCAACTGACGCAGGCGTCCAGAATGTCGAAGGCCGTTGCGCTGTGTGCCCCCAATTGGTGTTGGACCAAGCTGGCATGGGACGGTTCGACGGCGCCGCGCCCGACGCCGACATAGATGACGAGGTCGAGATCGTTTGCGGTCAGCTCAGCGGCCTCAAGTGCGTCGCGAGCAGCGTCGATCGTCATGTGGAACACCGGGGCGTCGAACTCGGCGACATGACGGCGTTCGGTTCCGCTCAATACGAATCCGGCCTGTAGCCGACGTTCCAGGCGATCCAGTTCGGCTGCGGAGCAATGAGCGGCACTAGCGGCCCGAACCAGCGCCGCGAGATCGTCATTGCTCAACACCCGATCGGGCAGGCGGTGCCGTACCGACGCAATCTTCAAGCCAACGCCCCTTTTCCCCTTCGGATTTCACCGTAGTGAAGGTGGATTGGGCGTCAACGGAGCGTGCCTCACTTTCCAGTGATTTCGTCGATACCCCAGTCACTTAGCACCTCGGCCGTGTGTTCGCCCGGCTTTGGTGGCGACCGCTGGATGCTTGGCTCTGTCCGGCTGAAGCGTGGGGCGGGGGCCGGTTGGACGACGCCGTCGCGCTCGACAAAGGTGCCGCGAGCCTGATTGTGGGAGTGGGCGGGTGCTTCGTTCATGTCGAGGATTGGCGCGAAGCACACATCGGTTCCCTCCAGACGCTCGCACCACTCGGCGCGCGTCTTCGACTTGAAGATTGCTTGAAACTTTTCCCTCAGAGCCGGCCAAGACGCCGTGTCCTCGCGGGCGTCGAACGCATGATCGTCGGCACCGATCTTTTCCCGCAAAAGGGCATAGAACTGCGGTTCGATGGCACCGATGCCGATCCATTTGCCGTCCGCGCATTCGAAGGTGCCGTAGTAGGGCGCGCCGCCATCGAGGAAATTGCTCTCTCGCGCATTCGTCCAATGGCCGTCCGCCTTGAAGCCGTAGATCATGGTCATGAGATGCGCGGCGCCATCCGTCATCGCCGCGTCGATCACCTGGCCTTGACCGGAAGACCGCGCCTCAAGCAGTGCGCACACCATGCCGAACGCCAGATAGAGCGCGCCGCCACCGAAATCGCCGATCAGATTGAGCGGCGGAACCGGTCCGCCCGCCTTCGTGCCGATGGAATGCAGCGCACCGGTGAGCGCGATGTAATTGATATCGTGACCGGCCGCGTGGGCGAGGGGACCGTCCTGGCCCCAGCCCGTCATCCGCCCATAGACCAGCTTGGGATTGTGCGCCAGGCAGGTCTCCGGCGACAGACCCATCCGCTCCATCACGCCGGGCCGGAAGCCCTCGATCAGGCCGTCGGCTTTGCCGATCAGCGCCTTGGCGCGCGCCAGACCCTCCGGCGTCTTCACATTGGCGGCGACCGACCGGCGGCCACGCGCCAACACATCGTAGGTTACAGCGATACCGGTGTGCGCATCCGGCCGCTCGATCCGCACGACATCGGCACCCATGTCGGCCAACAGCATCGCGGCGAACGGGCCGGGGCCAATGCCCGCCATTTCAACGATCCGGATGCCGGCAAGCGGTCCCATGAGATTTACGCTCCGGTCAAAAGGTCAGGCCACCGCCGACGATCAAGGTCTGTCCGCTGATGTAATTCGACTCCGGCGCGCACAGGAGATAGACGCCATCGGCGGCCTCCTCTGGCGTGCCGGCCCGGCCGAGCGGGATGATCATTTGCACCATCGCCGCCATGCCCTTGGGGATGCCGACGGCGATGTCGTTGCCATCGACCGTGATCGTCTTTTTTTCGTCGACCGCTTCGGTCAGTCGCGTTTCGATCAGGCCGAGGGCGACGCAATTGACGTTGACCTTGTAGCGTCCCCATTCCTTGGCCATGGCGCGCGTCAGCCCGATCACGCCGGCCTTGGCGGATGCATAGTTCGCCTGGCCGACATTGCCGCCGGTCGCCGCGATGGACGAAATATTGACGACCTTGCGGAACACTTCGGTGCCGGCCTCGGCTTCGGCCTTCGCGGTTGAGCGGATGAAGTCGCTCGCCGCGCGCAGGATTCGGAAGGGGGCCTTCAGATGGACATCGAGCATGGCGTCGAACTGATCGTCGCCCATGTCCTGGATCATTGAGTCCCAGGTGTAGCCGGCATTGTTGACGATGATGTCGACGCCGCCGAACGTGTCGATCCCGGTCTGGATGAAGCGGTCGGCGAAGCCGTCGTCAGTGACGCTGCCGATGGCGGCGGTGGCGCGACCGCCAGCGGCTTCGATGGCGTCAATCGTCTCGCCGACCGGTTCTTTATCTAGATCGTTGACGACGACGGCCGCGCCCTCGCGCGCCAGTTTCAGGGCGATCGCGCGGCCGATGCCGCGGCCCGCGCCGGTCACATAAGCGGTCTTGCCGGTGAGCTTGCTCATGATCCCCCGTCACCCGTTTCTAGCGTTGAACCAGCGAACGGGCTTTTGGCGATCAAGGCAAGGGCGAAATTTGAGTCGGTGCCGTGGGTTACGCCGATTTCTTAATGAACGTGCCGGCGTTCAGGTCGCGCATCGCCTGGCGGAGTTCGTCCTGGGTGTTCATGACGATCGGGCCATGCCAGGCGACCGGTTCGCGGATGGGGCTGCCGGAGACCAACAGAAAGCGGATACCGTGTTCGCCGGCCTGAACGGTGATCGTATCGCCGGTGCCGAACAGCACGAGCGAGCGGTCGCCGGTCCGGTCGCGGATCAGAATTTCTTCGCCGCCGGCTTCTTTCTCCAACAGAACGCCGACAGGATCCGACGCGTCGCGGAACGTGCCGGCGCCTTCGAAGATATAGGCGAAGGCCTTTTGATATGTGTCGACCGGCAAGGTCTTCTTGATGCCGGGCGGGATGAAAATGTCGAGATAGCGCGGCTGCGCCGCGATCCCATCGACCGGGCCGATCTGGCCCCAAAACGTGCCGCAAATGACCTTAACGCGGGTGCCGTCATCGTCGATGATCTCTGGAATGTCGGTGGCCTTGACGTCCTGATAGCGCGGGTCGGTCATCTTCAAGCTGGACGGCAGGTTCGCCCAAAGCTGGAAACCGTGCATGCGGCCAGCCGCGTCGCCCTTCGGCATCTCTTGATGCAGGATGCCGCTGCCGGCGGTCATCCACTGCACGTCGCCAGCCTCAAGCGCGCCGACATTGCCGAGCGAGTCGCCATGATCGACCGTGCCGGTCAGCACATAGGTGATGGTCTCGATGCCGCGATGGGGATGCCAGGGAAAACCGCGCAGATAGTCTTCCGGCCGATCGTTGCGGAAGTCGTCGAAAAGCAGGAACGGGTCGGCGAGGTCCGGGTCGCCGAAGCCGAAGGCGCGGTGCAGTTTGACACCAGCGCCTTCTAGCGTTGGCTGGGCTTCGGAAATCTGGGCGACGGGACGAATGGACATGGGACAACGCAGCTCCGGCCTTTAGGGAATGGACAGTCTACGCCAGTCCATATCGTTCTGGACATTGAGAAAGGCCAGTCCACGAAAAGTGGACAGACTGTCCACGCCTGTGCACCAAGGCAAGGACCCTAGGGCGCGGGGCCGGTCGAGCGGCCAAGCACCAACTCAGCCTCCCACAGTTCCTGCGTATGCTCCATCGCCGGGTCATCGATGTGCTGGATGAGGATCTCCGCCGCGCGCTTGCCGGCCTTGCGGATCGACGAGCGGATCGAAGTCAGGAGCGGGATTTCACGATTGTCCTCGATGAACGACAAACAGTCGTCATAGGCGATCAGCGAAACGTCTTGACCCAATTGCAGTCCACGTTCTTGAACGGCTCTTACGACACCAAGGGCCGGGATCATGCTGGACGCGACAACCGCGGACGGCGGGTCCGGCAGATCGAACATCGCGGTCATGGCCGAATAGCCATAGGGTTCGATCATGTCGGCGGAGTGCATGAGGTCCGGATCGGTGGCGATGCCGCGTCGATCGAGCGCTTCCAGATATCCCCGCCGCCGCCGGTCGGCGAAGCCCATGTTCTCCAGTCCGTTGACGAGCGCGATCCGCTCATGCCCCAGATCGATCAGGAGTTCGGTCGCGCGCTGAAAGGCGCGTCGGTTGTTGACGTCGAGCCAGCTATAGCCGGTTTCGGGATGCTGGCTGCGGCCATGCACCACGAAGGGAACCTGCAAGTCATTGAGGAGCTTAATCCGCCGGTCGTTGACCATCGGCCCGTGGACGATCAGTCCATCGACGCGCCGGCTGGCGGCCAAGTTGCGATAGATCATGTCCTCGCGCTCGCCGTCGACCACGGTCATCAGCATGTCATAGTCGGCGTCAGCGTAGGCCTCGCCGGCGCCGGCGATGAACTCGGCGAAGTGGGGATTAATCATGTCGTGATTGGAGAGGGGCACGACGTGGCCGATCGTGCGGGACTTGCCCGTCGCGAGCCGCGTGGCGTTGGGACTTGGCCGGTAGTTGAAGTCGCGGGCGGCCGCGGCGACCCGGCGGCGCGTCTCCTCGCTGACCTCTGGATAGCCGTTCAACGCACGGCTCACCGTCGTCTGCGACAGGTTCAAATGTTCGGCCAATTGTTTAAGGTTCACGCCGCGTCTTCCAGTCCTCAAAGCGCTTTGAAGAATTCATTGTTATGGCGATAAAAACACATAACGACATGCGCCGTCAAAGGCGAAGCTGCGTCAGCGCCGATTCTCCTCTCAATGGTAAAGCTAGGATTTTAGCCTGTTCTCGCGAACCTTTTGTCCTCGGCGGCGCGGTTCATTCATGATTCCAGCTTGACTCTCAAACGCCTTCGCGATTTTATCGCGTTCCAAAGCCCTTTGAAAAGAGGCTGACCAGCACCGCAGCATCGGTGCGACATGGTCGAAGAAGCACAACACCTGCTTCCTGGGAGGATAGCGATGAAGAAGACCCTCATTCTCGGCACAGCCGTTCTGGCGCTGTCGGTCGGTTCCGCCTTCGCACAGGACAATCTGAAATTCCCCCCGGGTGAGGGCGGTTTCAACTGGGCGAGCTACGAGGCATTTGCTGAAGCGAACACCCTGGACGGTGAGACGCTGAGCATGTTCGGGCCCTGGCGCGGTGACGATCAGGCGCTGGTGGAGAGCATTCTGGCCTACTTCTCCGCGGCGACCGGTGCCACGGTCAACTATGCGTCGTCGGAAACCTATGAGCAGCAGATCGTGATCGATGCGGAGGCGGGCAGCCCCCCGAACATCGCCGTCTTGCCGCAGCCCGGCCTTATCGCGGATCTGGTCGCTAAGGGCTTTGTCGAGCCGCTGGGCGGCGAGACGGAGCAGTGGCTCCTAGAGAACTATGCCGCCGGTAGCTCCTGGGTCGGTCTCGGGTCCTATGCGGGCCCGGACGGTGAGGAGCGGCTTTACGCTTTGCCTTACAAGATCGATGTGAAGTCGCTGGTCTGGTACGTGCCGGAGAATTTCGAGGACGCGGGCTACGAAGTGCCCGAGACCATGGAAGAGCTCAAGGCCCTGACCCAGCAGATCGTCGACGATGGCGAGACGCCGTGGTGTATCGGGCTTGGTTCCGGCGGCGCCACCGGCTGGCCGGCCACGGACTGGGTCGAGGATATGATGCTTCGCACCCAACCGCCGGAGGTCTACGACCAGTGGGTCGCCAATGAGATCGCCTTCACCGACGAGCGCGTCGTCGGCGCGATTGAGGAATTTGGCGCATTCGCCCGCAACGACGCTTTCGTCGCCGGCGGTGCCGGAACCGTGGCGTCCACCGACTTCCGGGATAGCCCCAAGGGTCTCTTCGCGTCGCCACCGCAGTGCTACATGCACCGTCAGGCGTCGTTCATCCCGACGTTCTTTCCCGATGGCGTCGAGCTTGGCGTGGACGCGGACTTCTTCTACTTCCCCGCCTATGCGGGCAAGGATCTCGGCAGCCCGCTTCTGGGTGCCGGCACGCTTGTCTTCATCACCAAGGACAGCCCGGCCGCACGCGCCTTCGTGGAATTCCTGAAGACGCCGATCGCGCATGAACTCTGGATGGCGCAGTCCGGCTTCCTCACGCCGCTGAAGTCGGTCAATCCCGACCTCTACGGCGATTCGACGCTCAAGAAGATGGGTCAAATCCTGCTGAATGCGACCACGTTCCGCTTCGACGGTTCGGACCTGATGCCAGCCGGCGTCGGTGCCGGCTCGTTTTGGACCGGCATGGTGGATTATGCTGGCGGCAAGCCGGCCGCCGATGTCGCGTCCGAAATTCAGGCGAGCTGGGACGCCCTGAAGTAGGAGCGTCCGGCGCCAAGGGATCGCACCGGCCGGATTACACGGCCGGTGCAGCTCACGGCGCGTCTTTTCAGGTGACGGGAGGGAACATTGCATCCGGCATTGGCAGGCATCGTGACGATCATCGTCGGCGTCGGCGGATGCATCGGGTATTTCTACTTTTCCAACCTGTTCATCGACAAGATTCTGTTCCCGGCCAAGGGGCCGAACATCAGTCGCAACATCAACCGGGCGAACATGATCCGCCCGTGGCTGTTTCTGTTTCCAGCGCTCTTCGCACTCGGCCTCTATCTGGCCTATCCGGTTTTCGCGACGTTCTGGCTGTCGTTGACGGACCGCGATGCCGGCGGCGCTTTCGTCGGTTTCGACAACTACTCCCAGATGATGACGGAGCCGAAATTCTGGGAGGCCATCCGCAACAACATGTTGTGGCTGATCGTGGTGCCGGCGATGTCGACCGCCTTCGGTCTGCTTGCGGCGCAACTCACCGACCGGATCACCTGGGGGAACTTCGCCAAGTCGCTGATCTTCATGCCGATGGCAATCAGCTTTGTCGGCGCCTCGGTGATCTGGAAGCTGATCTACGACACACGGCCCGAGGGACAGGACCAGATCGGTGTGCTCAATGCGATCTGGCTTTATTTCGGCGGTGAGCCGCAGACCTGGCTGACGATCACGCCCTGGAACAACTTCCTGTTGATGCTCGTGCTGATCTGGATCCAGACGGGTTTCGCCATGGTGATCCTCTCGGCCGCCTTGCGCGGTGTGCCGGAAGACACCGTCGAGGCGGCCATCATCGACGGCGCCAATCCGTTTCAGATCTTTTTCAAGATCAAGATTCCGCAAATCATGGGCACGATCGTGGTGGTGTGGACCACGATTACCATCGTCGTGCTTAAGGTGTTCGATATCGTGCTGGCCATGACCAACGGTCAGTGGGAGACGCAGGTGCTTGCCAATTACATGTACGACAAGCTTTTCCGCGCCTTCGACTGGGGCGTCGGGTCGGCGAGCGCGATGATCATCATGTTGCTGGTCAGCCCGATCCTGGTCTGGAACGTCTACAACGCCCGCAAGGAGATGCGCTGAGATGGACAGGATCGTTGGCCAAAAGTCCGCGCTCCTGTGGGCCGTGCACATCTCCGTCATTCTGCTGGTTCTCGTTTGGGTATTTCCGACGATTGGGCTGTTCGTCTCGTCGTTCCGCACCTCCGACCAGATTTCCAGCAGTGGGTGGTGGTCGGCACTCTCCACACAGGAACGCAGCGTGCCGGCCATCCGTGTGGCCGGCGATGAGCGGCAGGACGGCAATCTCTACGTCGTCGAGGGCGAGCTGTTTCCAGATACGGAGGCCAATGTCACGGCATGGGGGACGAGTTCGCGCCGGCCGACCGAGTTTCAGCCCGGCGACACGGCGGAGCTAAAGGATGGGTGGCGGCTCACCGTTTCGGCGACCGGAACTTATCGGCTGACTTCGCCGCAAAGCGTGGAAGGTGAGCGCCTCCCCCGGATTTTCTCCACGGCGGCGTCGCCACCGGAGTTCACTCTTGGCAACTACCGAAATGTCTTGTTCAGCTCGACGGCGGCGGCCGGTGTCGGACAGGCCTTCATTAACACGCTGACCGTGGCCATTCCGGCGACCGTTATTCCCATTCTGGTTGCGGCCTTTGCCGCCTACGCTTTGGCCTGGATGCAGTTTCCGGGCCGGGCGTTGCTGATCGCCGCCATTGTCGGTCTCCTCGTCGTGCCTTTGCAGCTTGCCTTGATCCCATTACTTCAGCTTCACAACGCCGTGGGCATCGGCAAGGGCTACCTCGGCGTCTGGTTGGCGCACACCGGCTTCGGCTTACCACTCGCGATCTATCTTTTGCGCAATTACATGGTCGGCCTGCCGCGTGACATCATCGAGTCGGCCAAGGTCGATGGGGCGACGGACTTCGAGATCTTCGTGAAGATCGTCTTGCCGTTATCGTTTCCGGCCTTGGCGTCGTTCGCGATTTTCCAGTTCCTGTGGACATGGAACGATCTTCTGGTGGCGCTGGTCTTTCTCGGCACCGATGACGACACGCTGGTGCTGACGGGGCGGCTCGTCAACCTGCTGGGCTCGCGCGGCGGTGACTGGGAAATCCTCGCCACGTCCGCCTTCGTGTCGATCGTCGTGCCTCTCATGGTTTTCTTCGCAATGCAAAAATATCTCGTCCGCGGCCTGTTGGCGGGGTCGGTCAAAGGCGGCTGAGGCCGAAGCCCAAACGGGCAAGGGAGCGTATCATGGCTGGACTCAATTTGAGCAGCGTCAAGAAAGCCTATGGTGAGGTCGAGGTCCTTCACGGCATCGACCTCAACATCGAGGAGGGCGAGTTCATCGTGTTCGTCGGGCCATCGGGTTGCGGGAAGTCGACGCTGCTTCGGATGATCGCGGGCCTGGAGACGATCACCGGCGGAACGCTGGAGATCGGCGGTCAGATGGTCAACGACGTGCCGCCGGCGCAGCGCGGCATCGCCATGGTGTTCCAAAGCTACGCGCTTTATCCGCACATGACCGTTTACGACAACATGGCGTTCGGCATGCGCATCGCGCGCGAGAGCAAGGAAGAGATTCATCGGCGAGTATCGTCGGCAGCCGAGATTCTTCAACTTACCCCTTATCTCGACCGGCTTCCCAAGGCACTCTCCGGCGGCCAGCGCCAGCGCGTGGCGATCGGCCGGGCGATCTGTCGCGATCCGAAGGTGTTTTTGTTCGACGAGCCGCTCTCCAATCTCGATGCGGCGCTGCGTGTCGCGACCCGTATCGAGATCGCCAAGCTGAAGGAGAGCATGCCCGAAACCACGATGATCTACGTGACCCACGATCAGGTCGAGGCCATGACGCTCGCCGATCGCATCGTCGTGCTTTCGGCCGGCTATATCGAGCAGGTCGGGTCGCCCTTGGAGCTTTATCGCCACCCACGCAACATCTTCGTCGCCCAATTCATCGGCTCGCCGTCCATGAACATCATCCCGGTCAACATCGAAACGGCGGGCGAGGAGACGGCGATCCGTTTCGACGACGGCCATTCAGCAACGGTTCCGATCGGGACACCGGCCCATGCCGCCGGCTCGAAAGCGCAATTCGGTGTTCGGCCGGAGGACCTTCGGATCGCGCAAAACGGCGCGTGGCTCTTCGAGGGCGAGGTCTCAATTGTCGAGTCGCTGGGCGAAGTGACCCTTCTTTATGTGGATGGCGGCAATGCCGAAGAGCCGATCATCGCCAAGATTCCGGGCATTCACGACATCAAGGCCGGTGACACGCTGCGCTTCGATGCCGATCCGGATGTTCTGCACCTCTTCAATGAAGACGGGCTCGCCTACCAGGGCTAGCTACGCAACGTCAAAACATTGCGATCCAATAGATAGTCGGCCACGAGCGGCAGACTGGCGCCGCCGATGGCGCGGGCACCGGCACCGACCTGGCCGGGAAGAATCTCCGGGCGCGTCAGGCCACGGATGTCTTCTTGCTCCAGCGCCGCGTCGATCGCGTCAACAAGGCGACTGCGCACGTCTGCCGGAAACGCGCCGTCGATAACGACCGCCGGGAAATCGATTGTGCTGCAAATCGATACGATGGCCTGCGCGATGAGCTTCGCCGTCGTCACGATCCAGCGGTCGAGGGTCTCGCCGAAGTCGCCCCATTCGGTTGGCGACAACCACACCGAAGATGGGTCATGGCCGTCGGCGACGAGCATCTCTTCCAGAACGTAGAGGGAGGCATATCCGAGGATGGGCCCGCGTTTGCCGTCATCGGTGAGGACGGGGAGCGGACCGAGTGCGCCGGCGTTTCTGGATGGGCCGGAATAAAGCGCGCCGTTCATGACGATGCCGCCGCCGATGAACGAGCCGATGAAGATGTACATGAAGTCGTCGAACGCGGTGCCGGCGCCATAGACATGTTCGGCCGAGCAAGCAGCGGTGCAATCATTGTTGGTGATCACCTTGATCCCAAGCCGATCCGCCAGCGCTTCTCCGATATCGATACCGCGCCATCCGTTGAGAGTCCCATGCTCGACGCCGATGACTTCGGTCCAATTCCAGATTTCGTAAGGTGTGGCGACGCCGAGACCGACGACTCGGCGATGGTTTTCAGGGCTGAGATCGGCGGTCAGGTCCGCCGTTGCCTCGGCGGCGAAGGCCAGCGTGTCGTCGAGGTCGGGATAGGGGTGCACCCGCCGCGCCTGGCGTCTGACGTTCCCGGCCAGGTCGACAAGCACGACATCGTTGCTGCGGCGGCCGATCTTGAGGCCAAGCGCGAAGGCGCCGTCCGGATTGAGCGCCATGGGGATCGACGGCTGTCCCACGCGGCCGCGCTGCGGTGGTCCGCGCAGGAGGAGGTCCTCCGACTCCAATTCACGCATGATGATGGTGATCGCTTGCGCGGACAGGCCGGTCATGCGCGCGATTTCGGCTTTCGACAGACTGCCGGAGCGCATGATGAGCGACAGGATCAGGCGCAGATTGTAGTCGCGCACGCGCGCCTGATTGGACCCGCCGACCGGCACCGCGCTGCGCCTTGGGCGGGCGGCAGAGTCGTCAGATGGTGTCACATCGGCAGGGGCCATGAGGCAACTTCGCGCGCAAAAAACAATAAATCAAGTGAATTTATTTATTGACAAAAGCCTAGAGGATGTGTGTGCTTAAGGCACTTGGAAAAGCGCGGTGGAGTCGATCCGCGACAGTCCAAGCAAGGGAGGACTGCAATGAAGAAACTTCTACTTTCGACGGTCGCCGCGACAGCGGCGCTGGCGTTCGCGGGCATCGGAACGGCGAGCGCACAGGACATCGGTGCTTGCCTCATCACCAAGACCGACACCAATCCTTTCTTCGTCAAAATGAAGGAAGGCGCGACGGCGAAGGCCGAGGAACTCGGCATTTCGCTTAAGAGCTTCGCCGGCAAGGTCGACGGTGACCATGAAACACAGGTCCAGGCGATCGAGACCTGCATTGCCGATGGCGCCAAGGGCATCCTGCTGACCGCGTCCGACACGTCATCCATCGTTTCGAGTGTGAAGCAGGCGCGCGAGGCCGGTCTCCTGGTGATTGCGCTCGATACGCCGCTTGACCCGATCGATGCCGCCGACGCGACGTTCGCCACCGACAACTTCAAGGCCGGTGAACTGATCGGTCAGTGGGCTGCCGCCGCGCTCGGCGACGATGCGGCGAACGCCAAGATCGGCATGCTTGATCTGGCCGTCAGCCAGCCCACCGTTGGCGTTCTGCGCGATCAGGGCTTCCTGACAGGGTTCGGGATTGACGTGAAGGACCCCAACAAATGGGGCGACGAGGACGACCCGCGCATCGTCGGCAATGACGTGACGGCCGGCAATGAGGAAGGCGGCCGCAAGGCGATGGAAAATCTTCTTGCCAAGGATCCGATGATCAACGTCGTCTACACGATCAACGAGCCGGCCGCTGCGGGTGCTTACGAAGCACTGAAGGCAATCGGCCGCGAGAACGACGTGCTGATCGTGTCGGTCGATGGCGGCTGCCCGGGCGTTGCCAATGTCAAGGACGGCGTCATTGGCGCCACCTCGCAGCAATATCCGCTGCTGATGGCTTCACTCGGCATCGAGGCGATCGCCGCCTGGGCGAAGGACGGCTCCAAGCCTGAGCCGACACCGGGCAAGGACTTCTTCGACACCGGCGTGGCGTTGGTCACCGACAAGCCTGTCGATGGTGTCGAGTCGATCGACACAGCCAAAGGCACGGATTTGTGCTGGGGTTGATCCGACCCTTACGCTAGTCGCACAATGGAACGAGGGGCGGTGGTCGCGCCGCCCCTTTTTGCATTCCGCTGAGGAAAACCGGCATGGCATCCGACAGCAGTTCATCTTCCTTCGAGACGGCCGCACAGGCCAGCCCGACGACGGTGGCGGAATTCGAGGACCATCATCGCGGCCCGATCTCCAAGTTCCAGCATGCGCTGCATGTGACGCCATCTTTGGTGCCGCTGATCGTGTTGGTGGCGGCGATCGCGCTGTTCGGCATTCTTCTCGGCTCCAAGTTCTTTTCCCCCTTCGCGCTGACCCTGATCCTGCAGCAGGTGCAGATCGTGGGCGTTTTGGCGGCGGCGCAGAGCCTGATCATCCTGACGGCAGGCATCGACCTTTCGGTCGGGGCCATAGCCGTTCTAACGTCGGTCATCATGGGGCAGTTCACGTTCCGCTACGGGATGCCCGCGCCGGTCGCGATCGCCTGCGGCCTGGTCGTCGGCACGCTCATCGGCGCGGCGTCCGGCTGGCTGGTGGCGCGGGTCAAGCTGCCCCCGTTCATCGTGACGCTCGGCATGTGGCAGATCGTGCTGGCCGCGAACTATATCTATTCGGCGAATGAGACCATCCGCTCCCAGGACATTGAGGCGCAGGCGCCCTTTCTTCAGTTCTTCGGCTCCAAGCTGCAATTTGCGGGGGCTACCTTTACCTATGGCGTGATCTTCATGTGCCTTCTGGTCGTCATTCTCGCCTATGTGCTACGCTCGACTGCTTGGGGCCGGCATGTCTACGCGGTCGGAGACGACCCGGATGCTGCCGAGCTTGCCGGCGTGAACACCAAGCGAACCATCATCCAGGTCTATGCGCTGGTGGGGCTGATCTGCGCTTTTGCCGGCTGGGTGATGATCGGACGTTTCGGCTCGGTGTCGCCGTCGGCCACGACCGGTGTGATCGGCAATATCCAGGCGATCACGGCGGTAGTGATCGGAGGCATCTCGCTGTTTGGCGGGCGTGGCTCGATCGTCGGCGCTTTTTTCGGCGCGCTGATCGTCGGTGTGTTCGAACTCGGTCTGCGCATGTGGGGCGCCGATCCGCAATGGACGTTTTTGCTGATCGGCGTGCTGATCATCGCGGCGACCACGGTGGACCAGTGGATCAGAAAGGTGGCGTCGTGATGGAACCGATCCTGAGAACGCGCGGGCTCACGAAACACTACGGCCGGGTGGTTGCACTGGACAATTGCGATTTCGACCTGATGCCGGGGGAAATCCTTGCCGTGATCGGCGACAACGGCGCCGGAAAGTCGACCCTCATCAAGGCGATTTCGGGTGCGGTGCAACCCGATTCGGGCACGGTGGAGCTGGAAGGACGCGCGGTTTCGTTTTCGTCTCCCATCGCGGCGCGGGAAGCGGGGATCGAGACCGTCTACCAGACGCTTGCCATGTCGCCGGCCTTGTCGATTGCCGACAATATGTTCATGGGCCGGGAGATCCGCCGGCCCGGCGTGCTCGGCAAATGGCTTCGCCAGCTTGACCGCCCCGCGATGGAGAAGTTCGCGCGCGAGAAACTGAGCGAACTCGGCCTGATGACCATCCAGAACATCAACCAGGCGGTGGAAACGCTCTCGGGCGGTCAGCGCCAGGGCGTCGCCGTTGCTCGGGCTGTCGCCTTCGGCTCGAAGGTCGTCATCATGGACGAGCCGACGGCGGCGCTCGGCGTGAAAGAGTCGCGGCGGGTGCTGGAACTCATCCTCGACGTCAAGTCACGTGGCCTGCCGATCGTGTTGATCTCGCACAACATGCCGCATGTCTTCGAGGTCGCCGACCGCATCCACGTCCATCGGCTTGGCAAGCGCCTGTGCGTCATCGATCCGAAGGATTATTCGATGTCCGACGCGGTCGCCTTCATGACCGGCGCCAAGGAGCCGCCTGCGGAGCAGATGGCGGCCTAGAGCACTTTCGATATAATCCGATTCATCGAAGTTCTTTATCCCTTTGATTTTGAATATTTTTTCGAAAACTGCAACTATCCCAGCCTTCGCGGGGACATGTTTTTTCGGGAACATGCTCTTGAGCACATTCTTCGCAGATTGATTCCGAAGTTCGTCTTAAACGGTTGTTCTTGACTCGTTTTCTCTAGCTGCGCCGATGGCCGTTGCAGTTAGGTCGTCTCGACGACAAAGTCCGGAACGATCCCGGACTGCGCGATGGCGTCGTCAACGGGGTAGCCCTTGAACAGGCCGTGTCCGGTCACAAGCACGGTCTTCCAGCCGGCCGCCGCACCGCCGAGGATGTCCGTGTGGAGGGTATCGCCGACCATGCAGATGCGGTCCGGCGCGGTTCCGGCAGGGAGGCGCGCTTTCACAAGGTCGAAGACAGAGGCAAACGGCTTGCCGTGAAAGTCAGGCGCAATCCCCGTCTCGTCGGCAAGATGGTGCGCGTAGAAGCCGGGTTCGAGCGAAAAGCCGCCCTCCTGCGGTGCGATCAGGTCGGGATTGCCGACCAGGATCGGGCGAGATCGACGCTTGAGGCTTTCCAAAAGCAGCGCATGGCGATCGAACGACCAGCCGATTGTCGACACCATGAGAAACGCGTCCGCTGCATCGTAATCGGCCGGATCGTCTTCCAACAGAGCGATTGAGGACGCAAGGCTTTCAAGGTCCGACTGCGGGATGGCCATCGCGCCCCAATGGGTCGTCGCAGAAAATCCGGCCATGGCGGTCGCGGCTGCCTCGCGACTGGCAATCACCGCGTCGGCGCGTAGCTCGTATCCATAGGACCGATAGCGTCCGAGTGCCGTGCTTGGCGGAAACGATGCGCCATTGGTCAGGACAAAGATCGTCTTTCCGGCGGCCTGCAATGCGCGCACGCGCTCCGGTGCGCCGGGTACGGGCTGTCCGCCGATATTGAGCACGCCGAAGGCGTCGAGCACGAAGACATCGAAATCATCTGCAAGATCGGCGAGCGACTGGCCGGAGTCATAAGTCTTCGGGAGCACGGCGACAGGTAGGCGCGGACGCACGGCCTCATAGCGGCGAAACGCGCGCTCGGCATCGAGCGGAAGGTTGTCGGGATCGAACACGGGCAAGGCTTGGGGGAACGGTGGATGGACCGCTACCTTGTCGCAGATCAGACCGGATTGAGCAATCAGCCGCCGCCGATTTGGGCAAGTTTCGGCGCGATCTGGGCGATCAGCGTGCCAAGACCCTCATGCCCGGCGCGCTCGGCCGCGTCGGCGACGTCGCACCACAGGCGCTGGCGTCCCGCACGCTCCGGCCAGTCGTTCAGTTCCTCGCGCACATAGAGCAGGTAGACGTCCACCTGACAGTCCAGATCGGGACGCTCGCGACGCGTTTTGCAGAACGCGTAAGACCCCACCGGTCGGCTCAGGACCGTGCCGCGAACGCCGGCTTCCTCGAAGGCCTCGCGCGCAGCGGCGTCATGCGGCGAAAGCCCCGGAATGTGCCAGCCTTTCGGTACGATCCACTTGCGGTTGCGCCGCGTGGTGATCATTAGGATTTGACTACGGCCATCGGCGGTGAAACGCACCGGCAGCGCCGCAACTTGACGAGAGAGACCGACAACCGGCGAAACTGCGGCCGCGGACTCATGCGGAAAATCTACTGTATCCTTGATCATTCCTTATCAATGCCGCAAATGTCTAACCAATCCATTACGCCGCGCGCGGTTTCTATGCGCGAAGGGGTTTCCGACATGACTGACTTGAGCGAAAGGCGCGCCTTCGCCGATGCTCTGGCGCGAGATGCAGGGGCGCTCGGCCTTGAGTTTCAGCGGCAACTGGGCACGCTGGCGATCGAAAGTAAGGGGCCTCAGGACTTCGTGACGGAGGCCGATCGGGCCGTCGAGCGGCTCATTCGCGAGGCGATCGGTAAGAAGTTTCCCGATGACGCCGTACTCGGCGAGGAATATGGGGCAAGCGACGGCACATCCGGCTTTGTCTGGGTGATCGATCCAATTGACGGTACCGCGAATTTCATCGCCGGCCTGCCGCTGTGGTGCGTCTCGATTGCGTGCTTCGTCGAGGGACGATCGGTTGTCGGGGCGATTCATGCTCCCGTCATCGGAGATACCTACACCGCCGCGGCCGGGGGCGGCACGACGCTCAATGGCGCAGCCGTCACCGCGCGCGCTGTCAACGACTTTCGGCAGGGCAGCATTGGCGTTGGGTTTCCCGGCGGTGAGGCGGGTGCCGATTCCGCCCGCCGCGTCCTGGCCTTTTGCCAGTCGGTCATCGATTCCGGTGGCGTTTTTGTTAGGCCGGGGTCGGGTGCACTGCTGCTCGCCGACGTGGCGGCTGGCCGCCTGATCGCCGGTGTCGAGCCGCACATGAACGCCTGGGATTGCCTGGCGGGTCTTCTCATGATCGAAGAGGCGGGCGGACGGATCGAGCCCTATGACGGCGGGACGATTCTCCAACACGGCGCGCGGATCATTGCGAGTGGCGCCCCATTGTTCGATACGGTCAGACCGCTCGCCACTGAGGCCTTCGACGGCTGAGGCGACGGTTCAGTCGGCCCGCTTCTGGCCGAAATACCCTCAATATTTTCTTGAAAATCAGCGGCTTTTCAAATTGAGCCGTTCGATCTACCGTATTTCTACGAATGAAACGACCGTCGAACGGTCGGTTTGAGGGTGGTTTGACATGAGCGGCAAGCTGACATCCCATGTTCTCGACACGGCGCATGGTATCCCCGCCAAGGGGATGCGCATCGTATTGACGCGCCTGTCGGACGGCGCGGCGCTGGCGGATATCAAAACCAATGACGATGGCCGCTCCGATGCGCCGCTTCTGTCCGATGGCACGATGGCAGTTGGCCAATATGAACTCACGTTCCATGTCGGCGACTATTTCCGTGGTCTGGGCGTCACGCTCTCAGAACCGGCCTTTCTCGATGTCGTGCCGCTGCGCTTCGGTATCGGCGACGCCGATGCGCACTATCATGTGCCCCTGTTGGTTTCGCCGTTCAGCTATTCGACGTATCGGGGCAGCTGACGATGGTGGCCGTGCGCAACACGATCCGGTTCCTTTTGGGCAACGACCTGGTCGAGATCGATGGCATCGATCCGACCCGGACTCTGCTCGATTGGCTGCGCATCGACCGGCGCCTCACCGGCACCAAGGAAGGCTGCGCGGAGGGCGACTGCGGCGCGTGCACGGTTCTGGTCGGGCGTATCGAGAACGGTGCTCTGCGCTATCGGCCGGTCAATGCCTGCATCCGCTTTGTGTCGACGCTTGATGCCTGCCACGTTCTCACTGTCGAGCATCTGAAGACCCTGGATGGGGCGCTCCATCCAGTGCAGCAAGCCATGGTCGATCATCATGGATCGCAATGCGGCTTCTGTACGCCGGGCTTTGTCATGTCGCTCTATCAGGTGTGGCGCGACGAGACGGCACCGGACGCCGACCGTATCGAGCGGGCGCTCCAGGGCAATCTGTGCCGCTGCACCGGTTATGAGCCGATCATCAAAGCGGGTCTTGCGATGGGTTCCGGTGACCGTTCGGCGGATCGTTGGCTTGCAGGCCAATCGGATATCGAGGCCAAACTGCACGACTTGGCCGACGGCGTGCGCATCGAGATCGAGGGCGATGGACGGCGCCTTATCCAGCCTGCATCGGTCGACGATCTGGCGGAGGTCTATGCCGCCCATCCAGGCGCGACGATCGTTGCCGGCGCCACCGATATCGGGTTGTGGGTGACCAAGGGTATGGCAAAGCTCGATCCGGTCGTCTTCGTCGCGCATCTGGACGACCTAGCGCAGATCTCGGTCGACGACACCGGCATCACGCTTGGCGCCGGCGTCACCTATGAGGACGGCTGGCCCGCCTTGGCCAAGGTCTTTCCCGATATCAGCGAGCTGATGCATCGGCTAGGCGGCGAACAGGTGCGGGCCATGGGAACGATCGGCGGCAATATCGCCAACGGATCGCCGATTGGCGACACGCCGCCGCCTCTAATCGCGCTTGGTGCTACCGTAACCTTGCGCCACGGCATCGAACGCCGGACCTTGTCGCTCGAGGACTTCTTCATCGAATACGGCAAGCAGGATCGAAAGCCTGGCGAGTTCGTCGAATCGATCTTCGTGCCGCGCTTGCCGGATAACGCTCATTTTCGGGTCTACAAGATCTCGAAACGGTTCGAGGAAGATATCTCGGCGGTTTGCGGCGCGTTCCGCGTCGATGTCGAGGATGGCAAGGTCACCAATGCCCGCATCGCCTTCGGTGGCATGGCCGGCACGCCGCATCGGGCCAAGGGGACCGAAGTTGCGCTCACCGGGGCGGCCTGGGACACGGCCTCCATCGATAAGGCGGTCGCCGCGCTGGCCGAAGACTATTCGCCCCTGACGGATTGGCGCGCCAGCGCGACCTATCGGGTGCGTTCGGCCGAAGGGTTGCTACGTCGGTTCTTCCTTGAAACGACTGCTGCATCGTCGACGCGCCTGGTTCGGGAAAGGCGGTTGGCCCATGTATAGCGAGGCGCGCACCACGGCATTGAAGATCACGGGCGGCGTCCACGAAAAGCGGGCGCATGACTCCGCGCACAAGCACGTAGCTGGCGAGGCGGTCTATATCGACGACATCGTCGAGCCGACCGGCACTGTTCATGTCTATCTCGGTCTTTCCGAGGCGGCGCACGCGGACATCGCGACGATGAACCTGGAGCCGGTGAAGGCGGCGCCGGGCGTGATTTGCGTGCTGACGGCCGGCGATGTTCCGGGTGTCAACGATGTCGCCCCGACCGGACAGGCCGACGATCCGGTTTTCGCCGAGAAGCGTGTGATGTTCTACGGCCAGCCGATGTTCGCCGTGGTTGCCGAAACGCGCGAGCAGGCCCGTCACGCCGCGGCGAAGGCCGAAGTCACCTACAGCAAACATGACGCGCTGATCGACATCCCGGACGACTCGTCCAACGCCGATATTGTCGTCACGCCGCTGAAGCTGGAGCGCGGCGAGGTCGACAACGCGCTTGAAAAGGCCCCGCGCCGGTTGAAGGGGCGCATGGCGATCGGCGGCCAGGACCACTTCTATCTGGAAGGTCAAATTGCCTTTGCCATTCCGGGCGAGGACGACGATGTGCTCGTCTATTCATCGACCCAACACCCGAGCGAAGTGCAGCACATGGTCGGTCACGTGCTTGGCATTCCCTCGAACGCGGTGACCGTCGAAATTCGCCGTATGGGCGGCGCCTTCGGTGGCAAGGAGACTCAGTCGAACCTGTTTGCCTGTGTCGCGGCGCTGGCCGCAAAGACAACGGGTCGCGCGGCGAAACTGCGCCCCGATCGCGACGACGACATGGTCGCCACCGGCAAGCGTCACGATTTTGTTGTCGACTATGACATCGGCTTCGACGACGACGGCAAGATCCACGGCGTCGACATGATCTATGCCGGGCGCTGCGGCTTTTCCGCCGATCTCTCCGGTCCGGTCACCGACCGGGCGCTGTTCCACATGGACAATTGCTATTACCTGCCGGCGGCGCGCGCGATCACGCGTCCGGTGCGCACCAACACCGTATCGAACACCGCCTATCGCGGCTTCGGCGGCCCGCAGGGCATGGTCGGCGGCGAGCGGCTGATCGAGGAAGTTGCATATGCAACGGGTCTCGATCCGCTTGAAGTCAGAAAACGCAACTTCTACGGCGATGCGCCACGTAACGTGACGCCCTATCACCAGACGGTCGAGGACAACATCATTGCTCGGATCGTCGATGAGTTGGAGACCTCATCGGACTATGCGGCGCGGCGCGAGGCGATCCGATCCTTCAATGCCGACAGCCCAGTGTTGAAGCGCGGCATCGCGCTGACCCCAGTCAAGTTCGGCATCTCGTTCACGGCGACCTGGTACAATCAGGCCGGCGCGCTCGTGCACGTCTATCAGGACGGCTCGGTCCACCTGAACCATGGCGGCACGGAGATGGGGCAGGGGCTTTACGTTAAGGTCGCGCAAGTCGTTGCCGAGGCCTTCCAGATCGACGCGGAGATGGTGAAGATCACCGCGACGACGACGGCAAAGGTTCCGAACACGTCGGCGACGGCCGCCTCGTCTGGTACGGATCTGAACGGCATGGCGGCCAAGAACGCCTGCGACCAGATTAAAGCTCGGTTGGTCGACTTCGCGGTCGAAAAGCATGGTGTCCCGGCCGAACAGGTGGTGTTCCTGCCGAACCGGGTGCGCGTCGGCAATCAGGAGTTCGCGTTCCCGGACTTCATCAAGGACGCTTATATGGCGCGCGTTCAGCTTTCGGCCGCCGGCTTCTATAAGACGCCTAAGATTCACTGGGATCGTGACGCAGGGCGGGGGCGGCCGTTCTACTATTTCGCCTATGGCGCGGCGGCGAGCGAAGTGACCATCGACACCTTGACCGGCGAGTATCAGGTCGAACGCGTCGATATTCTCCACGACGTCGGCCGCTCCATCAACGATGCGATCGACCGGGGACAGGTCGAGGGCGGCTTCATTCAGGGAATGGGCTGGCTGACGACGGAAGAGTTGTGGTGGGATGCCGAGGGGCGCCTGCGCACCCACGCGCCTTCGACCTATAAAATCCCGCTCGCCTCCGACCGGCCGAAGGTCTTCAACGTCGATCTGGTCGACTGGTCTTCGAATATCGAACCGACGATTCACCGGTCGAAGGCTGTCGGCGAACCACCCTTCATGCTGGCGATCTCAGTGCTCCACGCCTTGTCCGATGCGGTCGCGAGCGTCGCGGACCACAAGATTTGTCCGCGCCTCGATCCACCGGCGACGCCGGAGGCGGTGCTCGATGCCGTCTATCGTTTGCGCGCGGAGGCGGGATCGTGAGTCTCGCCGCGATGTTGAAGGCGGCGGCGCCGGCAGTCCTGGTGCGGGTCGCGGAGACCAAGGGCTCGGCGCCGCGCGAGGCTGGCACTGTCATGGCCGTCACGACCGATGCCATCTTCGGCACGATCGGCGGTGGCCAATTCGAATGGCTCGCAATTGACCATGCGCGCGGATTGCTCGCCGGAAAGCGCGACGAAAGCGAACTCGACATCCCGCTCGGCTCCGACATCGGCCAGTGCTGCGGCGGCCGGGTGCGCCTTCGGTTTGAACCGGTGACCGAGGCTGTGGTCGCGGCACTTGAGACAGATGAACGGGCCGCGCAGGACGCGTGGCCGCACGTCCACATTTTTGGCGCCGGGCATGTTGGTCGGGCGCTGGCTATGGCGTTGACGCCGCTGCCGGTCACCCCAATCGTCTATGACGCACGCGCCAGCGAACTGGCATTGCTACCAGACGACATCGAGTCAAAAGAGTCGGCGTTGCCGGAGGCCGAGGTGCGCGCAGCGCGGCCGGGGTCTGCCTTTGTCGTCCTGACCCATGACCACGCGCTCGATTTCTTGATCGCGCGCGAAGCGCTGGCCCGGCGCGACGCTGCCTATATCGGTCTGATTGGCTCGAAGACGAAGCGCGCGACGTTTCGCAACTGGTTCAAACGCGAGGGCGGCGAGCCGGAGGATTTCAAGCAGCTCGTCTGTCCGATCGGCTCGGCCGACGTAAAGGACAAACGACCCGAGGTCATCGCGGCGCTGGCAGCCGCTGAAATCATCACAGCACTTAACAGGAACGCGAACGTGCCGGGGGAGACACATGAGCGAACAAGCAGCACGCCTTGAGCTGAGCGGCATCACCAAGGCGTTTCCGGGCGTTCTGGCGAACGACCATGTCAGCTTTGCCGTCCAACCCGGCGAAATACACGCGCTCTTGGGCGAGAACGGTGCCGGCAAGTCGACGCTAGTGAAAATGATCTACGGCGTTTTGAAGCCGGACGCTGGCGAGATCCGATGGGACGGTCAGACCGTTCATACCGAAAACCCGAAAGCCGCGCGGGCGCTTGGCATCGGCATGGTGTTCCAGCACTTTTCGCTGTTCGAGGCGATGACGGTTCTGGAGAACATCGCGCTCGGCATGGACACCGCTCTTACCCGCCAGGCGTTGGAAAACCGGGTGCGCGAGGTGCTCGACACCTACGGTTTGATCCTCGATCCGCATCGTCACGTCCACACCTTGTCGGTCGGCGAGCGCCAGCGCATTGAGATCGTTCGCGCGCTGCTCCAGGAGCCGCGTCTGTTGATCATGGACGAGCCGACCTCGGTGCTGACGCCGCAGGAGGTGGACAAGCTTTTCGAGACGCTGCGCCAGCTTGCCCAGGAAGGCTGTTCGATCCTCTACATCTCCCACAAGCTGCACGAGATTCAGGCGCTGTGCGACACGGCGACGATCCTACGTGGCGGCAAGGTCGTCGGCGATTGCGATCCAAAGGTCGAAACCGCCAAGAGCATGGCGGAGATGATGATCGGCGCCAACCTGAAATCGGTCGAAAAGAAGGAGCGCGGCGCGGCCGGCCCGGTCCGCTTTGCCGTCAAGGATCTGGCGGCTCCCGCTGATGGCCCCTTCGGCACGGCGCTTCAGCACATTTCCTTTGAGGTCCACGCGGGCGAAATCTTCGGGATCGCCGGGGTCGCCGGTAACGGCCAGAACGAGCTCCTAGAGGCGCTTGCCGGCGAGGTGACGGCCGGCGGCACAAACATGGTGTCGCTCGACGGGGAACCCATCGGCAACGATCTGACCGGTGCCCGGCGCGCCAAGGGTTTGTGCTCCGTGCCCGAGGAGCGCAACGGCCACGGTGCTGTGCCCGACTTCTCGTTGGCCGCCAACACGGTTTTGACTGCGCGTCAGCGCATGGGCCTGGTGTCCAGCGGCTTTATCCACTTCGGCGCCTCGACGGAATTCGCCGATAAGGTCATCCAGGACTTCAACGTCAAGGCGACGGGGTCGGAGGCGGCGGCCTCCAGTCTCTCCGGCGGCAATCTTCAAAAATTCATCATGGGCCGGGAAATCCTGCAAAAGCCGGATGTCCTGGTGGTGTCGCAGCCGACCTGGGGCGTTGACGCCGGCGCGGCGGCGGCGATCCATCAGGCGCTCTTGGACCTGGCCGCCGAAGGCTCCGCCCTGGTCGTGATTTCCCAGGATCTCGATGAACTGTTGGCGATCTGCGACGAGATCGCGGTCATCAACGAAGGTCACCTCTCGCGGACATTGCGGGTCGGCGAGGTGTCCATTGACGAAATCGGTCTGCTCATGGGCGGTATCCATGGCGCGCCGAAGGAGGTGAGCCATGCCGCTTAGACTGGAAGCGCGGCCGCAATATAGCCGGCCGATGCTCTACGCCACGCCGGTTCTGGCCGTGGTGTTGACCATCATCACCGGCGCCATTTTGTTCTCCGCCATCGGCTATAACGGGCCGGGGGCGATGTACGAGATTTTCTTCAAGCCGATCCTCGACAGCTACCGTTGGCAGGACCTTGGCGTGAAGGCGGCGCCCTTGATCATCATCGCAATCGGTCTCGCCGCCGGTTTCCGGGCGAATGTCTGGAACATCGGCGCGGAGGGCCAATACGTCTTCGGCGCGCTTGCCGGAACCGGTGTGGCGCTCGCGACCTATGAAATGACCGGTTGGTGGATCCTGCCGCTGATGTGCATCGTCGGCGCGATCGGCGGCGCGGCCTATGCCGTGATCCCGGCTTTTCTACGCACGCGACTGGGGGTCAACGAGATCTTGACCAGCCTGATGCTGACGTATGCCGCGATCCAGCTGCTCTTTTATCTCATGAACGGGCCGTGGAAGGACCCGGAAGGGTTCGGGTTCCCGCAAAGCCGGACGTTCACCGACTATCAGATTCTGCCCACCGTCATTGACGGCACCGTGGTTCATCTCGGCGTGCCGCTTGCGTTCCTGATCGCGATTGCCGCCTGGATCGTCTTGTCGCGCACGCTGTTTGGATATCAGATCTCTGTGGTCGGCCTGGCGCCCGCGGCGGCGCGGCACGGCGGGTTCGATGCCAACCGGACGGTCTGGCACTGTTTCCTGATCTCCGGCGCGCTCGCCGGTCTGGCCGGCATCTTCGAGGCATCCGGCGCCTTCAACCAGATGGTGCCGCAGTTCCCGACGAATTACGGCTTCACCGCCATCATCGTCGCCTTCCTGGGTCGCCTTCATCCGATCGGCATCATTCTGGCCGGTCTGATCCTGGCGGTCTCCTATGTCGGCGGCGAGGGTGCGCAGACATCCATGGGGCTTCCGGCGGCCGGCGCCTGGATCGTGCAGGCGATGATGCTGTTCTACCTGCTCGCCGTGGACATCTTGGTGCGCTACCGGATCAAGTTCAAATCCCAGATCGCGGGAGGTGCGGCATGAGCCCGGAAATCCTCATAGCTATCATCATGACGGTGATCGGCGCCTCGACGCCGATCCTGATCGCGGCGCTGGGCGAGCTGGTCGTCGAAAAGAGCGGCGTCCTCAATCTCGGCATCGAGGGCATGATGCTGGTCGGTGCGATCGCGGCGTTCGCCGTGACGCTCACCACCGGCTCCCATTGGCTCGGCGTGATTGCCGGCATAGTCGCCGCGATGGCCGCATCGATGATCTTTGCCGTGTTGACCCTCTCGTTGATGTCCAATCAGGTCGCGACGGGCCTGGCGCTGACGATCTTCGGCATTGGCCTGTCGTCGCTCATCGGCGAGGGCTATGTCGGCAAGACCGTCCCGGTCTTCGGGTCGTTCTTCCCGGCAGGGCTGGCCGAGCATCCAGTGCTGAAGCTGATCTTCGGTCATAGCCCGCTCGTCTATGTGTCGGTCGCGCTCACCATCGCGATCGCCTGGTTCCTGAAACACTCACGCGCTGGCCTCATCCTGCGCGCCGTCGGAGAGAGCGACCATGCTGCCCATTCGATCGGCTACCCGGTCATCCGGGTGCGGTACATGGCCGTCGCCTTCGGTGGGGCATTGGCTGGCGTTGCGGGTGCCTATTTCTCGCTGGTCCTGGTGCCGTTGTGGACCGAGGGCCTAACAGCCGGCCGCGGCTGGATCGCGCTGGCGCTTGTTGTCTTTTCCTCATGGAAACCGTGGCGGCTATTCCTGGGCGCCTATCTGTTCGGTCTCGTCATGACGATGGAGCTGCACTTCAAGGCGGCCGGCGTCACATTGGTCGCGTCGGAGTTCCTCGCGGCGCTGCCCTATCTGGCGACGATTGCCGTGTTGGCGATCATCTCCTGGCGCGGCCAGGAAAAGGTCAACGCGCCTGCCTGTCTCGGCAAACCGTTCCGAGAGACGACCTAGAGCGACAGGGGCTAACTCTTGTCCTCGGCCATGTAGGCGGCGAACGTCGCCTCATAGTCGGGATGCCAACGGGACAGCGCCGGGCGGTTTTCGATAATGTCGTTGGCCGCCCAGCGAATGCGTTTCTCGTCCATCTGACGGGTGACATCGTTATCGGGGCAAAGAATGTAGAACTCGTCCTTTGCCATGCCGTCGACTAGCATGTCGACGACCTGTTCCGGTTCCCAGGCCCCGGCCGGCTTCTCATCATAATTGGCGCGCGTGAATCCGGTGAACGTGAAGCCTGGAATGAGCAGATGCGCGCTGACGCGACCGTCCGTTTCCTGGCGGAGAGCGTGGGCGACCTGCTCGGTGAACACCTTCACGCCGGCCTTGGAGACATTGTAGGCGGCGTTGCCCGGCGGGCAGGTGATGCCCTGTTTCGATCCGGTCACGATGATGGCGCCGGGTGCATCGCTCTCAACCATGCCCGGCGTGAAGGCGTGCACGATATTGATGGCGCCCCACAGATTGGTGTCGAGGATGCGGCGCCAGGAGGATCCCGCCTGCAAGGCCTTGGAGCCGGGTTCGATGCCGGCATTGGCCATCACCACGGCAACCGGGCCGAACGCATTCGTCACATGATTGGCGAGAGACCGCACCGCGGCATCGTTCGACACATCGGCCCCGATTGCCAGCACATCGGCGCCGCCATTCGGAGCAACCGCCGCCAGCTCATCGACGATGCCGCGCAATGCGGACTCATTGAGATCGACGAGGCAGACCCGCATCCCGAGTTCGGTGAATCGTCGCGCGGTCGCAAGGCCGATGCCGCTCGCCGCGCCGGTAATCACCGCCACCTGTCCCGCTTTCAAGGCAGGGTGTGTCGCCATAGCTTACGCCTCCCAGGTCCCCGCGGGGGCACTACGTGATGAGGATCGCCCGGAAATCGTTGACATTTGTCAGCGTCGGGCCGGTCACGACAAGGTCGCCGAGGGCTTCAAAGAAACTGTAGCCGTCATTGTTGGCAAGAAATGCCTCGGCATCAAGTCCGCTCTGCCTGGCTCGGTCAAGCGTGTCGGGGCCGCATATGGCGCCGGCATTGTCCTCCGACCCGTCGATGCCGTCCGTGTCGCAGGCAATTGCGTGAAAACCGGGTGCGCTGGAAAGGCCGATGGCAAGTGCTAAGAGAAACTCGGCATTGCGCCCGCCGCGCCCATTGCCGCGCACGGTGACCGTCGTTTCGCCGCCGGATAATAGCACAATCGGTGGATCGCCGGGTTGCCGGGCGTCGGCGTAATCGTAGGCCGTGCCGATCATATCGGCGGCGACATCGCGCGCTTCGCCCTCAATGGCATCGCCGAGGATGATGGGGTGGAGGCCAGCCTCCCGCGCAGATGCTGCGGCAGCATCAAGCGCCATTTGCGGGGTCGCGATCATCCGAACCTCGGCACGCGCCAGTCGCGGATCGTCAGGGTTCGGGGTCTCGCCGTCTGGACCCGTCAGCACAGCGCGGACCGCATCGGGGATTGGGATCGTGTGATGCTCCAGGATTGCCAGGGCCTCGTCGGCGGTCGTCGTGTCGCCGACCGTCGGGCCGGAGGCGATGACGGCCGGATCATCGCCCGGCACATCGGAGATAGTAAGCGTCATCACCCGAGCAGGGTGCGCTGCGGCTGCAAGCCGTCCGCCCTTGATGGCCGACAGGTGTTTGCGCACCGCATTCATCTGGTCGATCGGCGCACCCGACTTCAGGAGCGCCGTGTTGATGGCCTGCTTGTCGGCGAGCGTGAGGCCAGGCGCGGGCAGGGTGAGGAGCGACGAGCCGCCGCCGGAGATCAGCGCAATGACAAGATCGTCTTCGGTCAGACCCTCCATCATTTTGAGGATGCGCTCCGCCGCGCCCAGACCGGCCGCATCGGGAACCGGATGGGCTGCCTCGACGATTTCGATCCGCGCGCACGGGACAGCGTGGCCATAGCGCGTGACGACCAGCCCATCGAGGGTACCCGTCCAAGCCTCTTCTAGCGCCTTTGCCATAGCGGCCGATGCCTTGCCGGCACCGATCACGACGGTTCGGCCCGTGGGTGGATCGGGCAGATGGCGGGCCAGGACATTGGCCGGGTCCGCTGCGGAAAGCGCGGCCTGAAAGAGGTCGTTCAAAGTGGCGCGTGGATCGTCGACTTCCATAGGTCCGTCGCTCACAGATAGGGTGCCAACCAGGCAAGACCGGTCTTGGTTTCGCCTTGTGGACTGTATTCACAGCCGATCCAGCCGTCATAGCCGAGGCGGTCGAGATGGTCGATCAGGAACGGGAAGTTGATTTCACCCGTTCCAGGTTCGTGACGGCCTGGCGTGTCGGCGATTTGAATATGGCCGATCAGCGGCATCATGCGTGCCAAGGTCGGGGCCAAATCGCCCTCCATGATTTGCATGTGGTAGACATCGTATTGGAACCGCAAATTGTCCGAGCCGACGGCTTGAATGATGCGCTTTGCATGTTCGGATGTGCTGAGAAAGAAACCCGGCATGTCGCGCGTATTGATCGCTTCGATCACTAAGCCGATCCCGACCTTTGCAAAAGCGCTGGCGGCATAGCTGAGATTGGCGAGGAATGTCGACTCCAGGTCTGCCGGATCGGCGTTCGGCGGCGCCAGCCCAGCCAGACAGTTGATCTGCTTGGCGCCAAGCCGTGTCGCATAGACGAGCGCCAATTCAACGTTCTCACGAAACTCGTCTTTCCGGTGTGGCAGGATCGCGATGCCGCGTTCGCCGGCTTGCCAGTCTCCTGGTGGCATATTGTGCAGAACAAGGAAGAGGTCGTGGCGCTTGAGTGCCTCCGCGATGTCGTCGGCATCATGCTCATAGGGGAACTGGAACTCAACGCCACGAAATCCGGCCGCCGCTGCGGCATCGAACCGCTCCAGGAAGGGCAGTTCGGTAAACAGCATGGAAAGATTTGCGGCAAATCGCGGCATGTTCGTTTTCTTGCACGTCCAAGGAAAGCCCCGGCGCTTTACCGTACGGTAAGGGGCAACTTCTAGGATTCCGCCAGACTTCGGAGTTGCGCCATGCCTGCGAGCGGAAAATCTTTCGGCATCCTCCTTGTTGAGGACGATTCCTTGGATGCGACGCTATTGCAAGGCGCGTTTGAACGCTACGGCGATCTGGTTGACATTCACCATATCGAAAACGGTGAAGAGGCGCTGGCCCAAATCCGTTTGCTGGTCGACGACGAGGCGACGCGGCGCCCGCATCTCATCATCATCGATGTGAGTCTGCCTGACGTGGACGGGGCCAAACTCTATGCGCTTTGCTCGTTCTCGACCGGATCAAGGGGCATACCGATTGTGATCTTCACCGGCGGTGATCACGAGGGACTCGAAGGTTGCGCCGTGTCCGATCCGCGCACCATCTATATGCGCAAGCCCGACAGCAGCTACGGTTATGAGAAGGCGGCGGATCGCATGCTCTATCACGCCGCCGGCTACATCGCCGAGTCAGGGTTTCAGCGCGCCGGCTGAGCCAAGCATCACCGCCAAAGAATTGCCCGAACGCCGCTCGTCAAAGCGCCGTCGAATTGTCGACCCTCGTCTCGGCTCCTGAAGGATCCGATCAGCGTCCGATCACGTCCCAACAAGACAATCTCGCTGCCGCGCAACCGCCAATTGGCGATGCGATCGAGACCGGGCGCCGTGCATCCGGCGGCACTGGCGGGGCTGGGTCCGTCCCTGGCTCCTGCCGAAAGTGTGATCCGGCATGAGCAATCCGGTGTTCCGTCTGCCAGGCGCCATTCACCAGTCAGCGGCTTCGCGTTCAGGCTTGTGCGGCGTGCCGCCCTCGCTCGATCCCGTCTGATCGGCGCGGCGACATTGCCGAAGCGCAGGAACTGCCCGCGCCCGCCGCGCTCGACGGCGATGCGACCGCCCTCGGTCGCGCTACCGGACTGCGCTGCGGCGAACAGCGATCCGCTCGTTGCGCTGCCGCCGCCGCCGGTCGATGTCCCAGCCAGGGTGCCAGGTGGGCCGCAGGCGGCCACGATGGGTGAATAGCCGCCAATCGGGGCATCGGGATCGACGGGACCCTCCGGCTCGGCGTTGGTAACCGAGTCCGTTTCGGCGGGTTCCGCACTTGCCGCTTCGGTGCCAGCCGTTACGCCCTCCTGAGCGCCGGCCGTATCATTCGTCGCGGTCGTCTCTGTTTCACCGGCGGAGGGTGTAGCTGTGGGAGCTGGCGATGTTGTCGGCGCAGGTTCGCCCCTGTTGCCCGGGCGCACATTCGCGCAGGCGGCAAGGGCCGCTGCCAGGAGAACTACTAAAAGCAGTCGGACATGGTGTCCGGCCGAAGACATCTTGATCATGGGTTTGCCGCACTCGACCCTGATTCGTTGCCGCATTTAATCCCCGTTGGGCGTTGAAATGCAATGCGATCAGCAGGTTCCTCGTAAATCTGTGTATTTGCGTTCCCCAAACGATCGGCATGGATGGGGGTGAAATCGGGGGTGTGAGCTAGCCGACAGGCATGGCGAATTGCCGATGTCTTATTGAACCGGTATTCTCAACGCGGTTTGGCGACGGATGATGCCGTCGAGGAAAAGGATGCCCATGTCTGTCGATCGCGCTTTTCTCGATCAAAGCGTCTCGCTCGGCGGGTTGCCGGAGGCGCTTCTTGATGAAATTGCCAAGATCGCAAGGGTCGTGCCGCTGCCGGCCAACAAAGTGCTTTTCGAGACGGGCGATCCCGGCAATGGCTTTTACTCCGTGCTTGAGGGCTCGCTGAAGGTCAGCCTTGTCTCGGTCGAGGGGGTCGAACAGCTGCTCGCGGTCCTTGGCCCCGGCAATGTTGTCGGTGAATTGGCGATTTTCGACGGGCGACCGCGCTCGGCGACCGTGACGGCGATCAAGGCAAGCCGGCTTGCGTTCGTCGACCGTATTTCGTTCGAGCGGTTGGCGGAGGACCAACCGGCCATCTATCGCCACATGTTGAAGATTGTCGGTGGCCGGTTGCGCCACGCCAATGACGTATTCGCCGCCCGCTGTTTCCTGCCGATGAACGGCCGTATCGCTCAAACGCTGCTGCAACTCGCCGACACGTTCGGCAAACCAGTCGACAACGACCGCATCCTGATCCACTACAAGGTGAGCCAAGCCGATCTTGCCAATATGTCCGGCATGGCGCGCGAGAACGCCAATCGGATCCTCAATATCTGGAAGCGCGACGGGCTGATTTCCCGTATTAGCGGATACTACTGTATCGAGGATAAGCCGGCGCTAGAGGCCGCGGCGGCGCTTTGACCGCTTCGCTTTAGCAGCCGGCGTCGCCGCCAACGTCCATGGTGACCGTGCGGCCGTCGCCGGTCGTCACGATCAACTGGCCTCGCTCGACAGGCAGGCGCAAGCTGCCTTCTTCAGATGCGCTGGCAAGGTTGATGTCGACGATAGCCTTGACGGCGCCATCGCCGCTTTCAAAAACCTGTAGCGGATATTGACCGAAACCGAGCGGGTCGCCGCTACTGTCGACGCGCGCCATGGCGACCATTTCGTTCTCGACCAGCACGAACCCGCGGCTGTCACCACCGGCGGCGGCCAGCTCATGGAAGAACAGGATGGCGTTTTCATCGTCTGCGCGGGTCAACATGAGGCCGCAGCCACCGGGAAGGCGACGATCGTTAAACGCATAGGTGCCGAGCGCGAGGGACGCGGTCTGAACGGGCGTCTCTGCAACGACCGGCTCGATGCGAATGTCCTCGGTCACCACTTTGCGGATGCCGTCGGCTGGCACAAGCGGCTCGGCTTCGGGCGCCAGCGCCGCGGTCGTTTCAGGTGCGGTGTCCGTTTCCAGTGGCTTTTTCGCTGTCGGTGCAATCGCCCCACCAGCCTCGTCCGGCTTCTTGAACAAGTCGACAACGCTGGCAAGAATGTTGCCGGGCGTGATCTCCGCGCTGCTGGTTGCGGCCGCCGTCTCGGTCCGATCCGACCGTGCTTCAAACGGCAGAATAGCGATGATGCCGGCTGCAATGAACGCCGCCGCGCCGGCGGCGATCGCCCAATCGGCCGGGCGCAGGATGCGCTCTTGCCTATTGCGGTGCTGGTGCATGGCCGAGATAGTTCTCGCGCGATCGAATTTCATGCATTCCCCTTAGCCAATGCATCGGTTCCGAATCGTCGCGAAATAACATAATGCAAACATGCGCGGTTCAACAAACCGAAATGGCCGTTAACATGAACCGCATCCTTGACGGGCTGTGTGGACCGAAATCACGGCGGAAGCATGGCAGTGGGATGCCACGCGGGTGTGACAACGGTTTGTTTACCATGATGGACAATCCTGCGGACTGTCCCGCAGCGTCCCGGGACATCGTCCAGACATCCACCGGACAGTCCATCGCATGTCTCAATTTCTGGTTTCTCGCCAACGCATAGAGATTGCGCTTGTTGGAGGAAGCGACCGCGAATTCGATGTCTATGGCGATTGGATCGAGCGCAGCTACGGACCGGACGTCGCGCTGGTGCGCCATGGCGATGGGCGGTCGGCGCGACCATCGGTGGCGGTAGAGATTGCGGCCTTTGTTATCGATCTGAGCACCGCGGATCTTCAGCGTGTCTTGCGATCGGCGGCCGGACGACCCGTGATCGCCATCGTCGACACTCAGGCGGAGCAGGCGCAGGTTCTCGCAGCCGGTATCGATCCGGTGAGGATTCTGGCCAAGCCGTTGTCGCGCACCAGATTTGCCGCTTGTCTCGATCCGGTGCTGGCGGTGCCGAAGACATTGACCGGCGACCCGGCTAACGCAGACCTCGGTGTCTCGTTCGATGTGATGGCCGGCGTATCGCCGGCGTTTGCGACCGTGCTTACGCAGGCGCGTCGCATTGCGCGATCGGACGCCCCAATCTTTTTGTTCGGCGAAGTGGGCACCGGCAAGGCGGCCTGCGCGCGAGCCATCCATCAAGCGTCCGAGCGCTCGGACCGTCCTTTTGTTTCAGCCGACTGCTCCGTCGCAGATGACGGTGAGCTTGAGAGTCAGCTCTTCGGTATGGGCGATCCGCAGACCACCCCAGGGGCCTTCGCTGCCGCCGATGGTGGCACGGTTTTTCTCGACAACGTAGAGGCGTTGCCGACAGAGCTGCAAGGACGACTGCTCCGCACGCTGCTCACCGGCACCGACACAACGCCCGACCGCGAGGCCGAACCAATCGATGCGCGGCTCATCTGCGCGACCGCGTGCGATATGCAAGCCGAAGTCGACGCCGGCCGCTTTCGCAGTGACCTTTTTTACCGCCTCTATGTTCTGCCGCTTGGCCTTCCAGCGTTGCGGGATCATCCGGCGGACATCGCGCCGTTGGCCGAGGCGATGCTGAAAAGTGCGGATGCCACGGCCGGATCGTTGACGCCCGACGTCGAAGAGACGCTGCGCGACTATGCGTGGCCGGGCAACGTGCGGGAGCTTGAAGCCGTGGTCCGGCATGTCCTTGCACGCCGAGGGCACGGGCCTGTCACCATGTCCATGCTACCGACATCCCTATACGGCCCGGCGGGGCTGATCGGCGAGATCGCAGATGACGAGGCCATTCGCCTTCACCCCGACCTCGCCAGCACGATTGCGACGGCGCTGCGCGATCTAGAGGCTTCCTCGGACGGTATCGCTCCGCTTTGGATTCAGGAGCAGCGCATCATCGAAACGGCGCTTGCGGCTTGCGAGGGCAATGTCGGAAAGGCCGCCGAGGCGCTGCAAATCAGTCCTTCCACGATCTACAGAAAAATGCAGGCCTGGCAGGACCGCGATACCGCCTGATCCCGGTTGCCAGAGCGGTCTTCCGACTGCGCTTGCCATCACCGCCATGGGCGTGCGAGATGGCTGGTCACGCCTTTACCGGGTTCCCCGATGACCTCTCAAAGCGGCTATATGCCGGTTCTCGCGGTGGTTCTCGCCATCGCAGTTTTGTCCGTAATGGACGCGATGATCAAAGCCGCTGCCGCGGATTTCGGCACGGCGCAAATCACGTTCTTGCGTTACGCTTTCGGCTTCGCCATCGCGCTTCCCTTTGCCGTACGCGATTTGCGGCGAGGTCTGTCCAGTCAATCGATCCGCGCCAACAGTCTGCGGGGCGTGATCGTGGTCTTCACCGCGTTTTCCTTCTTCTTCGCCTTAGGACGCCTGCCGCTTGCTTTTGCCGTTACGCTGGCGTTCACGGCGCCACTGTGGATGGTCATTTTGTCGCGGCTGATCCTCGGCGAGCCGATTGGCGGTCGCGCGCTCTTGGCGATCGGGCTTGGCTTTTCGGGTGTTCTCGTCATGGTATTCGGGAGCGGTGGGCACAGCGGCAATCAACCGCTCGATCCGCTTGGCGTTGCCGCCGCACTTGTTGCGTCGATTGGTTATGCCCTGGCGATCGTCTTGTTGCGCCGGCAATCGGCCCACGACACGATCCCGGTTCTGGTCGTCACCCAGGCTTTCGTGGCGATGATCATCATCGCGCCATTCGGGATTGCGACCTTTACGCCAATCGGGTTCGAGGCGCTTTTCTGGTTCTTCGTCATCGGTGCGCTTGGAACGTTTGGCCACCTGATCCTGTCTTGGGCATTTAAACAGGCGCCGGCATCGCGCCTGGCGCCCATCGAATACACCAACTTCTTGTGGGCTGTCGGGCTCGGCTATGTGTTCTTTGCCGAGACCCCGGGCGTGGAGGTGTTCTTCGGCGCTGCGCTCATCATCTCCGCCGCGATGATCGTCGCCGCCCAGCCGAAGCCGAAACGGATCGCCGCCTGAAGCGGAATAAGTTCAAATCGAGACATCCTCTTCGTTCGTCATCCCGGTCGCGGTGCAGCACCTTAGTGTTGCGCCGCAGAACCGGGATCGCGTTGTCGATGGCGCAGGTGCCAGATGTCGAACGATCCCGGATCAGCGCAGCAGCATTTCATGCCGCAGCGCGTCCGGGAAGACGCGCGAGATGAGCTGACGCCACCTCATTCCGATCTAGAGAAATGGCAAGTCCGCAACCGATGCCGGGATCGGCCCGTCGGGCGAGTCAATGACAACTCGGGTCCCCGGCTCGGTCAGATCGGTACGCACCAGTCCGATCCCGATGCTGCGCTCAAGACGCGGCGAGTGAACGATGCTCGACGCATAGCCGACCGTTTCGCCGTCCTGGCTTATTGGCCACTTACGGTCTGTCGCGGCCGCGGGCGCCGTGTCGAGCACTAGGCCAACCTGCAGACGCGCCGGGCCGTTCTCAGCGATGCGTTGCAGCGCCGCCTTGCCGATATAATCGGCCGGCGTGTCCAGTGATACGAAGCGGTCTAGGCGAACCTCGAACGGATTGGTCGCATCGTCCGTGTCGGAGCCATACGACAACAGCCCGCTTTCAATGCGCTCGATTGCGTTCGGCGCGCCTGGACCGATGTTGAACGGCCGACCGGCCTCCATCATGTTCTGCCACAAGGCATCGCCGTGTGAGCCGTCGGTCAGGTAGAGCTCGAAGCCTCCCTGTTTGCTCCAGCCCGAGCGGGCGAGCACGAGCGGTATGCCGTCGAGATGCGTCTCGGTGAACCAGAACGACTTGAGCGCCCGGATGTCCTCACCGAACAGCGATGCGACCACGTCCTCCGCCTTCGGGCCCTGAACGGCAAGGGGCGAGACGTCGGGCTCGAAGACCTGGACATCGTAGCCGCGTTCACCGGCGACGGCCCTGGCCCAAAACAAAATGTCACTATCGGCGATCGAGAGCCAAAAGCGGTCGTCGGCAAGCTTGAGGAGCACGGGATCGTTGATCAGCGTGCCGTCGTGATCGCACAGCGCCACGTACTTGCCTTTGCCGACGGCCAGCTTGGTCAGATCGCGCGAACACAAACGTTGAACGAGTGCGAAAGCATCCGGTCCGACGATTTCGACCTGGCGCTCAACGCCCACATCCCAAAGCGCGCAATCATTGATCAGGCGCCAATATTCGGCCAATGCATCGCCGTAGGCGACCGGCAGGACCATGTGATTGTAGACAGAGGCATGCGACAGCCCGGCGCGCATGGCCTGTGCGTGAAAGGGCGAAAGGCGCATTCGCGCCCCGAAGGTTAGTTGAACCATGCCGCACCTCCCGTTGCGGTCCTTCGTTTGTCTATCGCGCTTGCCATGGTTTTTCGCCGCGGTAAACAGAAATCGCGTGGGCTCTCGACCGGGCTTGCGTTTGATCGGCAACGTGCGCATATCCGTCGGTCACGAGGGAGTTTTCGTTCCATGTCCGATGCCACGCTCGGCCTGCCGCCGGCCTTGACCGATTGGATGCGTTCTATGGGCGTGGCCGAGACACCGGCGCTTAAGGCGTTGCGCGAAGAGACCATGGCGCTCGATGGCATCGGCAATTGGGCGACGGCGCTGGAGCAGGGTCAGCTCAACGTGCTCCTGGCCCGGATGATCGGTGCGCGCCGCTATGTCGAGCTTGGCACATTCACCGGCTACGGCACGCTTTGGATTGCGCAGTCGTTGCCGGAAATTCGGGTCGTTACATGTGAGCGTCACGAGGAGTTTGCAGCGATTGCCCGGCGGCATTGGCAAAAGGCCGGGGTCGACGATCGGATCGATCTGCGGATGCGCGATGCGGTCGATGTTCTGGACGACCTGATTGCGCAAGACGGCGAGGGCAGCGTCGACATGGTCTTTATCGATGCCGACAAGCAACCCTATCCCGAATACTACCAGCGCGCCGTGCGCTTGGTGCGGCCAGGCGGTCTCGTACTTCTCGACAACGCCTTTCGCGATGGCGGCGTCGTCGATGCGAGCGATACGTCGCGAGCGACCGAGGCGATCCGAACGGTGACCCGAGACGTGCGCGATGACGACCGCGTCGACATGGCGATCGTGCCTATTGCCGATGGATTGATCGTGGCCCGCAAGCGTTAAACGCGCCCCGCGCGACGGAATTTTTTCCGGCTTCGCCTTGACTCCTCACGCGCATGTGACTACATCCCCGCGCAACTGTTAGCACTCGGTATTTATGAGTGCTAACAGTCTTCCGATTAACATGTGTAATCAATCGACTACCGGAGGACTTCAGGAATGAATTTCCGCCCGCTTCATGACCGTGTCCTGGTCAAGCGTCTCGACGAAGACGAGAAAACCGCCGGGGGCATCATCATCCCCGACACCGCCAAAGAAAAGCCGTCCCAGGGCGAAGTGATCGCCGTTGGTCCGGGCGCCCGCGACGACGATGGCGAGCGTATCGATCTCGACGTCTCCGTCGGCGACCGCATCCTGTTCGGCAAGTGGTCCGGCACTGAGATCAAGCTCGATGGCGTGGATTACCTCATCATGAAGGAATCCGACATCATGGGTATCGTCGAGGCTTCCGCCCAGGCGAAAGCGGCCTAACAGGCCCGACCCAATCCGTATCCAAGTTAAACCTGCAATCTGAGGTCAATTCCAATGGCTGCAAAAGAAGTCCGTTTCTCCGGCGATGCGCGTGAGAAGATGCTGGAAGGCGTCGACATTCTCTCCAACGCCGTGAAAGTCACGCTTGGCCCAAAGGGCCGTAATGTCGTCCTCGAAAAATCCTTCGGCGCGCCGCGCACCACCAAGGATGGTGTCACCGTCGCCAAGGAAATCGAGCTTGAGGACAAGTTCCAGAACATGGGCGCGCAGATGCTGCGCGAGGTTGCGTCGAAGACAAATGACGTGGCCGGTGACGGCACCACGACCGCGACGGTGCTGGCCCAGTCGATCGTTCGCGAAGGCGCCAAGTCTGTGGCTGCCGGCATGAACCCGATGGACCTGAAGCGCGGCGTCGATGCCGCCGTCGGCAAGGTCATCGAGTCCATTCAGCAGGCGTCCAAGACGATCAACTCGTCCGAGGAAGTCGCCCAGGTCGGCACGATCTCGGCGAATGGCGACACGGAAATCGGTGAGATGATCGCCGAAGCCATGCAGAAGGTCGGCAATGAAGGCGTCATCACGGTTGAAGAAGCCAAGACGGCCGAGACCGAACTCGACGTTGTCGAAGGCATGCAGTTCGACCGCGGCTATCTTTCGCCTTACTTCGTGACCAACACGGAAAAGATGATTGCCGACCTTGAGGATCCCTACATCCTCCTGCACGAGAAGAAGCTCTCCAACCTGCAGGCCATGTTGCCGATCCTGGAGGCCGTCGTTCAGTCGTCGCGTCCGCTCCTCATCATCGCCGAGGACGTGGAAGGCGAGGCGCTGGCGACCCTGGTCGTCAACAAGCTGCGCGGTGGCCTGAAGGTCGCGGCCGTCAAGGCGCCGGGCTTCGGCGATCGCCGCAAAGCCATGCTTGAGGACCTTGCCATCCTGACCGGCGGTCAGGTGATCTCCGAGGATCTCGGCATCAAGCTTGAGAATGTCGGCCTCGACATGCTCGGCACGGCCAAGAAGGTTACGATCACCAAGGAAGAAACCACCGTCGTCGACGGTGCGGGCGCCAAGGAGCAGATCGAAGGTCGGGTCGGCCAGATCCGCGCGCAGATCGAAGAGACCACCTCCGACTACGACCGTGAGAAGCTGCAGGAGCGCCTGGCGAAGCTCGCCGGCGGTGTTGCGGTGATCCGCGTCGGCGGTGCGACCGAGGTCGAGGTCAAAGAGAAGAAAGACCGCGTCGACGATGCGCTGAACGCCACCCGCGCTGCGGTGGAAGAAGGCATTGTTGCGGGCGGCGGTGTCGCGCTGCTGCGTGCCACATCGCTTCTCGAAGGCCTCACCGGCGAGAACGACGACCAGACTGCCGGCATCAACATCGTCCGCAAGGCGATCCAGGCACCGGTGCGCCAGATCGTCGAGAACGCGGGCGGTGAGGGTTCCATCGTTGTCGGCAAGATCCTGGAGAACAGTGACGCGAAGTACGGCTTCAATGCCCAGACCGGCGAGTATGGCGACCTGGTTGCCATGGGAGTCGTCGATCCGGCGAAGGTCGTGCGCACCGCGCTGCAGGATGCGGGCTCCGTTGCGGGTCTCCTGATCACGACCGAAGCCATGGTCGCAGAGGCACCGAAGAAGGACGCTCCGGCTCCGGCCATGCCCGACATGGGCGGCATGGGCGGCATGATGTAAGTGACTTCGCTTGCATCTGCGCTTCTCACGCAGAAATTGAAAAGGCCGCCTCCAGGCGGCCTTTTCTTTTTGGTCGCTATGTATGCCCGCCGGGCTGCCCGGCCATCACTCTAGTCGCCGATCACGAACCGGACCTTCGATGACCAGAAGGCATGGAGGCCGGCGATCTCTTTCGAGAAATCGAACGGGGCTGGGTAGGTCCAGCCGATTTCCTCGCCATTGAAAGACCAATAGGTGGCGTCGCCCTTCAGCGGGCAGTGGGTCGATTTCTCGATCGGTTCGAGGCTGACGGCAAGCGAAGTCGGCGGCACATAGATGACTGGGTTCAGTGCTTTCCCGGCGAACTCGATGATCCAGACGGCATCGTCGGTGGCGGCAATCAGTGTGTCACCGGTATAGGCTCGCACGCGGCGGCCGACGGGTTTGACGGCCATGAAATGATTGTCGTTGGCAGGATTGCGGATGATGCCTTCGAGAGGCGCGGTACTGGTTGCAGGCTCCGACATGGCATTCGCTCTCCGCGAGATAGGGCAAGCCGCCCCGATCCAAGTGGATCAGATCGGCGCGGACTTGCCAACTCGGGTGGGCATCAGCGTCTGAAGTCGGCGCTTGCCGAGCCCCACAGACAACGGGGATAGAACGGGAAGGTGGTGGTAGCGAAGTAGACGTACTCGCCGTTCAACATGCCGCCATTGCAGCGGTCGAGCGTGCCGCCGCCGGCATACTCCCAATCTTGGACGTAGGTTCCGTCATAGCGGCCACCGGGGCCGGACGGGCGCGTACCCGACTTCAGGCGATAGCCGGACTTGGCGCGATTGCCGATGTAGTGAATCTCGATGCCGTCGGCGGCGTACCCAATGTGAGAACCGCTGACTGAGCCGAGCAAACCCTTCGGCACGCCGTGATAATGGTAGAGGCCGCGTTGGTCGACATGGGCATTGTTGGAGTCTAGGCCGAGCAGGTCGCTGGCGCCCATGCCCTCAAGGTTCCAACCCGACGACCGGTCGCGGCTGAATCCGCGACGCGAATTCGGGTCCCAATAGTCCGCTGTTCCAGGCCGGATGACCACGCCGTTCAGGCCAATCCCAATCGCGCCGCGCTGTTCGCGCGCCCGCGATCCCTTCTTGGGATTGGCGGTGACGCAATAGCGCGCGTTCCGGGCACGGATCGAATGGGGATTGCCGCGATTGGGGAATGTGCCGGTCGCGTGGTTCGGCAGGCCGTCGGTTGAGATACATATCTTGCCGCCGGTCTTTTCAATCGAGACGTTGGCGTTTGCGCTGGCGGAAAGCGCGAGCGAGAGGCCGATGGCAGCGACGGCACAAAGGGATTGCGATTGCATGGCAAAAGTCCTTGTTCCCAGAGGTGGACGACAGTTTCATGCGCGCAATCACGATTTGGTGACGTTGCGTGATCGGAACAAATTAAAGATCGGCAAGGTTGGCGGGGCGGCAGATCGCTATGTGATGGCGTTGCCCTGGTCGTCGAACTTGAACGTTCGATCTCTGTCGAACGTGGCGGTGATCGACGAGTCGATGACGATCGACCTCTCGCCAAACAAGCGGACTGTAAGAAGCCCTGCAGCGCCGCAGTCGAGATAGACATTCGTGTCACCGCCCAGATGCTCGACATGGGTGACGGAGCCTGTCAGATCACCGCTCTCTCCGTCGATTGAAATATGCTCTGGCCGAATGCCGATGGTCTTGGCATCGGACCGGCCGAGCGCGGCAGCGTGGATGAAGTTCATCTGCGGTGAGCCGATGAAGCCGGCGACGAACATGTTGGCTGGCTTGTTGTAAAGCTCCATCGGCGAGCCGACCTGTTCGACCCGGCCCTCGTTGAGGACGACGATCCGGTCGCCGAGCGTCATTGCTTCGATCTGGTCGTGGGTGACGTAGATCATCGTAGCGTTCAGTTCGCGGTGAAGGCGGGCGATCTCTAGCCGCGTGTTGACCCGCAGCGCGGCATCGAGATTGGAGAGCGGTTCGTCGAACAGGAACAGTTTCGGTTTGCGCACGATGGCGCGACCGATTGCGACCCGCTGGCGCTGACCGCCGGACAGTTCGGCCGGCCGGCGGTCGAGAAGTTCGTCGAGGGAGAGCATCGTCGAGGCCGCATCGACGCTTTCGCTGATTTCGGATGCCGGCACTTTCGCCTGCTTTAGGCCAAGCCCCATATTGTCGCGCACGGTGAGGTGCGGGTAGAGCGCATATGTCTGGAAGACCATCGCGATGCCACGCTCGGCGGGGGGCGTGAGGCTGACCTCCTTGCCATCGATTTCGACACCGCCCTCGGTGGCGTCTTCCAGACCGGCGATGATGCGCAATAGGGTCGACTTGCCGCAGCCGGATTGGCCGACGAAGATGATGAACTCGCCGTCCTGGACATCGAGATTGACGCCCTTCAGCACCTCCACCGTGCCGAAGGCCTTGTGTATGTTGTCGAGCTTCAGCGACCCCAAAACGCGGCTCCCGGTGTCATAGATCGATCTCCCGGCCGGTGCGGATGCTCTCGTCGGCGGCCAGGCAGATGCGCAGCGACTGGACGGCGTCGGTCATGTGCCGGGCAAGGTTCATGTCCTCGCGAATGGCCTTCAGCATGAACGCTTGCTCGCGATCGCACAGCGCCTGATGGTCGGGTTCGCCCTCCATCGCAAGGTCCGCGTCGGCGTGCCGGAAATGCCCGTCCGCGTCCGTCTCCGCGCGGTGGATACGGATGGTCGATGTCTTGGTGTGCGTGTCGATGTCGTCGGACTTGGCGCCTTCGGCCATGACGATTGAGACCGCGCCGTTCGGGGAGATGATGTCTTTCACGAAGAACGCGGTCTCTGACATCATCGGACCCCAGCCGGCCTCATACCAGCCGACGGATCCGTCCTCGAAGATCACCTGGAAGTGGCCGTAATTGTACATCTCTGGCGCGACCTCGTCCGTCATGCGGAGGCCCATGCCGCGCACTTTGACCGGCTTCGCATCGGTGATCTGGCACATGACGTCGACATAGTGGACACCGCAATCGACGATCGGCGAGGTCGATTTCATGAGCTGTTTGTGGGTCTGCCAGGTCGGACCCGACGACTGCTGATTGAGGTTCAATCGGAACACATAAGGCCCGCCGAGCGATCGCGCTTCCTCGATCAGCCGCATCCAGGAGGGATGATGGCGCAGGATATAGCCGATAACGAGCTTGCGGCCCTCGGCCGTGGCAACCTCGACGACGCGCTCTGCATCGGCAACCGTCGTCGCGATGGGTTTTTCCAAGAAGACATGGGCGCCCTGACGCATCGCCGAGATCGCGTATTCGGCGTGGGACTCAGAGTAGGTGCAAACGGACGCAAGGTCCGGTTTCAGGTCGGCGAGCGCCTCGTTAAACGATGAGAGAAAAGGATAACCTTTCAACTCGGCGGGGAGGTCGACTGGAGAGCGATTGACCAGACCGACGATCTCGAAGCCGGGATTGGCGTGATAGGCCAGCGCGTGGCTTTTGCCCATGTTTCCCAAACCCGCGACCATCACGCGGATCGGTCTGTCCGTCATTTCACTGCCCCCGCCGTGATGCCGCGGATCAGTTGCCGCGAGAAGATGAGATAAAGAACCAGCACCGGCAGGATCGACAGCGACAGCGCCGAGAGCACCGCGTTCCAGTTGGTGACGAACTGGCCGATGAAGACCTGGGCGCCGAGCGTGATCGTCTTCGTTTCCTCCGCCGGCGCCAGGATCAGCGGGAACCAGAGATCGTTCCAGATCGGGATCATGGTGAAGACGGCGACCGTCGCCATGGCCGGGCGCACAAGCGGCAAGACCAGGCGGAAGAAGATACGATATTCCGACAACCCGTCGATGCGGCCGGCGTTCTTCAGGTCGTCTGAGACCGTTTGCATGAACTCCGACAGGATGAAGATGCAAAGCGGCAGGCCCTGGGCCGTATAAACCAGAATGAGGGCCGTCAGCGTATTCACCAGGCCGCTTGCTACCATCAATTGCAGGATGGCCACGGTGCCGAGCCGGATCGGGATCATGATGCCGAGCGCCAGGTAGAGGCCCATCAGCCGATTGCCCTTGAAGCGGTATTCTGCGAGCGCGAAAGCCGCCATCGCGCCGAACAGAAGAACGAGCGCCAACGAAACAACCGTGACGATCAGACTGTTCTGGAAGTAGAGGAAGAAGTCGCCCTGCTCCAAGACCGTCTGGTAGCCGATCATCGAGAACGTTTCGGCGCTTGGCAGCTCCAACGGCTTGCCGAAGATCGCCTTTCGCGTCTTGAACGAATTGATCAGGATGACGATGACCGGGAACAGCGCGATGACCGTATAGGTCGCCAGGATCGCATGGGCGGCGATCGATCGGGCAGGGGAGTGTCTGGCGGCGTTCATCGCTTGAAGCCTAGAACTGATAGCGGCGAAGCCGCGTTTGAATGCCGAACAGGTAAATGCTCACCCCGGCCAGGATGATCAGGAACATCGCCGAGGCAATGGCTGCGCCCATGTTCGGATCGCCGAGTTGGAGCTGAAATCCGAAGAACGTTCGGTAAAGGAACGTGCCCAGAATGTCGGTCGAATAGTCGGGGCCGGCAAGCGCACCTTGGCTGGTATAGATCAGGTCGAACGCGTTGAAATTGCCGACAAAAGTGAGGATCGAAACGATCCCGATCGAAGGAAGGATCAAAGGCAGCTTGATCTTCCAGAACTGCGACATGCCGGTGATGCCGTCGCATTCCGCCGCTTCGATGATCTCGTCCGGGATGGTCAAAAGCGCCGCGTAGATCAGCATCATCGGTATGCCGACGAACTGCCAGACGGACACAAGGCTGAGCGTGGTCAACGCATAGGCCTCCTTGCCGAGCCAAGGCTGGTAGAGGCTCTTGAGGCCGACGGCGTCGAGAATGCCGGGCGCCACGCCCCAGATTGGGCTCAGGATCAGCTTCCAGGCGAAGCCGACGATGACGAAGGAGAGGATCGTCGGGATGAAGATCGCCGTGCGGTAGAAGGCCTTCAGGCGCAGGCTCGGACTGCTTAGGAGCGCTGCCAGCAAGACCCCGATCGGATTCTGCACCAGCATGTGAATGAAGAAGAACCAGAAGTTGTTGCCAAGCGCGTTCCAGAAGCTCTCCGACCAGCGCGGATCGCCGAAGAGGGTCTCGAAATTGGCGAGGCCGACAAAGGTCTGAACGTTATCGACGGCGGTGTAGAGGGAAAGCTGCAGCGTCGAAAAGAGCGGTAGGATCATCACCGCCGTATAGACGAGGACGGCGGGCGCCAGAAAGACGGCGATATGCCATCTGACCGGCTTCTTGCCCCTCCGCCCGGCGCTCATCGAAAGCGAGTTTGGCAGCGACCGGGCGGGCGGCAGCCCACCCGGTCGAGCGCGCTTATTGCTGCGGCGCGTACCAGCTTGCCAAGCCCTCCTGCAGGCGTTGGCCGGCTGCTTCCGGCGTCTCGCTTCCCCGGATGACGTTGGCCGAGGCGTTCCAGGTCTCGTTTTCCAGGTTCGGCGTGCCGCGCGACAGGATCTGGTAGGTCGAGCGGATCGTCGAGTTGCAGGCCTCGCGCCAGGACACGAATTCCTGCGCCAACGGATCTTCCATGGTCACGGAGTGATTGGAGAGCGAGAAGAAGCCTGGAAGCGCGTTGGCGTAAAGCGAAGCGAATTCGGCCGATCCGACCCAGTTGAGGAAGGCCATTGCGGCATCGGGGTTCGGCGTCTTCGGGTTCATGCCAATCGCGATATCCGTGTGATCGGAGATATAGCAGTCGTCCCCGGCACTCTTCACTGGCGGATAGAACGCGCCCATCTTGAAGTCGGCCTGGGCATTGAAGCCGGCAATTTCCCAAGAGCCCGCAGGATAAATCGCAGCACGCCCAAGGGTGAACAGGTTCTGGCTGTCCGGATAGGTTTGGGCCTCAAAGCCATCGCCCAGATAGTCCTTCCAGCGGGCGAGCGTGCGATAAGGTGCGACCCAGGCGTCATCGGTCAGCTTCTGTGTGCCCGCGATCAGCCCCAGGCGGCCGTCCTCACCCTTCCAATAGTTGGGGCCGATATTGTTGTAGCCCATGGTGGCGGCTTCCCACTGGTCGTTGGTGCCCATCGCCATGGGGATGTAGCTGCCGTCTTCCTTGATCTTGTCGAGGGCGGCAAAGAATGCATCCTCCGTCTCCGGCACTTCGATGCCGAGTTCGGCAAGGGCGTCGGCGTTGTAGATGAAACCGTGGATGACCGAGGCCATCGGCACGCAGTAGGTGACCGAGCCGTCGTCGGTGCTCCAACCGGCCTTGGCCACGCTGCCGAAATTGGCCATACCCTCCAGGTCCTGCACAGGTGCCAGATGACCCTTCTCGTAAAGGCTGAGCGAGGCATCGAACGGGCGGCAGGTGATCAGATCGCCAGCCGATCCGGCTTCAAGCTTCGAATTCAAGGCGGCGTTGTACTCCGCCGGTGCCGTCGGCGCGAAGGTGACCTTGATGCCGGGGTGTGTGGCTTCAAAGGCCGGGATGATCGAGTCCTGCCAGATGGTCAGGTCGTCATTGCGCCAGCTTTCAATGGTCAGCGTGACGTCTTGCGCGGCGGCCATTCCGGCGGCGCCGACAAAGGTCGATGCGAGCAGTAGTCCTTTAAGGGTGTTCTTCACTGTCTTTCTCCCCACTGAATTGCCGTTCGGTTCGGGCGCCGAACTGGAAACCGAGCGGCAATGCTCGCAATCTTTTGCAGAGCTTTGCAAGCCCCAGATCGGTGAGTGAGGTAAAATCCTCAAACACGCTGCCGTTTCACTCCGCTGCGACGTGTGGCTATGGTCGGGCAGGTGAAACCGGGGGCGAAAGTGGAGATCACGGTTGTCGAGGCTCTGACGGACCCCGGTTCGGCGGATCGCGCGAACGAGGACCGCTATGGGGCGAATGATGCCTGTGCGTTCGTCATCGACGGCGCGACGGGCCTCGGCGAGCGCCAGATCATGACGGAAGCCGGTAGCGATGCCGGCTGGTTGGCGGATTTGGCCGCAGAGGCCTTCCAGCAGAATGTCAGCTCCGCGACCGCGCTTAGCGATGTCGTTCGGGGTATCGCGGAACAGGCGGAGCACGGCTACTCGTCTGCCGCGAACGGCGAGGCGATGCCGCGCTATGCCTGGCCGACGGCGAGTTTCGCCATGCTGCGTGCCACTGACGACGGCTTACGGTTTGCCGGTCTCGGCGATTGCACGCTGCTTCTGGAACGATCCGATGGCCGCGTTGAGATGCATTCGCCGCTGCCGCTGATCGGTGAGGTGGAGGCGCGCGGTGCCGCGTACCATATCCGCCGGCTCGGTGGTATCGGCGCGAGCGGCTCTCTGGTGCGACATGCCGAGACGCTGGCTCATTTGCGTGAGATCCGCCAACATCACAACACGCCGGCCAGCGGCGTCTGGACCCTTGGCCTGGTGCCGGATGCGGCGGATCATCTGGTAGACATTGCCCTCGAACCCGGATCGTTCACGGGCCTTTTATGCAGCGACGGGTTCGCAGCTCTCGTCGAGACTTATGGCCGTCACACGCCACAGTCCCTGATTGCTGCGGCCAAGGCCAAGGGGCTGGCCACTCTCATGGATGAACTACGCGACATCGAGCACCGGATCGACCCCCAGGCGCTCAAATACCCACGCTTCAAGAGGTCGGACGATGCGACGGCGATGCTACTGTCCGTTTCAGGCTGAAGGCGATTTGTCCTGATTGAGGCCCAGTTCGCGCTGCTTCTTCTTCGATAATCCGAGCGAAACGATCTTGTGTGATTGGCGTAAATAGTCGCGCAGATCGTCGTCCGAGAGCCCCGGTTTGTCGTAGTGCTGAATCCACTTCATGCCGCGCGACGCCAGATAGGGCGCCGGGCGCAAGCCGGGCATGTCCTTGAGAATTTCATAGGACAGCTCGGACACCTTGAACGTGAAGCGTGGCTCATCGTCGTCCCAACCGCCAACTGCGAAAAGCTTTCCGCCGACCTTCCAGACATGCGACCCGCCCCACTGAACGACATAGGATGTCGCCGGTAGCGCCCCGCAAAACGCGTTAAATTCGTCGTAGGTCATTGCTATGGCCTCGGTCCGCACCGACCTTATGCCGCCGGTCTTAGAGCTTCAACGCTCCGCTCCTTGCGCTTTTTTCGCCAGACATCGGAATAATCGGCCGGCTTGACCGTTTATCTCCCTAGGCCGGCGACTTGGTCGGTCACATTCGCAGAGGAGACGTGGTCATGAAGAAGACGCTCACCGCCATCACCGCGGCATTGCTGGCGACGGCAGGCTTGGCGACCGCAAGCTCAGCCGACGAGCGCTCGCGCGATCCCATCAGTCGGTTCTTTGAGCGAGTGTTCTCGGGCAATCGCGACTCGGCGCAAATGCAAAAACATGACCGCCTTCGGACCGAAAGATCGCAACATCGGGGTGAACAGTGGTATTCACGCGGCGATGGCGGCAATGGCTCATCGTCCAACTCGAACAGTTCTTCGAACTCCAGCTCAAACAGTGCGTCAAATGCGTCGTCGAATTCGAGCGCCAACAGTTCGTCGAACTCATCCTCGAACACATCTTCGAACAGTTCATCGAATTCGTCCTCGAACTCCAGCTCAAATAGCTCATCGAACTCATCATCGAACTCATCGTCGAATTCGAGCTCGAACAGTTCGTCGAACTCGTCATCGAACTCTTCGTCCAACTCGTCGTCTAACTCGTCTTCAAATTCGAGTTCGAACAGCTCTTCGAATTCCTGAGGTCCGGCGCGTCCCGCGTGTACGCCGGACTTGGCCCGGCGATTCGGTCTCCGTCATGTTGAAGTGACTCCGGGTCGCCGGGCGACACGCCGGCCTCACCGTTTGACGCGAGCGTGTTCGCGATACCAGCCAGCGGCGGCCCGTGTCTGCCTCAGGATGCGAGTTCGTGTCTCGCCCTCGGCTTTCGTTTCGGCGCGAATTTCAGCGTCGATGTCGCAGTCGCTGCGGCGAAATGGGATGACCTGGACGAGCGGCGTGCCTTTTTCGATCGTGTGAAGGCCGTCCGCACCAGTCGCAAAGAAGGGAAAGTGCACCTCCGAATGGTACGTATCGGTGTCGACGACGCCAGCGACGAGTTCGAACACGCCGTTGGGCCGGTTCAATGGGTCGATAAAGAGACAACTCCAGCCCGGCGGCGTTTGGATGGTCCAGTAGTTATGGAATTTGCATGGCGGTCGAGACGCGTAGGGATGCCCTTTGATTTGATGTTTGGCGTGATTGGACACCATCGTCCGGTCAAAATCCCAACCCGTGTCGACTCGCGTACCGCCTTCGGCGATTTCGATCCGCACCGTCGCGGCGATCGGAATGATCCAACCCGTGGTCATCGCGTCCAGAAACGGCATGCAGCGCTTGACGGTAAGGCCGGTGTTCGTCGGTCCGACGACAGCGTTGTCGCGCGGCGGTAGCCTGCGAAACCAGGTCGGCAGATAGGACTTGGCAGGAAAGGGCGGCGCGATGACTTCTTCGTCTTCTGGACGGCATGTGAAACAAATGGTCTTGGGCTTTGACAGAATGCGCAACGTGTGATCCTCCGCCATGGCACGGCATGACGGAGAACGGTCCAAGCGTGCCTTTATTCCCGGCGCGCGAGGCTAAGCTGAGGCGGGATTGCGCGGTCTAGCGAGCGTTGCCTGTGCCGCATCCTTGAGGGTTTTCACATCCTCGCCGCCACGCGCCAGGATGCGCAAACCCACATAGGCGGCGGTCAGACCCCGTGCCTCTTTGCGTATCGCTGCACGCGAAGCGCCGGTGGCGGTGGGGTCATCGGCAAGCGCGGCGGCGAAACCGGCAGTCATCCGGTTGAGCATGTCGGCGACGGTCCGAGCGATCTCGGGATCGTCCTTGGCCGCGCCGGCCGCAGAATTGCACAACAGGCATCCGCGCCGGTCGCCGGCTCGCACGGCACTGACGGCGGATTCGAAGACCGCCTTAACCCGCGCCGCACCGTTACCGTCGGTGCGCCGTTCTAGCATAGCGACGGCCGGCTTGACCGCGATGCTGTCGTATCGGTCCAGCGCACGCAGAAACAAGGCCTTCTTGCTGCCGAAGGCCTTGTAGAGACTGCCGCGCGATATCCCCATGCCGTCGATCAGGTCAGGCAATGCGGCGCCGTCATAGCCGCGCTCCCAGAAGATGCCCATGGCACGGTCAATTGCTTCGTCGATGTCGAATTCGCGGGGGCGGGCCAATCCGGACGTCCTTTCAACACTGTCTCGGTTTTCAAAATGATGTTTGGAACCGAAGAGTCAAGAACTCACGCGCCTGTGATGTCGTTTTTACTAGACTGATTGGTTCCAAATACCCAAATGCTCGATCACCGGAGACGGCGTGTCGCCATGATCCGGCCAAGTTTCGAAGGGTTGAGCAATCGCCGGGCTATCCGGCAAGGAAAAAAGGAAAGACCATGATCCAGCGACTTCCCATTCCCTCAAGACTCCTGGCCGCGCTTGCGGTAGTCGGCATTCTCGCGGGTACGGCGATGATCACGCCAGCTCACTCGCAAAGCCAAACCGTCGCCACGGGCCAGTTCGAAGGTCGCAACAAACATGTCACCACGGGTGGCGTGTCGATCCAGAAAAACGGTAGCGGCTACACTGTCATTCTTGAAAACGATTTCAGCCTCGATGGCGCTCCGGCGCCGACGTTGGGCTTCGCCAAGCGCGGTAAGTTCGACAAGACCACGGAGTTCAGTGTCCTGAAATCGAATACCGGACGGCAGGTCTATGCGCTGCCGGCAAGCATCGATCCGACGCAGTATGACGAATTCGTCGTCTGGTGCACCGATTTCTCCGTCTCGCTCGGCGTCGCGAAGCTGCGATAGCGGACGCGACACAAACAGGGATCGACCTCATGCAAACCGCAGTTCAAAACGCGCCGACCGTGATCTTCCCGGCAGTAGACGCGCGCCTTCTGATCACGGCTGTCGTGGCCGGTGCCTTCGCGACGATTGCTTTTGATTTGTTCGGCCAGACTATCAGCCCGCTCTTCAAGGCCGTCGCCAGTCCGTGGCTTGGCGCCAAACTCGCGCCCGTACCGCTTGCGAACTCCGTGCTGGCTATCCTTTCGGGCTGGGAGGCCCGAGAGATCGGGCGTCTCGGTATCGGCCACGGACTGCACGTCCTGACCGGACTGATTGTCTATCCGCTCGGCTACATGCTCGTGGCACGACCCGTCAGCAGGTTATTCGCCGCCGTGCCCTGGTGGCTCACCGGCCTGGCCTATGGCGTTGTCCTTTGGGTGATTGCCCTTTACGTGATGGCGCACCTCGTCGCCGGAAACCCACCGTTCCTCGGTTGGAGCTCGATCACGTGGGTTGCGCTTTGGGGCCACATGCTCTTCGGTCTCGTTGTTGCCGCAGTCGTTTGGTGGCGTCACGAACACACCTGATGGCTATCGACAGGCAGACAAGAGCGCGGCGTCAAAACCGCGCTCTTCATTGTATGGCCACCGGACTGGAAGCGTCTTCAGCGACCGCGAATCCGCCGTCGCCCCGCGCCTTGGCGACATACATCGCAGCGTCGGCGAACTGAAGCAGCGATTCCGGATCGTCGGCGTGCCGTCCATGAATGGCGATGCCCACACTTGCACCGACACTCAACACTCGACCATCGACGTCGATCGATTGCGAAACCGTGCGAATGAGCTTTTGCGCGAAATCAGTCGCATTCTCCAAAGACGTCGGTGCTTGCATGATGATGGCAAACTCATCACCACCGACACGCGCTGCGATGTCCGACTTACGGATCAGCCTACGGATGCGCTTGGCGATAATCTCAAGGACCTCATCGCCTACATGGTGGCCTAATGTGTCGTTGATTGGCTTGAATTCGTCTAAATCGACGAGGAGGAGGGCGAATTCTTGACCGGTTTCAGTGGCGTAGGTCGCCGTGGCGTCCAGGAACGTATCGAATCCGCGCCGGTTAGCGAGGCCTGTGAGGGAGTCATGCATCGCCGCGTGGGCAAGATGTTCCTCGCGCGATTTCAGTGCGGTGATATCGCGTGCTGAAACCATCCCCACCCAGCTCTCGCCTGTTTGCAGCGTATTGAAGGACAGGTCGAAATAGCGTGGCGCGCCGTGAGGGTCAGGCAGTCGAGCGTGCAGCCGCCCCGGCGAGCGGGCTTCCGATCGGGTCATCAAAGCCTCGCCGTGATCCGGCAAGAAATCAAATATCGTGAAATTCTGCGCCTCATCCGCTTTGACTCCGAACATCGCCTCCGCCGCCTTGTTGACGGTCAGAATATCGCCTTCGGGATTGAAGGTGACGATTGCGTCGTTACCGGCTTGCAGCAGTTTGATATGCGCAAGGTCGACACGCTCCAGCGCGACATGAAAGGCATGTCGAAACCGCGCAAGCGCGGGGTTCAGCGCAATCTGGACGGCGAGGTAGCTGAGAAAGGCAGCGAGACAGGGCGCGGCGATCGCCAGGTCCGTCGCATGGTTTTGACGCATGCTGGCACCAAGCAGGAAAAGTCCGAGTATGGCTGACAACGTAAGGGCTGCACCGAAGATCGCGCCGTACCGCCAAAGCCATGGGCCAAGCAAGGCGGTGATGCCCAGCGTTGCGATAACGCCTAACCACGGGTTCATGAGCTTCAACATGCGCCCTTGCCTTAGCGTTTCGGCAGAAAGCGCAAAAATCTGAGGCCGGTAGAGGTCTCCGTAGCGGGGCACGGAAACCGACTGAATCTCGCCGCCCACATTCAATCCGACGATGACATTTCGCCCGGACAGCCGGCCGGGCAGGACATCGCCCTTCAAGACGTCGATGAACGAGAACACGGGAAGCGCGCCGAGCTCGATCCCATAGTCGATCCTAAAGTTGCTTGAGCCGGCCGCTTCGACGCTCGAGAGCCACGCGGCGACCGTCTGTCGCCGGGACTGACGATCGAGACTGTCCAGACCCACGCTTCGAACGCGACCATCGAGGGCAAAGGGCAGATCCGCCGACACGAGGTGAGCGGCATCTGAGAACCGGTCGATTGGTGCGATTTCGATAGCCTTTGTGCCCCCGGACCCATCCTTCACGGACAGGGTCACCGTGGGCAACGCCAGCCGATCCGGTCCAAGTCGCCGCATTGCGGTGGCCAGACGGGCGTCGGTCGCCTCCGCGCCCTGATAGCCAAATGTCGCATCGAGAAAAACACGGCGGGCGCCGGCTGTTTCCAGATGCTCCAACATCGCCGCCAAGTGCTCGCGGGCCAGCGGATAGCCGCCCAGCATGGTTACGGTTTTCTCGTCGATGGCGACAACGATGGTTTCGCCCGACACGGGCACATTTGCGATCCGCGCATAGATATCGGAGACAGTCAGGTTGGCGCGGTCAAGAAAGCCCACAGCGGAGAGTGCGACCGTAAAGATGCCTGCGAGCAATGCTGCAAACAGCCCCGTGGTCCACGGAGGCCGGGGCTCATCGCGCATATCGTGATCGTCTGGACGCATAGTCGATCTGCCCGTTCGCTCGGACGATGCCGGAAGCCCAGCGCCTGCGCAGACCCGAACCGTCCTTCAAATCGTCCGGTTGTGAGCGTGGCGGCAAAAATCTAATTTATCGTGTATCGCTTTCACATCTCGCGCTTTGGGCGAATGGGGCCGCTCGCGCCGGAGGCATTAGCCGGGCTGAACCGGTGGCGGTGGCGGTTCGCCATGTGCCGGCGGTCCCAATGGCGACATAGCTCTGCCGATTTCACCAAAAACGCCCTGTATTTCTGCACCAACCAGATCGACCGTCGTTACGATCGCAAGCGCCAGCAGCGCGCTGATCACGGCATATTCGATGCTCGTAACCCCGCAATTGCAAAACAAGAAACGTCGTAGGCGCTGCATGCTGAGACTGTGCGGGAGAGGTGTTAAAATTCTCAACCATGACGATTAGGATACCGGTTGTGCCCATTTAACGTTTATTCATTTTGTATTTAATTGAACCGATGGCGTTATCGAAGTTCGCGCCCAGAAACAGCGCACCAAGCTCTGTTTCGCAGCAGGTCTCCATGTGAGATGCGATCCTGCGACGCTGCTCGGCTCCTTGCCCGGCGTTTGCAACTGGTCATAGAGGTTGAGGGGGTGGACCCGGCTCGTCCGATGCCGGTGGGATCGGCGGCGGCGGAGAATCGATTAGGCGACCAAAGATTGCCTGCAACTCGGCGCCAACCAAGTTGACGGATGACAGGATCGCAAGCGCGAGAAGACTCACGATTATCGCGTATTCGATGGATGTAGCGGCCCTGTTGCAGATCAAGAACCTGCCAAGGAGCTCGGTTCCGATCATTGCAGTTCGCGCCGACCGGACGCGGCGAACAAGCGCAATATTCGGTGGGATGAAGCGCGTCCGCTGCCGTTCAACGGACCGTTTCGAAGAGCGCATTCCTCCTGGCTCCGGCCGCAGTGTCTCAATTAAGATTTGAGGATATTTGTCAGCGCGTTACTAAAGTATTAGCGCATAGAGTGTTTTGTTTCCAGAAATGCGCTCTTGGGTTGTGTATGAGTTGTATGCCGACTATGCGCAGGCCGGGACGATGGCCGAAAAGCATCGGCTAGATCGATCAATACGGCGCGTCGACGGCACCCAGATTGACGTAGACACTCTTCGTTTCCGTGTATACGTCGAGCGCCGCGAGACCGTTCTCGCGGCCTATGCCAGACTGTTTGACACCGCCGAACGGCATTGGGATCGGTGTCAGATTGTAGCTGTTGATCCACACCGTGCCTGCCTCAAGCTGCGCCGCCATTCGGTGGGCGCGACTGATATCGCGGGTCATCACGCCGGCTGCCAGTCCGAACGGTGTCGCGTTCGCACGGGCAATTGCGTCCGTGTCGTTCGTAAATGGCAGAACGCACATGACCGGGCCGAATATCTCCTCGCGTACGACGCGCATATTGTCGGTGCAGCCAGCGAAGATGACCGGTGAGACGAAGTAGCCCGGTTCGAGTGTTGGGTCGGCGCGGCCATCACCTGTCAGCGATCTGGCGCCCTCGGCCAAACCGGCGTCGACATAGGCCAGCACCTTATCGCGGTGGGCGGCTGATATGAGCGGTCCCATCTGGGTCTGCGGATCGAGGGGATCGCCGATCTTGATGGCCTTGGTCCGGTTTTCGAGCCGGTGCAGGAAATCTGCCTCGATGTCGGCTTGGACAAAAACCCGCGTACCGTTCGAGCAAATCTCACCTTGGGTATAGAAGTTGGCGAGAAGGGCCGCTGAGACGGCGTCGTCGAGATTGGCGTCGTCGCAAACGATCAGCGCCGACTTGCCGCCGAGTTCCATCGTCACATGCTTCAGTGTGTCCGCCGCGCCGCGCATTACCGCCTTGCCGGTCGGGACGGATCCGGTGACCGAGATCTTGGCGATGTCTGGATGGGCGGCGAGCGCCTCGCCGACCGGACGGCCGCCCAGAACGACATTCATGAGGCCCGCCGGCGCGCCGGCTTCCTCCACGATGCGGGCAAGCTGCAACGCGGTGACAGGCGTGACTTCGCTCGGCTTGAAGATCATCGCGTTGCCGGCGGCCAGCGCCGGCGCGGTTTTCCAGGACGCGATCTGGATCGGATAGTTCCACGCCCCGATGCCCGCACACACACCAAGCGGTTCGCGCCTGGTGTAGGCGAAGGCGTCGCCGGACAGAGGGTTATGATCGCCTTGGATGACCTGCGTCAGCCCGGCGAAGAACTCGAAACAGTCGGCCGCTGAACCGATGTCGGCTTCCGGCGCCTCCTGAATGGGCTTGCCGGTGTCCAGTACTTCAAGCTTTGCGAGGTCCATGCGCCGATCGCGCAGCAGCGCGGCGACGCGATTGAGCACTCGACCGCGCTCTGCCGGGTCTGTGGCCATCCATTCACGCTGCGCCTCCTTGGCCGCCGCAACGGCCGCGTTGATGGCGGAGGTATCCGCCTCCTCGAACGTGCACAGTTCTGCAGCGGTCGCCGGATTGATCGACGTGAGCGTCGGGCCGGTCGATTTGCGGTCACTGCCGGCAATCCGGCTCCTGAGATGGCCGAGATGAGTCATCGCGATGTCCTTGGTACACGTCGTATTGTGCCAGAAGCGCTACGCGGAATCCCGCAGCCTGTCCATCGGTGACCGCAGCATTCGATCATTGACGCCGTAACCGCACCTCGCCATAACGGAAAAGCAAACAGGTTCGCGTTGCCGAAGCCGGCGAGGCGATGAAAAAGGGAACACGGTGCGGTGTACCCAAAAGGGACCAAATCCGTGGCTGCCCCCGCAACTGTGAGCGGCGAGGTCGCGTCCAAGTGACCACTGGTCGATGACCGGGAAGGTGGACGCCACCGCGACGAAGCCGCAAGCCAGGAGACCTGCCCGTTTGCCGCCGTGAACCGGACGGGGTGTGCCGGAGAGCCGACGAGCGCCAAGCGCCTGTTCGCCGCAATCCCCGATCCAGATGAGGATGCGAAAGGCCTATGGCGCTAGACCTTCAAACAACGCCTCGCGTCCTCGTTCTTGGTGGCGCTCGATCCGGAAAAAGCGTTTTTTCCGAGTCGCTTGTCGAGAAGTTTTCAGAGCGCGTCTATATCGCGACCGCCGAAGCGCGCGACGATGAGATGCGCGCTCGGATCGCCGATCATCGGGCGCGTCGTGGCGACGGCTGGCGCACGATCGAAGCCCCGGTTGCCTTGCCGAATGCCATTCGGACCGAAGGCGGGCCTAGGCGCGCGCTTCTTGTCGATTGTCTCACGCTCTGGCTGACCAATCTCATCCTTGCCGAGCACGATGTTGAGGTGGCCACCGATGATCTTGTCTCTGCTCTTCAATCGGCAAACCCCACGGTCCTGGTCGCTAACGAGGTTGGGCTTGGGATCGTACCGGACACACCCCTTGGCCGGCGCTTTCGCGATGCCGCTGGGCGCTTGAACCAGCGGGTCGCGGCCTTGGCCGACGCCGTGGTCTTTGTCGCCGCCGGCTTGCCGCTCATCTTGAAACCCACGACAGGACACACCGGATGACTGCACTTCAAAAGATTCCCGCCACGATTGTCACCGGCTTTTTGGGTGCCGGAAAGACGACCTTGATCACGAAGATGATCGAAAAGGCGAATGGCAAGCGCCTGGCGCTGATCGTCAACGAGTTCGGCGACCTTGGGTTCGATGGCGGACAGATCGCCGCGTGCGGTGTGCCCGGATGTGAGGACGATGACGTCATCGAACTCACCAATGGCTGCATCTGCTGCACGGTCGCTGACGATTTCGTACCGGCGATGGAGCAGCTTCTGGCGCGCGATCCAGCGCCCGACCACATCATCATCGAGACCTCCGGTCTGGCCCTGCCGCAGCCGCTCGTCCAAGCGTTCCAATGGCCCGCAGTAAAGGATCGCGTGACGGTCGATGGCGTTGTCACGGTGACCGATGCCGCAGCGCTCGCCGAGGGACGGATCGCTAACGATGTCGACGCCGTCCAGGCCCAGCGCGCGGCCGATCCGGCGCTCGATCACGAGGACCCGGTAGAGGAGTTGTTTGAAGACCAGATTCGCTGTGCCGATTTGATCGTGTTGTCCAAGGCGGACCTTGTGGCGGCAGACGCGAGGCAATCAGTCGCGGAGCGTATCCGCTCAGACGCGCGAGAGTCCGTGGAGATCGTCGAAGCGGCGCACGGCGATCTGGCGCTTTCGGTTCTTCTTGGAATCGGTGCAGGCGCGGAGGACGATCTCGATAGCCGTCGCGAGCATCACCATCATGATGGCGAGGATCATGATCATGACCACGACGATTTCGATTCATTCGTCGTCGCTGTGCCGGAGGCCGGTTCACTCAGTGTGCTGAAGGCGGCGGTTGAGCGGGTCATGGCAGTCGAAGGTGTTCTGCGTGCAAAGGGCACCGCGACGATCGCCGGCAAGGCGCCGCCGGCTGTCGTGCAGGCCGTCGGTCCCCGCGTCGATGCCTACTTCGCCGCAGCGAACAGTGGCGATCGGTCGCGCCTCGTCGTTATCGGTCTGGCCTCAATGAATCGTGCAGCCGTCGAAGCGGCGCTTCAAGGCTAGGTCGCAATGCATCTCCTCCTCCCCGGACAGGCGCCGATCGACGACGGTGAGGAGGCGTTCGACCTTGATCAGGCGCCGGCCGATCATCTGATCCTCTCCTTTGCCGACACCGAGTTGACCGCGCTGTCGGACCGGCTCAAGGCGCGGGAGCAGGGCGGCTCGGTGCGGCTCGCCAATCTGAAGCTTTTGCGGCATCCCATGTCCATCGACCTCTATGTCGAGAAGACGGCGCGCCATGCCAAGACGATTACTGTGCGCGCGCTCGGCGGTGCCGGCTACTGGGCCTATGGGCTTGAGCAGTTGCAGGCGGCGGCGCGCGCCAACGGCATTCGCCTTGCCATTTTGCCAGGCGACGATAAGCCCGATCTTGCTCTTGAGGCGTATTGCGAGATGGAAGCCGCGGATCGGGACAGGCTGTGGCGCTACTTTGCCGAGGGTGGGGCGGACAATCTCGACAACGCTCTCGCCTATCTCGACCACTTGATCGGCAAGGGTGCCGAGCCGCAGCCGCCGAAGCCAATCCCGCGCTTCGGGCTCTATTGGCCGGGCAGCGAGGCCGTGCCGCCGGAGGTGGTGCTTGCCGGACAGCCGGGAATGGCAGGCTGCGCGGCGTTGGTCTTCTATCGCGCATTGGTGCAAGGCCAGTCGACGGAACCGGTCGACTCTCTGGTCGCGGCCTTGAATGAACGGGGCATGGCGGTCCTGCCGCTCTACGTATCGAGCCTGAAGTCTGCCGACGACGATCGGTTCGTGCGCGCGCTGTTTGAGGCGCATCCGCCGGATGTTGTCTTGAACGCAACGGCCTTCGCGGTGTCGAAGGCTGGTGCTCGCCACACTTCGACCGCGCTCGATGCAGCAGGCGCACCGGTGCTACAGGTGGTCTTCTCGGGGCTTTCGGAGGCGACCTGGGCAGCGAGCGAGCGCGGTCTCCCACCGCGTGACTTGGCAATGCACGTTGTGCTTCCGGAAGTGGACGGCCGTATCCATACCCGCGCCGTAGCCTTCAAGGACGCCGGTCCGACCGACCCGGAAACCGGCACCCAGCCGATCCGTTTAACGCCGAAGTCGGACCGGATCGGCTATGTCGCCGACTTTGCGGTGAAGTGGGCGCGCTTGCGCCGGACACCGACGGGCGAGAGGCGCGTTGGGCTGGTACTCCACAACTACCCCAACAAGGACTCCCGGATCGGTAACGGCGTCGGTCTCGATACGCCCGCAAGCGCCATTGCGATCATGCAAGCGATGAAGATCGCCGGGTATCGCCTTGAAAATGAGTCGGAAACAGCCGATGCGCTCATGCAGACCCTCCTTGCCGGTCAGACCAACGACCGGCGAATGGGAGTGCAAGGCGGGACTTCGCTTCCGTTGAGTGAATACGCCCAAGCCTTTGACGCATTGCCGAAATCCGTTCGTGACGCTGTGACGGAACGCTGGGGCGCGCCCGATGCCGATCCCTTTGTGTTGGGTGACAGCTTCAGGCTACCGATACACGAATACGGCAGTCTCGCTGTCATGGTGCAGCCGGCGCGCGGCTACAACATCGATCCGAAGGCCACCTATCACGATCCGGCGCTGGTGCCGCCGCATGGCTATTTCGCGGCCTATTTCTGGCTGCGGCAAACCTTTGGCGCCGATGCCGTCATTCATCTCGGCAAGCACGGAACGCTTGAATGGCTGCCGGGCAAGGCGACAGCGCTGTCCGCTGAATGCTATCCAGAGGCTATTCTCGGCCCGCTGCCACAGCTCTACCCGTTCATCGTCAATGATCCGGGCGAGGGCACGCAGGCGAAGCGGCGGACTGGCGCCGTCATTGTCGATCACATGACGCCGCCGATGGCGCGCGCGGAAAGTCATGGGACGTCCCTTCGGCTTGAGACGCTGCTGGACGAGTTCGCCGCGGCTGAAGCCATGGATCCGCCCCGCGCCGACCGTTTGCGCCGCGACATCGTCGATCTCGCCCGCGCCAATGGCTTTGACCGCGATATCGGCGCGGCGGACGTGGACGACGCTGACTTCCTCGTCTCGCTGGACAGCCATCTGTGCGACCTGAAGGAGTTGCAGATTCGCGATGGTCTTCATGTTTTCGGGCAGTCGCCGACGGGCGATCCTCGGACCGCGCATCTGGCGGCTCTGGCGCGTGTGCCGCGACCCGGCGAGGGCGATGCGGGGCTTTCGCTGCATCGGGCGATCGCGCTGGACTTGGGCCTCGGCGACTTCGACCCGCTCGACTGCGAACTGGGCGCGACATACGCCGGCGCCCGTCCCGCCGCGCTGATGGACGCGTCCGCTGATCCCTGGCGGACCAATGGCGATACGGTGGAGCGGATTGAGGTTTTGGCCGAAGCGTTGATCGCCGGCCGGCGGACTTGCGATCCCGACTGGACGCGGATGGCGGCGGTTCTGGATTGGCTGAACGATGGTCTCGCCTATGATTTGGACGCCTGCGGACCTGATGAACTGTCGGCGCTGTTGGCTGGACTCGAGGGCCGTTTCGTAGCGCCAGGGCCATCCGGTGCGCCAACACGGGGACGGCCCGACGTTTTGCCGACCGGTCGAAACTTCTATGCCGTCGATGTTCGCGCGGTGCCCAGCCGCGCCGCCTGGGACCTCGGGCAAAAGTCCGCCGAGCGGCTGGTCGCGCGGTATTTCCAAGACGAAGGCGAATGGCCGCGCGCGATCGCGCTGTCCGCCTGGGGCACGTCCAACATGCGCACCGGCGGCGACGATATCGCCCAAGCGCTGGCGCTGATCGGCGTCCAGCCAGTGTGGGAAGACGTCTCGGGTCGGGTGACCGGCTTCGAGGTGATCCCGCTGTCGACGCTTGGCCGGCCGCGTATCGATGTGACGTTGCGGATTTCTGGCTTTTTCCGCGATGCCTTTCCGCATCTCGTCCATCTCTTCGATTCCGCTGTCGCAACCGTCGCGGCGCTGGATGAGCCGGAAAAGGCCAATCCGATCGCATCGGCAGTGAAGGAAAAGGCGGCCTTGCTGTGTGCCAAAGGACTTGATGGGGACGCCGCCGCGCGCCAAGCGCGCCATCGCATTTTCGGTGCAATGCCCGGAGCCTATGGCGTCGGATTGCAGACGCTGATCGACGAGGGCATCTGGTCGGATCGAAGCGATTTTGCCGACGCCTTTCTCACCTGGGGCGGCTATGCCTATGGCGCCGGCGTGGACGGCGACGCGGCGCGCGACCTTCTGGAAGCGCGGTTGGCGGCGACCGACGCGGTCGTCCACAATCAGGATAATCGCGAGCACGATCTGCTCGACTCCGACGACTACTACCAGTTCGAGGGTGGATTGGCGGCGACCGTGGAGCATCTCGCCGGCCAGGCACCGGCGGTCTATCACAACGATCACTCCCGCCCCGAACGTCCGGTCGTCCGCTCGCTCGCAGAGGAAATCGGCCGCGTGGTGCGCGGCCGGGCCGCGAATCCCAAGTGGATCGCCGGCGTCATGCGCCATGGCTACAAAGGCGCCTTCGAGATCGCTGCGACCGTCGACTATCTCTTTGCCTTCGCGGCGACGACCCGCGCCGTCTCGGACCATCACTTCGATCAGCTCTACGAGGCCTATATCGACGACCAGGCGGTGCGCGACTTTATCGCCGAGCACAATGCGCCCGCGCTTGCCGATATCGCCGCTCGTTTTGCCGAGGCGATCGATCGCGATCTTTGGTCGCCGCATCGCAATTCGGCCTATGCTACGCTGACGGCACTGACCGCGGACACCGCCGAACTAGAGGAGACCGGAACATGACCGAAGCCCCGAATGAGGGTGCGCGCCATACCGAAAAGATGAAGAAAAAGAAGGCGGCGCGCGACAAGATCATGGCGACGAAGACCGAGGAAAAAGGCCTCCTCATCGTCCACACGGGCAAGGGAAAGGGAAAGTCGACCGCTGCTTTCGGCATGGTGTTTCGCGCGCTCGGTCAGGGGATGAATGTCGCCGTCGTTCAGTTCGTGAAAGGCGCTTGGCAGACAGGCGAGGCGGAGGCGCTGAAGAAGTTCGGCGATCAGGTCGATATCCACATCATGGGGCAGGGTTTCACCTGGGAAACGCAGGATAAGGCCGCTGACATCGCCGCCGCCAAGGCGGCTTGGGAGAAGGCGAGCGAGCTTATCGCGGATGACAGTCACGACATGGTGCTTTTGGACGAGCTCAACATCGTGCTGCGCTACGACTATCTGGCGGTCGACGAGATCGTTGCCGTGCTCCAGTCGCGCCCGGCGATGAAGCACGTCATCGTGACGGGACGAAACGCAAAGGACGAGCTGATCGAGATCGCCGACCTCGTCACCGAGATGACGCTGGTCAAACACCCCTTCCGCGACGGGATCAAGGCGCAGAAGGGGATCGAATTCTGACGCCTTTTCCGGCCGTCATGGTGCAGGGCACCGGCTCCAATGTCGGAAAGTCGGTGCTTTCAGCGGGGATCGGGCGTGCGTTGACCCGGCGCGGCCTGACTGTGCGGCCGTTCAAACCGCAGAACATGTCAAACAACGCGGCTGTCACCGTGGACGGCGGCGAGATCGGTCGTGCTCAGGCGCTTCAGGCGCGCGCCTGTCGCGTCGCGCCCAGCGTTCACATGAACCCGGTTCTTTTGAAGCCGGAATCCGAGACAGGCGCCCAGGTGATCGTGCAGGGTGAGCGTTTCGCGACCCTGAAGGCCCGCGATTATGGGCAGCAGAAGGCGGCGTTGATGCCGAAAGTGCTCGACAGCTTCGCTCGTATGGGCGCCGAGGTCGACCTGGTCATCGTGGAGGGCGCGGGAAGTCCAGCGGAAGTCAATCTGCGCGCCGGCGATATCGCCAATATGGGGTTTGCACTTGAAGCCGGCGTGCCGGTGATCCTTGTCGGCGATATCGATCGAGGCGGGGTAATCGCCAGCCTCGTTGGAACGCACGCACTTCTCACCGAATCTGAACGATCGCTCGTAAGTGGTTTTGTCGTGAATCGTTTTCGCGGTGATGTCTCTCTGTTCGACGGCGGTGTCGCGGAGATCGAAGCCCGCGCCGGATGGCCCTCGCTGGGGATCGTTCCCTGGTTCGCCGACGCCCGCAATCTGCCGGCCGAAGACGCTCTCGACCTCAAGCGCGGCGGAGGACACGATGGCCCGCTTCGGATCGGCGTTCTCGTGTTCGACCGCATTGCCAATTTCGACGATATCGATCCGCTTCGCCTCGATCCCATGGTCTCCCTTAAGATGATTGAGGCGGGTGAGCCGCTTCCGGGCGATCTCGATCTCGTCATTCTGCCTGGATCGAAGGCGACGATCGCCGATCTCGAAAAGGCGCGCACGAATGGCTGGGATGTCGATCTGGCGGCACATGTTCGTCGGGGCGGCCATGTTCTTGGATTGTGCGGCGGCTATCAAATGCTCGGCACGACGATCGGCGATCCGGAGGGTATTGAGGGGCGGCCAGGGTCTGTGGCCGGCCTCGGTCTGTTGGATGTCGAGACGGTTTTGACGCCCAAGAAGGCGACCCGACCGGCGGCTGGAACCGATCTGGCATCGGGCGAGCCGATTGCCGGATATGAGATCCATCTGGGCAAGACGACGGGCCCGGATACCGAGCGTCCCGTGTTCGATCTTGGGGGACGCGACGATGGCGGGCAATCAAGGGATGGACGGGTTGTTGGAACCTATGTCCACGGCCTCTTCGCCGAGGACGCCTTTCGACGTCGATATCTCAGCCGTTTCGCTACCTTCGAGGCGGATGCGCTGGTCTATAACGATCTTGTCGACGATACGCTTGATCGCTTGGCCGACCACCTGGAGCGATCTCTCGATATCGAACGCATTCTGGATATCGCTCGGGCGCGCGCGCAAGTTTAGGTGGCGAGCCAGACCGCCACGACAAGCACCGCTTGAAGAATGCAGGCCGTCCGCATCAAGGGCACAGACGCGCGAATGTCGTCGGAATTCGCGTTTTTCCGGCCGGCGTCGTTCAAGTAGGGGTCCTCGGTGACAACACCCTTATAGACGCGCGGGCCGGCAAGCGCGATGCCGAGTGCGCCCGCCATCGCCGCTTCGGGCCAGCCGGCATTGACGGATTTGTGCTTCTCTGCATCAGAGATGGCCGCTCTGACGGCGCCGCTGATCGACTGTCCCGCGAACGGTGCTGCAACAGCGATCAAGAACGCGGCAAGGCGAGCCGGGATCCAGTTGACCGCGTCGTCGACGCGGGCGCTGGCCATGCCGAACGCTTCATGGCGCTCTGTGCGGTGGCCGATCATGGAGTCGGCCGTATTGATGGCCTTGTACGCCAGGAGGCCGCCGAGTCCCAGGACCGCAAACCAGAAAATAGGGGCCACGACTCCATCGGAGAAATTCTCCGCGCAGGATTCAATTGCAGCGCGTGACACACCACCTTCGCTGAGCATTTCGGGATCGCGCCCGACAATCTGTGCGACGGTCTCCCGACCCTTGACGATGCCGCCTCCCTCCAGCGCGTCAGCGACGGCGATCACGTGTTCGGCGAGGCTTTTTTGGGCGATCAATGTCGAGGCGAGAAGGGCGAGGATCAGCCAGCCGAACGGTAGGATCAATAGGGTGACTTGAATCAGCCAGCCCAAGAGCAGCGCGCCGCCGACGAGCGCGGCTATGACATACATTCCGCGCTTGCGGCGCATGTCCGTCGGTTCGTCCATGCGGTTGAATTTCAGGTCCGCCTTGGCGACGAGTTGTCCGATCAGAACCACCGGGTGAGGGATACGGCGCCAGATTCGCTCCGGCTCGCCGAACAGGAAGTCGAGCAGCAGAGCGACGGCCAAGACGCCGAGTGTGTTTGTGAAGTCAACCATCATCGGGTCTCGTCGCCGTCAGGCCTGGCTCAGCACGCGGCCAATGCATCTGACAACCTTGCGCGATCGCTATCGGTGCGCGGAAGTCCGATACGCAGCCAAGTTGGATTGAACGCGAAAATGCGTGTCCAGATACCGGCTTCGCACAGCCGTCGGTGAATATCTCGGGCGCTGGGATGTTCGACCAGGCGAAACAGGGGGACACTGCCCATCGGGTCCAGGCCCTGTCGGCGTAGGATCGCGTCCAGCGCGACTTGGTCCACAAACAGGTCTCGCCGCGTGCGGTCGATCCAATCTTTGTCCGCCAGCGCAGCCGCCCCGATATCGAGTGCTGGTCCCGATACGGCCCACGGACCGATCAGACGGGCCAGATCGGCGATGAGGTTGGGTCGGGCAACGACAAAGCCGAGCCTTAGTCCGGCCAGTCCGAAGAACTTGCCGAACGACCGCAGGACCGCCACCGGCTCGTCGCGGACATGGGGAATGGCACTGACGTCGGGGTCGCAATCGGCAAAGGCTTCGTCGATCACGAGGAGCTGGCGGTCGGCGTTGCCGCGCCACATGTCGAGGATTTGATGCGGTGGGACGCTCGCACCATCTGGATTGTTCGGGTTGACGATCACAGCGATGGGATGGCTAAGCAGCGCTTCGAGATCCTGGGTTTCGACAATGTCACAACCAGCGATGCGCCAGGCGGTGGCGTGCTCCGTATAGGTTGGTGTGCGGATCGCGACCTGTCCTTTGGCTGCGAGCGCGATCGGCAGCCACTGAATGGCGGCTTGGGTTCCCGGCGTTGCCACGATATCGAGGTGATCCGCCACGCCATATGCGGTGCGCGTGGTTGCGAGCAGTCGCTCCAGCGTTCCCGATTGCGGCAGGCGTTGCCAAGTGCGCTCCGATAGCACATCGATCGGATAAGCGATGGGATTGATCCCCGTGGACAGGTCGAGCCAGTCTTCGACCGGGATACCGAACGCTGTTGCTGCCGCGCCAAGATCGCCGCCATGCTGCATGATCGGCGTCGGGCTTGGGGGGGTGGACACTTACGATTTCCTCCACACCCGCGTGTGCGATCAGGTGCTGCGGGCGCAATCCCCGTCCAGGACGGCAGAGTTTCCAACAGATTTCCCGGAAGAAATTAACTTTTCCGTGAAAAGTCAAGGACTTGCGTGCAGTTGCGGATTGACGCACCACAAAAAATGCGAATCATAGGACCGTCATATTAGCTTGGAGCACACTATGAAGGGGTCAGGGGCGGCGCTTACGGTTTTGGCGTACCTTGTCCTTTGCGCCGGGGCAATAGCAGGATCCGTGACGGATGACGCGAGGCGGGCCGAGGACCTGCAAGCGGCCGGCGATACGAGCGGTGCCGAAGCGGCGATGCGAGACGCTTATGGGAGCCTCTGGCAGGACGGCCCATTGTTTATCCGCAAGGCAGTTCTCGTCGATGAGCCGGCGACCGGGTTTGGCGCCTACACAGAGGCTGCTGACAACGCCTTTCAAAGCGGTGAGCCGATACGCCTCTATCTGGAACCGGCCGGCTATGGCTTCACAGAAGCCGGCGGCGGATTCGGGATCTCGTTTCAGGTCGACGCTGAAATCCGCACCGTCGATCGGACGGTGATCTGGGGACGGCAGGATATTCACCGCTTTGGCAGCGACCGTAGCACTAGGGTGTTTGAATACTTCGAAACCTTGGCTTTCGATCTGGAGGGTCTGCCGAAGGGCGACTACGTGATCGGGACGACATTGACCGATCTCGCGTCCGGCAAATCCGCCACCGTGGATACGCCGATCCGTATCGAATAGCGATTGCTTGCCGTGCCGGGGCGGCGGCAATAGGGTAGGGCGTTTCCAGCCCCGACCCTTCTTTCATGCGGTTTCTCATCGGTATCGGCCTTAAGGTCGTCGCAACGCTGCTGTTCACGATCATGGGTGCGCTGATCAAAGCGGTCGGTGACACCGTGCCGCTTGGCCAGATCATCTTCTCGCGCAATTTCTTCGCGCTGTTGCCGATCCTGGCGCTGCTTGCCTGGCGCGGAGAGCTATGGTCCGGGTTGAGGACCAGCCGGCCCGGCGGCCACGTTTTGCGCGCGCTCATCGGCGGCCTGTCGATGTTCTTCGTCTTCGCGGCCTTGCAGCGCCTGACCTTGGCGGATGCCACGGCCATCGGGTTCGCCACACCGATTTTCTCCGTCGTCCTTGCGGTGATTCTTCTGGGCGAGGTTGTGAGAATCTATCGCTGGAGCGCCGTGGCTGTTGGGTTCGTTGGCGTTTTCGTCATGCTGTCTCCCTATCTCACGATCTTCGGCGGTGAGAGCGCGCACGACGAGATGACGATTGGCGCCGTCTTCGCCCTCTTGGGCGCGATCGGATCCGCGCTGGCGATGATCCAGGTCCGCCGGCTGACGAAAACGGAAACGACGCCGGCCATCGTGTTCTACTTCTCCGTTGTCGCGGCCTTGATGGGGTTGGCGACGCTTCCAACGGGTTGGGCATGGGTGAACACCCAAACGGCAACCATGCTTGTCGGCATGGGGATTGTCGGCGGCGTCGCGCAAATCTTCTTGACGAAATCCTACCGCTATGCGCCGGCCTCGCTGATCGCGCCTTTCGATTACCTGACCATGTTGTGGTCGGTCATTATCGGCTATCTGTTCTTCGCGGAATCCCCAACCGGAACGGTGCTTGTTGGCGCCGCCATCGTGATTGTGGCAGGTCTGTTCGTCATCTATCGCGAGGCGCGGATTGGCCTTGACCGATCGTCCCGCAAACTGCGCATGCCTTTCGGCGGCTAGGATCTAGGGTGTGAAGGTGACGATCTCGCTCTGGCTGCCATCGCTAAAGGTCAGCTGAACACTGACCGACTGCGCCGTGTTGAGCGGCAGCGATATGTAAGGCTTCTCGGTCGTGACAGCATTCGGGTTGTCAGGGTCGCAGGGCTGCAAGGTCCAGGTCTGGTCGAGCGACTGATCGTTGATGGAGTAGCGCACGGCGGAGATCCCGCATTTCCAGGCTTCCAGATGCGTGAAGTAGACCAGTTGTCGACCGTTGTAGTCGCGAAACCCGATCCAGCTGTCCTTGGTGATCCCCAAGATCTGCTTTTCCTGCCCGGTCTGGCCGAATGCCGCGGTGCCAACAAGAACGGCAGCAAAAACAGCAAGCGCCGGACGGGCGAGCATCGTCAGAATGCCTTGAAGCAGATGATTGTGCGGGTGTCGAAAATGCCGGGGATCGGCTGCACTTTCTCCTGCACGAAATGGCCGATATCGACCTCGCGATCGACATAGAACTTGACCAGAAGATCATAGTCGCCGGCAGTGGAGTAGATCTCAGAGGCGATCTCCGCGTCGGCCAGCGCGTTGGCAACCTTGTAGGCTTGCCCGAGATGGCTTTTTATCTGGACGAAGAAGGGGATCATCGGCGTTCGCGCTCCGTTACCCTGGATGTCAGACCGTAGTCTCTCGGTGCCTGGTTCACAAGTCGCGGGCCGCGCGGGAGGCCGCCACCAAAGCCTCGGTCAAACCGCTCTTTGGATCGGTGAGCGGATTGATGACGGTGAAGTGGTTTTCGCCGTCCGGCGCGCTGAACGTTGTGGTCGCGCCCTTCATGTCCCAATCCTTCGCCATGTCGCGGCTTTGCTGGATAAAGCTGCTGCTCTCATCGCCGCCGACGACAAGGTCGAGGTGCGAACCGACCGATGGCTTTTCATGAATGGGCGATAGGCGCCGGGCCTCGGCGGCGTCGAGATCGAGCGGTTCATTGATCGTCGTCTCGATCAGGGGTTCCAGATCGAACAGTCCGGAGATCGAGACGCCATGGCGCACCAGATCGGACGGAATGCTTGGGTTGAGCGCCTGCCAGTCGGTCGCCATCATCGCGGCGGTCAAATGGCCACCGGCGGAATGTCCTGAAACCGCGAAGCGGCGTGCATGGCGCCGATAGAGCCAGAGGCACAGCGTTCGCATCTGATCGATGATGGTTGAGAGTGGAACGTTGGGGCATAGGTCGTATGACGGCACCGCCAGCGCCACACCGTTGGCCGTTGCTCCCAATGCGGCAAAACTAAACGATTTGCGGTCGAGTGCCCGCCAGTAGCCGCCATGAACAAAGATGGCGATTGGCGTGTTGGCGTTTGCGTTTTCCGGCCAGAACAGATCCACCTTGGTGCGCTCGCTTGCCGTGTCGTAGGCCACATCCAGTTCGGCTCGCGCGGCAAGCGTTTTGCGCGCGACCTCAGAGTTGCGCGCCCAGGCCTCCATGACCGCGCCGTGATCCGGTACGCGCATGCGATTGTTGTATTCGGTTTCGTAGTCCACTCCGCCTCACTCTTTTCGCTTGCGGTTCAATCCACAACTCAGGCTGGCGGCTTGTCAAGATCGGCGGAAGCCGATAGGGATGAGGTGAGCTTGGGGTGCCCGCAAATGGGCTGAGAGGCCAATACTGGCCAACCCATATCACCTGATCCGGATCATACCGGCGGAGGGAAGCGCGATGCCTTTCAATCCTCACATACTCCGCAACGCAGACAATGACCGATAAGTCGTTCATCGGCGACGCTGCGGACGCTTTGGCGCGGCTGCGCGATCGCAGGCCCCGCATCCATTGTATCACCAACACCGTCGCTCAGCCGCTAACGGCCAACGGTCTCCTGGCGCTTGGGGCGGTTCCGAGCTTGACGGTCAATCCCACAGAAATTGCTGAATTCGTGTCCGGCGCCGACGCGCTCCTTGTGAATCTTGGAACGCTCGATCGTGACCGGATCGCAGCGATCGAGACAGCACTCGAAATTGCTGTCGAAGAACAGTGTCCTTTTGTTCTCGATCCGGTTTTCGTCAATGTTTCGAATCAAAGGCGGGCATTTGCTCGGACGCTGGTTGAGCGGGAACCGGCTGTCATCCGCTTGAACCATCCGGAGTTGGTGGCTCTCGCGGACAAGGCTGATCCCAACCCGGAACGGCTGGCGCTCGATTGGCTGACCGTACTTGCGGTCACTGGCGAAACCGACTGCGTGACCGACGGGGCCGGAGGCGCCAGGATCGGCAATGGTCATCCGCTGATGATGCAGGTCACTGCGATGGGCTGTCTGGCATCCGCCGTGGTTGCGGCCTTCCTTCCCGTGACCCGTTCTGCCGTCGGCGCGGCGCTCGCTGGCTTGGGTGTTATGGGCATCGCCGGCGAAGCGGCCGCCGCCAAGGCGAGCGGTCCCGGCACGTTTACCGCCCATTTCATCGACGCGTTGGCGTCCCTTACCCCCGACAGGCTTCGAAACGAATTGGACATCGACATTGAAACGGCTTGATCTCACGCTTTACGGCGTTCTTGACCCGGCGCAGTGCGGCGAACGTCCCATCGCCGACCTCGCGGCGGCGGCGGTCGGTGGTGGTGCAACCGCGATCCAACTGCGTGACAAGAGCGGTAGTGCGCGCTCGACGATCGAAGCCGTCGCCGCCTTGAAGGGGGCGCTCACGGGCAGGGACGTTCCGATCATCGTCAATGACCGTGTCGATGTCGCTCACGCCTCCGGCGCCGATGGCGTGCATGTCGGGCAAGACGATCTGCCGCCGGCGGCGGCGCGCGCCATCCTGGGCCCTAAGGCGATTGTCGGCGTCACGGTGCGCACCGACGATGAGGCGCGGGCAACGGATCTTGAGCCAGCGGACTATGTCGGCCTTGGCGGTGTGTTCGCGACGGATAGCAAGATCAACGAGACCGTTCCCATCGGCACCAAGGGCGTTGCCCGGATCGGTGCCATATTGCGCTCGCGCAAGCCCGGCATCGGCATCCTCGCGATTGCCGGGATCAACAAAGCGAACGCGGCCTCAGTGATTTCCGCCGGTGCCGACGGCGTTGCCGTTCTGTCGGCCTTGTTCGGCGCCGACGATCCGGTCGCCGCTGCCAAGGACTTGCGCGGTGTGATCGATCCGTACTTAGGGGAGGCGGCGGGATGACTTGTATCGCGGTGACAGTCGCAGGCTCGGATTCAAGCGGCGGGGCCGGCATCCAGGCCGACGTGAAGACGTTTTCTGCACTCGGCGTTTATGGCGCCAGCGTGATCACGGCGCTGACAGCGCAAAACACGCAAGGGGTCCAGGGTGTCTTTCCCATTCCGGCGGATTTCGTCGGTGCGCAAATCGATTCCGTGTTTGGGGATCTCAAAGTCGATGCGGTGAAGATCGGCATGCTCGCCGATCCCGCGATCATCGCCGCCGTTCGCGCTGGGCTTGACGGCTGCGAAGCGAAGAATGTGGTGCTCGATCCCGTCATGGTCGCCGCCAGCGGCGATCCGCTGCTTGAGCCCGAGGCCGTAGCATCGGTGCGCGACCTGTTGCTGCCGCGCGCCGACATCATCACGCCGAACCTTCCCGAAGCCGCACGGCTCCTCGACGAACCGGTCGCCGAGGACGAGGCGGCGATGGATCGCCAGGCAAGAGCCTTGATGGCGCTCGGCGCCCGCGCGGTGATGTTGAAGGGCGGACACGCCACGGGGGCGGAATCCGTCGATCTCTTCTTCGACGGCAGCACCAAGCAGCGGCTGACCGCACCGCGCACGCGGACAGAGAACACGCACGGTACCGGTTGCACGCTCTCGTCCGCAATCGCCGCCCATCTGGCGAAGGGCGTCGGCCTGGCTGATGCTGTGCCCGCCGCCAAGACCTACGTGACCGCCGCGATCGCGGCCGCCGATCAGCTCACTATCGGCACCGGACGCGGCCCGGTGCACCATTTCCATGCGCTTTGGTGAGCAAAATACGAAGGAAAGACCATGAAAACGTCCGATCTCACCCGTCGATCCATTCTTGCAGGTAGCGCGGCCATTGGTGCCTTAGGGGTCGCAAAACCGGCGGCAGCGCAACCAACCGTGGAATGGCGCATGGTGACGTCTTGGCCGAAAAACCTGCCCGGTCCAGGCATCACGGCACAGCGTCTGGCGGATCGGATTGCGATCGCGTCGGGTGGCCGCATTCAGGTGACGCTTTACGCCGCTGGCGAGTTGGTGCCGGCGCTTACTGTGCTCGATGCGGTGGCGGACGGAACGGCTGAGATGGCGCACACTGCCTCGTTCTTCTGGCAGGGCAAAATGCCGGCGTCGGCGTTCTTCACCGCGGTGCCATTCGGTTTGACCGCGCCAGAACACGCCGCATGGGTCTATTTCGGCGGCGGTCAGGCGTTGTGGGACACCCTTTACGCCGACTTCGGCGCGAAGCCGTTCATGGCCGGCAACACAGGCATGCAGATGGGCGGCTGGTATAATCGCGAGATCAACGGTGTCGAGGATCTCAAGGGCCTCAAAATCCGCATGCCAGGGCTTGGCGGCGAGATCATGCGCCGGCTGGGTGCGACGCCGGTGTCGACGGCGCCCGGCGAAATCGGTCCTTCACTGGAGCGTGGCACGATCGACGCAGCGGAGTTCCTCGGGCCCTGGAGCGACTATGGTCTGGGACTCAACAAATCCGCCAAATACTACTACTGGCCCGGGTTTCACGAGCCCAACGGGACAGGTGAGGCCCTGGTGAGCCTCAAGGCCTGGGAGGCGCTTGACGACGACCTCAAATCGGCGGTCGCCACGGCCTGTGCGGCGGAGGATGCCTATTCGCGCGCTGAATCCGACTGGAACAATGCACGCGTGCTTTCGATCCTGATCGACAAGGAAAACGTAGCGCTGCGCTCATTTCCCGAAACTGTCCTGAAGGCCGCGCGGGACGCGGCAGGACCGGTGTTGGATAGCTTTGCCGCGCGCGGGGGGATCGACGCGGATATCCTTTCCTCATACCGAGCTTGGCGGAGCGCGGCGGCAAGCTGGGCACGGGTCGGGACGAGCGCGTTTCTCGCTGCCCGTGATTCCGACGCCGCCTAGGAAACCACCATGGTAGCGGCGCCGCGATGCGCGGAACGGTTGTTGTAAAACTGTCACGATCGCTTGGATTGTGGAGCGGCAGCAAAGTCAAGCGATGCAGCACCATAAATGCGTTGAAATCGACCTGGCCGCTGTCTCGCGTCGATTGCGTCGATGCATCGGCCTTGAAATCGTTGCCGTTTACGATGCCATCTACCCGATATTAATCTTTCATTAACTTTGTCGGCCCTCCAGTACGTTGTGTCTAAGTGCGTGATGACTTTGCGGAACGCGACGCTTGGGTGCTTGCAAGCCGGCAATTCCGTGATTTGATCGCACAAAAGAGAGTCGCTTTACACGACTTGGCGGAGGGAACATGTCGTCTTTCACACGGATGCGCGCAGCACTCATGGTTTCGGCCGTTGCCGTTTCAACCAGTCTCATTGCGAGCCAAGCCTATTCCGGCGGTTTTGCCATTCGCGAACAGAGCACGCAATTCCAGGGGATGTCGTTTGCCGGAAGCGCGGCCGGGGGATCGAGCCCGTCATCGATGTTCTGGAACCCAGCGACGGTCACGCAGCACAACGGGATAACAACCGAATCCAACATGGCGTTGATCTTGCCGCGATCGACTATCGATGTGGATGCGGCGACAACGCCAGCTCTGGGAACGACATTGCCGCCACTGCCGATCCTGCCGGCGGACGATAGCGACATCGGTCATCCGGCTCTCGTGCCGGCGTCCTACACAGCGGTTCAGCTCAACGACCACATCTATTTCGGCCTTGGGATCAGCAGCCCGTTCGGCCTGGCGAACGAAGCGGATTCCGATTACGCCGGGCGGTTTCACGGGATCGAGGGCAATCTCTTGACCATCAACTTCAATCCCGTGGTCGGCTTCCGCTTCAATGACTATTTCTCTGCCGCCGTTGGCGTGCAGGCAATGTATGGACAGGCCAAGCTGACCCAACAAACCCGTACGGCAACGTTGATCGGACCGGCTGCCGTGCCGATCGACGCGATCTCGGAGCTTGAAGGCGACGGCTGGGGATTTGGGTTGACCGCCGGCATTACGGTCATGCCGACGCCAAACACGACGATCGGTCTCGGCTACCGGTCGCAGGTCGACCTTGACCTTGAGGGCGATACTGCCCTGAAGTCCGTCACGCCCCTGGTCGCGGCACCCGTCGCTCGTCGCTTCGCCGTGGTCGATATCAAGGCGACGGCCGACCTTCCCGACATCGTTACACTGTCCTTGACCCACAAATTCACGGAGCGCTTCAAGGCGGCGGCGACAGTCGAATGGACGAACTGGTCCCGCTTCAAGGAGCTGAAGGTCACTGCGGACGGAAACAGCAACGCTCTGGCTTTGCCGATCGTCGACGGACAGACCTTACAGCTAGTGGAGCAAGAGTTTGACGACGGCTGGTTTTTCGCAATCGGTGGCGAGTTCTACGCCACTGATCGCGTGATCCTTCGTGGTGGCGCGGCGTATGAGATTTCGCCAGTCACCGACAGCCACAGAACGCCGCGGATTCCGGATGCAGATCGCATTTGGCTTTCGGCCGGTGCCACCTATAAGCACAATGAGCGTTTGTCGTTCGACGTTGCCTACACGCATATCTTCGTCGACGACGGCGACATTAATCTGGCCAACTACAATCAGGCGTCGAATGCTGGGACCGGTGATCGCGCGCTGCTGCGCGCCACGGCCGAAGACCAATCGGTCGACATCATTTCCGGCGCAGTTCGCTACAAATTCTCAGGCCAGCCAATCCTCATGCGGCGCTGACGAAAAGCGCGTCATACAGGCGGAGTGGGGGCTTTGCCAGTGGGGCCGGTCTTCGGACCGGCCCCATTTGTTTCCGGGCGACAACCCTAGAACGCCGCGTTGATCAGACCGCCGTCGATGAGAAGGTTCTGGCCCGTGATATAGCCGGCTTGGGCCGAACACAGATAGGCGCATGCATCGCCGAATTCGCTTGGCTGACCGAACCGCTTGGCGGGAATGAGGCTTTCACTGGCCGCCACCATGTCGGCAAGGTTGCGACCTTGTTTTTCCGCATTCCATTGGAGATTGCTGCGCAGCCGATCGGTGTCGAAGCGGCCCGGCAGGATGTTGTTGATGGTGACATTCTTGCCCGTGACGGTGCGGGCGACGCCCGCTAGAAACGCTGTCAATCCCGCGCGCGCTCCACTTGAGAGATCGAGTCCGGGAATGGGCGCAAGTACCGATGAAGATGTGATATTCACGATCCGTCCGAAGTTTCGGTCGGCCATGCCGTCGATCACCGCTTTGATCATTTCGATCGGTGTGACCATGTTTTGGGCGACGCCGGCCAGTATCGCGTCCTGATCGAGTTCGCGAAAGTCGCGCATTGGCGGCCCGGCGTTGTTGTTGACGAGAATGTCGGGGCGAGGGGCAGCGGCGAGGAGTGCGGCGCGTCCTTCTGGTGAGCCGACATCCGCCGCAACGGGGATGACGGTCGACCCAGTCTCGTCGGCAATGGTTTTGGCTGTCGCTGCAAGGACCGTCTCGTCGCGTCCATTGACGACGACGGTGACGCCTTCTCGCGCGAGTGCTGCGGCGCAGGCCCGCCCTAAGCCGCGGCTCGATGCGCAAACAATTGCCGTCTTTCCGGCCAGTCCCAGATCCATGTTGTGTCCCCCGGTTAAATGCGGCCATTCGTGGCGTATTACGGCCGAAAAGAAAAGCCCGGGTTCGAACCCGGGCTTTCTCTTGTCGTGTCAGGCGAGGGGTGCCAGAAGCTAGTCCGACTTCGATCTCGATTTCCGCGTCCGCGGCTTCGTTTCGGAGACGACTTCCGCATCTTCGGTCGTCGAGCGGTTGGCGCGATTGCGCATGAACCGGTCGAACTCTTCCTTATCCTTGACGCGGCGAAGCTCCTGCACGAACTCCTCGAACGCCTGGCGCTCTTCGTCGAGCTTGCGGCGCTCTTCGGCCAGCCGCTGCAACTCAGCCTCGCGATAGTCGTCGAACGCCTGGTTGCCGGTGCGCGCGTGCCGCGTATACCCACGATAGCTGTGACGGTGCTCGCGGGCTTTCTTGCGCGCCCGCTCTGTGGCGTCGTGCAAGCGATCACCCCACAAGATATAGGCCAACATTGCCAGACCGAGCGGCCAGAACACGATGAAGCCCAAAATCATCAGGCCGATCGACATCGGGGACCATTCCGGACGGATTGCACAGTTGGTCATAGGTGCCTTTCTCCTTTTCCAAGACCCACTTCACATGGGTGTGAGCGACGGGCGGTTCAAGAAAGTTCGGCGGATTTTCGCTGTTGACGGAGACGATCTTCCGTTGGGGAAAATCTAAATTGCGAAGCTAAAACAGATGTTTACGAAAAAGTGCCTATTTTAGGGCTTGCCACAATTTTGCGTTCTTTACAGGGTGTCATAAATTCGCAATGCGGCAGGCGCAAACGTCGCGTAAAGAGAGTGAAAGTGAGTCGGCTGAATGCGTTGGCATGACTCGCGGCAAAGGATTACGGCAGTGCAGGACGCCAGGAGCGGCACGTCTTACCGGACTTTGTTTTTGTCCGATTTCCACCTTGGCATGCGTGGCGTCCAGGCCGAGTTCCTGCTCGACTTTCTCGATGTCCATGATGCCGAAACGATCTATCTGATTGGCGATATCGTCGATGGCTGGCGGCTCAGGCGGAACTGGTATTGGCCACAGTCGCACAATGACGTCGTTCAAAAGCTGCTTTCTAAGGCGCGCAAAGGCACTCGGATCGTCTACATCCCCGGCAATCATGACGAGATGCTGCGCGAGTATTGCGGCAACAATTTCGGGGCCGTGGAGCTAAAGAAGAACGACATTCATGAACTGGCTGATGGGCGCCGGTTTCTCATCATGCATGGCGATGAGTTCGATGTTGTCGTGCGCCATGCCCGCTGGTTGGCGCTTTTGGGGGACTGGGCTTATCGGGTTACGATCGCGTTCAACGTTCAGGTCAACCGTGTGCGCAGGCGCCTCGGTTTCCAATATTGGTCGCTTTCGGCTTGGGCGAAGGTGAAGGTCAAGAATGCCGTCAACTATATCGGTGAGTTCGAGTCGGCGCTATCGGCGGAAGCGGCGCGCCACGGTGTGGACGGCGTCATTTGCGGACATATCCACCATCCGGCCGACATGACCATGCCGAGCGGTATCCACTACATCAACACCGGCGACTGGGTGGAAAGCTGCACGGCGGTCGTCGAACACCCAGACGGTCGGCTTGAGGTGGTGCGCTGGGCCGACCGGGTCGGCGCGGCCCAGAAACAGGCCGCTGAGTTCATCCGTGTCGTTCAAGCCGCCTGACGATCGGACGATGCATCCATGAAAGTCCTCATCGCAAGCGATGCCTGGCATCCCCAGGTCAACGGTGTTGTGCGTGTCTTTGAGCGGTTAATCGAGGACGTCAAGGCGTTCGGCGCTGAGATCGATGTCATGGGTCCGGCGGAGTGGGCGAATGTTCCGCTTCCAACCTACTCAGAAATCAAGCTGGCGCTGTGTACGCAAGCAAGTGTCGGCAAGAAGATCGAGGCGCGGGCGCCCGATTTTATCCATATCGCGACGGAAGGGCCGGTCGGCTACCGCACGGCGCAATACTGCCGCGCGAACGGCATCCCCTATACGACCAGCTACCACACCAAGTTTCCGGAGTATGTCCGCGCCCGTTTGCCGGTGCCGATCACCTGGTCGTACGCCTATCTCCGGCGGCTTCACAATGGCGGCAAGGGTACTATGGTCACCAATCACTCGCTCAAGCGGGAATTGGAGGCGCGCGATTTCAAGAACGTCGTGATCTGGTCGCGCGGCGTCGATTGTGCGCAGTATCGGCCCATGGAGCGCAATGTTCTCGATTTGCCGCGCCCGATTTTTCTCTACGTCGGACGCGTCGCGGTCGAGAAAAACCTGGACGCCTTCTTATCCCTCGATCTGCCGGGCACGAAAGTCGTCACGGGTACGGGTCCGCAGCTCGATTCACTGAAATCCCGCTATCCGGACGTCGTTTTCACGGGGCTGAAGACCGGCGACGATCTGGTCGCCATTTACTCATCCGCGGACGCATTCGTTTTTCCGTCGAAGACCGACACATTTGGCATGGTGCTTTTGGAGGCTTTGGCCTGTGGGCTTCCAGTCGCCGCCTATCCGGTAACTGGGCCACGCGATGTCGTTGGCACGTCAGGATGCGGTGTGCTGAGCGAGGATCTGCGGGAAGCGGCACTCGGTGCGCTCGAGATTTCGCGCGAGGCTTGCCGCGCCTATGCCCAGACCCATTCGCTGAGCCGGTCAGCCTGCGATTTCCTCAACAATGTCCGTGTTGCCCACGGCCAGACGCCGCTCGTTGCCACCGTTGACGCAGCTTAGCTGAAAAATGCGATCTTGCGGCCGTTCGACCACGCGTTGACGGCTTTCAGACTGGCTTTAACGACCGTATCCCGTCCATCGGGCTCGGCCTCGGTGTCATCGGCGTCGTTGCTGGGTGCGTCAGTGGGCGATGCTTCCGCCGTCGCCGCTACTGGAAGAGGCTCCACATTGCTGCCTACGTTGGGTTGAGGCGTGGCTTCGACGGTTTCGACAACCGGACCACCATCGGCTGGACCTTCGCTTTCATCCTGCGGCGTAACAGCGGTCGGCTCTGGCTCTTCCAACGATGGGGTGTCCTCGGTCGCGGTCGAGGCGGCGCTCTGCGTGCGAGCCAACTCCGCATCGATCGCATCCTCCAGTCCGGCGAGCGCACTCTCGACCCTTGGGTCCAGCGGTTCATCGGGCAAATCGTCATAGGCCGTGACCGTCTCGGGCGCCACGGGCGGTGGATAACTCGGTGCGACCGGGGCCGATTCAGCGGAATCTGCGGCGATCTCGGACGTGTCGGCGTGCGATTCCGCGTCGGAATCCATGAATTCCGGGTCGTTGGCAGGCGCTGATGGATCATTTTCGGTTGGCGCAAACGGTTGCGCGTCTGAATCGTCCTCCTGAGCGCTGTTTTCCACAGCCTCGAGCTGCGTTTTGCCCCGAGCCTGGAGCGCATTCCAGTCCGGAACCGGTTTGTTGGGATCGTAAGGCGGCGGCGGAGGCAGCACGGCGGGCGCCTCGGTTTCGGTGACGGCGTCGGTCAGAGTCGTGTCCGGTTCGACAGCATGCTGTACCCCGGATGACGGATCGTCGTCCTCAGACGCAGACGAAGCCGCCGCGCCCATGATCTCTGCCGGCAGCGCATCTTCCGCTGCTGCGGCCTCGTCGCTGATCGATGCATCGAAATCGATCTCGGCGTTTTCGTCTGTGCCAGCGTCAGGCTGTGTCGGCAGATACGGGCCCAGAACGTCGACCAGGCGTGAATCCACGAATTTCACGAGTTCTGTCGCTGTTTGCATGTGATCGCTGACCAGATCGTGTGACGAGCAGCCCGTAAAAATCGCGGTTGCGTGACGGTCAAGCGTCTCGCAGACGGTCTCCTCGGCGCCTTCCTCGCGCATGGTCCAGGCCAGTTCCTGAATGGCGAGCGCGGCGCTTAGAATGCCAGCCGACGCGGATTTAGCCGCGTTGGCCATCGAGACTGCGTTGCCGTCCTCGCCGATCACACCCATTCTCATCGTATCGAGGTCTGACTTGGCCTGCGCGAATGCGTCGCGGATCTCGATCAAGGCCGCCTGATAACGGTTAGCGGCGGCCTCGTCGTTGTCGTCCTGTGGCTCAAGCCGCGAAAGAGCATCAAGGATCACATCGGTTTCGGCGGTGCGATTACGCTGCGCATGTTCGTGCAAAAACAGCCGACCGCGCTCCGTCGCCGCGATCGTTGCTTCGATCTCGTCGTACTCGCGCTTTGTCAGGGTTTGATCTGTCGAATGATCAGCCATTTCTTGCCCGTACGCTACGCTCGCGGCCACAATGCCATGTCATAATCGGGCTGCAAGGTCTATACTGCGTGTTCCGCGCGACGATGACAAGCAGTGCGCGAAATCTAGCCCGCCGGCTGCCATTGTCCAGGAGCGCACGCTCGTGTCGCCATTCTCCGTTAGAGTGTCGGTATTTTTCGCGGCGTATTTCCTCGTCGTAGGGGTCTACCTGCCGTACTTCCCGGTTTGGCTGGAGGCCAAGGGCCTGAGCGCGCGCGATATCGGCATCTTGATCGCTCTTCCCATGGTCATGCGCGTGGTCTTTACGCCGCTGATGGCGGTGGCGGCGGGTCGTTTTGCCCTTTTGACACGCGCTATCGCCGTGTTTTCCGTGCTTGGCGCGCTGCCGATGGTTGCGCTTCTCGTTGTCGACGAATTCTGGGCGATCTTTGTCGTCATTGGCGTGTCCGCTTTGTTCTGGAACCCGACGTTACCGTTGGCGGAGGCACTTACGCTCGCTGGTGTACGGCGCGGGTCTGTGTCCTATGGGCAAATGCGGCTTTGGGGCTCGTGGAGCTTTATCGCGGCGACGATTGTCGGCGGCTGGCTTCTTGTCCGCCTCGATCCCGAGGACACGGCCATCATCATTGTCGCGTGCTTTGTGCTTTGTGTCGCCGCCGCACTTTGGCTCCGCGAACCCGATCGACGGGCCGATGCACCGCCGGTGGCGCAATCGTCGAGCCTGAAGGACACGGCACGCCTATTCGCCGTGAAACCCTTGATTTTTGCTCTCGTCGCCGCGGCTCTGGTCCAAGCGTCACACGGTGTTCTTTACACCTTCGGCTCGGTGCACTGGGCGGCCGCCGGGATAGGGTATGGCACCATCGGATGGCTTTGGGCGATTGGCGTGCTCGCCGAGATCGCACTTTTCGCCATATCAGGGCCGGCAGGGCGCGCTTTCGGCGCCTTTGGTCTCATCTTACTAGGCGGGATTGCCGGTGTGATCCGATGGGGTGCGTTCGGTCTCGATCCGACGCTGCCGGCTCTCGTCCTGCTGCAAGTGCTGCACGGTTTTACGTTCGGCGCGGCGCATCTGGGCTTGATCCAGATGATTGCAGCGGCGGTGCCCGAGCGCCATGCCGCGGCCGCACAGGCGCTCTATTTCACCGTTGGCGGCCTGACCCTTGGGTTGGCGACCTATGTCTCGGGCGATCTTTATGGCGCGCTGTTCGCACAAGCCTACTGGGCCATGGCGGGTCTGGCACTGGCAGGCGGTGCGATTGCAGGCTTAGGTGCGATCATGTTTCCGGCGATAGATCAGCGGCTTAGCCCCAAAGCGCCGCCGCCGGCGGAAGAAGCGTCGATCCGTTGAACTCAAGAGGGGTAATGCGGTCGTCCTTCAAGAGCAGCGGTCCGTCGAGATCGACAATGCTGGCATACTGCGCGACCAGTAGCGCCGGCGCCATCGCCAGCGACGTGCCGAGCATGCATCCGACCATGATCGTGAAATTGCGCTCAATCGCCTTCTCGGCAAGTGCTAGGGCCTCCGTCAGGCCGCCGGTCTTGTCGAGCTTGATGTTGATCGCGTCATAGCGGCCGGAGAGCACCGGTAGCGACGCGCGATCGTGCGCGCTTTCATCGGCACACACGGGCACGGGACGATCGATGCGGTCAAGAATGCGGTCCTGCCCGGCCGGCAAGGGTTGTTCGACAAGGAGAACATCGGCTTCGGCACAGGCCTTCAGCAGGTCTTCGAGCTGATCTTCCGGCCAAGCCTCGTTGGCGTCGACGATCAAATCGGCACGCGGCACGGTATCGCGTATGGCGGCGATCCGCTCGCGATCGCCTTCGCCGCCAAGCTTAATCTTCAAGAGCGGATAGTCGGCCGCAGCCTCAGTGGCCTTCACCATGTCCGCAACGCTCGCCAGACTGATCGTGTAGGCCGTGGTGACTGGGCGCGGCGCCGGAAGACCGGCCAACGTCCAGGCGCGCTTCCCCTGGCGTTTGGCCTCGAAGTCCCAGATCGCGCAGTCAAGCGCGTTGCGGGCGGCGCCGGCCGGCATTGCGGATTGAAGCTCTGTCCGCGTGATCCGACCGGCGGCTATCTCCGGGGCAATCGTGTCGATTGCCGCCTTTACGCCGCTCGGTGTCTCGTCATAGCGCGGGTAGGGGACGCATTCCCCCCGACCGGTATAGACCCCATCGCTGATCTCGGCGACCACGACGATCGCTTCGGTCTTGGTTCCACGCGATATCGAAAACGCGCCGGCGATCGGCCAGCTTTCAATCGTCGCGGTGACGGCAAGGCTCATGATTGGCTGAAATCCGCTATGAGCTTGTCGATGATGGCGTCAACGCTGAAGCGAACCGGATCGGAGGTTGGCAGGCCATGTTCCTTCTCGGTTTCGTCGAGGACGCGGTGTGCGTCTTGTTCCGAGAGCGCGGCCGTGTTGATGGCTATGCCGACACAGCGAATATCGGGATTGGTCAACCGTCCGCAGGTCTCGGTCAGGTCCATGACCTGGCGAATGGTCGGCAGTGGCGTGTCGACATTGCGCATCGTGGTCCGCGTCGGTTCGTGGCAAACCACGTAGGCATCGGGCTGTGTGCCATGCAGGAGGCCCAGAGAAACCCCTGCAAATGACGGGTGAAACAGCGAACCCTGACCCTCAACGACGTCCCAATGGTTAGGGTGATTGGCCGGTGAGACCCACTCGGCGGCGCCGGAAATGAAATCGGCGATCACCGCGTCGATCGCGACGCCACGCCCGGAAATCAAGATGCCCGTCTGGCCCGTGGCGCGGAATTCAGCGTCAAGGCCGCGCGCGCGCATGGCCTTTTCGAGTGCCAACGCCGCGTATTTCTTGCCGATCGAGCAATCGGTCCCCACCGTCAGCAGGCGTCGCCCGATCCGTTTCGTTCCGCGGCCCGTCGCGAATCCGCCCTCCGACAGCCGGATATTGAAGACGGTGCTGCCGGTTTCCTCGCGCGCCGCCGCGATCGCCGGAATGCTCTGCAACGGTCGATGCAGGCCGCTTGCGATATCGAAACCCTTTCGCATGGCGTCGACGATCACGTTCGTCCAGTGATCGGGAAACGTGCCGCCGGCGTTGACGATGCCGATCACCAGTGTTTGGGCGCCGGCGTCGCGCGCCGCATCGAGCGATAGGTCGGGAAGACCGGTGTCTGCCCCGCAGCCTGGAAGGCGCAACTGGCCGACGCACCAGTCGCGACGCCAATCGACGATGCCCATCGCCGTTTTCGCTGCAAGCTGATCCGGGACATCACCCAGAAAGAGCAGGTAAGGAGACTTTATTTCCATAAATGTGTCCGTGCCTTATAGTTGGAACTCCAACGAATGAGTAAGAGTGCGGCGAATGACGCCATTGATGGCAGGAGTGTTTGCCCGGCAAACCATTCTGGCCGCAACGGCCGAAAAATCGCAAGGTGTGCGCGATGGCTGAGGGTGGAAATCCGTCGCTGGACATGACGGTTTCCGGTCCCGTCGCCCGCGTGGCGCTGGCCGGCGACTGGACCATCGATCGCGGCCGGGTGCTCTCCGATGTGCTCAACGGTGCCTTGACCGATGCCGCAGGGGGGCAAGTTCGCCACGCGATCATCGATTTCGGCGGAACCGGGACGCTCGACACGTCCGGATCCTATCTGATCCAAAAATTCATCCGTGGCTTGGACGACCTGGGCGTAAGCCACGAGATCGTTAACCGGCGGTCGCAGCAAGCCCGGCTGATGAAGCGGGTGCGCAAAGTGCCGGACGAGCACGACGAGGCCGCGCCGCCTGTGCCCACGGTCACCGATTTCCTGGCCGAGGTCGGCGAAGCCGTGGTGCACTCCAGCGCGGATGTCGGTGATGCCATGACCGTCTTCGGTCGGATCATGGCGGGTCTTGGCAAGTCTTTCCGCGCGCCGGAGCACATTCGGTTCGCGTCGGTCGTGCACCACATCGAGTATGCCGGCCTAAACGCTGTGCCGATCATTTCGCTGATGTCGTTCCTGATCGGCGCAATCATTGCCCAGCAGGGCGCCTTCCAGCTGCGCACGTTCGGTGCCGAGCTCTTCACCGTCGACCTCGTCGGTATCCTGGTCCTGCGCGAAATTGGCGTGCTGCTGACGGCGATCATGGTCGCAGGGCGGTCCGGTAGCGCGTTCACGGCCGAGATCGGCTCGATGAAGATGCGCGAGGAGGTCGATGCTCTGAAAATCATCGGTCTCGACCCGATCGAGGTTCTCGCGCTGCCGAGGGTGATGGCGCTGATGATCTCGCTGCCGCTTCTCACCTTCGTCGCCAACATGACGGCGATCCTGGGTGCGATGATCGTGTCGATGGTCTACAGCGGTATCGAGCCGTCGATCTTCGTCGCGCGGCTGCGCGATGCCGCGGATTTCTCGACCGTCGCTGTCGGCTTCATCAAGGCGCCGTTCATGGCGCTGGTCATTGGTCTGGTCGCCTGCGTTGAAGGCTTCAGGGTGGAGGGCAGTGCTGAATCTCTTGGGCGACAAACAACGGCATCCGTGGTGAAGTCCATTTTCATGGTGATCGTCATGGACGGAATCTTCGCGATCTACTTCGCGGCAATCGACTTTTAGGGCCGGGGATGATGCTTGATCTTGCCAAGACACCGGTTGCAGCGGCGGACGCACCTGCCCTTGAGGCCTATGGCATTGAGGTTGGCTTTGGTGAGAAAACCATCATCAAGAATCTCGATGTCGTCGTGCCGCGCGGTGAGATTTTCGGCGTGGTGGGCGGTTCGGGCACGGGCAAGACCGTGCTCCTGCGCGCGATCCTGGGGCTGATCCCACGCCGCGCCGGCAGCGTCAGCTTTTTTGGCGAAACGGTTGATACCCTTGACGAAGAAGGGTGCCGCATCATGAACCAGCGCATCGGCATGCTGTTTCAGCAAGGTGCGCTCTTTTCCTCGCTCACGGTCCGGCAAAACATCCAGTTTCCCATGCGCGAGCACGCCGATTTGTCGCAGTCCGTGATGGATGAATTGGCCGATTTGAAGATTGCGCTGGTCGGATTGCCGCTTGATGCCTGTAACAAGTACCCGTCGGAGCTTTCCGGCGGCATGATCAAACGCGCCGCTTTGGCGCGGGCGCTTGCCCTCGATCCGGATCTGGTCTTTCTCGACGAGCCAACCGCCGGGCTCGATCCGATCGGCGCCGGCGCCTTCGACGAACTCGTGGTCGAACTCCGAGACGTCTTGGGATTGACCGTCTACATGGTGACCCACGACCTTGACAGCCTCTATACGGTCTGCGACCGGATAGCGGTGCTGGGAAATCAGAAGATTCTGGTCGACGGAAGCATCGACGAATTGCGGTCGTTTGATCATCCCTGGGTTCAGGATTACTTCAACGGGCCGCGCGGGCGCATGGCCGCTGATACGGCACAGAGGCGCTGACGATGGAAACCCGTGCCCGCTACGTTCTGGTCGGCTTGTTCACCATCATCGTGCTGATTGGCGCGTTCGCCTTTGTCTACTGGCTGTTGCGTGTGAACGAGGGCGCTGCCAAAGCGACCTACGACATCGTTTTCCCTGGCGCGATCACTGGTTTGGGTCGCGGGTCCGACGTGCTGTTCAACGGTATCAAAGTGGGCGATGTCCGTGACATTCAGTTCGATCCGGTCGATCCGAATAAGGTGGTTGCTCGCATCGAGATCGGCGCTGATACGCCCGTCCGCTTGGATACGCGCGTCTTCCTTGAATATCAGGGTTTGACGGGCGTGGCGCAGATCCAGATGAAGGGCGGTGCGCGCGAGAGTGCAAAAATCCCCGAGCGCGATGATGGCGAGCCGCCGCAGATCATCGGCGAGCAATCGGCCGTCGATGACCTGGTTGAGGGTGCACGGCAGATTTTGGAGGGCGCAAACACGCTGGTCGAACGACTCAACGCGACCTTGGAGACCTCGCAGGTGTCCATCACCGAGTCGGTGGCCAACTTCGAGGAATTCTCAGGGACGCTTGCCGACAATTCCGACACGATCAATCGACTGGTCGCCAATGCGGCACAGGCGGCGGAGGAAATCGCTCGGGTTTCCAATACGCTCGACGCGGTGCTTGGCGATAATCGGGAACAGCTCAGCGAAACCGTCAACAATTTGAACCAGGTCCTCAAAGACCTGACCGACGCGTCCGACAACATACAGCGGACCGCCGAGAACGCGGCGACGTTCACGGACGCGTTCGCGCAAAACACGGACAAGGTGAACACCTTCTTCGAGGATGCCGAGCGCGTTGCCGATGAGGCACGCGAGGTGACACAGACGCTGAATACGCTCATGGCGGCGAACCAGGTCGCCATTTCGACAACGATCGCCAACGCCGAGACGTTCACATCGCGTCTGACGCAGAACAGCGACGCGATCGACGATTTGCTTAGAAACGCCAACGATGCGAGCGCCCGCATCGCCACGACGACAACCACGATCGACGAGTTTTTGACGGAGAACGCCGGCCGGCTCGGTGCCACGCTTGAGAATGTTGAGACGTTCACGACGGCGCTGGCGGAGAATTCCGGCCAGGTGGAATCGGTGCTTCAAAATGTCGGGACGGCCGCCGAGCGCATCGACCGCGTATCCGCTGATCTGGAAGGGTTGATCAGCGAGAACCGGACCGCATTCTCAACGACGATGACGAATATCGAGGCGTTTAGCGGCACGCTCGCCGAGAACCGCGAGCAGTTCGGCACGCTGGTGGCCGATGCGAGCGACGCGGCAAACAGGCTGTCGGAACTGGGCACAAGCCTGAACGACATCCTCGCGGAAAACCGCGAGCCTCTGAAAAGCACGCTTGCCAGCATCGATACATTCTCGTCCGCGCTCGCCGAAAGCTCTGACCAGGTGGCCACGTTGATCGCCGACGTGGGGTCGGCGGCAAGCCAGCTTGAATCGGTGAGCCAGCGCGCGGATCGGTTGTTGGCCGACAATGAGGAGTCGATCGCGACATCGGTGCGCAACGTTGAAGCATTTACGGAAACGCTGAGTGCCAATCGCGAGGCGATCGACGCCTTTGTGGCCGATGCGCGGACCATCGCGGCCGATCTTTCTGGTGTCAGCGAAAACATCAATCTCGTGTTGGCGGAAAACCGCGCGTCGCTAAAGGCGACCCTCGATAACTCGGCGGTCCTGACCGAAAGCCTCGCGGCCAATGCCGACGACATCGCGACCTTCATCGACGATGCAAGCACCGTGTCGCGGCGCCTGGCGACCGTCGCTGAGCGGATCGACTCGTTCACGGCGCGCGTCGATACCCTGGTTGCAGAGGAAGGGACGGCGTTTTTCCAAGACGCGGCGGCGGCGGCGCGTAGCGTTCGCCAGACGGCTGGCGATCTAGAGGCGCAGATCGGTCAGGTCACGAGCGGTTTGGCGCGATTCTCCGATCGGGGGCTGGATGAACTGGTGGCGCTTTTGAACGAGGGGCGGCGCACCGTTTCGCGTCTCGACAGGGTGATTTCTAATATCGAGCGCAATCCGTCACAATTTCTGCTAAATGGAGAGCGCGTACCACAATATCGGCCGAACCGGCGATAGGGCGGGGCATGACGGACTGTATCGATCGGCGGGCGTTTCTTCGCCACTGTGGAACACTGGGCGGTGTACTTGCCGCAGCGGCGGTTGGCGGATGCGGCCTGGCCAGCGGCCCGGCGCCGCGAACCTTCGACCTCACAGCGGCAAGCGGCTTCCCCCGCTCCGTTGGGGGGTCCGGCGCGCATATCGTGGTCATGACGCCGCGCGCCCTGCCGGCGCTCGATACCGAGAAGATCATGGTGCGCGAAGCTGGCGGCGAGATCAGCTATTATCCCGGCGTCCAATGGGGTGCGCGGCTGTCCGGCCTGGTTCAGACGCGCCTCACGCAAGCCTTCGAAAACACCGGGCGCGTCCGCGCCATCGGACAGCAGGGCGATGGCATCGCCGCCGACTACTTGATTGTCAGCGAAATCCGTGAGTTTGCCCTCGATGCTTCCAACGGACCGTCGGCGCGTGTGGCATTGTTCGTCAAGGTGATAAACGACCGATCGGGTCGGGTCGCTGCCAGCAAGCTGTTCGAAGCGTCAATTCCAATCTTCTCTGACACGCCAGATGGCGTGATCGGTGCGCTCGACGCGGCCTTCGAAGAGGTCCAGCGCGACATCGTCGCCTTCACATTCAGGCGAATCTGACCCAGCAGGCAAAAGAAAAGCGGGGCTCTTGCCCCGCTTTCTTTACCCCGTGGCTGAGCGAATTCAGCCGAATCGGCCGCTCACATGCGCCAGCATGAGGTAGACCTTGCCGGTGTCCGAGCCGACATAAGTGCGCGAGAGCACGTTATCCCGGTCGTTTCGCGCGACCTGATCCAGAAGCGCTTCGAAGCTGTCGACATAGTCGTCGACTTCGCGGCGGAAGTTTGAGTCTTCGTGGTAGCGCTGGCGAAGCGCATCGAAGGTGTGACGGCCATCTTCGGTGTAGATGCGGTGTGAAAACGCGCCCAGATCGCCATTGCGATAGCGCACCCACAGGTCGGCCGGATCCGGTTCTGCGATGGCGCCGGCGATATCCTGCACCAGCGAATTCAAGGCGCCGCGCGGACCTTCGGCGGTGCCGCCCTGCGGATCATAGGTCTTTGGAAGCTCTTCTTCTTCGTCATCATCAATCGAGGCGCGGGCGAGGAGGTCCGACATCGACCACCGGCCACCACGGTTGCCGCCGCCATTCGTGGCGCGTGCCGCCGGGGCCGCTGGCTCGGGATCGCGCTTGCGTTCAGGTGCCGGTTCCACGGGCTCCGGTTCACGCGAAACCTGCGCCGGCGGGGCCGGCTCGCGCGTCGGCTGCGACGGCCGCGCTGGCTGGGCGGAGGCGGTCAGTGTCTGAACCGGAACTGACGGGCGGGCCACATCGGTGCCGCCGCCATGTGCGGCGACGATCGTCGACAGCTCGTTGAGGGCGCGAATCTGCTCGGCGACAGCCCGGCGCATCGCCGAGGCGCTCTCGCGCGCTTCTTCCGGCAATTGCGTCAAGCCGCGATGCAGTTCGCCACGCGTGCTCTCCAACTCGCGGGCGATATTGCTCGTCACATCGCGTAGTTGGTCGAGCGTCGTGTTGAAGCCCTCGGTCGTGTTTTGCAGGGCAGACGTGACATCGGCGACCACGCTTTGCGTCGTGTTCTGCATCGTCTGCACGGTGCGGCCGCTCTCCTCCACCGCGATCTCGCGCATCCGTTCGAAGTTCTCCGAGATGGACTGCGAGGAGGTTGTGGCGGTGCGCTCCAGTTCCGAATTGATAGCGGCGATGCGCTGCTCTGACGTCGACAGCGAGTCCTCGACCGATTGGGTCATGCCGTTCATCATGCGCTCAATGTCGCTGGCGCGGTCGATCAGCGCGTTGGTGAGCGTTTCAAGCGCTGTCTGGCGCACAGAAAGCGTTGTCTCGATATCGCCGCCAGCACCTTGCAGACTGCCCACGGAGTCGGCGAGGCGGCTCGATTGTTCGCCAAGCTGCGTGACCGTCGACTGAACCTCACCCAGCACCTGGTTCGAGATCGTCTGCAGGGCGCGGACCTGATCGTTGACCGTGTCCGCTGAGAGCTGCGACTTGCTGGCCACCTCGTCGACGGTCTGGCGCAGACTGTCGACGTCCCGCGACAGTGCGTTTTCGACCTGGTCGAGATTGGTGCTGGCATGGTCGAGGACCTCACGCAGTGCACCATTGGTGTTGCCGAGCTTTTCGAGGATCGAGGCAACGGTCGATGAAAGCTCCTCGTTGGTCGAGGCGAGGTCGTTGACGGCCGTCTTGGCACGGGTCTCGATGGCATCGGTCAAGAGATCGCCGGAGGCGCGCAGCCGAACCTCGAAATCGGTCGCGTAGCGTTCAAGCTGGCGACCCAGTTCCTGGCTGCGGATCTCCATCGATTTCGACTGATTTTCGCCCGCATTGATGAGAATTTCTGTCGCCGATGCGCTTTGCTTCTCAAGGGCTTCGACGACGCGGTTGCCTTTCTCATCGAGCATGGCGGCCAGTTCCGCACTGCGGCTGCCAATCGTCTCGTTGATGTTCTCCGAGCGCGATAGAAGCGTGTCGGAAACGTTTGCGATGTGCTGGGTGATATGCTCGGTCGCTTCGCGGGTGCGCTCTGACAGGGTGTCGGAGAGGCTGTCCAGTTTGCCGGCCAGCGTGTCGTCCATCTCTTCGCGTTTGCGCGAGAACAGATCGTCGAGCGCCTGCCGCTGACCGTCGATCTGTGTGACCGTTGTCTCGGTACCCGTCGCCATCGTCTCTGCGATATCGCGCACGCGCTCGGCGAGGATCTCGCTGATCTGGCGGCCGCGCTCGCCAAGGGAGGTGGCAATCTGACCGACGCGCGTGTCGAGCGTGTCGCGAATCTCGTCGGCACGCCGACCGAGATTGTCGTCGATCGAACGCGCACGCTCGTCGAGGGTGGCGGCAATGCCGTCGGCCTTTTCGCCCAAAGTGGCGTCGATCTGACCGGCCCGATCCGCCCAAATCCGGCCCAGTTCCTCGGCGCGCTCTGCAAGCGCGGAGTCGATCTCCATGGCCTTTGTCGAAACCGCTTCCCCAACGCGGCCGATGCTCGACGATAGCGAGTCTTGGATCGCGCTGGCGCTGACTTCCCAGGCTTGCGAAATCTCGGATGCGCGCTGCGAAAGTGCTGCCTCGACGGACTGGGCATGACCGTCAAGGGTGGCGGAGATCTGCTCGGTGCGCGAACTGAGCGACCCGGAAAGCTCCGAGGCCCGGCGCGCGATGGTTTCGTTGAGCTTTTCCGTTTGCGACGCCAGCGCTTCGTCGATCTGCCAACTGCGCGACTGCAACACTTCGCGCAAGGTCTCGGTGCGGTCGTTGAGGCTCATTTCGAGCTGTGCCGCCTGGTCGATCCAGGAATCGCGCAGTTCGGACGTGCGGCTCGACAAGGCGTGGTCGATTTGCGTTGCCTGAGCCTCCCATGCCGCGCTGACCGTTTCGGCGCGTAGCGATAGCGCCTGGTCGATCTCGCGGGCCTGGGTCTGCCAGGTGTCGTTGATCTCGGCCGCACGGATTTGCAGCGACCGGTTCAGTTCGGCGGCGCGGGCGGCAAGGGTGTCGTTGACGCGAGAGGTGCGCTCGTCGATCAGCGAGGCAACGCCTTCGGTCCGCTCAACCACGGTCTCGCTCAGGCGTGCCGCCTGGGTCGCCAGCGTTGAATCGAGATTGCTGCGTTCTTTCTCAAGCGCGGAGCCGATCGATTCCGCACCAAAGCGCAAAGCCTCGCCGAGCGTATGGGCCCGATCGCGCAATGTCTCGTCCATCGCGTCGGTGCCTTGGCCCAAAATCGTCGCTGCATCGGACACATGCTGACGCATGACCGTGTCGAGTTGCTCGGCACGCTGGCCGAGTTCGCTCTCGATCGATCCAAGGCGCGTGGTAACGGCGGTCTCGATCCGCGCGGCGCCACGATCGACGGCGCTTTCCATCGAACTTGCATAGCTTTGCAGCCGCTGGTCGACCTGATCGATCTTCGAGCCAACGCCGCCGTCGATGATCTCGCGATGGGCATCGAACACGGCGGTGAGGCGCTCGGAATATGCACCGAGCGTGCCGTCGAGCGTATCGACATGCTGCCCGGTGGTTTGCGTCACGGCATTGGCGTGGGCGGCGAGTGCATCGGTCATCTGCTCGCCGAACGTGTTCAGATTGGCGGCCATGTGGGCCAGATGGCTATCAGCGGCCTCAGATAGGCCGGAGGTCTGGGTGACCATGGTGGTTTCGATGCGACCGGCGTAGCTGTCGAGCGTCTTGCTGATCTCAGCCAGGCGACCGCTAACGTTCTCATCGATGCTGACGGAATAGCCGCCCAGCGTCTCATCGACGAGAAGCGTATGGCGATCGACCATGTCGGTGATGGTGGACACGCGCTGGTCAAGCGACTCGCGGATGGTCGTCTCGCTCCGCATCAAGCCGTCGAGGAGCGTTGACGACTGGGTTTCGATGCCGTCGACAAGAGCCGATGCCTTTTCGGTCAGTTCGGATGCAAACGACGCACCGCGCACCGAAATCACGTTGTCGATGCGATCGGCCTGGTCGGCGAGCGTGTCGGCGATCGATTGACCGCGATCGAGGACGACGTCGTTCAAGCGGTCGGCGGTGGTTTCGAGCGCCTCGGAAATCTTGCCGCCGCCCAGCGCCATGGCGCGGGCGACATCGGCGCTGGCCGAGATCAGTTGCTCGGTGTATTCGCGGCCCTTTTCCGACATCGTCTTGGCAACTTCGGCACCCGTCTCCGTCATCATCGTATTGAGGTGAGTGCCTTGATTGAACAGGGTTTCCTCAACCGAGCTGGCCGTCGTTTGGAGCTGCTCGTTGATGCGCGTGGTCTCGTTCGCCAGGCGCTCGGTGATCTTGTGGCTGGTCTCCTCGAGCGTGCCGGTGACATTGCCGCCCTGGGTGACGAGGACCTTCTCGAAACCGGACGCGGATTCCCTCAGCCGATCGGACAGGTTGTTGGTTTCCGTCGCGATCCGCTCGGACATGAATTCGGCCGTCGATTCCAGCGAGTCCTTGATCGACTGACCGCGATCGACAAGCGTCGTTTCGATGGTCGAGGCGGAATCGGTCAGTGTCTGGTAGAGCGAATTGGTTTCGGTTGAGACGCGCGACGCCACGGCGTCGGCAGTGGCTTGAATTGTCGACGTAATTTCGGAGCCCTGCGTGGACAACGTCGAGATAATATCGCCGCCCTGACGACCGAGGGTGCTGACCATGTCCTCGCCGGTGGCATTGAATTTCTCGGTAATCTCGGCGCCGGCATCGGCAAGGCGCACGACGATCCCGGACCCGCGGGCATCCAGGGTTTCCAGGATCGTGTCGCCTGTCGACGCGATCGCGGCCGCGACCTGTTCGCCCTTGTCGAGAAGGGTCGAGGACAGGATAGCGCTGGTTTCCTCGACACCGACGGTCAGTCGGTCGGAGAGGGTGGCGAGATCCTGGCGCAGGTCTTCCTGGGCGACGGTGATGGACGCGCGGACGCGTTCGGCGTTGTTGAGGATCGCTTCGCGTTCGCTGACAAGCTGTTCCACCAGGCTGCGAATACGCAGTTCGTTGTCGTGATAGGAGCGCTCCAGCGACGCGACTTCGGAGTGGACCAGGGCTTCGAGTTCGCCCGCCCTGGCAAGCGCCCGCTCGATGCCGTCGCTCATGCCCACCACTTCGCGCCGCACGGCTTGACCGATCGTGATGACCGATTCGACGCCCACCGTTTCAGGCTCGGCGAGCCGCAGCGCTACTTCGCCCATGGTGCGCGAAATCATGCGCATTTCCATCGACCGATAAACCAGGAAGGCCATGACCAGCACGAAGAAAACCGGCACGACGGTCATGACGAGCAGGGAGACCAATTCCGGCCGCTGGGATAGCAAATCCGGGCGCCAGAGCGCTGAAACGGCTTCGCCGTAAAGCTCGCGGCCATAGGCGTAGCACAGGCCGATCCAGATAACCGACAGGAGCCCGGCGATCCAGAACGGCAGGCTCGACGGCCGCTGGTTGAGCCGGCTCATCAACCCGGCAACCGCCGGGCGATCGTCGTTGGCCGGACGCTGAATCGGCGCCGGATCGTTGTCCGCGCGCTCGGCCAGCCGTGCTTCCTTGTCGATGTTTTGCACGGCACGCTCGATCTTGCGGCCGAGCTGCGCTTCGCGCTCAGCGTCGACGGACCCTTCGGCCTCGTCAGCCGCCGAGCCGTAAAGATCTGAGCTTAGCGCTTCCTCGACGGCTGCCAAGCCAGCTTCCGCTGCCGTTTTCCCCGTCGTGCCGCCTTTTTTCGCCATTCCTGTGCCTCACGTCCGTACTGCATACTCATCGGGCGCCAGATTGTCGTTGCAACCGGTCGTCAACAGTGCCGCTCGGTTTGCGAATTTTCGTCCTTTGAACATTCAAAGGATCCGCCGTGCTCCTTGATTGCGGGATCCGGCAGAATGTTGCCCCCTTAGTGCCGTGTGGCCTCTCCCGCCGCAGGGACTGCCACACCGACAATCTTAGAGGCTTTCGATCCAAAAGAGAACCGCCATAAACGCCTATGTTAACATTAAGTTAATGCGCCAGGGCTTGGGCGAAATCGATGCGTTCGCCAAGCCATATGAGACGCTTATGGCGCACCCTTAACCGGATTTTTCCGTTTGTTTGTCAGACTATCGAAAGCGTTTCCGGTTTGCAGTCAGCCGATCGGCGGAGTGGTGGAGGAGTACCCATGCGAAATCAAGTCGCCGACAAAGCTTGTCACAGCACGCAGTTGCGCCCCGTTGATCTCGTTCATCTTTCCCGCCAAACACTAGGCAATCGGGCACTGGAACGCGAAGTGCTCGGTCTGTTCGCGACTCAGTCGGTCGCATGTGTGGACAAGCTTCGGGCCGCAGCGTGTCAGAATGATCGCTTGGTCGCCGCGCACACGCTGAAGGGGTCCGCCCAAGGCATTGGCGCCTGGAATGTCGTGAAAGCTGCAGAGGCGCTGGAGGCCGTCGAGCGTGAGCTGATCGACTTGCCGAGCGACGAAGAGGCCCAGGATCGGCTTGCCGGCCTGGTCGCCGAAGTCGCGACCGCGAACGCCTATATTTGCACGCTGTTGAGCGACGACTGACTGCCATCGCCGCAATGTGATTCGGCGGGACGCGTCAAACCGTCCTGCCACTGGCGTCTCATCCTGTTTTCGCTTATAGGCCACCCCAAGTGACCTCAATCCGCAATGCCGCTTGCCGGCATTGCCCTGCCTTGCGAGCGAGTAGACAGCCAACATGCCGAAAATCACCTTTGTCGAACACAGCGGCACCGAGCATACGGTGGACGGCGAAGTCGGGGCGACCGTGATGGAAGCGGCGATCAAGAACATGGTCCCGGGCATTGAAGCCGAATGCGGCGGCGCGTGTGCGTGCGCGACTTGCCACGTCTATGTCGACGAAGAATGGGCGGCGGTTACGGGCGAGCCGGAGCCGATGGAGGAGGATATGCTCGATTTTGCCTTCGATGTGCGCCCTACCAGTCGGTTATCGTGTCAAATTAAAGTAACGAATGAACTCGATGGCTTGCGGGTGACCGTCCCCGAGCAGCAAGGATAGGGCCAAATCTGAAAATCCGAATAATCGATAGAATCGATTTGAATCAGTGAGTTATCCGATTTTCATGATAAAAAATGGCAGGAAATGATGTCGGATGCGATCGAAACGGATGTGGTGATCATCGGCGCCGGTCCCGTTGGGCTTTTCGCCGTCTTCGAACTCGGCCTACTCGATCTGAAATGCCACCTTATCGACATTCTCGATAAACCGGGCGGGCAGTGCGCCGAGCTTTATCCGGAAAAGCCCATCTATGACATTCCGGCCTATCCGGTCATCGATGGTCAGGAACTGGTTGACCAGCTCATGCTGCAGATCAAACCGTTCGCGCCGGAATTTCATCTCAATCAGATGGTGACGGGTCTTTCGCGCAACGACGATGACACGTTCACCGTGACGACCGATGCAGGGGAAGCCATGCGCGCCAAGGTCGTGGTGATTGCGGCGGGTGGCGGATCGTTTCAGCCTAAGAAACCGCCGATCCCCGGCATCGACGACTATGAGGGAACGGCGGTCTTTTACTCCGTTCGTCGCATGGAGGATTTTCGCGATCGGAACATCCTCATTATCGGCGGCGGTGATTCGGCACTCGACTGGACACTCAACCTTCAGCCGCTGGCGGCTTCCATGGCGCTGATGCATCGGCGTGACGCGTTCCGGGCGGCGCCCGACAGCGTCAACAAGATGTGGGCGTTGGCCGAGGCTGGCCAGATGACTTTCCACCTGGGCCAGGCAACCGGCCTTTTAGGGGACGGCACGACGTTGACGGGCGTTGCCGCGAAGGGTCCAGACGGCGAGTTCGAAATCGCCTGCGACACCATCCTGCCGTTCTTCGGCTTGACGATGAAGCTTGGGCCGGTTGCCGATTGGGGCTTGAACCTTCACGAAAATCTGATCGCTGTCGACACCGAGAAGTTCGAGACGTCCGAACCCGGTATTTTCGCCGTCGGCGATATCAACACGTATCCGGGCAAGTTGAAGTTGATCTTATCCGGCTTTCACGAAGCGGCACTCATGGCACAGGCCGCCAAGCGCATTGTCAGCCCGGACGAGCGCATCGTGTTTCAATACACGACTTCGTCGACTAGTTTGCAGAAGAAGCTCGGGGTCGCCTAGAGGCCACGACACGGGCAGCGCGTCGCATGCGCGCCTGTTCGCGGGCATCGAAACGTTCCTGCGCCTTGGCGTGCTGGGCTAGAATGCGATTGGCGCCGGATTGAAGGCGTGCGCGCAGCATTTTGCAGTTCGGTGCCATGGGAACGTTGGTGAATACGCGCTGGAGTTTCTTGGCGTGGTTCATGGCAATCTCGACGTGGCGCTCTTCATGCTGACGCACGAACCCGGCAAAGCCTGACCACAAGCTCCGTAACTCGCTGTTGGCCCGGTTCTCATCGGCCCAGCGGGGCAGGATCATAACAACCTCTAACGTGACCTGAGGGTCGTCAACGGCACAGCCGCGCTCCGATTCACGCGCCCGAATGTCGGAGTCAAACCGAAGTCGGGCCTGGCCAAGCGCGCGATCGGTGCCGTTGAGAAGCGGCGCGTTGCGGTAGAGCGATTTGTCCAGCGCGTCGATGCTGCGTCCACGGACCGTGTAGTACTCGGTCTTGACGGTGATTTTCACTTCTGCGCTGGCTGGGCTTATGGAGTTTGGTGCCGCAATTGCGAGAAGACCAAGGGCGATCAGGAGGGATACCGTCGTCCGGCGTAGCGTCATGGAACGGCCAGCCTTTCAAGCAAGAGGTCCTGACGTCAGCCTTGCACACCCACCGAGCAGAGGCCAGCACATTCGCCGATAGGATGAACTCGGGGCCGAATTGCCGCGTCTCATTCGGCCGGCTGCGTCTCCGGCCGCCGCCAGGCGACTTCGGTTCCAGGTTCCGGCACACGCGGAACCAGTCTGGCCAATACCAGGGAGCCCGTCGCTATTGCGGCACCCGATAAAAAGACGGCTGCCGGGCTGACGAGCCAGATGAGGCCGAACAGGGCTGGAATGAAAACCGCGGCAATGTGGTTGATTGTGAACGCCACGCCAGCCGTCGGTCCGATATCGCCTGGATCGGCGATCTTCTGGAAATAGGTCTTCATTGCAATCGCCATGGCGAAAAACGCATGGTCGACGACGTAGAGAACGGCGGCGAAGAGCGCGTCTTCGACGAACGCATAGGCGGTGAAGACAACGATCAGGCCGATATACTCAAAGGTCAGCGCGCGCCGCTCGCCCCAGCGAGCGATCAATCGACCGATGATCGGTGAAAACAGAACGCCCATTACACCGTTGACGAGAAAGAGCAGCGCCATCTTTTCGACGGTGTAGCCGAACTTTTCGATCATCATGAGGGCAGCAAAGACGATGAAGATCTGACGCCGCGCGCCGCTTAGGAACGTCAGCGCATAGTAGAGCCAATAGCGCTTGCGCAGCACCAGCGTCTTGCGCTGCGGCTCGCCCGCCTCGATCTGCGGGAAGATCAGCCAAAGCCCAGCGACGATGACCAGCGTCACGCAGCCGGCGACCGTGAACACAGTCGCGAACGAAAGATCGAGCGATTTCCATGTCAGGAAGACCATGGCGTAGGCAGCCAACTGCGCGCCTGCCGCGACTGCATAGATCTTTCCCATCGTGATCGGCGCCGTGGCCTTGGGCAACCACTGCAGCTGTAACGCCTGCGACATCGTTTCGTAGTAGTGGAAGCCGATCGACATGATCAGCGTGGTGATGTAGAGGCCGATTACGCTCGGGAAGTACCCGGTTATCGCGACACCGACGCCCAGGAAGACCAGCGACACCAGGGCCAGCGTTTGCTGGCGCATCAAAAGGATGACGTAGATCGCCAGGAAAGCCAGAAAGCCTGGGATCTCGCGGATCGACTCCTGCAGGCCGATTTCCCGGCCCGTGAAACCGATATCTTCGACCGCGAAGTTTTTGACGAGCGTCCACCAAACCGCCCACGACAGTTGCATCGCAGCCGTGGTGATCATCAGGAAGAGCGCCGGGGTCCGCCAGTCGCGGACGGCTTGGTTGTCCATTGATGCCGTACGTCCGGATCGAGCCGGTCACGGGACAGACCGGAACGCGTCTCCTACAGGTTTTTTCGCTTGCGCACCAGGAGGGTGCCGCGTGTCTCCTGTCAGGTCAGCTTCTCGATGAGCGTCGTCCTCAGGGTCTCGGGCACATGGTCATAAGCCCACTTCGCCAAGGGCCGCAGGCCACGGATATAGCCGTTGACATAGGCAAGGCCAGGCAGATCGAGTGGGACGGCATACTCGGCGACGCCGACACGGCTGCTGCTCCAGCTTTCCTTGTAGTCCGTGATCGGCGCGAAAAGGTCATAGTGTCTATGTCCGGCTTCGAAGACATGGCGGACCGTGTCTTCCATCTGCAGCTTGCCGACGCTCAATGTGTCGAAATCGGGATCGAAGGCACCCAAGAACGCGTAGACGGAGCCGTGGGAGACAAAAGAGCACTCGATGGCGACCGGGGTGTCACCGGCGCGCAGGACAAATGCCCGAAACCCACTATCGCGCTCTCGGTCCGCGGCCATGGCCCGAAAGGCGTCAAGCGCCGTTGGATTGGAAAACATGCGGCTGGATGTGTTGTGAGCGTTTAGCCAATCGAGCTTCCAGGCGATTGCGGTGTCGCAGGCCGCTGCAGCGGCGGGTCCAGGCTCAAGGACGTCCAGCGCAACGGGCCCGACCGCCTCCAGCTTGCGTCGTTTGCTACGTCGGTGCTTGCGGGCGCGGTTAGATTGGGTCGCGAGGAAGTCGTCGAAGGCGGCGAAATCGCTAGTGTTCAGGATCGCGGCTTCTTCCGGAACGCCAATGGCATAGCGATCAAGGGCGATGAGCTGGCCAAGATTTGAATCGGCCCGCACCTTGCGCAGGCGAAAGCCGCTGACGTCCGTCCAGACATTGATCGATCGGGCAAGCGCCGCGCGTACGGACGGCAGGTCGACGCCTGGCGCCAGCAGGATATCGCCGTACTGGCACAGGGGCTGGCCGATCCATTCGGCGAAGGTCACGAAGCCCCGCGCCTTCAAGCAGAGCGGAAAGACAACGATCAGGCGCCCGGTCTCGTCGCGCACTGTTGCGATGCGCGGGCGATAGCTGGATGCTTCGGCGAAGGCGAACGCCTCAAGCCAGTGCGCACACCAATCATAAGTCTGAAAAACGGTCGCGGTGCCACACGCCGCCTCAAGCGCTTTCCAGTCCGCCGCCAGCGCCGTGAAGCCGGCACGATCCGCCACGGTGGCCATTGTATAGGTCGCGGCCACGTCAACGGACGCGGGAGCGGCAACAAAATCCAGAAAGCGATTGGCCATGTCCGACTTTGATCCAGACGATGGAAGAGCCCGGCAATTTACACGGAGCCGATTAACCGATTGAAAAGGACTTTGGTTGCGAAGCCGTAAACCGACAGGATTAACGCAGAAGCGCGCCGATCGCCCGATCAAGACCCTCAAGGGTGAGCGGATACATGCGATCCTCGAACGCCTGGCGGATCATGTCGATCGACGGTGTCCAATGCCAGTGCTCCTCAGGGACCGGATTGAGCCAAACGCTGTGCGTCCACTGGTCGATGGCCCGTTGGAGCCAGACGGCGCCCGGTTCGCGGTTCATGTGCTCGACCGAGCCGCCGGGAACCGCGATTTCGTATGGGCTCATGGAGGCGTCGCCGACAAAGATCACCTTATAGTCGGAGGCATAGGTGTGAACGACGTCCCAGGTCGGAATGCGCTCTGTGTGCCGGCGCCGATTGTTATCCCAGACGGATTCATAGAGACAGTTGTGAAAGTAGAAGAACTGAAGCGTCTTGAACTCGCTGCGGGCGGCTGAAAACAGTGCCTCGCATTGCCGCACGAAGTCGTCCATCGATCCGCCGATGTCGAAGAAGATGAGCACCTTAATGGCGTTGTGCCGCTCAGGGCGCATGTGGATGTCGAGATAGCCGTTATGCGCGGTGCCCTTGACCGTCTCGTCCAGGTCGAGCTCTTCCGCCGCGCCGGTGCGGGCGAACTTTCGAAGCCGCCGCAGGGCCATTTTCATGTTTCGGGTGCCAAGCTCGACTGTGTCGTCCAGGTCGCGGAAATCGCGCCGGTCCCACACTTTGACAGCGCGGCGATGGCGGCTTTCCTCCTGACCGATCCTGATACCTTCGGGATTGTAGCCGTAGGCGCCGAAAGGCGACGTTCCGGCCGTGCCGATCCACTTTGAGCCACCCTGGTGCCGCCCCTCTTGTTCCTTAAGGCGCTGGCGCAGCGTCTCCATCAGCTTATCCCAGCCGCCCAATGCCTCGATTTCGGCCTTTTCTTCTTCGGTCAGGAACCTTTCGGCGAGCTTTGTCAGCCATTCATCCGGGATGTCGGCTGCGAGCGACTCTTCGGTTATCTCAAGGCCCTTGAAGACCGCGCCGAAAACACGGTCGAACTTGTCGAGATTGCGCTCGTCCTTCACCAGCGCGGTGCGGGCGAGCACATAGAAATCGTCGACACGCTTGGATGCCAGATCGGCGTCCATGGCCTCCATGAGGCTCAGATACTCGCGCAGCGATACCGGAATACCGGCCGATTTCAACTCGGCGAAGAACGTGACGAACATGGAATGTCCACAATGCGATCAATCGCCGGCATTCTAAGACAAATGCCGGCGACCGTCATTTGCGGATATAGCTCAGTCGGCGAGGGCGCCTAGACGCGTGTTGCGGCGGGCCAGCACCAGGTCAATGACCTTGCGCTTCGCCTTGGTGCGCGGATTGAGAACGGAAATCTCCAACTCGATCTGATCGTCGGACTGAAAGGCCAATGCCATTGCGCCGCGCGTCTTCCCCTGCCGTAGGTCGAGATCGATGGCGTCAGGCGCCGGCTTGCCCCGCATATCGATGACGAATGTGTTGGTGCCGTCACGAAACTTGCCGACATATGACCTTGATTCCGGATCGTAGCGCAATGCCGCAGCCATGCGGCTCCAGATCGGACCGGACCAGCATTTGCCGAGAAGGTCGACTTGTGCGTCGACAGTCGCGGGACGGCCCTCGACCTTACATTTGAAGTCGAATGTCCATGTCTGTGTATAGGTCAGCCGTCCCTGGCCCTCCCAATTGCCGATCATGCTGTCCAACATGGCACGATCGGTGTCCGCCTGAGCCGGCGCGATGGCCAGGATCAGCGGGAGAAGCAGCGAGGTTATGAAGGACGCAGGACGCATGAAACAGGACTCCGCAGCGAGACAGGTGCCGTTGCGGGACACCTTAGCGACGAAAACTTAACCAAAACTTCGCGCCGCGCGGTGCGGGCAGAATGGTTCGTTCAAGACGCCTTGTCGCTTGAGGAAGGCACGGATGGAACGATCCCGCTCATCACTTTGGAGACCGACGGCGCGGATTGGGCCTTGAACGGCATCGGGCGGCAGACCTCGATCGCTGCAAGTCCGACGCGAGCCGTGAGGAAGCCGTTCAAGACACCTTCGCCGAGCCGGGCTGAGAGCTTTGCCGTCAATCCCTGGCCGAGCGCCTGTTGGACGATTGAGTCGCCAAGCGCCATGCCGGAGGTCACGGCCAAATGCGCGAGCGTGCGGCGCGCCAGCCGGAAGAAGCTCAAACGACCCGGCCGACCGCCGTAGAGGGCCGCGACACGGCTGATCAGGCGGGCGTTCTCCCAAAGCACGAAACCGACATCGATGAGTGCGCGGGGGCTGACGGCCGTCACCACCGAAACCCGGCGGGCGGCGCCCGATACGACGTCCACGGCGCGCGCATCGAGCGGTCCGATCAAGTCCCTTTCGGCCAGTTTGAGAAGATCGGCGCCATCCATCACTTCGCTGCGATGACCGGCAAGCGCTGCCGTGGCTGCTGCCATGTCCGGCCGCCCGGCGTAAAGATGCTCGACATCGCGCACGACCGCGCGTGCGTCGCGTAGACTGATCGTTTCGCCTGCGTCATCGATCCGGTCGCGTAGATCCGAAATCTCGCGCAATCTGAAAACAGCTCGAATTTCGCGTAGTGCGAGCGCCAGCAGCGCCAACACAGCCAGACCGAGCAGCGTCATGCCGATCCAGCCAACCCAGCCGAAGCGGACAAAGAGCGTCTCGACGAAAGACCAGAGCCAAATGCCGAGCATCATCGTGACAAGGCCTGATACCGCGCTCCACAAGATAGCGGTCCACGGCAGGGTGCGCCGGCTGCGGTCGGCGAGTGTCTCGACGACTGTGATGGCCTTCGGTTCGGGCGGCGGTACGAAGACTTCCGGACCGCGCCGCGCCGGCGCCTCCGTTTCGGGCAGGTCTTCGACCTCAATCACGGCCGGTTTGCGCGACGGTTCGGTCATGCGAGCCGATCTCCGATCAAAAACTCCAGGGCGCTGTCGAGGCGGATATGGGGAAGGATGGGCCGGCCTGTCGAGTCCGTGGCCAGAGCGCTGAAATCCGGCGGCCTGAAGCGTACGAATCTGAGCTCCGCGTCATTTTCATCCGATAAGGACTCCAAAGCGCGGTAAGGACTCGCATTCGGCTCAAATAATGATTCTGGTTTTTCGGGTAAGTCACCGGGAAAAAGGGCGAATTCGCGTTTTCCGTCAAATTTGGATTTGCCGATTTTCTCGCCTTTTTCGGGCGTCCCGACGACGACATCGAGAGATTCGCCGTTTCGGGAGACCGAATCCTCGCGTGTTGCGCGGATGGCGGCAAGCGCGGTGACATCGATCCGCGCGCCGGAGAAAGACGCGCGATCGCGCGCATCGTGGACAAGGCGGGCAAGGATCGATTCCAGCCTATCGTGAGACGCATGGTGGAGGTGATCGGCCTTGGTGGCGGCAAACAGGATGCGATCGATGCGTCGCGCAAACGGGCTTGGAAACCACGACCGTGCGCCGGGCCGGAAACACGTGAGAATGTCGCTGAGCGCGCGCTCCAGGTCGCGGACGGCATTCGGTCCCGCGTTCAAGGCCGTGAGCATGTCCACCAGAACGATCTGCCGATCCAGGCGCGCGAAATGATCGCGAAAGAACGGTTTCACGACGACCGCCTTATAGGCCTCATAGCGATCCCGCATCATGGCCCACAAACTGTCCTTAGGTGGTGTGCCTTCAGCATCGATGGCGAGTGGAAAGAAGGTGAGGGCGGGCGAGCCGGCAAGGTCGCCTGGCATCAGGAAGCGCCCTGGCGGGAGCGTCGATAGCGCCACCTTGTCATCGCGGCTTGCGCGCAGATAGTCGGTGAAGATGTCCGCGCCTTCTCGGGCGATGGTCTCGTCGGCCGGTGCCGCATTGTCGAGGGTCGCCAGAAAGTCCTTCCAGCGCGCCGCCAGCTTTGCCCGGATCGGCGTCTGCGAAAGCGCCATTGTCTCCCGGCACCATGTCTCATAGCTCTTGCCGAGTAGCGGCAGGTCGAGGAGCCATTCGCCGGGATAGTCGACGATGTCGAGCGTCAGCGTTCCGGGCGAAAGGCGCCGGCTCAAGAAGCGGTTGGAGCGAAACTCAAGAACCAGGCGTAACTCGCTGATTTGATTTGTGGAGCTTGGCCAGTGCCGGTCCGTTCCGCTCATGGCATTGACGCGCTCTTCATAGGGAAATCGGGGCACGTCCATATCCGGCTGAGGCCGCAATTGCGCGCCGGCAATGCGTCCTTCGGTTTGCGCGGTCAACAGCGGCAGCCGGCCGCCGTGCACGAGGTTGTAAACCAGTGCTGTTATGAAGACGGTCTTCCCGGACCGCGACAGACCGGTGACGCCAAGCCTCAGCGTCGGATCGACGATATCGCCCGCAAAATCGACCAGATTGTCGAGGGCAAGGCGTGCTTCGTCGGTCAGGGAAAGAAGGCGCTGAGGGGCCAAGGGCGAACTCGTGTTGTGTCAGCCCATAAGGTCGCGTGGCCGGGTCAGACTTTCAAGTGTGCCGGTGCCGGGCGCGATGTCCGCCCAACGATCGCATGAAAAGGTGATGTGGGCCGCCGCGGCGGTCGGAAACGCCGACCCGCTGGCGGGTGGGGCGAGGGGCGCGGGCGAAACCAGCGCATGGGCGAGGTCTTCAAAGGTCGGGTTATGGCCGATCACCATGAGCGGCGTTGCCCCCGCTGGCTGATCGCGGATCATCGCAAGCAGATCGCTCGCATCTGCTTCATAGATGTCGCGGGTCAACGCGATTACCGCATCCCGGCGCAGATGGGTGAGAAGCGCGGCCAGCGTTTCACGCGTCCGCAGTGACGTGGAGCACAAGACCTGCTTTGGAATAAGACCATTGTCCGCCAGATAGGCCGCCATGACCGGTGCTGCGCGACGGCCGCGTCCGTTGAGCGGTCGATCGTGGTCGGCAAGCCCTGCCTCATCCCATGATGATTTTGCGTGGCGCCAAAGAATCAACGACATCATCCTGGGTTCGCGCTCCTTCTTGGTCCCGATGATCTCAATGGCCCATGTCTGACCGGATTGAAACCCATTACCACGCGACGGCTGCCCCTGCGGCCTTCGATGATACGTTGCTCGCGGAAACGGAGACGCTCGTCGTCGGCGGTGGGCTGGCCGGACTGACGGTCGCCGATGGTCTGGCGCAACGTGGTCGCGCGGTCACTGTGATCGAGGCGCGGACCATCGGAATCGGTGCCTCGGGCCGCAATGGCGGCTTCGTGTCCCCGGGTTTCGCGGAGTCCTTGGACGCGATCATGCGCCGGATCGGGCGGGACGAGGCGCGGGCGCTATTCGACCTCTCTAAGGCTGGGGCGCAACGGGTTCGCCAGACGATCGAGGCAATGGGCCGGCCGGAGATCATCGCCGGCGAGGGCTGGTTGAAAGTGGTGCGTCATGGCGACGGGTCTGACTTGCGCCGCGCGGCCGAGGCTCGCGCGCGCGATTTCGGCCATGATCTGCAGTTCATCGACCGTGCTGATCTCGAAAAGCACGTGACGACGGATCGCTATCGCGCGGCGCTGCTCGATCCGAACGCGTTTCACATTCATCCGCTGGCGTATGCGAGGGCGCTTGCCGCACGGGCTGTCGATGCGGGCGCGATCATCGTCGAAGGCTGTGCGGCACTGAATCTGGCGCGCGAGGGCGGCATTTGGCGCGTGCATACCGAACAGGGATTGGTGCGTGCGCACCATGTCGTGCTTGCCGGCAACGCTTATCAGCACGGCCTCTGGCCGGCCCTGGAACGGGCGGTTCTGCCGGTTGCGACCTATGTGGTCACGTCGGAACCGGCGACTGAATTGCTGGCGCGGGCCATCCGGTTTCCCGGTTGCATCGCCGACACACGGCGGGCCGGCGACTATTATCGTTTGCTCCCCGAGCCCTCTGGAACGCGACTGTTATGGGGCGGGCGCATCACCACGCGTACGACTGTGCCGCCGCGTCTGATCGAGGCGCTTCGCCAAGATATCATCGGCGTCTATCCGCAGCTTCGCGACCTCGCGTTAGAGCGCGCTTGGGCTGGGCTGATGGGATACACCCGTCTTAAGATGCCGATCATCGGCGAGCTGCAGCCGGGGCTATGGGCCTGTACGGCCTTCGGTGGGCACGGCCTCAATACGACCGCGATGGGTGGCGACCTGATCGCAGCCGCGATCGCCGATCAAGACGACACATGGCGCCGCTTCATGCCGTTTCACACGGCCTGGGGTGGCGGCTGGCCGGGGCGGATCGCGGCACAAGGCGCCTGTTGGGCGATGCAGGCGCGCGATTGGTTGGACGAGGCGCGGGTGTAGGCTCCGTTGCACTGGCAAAAGTGCGCTTTCTTCACGGCGACGAATGCGCTGAATTGCGGAATTCGTCTGCTTGCATTGTCCGACAAATGCGGACCTTGAATTCACCGCTACTCAGACACGATATTCAGCCTCTTGCAGCGTAAATCGGCGGAACATTGCGAATGAAGGGGCGAGCATGGCGAGCGACTCTAACGATCACACGCCAGAACAATGGCACAGCGAAGATCCGGCCCCGCGCCAATATGCGCCAGGCGTAAGGCTCGTGGGGCGCAGGAGATTTGAACTCGATCCCTCAAGATCAATTAGTGACACCGATGTCGAAAACTGGCTGTTGGGTGACGCGAGCAAGACTACCAGTGCACTTGCCCTCGTTGAGAGGTTCGCAAGCCAACTGGTCCAATGCGGGCTCGAAGTTCATCGCCTGACCCTCAGTGTCGGCACCCTTCACCCACAAGTCCTGGGATACGCCTGGTCCTGGAGCACTCAGGACGGCATCTGCGACGAGATTCAGGTCGGTGAAGAAACGCTTCACTCGGATGAGTACCGCAAGAACCCAATGTTTCGGGTCATAGAACATGGCGAGGTCGTGCGCATTAAACTCCCGGCGGAGACGTCCAACGCGCGAAGTGTGCTCATGGACGAACTCGCGAAGGCGGGGTTCTCGGAGTATGTCGCTCTTCCGCTATCCGCGCGCGGTGAAAAGTACAATGCCGTCACGCTGGCGACACGACGGGCTGGCGGTTTCGATCCGGAGCAGTGGGGCACACTCCAGCGGCTTCTCGATATTTTTGCGCTTCACGTCGAGCGGCACGTCGTCGACCGGATCGCCCAGAATATCTCGCTGACCTATCTTGGGCGCGAGGCGGGCGAGAGAGTCGTCAAAGGGACCATCCAGCGAGGCTCCGGCCTTCCCATCCGCGCCGTGGTCTGGAGTTCAGACATGCGCGATTTCTCGGGCCTTTCAGAGCAAGCCGACAACCAAAAGGTGGCGGACCTCCTGAACAGCTACTTCTCGGTCCTCGCTGACTCCGTTTTGCGACATGGCGGAGATGTATTGAAGTTCATTGGCGACGGAATGCTCGCCGTCTTTCCGCTCGCGGACTTTGAGTCTCCTGAGCTGGCGGCGAAGGCAGCAGCGAACGCCGCGGCGGACGCCGTCAAAGAACTCGGTGCACTGAACGACAGGATGCGCCAAGCTGCGGATTGGAAGCCGTTGCGGACCGGTATTGGACTGCACCTTGGCGAGGTCTTCTTCGGCAACATTGGCGCAACGAAACGCCTGGACTTTACCGTGATTGGCGAAGCCGTGAACATTGCCAGCCGGGTCGAGGGGCTTTGCAAGCCGCTAGAGCAGACTGTGCTCATGTCCACGCCAGTGGCAGAGTTGATCGGAGAGGGTATCGAGGCGCTTGGAATGCACACGCTCAAAGGCATGCAAAAACCTGAGCAACTCTTCGCGCTATCGGGCGGAAGCTAATCACTGCCCTGCCTACCGCTCGCCGCGCCGGGTCATGAAGGCGAGCTTTTCGAACAGCATGACATCCTGCTCGTTCTTCAGAAGTGCACCATGCAGAGGCGGGATGATCTTCGCCGGGTCACGCTCGCGCAAAACGCTGGCGTCGATATCCTCGCTCAAAAGCAGTTTGATCCAGTCGAGCAGTTCGGAGGTCGACGGTTTCTTCTTGATACCGGGCACATCGCGGACATCGAAGAACACCGAAAGCGCCTCGCGCACCAGGCGTTCCTGGATGCCAGGGAAATGGACATCCACGATCGCGCGCATCGTATCGGTGTCGGGAAACCGGATATAATGGAAAAAACAACGGCGTAGAAAGGCGTCCGGAAGTTCCTTCTCGTTGTTGGAGGTGATCACCACGATTGGTCGCTGGCGGGCCGTCACCGTCTCGCCGGTCTCGTAGACGTGGAACTCCATGCGGTCGAGTTCCTGCAGAAGGTCGTTCGGGAACTCGATGTCGGCCTTGTCGATCTCGTCGATCAGAAGCACCGGCCGGGTCTCGCTGATGAAAGCCTCCCAGAGTTTGCCGCGCCGGATGTAGTTGGCGATATCCTTGACCCGCTCATCGCCCAGTTGGGAGTCGCGTAGTCGCGACACAGCGTCATACTCATAAAGGCCCTGCTGTGCCTTGGTCGTCGATTTGACGTGCCACTCCAGCAGCGGAACACCAAGCGCGCCGGCGATTTCGGCCGCCAGAACAGTCTTTCCAGTGCCGGGCTCGCCCTTTATCAGGATCGGGCGCTCCAGCGTGATGGCCGCATTCACCGCGATCCGCAAATCGTCGGTCGCGATGTAGGAACTGGTGCCTTCGAAGCGCATGCCTAACCGTTCCTTTCCTCGAAAGCGCGGACGCTAGCGATCTGGCCAGGTGGGTTCAAGGCGGGCGGACGAAATTGCCCTGCAAAAATTGCCGCAGGCTGCAACTGCATCGCAACCGCTGTGTTGTTCATCGCTGTAAGTAATTGAAATTTATGCATAATTTCCAAGTACGCGAGATGGCACGGCGCGTGCAGACCATGACGCGAGGGCTGAACTTGTAAAGGGCTAAGTTTTCATGGGTATCTATACAGCCATGCGGACCGCGGTCGGCGGTTTGAACGCGCAGTCTTATGCGCTTGAGCAGATTTCCGGCAACATCGCCAACTCGCAGACCACCGGCTTCAAGCGGACCGATGTCAGTTTTCGCGATCTGGTGACCGACAGTCAGGCATCACTGCAAGGCCCGACCAATGTTCAGGTCATGTCGCGTCCAACCAATGATCGGCAGGGCGATATCGCAGGCTTCACCGTTCCGACCTACATGGCCGTGGCCGGCGACGGCTATTTCGTTGTGGGCACGAAGACCGGTGAGGTCGACGGTCGCGCTGTGTTCGATAGCCTCGACCTCTACACACGGCGCGGCGACTATGAGCGCGACAGTGAGGGGTATTTCAGAAACGGCGCCGGTTATTACCTCAAGGGTTTGCCGGTCGATGCCGATACCGGCAATACGATCGGCTCGGCGCCGGAACTGATCCAAGTCACGAACGATCTGCTTCCCGCCAGGGCGACGACGCAGATCGAGTATCGCGCGAACCTGCCGTCCTATCCCTTCAACGCCAATGCTGACCCGGATGTTCCCGATACCGAACTGTTGAACCCGGTCAGCTTCACCAACGATCCAAGAGCCAGTGGGGATGGCTTCGTTCAGGCACAGGATGAAACGACCTTTCTCGATTCCTCCATCTCCGGCGGTGCGATCACCAGCTATATGCCGTCCGGTGCCAGCTTGAATGTTCAGATGCGGTGGGCGAAGCTGACGAACACAACCGGCTCGGAAACCTGGAACCTCTTTTATCTTGAGGACTCACAGGCGACGGGTACCGGCGCCCAATGGCGCAATGCCGGGATCGACTTCACTTTCGACGCCGCAGGTGGCCTAACGAGCCCGACCGGCACGACATTTACGCTCAGCGGACTGACCATCGACGGCCAAGTGCTTGGCGACACGACGGTTCTGTTCGGCACAAACGGCCTCACCCAGTTCGACGACGCCGATGGCGCGGTTCAGGTCACTGACTTGCGCCAGAATGGCTATCCGGCTGGCGAGTTCTCGTCGGTTTCGATCTCGGACGGTGGTCGAGTTGTGGTGACCTATGGCAACGGTCAAAACGTCGAGATCGCCGAGGTGGCGCTGGCGACTTTCAACGCTGACAACGCCTTGCAAAAACGAGACGGTGGGGTATTCGCCGCCACGGCCGATTCCGGTGTCGCGATTCTCGGCGCGACTGGCCGAATCGTTAGTTCGGCACTGGAGTCGTCGAATACCGAGATCGCCGACGAGTTCACCAAGCTGATCGTCACGCAACAGGCCTATTCGGCTAACTCCCGCATTATCACCACAGCCGATGAGATGATTGACGAAGTGCTTAACATTGTCCGCTAAAACTGAATGCGTGGGCCTGTTTTGAGGAGTGAGCGATGGGACTGGGCAGTGCTCTAGCGGCAGCGGCAAGCGGCCTGCGGATCACGCAGGATGCCGTTACGCTTGCCGCTAGAAACATCTCTAACGCCGATAATCCGGGCTACACCCGAAAGTCGCTGCTTCAAGACGCGGTCATTGCCGGCGATCAAACCATCGGCGTCATGCTGGAAGGCTATACGCGCGACGTTTCCATGCTCATTCAGCGGGAGCTGCGTGGCGAGTTGACCGGCTTTGGCTTCGCGCAGGCGATGAACACCTTCTACGACCGAATCGACAAGATGTTCGGTGCGCCTGGCAACGCAAACGCTCTCGATACGCTTTACAACAGCTTGACCGAGAGTCTAGCCGAACTCGCCACAACGCCGGAATCGATTTCGGTCCAGACGCAAGTGGTCACGGACGCGCAGGTTCTGGCGCAGCGATTGAACGGCATCAGCGGCGACATCCAAAACATGCGCCAGGAGGCAGAACAGCAAATCGGCGACATCGTCGAACGGGTCAACATCTTGTTGAACGACCTGGAGGCGAACAACGAACGGATCGTCGCGCAGACGCGGGCGGGGCGCCCCCCGGTAGATCTGTTGGACCAGCGTGACCGAACCCTCGATGAATTATCGCGGTATATGGACTTGACGATCATCGATCGTCCCGATGGCGGTGTCAGCGTGCTGACCGGCAATGGAACCATGCTGTTCGACCAAAACGCCGCGCGCCTGACATTTGACGAGCGCGCGACGCTCAACGCCGGGACGCTCTATCATCCAGACGACGCTCAGCGTGGCGTTGGAACCATCTCCATATTTTCGCCGGCGGGCTATGAAGTCGATCTCGTCAAGGACAATGCGATCGGTGGCGGTGCGCTCGGCGCGCTGATCGAGTTGCGCGACGACGTGCTGGTCGAAGCACAACGCCAGCTCGATGAGTTCGCGGCCGCCTTGTCGCGCTCCTTCTCAGACAATCCGGTCGCAGGCACTGCAGCGACCGTCGGCGCGCAGGCTGGCTTCGATATCGACGTCGGCGCTCTGCAAGCCGGCGATCCGATTACGCTGACCTATGTGGACAACGTCTCCGGCGACACGGAGGTCGTGACATTCCTTCGCACGGACACCGCCTCGGTGCTGCCGCTTGGCGACGATGCGACGGCGCGGACCGACGACACGGTTTACGGCATCGACTTTTCCGGCGGCAATGCGGCAGTCGCGGCACAGATCGGCGCGGCGCTCGGCGCCAACTTCACGGTCTCGGATCAGGGTGGGTCGACCATCCGCATTCTTGATGACGGCGCCGCCAACCAGGTCAACGTCGTATCGCTCGACGCGGTGGCCACTGCCACGGCGGTAACGGACCAGGGCCTCGGATTCCCGCTCTTCATCGATGGCGGCTATTCGCCCGAGATCTACTCGGGAACGCTGGACGATGGAGTCGGTCAGCTCGTCGGGTTTTCCGGTCGGATCGGCGTCAACACCGACATCATCGCCGATCCAAGCTTCCTTGTGACCTACTCGACCAGCCCGCCAACGTCGCCCGGCGATGCAACGCGACCGGAGGCAATGCTCGATAGGCTGACGGCAACCGACATTGCGTTTTCGCCGGCGACCGGGCTTGGCGGGTCGCACGCCTACGAAACCAGCGTCGAGGGCTTTCTGCGTCAGGTGATAACCTTTCAAGGTTCGGCTGCGGCGAATGCCGGCGAAGCCTTCTTGGCGCAGGACCAGATCGTGACAACCTTGACGGAGACTTACGCCCAAGAGACCGGCGTCAATGTCGACGAAGAGATGGCACACCTCATTGAGTTACAGAACGCGTATGCCGCCAATGCTCGGGTCATCTCGGTGATCGACGAGATGATCGACACGTTGATGCGGATCTAGTCGGAGTAGAGTCATGGCGCTTGGACCGCTGAACCAGACGACGGGGTATACGAGGGTCTTGGTCGACCTTCGCTCGCAGATGCTTGAGTTGCAGCGCCAACTTGGGACAGGCGAACGTGCTGAGACCTATGGCGGTCTGGGATCGATGCGCTTCACCTCGCTGGCGCTCAGCGACAGAACGTCCGAAGTCTCGGCCTACAAAGCGACGATTGCGCTCACATCCATTCGCTTGCAGGCGGCTGACCAGGCTCTGGGCCGGCTGGCCGAGGTTGCGAGCGAAGTAAAGAGCGAAGCGTTTTCGAGCGAGTTTCAACCTGAAGGAAGCGGTCGCACGATCGAGCAAAACGCTGCGATGTTGCGCCTAGACGAAATCGTTGCGCTCCTCAATTCTCGCGCCGACGACCGATATCTCTTTGGTGGAACCGAGCTTGATGCGCCGCCAGTTGAGACCTCTGATGTGATACTCAACGGGGATGGTGCGCGCGCCGGCGTGATCCAGATGATCGCGGAGCGCAAGGCCGCCGATCTGGGCACCACCGAACTCGGCCGGCTAACGACGACACCAAGCGCAACGGATCTAACCGTAGCGGAGGATGGCAGCCACCCGTTCGGCTTCAAGATCAACTCGATTGCCAGCACCATCACAGGCGCGACGGCGTCCGGCCCAGCCGGCGCACCACCGTCTGCGACGCTGACACTTGGCGTGAACCAACCGATTTCGGGCGATACCGTTCAACTGGATTTGGCCTTGCCGGACGGCAGCAAAACGTCAGTCGTGCTGACGGCAACCGCCGGTGCGCCGGGGGAGGGTGAATTCCAGATTGGCGCCACCGTCGCAGACACGATCACCAATCTCAATGCCGCGCTTCAAGCGGAGATGCAGCGGGCGGCGAACACCGAACTCGAAGCCGCATCCGCTATCGCCGCATCCGAGGCGTTCTTCAACGCAACCGAAGCAGCGCCGCCGCAGCGGGTTGACGGCCCGCCCTTCGACACCGCGACGGCGCTTGTTGCCGGCACGCCAGCCAATTCGGTGATCTGGTATCAGGGCACAACTAGTCTTGGTAATCCGCGCTTGACGGCCGAGGCACAGGTCGATGACGGCCTCAAGGTCGGTTACGGGCTTGAGGCCAACGAGGATGCCTTTCGCTGGATGATCCAGCACGTGGCGGTTTTCGCGGCGGAAACGTTCTCGGTCTCAGATACCCACGACCGAGAACGCTATGATGCACTCAAGACACGTGTCGGTGTGGCACTCGATTACCCCGCCGGCATGCAAACCGTGAATCATGTTCTGGCCGAGATCGGTTTCGGACTGTCGGTTCTCCACAAGGCCGATCAGCGTCACGATGACGAGTTGGCCATCGTGGAAGAACTGCGTGCCGACATTAGAGGCGTCGACACGAACCAGGTCGCGGCCGAACTGCTAACGATCCAGACACGTCTGGAGGCGAGCTATGAGGTGACGGCCATCGTGTCGCAGATGCGGCTAACCAACTATCTGTAGCTAGCGCATCTATCGTTCCAGAAAAAAGCGGCCTCTCGGCCGCCTTCCTGCATCGCTGCTTTTCGCGCTTCGCTCAATCCTCGCCGCGCAACCCCGCAGCGACATCGCGGTTGATCCGGATGATCGATCGAAGCGCCTGACGGTCGAGACCGGCTTGCGCTTCCATACCTTGTCGGAAGATGAAGATCGAAAGGTTGGCGATGTTTTGTTTGATCATATCAGGGAGCGGGTTCTCCGGCCGGGTGACGGAGGTCGCGAACACCACCCACAACTGACGGTTGTAGTAGATCGCCTCGCGCCAAGCCTCGGCATCGTTCGTGTTGGTGTCGATGAGAGATTGCAATCTTGATGCGGCTTTAGTGAGGAGCGCGGCTTCAAGTTCCCTGGGATGAACCGTCGCTTGAGCTGTCTGCGCGTATGCCTGTGCCGCATGTTGCATGTTCTATGAGCTCCTTCTCATAAGCGATTAGCTTTTTCGCTTGCTTCAAGGCTTTATAGAACTCGCTGGTTAAGATGCTGTTATTGATAGCATTTAGGTAAGGCGCCGTGCTCGGTGCGGCATCAAGCATGGCCTTCTCGAGCTTCAAGAAAATGTCGCCATTGGCGCCGATATCGCCGTCCAGATACATCAGCTGAACGGCCAAGTAGATCCGCTTGGCGGGGCTGTCCGCCGTCTCGGGCGTCAAAATGTCTTTCTCGCGCAGGATCGGCGCCTTCCCCTCAATGAACAGCCGGGTGCGTTGATTGTCATTGGTGATCACGCTGTCACCGAGGATGATCCGCTCGCCTGGTTTCAACTCTACCTTGAGGGCCATGCCACGTCTCCCGAAGCTGATTCGGCAAAAAGAATAGTGCCAATCCTATCTATGAAAAGAAAACGGCGGGGCCGAGGCCCCGCCGTGTCCAACTGTGTATTTCGCTGTCGCCTTAGAACAGGCGCAGCACGTTCTGGTCGGCCTGGGCCGCCAAGGACAGTGCTGTGGTGGACAGCTGCTGACGGGTCTGCAGGGCCAACAGGTTGGCGCCTTCCTCGTTGAGGTCGGCCAGGGTCAGATTGTCCGCACCGGCGATCAGCGTGTTGATCGTCGCCTTCGTGAACTCCTGACGGTTCTCCACGATCGACAGGTTCGAACCAAAGGCCGAAGACTGCGACCGCAGCGAGGTGAGCGCGTCACCAAGCGCCGTCAGACGCGTGTCCAGCGCGCTGTTGGTTGCGAAATCACCCGCCGTCACAGACGTGATCGACAAGCTCGTGGTGTTGATGCCCGACGTGGAAGTCGACTGGATCGTCAGCGAAGACGTGTTCTGTTCGTTGAACACAACCCGCAGCGCGTCGCCTTCCAAGAGGTTGATGCCGTTGAACGTTGCATCCTCTGCCAGCTTGTTGAGCTGAGAGCGGATCTCGTTGAACTGCGTCTCCAGGTCACGGCGGACTTCGTTGCCCTTAATCGTCGTCGAACCCGCTCCACCCGTGATCGTGTCGGCGTCGGTGTTGAGGCCGGCAACCGTCAGATCGGTGGATGAGGTCGAGTTGAAGTTGATCTTGAGCTCGCCATCGTCATTCGACGCAACCACACCGGCGTTGGTGAGGTCGGTGTCGCCGGCGATTGCCGTCACGAGCTGATCGACCGTCCGCAGAGTCGCAGACGAACCGGCCGTCACCGTCGGCGCACCGCCGAAGACGTCGTTGACGCCAGCACCGGCAACGGTGATCGAGTTGGTGCCGTTGGCAAGACCATTGATCGAGATCGTGCCGCCAGTATTGACGGCCGTGGCCGAGATGTTGGCCGCGTCGATCGCCGCCTGGATGACCGTCACGGCATCGTCGGCATCGCCGGCGTTGACGCTGGTCAGGTCGATGTTGGCAGTGGTGTTGGTGCCGTCGCTCACCGTGAAGGTGAACGTTTCGGCAGCCGTGCCGGTGGCCGACTGACCCGTCGTGGCGGGGTCGGAGATACCAAGGTCGGTGACCGCTTGGTTGTTGGCACCGAGACCGCCACCGTCAACAACGGCGACACTGTCGACCGTGATCGTGAAGGCACCGGCATTGTCACCGGTGAAGATCAAGGTGTCGCCGGCGCCGTTTTTGCTGGCAGTGATATTGACACCGGCCGCCGTCGCCTGAGCGTTGATTTCGGCGATGGCCTCGTCGATGTCGTAAGTGTTGTCACCGCCGGCACCACCGGCACCCGAACCAGCACGATCAAGTGTGACGGTCGTGGTATTGCCTTCGCCATCATCGATGTCGAAGGTCAACGTATCACCGGCATCATTCGACAGATCGATGTTGGTGAACGCGTTTGCCGCTGTAAAGGTCGCAGCCGCAGCGGCATCCGGAGCAGCGAAGGCACCGGCACCAGCCACGGTCGATTGCGTCGCGCCCGAAGCTTCAAGAGAAACGTCGACCGCCGCAGCCAAGCCACCGCCGGAAATCGTCAGATTGCCGGAAGCAGTCGAGCTGAGCGCGAACGACTTCGACTGGAACGTGTTGTCCTGGCGCGCCTGGCGGACCGTCGATTGAAGCGATTCAACGGTGTTCGTGATCGCCTTAAGGCCATTGTCGGCCGCTTCGATGGTTTTAATCGCATTCGACATGGAGTCGAGCAGCGACGACAAGTCCGAAGCGCGCGAATTCAGCGACGAAGCGGTGAAGAAGTTGGTCGGATTGTCGAGAGCAGAGTTGACCTTCTTGCCGGTGGCAAGGCGGGTCTGAGTCTGCGAGATGAGGTCCGACGTCTGCTGCAACGCAAGAAGGTTGGAGCGGACGCCCGACGAGAGAACGATGTCAGACATGACTGGTCCTTTCCTAGGAATACTCCGTTTACGCGTTCCCTTCTGGAAACGTATGCAAAGGAATCGCACGGCGGGACCTAACGGGCCGTTAATTTCTCAACTTTGAATTGAGCGCGATTTACCAGTATTAATTGAAAATGAATCGGCCGGCGGAGTTCCGCCGGCCGATTTCGTAAGTTCAGTTGTTTTGCGGTGTGTTAGGCTTCTTCGGATGTCTCGCCGGTGTCGCTGGACGCGGCGGACAATGTCTCGCGCGCATACTCGCGGACATTCAAGAGGACATCGTCCGGGATCTGCACCTTGACCTCGCCGGTGCGCTCCTCAACGGCCTGGAAGAGGAGGACTTCCGTCTCCGGGTCGATCACGTTGCGGCGATCGATCGTCGGCTGGGCGGGTTCAGACTGCTTGTCGTCGAGCGACGGACCCTTGTGATCGGCTTCGGCGGGTGGCACTGACTGTCCCGCGGCGGCCCTGACCGTATTGGGTCCCTGTGCGTTCGTCGGTTGGCCAGCGGCGCTGTGCTCCGACGTCGAAGGAATTTGGCTTCTGCCAAGCGCTCCGGTTTCCATACTCCCTACTCCTTGGGAACTGCGCAATGCGCGGGAGAGTATCAGCCGGCAATGAATCGTTCCTTAACCGGATCGTTACACATTCCTGAGTCGCGATTCAGCGAATGAATCGAAAGGGTTGTGAGCTTCTAGTTTTGCCTCAGATGGCCGTATCGAGGCTTATCGGCGCTGCTCGCCCGGGTTGTTTCGTTTCTTCCAAGGCGTTGGGATCGTAAACCGTTGGTCCAACGCGGTTCTTTTCGATGAGTGCGTTCACGCCCTTGACAATTCGCAATGTGGTATCGCGGGCTCGTTCAACCGTCGGTAGGTTTCTCGCGGCTGTCTCAGCAAGCCGGTCGTGGCTTGCCACTAAGCGCTCAGCAGTCTCGGGCGCCAGCTCCCGCAGGCGTGCGCCGGACGCTTCGATAGTCGCCATATAGTGTGTGTAACTGTCGGCGAGGCCGGCTTTTCGGTCCGAAAGCGCAACCGCATCTTTGAAGCGGGCGGCCTTGAGATGATCCGTCTCTTCGGCGAGCACGACGCGCAGATCATCGATAGTCGTCGTGGCGGCCGCGGCAAACATCTGAGCATCTTCTGCAGTCTCAATCATATGGCTCGCCTGGCTTGCTTGGGTCATTGCGTCGTCTCCTGGAGCTTGATCATCTCGCGATAAATCTGATCGGCAACACCGATCCCGCCGGCATCGGTAATCGCTTTGGCGTACTCCTCCGTCAGCATCGAACGATAGGTGTCCTGCGCGTAGCCACCGCCGGTCAGCGGATCATTGCCGACACCTTCCATCATGGTGTTCATCATCACAGACAGGAACGAAGCCTCGAATTCTTCGGCGATCTGGCGCGCTTGATCGGGCGACTGCGGCGTCTTAAGGGCCGCGGCGGTGTTGGCGAAGACCGGGTCCATCACATGATCTCAATTTCAGCCTGCAGCGCACCGGCAGCTTTGATCGCTTGCAGTATGGCGATCAAATCTCGCGGGCCGATGCCAAGCGCATTGAGACCATCGATGAGTTCGGCAAGTGAGACACCGTCTTCGATAATCGCCAGACGATTCCCCGCCTCGTCATCGACGGCCACCTCGGTGCGCGGAACGACGACAGTGTCGCCTTGTGCCAGCGGATTGGGCTGCGACACCTGCGGGGCTTCGGCCACCGTAACCGTGAGGTTGCCTTGCGCGACCGCAACCGTCGAGACGCGGACGCTTTGACCCATAACGATGATGCCGGAGTTTTCGTCTATCACGACTTTGGCCGTCAGGTCGGGTTCGACCCGCAGCTGCTCGATATCGGTCAACAGACCGACAATGTTGCCGGCATAGTCAGCGGGCAGGGTGAGGCGCACGGTGGCCGGATCGATCGGCAGTGCGGCGTCAGTGCCGATGAAGGAATTAATGGTCTGCGCGATCCGCCGGGACGTCGTGAAGTCAGGATTGCGGAGCGCGAGGCGCAGCGATTGCAGGTTAGCCAGGTCGAAGGGGACTTCACGTTCAACAAGCGCGCCATTCGCGATGCGCCCGGAAGTCGGCACGCCGCGCACGACCGACGCGGCGTCGCCCTCGGCCGAGAAGCCGCCGATGGCCACCGGCCCCTGCGCCACTGCAAAGACTTCACCGTTCGCGCCCAAAAGGGGCGTAACGAGAAGCGTGCCGCCTTGCAGGCTCGTTGCGTCGCCAAGGCCGGACACCGTGACGTCGACCCGCGTGCCCTGGGTCGAGAACGCCGGCAGATTGGCGGTCACCATGACGGCGGCGACATTGGCGGTGCGAAGTGCCGACCCGCGTGTGTTGACCCCAAGGCGTTCGAGCATCGCTTCGAGGCTTTGACGCGTGAACACAGAGTTGGTGAGCGAGTCGCCAGTTCCGTTCAGACCGACGACAAGACCGTATCCGACAAGCTGGTTCTCGCGGACGCCCTCGATATCGACAATATCCTTGATCCGTGAGGCGGCTTGCACGTGCGGTGCTCCGATGAGAGCCATCACGGTCATCATCGCCACGATCCATCCAAACCGCATACGGTTGTGTCGCGCTGTCATTGTCGCTCTTCTCCCCACTGCACGGTCGCACCATGTCCCCAGCGACCGTTGCAAATGACTGAGCGATTTCCGTGCCAATTCGCGACGAATTCAATCTATGTCGTTAAGCAGTTAGAAAATAAGAACTAATCATTCGGTATACACGCAATGGTTGATCGCTTTAGGGTGCGCGTCCTGCCGAGTAGTCGGCAGAAGTTGCCGGGCTGTTTACGTTTCATTAACCCGCTCGGTCGACTGATGTTCATCACTGCAGCTCACGCGGGAGGACGCTATGCGGGTTAGCGATGCACGCGCGACACCCTCGGTCGAGCGACGGGTCAAAACGCGAAAAACCGCCGCAACCAACGGATTTTCGCTGGACGAGACCGGCGCGCTGCCGGCCGCCGGTCCGGCAACACCGGCACAAGCCATCACTGGGATAGACGCGCTTTTGTCTGTGCAGTCTATCGAAGATCCGCTGATGGGTCGCCGTAAGGCGCTGGAGCGGGGCGAGGAGATGCTGGATCTCCTGGAGCGAATCAAAATCGACCTCTTGGCGGGCCGCGTTTCCAAGAGTCGGCTACAATCGCTTCACGATGCGGTCTCCACCCGAACGCCTTCGGACACACCGGCGATTGACGACTTGCTCGCTGAAATCGAGCTGCGGGCTCGGGTGGAATTGGCCAAACTCGAGAATTTCTCTAACTAAGCACCAATTTCCCAAACGTAAGCTGTAAGCCGTTGAAATTGCGGTGTAATGCTGCCGCAAAAAATTGAACGCCTTGTCACAGAGATGTCGTTGTCATCCGATCGATGGGTCGCTATAAGGGCGCCGCATCAGCAACCGTTTTGCGTGCGGGTTTCGCAATGGATGTGGTCAGAGCTGCCGAAGACAGTCCGATTGTTCTCGACTCCGGCGAGTTTATGAACGACGCGCATCGCGCGTACTTCCGAAATAAGCTGCTCACGTGGAAGGAAGAGATCCTGCGTGAGAGCAAGGAAACCATCAAACAGCTTCAGGGCGAGGCGGCGCACCACCCCGATTTTGCCGACCGCGCGTCTTCGGAAACCGATCGGGCGATCGAACTGCGCGCGCGCGATCGCCAGCGCAAACTGATCGCCAAGATCGACGCCGCTCTCCGCCGTATCGAAGACGGGTCCTATGGCTATTGCGAAGAAACCGGCGAGCCAATCAGCTTGAGGCGGCTCGACGCACGGCCCATCGCCACCCTTTCGATCGAAGCGCAAGAACGCCATGAGAGACGCGAACGGGTCTACCGCGACGACTAGGACGGAGTATCTTGTCCTTCCTCTCGCTGTCTGGAAACGCTCGCAAGGTCGGCGACTTTCTCACCATAACTGATGTATGAGTCGGATAGAGCGACTGGGTCGCCGCTCTTGATTGTGTGTTCGTCTATGCTCGTCGCGTAGTCGAAGTTCACGCCGCTGCCTTCGACGATGCGGTTCATCATGTTGAATGCACTCGCGACTTCAATTGCCTCGAACAATTCAGTTTCCGAACAGCCGGCATCAAACACCATTTCCGCGTCGGTAGGCGTGAGGCGGCTGGGCAAGGCGTTGAGCTTCTTCACGTAAGCCAAAAGCGCCTTCAGCCTCGGTTCGATTTGGACCGCGTTCAAATCCTCAAGCAAATTCGCCACCATGCCGTCCGGGATCCCAAATGCGCGCGCATAGATTTCGTGCGAGCCGAAGCAGAAATCGCAGGCGTTCAGTCCGGAGACATAGGCTGCGATCAGCTCCCGCTCAGCGATCGACAATTCGCCTTCGGATCGCAGGACCGCGTTCAGATATGCCATGAGAGGCTGAATGGTCTTGGGGAACCGAACGAGCAAATCCGTTAGGTGAGCGGTATCGGGCAAGGATGGAAATTGCGGCATCGGGTGACAATCTCTTGGAGGGGAAGGGCGATTGCATCAAGCGGACACCGACCCGCCGACTGGTCTGATGATCTCGGAATCTCACACGTTTAGCAAGAAACGGCGCGGCGCCTGGGGAGTTGGCGCCGCGCCGCTTACGCACCGTTCTGTGGGGGAGAGGTCAGAACGGAAGCAGGATGTCCAAGACTTGTTGGCCGTAGCGCGGCTGCTGGACGTCGGTGATCTGGCCGCGACCGCCGTAGGAAATCCGAGCCTGGGCGATCTTCGAAGAGTCGATCGTGTTCGCCGCGTTGATATCCTCCGGTCGGACGATGCCGGCGATGATCAACTCGCGCATCTCGAAGTTGACGCGAATCTCCTGGCGCCCCTCGATCACCAAATTGCCGTTTGGCAAGACCTGCGTGACCACGGCGGCGATCGTCGTCGTCAACTTCTCCTCACGGTCGACGGAGCCGGTACCCGACGACGAGGCGTCCGAGTCGATGTCCACCAAAGCGCTGCCTGTCGTGCCGTCGGGAAGGAGTTCGACGATCCGGTTGCCGATCGCGCCAGTCGCGCCAAGGTTTTCGCCATTCGTGCGAGACCGGGCCGTCGTGTTGTCGAATTCGGCGCTGTCGGAAATGTTGACGATGACGGTCAAGATGTCACCGACCTGACGGGCGCGCTGATCGCGGAAGAATGCGCGCGAACCCGTCCGCCAGAGAGAGTTCGGTTGATAGACCGCGGGCTCGGGATCCGGCATCGGCATGGAAACTGGCCGATAGCCGGGTGCCTGGGTCGGGTCCTCAATCGCGGTGAGGGCCGGCGGTTCGCCAACGTTGGCAAGCCGGTCAGTGGCGCTGCATCCCGCGACTGCCGCAGCGAACAGAACCGTCATTGCGATCCGTGCATGATTACCCATACGGCTACTCCTCATCCTGACGCGTTTCCGGCAATGGCCACCGGTTCCTGCTGTGGATCGATTTCAATCGTGCCTGACGGCGTGACCCGACCTTCGATGATCCGGTTCGAACTTGTGTTGATCACCGAAATGATGTCACCGGCTGCGGCGTCCGACAGGGCACGGCCCTTCGCTGATAGGATCAGCCGGCCGGAGCGCACCAGCATGGTGACGATCGTGTTGCGCCTTACGACAATCGGCGCAGTTAAATCGCGACCGATGACCGTCGCTCCCTGTCGCATAGACCGTGTCGCTGCCTGACCGACGACATCCGCCAAAGTCAGAACTTGATCCGGCGCGTCCTTTTTCTCGATCCGTTTCAGGGCGACGTCGTCGCGACCGATGATCTCGTGGCGATTGATCCGACGCGTGAGCACTGGCAGCGTTACGAAATGAGTGATCTTGCCGCGTACGCGTGTCGTGAACACGGGGTTGTCGAGATCGTCGACAATGGTGACTTGTGCGGTGAACTCGCCAAGGCCCTCCGAATGGTCGAGTGCTCGGACCCTTGGTGCGGCGGTAACGGCGGCGGGTAGGTGTAATGGCTCGCGAAGGCCGGCGACCGCGAGCGAAACGGTTGTGTCTTCGCCAATCAAGCCGCGCCGTTTCAGATCGATCCGAACCGCATTTTCGATCTGGTGTGCTTCGACCGCTCGACTGACGCGCCAGACGGAGACACTCCCGACGCCGTCGGCGTCCGCCTTCAGACCGTGATGGGCCGCCGCTTCGATCACCCGCCGCGCACTGATGATGCCAGACGTCCCGAGATCCGGTGCGCGGAACACGGCAATGTCTGCCTGGTCGCCGGCGCCCTCGATGAGATCGCCCAGCGTCACGAGGGGACCTTCCACTTGCACCTTCGATCGAAGCTGTGCCGCGTCTGCCGAAGCAAGGCCGACAATCAGGGCGAGGCCAACCGCAATGATCCTCATGAGGTCCTCCGTCATCTCAGGTTCGACGTCGCCGACATCATTTCATCGGCGGCGGAGATGATGCGGGCGTTCATCTCGTAAGCGCGCTGCGCGGCGATCAAATCGGAGATCTCGCCGACGGCGTTGACGTTCGCATCTTCCAGATAGCCTTGAAGCAGCGAGCCATAACCCGAGGCACCTGGCGTTCCAGTCTGTTCGGAGCCGCTTGCATCGGTTTGCAGGTAAAGGTTCTCACCCATCGCTTCGAGGCCGGCCGGGTTCACGAAACGGGCCAGCTCGATGCTGCCGAGTTCTGTCTGCGCCGTCGCGCTGTCGAGCTGAACCTGGACGGCGCCTTCGCGGTTGATGGTCACCGACCGAGCATTGTTGGGGATGACGATTCCGGGCTGCACCGTATAACCGTCGACTGTGACCAACTGTCCGTTGGCGTCGATCTCGAACGATCCGTCGCGGGTATAGGCCGTTCGTCCGTCCGGCAGCGAAATGCGAAAAAAACCGTCGCCGCGAATGGCCACGTCAAGGTCTTTTTCGGTGAGCGTCACCGAGCCCTGGCTCATGATCCTGGAGGTCGCGGCAGTCAGGACGCCCATGCCGACCTGAAGGCCGGTCGGCACCATCGTGCCGGAATCGGAGGTCGTCGAACCGACCCGGCGCAGGTCCTGGTAAAGCAAGTCCTGGAACTCGGCTCGATGGCGCTTGTAGCCGGTCGTCCGCATGTTGGCGATGTTGTGCGAGATGACCTCGACATTGAGTTCTTGCGCGGCCATCCCCGTTGCCGCAATTCGAAGTGCTTGCATGGCTAGTCTCCCCTAAGTCCGTTAGGCCTGAACTTGGCCCAGACGCTCGACCGCGCTTTGACGCAGCCGATCTGTCCGCTCAAGCGCGCTTGTGAGCGATGTGTAAGCGCGTGTGATCTCGATCAGTCGTGAGATTTCCAGGACGCCTTGAACGTTCGAGCGTTCGACGACTCCCTGTAGAACGCCGGTTTCCGTCGCCGCGCGCGGTATCGCGTCGGAGCGGAAATAGGTACCCTGGTCGGCGATCAGATCGGCGTTGCTGTCAAACTCGACCACCCGAAGCTTGCCGATTTGTTCGCTGTCGGCATTGACTGTGCCGTCACGAGCGATGGTGACGGATGCGGTTTCCTCTGGAATGACGATTGGACCGCCATCCCCGGCGACGACATCGCCGGCATGGGTGACGAGTTGTCCCTGAGGGTTGGTCGTCAGCGCGCCGTTGCGGGTATAGCGCTCACCGTCCTCGGTCTGGATCACCAGCCAGCCATCGCCCCTGAGAGCCACGTCGAACGGGTTTTCGGTCTGCTCGAAATCGCCGGCACGAAAGTCGCGAATGGTTCCGCGGTCGTGGACGTAGTGAAGTGTCTCGTCCCGATTGAACTGCGAACCATACTCCGCCGTTGGCATGAGATAGTCCTCAAACATCACGGAATGGCGCTTGAAGCCGGCGGTGTTGATGTTGGCGATATTGTTCGCGACGACGTCCATCTCGCGTCGCAATGCGACCTGCCGTGACAGGCCGATGAGTTGTGCATTTTCCATGTCCGTATCTCCCCAAATGCCAGTGCGTTTACGGACCCGCACCGGCGGCGAATACGGAGCATTAACCATGCCAAGAACGAATTCTTTTTGTTTTCAAATACTTAGAGGAATGAGATTGGCGAACATCCTTACCGGCGGTGAATTTGACCCGGCAAAATTTGCCGCATCATCGCAGTTTGGAAACCCTTCATTAACCAATCCGGCGCAACGGTTTTCACGCAGGCACCAGTTGGTGCCCACCATGCTCACAAAGGTTGCGAGGGCGAATTTTGAGCGACGTAGCAGACGCCGCCGATCTGGATGTCGATGAAGAGATCGACGAAACGGAGATCGCCGAGGCTGACGAAGACGACAAGCCGTCTGGTCGAAAAAAGCTGATCATTATGGCGGCCGCCGGTGTGCTCCTTCTGGGCGGGCTTGGCGGCGGCGCGGCTTTTTACTTCGGTTTGTTTTCGGGCGGCGAGTCAGGGTCGGAGAACGCGGAACTGACGCAGGTGTTCTTCTATCCCTTGCCGGAAATGACCGTAAACCTGGCTTCTACCGGTGGCCGGGCGCAGTACCTGAAAGTCCGAGTCTCACTGGAAATGTCGGACCGGGCTGCTCTTCGCGCCATTCCGCCCGTCGAACCCCGGATCATGGATGCCTTTCAAATCCACTTGCGGGAGCTGCGTGCCAGCGATCTGGAAGGGTCGATGGGCATATTCCGGATGAAGGAAGAGCTTCTGCGGCGGGTCAATCTCGCCATTCACCCGCTCAAGGTGAACCGCGTGCTCTTCAACGAGATGCTGATCCAGTAGGCAATCATGGCGGCTGACGACCTCGAAGAAGACGGACTAGACGACTCATCGGCTGAGCAGTCCAGCGAAGGAGCTGCGGACGACGACATCGAGGCGGTGTCCGCCGAATGGAACGAGGCGTCCGAGGACGACGCCGAGGAGGATGGCGACCTGTCATCGGAATGGGCCGCCATGATCGATGGCGACGCCGAGGCAGAGGACGTCAACCGAGTCGGTGAAGACCGCGTTCTGAACCAGGACGAGATCGACAATCTTCTGGGCTTCGACGCAGGGGAGGGCGGAAGCAGCGAGCATACCGGTATTCGCGCCATCATCGAATCCGGCATGGTCTCGTATGAGCGCCTGCCGATGCTGGAGATCATCTTTGATCGGCTTGTCCGGTTGATGACGACCAGCCTGCGCAACTTCACCTCCGATAACGTCGAGGTCTCGCTCGATTCGATCAAGTCGGTCCGGTTTGGCGACTACCTTGAGACGATCCCGCTGCCGGCCATGTTGTCCGTCTTCAAGGCCGTGGAATGGGACAACTACGCCTTGATGACGGTCGATTCTTCGCTGATTTACTCCGTCGTTGACGTGCTGCTGGGCGGCCGTCGCGGATCGGCGGTGATCCGCATTGAGGGGCGTCCCTATACGACGATTGAAACGACCCTGGTGCAGCGCCTTGTGGAGGTCGTTTTGGCCGACGCGGAAAATGCCTTCGCACCGCTTTCGCCCGTCGAGTTCGTGCTCGAAAGGCTGGAGACCAATCCGCGCTTCGCGACCATTTCCCGCGCCGCCAATGCGGCCATTCTTGTCCGGTTCAACATCGATATGGAGAACCGCGGCGGGAAGATGGAAATGCTCATTCCCTACGCCACCATCGAGCCCATTCGCGAACTGCTCTTGCAGATGTTCATGGGCGAGAAGTTCGGCCGCGATGCGATTTGGGAGGGGCATCTGGCCACTGAACTGTGGTCCACCAACGTTGAGATCAGGGCGGTGCTGAATGAAATGCAAATGCCGGTCAGCCGAATCTTGAACCTGCGAGTCGGCGACACCTTGCTGCTCGGATCCACGCCGGAAGACGATGTGTATCTGCAGTGTGGGGACACCTCGCTGACGACGGGAAATCTTGGACGTGTGCTGGATACGGTGTCTGTTTCCGTCAATCAGCCTCTCAAACCGCCAACGGTCACGATGGCCGTCTTTGAATCCATGGACAAACCAAACGAGGAGCATGCGCTATGATCAGCCTGGTTTTCGACGTCGTGATCGCCATTTTGCTCGTCGTGACCATCGTGTTCTGTGTGGTGTTGTGCAAGCGGTTGAAGCGCCTGCGCGCCGACGAGGAGATGATGCGGGCCGTGGTGGCCGACATCGTACAGTCGACCGGCAAGGCGGAACACGCAATCCGGACGCTCAAGGCAACCGCCGACGAATGCGATCACACGCTGGGCGTACATTTGCGCGATGCCGATCTGGTGATCGACGACATGAAGTCGACCATGGCTGATGCCGAAAAAGTGGCGCACCGCGTCGCTGAGATGGTCGCGATTGCCAAGTCGGCACCCATCGTGGAGAAGCCGGTTTCAAAACCGGTCCCTGAGCCCGCGAACCAGACGGGTCCGGCAGCGCTGACCGAGGACATTCGAGCACCTCTGCCGCAAGATGAAGCCGTCACCGTTTCAGCGCTCGAGGCGCTGCGCTCCCGTGCGGCCTAGATCACCAATGATCGGCGGAGAGCTGCGCCTGCTTGGGTTTTTCCGCATCGTCGCGGTCGCGGCGCTAATCCTCGCTGGCTGGCGTGTGCTTGAGATTGCTACATCCGGGCAATTTACAAATCCGCTCGGCCAGGTCGCCGAAGCGCAGGACACCGCGACCGAGGAACAGACGCCGCAGGCGGAAGACAAGGCCGAGGACGATGGAACGCCAAAGCGGTTGACCGCTTCGGATGTCATGCGCATGCGCGCGACCGACGTCACGGAGGATATGGGCAAGGAAGGCAAGCCGGTCGAAACGGAAGAGACCGTGTTGATGCGTCTGGGAGAACGGCGCGCCCAAATCGAAAGACTGGAAGAAGAACTGATTATGCGCGAGCGGCTTATCGAGGCGGCCGAGAAGCGCGTCGAAAGCCGGATCAAGGAGCTGAAGGCCCTTGAGGCGCGACTGCAAAAGGACGCAGAAGAGGGAGGCGAGACGGGCGATCCATCCCTGGTCAATCTCGTTGTCATGTATGAATCCATGAAGCCGAAGGATGCCGCGCGCATCTTCAACACACTCGACATGGAGGTGTTGGTTTCGGTGGCCGATCAGATGAAGCCGCGGACCATGGCCGAGGTGCTTGCGGCAATGGAACCGGCAGCGGCTCAGAGATTGACCTTGGCGCTGGCCCGTCAAGAGCCCGTCGTCGCTGAGGATGATCACGCCAGTCTTCCCAAAATCGGCGAAGCTCAGTAGCGCACCAAATCCTTCTGGGAACAAGCGAATCCTGTGCCGACCGGCCGCTTGACCGAGCGTTGGGGCTTAAGAGCGCATTTACCGCTCCATCCTAGTCTTCTGGCAGGAAAGTCTGGTCGGCTCTCCTGATATGCCAGACGGTGCTTGATCTGCCATGCAGGAAACTTGGGAAAAGGCGAAAGGCGCGGCATTTCGGGCCAGCGCGGTGGTGTGGCTCCTGCTCATCGCCTTCTCCGTCAATCCCGCCGCCGCCCAGTTCGATACACGCCTTGAGGCGCGTGCCGGAGACGGTTTCGGTCGGCTCATCTTTTCGTTCCCCGAAATGCCGGTCTACACGATCGACGCCAATGCCGGTGTTTTGGTGGTGTCGTTCGATCGGCCGATCCGAACCCGTCTGGACGGCGTCGACATCGTTTTGGCGGATTACTTCTCGGTCGGGCGGGCCGATCCAGACGGAAAGGCCATTCGTTTCGCGCTTGTCGAGCCAATCCGTGTGAATGCGATCGAAGCGGGTCACGATCTCTACGTCGATCTGTTGCCTATGTCCTGGCACGGAGCGCCGCCCGCCCTTCCGCAGGAGGTTATCGACGAGCTTGCGGCACGGGCTGAGGAGGCTGAGAGGGCGGCGCGCGACAAGCTCTTGCGCGAGCAGATGCTGCGCGACGCCACCGACGTAACCGTCGGTATCGGTCGCCTGCCGACATTCACGCGGCTGCAGTTCGACTGGCCGGTGACGATCGAAACCGCCGTCACGCGTGAGGAAGACGCGGTCAAGATCCAGTTCGACCGTTATGGCCATGTCGATCTCACCGAGATCAATGTTCAGCCGACACCGCACATTCACGCGGCGACTGAGGAACTCACCCAAGAGGGCCTACTCGTCACGCTCAAGGTTGACCGGGAAGCACGTCTGCGGAGTTTCCGCGAGGGACAGACCGTGATCTTCGACATCACAGTCGGAGAGTTTGCGGCTCCGATCCCGATCGGCGATGCGGTTCTGCCAAGCTTCGCTACACAGAGCGCCGACACGTTCGTCGATCCCGTCGATGCTGCCGAGGAGGCACTGGCGAGACCGATCGAACGCAATCGGTCTGTGCTTGCCGAAACGACGCGAACGGCCCTTTCCGCGTTTGATGCCGATGATATCGCGACCCGCGATTTCAGCGCTGACGTGGGTGATCTGCCGCCAGAATCGGAGAAATTCGCGCCCGATTCCAGCCTCGCGGAGAACTCCTCGGACGCGACGCCCATCATGGATGACATCGGTGAGGAGGCGATCAAGCCGGCGAGCCGCGCGGCCTTCCAATCGGCTGCTGTCGTGCGCGTTCGGGCCGCGACCGAGGACGGGAATCTGAAGATGACATTCCCGTTTCCGATCAAAACGCCACTGGCGGCATTCTCTCGCGCCAATGTGGTCTGGGTCTTCTTTGACACGATTGTGCCAATCGATCTGCGCGAAATCCGACGTGTAGCGGGAGACCGGGTCGCCGACATCACCCAAACCCGCTCGTCCGGCGTCACCATCTTGCGTTTCGTTATGGCCCATGCGTCCCTGGTGACCGCAAGTCCCCTCGACAAGGATTGGACGATCACTGTCGGTGACACGATCCTGGAGCCAACAGAGCCATTGCGGCTTTCCAAGGGTTATCGCGAGGACGGTGACTATGTTGTCACCGTCGACATCAAGGACACGGGTCGGGTTCACACGGTTGCCGATCCGGTTGTTGGCGACGTCATAGCGGCGATTACCGCCTACGGACCGCCGCGCGGGCTCCTGAAGCGGCAGGCCTTGGTCGACTTCACCGCGCTTCCGACCGCGCACGGACTGGCGTTCGTTCCAAGGTCCGATTCCGTGAACATCGAATTGGCTGGCGATCGCGTCGTTGTGTCGCGTGACGGTGGCGGTTTGGTTCTGACCACTGGCGACCTAAAGCTGCAGGGCGTGCGCCGTGAAGTCGACGGCAGCATGTTCAAAAGCAACTACGTCAACTTCAACACCTGGGGCCGCGAAGGCGAAGCCAATCTTGCCGACCAGATCGCGTCTTTGGAGCTGGCGGCCGCGAGTGCGCCGGAAGAAGAGCGCGATGGTGTGCGGTTGGCCGCCGCGCGGCTGTTGCTCGCGCGTGGTTTCTACACCGAGGCCCACGGTCTCATTCGCATGACCGCGGAAAACAACGATGCCTTTTCGCGCGATCCCACTTTTCTGGCCTTGCGTGGCGTCAACAATGTTCTTCTCGGCCGCACGCGCGAGGCACGTCAGGACCTGACCGACCGCCGCCTGCGCAATAGCTTGGACACGCGACTATGGCTTGGTTTGGCCGATGCCATCGATGGCAAGTGGCGGCAAGCGCAGGTCAATCTCAGTGAAGGCGAGGAGGCAATCGCCGCCTATCCGGAGAGCCTACAAACCAGGTTTCGCCTGGCGGCGATTGAAGCCGCGTTGAACACCAATGATATGGCGAACGCCAGCTATCATCTAGATACGCTTGCCGATGTGCCGATGTCCGCTGCCGACCGCGGTAAGACGGAAATCATGAAGGGTCGCTACGCGGAAGCACGCAACCAGACGTCGGAGGCCATTATCGCCTATGAAGACGCGATTGCGACGAACGTCCGACCAATCGTCGCGGATGCGCAATGGCGGCTCGTCAATCTTCAGGTGACGCAGGGTGATGTTGAGCCCAAGGACGGCATCGATACGCTGGAGAATCTGATCGCAATCTGGCGCGGCGACGATATCGAGTTGCAGGCCATGAAATCACTGGCTCGACTGTACATTCAGGATCAAAACCCGCGGCGCGCTTTCGAGTTGTTGCAAACGGCAGTTCTCGCTCATCCCGACAACAAGCGCACACGCGATTTCCACGACGGCATGGTTTCCGCGTTCGCCGACCTTTATCTGGCGGGTGGGGCGGATCAGCTTCCGCCGGTGAAGGCGCTGGCGCTCTTCTATGATTTCCGGGAGCTCACGCCGGTCGGGCGCGACGGCGACGAGATGATCCGCCGCCTATCCGAGCGCCTCATCTCTGTCGACTTGCTCGACCAGGCGGCAGACCTCCTGAGCCATCAGGTGGCCAATCGGCTCAAGGGCGCGGCGCGGGCACAGGTCGCAACCCAGCTGGCGATGGTGCATCTGATGAACCGCGAGCCGGCGGCGGCGTTGCGCGTGATCCAGCAGTCGCGTCAGGCGGTCTTGCCCGGCCGTCTGCAGCGCCGGCGTATCATCCTGGAGGCGCGGGCTCTGGCGGAGACCGGGCGGGTGGACCTTGCCATTGAGCGGCTGAAGACGATGGAAGGAGAGGACATCGATCGCCTGCGGGCGGACGTGCTGTGGCGTGGTGAATCCTGGCAAGAAGCCGCGCAACAGATTGAGGCGATGTTGGGCGATCGCTGGTCGGGCGCAGTCTCGCTGAAGGAAACTGAGCGCCAAGATGTCATGCGAGCGGCGATCGGGTATTCGCTTGCCGGCGATGAGCTTGGTCTCGACCGCCTGCGCCGCAAGTTCACATCCAAAATGGCTCAAAGTCCGGATGCCAGTGCGTTCGAAGTTGTCACCGCGCCCATAGCCGACAAGGGTGTCGAGTTCCGCCAGATGGTGCGCAAGATCGCCGATATCGACACGCTAGAGGCTTTCATTGCGGACCATCGCGCCCGCTATGCGGCGAAGGATGATGGCGCCGCGCCAGGGTCCTAGCCGCTAAGTCGTCTCGACGTTCGGATCCTGCAACACTCTCGGTGAGGATCGCGTCACCAAAAAAAAGCTCTATCACTTTGATTTTGAGCATGGTCTTGTCCGAAAACCGCACGCACCGTTCGGGACCATGCTTTAGATCGGCGGATTGTCGCGTCCGACATAGAAGAGCGCGGATCGAACGAGTTTCTTTGATCGAATGCGCTCCTGGCGCAGAGAAAATACCGTCTCGCGATCCAAAAGCACCTTGAAGGGAACGCGATGGATGATGGTCTCAACGAAGCGTTTGACGCGTTCTGCTTCTGGTGCCTTCGCGATCACGTAAGTCGCATATTGCTCGCCCGTGATGGCCAATAGGCGATGGTGAGGATGTGCGTCCAGGAAGCGGCGCACGGCTCTGACGACACCGTGGTGCTTCTGCGAAAACGGTGCGAAATCATGGCCGAGAATAAATCCATCATCGGCCACTTTCGGAGCCCAGGCCTTGAGATCTTCCAGCACGGCCTCTTCAGCGTGATCGCCGTCGATGAAAATCCAATCGAAGGTCCCGTCGGGTACGTCGACGGCAGCGTCGGCAGAATAGGCCTTGATGATCCGGACATCGCTGACAAGTCCAAGCGGACGGAAAAAACGGGTGACCTGCTTGTAGCGCCGATCCTGCAAGTCCTGCGGCATGTCGGCGTCGTTGTACCGGTCTGAGCGATCGAGCGCCGTCCAGCAATCGACAAGTGAAAGTTGCTTGGGAAAGGTGCGAAAGAAAATCTCGCGGGCAAAATGTCCCTGCGCGACGCCAATCTCGGCCACTTTGGCCCGCCGCGGAAGGAAATGCAGAAGGCGTTCGCGCCGAAACGGCAGAAGAAAGGTTGTCCCTTCGCGGGGAACGGTGTCTTCGCCTGGATCGGTCAAGCGGGCGCCAGCGGTTCCGTCGCGCCGATGAGCCAGGCGCGGTCTTCGTCGTTGAGGGATGGCGCGATCGCCTCGCGAACACGAGCGTGATAGGCGTCGAGCCAGGCCCGTTCTGTGTCCGAAAGCAGACCGGGGTCGATGAGATCGCGGTCAATCGGCGCTAGCGTGAGCGTCTCGAAACCGAGCATTGGCCGGTCACCGCCGGCAATCTCCGATGCGTCCGTCACCAGGATCAGATTCTCGATGCGGATGCCGTATTCGCCGGCCTTGTAGTAGCCCGGTTCGTTGGACAGGATCATGCCGGGCTTTAACGCCGTGGTGCCGGTTTTTGCGATCCGCTGAGGACCTTCGTGGACACCCAGAAAGCTGCCGACGCCGTGGCCGGTGCCGTGGTCATAGTCCAGGCCTGCCCGCCAGAGGGCGACGCGAGCGATCGCGTCGATCTGAGCCCCGCTTGTGCCCGTCGGAAACCGCAGCATCGAAATAGCGATCATCCCTTTGAGAACCAGCGTGAAATGGCGGATCATCTCGGCGCTCGGCTGACCGATGGCGACGGTGCGGGTGATGTCGGTGGTGCCGTCCTGATACTGCGCGCCCGAATCCACCAGATAGAGCGAGCCGGCCTCAAGCGCGCGGTTGCTCGCCTCACTCACCCGATAATGGATGATCGCACCGTTGGGTCCGCTGCCGGAAATCGTATCGAATGAAATGTCTCGCAAATCACCGGTTTCAGCGCGCAGGCTCTCAAGCTTTGTGGCTGCCGATATCTCGTCGACACCGCCGCCGGGCGCCTCGCGGTGGATCCAGGCAAGAAAACGGGCCACTGGCACTGCATCGCGGGCGTGGGCTGTGCGCGCGCCGGCAATCTCAGTCTCGTTCTTGATGGCGCGGGGAAGTTGTACTGGATCGGGCGTCTCGACGATCACGGCACCGGCTGTTTCGAGCGCGCTGATGACTGCGTATGGCGTGAGTGCCGGATCGATGCCGACACGTGCGCCGGCCTTGCCGAGGTTCGCCAAAGCCGCTGCGAACGCTTCCGGTTCGGCGATGTCGATGGACTCGGCAAGCGTGGCGCGCACGGCATTCGACAGCTTACGACCATCGACGAAGAGGGTCGGTTTGCCAGTGGCGGGAACTACTGCGTTCGACAGAACCAGCGGCGTGTGTGCGATGTCCGCGCCTCGGATGTTGAAGAGCCAGGCGACACTCTCGGACGTGGTAAGGACCGCCGCATCGCACTCAGCTTTGGCGATGTCGGCAGCGATCCGGCTAATCTTGTCCAATGTGTTGGCGCCCGAGAATGCGATCGGGTGCAGTTCGACCGGTGCCGGCGACGGTTCCGGTCGCTTGGTCCAGATCGCGTCGATCGGATTGGTTTCAAGGGGCACAAGCTCCGCGCCGGCCTTTGTGCACGCCTCGGTGAGCGTGTTGACTTCCTTCAGGGTATGGAGCCAGGGATCGTAACCGATCTGGGTGCCGTCCTTTACGGTTTCCGCAATCCAGGCGGACGACGGCTCGGTGATGAGGTGTTTGAACGAAAACACCTCGCCGTCGACCTGTTCTCGAACTTGTAGCGTGTAACGGCCATCGACGAAGATCGCCGCCTCATCCTTCAGGATCACTGCGGTGCCAGCCGAACCAGAGAACCCCGTGAGCCAATGCAGCCGCTCGGCGTTTGGCGGAAGATACTCACTCTGATGGGCGTCGGCGTGCGGCACGATAAAGCCGTCGAGGCCGCGCTGGCCAAGCTCCCGGCGCAACTGGGCAACGCGGCCGGCGCCCTTGGTCGGATCGGAAAGGGAGTTGAAGGACTGAAACATCCGTCCACTCCTACTGACCGCTGGCGACGGTCGCAAGTCCCGGACGATTCGTAACGATTTGATTGCGCGTCCATGCATCCAGCGCATCGCTGGCATTCGTCGGAACGCCTAACGGGCCCAAGGCGAACACCTTATCTTGTGCGCTGCAACATGGACACAATGCCCATGCACAAACGATGGAGAGCGTAATGGTCGACATCACCTATGCACCAGTCGAAGCATCGAATTTTTGGGCCCGGACGAAGGCGGCCCTGGCCGCAATCGGCAATCGGATTGTTGAAGCGCGGATGCGCGAAGCCCAACGCCAGGTCGCCTATCAGCTTCTGGCCTTCGATGACGCGACACTAAAGGATCTCGGTTTCGACCGGGCCGAACTGCAGCGGATGGATCCCGCGCCTGGGGCTCACTAAGCTTGCTGCTCGCCTAGCGGTGAGCGAAATCTGAGGACGAGCGTCGTCCAACCGTCATGGCGGAAGCGGGACACCAGCCGGTATCCCGCCGCCGTGAACGCCGCCTGAACCGGCGGTGCCTGGGTATCCAGCAATCCTGACAAGACGAGATGCGAGTCTGCTGCGGCGACCGCCGCGATGTCCGGTGCCAGCCGGATCAAGGGCTTGGCCAGGATGTTCGCAAAGATCAGATCGAACGGAGCACCGTCGCGCACCGTCGCCGACCGTGTGCCGCTCGCAGCGGCGAATCGGATCCGCGGTGCGACGCCGTTAAGGTGGGCGTTGTCCCGCGCGACGGCGACCGCCACCGGGTCGATATCTGTCGCAACGACTAATGAACGAAATGCCTTGGCGGCGGCAATCGCCAGGACACCGGAGCCAGCGCCGAGATCGAAAACGCGCTGCGGCCGATGCCCGCGCATGACCATCTTTGAAAGCATCGAAAGACAGCCGAGCGTCGTCGCATGATGGCCGGTGCCGAAAGCTTGTCCGGCGTCGATCTCGACGCTGATCGAACCGGGCCTCACGGCACCTCGGTCATGGGACCCATGGACGACGAACCGACCCACCGAAATTGCGTCCAGATCCTTTAGGCCCTCCGACACCCAGTCGCGGCCGTCGACCGTAACCACCTCAAAATCCGGAAGATCGACAATTCTGGCGCTTAGTGCTGTGCGGATTGAAGCCGCGACGTCGGCACCGGTCTTTTCGACATAGCCCGTGACCTGCCACGCGCCAGGACCGATTTCGAGCACGGCGGTCGCTTGGACATCCACTGTCCATATCTCTTCAAGGGCGTCACCCACCGCTTTCGCCATTGCCTCGTCGCAAGGCGCGAAGCGCACTTCCAGGTGCGACATTGCGGCGTCAGACTCGTTCGACGAAGGAGGCCAGCACCTTCTTGCGTCCGGCCTTGTCGAACTGGATGGTCAGCTTGTTGCCGTCCACGCTTTCAACCACGCCATTGCCGAACTTGAGGTGAAAGACCCGCTCGCCAAGGCTATAGCCGGCGCTGTCGTCAGTCTCTGAAGCCACCAACTCGCCGTCGATCATGGGCGCGGTTCGCCGCGTGGCTTGCGGTTCGCCACGTCGTTGAGCGCGCTGCCAGCCAGGCGTGGAATAGGCAGAATCGAAGGTCCGCTCGATGCGATCGAAACGGCTGGCGCCATAGCCGCCGAGGCCGCCATAGCCGCTGGTCTCAATCACGTCGACGTGGTCGGCCGGCAGTTCGTCGACGAAGCGGGAGGGGATTGAGGATTGCCATAACCCATGAATGCGCCGGTTGGAGGCGAAGGTGATCTTAGCCGACTTGCGAGCGCGTGTGAGACCGACATAGGCGAGGCGGCGCTCTTCCTCCAGTCCGGCGCGGCCGGATTCGTCGAGCGCCCGCTGATGCGGGAACAAGCCTTCCTCCCAGCCCGGCAGGAACACCGTGTCGAACTCCAGCCCTTTGGCCGAGTGGAGCGTCATGATCGAAATTCGATCGCTCGCGTCGTCGCTGTCGGTATCCATGACCAGCGACACATGCTCCAGGAATCCGCCCAGATTCTCGAACTCCTCCATGGACCGGATCAGTTCCTTCAGGTTCTCCAAGCGCCCCGGGGCGTCGGGCGACCGGTCGCGCTGCCACATTTCCGTATAGCCGGACTCCTCAAGGATCGTCTCAGCCAGTTCGGTGTGGGGGAGGGTTTCGAGCTGGCCGCGCCAGCGATCGAACATGGTCAGGAGATCGGCGATCGTCTTGCGCGGTTTCGGCTTCAGTTCCTCGGTCTGGACGATGGCGGCGGCGGCCTCCGTCAGTGGGATGCGCTCGGCGCGGGCGTGGGCGTGAACGATCCCGAGCGTTGCGTCGCCCAAACCCCGGCGCGGCGTGTTGACGATGCGCTCGAACGCCAGATCGTCGGCCGGCTGGGCGACGACGCGGAAATAGGCCAACGCGTCCCGGATTTCGGCGCGTTCGTAGAAGCGCGGCCCGCCGATGACGCGGTAGTTGACGCCGAGCGTGACGAACCGGTCTTCGAACTCGCGCATCTGGAAGGAGGCGCGCACCAGGATCGCCATGTCGTTGAGGGCATGGCCCTTGGTCTGCAGGCTCTCGATGTCGTCGCCGACGACGCGCGCTTCCTCCTGGCTGTCCCAAACGCCCTGGACGGTGACGGGCGCGCCCTCGTCGCCGACATCGGTGAAGAGCGTTTTGCCGAGCCGGCCCTCATTGTGACTGATCAGGTGAGATGCGGCGGCCAGGATATTGGCGGTGGAGCGGTAATTGCGCTCCAGGCGGATGGTGGCAGCACCCGGAAAATCCTGTTCGAAGCGCAGGATGTTGTCGACCTCGGCGCCGCGCCAGCCATAGATCGACTGGTCGTCGTCGCCGACGCAGCAAATGTTCGGGTTGCCCTGGGCAAGCAGCCGCAGCCAGAGATACTGAGCGACATTGGTGTCTTGATACTCGTCGACCAGCATGTAGCGGAAGCGCTTTTGGTAGTCGGCGAGCACATCCGGATTGTCGCGAAAGAGCCTCAGCCCCTCCAGGAGCAAGTCGCCGAAATCGACGGCGTTCAGCGTCTTCAGCCGCTGCTGGTAAAGGTCGTAGAGTTCGCCGCCCTTGCCGTTGGCGAAGGCGAACGCCTCGCCCTTGGGCACCTGATCCGGGGTCCAGCCGCGATTCTTCCATGAATCAATAAACCCGGCCAACTGCCTGGCTGGCCAGCGTTTTTCGTCGATGTCATCGGCCTGGATGAGCTGTTTGAGGAGGCGGATTTGATCGTCCGTGTCGAGGACGGTGAAGGTCGATTTGAGATCGACCAGCTCGGCATGGCGGCGCAGGATGCGAGCGCCGATGGAGTGAAACGTGCCGAGCCAGGGCATGCCCTCGACCACGCCGCCGACCAGATCGCCGATCCGGGTTTTCATCTCCCGCGCCGCCTTGTTGGTGAAGGTGACGGCGAGGATCTGACCCGGAAAAGCACGCCGCGTCGCCAGGATGTGGGCGATGCGGGTGGTCAGCACGCGTGTCTTGCCTGTGCCGGCGCCGGCCAGCACCAGGACGGGGCCGTCGACGGTCTCAACGGCGCGGCGCTGTTCCGGGTTGAGGTCGGCCAGATAGGGCGGCCCGGCGGTTACCTGAGCGCGGGCGGAAATCGGGGTCGGGTCTGGCGTTGGAGCCGGGTCGGTCATGCGGGCGGCGCGGCCTGCTTCGGTTGGAGCGATTCGAAGCGCCAGCTATAGCACGAAACAGGAACGCGTCATGCGGAATGAGAGTGGAGGACGGGGGTGGTGAGGTCAGCAGGGATGCGATGTAAGATTGAGTTCATCGCGAATTGGGTGATGTCCGCATTTTGAGTGGAGCCAACTTGCTCGGTTGAACGACGGACAACGGTGCAACCAGGCAAGTTTCACCAGCACATTGCGGCTCAATAACCTTAGCGACTCCGCCTAAGCTGCTTGATGACTTCGCAATCGTCTCAAATCACTATCGTCAAATTGGATGCGTTTACGGCGGTCATACCTTGCGGCGTTTTAGCGCAAATGGGATCTTTGCCTTCTTCAGTCCAACGTTAAAGGATTTGAGATCGGTGGTATCCGGGTCGAGCGCAGCAATCATTTGAGCCAACTCGGGTGCGAGTTGGCTCATGTCATCACGAAGAATCAGTTCTTCGACCAGCGATCGACTTTGAGATGTTCTTCCTTGGATCGGCCCAACGGTGGGAAGACCTTCCGGTTCAATCTCTATGCAAGCCTTGCCTTCGCAAATCGGCACGCTCGCCTGCGTTTGATCCGTGATCGCTCCGCTGGCGTCGAAATACGTCGTCCGATTCTGAGCCGTCACCATGACTCTTACTGGTGTGCTGCTTTGTGGTCCATATCTGATTTCCAATATCTGCGAGTCAGAGACACTCACCACAAAGATCGGTGGCAAACGGAGACGAACAAACCCTCGTGCCTCGAAGACCGGTATCTCGATAGGCGTCGGATCGAGCTGTGGAAGGGGAAAGACGCTCGGCAGCACGGCAACAAGCGCCGTTGCTTCTGGGGGAATTCTGATCGGTCCAGTCGAAGGGAAATAGACTTTGTTCGAACCGCTGAGAACGCCAGCGCTATTGTCAGCAGAGGGCACATCGACGAAGACCACTGTATTTCCTGCAAGTGAGCGAAAGATCGCATTCGGAGTGGCAGGGTCAGGCTCTGGGGCTATTAGATTGACGGCGAAGTGGAACTCTTCGTCCTCCAAGTTCGTGATCTCTAAGAAGTACCCTTGCACTACGGTTGCAGCAGGAGGTACGGGCGATTGTGGTTTGAACAGCAGCTCGAAATGGGAAATATCCATCGATTATCTCCGAGATTTGTTCTCAGCGAGATGAATAGTAATCTAAATCTCTCAGAAATGCGACATAATGTTGCGTTATTTCATGTAACTAAGCAGTAAATGGCTAGATATACACTCGGCAGTGTCATTAGGGGCGCCGTAAATTTGAAGCAGATCGGCATAGATGAAATTCGATTGACCGCTTGTCGACAACCAACCGCACCCTGGAGAAAGCGCTGATGACCGAAGAACGCGTCTAACTATTCGCTGAGCGCGTAGCGGCTCTCGCGGCCCACTCGGTCGTCAACGGACCAAAGAGAAACCGGCTCAGGCTTTTCGGCGCGTCAAAAGAGTCCAAAGCCGCAGATCGACCGCGACTTTCAATGCAGCCGCCAGAACCAGCGCGCATAGCACCGCCTTCGACACCGTCCCCATCGTGCCTTCGATGAGCATCGCGTGGATCACGCTGCCCAAAACAACCACCGCCGCAAGGGCGAAATGGAACAAGCGCCACACAGTCGGCCTTACGCCAATGCGCCTGCGGAGCGCGGCCAAGGCTGCTGCGGCGAAGACCGCCCACATGGCCACCACGCCCCAGGCGGAGAACGGCGTGGGCGACCTGAAAAGAAGTGCGTCAACGACATCCGGCGGGCTGGTTACCCATAGTCCCAAGACATGGACGACTACCGCCGCCACCAGTCCGCCCCCAACCCACGCATGCAGCCGCCGTCCGCGTCGCGCGCGCAAGCCCGGCAGATGGCCACGCGCCAACAGAGGTTGCAGCAGGAGGAGCGCCATGGCGATCACGCCCGAGAAGCCGGCCACGATGTAAATCGGCTCACGCCAAGCGAGCAGCGGGCTCGTCCCCGCGATGACGACAGGTACGACAAGGGTCGCCGCCAGTGCGGCCCAGATCAGGATCGCGCGGGCCAAGCCCACACTGGTCAGGCCGGTCGCAGAACGAACTGCGCGCTAAGGCTCGTATCGCTTGCGCTTGGCATAACGGGACGAAGGAATACGGTCTCGAAGCCGTGGCCATCGTGCTCTGCGTCATAGGCCAGGTGCCCATGCGGCTGACCGAAGGCTGGAACGATCTGTGGCATCTCCAGACGAAATCTGCCATCGGCGTCGGTCAGCGTCGCACCGTGGCTTTGCGGGTCTCGCTCGTGACCCTCGGTCGTGTGCGCCCAGATCTGGATGCGGATACCTGACAGTGGGACGCCGTCGCCAGCGCGCCGAACCGAGCCGGTCATCCAGAAACCGCCGGCGCCGATGCGCTCCACGATCGGTGCGCCGGGTCGATAGTTGTTGGCGCCGCCCCGCATTGTCGGCGTCGGCGCAAGGCCCAGCGCCGGCGCGGGCGAGACAAGACCAGCCACGCCAGCCGAGAGAGCGGCTCCGGCGGTGACGGCGCCGGCCGACAGAAGGGTGCGGCGGGTGAACGGAACTTCAGTCATCTCGCTTTCTCCAATCGCCCCCAATTGTCCAGCCAGACCTCGCGACTATCGACAATACATCGCGCGTCATTCTGCACGTGCAATTTAGTGGAAGCGAAGCGTGCGATAAACAGTGCCCACGAATTCGTGATTGAGTAGTCGGCCCGCTGCCGATCTTTGAGTCTAACGCACGATCGCGATGCCGCTTGCGCCGAGCGAAATAGGCAACGCGTTCGTTGAACGCCCCATGGCTGCGCGTAGCTGAAGCCCATGCGTCGGTCGGTCCCTGCAAACCCGCTTTTCCACAAGCGGTCGGACCCCTGGGGAAAGCGCGGATAACCGAAGAAAGCCGCTGGCCTTTTCTCCTTCGAGGTGCACAATAGATCTCGTTCAAGACGGCGAGAGAGAGTTCGCTCTTGATTGCAAGATTGGACACAGGGAGGCAGGGCTGTACTTCGGTGCGGACCTGCCTTTCTCTTTTGGTGCTCGCGCGCTCGATGCCTTCCGCGCTACCGATGCTCCTCGACACTCGTCTCAATCAGCGCCGCGTTGTAGGTAGACAGCGCCTGAACCCTTAATGCCCAGCCGATGATCTTGGTCTGATCCTGCGGATCGACGACCGGCAAGCGACCCTTGCCCGATGCATCGAAATGCCTCAGTGCGATTTCAAGCGTATCCATGGGCGAGAGCGCTTCACCGCGCTGATCTTGCTCAACAGGTCCGGGGTCTTCGTCCGGTTCGAGCGGTTGCAGGAAATCCTGCACTCGGATCGTGCGCACCAGGCGCTTGTGCGGCCCTTCGCGCAAGAACAGTCCCCGCGTCTCCAACTGCCACTGGAAGATCGAATGACCGTGGAATGCCTGGGTGAGGCCGGAAGCGATCGATACGGACACCAGCAGCGCCAGCGATAGAGCAAAGCCGCCGGTCAGTTCGAAGACGATCAGCGTGGTTGAAAACGGTGCGCCCAAGACGGCAGCTGCCACCGCACCCATGCCGAGGATGGTGTAGAGGCCCTCGCTCGACGCCAGTCCGGGGAAGGCATTCGCCGCGATCAGCCCAAAGGCTCCACCGGTGACGGCGCCCAGATAAAGCGCTGGCGAGAACACGCCGCCGCCGAACCGGCTGGCGAGCGAGATGGCGGTGGCCGCCGTCTTTGCGACGATCAGCGCCAGCATGAGGTCGAGCGGCAATTGGCCCTTGAGCGCCAGGTCCGTCGCCTCATAGCCGACGCCCAGCACATGCGGGAAGGCCAGCGCGATGACGCCAACCGCGAGCCCGCCGACTACGGGCCGCAGCCACAAGGGCATCGGCACGCGCCGTGCCACATGATCTGTCCCCATGAGCGCGAACTGAAAGAGGATAGCGGCGGCCGCGCAGGTGAGCCCCAACAGCGCGAAGGCCGGCACCTCCCAATAGGACGTGATCTGGTAGTCGGGAATGATGAAGGCCGGGAAGTCGCCGAAGTAGAGCCGGGAGATGACGGCGGCAACGACCGAGGCCAGCGCAATCGGTACGAAGGCGGAGAGCGCGTAATGGCCGAGGATCACCTCGTGGGCGAAGATCGCGCCGGCAATCGGTGCGTTGAACGACGCGGAAATTGCCGCCGCGACGCCGGCACCCAGGATGATCCGTCGCGCCGAAGCGGGAAGCTCAAGGCGCCGGCCCAGCGACGCAGAAATCGAGGCGCCCAAATGGATGATCGGTCCCTCGCGGCCGACGCTGGCTCCGGCGCCAATCGAAATCGCCGAAATCAGCCCCGACAAGAGGCCCTTTCGGAAGGTCAGGCGCGAAAGGCCGAGGGCTTGGGCCTCGATCACGTCGGCGACGCCCTCGGCCCGCCGCCCCGGCATGAAGCGTTGGATGATGATGCCGACGACAAGTCCGCCGGCGGCCGGCGCCAGGATCACCTGCCACCACGGCAGGCCGGCGGCGATCGAGGCGATGCTCTCATGGGTTTCGCCGAGCCACAAAAGCTGAACCCAGCCGATGGTCAGGCGAAAGAGGATCGCCCCGCAGCCGACCAGGACGCCCATGGCGATGGCGACGAGCCAGACGCGATGCAGCTTGGCGTGCCGAAATTCCTTGAGATTGGGCTTGATCCAATCGGCCAGGAAACGGGGAATGCGGGCAAGCTCGTTCAACATGGTCGGGCGAGACCGGTCAAACGGCCGCCCTTTGCGGCCTCACCGTTTGCGAATGCCGATGACATGGCCGACCTGCGGCTTGCGATCGAGGTCCGACTGGCGTTCGGCGAGTGCAGCGATCGCCGCTTCGACCACCGATGGAAAGGGCGCCGAGCGCTTCTCACCCATATCGACATGCATGCACATCTGTTCGCTGGTCGCCGACAACAGCCCATCGGCGGTGCGATAGAGCTCTTGGAAGAAGTGCACACGCTTGGCGTCGTGATCGAGAATCTGGAAGGTGGCAACGGTCTCGTCACCGGCGCCGATTTCGTCCAGATAGGTCACATGGGTTTCCAGCGTAAAGAATGAGGCATTGTGGGTTTTGACGTAGTCGGGGCCGAGGCCAAATGTTTCAAACGCATCATCGACACACTTGTCGAATAAAACGTTATAGAACGCCATATTGAGGTGGCCGTTATAGTCGATCCAATCCTGTTGAACCGAGCGGATGTCGGAAACGAAAAGCCGGGGGTCGATGTTCAGCGACCCAAGACGTGGATCGCGACGTGCGTCGGTCACTTTGACGAAAGCCCCAATTCAAGCCCATGATGCAACGTTTTGATACGTTAGACGAAAAAGCGGCGGGACGGAATATGAGCCAGGCCACGGAGTCGGTCGAAGACACCACACTTTCGGCGGGCGTCGACGCCGTCGTTTCGGCGCTTTCTGTGCGCTACGACAACCGCTTGTCGACCGGCGAGGCGATCCGGGCACAACACGCCAACACGCTGACCTGGCATCCGGCAAAACTGCCCGACGCCGTGTTCTTCGCGGAAACTGCCGAAGAGATCGGCGAGGTTGTGCGCCTATGTGCGGCTCACAAGGTTCCGATCATCGCGTTCGGCACCGGCACGTCGCTTGAGGGACATATCAACGCACCGCGGGGCGGCCTTTCGATCGACGTCTCGAAGATGAACAACATCGTGGAGGTCAACGCGGAGGACCTGACGTGCACGGTGGAGCCGGGCGTCACCCGCAAGCAGCTTAACGACTATCTGCGCGACACCGGTCTGTTCTTTCCGATCGATCCAGGCGCCGACGCGAGCCTTGGCGGCATGGCCGCGACGCGGGCGTCGGGCACCAATGCGGTGCGCTACGGCACAATGCGCGACAATGTTCTGTCGCTGAAGGCCGTGATGCCCGACGGCCGCGAAATCCGCACCGCGCGGCGGGCGAAGAAGACCTCGGCCGGTTACGATCTCACGCATCTCATGGTCGGCTCTGAGGGCACGCTCGGCGTCTTCACCGAACTCACACTGAAGCTCTCCGGTATCCCTGAATCGATTGCGGGCGGGGTCTGTCCGTTCCCGACGATCGAGGCCGCCTGCAATGCCACCATCTTGACGATACAAATGGGTATCCCGGTGGCCCGGATCGAGCTTGTTGATGAGCTGCAAGTCGAGGCCTGCAACAGCTACTCAAAGCTCGATCTCAAAGTCGCGCCGACGCTTTTCTTGGAGTTTCACGGGACCGATGCGTCAACGGCGGAGCAGGTGGCGCTCTTCGGCGATATCGCGGCGGAACTGGGTGGTGGACCTCTGGAAGCCTCGGCCGATCCGGAGGCCCGCAGCAGACTCTGGCAAGCGCGCCATGACGCCTACTGGTCGGGGCGGTCGCTAAGGCCGGGCTGGGAGGCGTTCGCGACGGATGTTTGCGTTCCTATTTCTCGCCTGGCGGAATGTGTAACAGCCGCCAAAGAAGACTTGGAGGCCAGCGACCTTGTCGGGCCGATCCTCGGTCATGTCGGCGACGGTAATTTCCATGTCACGGTATTGGTCGATCCCGACGATCCCGACATGTTGTCCCGCGCCAAGGCCTTTTCCGGCCGTCTTATCGAGCGTGCGCTTGCCATGGATGGAACATGCACTGGCGAGCACGGGGTCGGAGAGGGCAAGATAATCTATCTGGAATCGGAACATGGTCCGGCGCTCGATGTCATGCGCGCGGTAAAACGGGCGATTGATCCCGATGGTATTATGAATCCCGGCAAGATAGTCTTGGACAATGACTGACGTACTGGCGCCGTGGTGAGATTTGGAGACGCCTGAGCGGTGAACCACCTTCTCCTGACGATCGGACTGGCGATTATCCTTGCTGCGGCGGCGGCGATCACTGCGCCGTTCATCGTCGATTGGGCCTCGCAACGCGCTTTCTTCGAAGCGCAGGCAACGCGCATCTTCGGTCAGCCCGTTTCGATTGAAGGGGCGATAGACGTTCGTTTTCTACCGGAGCCGGCGTTTCGTTTCACCGATCTGACGATAGGCGAGCCGGATGCCAATGGGGAGGGTGTCATCGCGCTTGGCGCCCTCAACGTTCGCCTCGCGCCTGGCGCTATTCTGAAAGCACAGGTCGAGTTTACAGCCGCGGAGATCGAGCGACCCTCGTTCGCCGTTCGGATCGAGGATGATGGGACGCTGGTCTTGCCCGCCGTTTTGCGGACCAAGGTGTTCGATCCGACGCGCGTGTCGGCTGATGCGGTGCAGGTCCGCGACGGCAGAGTCAGTTTTGTTGATGTCGGTCAGGCCCGTGAGTGGACGATCGCCAATGTGTCTGGCGATGCTGCGGCGAGGGCGCTTGACGGTCCGTATCGTTTCGATGGCGGCTTCGTTCTCAACGACGTGCGTTATGGCGTCCGTCTCGCCACCGGCCGATTGACAGACGACGGTATGCCGGTGAACGCGATCTTCGAGTCCACCGTCAAGCCACTTACGGTATCGTTCGAGGGCAACGCTGGATTTGACGGCGAAATGCCGGTGTTCGACGGCAGTATCGACGTTGCACATGGGCTCTACGGTGAGGAGGGCGTCGAGATCGGCCCGTTATGGCGGATGGGCGGCGGGTTGTCGGCTAATCCGGAGCGTCTAGCGCTCTCTGAGGGCACGCTGTCATTCGGACCATCGGAGCGTGAGGTCAAGTTCACCGGACAAGGCGACTTCGATCTCAAGAGCGACACGCCGGTTCGCGTTGCTCTGGATGGGCGGCAGATCGATCTCGATCGTTTCTTGGGCGGCAGTCCTGAAAACCCTGTTCGCCCAAGTGCTGCCATCGAGATGCTGCGGCGTCTGGCGGCCTCGATCTCGGACGATGTCGGTCTGCGGCGTGCCGTCGACGTCGATGCGCGCATGTCAGCCGTTGTGCTTGGCGGCGACATTCTCCAAGAAGCCGTCATCGATGCGCGCGTTGACACGGAGAAGATCGTCTTCGACCGCCTGTCGGCCGTTTTTCCGGGCAACGCCACGATTGGGCTTGTCGGTGAAGCGACCGGTTTCCGGGATGATGCTGCGGTGACAGGAACGCTTTCTATCGATGCGCTGAACATAGTCCCGGCTGTTCGCTGGGCGTCCGCTGGCGGCGCCGCCGCGCTTAGGGACGCGGAACAAGTGATTGCCGGCCTTTCGATGAAGGCCGGACTTAACTGGACCGCCGACACGGTCCAGCTTTCCGACATTGATGGTAAGCTGCGTGAATCGCCCTTCGGCGGATCGCTGGCATTTCGCGGAGCGACGGATGACCGGCCCGGTGAAGTGCGCGTAGGCCTTACGGCCCGGTTGCTCGATCTGCCGGCGATCGATCTAGCGGCATTTAGTCCGGCGGCGCTTAATCGCGACCGGGACTCGCAAACAGCCGATAGCGGTGGCTGGTCGTGGCTTTCGCAGTATCTTGTCGATCTGAACATTGCCGTTGACACACTCTTTGTCGGTGATACCGGCGCCGCAGGAGTCGTCGCCGACCTGACCGTCAGCGACGGGAATGTCGACATCCGCGATCTTGAGATCGCCGAGGTGCTCGGTGCCTCGGTCAAAGCCTCCGGCAGTCTCTCCGGCTGGCCAGACAATCCAGACGGGGCTGTCACACTCACGGTCGATGCCGCCAAGCTCGACAAGATCGCGCCGCTTGTCGCGGCGTTCGATTGGGCGCCCGCAGCGCTTTCTCAGACCAACGGGGGCGGTGTTAACCTCTTCGAGCCGGCTAGGATCGTGGCAGACGTGACAGCTGGGCTGACCGATTCCGGTGCGCGGCTGACCATCATCGGATCGGGTCGGCTGGGCGAGACCGATATTGCCGTCGATAGCGACTTTGAAACACTGGCCGAAGTCGATGGCGGTCATTATGTCGCCGCAGATATCGATGTCAGGAACGCCTCCTCCCACGTGTTATTGTCACAGCTTGGGGTCGAGGCACCGGATGCTGGTCTCATCGATGCACGCACAGTGCCGGGGATGGCATCGGTCTTGTTGCGTGGCGTCACAAATGACGCCCTGGAGACCGTGATCGACGCATCACTTCTTGGCGTCAGCTTCAGTCTGGTTGGCACATCGGCGCTCGACGACGATGAGCAACCGATGGTCGAGTTGGACGCCGAGGCAACGTTTGCTGAGTCCACCGATCTTCTCGATTTTCTTGGCCTGCCCGCGCCGGCGTCACCGGTTGCCGGCCGTCTGCGCGCCCAGGTGTCGGGTCCCCCGCGTCAGCCGGTCATCGCCGGACTCATCGGACAGATCGGCCGCACGGGCTTTTCGGGAAGCTTGGCGGTGGGCGGTTTTGAGGATCGGCTGGGTCTCGGCGGAGAGTTGACCGTCGATGAAGTCAGTCTGCCTTGGTTGCTGGGGACGGCTTTCTCGACTGGCCTGAGCGGAGCCGTCGGCACGGTTGGCGATGGGCGCTGGCCGCGTGATCCGATTCAATCGAGTCCTTTTTCGATCGTCGACCTTGACATCGAAATGCAGTCGTCCCGGCTTGCCGTGACGGATACGATCGCGCTGGCAAACGCCGAATATCGGCTGTTGACCCGACAGGGGGCACTGTCCCTCGATCCCGTAACGGGTACTCTGTTCGGAAGCCCGGTCGCGGCGTCGCTTGATCTCAAGCCGGAGACGGGCGGCATCGCGGTGACAGGTCGGGTTCGACTTGAAGATGCCGATCTTGCCGCCTTCTCGGAACTGGCCACCGACACCCCTCCGGCGGAAGGTCGCATGTCACTCAATGTCCAGGCGGCCGGGCAAGGACGCTCAATCCGGGCGATGGTGGCGTCGCTGACGGGACAGGGCCGCTACTCGTTGACAAACACGCAGATTCGACGGCTCAGCCCGAACGCCTTTCCCTTGATCGTTCGCGCGGCCGATGCGGGCATGGCGCTGGATGACGCCGAAGTGGGGCGGGTCTTCGCCAATCATCTTGACGGTGGGGCACTGTCTGTCGACACGGCCGATGGGGTCTTCTCGCTTGCCGGCGGCGTGGCGCGCATCTCAAACGCCATTCTTGAGGGCAGCCGTGCCCTGGTGCGGGCCTCGGGCTCGTTCGATCTGACGGATTACGGCATGAACATGGTCCTCACATTGACGCCGGACGACCGGACGGCCGGAGTCGAACCCCAGACGGAAGTTCTCGTGACGCTGGATGGACCGGTATCGGCGCCCAGCCGCGATATCGACGTCAGTGCGCTGACCGGGTTCCTGACCGTCCAAAAATTCGAGCGCGAGGTGCAGAGGATCGAGATCCTGCAAGCCGACATTTTGGAGCGCCAGCGCTTGACGCGCGAAATGGCGCTGCATCGCCAGCAACTCGCCAAGACCGGTGATGACGGGACGGAAGAAGTGGAACTCACGCCACCGCCCAACGCCGAGGAAGCGGCTGCACCGGAGCCCGAGCCGGTTCCGCGACAGACCCAAGTAGCGCCCACGCCGCGCCGGCCGGCGAACAATCAGTCCGATTTCTCGCAACGCATCCGGTCCGCGCTCGAACCGAACACAGGCGGCTCGGCGGTTACGGTGGAGCCGTTACCGCCGCCGATCGATCTTTCGCCGCAAAGCGTTCTCGGTCAGTAGCTTAGCGCTTTCAGCGAAGAGATTGATTCAAACGCGCTCTGGCGGAGTGCTTCAATCTCTTCACACAAGGTTCTAGTCCGGCAGCGTGTTGCGCACAGCCATCAGCGCATAGACCCGCAGGGATGAGGCGAGGGGTGTTTGGCCGCGATCGCGATCGATCTGCGCGATCAACTGTTCAGTGGACTGACCTGAAGCCGCAGCGGCGGACGTCAGCGCCTCCCAAAACTCCGGTTCCAAGGCCACGCTGGTGCGATGACCGTTCAGCGACAGGGATCGCTTGACCAGCGGCATCCGGCGCTTAGGCCTCCGGCTCGCGGCGTTTGGCCGCGTGATCCTTGGCAACCCTGTTGTTCGCCGCGCGCGTTACCGTCTTCTCGGCTTTTGTTCGTCCAAAGGCGATGCGGTTTGCCTCGGCCTTGTTTGCTTTGTCGGCGCGAACCTTCGCCTTGCGGGCGCGGCGCAAATTGACGACGTCGCCGGTCATGATGGTGCGATCATCTTCTCCGGCCGGACGATCTCGTCGAATTCCGCATCCGTTACATAGCTGCCACCGACGGCCTCTTCGCGGAGCGTCGTGCCGTTCTTATGGGCGGTCTTGGCGATCTTGGCGGCATTGTCGTAGCCGATCTTGGGCGCCAGCGCGGTAACCAGCATCAGCGAACGGTTGAGTCCGGCCTCGATGTTTTCGACGCGCGGCTCGATGCCGACGACGCAATTGTCGGTGAACGAGATCGCGGCATCGGACATCAGCCGCACCGACTGCAGGAAGTTGTAGGCCATGACCGGATTGAAGACGTTCAGTTCGAAATGGCCCTGGCTGCCGGCAAAGGTGAGCGCCGCGTGATTGCCGAAAATCTGGACGCAGACCTGGGTCAGCGCCTCGCATTGGGTCGGATTGACCTTGCCCGGCATGATCGAGGAGCCCGGCTCGTTCTCCGGCAGCGCCAGTTCGCCAAGCCCCGCGCGCGGGCCGGAGCCGAGGAAGCGGATGTCATTGGCGATTTTAAACAGCGACGCTGCCACCGTGTTGATCGCGCCGTGGCTCATCACCATCGCATCATGGGCGGCAAGGGCTTCGAACTTGTTCGGCGCGGTCTTGAAGGGGAGGCCGGTGATCTGCGCGATCTTATCCGCCACCATGTCGGCGAACCCGACGGGCGCGTTGAGACCCGTGCCGACGGCGGTGCCGCCCTGAGCCAGTTCCATCAGCCGGGGCAGGGTCTGCTCGATCCGCTCAATGCCGTTGTCGAGCTGTGCCGTGTAGCCGGAAAACTCCTGCCCGAGCGTGAGCGGTGTCGCATCCTGGGTGTGGGTGCGCCCAATCTTGATGATCGTCTTCCAGGCTTCCGCTTTGTCGTTCAGGGCATTGCGGAGCTTTTGCAACGCCGGCACCAGGCGGTGGACGATCTCCTCCGAGCAGGCGATGTGCATCGCGGTCGGATAGGTGTCGTTCGACGACTGGCTCATATTGCAGTGGTCGTTCGGATGAACGGGCGACTTCGAGCCCATCTCGCCGCCGAGGATCTCAATCGCCCGGTTCGAGATCACCTCGTTGGCGTTCATGTTCGATTGGGTGCCTGACCCGGTCTGCCAGACCACGAGGGGAAAGTGGTCGTCGAGTTTGCCTTCGATCACCTCGTCGGCAGCCTTGACGATGGCTTCGCCGACGTTTTGGTCAAGCCGTCCAAGCGCCATGTTCGCTTCGGCCGCGGCTCGCTTGACAATACCGAGCGCACGCACCACCGGCGCCGGCTGCTTTTCCCAACCGATCTTGAAGTTACCGAGAGAACGTTGCGCCTGCGCGCCCCAATAGCGATCGGCGGCAACCTCGATCGGGCCGAATGTGTCGGTTTCGGTACGGGTTTCGGACATGGGTGAAGATAGCCTCCGGATGGTGCGGCAAACGACGGGTGCCGTTTAGCATAGGAAGCCGGGCGGGTCGATGACAGGGGCGGTTCAGGATGTGCCCAAATCCGCCCCTGATATACCGGGAGCTTGTGTGCGTCGGCGATGACTAAGCAAGGATGATACTCGCTACCAAGAAACAGATCGCAGAAAGCAGCGAACCGACCGTCCGCACATGGTTGAGACGGGTCCAGCTAACGCCATAGACTTGCCAATAGGTCGCCGCGTCGGCGGAGGCGAAGTCGAGGCCGTCGAGCCGCTTGTTCATTGGAACGTTGCCGATCATGGTCACGGCCACCACGCCCACAACGTATGTCGCCGCGCCGACCATCGTCCAAGTTGCCGCGAGACCGCCATCCATCATTCCGGCTATGGCGGCAATCGCGATCATGACGGGAGCCAGACCCAGCAACATCATGAGAAAGGCCGAGCGGTAGACCGTGCGGTTGATCATTTGCATCGATTCAATGCCACCCGCTGGCCTAGCAGCGATCAATCCGCGCATCACGAAATCGGAAAACGACTGAAAGACGCCGGCGACGAGTGCACTGCCGACTCCCGTTGCGAGGCAGGCGTAGACGAGCCAGTGATAGGTCATTGCACTATCCTCTTAAGTTGGGTTGATCCTGCGGTCGGCCTAGGCGGCCGCCCTTTGCCCCATTCTTTGGGCGCGATGCATCCAGCGGCCGATCTTCTCTGGGCTGGCCATCTTTACGGAGCCGAGTTGGATGACGTTCTTGGTCTTGATGCCGCAAAAGCCGAGCACTTGGTTCTTCATAACCCGGCGGGCCGGCTTGCGATAAAGCACCGTGTCGAGCAGAGGCGGCGTGTCCGACGTGATGACGGCATCGGCCGTCTTGCCAACCAGCAGCTTGTCCCAGGCCACGCCCTTTCGGTGATACTTGAAGCCGAAGCCCGGTGTGAGTGCCCGATCGAGAACGGCCTTCGCCTTGGTTGGCATCGCACCCCACCAATAGGGGTGGATGATCAAGATGTGATCGGCCCAGGCTATAGCGTCTTGCCAGGCCTTGAGATCGGGTTCGAGCGGCGCGGCATTACTGCCATATCCCTCGAACTCGGCGGCGAAACTCATTTCGGCGAGATTCATGCGGCGAACGTCGGCGCCTTGGGCTTCGGCACCGGCCTGATAGGCGTCCGCCAGGCCTTCGCACAGCGAGCCCGCCCGCGGATGAGCAACCCAGATGAAAACACGTTTTGTCATGGCTTGTCCTTTCTTGACACTATGTCAATTGACACAGCGTCAAGTATGTGTCACTTTACATTATGTCAAGTGAAAATCTCGATACTCGAACGCGAATCCTGAATTCGGCCTGGCGCTTGCTGGAAGCCAATGTCGGCGGCGACGTGCGCATGAGCGATATCGCCAAGGAGGCAGGGATCAGCCGGCAGGCGGTCTACCTGCACTTCCCCACACGGGGAGACCTCTTGGTCGCGACGACACGGCATCTCGATCACGTCAAGGATGTGGACCAGCGGCTTGCTGCCAGCCGCGGCGCCACGACTGGTCGCGCGCGGCTCGATGCCTTCATCGAGGCTTGGGGCAACTACATTCCGGAGATCTATGGCATTGCGCGGGCGCTTTGGGCGGCGATGCACGCCGACGCAGCAGCCGCGCATGCCTGGGATGATCGCATGGAGGCCGTGCGGCAGGGATGCGAAGCCGCCGTCAAGGCCTTGCGCAAGGATGGCAATCTGACGCCCGGCTTGTCGGTCAAGGACGCGACGGACCTTTTATGGATGCTGTTGTCGGTTCGAAACTGGGAGGCGTTGACGATCGATCGCGGCTGGTCGCAGAAGAAATATATAGACGCGATGAAGCGGGCCGCTGTGCGGATGATCGTCGCCGAACGAGTGGGCGAGTTGACGGTTACGTCTTCTTCCTGAACGCATCCAGCGACACGACCTCGGCGCTGTCGTCGGCCGGGGTGCCGACCTCCGGCACATCCTCGGCGGCCGCCTCGGCCTCGCTATCCATCTCAAACGTGGCGCTTTCCTCCGCGACACCGTCGACCTCTTCGCCGTCGGCCTCGACCTCGAATTCAAGACCGAACTGAACCGAAGGATCGAAGAACCGCGTAATCGCGGAGAAGGGGACCAGCAGACGCTCCGGGATGCCGTTGAAGGCAAGTCCGACCGAAAAGCCATGCTCGGTCACTTCTAGGTCCCAGTACTGGTGCTGGAGGACGACCGTCATCTCCTCGGGGTACTGGTCGCGCATGCGCTGCGAAAGCCGGACGCCGGAGGCGGTCGTTGCGAAGGTAATATAGAAATGATGTTCGCCGGGCAGCCCGTCCTTCTCAACGCCCTTCAACACGGTCGTGATCACGCCGCGCAGAGCGTTTTGCGCCAATATGTCGTAGCGGATCAGGTCCTGGGTCATTGCGAACACCGATTGTCGGCGAATTCGAAAGTACCCCTTAAAATGCATTGCTAGGCGCTGGAGGGAAGAGGAAAGTGCGGTCCGATGCCTCGGAACCGCAGAAAATGACTGTTCGTAGGATAAGCTCACGACGACACTCCGACCCAGCGCAACACAACCACATGCCTGTCGGTGGATCGTAAAAACGTAAAATGTCGTGGCTTCGCTATCAGTGGAGGCTTCTGTTGCCAGGTGCCTCCGAACCCCGCCCGGCGGGGCTAGCCGCCGGGGCTTAATTTCGGTGTTTCAAACTGCCTTACGCAGCTTGAGCAACCGGAGCATAGTTGTCGTTTGCAACTATCAATTTGGCCCGATAACGGTGGTACCATGCCGAGCGAAAACCAGACCTTTACACCCTCGTCGATCCTATTTCGCCCCCACCGAAGCCCGCTAAATTCTTGTTGGCAAACGGGTTTTGGTGGAGGCGCCGGGTACTGCCCCCGGGTCCGATAGGCTTATTGCGACGGTCATTTATCGCCATAGTCGGGAAATGCCGACGCGCTTAATATAAGACCTCAACGGCCTTAATAAAAGGTTCCGTTTGGGGCGTGTGCCGGCTTGGGAAACGCCCGATGAACCGTTCTGACATCAACGTGACCCAATATGACTGGAATTCGCGCCACGGCGACGCATTTCTTGAGACGCAAGACAGCTTCAACGAGGGAGACTTCGCGATGGCCAACGGTCCACTCACGCGACGCGGGATACTAAAGCTCAGCGGCGGTGTTTTTGTGCTCACTGCAGCTGGCGCCGGTTCGATTCTGACCGGGTCCGACACGGCAATCGCCGGCGAGATCTATACCGGACTGCTCGGCGGAACGGGTGCCGGCGGCTATGACGTCGTGTCCTATCACACCGCCGGTCGGGCGGTGAAAGGCAAGCGCGGTTACACGGCGGAATGGAAGGGGGCCACCTGGCGCTTCTCCTCAAAGGAAAACCGCGATGCGTTCCAGGCCAATCCGGCCCGCTATGCGCCGCAATATGGCGGGCATTGTGCTTACGCGGCAGCGCAAGATTACAAAGCTAAGGGCGATCCGAACCAGTGGAACATCGTCAACGGCAAACTCTACTTGAACTTCAACGCCAGCATCAAACGGCGCTGGGAGCAGGATATCCCAGGCTACATCGCGGCCGGCGACCGCAACTGGCCAGGGCTGGCCGGCAGCTGAACAAGTCGGCCTAACTCGTGGCGCCGGTAAGGTGCCGGCGTCGCGCCTCTACCGCCCGCGCCAGAATCGCGCCATAAGAGCGGCATGAAGCAATATCACGATCTCATCCGTCGCGTTCTCGATGAAGGCGTCGAAAAGAGTGACCGCACCGGCACCGGCACGCTTTCCGTCTTCGGCCATCAGATGCGCTTCGATCTGGCCGCCGGTTTTCCGCTGGTGACGACAAAGAAGCTGCACCTGAAGTCGATCGTCCACGAGCTTTTGTGGTTCCTCGCCGGCGACACCAACATCGCCTATTTGAAGGCGAACGGCGTGCGCATTTGGGACGAATGGGCCGACGAGAACGGCGATCTCGGCCCGGTTTACGGGCACCAGTGGCGGTCCTGGCCGGCGCGCGACGGCGGCACGGTCGACCAGATCGCCAATCTCGTCGATCAGCTTCGGACCAATCCGGACTCGCGACGCCTGATGGTGACCGCCTGGAACCCGGCCGATGTCGAACAAATGGCGTTGCCGCCCTGCCACTGCCTGTTTCAGTTCTATGTCGCGGAGGGCCGGCTGTCGTGCCAGCTCTACCAGCGCTCCGCCGACATCTTCCTCGGCGTGCCTTTCAACATCGCATCCTATGCGTTGCTGACACAGATGCTGGCACAGGTGACCGATCTCGGCCTTGGCGATTTCGTCCACACCCTGGGCGACGCGCATCTCTACGCCAACCATCTGGATCAGGCGCGGCTGCAAATCACGCGCGATCCGCGCCCGCTACCGACGATGCGGCTCAATCCGGATGTCCGCTCGATCTTCGATTTCGTCTATGACGACTTCGCGCTTGTCGGTTACGACCCGCATCCGCACATCAAGGCCGAGGTCGCGGTTTAGTTGCATTGTGCATCATCTGGAGCCGCCGGGCTTGCAAGGCTCGCGGTGCACGCCTCGAGTTCGTTCACAGGTTTTCAAGCTCAGCCAGTTGGCGGTAGAATCTGAGTCGAGGCTGTGCTTGAGATGCCCTGGGGAGATGTATGTATGCTTCAGCGCGTTTCGCAAAAAACTGTAAGGCGGCGGGTGCGATTGCCGCGGATTGCCTTTATCGTCGCACGCAGTAACCCAGGCAATGTGATTGGTTGCGAAAACCGCCTGCCTTGGAAGATTTCAAGCGATCTGCGACGGTTTCGCGAAATCACGACCGGCCATGCGGTCGTTATGGGGCGAAAAACCTACGAGTCCATTGGCCGACCTCTGCCGAACCGGGAGAACATAGTCATTTCACGATCAGCTTCGCTGAACGTTCCTGATGTCGAGATTACAAAGAGCCATGAGGCGGCTACTTTTCTTGCGGATTTGTATTCTATAATTAATCACAGAGAAAAGTTTTTTGTTATCGGTGGTGCGGAAATATACAAACTATTCGTAGATAGATTTAATCTTATATATCTAACCGAAGTATTTTCAGATAATATAGAAGGTGATGCGCATTTTGATACGTCTTTTGACAAAAGAAATTGGAATTTAATATCGGAGATGGATTTCCCGCAGTCAGATCGTGATCAATATCCTCACAGATTATCGGTTTTTGAAAGACGAGATAAGTTTGTTAGGGCGATAGATGTAAGTGATTTTATGACTGGTGTAGAGAAAATCAGCCCTTATTTGTTTGAACAATATGCAAGCGAGATCGAGCAGTCAGTTCAATATTTGCATGAAGATGAGGACCAACTGTCCTTTTTCGACAAAGCTTTGTAACGAGTTCAGCGCTCGGTGCAGGATCATCGAGCTTCGATCTAGAAAAGTTTGAGCAGCTAGTTTTCCGATGCGGCGGGCCTAGCCCGCTTCCTCCAGCCGGTCCGTTGCCGGCGGTGGGGTACGAGAGAGCGCTGCAATCTCGGCGCGCAAATCCGATGTCATGTCGACATTGACGGCATCCAACGAGGGAATGAGCTGATCCAGATCGCGGGCGCCGATGATGGGCGCGGATATCGCCGGATGTGCGGCGACCCAGGCGACCGCCAAGCTGACCGGGTGGGCTCCATGGTTCTCCGCGAACGCAGCGAAGCGACCCGCCACATCGAACACCCAATCCTCGCCATAGCGGGCGGTGTATTCGGCATTCGACATGATCCGACCCATATCTGGCCGTGTGTCGGGGCCGTATTTGCCCGACAGCAGCCCGCCGCCGACGGGGCTATAAGAGATGACGCCGAGCCCCTCAGCTTCGGCCAATGGCAGGATTTCCGTCTCCGCCTGGCGCTTCACCAGATTGTACATCGGCTGAATCACGTCGAGACGGGCAAAGCCGCGTACCGCCGAAATGCCTAGCCCCTTGGCGATCTGCCAGGCGGCATAATTGCTGGCGCCGGCGTGGACGATCTTGCCGGCCGATACCAGATCGTCGAGCGCCCGCAGCGTCTCTTCCAGGGGGACGACTGGATCGAATCGATGCATGAAGTAGACATCGATCCACTCCGTGTTCAGCCGCTTCAGGCTGGCCTCGACTGCGCGCACGATGTGCCGGCGATTGGCGCCGCCGGAATTCGGGTCGTCGGTCATCGGCATGAAGCACTTGGTTGTCAGAATCAGTTCGTCGCGATGACCCTGGATCAACTTGCCGAGAATGCTCTCCGCCTCGCCGTGGGAATAGATGTCGGCGCAGTCGAAAAAATTGATCCCGGCGTCTCGGCAGGCGGCATACATGCGCGACGATTCGTCCGCGTCAGCGTCGCCGCCAAACGACATGGTGCCAAAACAAAGCTTGGAGACGGTGAGGCCGGTACGACCAAGGGGAACGGTCTTCATGAGGCCAGCATTTGCACAAAAAGACCGGGGTTGCGCAATGAGAACAAAACGTGTACATAGAACACATGTTGAAGCGCCATTGAAGGTATGGAAGAAGGGGATGAAGGATGGGTGAACGATCGCTCAGGGTCGTGGAGGACACGAATATGGACAAGACCAAGGCGCTTGACGCGGCGCTGGGTCAGATCGAACGGGCGTTCGGCAAGGGCTCGATCATGAAGCTCGGCCAGGACGACCAGGTGGTCAATATCGAATCGATCCCCACGGGTTCGCTGGGCCTCGATATCGCCCTTGGCATCGGCGGCCTGCCGCGCGGCCGCGTGGTCGAGATCTACGGCCCTGAATCCTCCGGCAAGACGACCCTGGCGCTTCACACAGTCGCCGAAGCGCAAAAGGGCGGCGGCATTTGCGCCTTTGTCGATGCCGAACACGCGCTCGATCCGATCTACGCCAAGAAGCTTGGCGTCAACCTCGACGACCTTTTGATTTCCCAGCCGGATACCGGCGAACAAGCGCTGGAGATCGCCGACACGCTGGTGCGGTCTGGCGCGATCGACGTGTTGGTCATCGATTCGGTGGCGGCACTCACACCGCGCGCCGAACTGGAAGGCGAGATGGGCGATTCGCTGCCGGGGCTTCACGCGCGGCTGATGAGCCAGGCGCTGCGCAAGCTCACCGCCTCGATCTCTCGTTCCAACTGCATGGTGATCTTCATCAATCAGATCCGCATGAAGATCGGTGTCATGTTTGGGTCGCCGGAAACGACGACCGGCGGCAATGCCTTGAAGTTTTACGCCTCCGTGCGCCTCGACATCCGCCGTATCGGCGCCATCAAGGACCGCGACGAGGTGGTCGGCAACCAGACCCGCGTGAAGGTGGTGAAGAACAAGGTCGCGCCGCCGTTCAAACAGGTCGAGTTCGACATCATGTATGGCGAGGGCGTCTCCAAGATGGGTGAGTTGATCGATCTGGGGGTTAAGGCTGGGATTGTCGAGAAGTCGGGCTCCTGGTTCTCCTATAGCAGCCAGCGCATCGGCCAGGGCCGCGAGAACGCCAAACAGTTTCTCCGCGAGAATCCGGACATGGCCGGCGAGATCGAGACTGCGATTCGCGCCAATGCCGGTCTGATCGTTGAGAAGATTTTCGACGCCGAGCCGGAGGACGACGAAGATTTGGACGCGGCCTCGGCCTGAGCGCCTATCTCTTTCTCTTTCGTGCAAGCCCGCCGCGGACTGCGGCGGGCTTGATGCATTTGAAGCGGCTGCATGTGGACAGGCGCAATGACCGGGGATAGAAACCACCACCCGTGGCGTGTCCGCTGACCGGGCCGATTGCCGCTGATTTTGACAGGACGTTTCACCGCCTCCATGCACACCACCGCCGAGATCCGTTCCCATTTCCTGAACTACTTCGCGCGCAACGGCCACGAGATCGTCGACTCCTCACCGCTGGTGCCGCGCAACGATCCGACATTGATGTTCACCAATGCCGGCATGGTGCAGTTCAAGAACGTCTTTACCGGCCTGGAGACACGACCCTATTCGCGCGCCGTGACCTCGCAAAAATGTGTGCGCGCCGGCGGTAAGCACAACGATCTCGACAATGTCGGCTATACCGCGCGCCATCACACTTTTTTCGAGATGCTCGGCAACTTCTCCTTCGGCGATTATTTCAAGCCGCTAGCGATCGAACTTGCTTGGGATTTGATCACCAAGGAATTCGGGCTCCCGAAGGATCGCCTGCTAGCGACCGTCTATCATGAGGACGACGCCGCTTTCGATCTCTGGAAGTCGATCGCCGGCTTGCCCGAAGATCGGATCATCCGCATCCCGACCCACGACAATTTCTGGGCGATGGGAGACACGGGCCCCTGCGGGCCGTGTTCGGAGATTTTCTACGATCACGGTGACCATATTCCCGGCGGCCCGCCCGGCTCGCCGGAGGAAGACGGCGATCGCTTCGTCGAAATCTGGAATCTGGTCTTCATGCAGTTCGAGCAGGTCGACGCTGATACCCGGGTCGATCTGCCCAAGCCGTCGATCGACACGGGCATGGGTCTGGAACGGATAGCGGCCGTTCTCCAGGGCAAACACGACAACTACGACATCGACCTCATGCGTGGCCTGATTGTGGCGTCTTCGGAGGCGACCGGAACCGATCCGGACGGTCCGCACAAGGTTGGGCATCGCGTGATCGCCGATCATCTGCGTGCCGCGAGCTTTCTGATCGCCGACGGCGTGCTGCCGTCGAACGAAGGACGGGGTTATGTGCTTCGCCGCATCATGCGCCGCGCGATGCGCCACGCCGAACTGATCGGTGTCACCGAGCCGCTCATGTGGCGGCTGGCGCCAACGCTGGTTCAGGCGATGGGACAGGCCTTTCCGGAACTGGTTCGTGCCGAGCCGATGATCGTCGAGACGCTGAAACTGGAAGAAACCCGGTTCCGCAAAACCCTGTCGCGCGGCCTACAGATTTTGAACGAGGAAACGGCGTCGCTGACGGCCGGCGCCGTTCTCGACGGGGAGGTCGCGTTCAAGCTCTACGATACCTATGGCTTTCCGCTCGATTTGACCGAGGATGCGCTTCGAAGCCGCGACATGACCGTCGACACCGGCGCGTTCGATGCGGCGATGGAGCGCCAGCGCGCTGAGGCCCGCAAGGCCTGGGCCGGCTCGGGCGAAGCTGCGACCGAACAGGTCTGGTTTCAGGTCCGCGAGACAGCCGGCGCGACCGATTTCCTTGGTTACGACACGGAGGTGGCTGAGGGAGTCGTCGAGGCGGTCATTGTCGAGGGTGCGCCTGTTCAAAGCCTCGAACAGGGACAGACTGCGGCGCTGGTCACCAACCAGACACCGTTTTATGCCGAATCCGGCGGTCAGGTCGGCGACAGCGGTGTGATTTCAATTGCGGACGGTGCCCGCTTCCGGGTCACCGACACGCAGAAGAAGCTGGGCGATCTGTGGGTCCATATGGGAATGCTTGAAACCGGAAGCCTCGCGGTCGGCGACGAGGTCGACCTCGTCGTCGACGGTGATCGCAGAACCCGTATTCGTGCCAATCACTCCGCGACGCATCTGCTGCACGAAGGCCTGCGTGAAGTGCTAGGCACGCATGTTACGCAAAAGGGCTCGCTGGTTGCGCCGGATCGCCTTCGCTTCGATTTCTCGCATCCCAAAGCCGTAAGCGATGAGGAGCAAGTCCGCATTGAGGACATCGCCAACACGATCATCCTGCAGAACGCCCCCGTCACGACGCGGCTTATGGATGTCGACGAGGCGATCGAGGCCGGCGCCATGGCGCTCTTCGGCGAGAAATACGGAGACGAGGTCCGTGTCGTTTCGATGGGAACGGCGGTTGAGGGCGACAAAGAGGGCCAGACCTACTCGCTTGAATTGTGTGGCGGCACCCATGTCGACCAGACTGGCGATATTGGCCTGATGGCGATCGTGTCGGAATCAGCGGTCGCTGCCGGGACGCGCCGCATCGAGGCGCTCACCGGCGACGCTGCGCGGCACCACCTGGAAGAGCAGGGTCGCGCGTTGAAGGCGGCCGCTGACGTGTTGAGGGTCTCACCCGCCGATGTGGCCGAGCGCATTCAAGTGCTTTTGGCGGAGCGCAAGCAGCTTGAGGCACAGTTGGCCGACGCGCGTAAGAAGGCGGCGAGCGGTGGCGGCACCGGCGCCGAGACCCGAACCGTTGCGGGCATCCCGTTCTTGGCGCGCACCGTCGACGGCATTCCGGCGCGCGAGCTGAAGGGCCTGGCGGACATTGCCAAGGACGAGGTCAAGTCGGGCGTGGTTGCCATCGTCGGTGTTTCGGAGGACGGCAAGGCTGGGCTGGTTGTCGGGGTCACCGACGATTTGACCGACCGGGTCAACGCGGTCGATCTGGTGCGCGCCGGATCGGTTGCGCTGGGCGGCAAGGGCGGTGGCGGCCGCCCGGACATGGCGCAAGCCGGCGGTCCGGACGGCGCGGCGGCGGCCGACGCCGTCGAAGCTGTCGCGAAGGCGCTCGAAAGCGTCGCCGAAGCCGCGTGATCTAGAGGATCTTCAGTAAAAGTCGAGTTCCCGAAAATCCTCTATCTCTTTGATTTTGAGCATGTTTTTGTCCGGAAACCGCACGCTCTTTTCGGGACCGTGCTCTAACCACCCATCGCCTTTTGCAGGTTGGTGTCGATCGCGTCGAGATAGCCGGTCGTCGTCAGCCAGGGCTGATCCGGGCCGACGAGGAGCGCGAGGTCCTTCGTCATCTGGCCGCCCTCGATCGTGTCGACAACCACCTTTTCAAGTGTCGAAGCAAAGGTCGCCAGTGCCGCGTTGTCGTCGAGCTTGGCACGATGGGCGAGGCCGCGCGTCCAGGCGAAGACCGAAGCGGTTGAGTTGGTCGACGTCTCGTTGCCCTTCTCGTGCTCGCGGAAATGCCGCGTGACCGTGCCGTGGGCGGCCTCGGCTTCCACGGTCTTGCCGTCCGGCGTCATAAGCACGGAGGTCATCAGCCCCAGCGAGCCGAAGCCCTGGGCAACGGTGTCGGACTGGACGTCGCCGTCATAGTTCTTACAGGCCCAAACATAACCGCCAGACCACTTGAGCGAGGCTGCCACCATGTCGTCGATCAGCCGGTGCTCATAGATGATGCCGGCGTCCTTGAACTTGTCGGCGAACTCGGCGTCGAAAACCTCCTGGAACAGGTCCTTGAACCGGCCGTCATAGGCTTTCAGGATCGTGTTTTTCGTCGACAGATAGACCGGTACCTTGCGGGTGAGCCCGTAGTTCATAGAGGCGCGCGCGAAGTCGCGGATCGACTCGTCGAGATTGTACATGGCCATGGCGACGCCGGCGGCCGGCGCGTCGAACACTTCATGCTCGATCACCGTACCGTCCTCGCCATCGAAGCGCACGGTCAGCTTGCCGGCGGATGGGAACGTGAAATCCGTGGCGCGGTACTGATCGCCGAACGCGTGACGGCCGATGATGATCGGCTGCGTCCAGCCCGGCACCAGGCGCGGTACGTTTTGACAGATGATCGGCTCGCGGAAGATCACGCCACCGAGGATGTTGCGGATCGTGCCGTTCGGGGAACGCCACATCTTCTTCAGGTTGAACTCCTCGACACGCGCCTCATCGGGTGTGATCGTCGCGCATTTGACCCCGACGCCATGCTTTTTGATCGCGTTCGCCGCATCGACGGTGATCTGATCGTCGGTCGCGTCGCGGGCTTCCACGCCAAGGTCGTAATACTCCAGTTCGATGTCGAGATAGGGGAGGATCAGCTTGTCCTTGATGTACTGCCAGATGATCCGGGTCATCTCGTCGCCATCGAGTTCAACGACGGGATTGTCGACCTTGATTTTCGCCATCAAATACGTCCTTTTCACTGCCTTGAGACCCGGGGCCGATAGTGCATGAGCACTGTCGTGCCGTTACGATACCGGGCGTTCCTATAGCACCCCGGTCCGAGAGGGGGAAGGCGCCGAAAGTGGAAGGGGTGATGGCCGGGACTGACAGGACGAAAGATGCAGTGGCCGGCGGGCCGGCAGTCATTCTGGTCGAGCCGCAGCTTGGCGAGAACATTGGTACGGCCGCGCGCGCTATGGCGAATTTCGGCCTCACGGAATTGCGGCTGGTCAATCCACGCGACGGATGGCCAAGCGAAGCGGCAAAAAAGGCGGCGTCCGGTGCCGACTGGATCATCGAATCCGCCGTTGTTTTTCCAACGCTGGCCGAGGCGATCGGCGATCTCGGTTTGACCTATGCGACGACCGCGCGACCGCGCGGCATGCGAAAGTCGGTGGACGGGCCGCAGCACGCCGTCGGCGCGCTGTCGGGGCGCATGGCGGCCGGCGAGCGCGTCGGCGTGCTCTTTGGCCGTGAGCGCTGGGGATTGACCAACGATGAAGTGGCCATGGCCGATGCGATCCTGACCTATCCGGTCAATCCGCGCTTTGCGTCGCTCAACATCGCGCAGGCGGTGCTGCTTTTCGGTTACGAGTGGTTTCGGCAGACGGTGGGGGAGGCACCAGCCTTCGCCAGGGACGGCGGCGAGGAGATGCCGCCGCTGGCCGACAAGGCCGACCTCTTCCGGCTCTTCGATCATCTCGAAAGCGAGCTTGACGTTGGCGGTTTCCTGAAACCGCCGGAGAAACGGCCGCGCATGGTCAACGCGCTGCGCAACATGTTGCACCGTGCGCAACTAACGGATCAGGATGTGCGCACGCTGCGCGGGGTTATCGTCGCGCTCACCGGTCGGCGCGGCTCCGGGATCGACACCCGATGAACGAGCCTAAACTGCTGGTCTTTGATTCCGGATTGGGCGGTCTCACCGTCTTGGCCGCCTTGCACCGGGTCCTGCCTGGCGCGTCCTATTTGTACATCGCCGACGATGCGGCCTTTCCCTACGGCGATTTGGCTGATGGGGACCTGATCGAGCGCTGCCGCGCCATCATGACGAAGGCCGTTCCGGCTTACCGACCGGACGCCGCGATCATCGCCTGTAACACTGCGTCGACGCTGGCGCTTCCCGTTCTGCGGTCTCGCTTCCATCTTCCCTTTATTGGCACCGTGCCGGCGATCAAGCCGGCAGCGGAAGTCACCGAGAGCGGCGTGGTCTCGGTGCTTGCGACGCCTGGAACCGTCAAGCGCGACTACACCCGCGACCTCATTCAGACCTATGCAGGGCATATTCATGTTCGCCTTGTCGGCAGCGCCAAGTTGGCCGGATTGGCTGAGAAGCATATTGGCGGTGGCCAGGTCGACGATGCGGCGATCTCAACGGAGATCACGCCAGCCTTTGCCGAGAAGGACGGCAAGCGCACCGATACGATCGTGCTGGGCTGCACGCATTTTCCGCTCTTGCGCGACCGTTTGGAAACCCTGGCGCCGTGGCCGGTGACCTGGGTCGACCCGGCGCCGGCGATTGCCCGTCGCGTGGTGACGGTGCTCGATGGCTTTGCCGGTCCGTCGATCGGACCGGGCCAACAGCCGGTCAAGTCCGGTCCGAAACTGACCTTTTGGTTCACATCCGGGCGCGATGTCGACCCGTCCATCCTCGCGACACTGACGGCGCTGCGGATTCGGCATCTACTGGCCTAGAGGCCATAGGCGGTGAGGCGTTACGCACCGGTTGAACCGGCGATGCTCTTGTAGCGGTTTTCCAGTTCGACTTGGCGGGCGATGGCGGCCGGATCGAGGTCGGTTTCCGCCGGATAATCCGCTCCAAAATAGCCGAACCGGTCCGTTCCGCGCACGAGCATCGCTGTGTCGTGCTCGTCCTTCAACCGACGGACATGGGCGCCCAAATATTGGACATTGACGCCGATGCGCCGATCGTCGCCGGCATTCGGCATAGACGCATGCAAGGTCCATCCGTGGTGAAACGAGGCCTCGCCGGGTTCAAGCGGGCACATGACAGCGTCGGCCTCGTCGATCCCGCTGACCGTCTGGCCGAGGAAGAGAACGTTGTCCTCGTAGTCCGTCACCTCGTGGTCGATGCGCCCATTGAGATGGCTGCCGGGGATCATGCGCATACAGCCCGTCGTCGCTGTCGCCGGCGAAAGCGCTAGCCACATCGACACCTGGTCGTCATGACTGAGGTCCCAATAGGTGAGGTCTTGGTGCCAGCTGACATGCGACGCTGGCCAGGCCAGTATTCCTGGCGAAAACGCTAATCGCTGCCGAATTACGCACGCAAGCGAAAAAAGATTGCGCCACCAATAGCGGTTGGCGCATGTACGGACCGGCTGAGGATGGTCCCGGACTTAGCTTGGTAAGCCTGTCGAGGAGTCGACGATGAAAACACCCCTCCCGCTGTGGCAGCGACTGCTCATCACTGTCATCGTGATGCTGATCACCAGTTATGTGGTCGGCCTGGCTTGGGAGGCTGTTCTCGGCTTCAAGCTGCCGAGCTATGTCGCGGGCGTCGTCGGGGGGCTCGCAGCCTTACCGATCTGGGATCTTCTGGCGCGGATCGGCGGGACGGACGATGCGGAGCGCGATGCCAATCCCCAGTAAACCGCGTTGACACATCGGGTGCGCTTGTCTACATGACACCGCGACACGGGGGCGGATGCCCCCGCGTTTTATTGAATGCACCCGCGATCGTCAGCCCACGCGCTGTGGTTTGCGATCTGTCGGCTCCAATAGGGGCAAAGGAGGGCGCTGATCCGGCTGCCGTACGTTTCTGCGCGGCCTCAGTGAAAGGACATGCGATGAGCAAGCGCACCAGCACGAAATACAAGATCGACCGCCGTTTGGGCGAGAACATTTGGGGCCGGCCGCGGTCGCCGGTCAATCGCCGCGACTATGCGCCTGGCGAACACGGCCAGCGTCGCCGCGGTAAGCTCTCCGACTTCGGCGTACAGCTTCGCGCCAAGCAGAAGCTGAAGGGCTATTACGGCAACATCACCGAGAAGCAGTTCAAGCGCGCCTACACCGAGGCGTCGCGGATGAAGGGCGACACCTCGGAGAACCTCATCGGGCTTCTGGAACGCCGCCTCGACGCGGTGGTCTATCGCGCGAAGTTCGTGCCGACCGTGTTTGCGGCGCGGCAGTTCGTCAATCACGGTCACGTCAAGGTCAACGGCCGGCGGGTGAACATTCCAAGCTATCGGGTAAAGGTCGACGACGTGATCGAGCTTAAGGACGCGTCGAAGGACATGGCCTTGGTGCTGGAGGCCACGCAGCTCGCCGAGCGGGATGTGCCGGACTATATCGCCGTCGACCATAACAAGATGGTGGCGACGTTCTCGCGCGTGCCGAGCTTTTCCGATGTTCCCTATCCGGTGCAGATGGAACCGAACCTGGTGGTCGAGTTCTACTCCCGCTAATCGGTCGCATCATTTGAAACGAAAAAGCCGCCCAATGGGCGGCTTTTCTTTTCCGGTTCTGGCTCAGTATCAGGCGGGCTGACGAACGGCGATGCCCTTTTCCGTCATGTGGTCCTGTAGCTCGCCGGCCTGGAACATCTCACGCACGATATCGCAGCCGCCGACGAATTCGCCCTTCACATAGAGCTGCGGGATGGTCGGCCAGTTGGTGAATTCCTTGATGCCATTGCGCATGGCGTCGGATTCAAGAACGTTGACGTCGTGATAATCGACGCCGAGATAGGTGAGAATCTGAACAAGCTGGCCGGAAAAGCCGCACTGCGGAAAATCCTTCGTTCCCTTCATGAAGAGGACGATGTCGTTGCCGGTGATGTGATTGGAGATCACCTGGTTGATGTCGCTCATGGTCGATCCTTTCGTCTGAACGGGTTCAAGGCCCGTCGATAAATTGCCCAGCGGTTAGTCCGGCGCGTTTGTCTGAAGCGCTAGCGCATGCAGCGCGCCGCCCATATTGCCTTGCAGGGCTTGATAAACGATCTGGTGTTGCTGAACGCGTGTCTTGCCGCGAAATTCTTCGGAGACCACGTGGGCCGCATAGTGATCGCCATCGCCGGCCAGGTCGCGGATTTCCACCGTGGCGTCGGGGAGCGCAGCCTTGATCAGCCGTTCGATCTCCGTCGCGTCCATCGGCATGGTCGATTACTCCGATCCGCTTCCCGCCATATAGGCCGGGAACCAGCGTTCATGGGTTTCCCTCAATCTGGCAACAGATATGGAGAGATGTCCCTCAACAGTCAATCGCTCGCCACCGACCGTGCCCAGCCAGGCGGCGAACAGACCATCGGCTTCGGCGCGCGCGATTATGCTGTCGACGCGCACCGGCGGTGTTGTCACCACATAGCGCGCCTGGTCTTCGCCGAAGAGTGCTGCGTGCGGCGGCAGGCCGTCGTCTGGCAGTTCGCAGATCGCCCCGACATCGCCGGCGATCGCCATCTCGGCCAGGGCGACAACCAGGCCCCCATCGGAAACATCGTGGCAGGCGTTCACCCGTCCGCGCTGGATGAGATCGGCGACGAACGCGCCCGCTCGCTTCTCGGCGTCTAGGTCGACTGGTGGTGGCGGTCCGTCCTCGCGGCCCAGAATCTCGCGCAGGTAGATCGATTGGCCGAGATGGCCAGTAGGCGGTGCGCCGATCACCAGGATCGCGTCGCTGTTGTCCTTGAAGGCGATCGTTGCGTGTGCGGCTACGTCCTTGATCAAGCCGACCGCGCCAATCGCCGGTGTCGGCAAGATGGCCTGGCCGTTGGTCTCGTTGTAGAGCGACACATTGCCGGAGACGACGGGCGCGGAAAGCACCCGCGACGCCTCTCCGACACCGCGTACGGCGGCGACGAACTGACCCATGATGTCAGGTCGCTCGGGATTGCCGAAATTGAGGTTGTCCGTGATTGCCAACGGTGTTGCGCCGGTGGCCCACAGATTGCGGCAGGCCTCGGCCACCGCTTGTTTGCCGCCCTCGAAGGGATCCGCCTCGCAATAGCGCGGCGTCACGTCGACGGTCAGCGCCAGTGCCTTTTCTGTCCCGTCGATGCGAATGACCGCGGCATCGCCGCCTGGTCGCACCAGGGTGTTGCCCTGAATGATATGGTCGTACTGCTCCCAGACCCAGCGTCTGGAGCACATGTCCGGCGCACCAAGGATCTTCAAAAGGGCGTCATCAAGCGCATCCGGTGCTTCGACATCCTCGGCGGCGAGCGCCTCGCGGACGGGCGGTTCTGTGAACGGCCGGTCATACTCCGGCGCCTCGTCGCCCAGTTCCTTGATCGGCAGGTTGGCGACGGTCTGGCCGCCATGGTCGACGACGAAGCGCAGTGTGTCGGTGGTCTCGCCGACGACGGCGAAGTCGAGGCCCCACTTGGTGAAGATCGCCTCGGCCTCGACGCGCTTATCGGGCTTGAGAACCATGAGCATGCGCTCCTGGCTCTCCGACAGCATCATCTCATAGGCCGTCATGCCGTCTTCACGGCATGGCACCTTGCCGAGATCGAGCGCAACGCCGAGATCGCCCTTGGCGCCCATCTCGACGGCGGAACAGGTAAGGCCGGCCGCGCCCATGTCTTGGATGGCGATGACGGAGTCGGACGCCATCAACTCGAGACAAGCTTCCAGGAGCAGCTTTTCGGAGAACGGGTCGCCGACCTGAACGGTCGGGCGCTTTTCCTCGATCCGATCGTCGAACTCGGCCGACGCCATCGTTGCGCCGCCGACGCCGTCGCGGCCGGTCTTGGAGCCGAGATAGACGACGGGATTCCCGACGCCGGTCGCCTTGGCGTAGAAAATCTCGTCGGCCCGCGCGATCCCCACCGCCATGGCGTTGACGAGGATATTGCCGTTGTAGCGCGGGTGGAAGTTGACTTCGCCGCCCACCGTCGGGACGCCGAAGGAGTTGCCATAGCCGCCAATGCCGGAGACGACGCCGGCGACCAGATGACGAGTCTTTTCGTGGTCCGGACTGCCGAAGCGGAGCGCATTTAGCGCCGCCACCGGCCGGGCCCCCATGGTGAAGACATCGCGCAAGATGCCGCCAACGCCCGTCGCCGCGCCCTGATAGGGTTCGATGAAGGAGGGGTGGTTGTGGCTTTCCATCTTGAAGACGACGGCCAGTCCATCGCCGATATCGACGACGCCCGCGTTTTCGCCCGGACCCTGGATCACCTGCGGCCCGTCCGTCGGCAGCGTGCGCAGCCACTTCTTCGACGATTTATAGGAACAGTGTTCGTTCCACATCGCCGAGAAGATGCCGAGTTCGGTCAGCGTCGGCGTGCGACCGATAAGGTCGAGGATTTTTTGATATTCGTCCGGCGTCAGCCCATGATCGGCGACCAGTTGCGGGGTGATCTCGGTCATGCAGCGGCCTGCGCCAATCCCTCGAACAGGCCGAGTCCATCCGTGCCGCCGAGCGCCATTTCGATGAGGTTCTCGGGATGCGGCATCATGCCAAGCACATTGCGGTTTTCGCCGAGAATGCCCGCGATGGCCCGCTGCGATCCATTTGGATTGCTGGCCGGATCGATCGCGCCGTTTGTGTCGCAGTAGCGAAACGCAACACGGTTGTCCGCCTCCAGCGCATCCAGCGTCGTCTCATCCGCGAAATAGTTGCCGTCGTGGTGGGCCACCGGAACGGTGATCACCTGACGCCGGCGATAGGCACGGGTGAAGACGCTGTCGGTCGTCTCGACGCGCAGATGCACATCGCGGCAGACAAAGGTCATATCCGCGTTGCGCATCAACACGCCAGGCAGAAGGCCGATCTCGGTCAGGATCTGAAACCCGTTGCAGACGCCAAGCACCGCCACGCCGTCGTTCGCCTTCTTGACAATGTCGGCCATGATCGGTGCGTGCGCGGCAATTGCCCCGACGCGGAGGTAATCCCCGTAGGAAAACCCGCCGGGCAACACAATGAGGTCGCAGGCAGGTAAGCTTGTCTCTGCGTGCCAAACGAATTGCGGCGCCGCGCCGGCCGCGACTTCGATCGCATGGGCGATGTCGCGCTCGCGATTGGTGCCGGGAAACTGAACGATGACCGCCTTCATCGCGTATGGGCCCTGGTGTCAGTCAACGATATCGAAGCGATAGTTCTCGATCACCGTATTGGCGAGGAGTTGCTTGCACATCGCATCGACCGTTCGTTCGGCGACCGCACGGTCGGTACCGTCAAGCTCGACCTCGAAATAGCGGCCCTGCCGCACGCTTTCGACGCCGGAGACGCCCAGCGTATCAAGCGCGTTCTCAATGGCTTTGCCCTGCGGGTCTAGCACGCCAGTCTTCAGCGTGACGACGACTTGTGCTTTCACGGGTGCGTCCGCTCAATTCTTGACCAGGACCGGGCCCTTGCCGCCGGTCCGGTCGTTCTCTGCCAGGATGCCAAGCCGGCGCGCCACGTCCTGATAGGCTTCGACGAGGCCACCCATGTCGCGCCGGAACCGGTCCTTGTCGAGCCGATCGTTCGTTGCGATGTCCCACAGCCGGCAACTGTCGGGGCTGATCTCGTCGGCCAGGATAATGCGGACCATATCGTTTTCCCAAAGCCGGCCGAACTCCAATTTGAAATCGACCAGACGAATGCCGACACCCATGAACAGGCCGGACAGAAAGTCGTTGATGCGGATCGACAGGGCCATGATATCGTCGATCTCCTGAGGCGAGGCCCAGCCGAACGCCGTGATGTGTTCCTCCGACACCATCGGGTCCTCAAGGTCGTCGGACTTGAAATAGAATTCGATGATCGATCGGGGCAGGGGCGTGCCCTCGTCGATGCCCAGACGCTTCGACAGCGAGCCGGCAGCGACATTACGGACCACGACCTCAAGCGGAACGATCTCGACTTCGCGAATGAGCTGTTCGCGCATGTTCATGCGGCGAATGAAATGGGTCGGCACGCCGATCTCGCCAAGGCGCGTGAAGATGTACTCCGAAATCCGGTTGTTGAGCACGCCTTTGCCGTCGATCGTGTCCTGCTTCTTACGATTAAACGCGGTCGCATCGTCCTTGAAGTGCTGAACGAGCGTTCCGGGCTCCGGACCCTCGTAAAGGACTTTGGCTTTGCCCTCATAAATCCGGCGGCGGCGATTGATCATGAGAAATGTCGCACCAGTGATGTGATAGAAAGGGGCGGCCGTCTGATAAGCGGCATGGCGGCTTATCGTGCCGGAATCGCCCTTGAACTGGCGCGGAACCTAATCAATTTCAGCACACGATACAATCGAAGAAGATTGTCGTGACGCACAATCTTGGGGTCAGTGCGACGGCACGCTGAAGAGGTTGACGCGGTTGATTTCCCAACGGTCGCGCGATAGAGACCGGAAGACCGGCGAGCGGGAGCGCCGACCAGCAAAGTTACAGTGAGGAAGCCGGCAATGAGCACGTTCGACGAGCGCGAAGAAGCGTATGAGAAGAAGTTTGCCCACGATGCCGAATTGCAGTTCAAGGCCCAGGCGCGGCGAAACCGCCTTCTGGGTGAGTGGGCCGCCGAGAAGCTTGGCCTCACCGGTGATGCAGCAGCGGCTTATGCCAAGGATGTCGTGCGCTCGGATCTTGAGGAGCCGGGCGACGAAGACGTCTTTCGCAAGGTGCGCCAGGACTTCGACGAGAAGTCGATCGATCAGTCCGATCATCAGATTCGCCGGGTGATGGACGAGTTGATGGCCACGGCTGTCGACCAGATCAAATCGGAAAGCTGATCATCGATCATGGACGGGGCCTTGAAGGGTCGGCTTGACGCCGGCGACGTCATCTACTCAGGCTGGATCGCCTCGTCCGAGGCGGCGAACGGAGCGACGAAAGTCGCTGCCGGCTTCGATGCAGTAACCGTCGATATGCAACACGGTGTCGCCGGAATTGAGTCCATGAATCAAGCGGTTACCGCGATCGGGCATGCCGGCGGAGCGCCGTTGGTGCGCATTCCTCTGTTTGACGCAGGCCTTGCTGGGCGCGCTTTGGATTCCGGCGCCCAGGGCATTATCGCGCCGATGATCAACTCGGTTGCCGAGGCGGAGTGGCTAGTGCGCGCCGTCAAGTTTCCGCCGCTCGGCGAGCGCAGCTGGGGACCCGCGCGGGCCTGCGCACTCTATGGCATGACGCTCGACGAGATGCTGGCCGGTGCTAACGACTGGATCATGACGATCGCCATGATCGAGACGCAAATGGCGATGGACGCCATGGACGGGATCATGACAACGCCCGGAATCGATGCCGTGTTCGTTGGGCCGAGCGATCTGTCTATTTCGCTGGCCAATGGTGCCCGCCTCGATCCAGGTGGCGCGGAAACGCTCAAGGCCTGTGAAACGATCGCCGATACCGCGCGGCGTCACGGCGTGCACGCCGCAATCTTCGCGCTCAGTCCGACGCTGGCGCGGACCTATCGAGATATGGGGTTCTCGCTCATCGTCCCAGGCAGCGATCAGACGATCCTCAAACATGGTGCGCAGTCGATTTTAAATGAAATCAAAAAGGCTTAGGCTGGGATATTCACCCGCCGACCGCAATTCAGTGTGACCATGCCGACCCCGACCATTCTCCCGCCGCAAGCCGAGGCCGCGCTTGAACGCTTCGTCGACTTGGTCGTCGCCAGTGGCCCGGTGGAGACGCTCACGGACAAATACTTCAGCCACACCCGCCGGATTGTCGAAGCGAACGGCAATATGGAGGTCGTTTATGCCGTCTTCCTGCGGCGGCGTGTTGTGGCGGCGCTTGAACCGGCGATCCGGCTGATTGAACGATTGGCGCCGGACGCGACGATCACGCGGTTTTTCGAGGACGGCGAGATCGTCCCGTCCGAAAAGAAACTCTTGGAGATTCGAGGCCCATTTGCCCAACTCTCCGAAGCGGAAACGTTGATCCTGCAGAAAGTCGGATTTCCATGCGTGTGCGCCAACAACGCCTACGACATGTGCCTTGCAGTCCCCTATGCGGCATTCATCGACATGCATGCGCGACATGCGCCCGGCGCCGAAATCAACCTTCTGGCGGCCTATGGCGCGGCGGTTGGCAGCGCGGCGGCGAAGGTGGCGGACAATGAAGTTCGTGGGTTTATCGGGTCCTCCCAGGACCTGACGGCGCCATTCTATGGTGTGGACCGTGGCGTGGGTACGATGCCGCACTCGCTGATCGGCTATGCCGGCGGCAATGCGGTGGAGGCGCTGGAGCGCTTTGTCGCGTCTGTTCCCGAAACAAAAATTGTGACCGCGCTCGTTGACTACGCGGGTCAGGAAACTTCCGATTCAATTGCCTGCGCGAAGTGGTTTTTCGAAACCGCCAAGCTTGGCGACAGCGGCAAGGTGTTCGGCGTGCGGCTCGACACCCATGGCGGGCGGTTCGCGGAGGGCCTCGATTACGAGAAATCGGTCGAAGTTGTCGGAGCGTGGCTTGATGTCGCGGGTGAGTATAACATCGTGGAACGGGTGCTTGGCGGTCGCGCTGTGCAGCTCGATGCGAGCAATATCCTCGTCGACCGGGTGCGTCGTATCCTGTTCGGCTCTGGCGTGTCGGTCGCCTCGATCATCCATACCCGGCGGGCGCTCGATTCCGCTGGCTACAAAGACACCAAGATCGTCGCATCATCGGGTTTCAACACGCAAAAATGTCAGGTCGTGGGTGCCGCCCAGGCGCCGGTCGACACGATCGGGACGGGCTCGTTCATGCCGGCGACGCTGACGGAAACATACGCGACAGCCGATATCATCGCCTATGACGGCGTAAAGCGGGTCAAGGTCGGTCGGGAGTTCCTGTTCGACTAAGGCGAACGTCAGGCCGTGCCGAAAACACGATCGAAGATCGTATCGACATGCTTGAAATGATAGGTGAGATCGAAGAGCGCTTCGAGGTCTGATTCTGGAATCAGATCAGTCACTTCCGAATCGGTCTTCAGAAACTCCAGGAAATTGCCTTCGCCCTTCCAGACGCGCATCGCATGGTGCTGGACAATGCGGTAGGCGTCCTCCCGCGACGCGCCCGCCTGGGTCAGTGCCAAAAGCACGCGCTGTGAGTGGATCAGTCCGCCAAGTCTGTCCATGTTCATGGACATTGCCTCTGGATAGACGACCAGGTTTTCAATCACGCCGGTGAGGCGGGCGAGCGCGAAATCGAGCGTGATCGTGGCATCCGGGCCTATGAAACGTTCGACGGAGGAATGCGAGATATCGCGCTCGTGCCAGAGGGCGACGTTCTCCAGCGCCGGAAGCGCGTGGCTGCGGACCATGCGGGCGAGGCCGGTGAGGTTCTCCGTCAGCACCGGATTGCGCTTGTGGGGCATCGCCGAGGAGCCCTTCTGGCCAGGCGAAAAATACTCCTCCGCCTCCAGGACTTCCGTGCGCTGGAGATGGCGGATTTCCGTCGCCAACCGCTCAATCGACGAGGCGATGACGGCAAGCATCGAAAAGAAAGCCGCGTGGCGGTCGCGCGGGATCACCTGTGTCGAGACCGGCTCGACAGTGAGGCCGAGGGCCTTTGCGACATGTGCTTCGACGCGCGGGTCGATATTGGCGAACGTGCCGACGGCACCAGAGATGGCGCAAACGGCGATCTCGCTGCGGGCCGCGACAAGCCGGTCGCGATTGCGGGCGAATTCGGCATAAGCCTGCGCCAGCTTCAGGCCGAACGTCGTCGGCTCGGCATGAATGCCGTGGCTGCGTCCGATCGTCGGCGTGAGCTTGTGCTCGAAGGCGCGCGTTCTCAATGCAGCCAATAGGGCATCCAAATCGGCGATCAGAATGTCGGTCGCGCGCGTCAACTGGACGCTCAGACAGGTGTCGAGGACATCCGACGACGTCAGTCCCTGATGAACGAACCGCGCCTCATCCCCGACGATCTCGGCCAGATGGGTCAAGAAGGCGATGACGTCGTGCTTGACCTCGCGCTCGATCGCGTCGATCCGCGCCACGTCGAAGACTGCGGTCTCGCCCTTGTCCCAGACCGCTTGTGCCGCCTCTTTCGGGATCGCGCCGATCTCGGCCATCGCTGTCGCGGCGTGGGCCTCGATCTCGAACCAGATACGGAACTTCGTCTCGGGCGACCAAAGGGCCACCATCTCCGGTCGCGAATAGCGCGGTATCATGGCAATCGACGGTCCTTTGAACGGTCAGGCGGCGGCGCCGGTCTGGCCTTGCGCGGCGGCGCGGATCGCCGCAATGTTGCCGGCGTAATTGGCGGCGCCGCCCTTGAAGATCGATGAGCCGGCCACCAAAACATCGGCACCTGCGCCCGCCGCGATCGGTGCCGTGTCCGGCGCGATGCCGCCATCGACCTCGACATGGACGTCGCGACCGTCGAGGATAGCGCGCACCTGGCGGATCTTATCGGCCATCGGCCGGATGAAGGATTGACCGCCGAAGCCCGGATTGACGGTCATCACCAGCACCAGGTCGACGAGATCGACGACCGGCACCAACGCTTCGGCCGGCGTGCCGGGATTGAGCGCCAAACCAGCCTTCTTGCCGAGACCCCTAATCGTTTGCAGCGAACGGTGAACGTGCGGACCGGCCTCGGCGTGAACCGTGATCAGATCGGCGCCGGCCTTCGCAAACGCTTCAAGATACGGATCGGCAGGTGCGATCATCAAATGGACATCGAACAGCTTGTCGGAATAAGGCCGAACGTCGGCGACCAATCCGGGGCCGAACGTGATGTTGGGAACGAAATGGCCGTCCATGACATCGACGTGGATCCAGTCGGCGCCGGCTTGGTCGACGGTGCGGATATCCTCGCCCAGCCGCGCGAAATCGGCGGCGAGAATGGAGGGCGCGATGATTGGCGACATCGAAGGCTTCCGGGTCAGGGATCGAGGTCGGCTGGTACCACGAAGCGTCGCCGCGCGGCAAGGATCGCGGCGGGTCAACGATGTGGATGAGGCGCTTGGTTGGCGCCAAGCCAGCCAACGATCGGCCGCATGATCCAGGGCAAGAGATAGATTGGAAACTGGGCGAGTGCGACATACGCCCAGGTCAGATCCGGCAGGCCGGCGATCAGCGCGGAGGCCATGAGGCCCATATTGCGGTTGCCGGCCGCCAAACCCAGGCTGAGTGCATTGTGTGCGCCGAGAGGGGAGAAAACCACCGTTGTCACTGCGAGGATGGTGCCCGCCACGCCGAATGAGACGGCGATCAACATGGCGACAAGTCCGGGCCGCGCGAAGGTCAGCGCCGCCACGCCATCCATGAGCGCGACAGCGAAGACGAACAAGAGAATGACGTTCAATCCGTCGATGAGGTCACCCTGAGCGGCCACCGTTTCGGCACCGAGCAGGCGACGCAAAGCGAGCGCGACGGCTGCCGAACCAAACAGATAGAACGCCAGGCGAAGGGCAAGGGCGGCGGTCGAAAGAGGCAGGGCACCTTCGACGAGGGTGTTGGCGATCAAAGGTGCCGTGATCGGGGTGACGATGAGCGTCAGCACCATGACGACGAAGCTCAACGCACCGTTGAGGCCGAGTAGGTAGCAAAAGGCGGGCACCGACATGATCGGCGGGGCGACCAGCATCAGCGTGATCGCGAGCCTGATGTCGCCGCTGAAACCCAACTGCTGATGGGCTATCGAAACCATGATACCGCCGATGGCCGGCACGGCGACCATGCACCAGACAACCATCGCGGCAAGGCGCAGAGGCTGCCCGCCGACGATGCGCAAGGCCACCATGTCGAGCCGGATCATCGCCAGCACCAAAAGCAGAAAGACGGCGACCGGTAGCGCCGGCTTGGCGAAAGCGGAGACCGGGGGCAGGGCCATGCCGAGAAACAGGCTGAGCGCGACCGCGCGCGTTCCCTGCCGGCCGAGCCAGACGATTGGGCCAAGCGCTGTGCCCATTCAGCGTCGCGCCTCATAGACACCACGCGCAATCGCCCGCGCCATCGTTGCCGCTGCGGCCGCGCCGAGGGCGGTCAATTCGCCGATTGGGTTTTCGAGGGGTCTTTTGCCCGACGACACGGTGAAGATCAGGTCACCGTCAAGCGGTGTATGCGATGGCCAGATCGCGCGCGCATAGCCGGCATGGGCCATGATCGCCAATCGTTTGAGCTGGGCCTTGGAAAGCGCCGCGTCGGTCGCGACGACGCCAATGGTCGTGTTTTGGCCTGGCTCGCTGTCGATTTTGGTGCGCACGGATGTGTCGATGTCGGTCGGCAGGCCATGACCGCCGAACTCTACGCCCTGTTCAAACGGTGCCGCCCAGAAGTGGTTACCGTCGCTGGTCGTCGCCGATCCGAGCGCGTTGACGGCGACAAGCGCGCCGACGGTCGCGCCGGACTTAACGACGGTCGAGGCCGATCCAAGCCCTCCCGCGCCATCGGCGAGGGTTGCGCCAAAGCCGGCGCCGGCGCAACCGAGTGCGAAGGTTTTGGCTGCATTTTCGGTGGCCGTGGCGCCAAGCGCGCGATAGGGCGGTGTCTCGCCCCAGGCCTTGTCGCCGCCGTTCGAGAGATCGAATAAAATGGCGCCTGGAACGATGGGTATGCGGACATCGCCGACCGCGTATCCGCGACCCTTTGCGGCAAGAGCGCCTTGAACGCCGCCCGCAGCGTCAAGGCCAAACGCAGAACCGCCCGACAGCACTAACGCGTCCACCGCCTCAACGGTTTGATCGGGCTCCAAGAGCGCGATGTCCCGTGTTCCAGGCGCCCCGCCGAGAATGGCCACGGAGGCCGTCATCGGCGACTCGCAAAGGAGAACGGTGGTTCCGGTCCGCACGGTTTCGGCGTTGGCATTGCCAACCGTAAGGCCGTCGATATCGGTGATCAGATTGGTGGGGCCGGGACGCATGCTCATTCACTCGTTTTCTCCTTCATGCCCGAGCCGGTGCTGAAGGTCCAGCCGATGACACGGCCATCACAAGGCCGCGAAACGCGCCCGGCCTTCTTTTCTCGTTAGGGTGGCGCGTGTATGGGTGGGGATAACGGAGAATGGAGCGGATTGCTGCATGGGCGCCGAAGTCACCTTTCCGGCCGCGTTTCTGGCTGGGCTGATCAGCTTTCTCTCGCCCTGCGTGCTGCCGCTTGTGCCGCCCTACCTTTGCTTCTTGGCTGGAACGACGCTCGATCAACTGACGGGCAAGGACGAAAACCCGCAACTCCAAAGACGCGTGCTTATCGCCTCGGCCGCCTTTGTCATTGGGTTTTCGACGATTTTCGTTTTGCTCGGCGCGACGGCGTCGGTTCTGGGTCAGGTGCTGCGCCAGCACTTGTCGCTGCTTGGCACGATCGCCGGTGTCATGATCATCATCATGGGCCTGCATTTTCTGGGCCTCTTCAAGATCGGTCTGCTCTACCGCGAGGCCCGTTTCCAGACCCAAAGCCGTCCCGTTGGGCCGGGTGGTGCCTATCTGATGGGGCTGGCGTTCGGGTTCGGCTGGACGCCGTGCATAGGGCCGGTTCTGGCGGCGATCCTGGCGGTGGCCGCCGGGCGCGATTCCGTCAACCAGGGTATGGCACTCTTGGCGGTCTATTCCGCTGGCCTTGGCGTGCCGTTTCTTTTGGCAGCCTTCGGATTGCGGCCGTTCATGGGCTTCATGCAGCGTTTTCGCGGGCACTATCAGACCGTCGAGCGCGTTATGGGCGGGATGCTCGTGTTGACCGGAATCCTGTTTCTGACTGGATCGATCAACACGTTTTCGTTCTGGCTTCTCGATATGTTTCCAGCACTTGGCCGCATCGGCTGAGGTTCTGATTCAATCCGTTGCCGGCGCTGCCGCGACAGGCTGAATGCCGTCTTCGCCCCATTCAAACACCGAGAATCCGTCCGTTTGCCAGCTTCCGTTGTCATCGAAGCGAACCGTGCCGATGATCGTATCCGTCGGGTTGCTTGCGACGGCGTCGATGACCGCATCGAACGCGATGCTTTCCGCGCGGGCGGCCGCGGCGGCCCATAGTTCGACGGCCGCGTAAGCCAGAAGCGTGTACTGCGTGCCGATGGACTTCGGCAGCTTTAAGCGTGCGGCGAGCGACCGCGATGCGTCGGTTTCCGGGAGCGGGCTTTGAAATGTCAAAAACACGCCAATGGCGGCGGGACCGGCGATCGCGCGAAACTCGCTGTCAGCAATTGAATCCGGACCGATGATCACTGTTTTGAGGTCCAATCCACGGGTCTCGGCTGCAATCTGCGCGATGTCCGTGTGATATCCGCCGAGATAGACGGCATCGATAGCATCGTCGAGCAGACGGATGGCGAGATCGATCTGGGATTCGTCGCCGGCGTCGTATTCATCGAACCAGACTTCCTGGATGCCGGCGGCGTTGACCACGGCCTTCACCGTGTCGGCCAGTCCCTTTCCGTAAGCGGTACCGTCATGGAGGATCGCGATGTTGCCGGTGGGGTGGCGGTCGGCAAGGAACGCGCCGGCGACCTCGCCCTGGCGCTCGGCGCGCGGTGCGAGGCGAAAGAGTCCCGGACCGGGTCGGTTCGTCGTCAATCCATCCGATTGGGAGGCCGGCGTGATCTGGACGATGTCGTTGAGGGCATAGACCGCGGCCGCTTCGCGGGTCGCCGAATAGCAGACATGTCCGACGACCAAGACCGCGTTGGCGCCAACCAACTGGTTCGCGGCGGCCTCGGCTCTGTCGGCATTGCAGGCGTCATCGGCGATCGACAGCGCCAGCGGTTGCCCAAGCACGCCGCCCGCGTCGTTGATATCGTCGATGGCAGCGTCCACACCGGTTCGTATGCTGGTGCCGAACAATTCGAACTGGCCGGTGAAGGGGCCGCCGACACCGATTACGAGCCTGTCCTGGGCATGTGCGACACCTGCGGCGAGAGTGGCCGTTATCACCACTGCGACCGCGCACGCCCAGCCTCGTCGACCGATATCGCGGCTTGTCTGCTTCATCCGGCCATGTTTCGAGAGAAAAATGCAATTATGCAAGCCGTTTCCGCCACATCGGTAACTTTACAAGACAAGGGCCTATGGTCAGTATGCGACCATGAACAGGGTTGATCGACCCTGAAATCGCCTTGGGAGGTAGACGGATGAGAACAACGATCAAGCGCGCCCTTTGCGCCGGTGTTGCAATAACGGCCCTGGCGGCGCCCTTGAGCGCCCAAGCCGATGTGAAGCTTGGCTTCCTCGGTGGGTTTACCGGGCCAATCGAAAGCCTTGTTCCGCCGATCGGCGACGCGGCCAAGCTTGCAGCGACCCACATCAACGAACAAGGTGGCCTTTTGGGCGGCCAGAACATCGAAGTGGTGACGGGCGACACGACGTGCGCCGACGCGACGGCAGCCGCGAACGCCGCCGACCGGCTGGTCAACGTCGAGAATGTCTCGGCCATCGTCGGTGCGCTGTGCTCCGGCGCAACGATCTCAGGCGCCAACAATGCAGGGATTCCGGGCAGCGTCGTGATGATCTCGCCGGCCTCGACCTCGCCGGCTTTGACGACGCTCGAAGACAACGATCTGGTCTTCCGCACGGCGCCTTCCGACGCCTATCAGGGCGAGGTCCTGGCGCGGCTGCTGAAGGCCAAGGATGTCAGCGACATCGCCATCACCTATGTCAACAACGACTACGGCAAGGGGTTTGCCGACGCGCTTGAAGCCGCTTACCAGGCGGAGGGTGGCACTGTGGCCGCCAAGGAAGCCCATGAGGACAACAAGGCCGACTACCGGGCCGAATTGGGTTCGCTATCGTCGTCCGGCGCGACCACGCTGGTCGTGCTGGCCTATGCCGACGGCTCCGGGCAGACCATTGTGCGCCAGGCGCTGGAAGCCGGCGACTTTGCCGTCTATGTCGGCGGCGACGGCATGGTCTCAGACACGCTGCCGGCCAATGCCGGTGGATCTATCGACGGCATGATCGCCACCCGGCCGGGAACGCCTGAAATCCCGGGTGCGGCGATCTACGCCGATCTGGCGACGGCCGGTGGTCTCGATCCGGCCGCGACGTTTGCCGCACAGTCCTATGACGCTGCGTTCCTTTTGGCACTGGCGATGGAGAAGAAGGGCTCGGCCGACCGTGACGGCATGGCGGCGGCGCTTCGTGAAGTCGCGTCGGCACCGGGCGAGGTGATCCTTCCGGGCGAGTGGGAGAAGGCGATGAAGCTTCTCGCCGACGGCGCGGACATCAACTATGAAGGCGCCTCCGGTCAGCATGAATTCGACAGCAGTGGCGACGTTCCTGGCATCATCGTCGAGATGACGGTGGCCGACGGCGCGTTCGTCGAGGTCGGTCCGGCGAAGTAACCGAACGCTTCTGCGAGACAAGACGGCCCGGAGCGATCCGGGCCGTTTTCATTTGAGCTACTTGTCGTCTTGTCCGAGACGTTCCGGCAGAACACCGTCGGGCGCGAAGCGCAACACCAGCGTGATTGTCAGGCCAATAACAAAGACGCGCATCTGAAGCGCTCGGCTGTCGAGGTCGTCGGGCGCCTGCCAGTTGAATAGCGCGGTACCCAGGCTCTCTGCCAGCCCGAACAGGTAGAGCGCCGCTGGCTCCGACAATGTCCAGATGAGATAGACAAACAGCGCGCCGAAGATGGCGCCGCGATTGTTGCCCGAGCCGCCCAGGATCACCATGACCCAGATCAGGAAGGTGTGGTTGAGGGGCAGGAAGCCGGAGGGGTCGAAGATCCGCGCAAACGTCACCAGCGCAGCGCCGCCCAGACCCATCAAAAGGGCGCCGAAGACGAAGATCTCCAACCGCCGTCGCTCAACATCCTTGCCCATCGCTGACGCCGCGATTTCGTTTTCCCGGATCGCCTTGATCATGCGGCCCCAGGGCGCGTTGAGCGCCCGCTCCAGGAGCAGATAGGTGATGACGACCAGAATGGCCGTGAGCGAGAGATAGGAGGCCCGCGCGGCGACAAAGCCGATTTCGTTCGGCGTGGGCACCGGCCATTCGATGGGCGAGACCGTGAGCGTGCCGCGGGTCAGCCAGTCGGCGTTTTTCAAGAAATGTTTGATGATTTCGGCGATGCCGAGCGTGGCGATAGCCAGATAGTCGCTGCGCAGACCCAGACAGATGCGGCCGATGACATACGCAATCGCGCCGGCGACGACCGCGCCCGCCGCCCAACCGACGAGGACGGGCATGTTCAAGCCGCCGATAAAGCCGGCCTCTCGCTCGATATAGGTCGCCGTCTCGTCCAGCGCGCCCGTGACCCACAAATAGCAAGCCGCAAGCACGATGAGCTGGATGATCGTGCGCAGCCGTTTCGAAAGCCCGGTGCGGTGGAGATTGAACACGCCGACGAGGATGACGATGCTCGCAAGGAGCCGGAAGAAGACACCCGCCAACATGGCCGGCCCGTCGGACTCCCAGAACGCCGGATTGGTGTCGTAGGAGATGAGCATGGTCGCGAAACCGCCGATGGCGACCAGACCCATGATGCCGACATTGAACAATCCAGCATACCCCCACTGGATCGTGAGGCCGAGCGCGATGAGCGCATAGCAGGTCGCCTCGACGACCATGCGGGTGGTGTAGGCGGTGCCGAAAGTCGTGAAGATCACGAGATAAAGAAGAGCCAGAAGCCCAAAGGCAATGAAGTCGCGGCGGTATTCGGCCATTAGAATTGCCGCCCCTTGAAGATGCCGGTGGGTCGCCAGATCAACACCGCGATTAGGATGAAGAACGGAACGGCAAGCTTGTATTCCGTCGGTACGAAGGCGATTCGCGTCGGAAATTCAATGGCTTCGGGCCAGATATCGCGAAATGGCCTAAGCAGCAGCGCCCAATTGAAGATCGACACCGTCTCGGCAAAGCCGACGATGAAGCCGCCGGCAATCGCGCCGAACGGCTGACCGATGCCGCCAACGATGGCCGCCGCGAAGATCGGTAGCAGCAGATTGAACGACAGGTCGGGTTTCAGCACGACGTCGAGTGATAAGAGGGTTCCGGCGGCCGCCGCCAGACCGCCGCCGATGATCCACGTCGTGCGCACCACCATCTGCGTGTCGATGCCGGACACGCGCGCCAGATCCGGATTATCGGAGACCGCGCGCATGGCCTTGCCACGCCGCGTTCGTGTCAGGAAATAGTGGAGCGCGACGACGACGATCGCCGTGAACACGATCAAGAGAATTTGCGGTTCGGTGATGGTGATCGTGCGGCGCGCGTCGCCGATCGGCACGGCGATGCGGAAGATGTCCTTCTGTTCACCGATATAAAAGGACCGCGACTGTGTTCCCGCGAAGAGCCGCACGACGCCCTGGAGCATCAGAGTCACGCCGATGGAGGCCATCACCATGACGACCGGCCGGGTGCCTTTATCGCGCAGCGGCTTGTAGAAGACGTGATCGAGTCCGATCGCCAAAACCGCTGTCGCTGCCATGGCGACAGGCATCACAATAAAGCCCATGGGTACCGGCGCAGTGAAGCCGGCGCTTGCGGCAAGTGCTGTAACGATCAGTGCGAACATGGCGCCAACCGTCATCAGGTCGCCATGGGCAAAATGGGCGAAACGCAGGATGCCAAAGATCAAGGTGACGCCGACGGCGCCGAGCGCATAGATGGAACCGATCACCGTGCCATTGATCAGCACTTTGTTTATGAAAAAAATTAACTCGTCCAAAGTCTTACACCTAATTACTCACTCTTTTTGATCTTGAACATGTTCCCGAAAACCGTGCACACTTTTCGGGAACCTGCTCTATCCGCCCAGGAAGCTCTTCGCCACATCGGGATCGGCAATCAGCGCCGCGCCGGTGTCGGTGAACCGGTTGTCGCCCTGCGCCAGCACGAAACCGACATCGGCGAAGGCCAGCGCCTGTTTGGCGTTTTGCTCCACCATCAAAACGCCGACGCCGTTCTTTCTAATCGCCACGACGCGGTCGAAAATCTGATCCATGTATAGGGGTGAGAGGCCGGCCGTCGGTTCATCGAGCAGGATCAGGCTCGGTTCGCTCATCAGCGCCCGGCCCATGGCGACCATTTGCCGTTGGCCGCCCGATAACTCACCGGCGGCTTGATCCTTCTTGTCCGCCAGAGGCGGGAAGATCGTGTAGATGTGATCGAGGCTGTCGCGGAAGTCGTCGCGGCGCACATAGGCGCCCATTTCAAGGTTTTCCTCGACCGTCAGCGTACCGAAGACATTCAGCTCCTGCGGCACATAGGCCATGCCAAGCGGCACAAGCTTTTCCGGCGGGGCATTGGTGATGTCCGTGCCGTTGAGCTGCACAGTGCCTTCGCGCACGGTCAAGAGGCCGAAAAGCGCCTTAAGCGTTGTCGATTTGCCGGCGCCGTTCGGCCCGACGATGACGCCGATCTGGTCGCGCCGGATCGCGATGTCGACGCCGCGCAAAATGTCCGCGCCGCCGTATCCACCGAAGAGGCCCTTGGCTTCGATCAGATAGTCGCCGCTCACGCTTCGACCCGCCCGCCACCGAAATAGGCGTCGATGACCGCTTTGTCCTTGCGGATGTCCTCCATCTGACCGTGTGTCATCACGGCGCCTTCGGCCATGACGATCACCGGATCGCAGAGTTCCCCGATCAGGTCCATGTCATGCTCGATCATGAAGAACGTATAGCCTTGCTCCTCATTGAGCCTGCGGATATCGGCGGCTAGGGATTTGAGAAGCGTCCGGTTGACGCCGGCCGCGATCTCGTCAAGCAGCACGACGCGCGCCTCGGTCATCATCGTGCGACCGAGTTCGAGCAGTTTCTTCTGTCCGCCGGACAGATTGCCGGCCAGATCGTTGCGGACATGGGACAGGTTAAGATAGTCGAGCACCTCGTCGGCGCGCTTGGTGATCTCCACGTCCTCTCTTCGGCACGTGCCCGGCTTTGCCCAGGTCTGCCAGAGGATTTCGCCGGTCTGGTCGGGAGGCACGGCCATGAGATTGTCGATCACCGGCATGCGGGAAAATTCGTGGGCGATCTGGAAGGTGCGCAGCAGGCCGAGGTGAAACCGCGCGTGGGCGGGCAGATGAGTGATGTCGTTGCCATCCAGAAAGATCTGGCCCGAGGTCGGCGCGTACCGTCCGGCGATCATGTTGAAAAGCGTCGTTTTGCCGGCGCCGTTGGGCCCGATCAGGCCAGTGATCGAGCCGGCCTCGACGGTAATCGAGCAATCGTTCACTGCGCGGAATCCGCTGAACATCTTCGTAAGGTTACGCACTTCGATGATCGCAGCCATCGATGACCTGAGCCCCATTTCGCCTGTCGGAGCGGTCGTTTCGCAGTGTTTTTTGGCTCCGATAAGCAGGCTTAGCAGTGGACCGATGGGCTGACAATCGCGTTTTCGCCCCGGTCCGACGGCGATTTTTTGATGGCATGGGTCGAATTCTGCGCTATGTGCCGCGCATGACGATTCATGCGCGACCGGGCGATCCGGCACACCAGACCGTCGACGCCCAAGCGTTCCGCGACGCGATGAGCCGGGTTGCCTCGGCCGTGACGATTGTAACCACGGACGGTCCGGCGGGCAGGGCAGGCTTCACCGCGACCGCGGTCGCCTCCGTTTCAGACCATCCGGCGACCTTGTTGGTTTGCGTGAATCGGGCGAGCCGGTCTCATGCGCCCCTGGAGGCGAACGGCGTCTTTTGCGTCAATGCGCTCGACCGGTCGATGCAACGGCTGGCGGACGTCTTCGCCGGACGAGGATTGATGCCGGACGACGACACCGTCGACACCCGCTTCAGTCAAGGCGAATGGATGACGATGGCGACCGGTGCGGCGGGGCTGGTGGGTGCGCTTGCGGTCTTCGATTGCCAGATCACCGAGATCGCGCCAATTGCGACACACGATATCGTGGTCGGTGAGGTTGTCGCGACACGGATCGCTGAGGCGGGTGACGCCCTTGTCTATGCGGACCGTGGTTTTCGCGGTCTTGCGGCCGACGGCTCCTAAGGCTTACGCTACCTGATCGAAAAGCGGCTGCAGTCGCGGATGAATGTTCGGTGCTTCAGCTTTGACGAACATCAATAAAGCCCGTTCAGGCTCGTTGATTTCGCCGTTTTTTCCGATCCGATCTACCAACCAGCCAGCCTCGTCCTCCGTGACGACTTCCGCTGTCGCCGCCTCGGCCGACAGGGTCGCGGCGCGGCCGGCGTCGTCCTGGTCGTAGGCGTCCAACACGCCGCGCAGGCCACCGGCCAGGATCTTGCCGAAGAACTGACCGACACCGGCATCGGTATCGTCGAGCCAGGCTTCGCGACGCAACACCTCGTCGCGGCTGAGCGCCCGATGGCCACGCACCGCCATCAGATAATTGGCATTGGCCTTGACGAAAAGGTCGAGCCAGGCCGGTTCCTTCATCGCGTCGGTCACGGCGTCATTGATGTCGAACAGCGTCTCAGCCTCCAGGCGAGAGATCGCCACCCCGGCATCTCCGCCGCACGCATAAAGCACGCGGCGCAGCAGTTCGACCTCACCGCGCCCGATGCGACCCGCTTCAAGCGTTTCGTCGCTTCTAAGCGGCCCGGCGCCGGACAGCACGGCGTTTTTGACCTGCGCCATCGCGAAGCCTTCCAGGGCGTCCGGCACTGTTGTCGCGGCTTCCATCGCCTTGACCAGGGCTTCAAGCGCCGTAGCGCTCTTGACCACGCCGGACTGGGAGACGCGGTCGATCAGCCAGGCGGCGTTCTTGTCGGACATGTAGCCGGTCGGCTCGGCCTGATGGACCACAAAATCGACGATTGCCTCGACGAAGAAATCCGACCAAGCCTTTGCTCCTTCGCAGGAATCATTAAGGCGAAACAAGGCATCGGCTTCGTATTGGCTGATGCTGTGGTCGTCGCCATACATAGACCGGCGCAGCATGAGCACATCGTCTTCGTCGATATGCGCCTTGGCGATCAGTGCGTCCATCTCGGTGTGAGCAATCATCGTCCGGGTTCCGTTCGTCGATAGTGTCGAATCGGCCGGAATCATGAGCCGCAAGGCTTTCGACTTCCCTAACGAATGCTGAACGAAACGCGCCTGCCCAATCCCGCCATCGATGTGCTAGACAGTCCACTGGAAAGTCTACGCCCGTCCACGAACGGTCGTTGCGCTTGTCAATCACGAACGGCACCACACATTGAGCCACATGGATCAGAAAAGCCCTGAGGACACGCGCCTGCCACAGTCCGTCGACGACGTCGTCGATCTTTTGAAAGCCGGAGGCTATGTCGCGGACCGGTCTTTGGCGACCGTGCTCTTCCTGTCGCTTCGGCTTGGGCGGCCGCTGTTCCTGGAAGGCGAGGCCGGGGTCGGCAAGACCGAGATCGCGAAAGTGCTCTCCGATGTCCTCGGCCGGCGCCTGATCCGCCTGCAATGCTATGAGGGGCTCGATGTCTCGGCGGCGCTCTATGAGTGGAACTACGCCGCGCAGATGGTCGAGATCCGGCTGGCTGAAGCCGAGGGCGTTACCGATCGCGGGCAGCTCTCGAACGATGTTTTTTCCGAGCGCTTTTTGATCAAGCGTCCGCTGCTGGAGGCGTTGGAGCCGCAGGCCGGCGGTCCGCCCGTTCTCCTGATCGACGAGCTGGACCGCACCGACGAAGCGTTCGAAGCTTTCCTCCTGGAGGTGCTGTCCGATTTCCAGGCAACGATTCCGGAGATCGGTACAGTCCGCGCGGCCACGCCACCGATCGCGATCATCACGTCGAACCGCACCCGCGAGATCCACGACGCGCTGAAGCGCCGCTGTCTCTATCACTGGGTCGACTACCCAAACGCCGAGCGAGAACTTGAGATCCTGAAGATCAAGGCGCCGGATGCCGCCGAGACGCTGTCGCGTGAATTGGTCGGCTTCGTACAAAAGCTGCGCGACGAAGATTTGTTCAAGGCGCCGGGCGTGGCCGAAACGATCGACTGGGCGAGCGCGCTGACCGAGCTCGATCAGATCGCGCTCGATCCAGCCATGGTGTCCGACACGCTTGGCGTTCTCTTGAAGTATCAAGACGACATCGCGGCGGTCGAAGGCTCGCGGGCCAAGGAGCTTGTCGACGCGGTGCGCGCCGAGGCGCGCGCGGCGGCTGCCGCCGAAGTTCGATAAACCTGTCTAATGCCTTATGAAACATACATATTTCGTCCTCTAAACTCCGCCGATCTGCCGCGGCTTCGACGGTGGTTGTCCCAGCCGCATGTGCGGGCGTGGTGGGGCGATCCGGACAAGGAACTGGCGTTGATCGCCGCCGACATCGATGAGCCGAAAACGACGATGCGGATCGTTGCCCATGAGGGCCGCGAGTTCGCCTATGCCCAGGACTATGAAGTGCACGACTGGCCGCAATCGCACTTAGCCGACCTGCAGCAGGGGACCCGCGCGGTCGACACCTTCATCGGCGAGACGGATATGCTGGGGAAGGGGCACGGTGCGGGCTATCTGCGCCAACTCGCCGGGATGCTGTGCCGGGACGGCGCGCCGATGGTGACCATCGATCCCGATCCGCCGAACATGACGGGACGCCACGCCTTCAAGAAGGCCGGCTTTCGCGGTGATCGGATCGTCATGACCGACGAGGGCCGTCCTGCGATCGTGATGAAGTTTGTCCCCGAGAGCGCCGAGCAAATGGCGGAACCGACATGACGGACGGCGGCACCGATCGCACGGACACGCCGCCGGGCGGCCGGTTGCCCGATAACATTGCCTATTTCGCCCGCGCCTTGCGCAAGGCCGGTGTCCCGGTCGGACCGGCTCAGGTCGTGGACGCCATCCGTGCCGTCGAACTTGTCGGTGTCGGACCCCGAGAGGATTTCTATTGGACCCTGCATGGCATCTTCGTGCGCCGGCATGAGCACTCCGATCTATTCGATCAAGCCTTTCACCTGTTCTGGCGAAAGCGCAATCTGATCGAAAAGATGATGGCGATGATGATGCCATCGAACGCGCCGCATGTTCCGCAAGAAAAGGCGAAGCCAGCAAACAAGCGCGTCGCCGATGCGATGTTCGACGGCATCGATGCCAGCCAGCCGGTCAAGCGACCGCTGATCGATATCGATGCGCGGTTTTCCGCCTCCAGCGACGATGTTCTGCGGCGCAAGGACTTCGAACAGATGACGGCGGCCGAAATCGCCGATGCGAAGCGAGAGATCGCGCGGCTGAGGCTCGTGTTCCCGCCGCTCATCACCCGGCGTTTCAAGCCGGTCTCGCACCGTGCCCGGATCGATCCGCGCCGGACGCTGAAACGCAGCGTGCGGGGCGGTGGTGCCGGCATTTCGCTGGAGCATCGGGCGCGCGCGAAACGCCATCCGCCGATCGTCGCGATCTGCGACATTTCAGGTTCCATGAGCCAGTATTCGCGGCTGTTCCTGCATTTCCTCCACGCGCTGACGGACGACTATCATCGGGTGCACAGCTTCGTATTCGGTACACGGCTGACCAACATCACCCGGCAGTTGCGCCATCGCGATCCGGATCAGGCGCTCGTAAACTGCTCCGACACGGTTGTCGACTGGTCGGGCGGCACGCGGATCTCGTCGTCGCTTCACGCCTTCAACCGGCTGTGGTCACGGCGCGTGCTGTCGCAAGGTGCCACGGTGCTCTTGATCAGCGACGGCCTGGAGCGCGAGGCAGACGGGCGGCTTGGGCATGAAATGGATCGTTTGCACCGGTCGTGCCGCCGCCTGATTTGGCTCAATCCCTTGTTGCGATTCGATGGTTTCGAGGCCAAGGCGCAGGGCATCCGGACGATGCTGCCGCATGTTGACGCCTTTTGCCCAATCCACAATCTTGCATCCATGGAGGATTTGGTGGCGGCGCTGGCCAACGACACGAGCAAGGGTCGCTTCGATGCACGCGCCTGGCTTGATGCCGCTTAGGAGGATTGGAGATGGCTGAGACGCTTGACGAAAACGTCCTGGATATCGCTCAAGAGTGGCGCAAAGCCGGTCGCGAAGTGGCCTTGGCGACCGTGGTTCAAACCTGGGGCTCGGCGCCGCGCGGCGTCGGTAGCCATCTGGCGATTGATGGCGAGGGACAGTTTGTCGGTTCGGTCTCCGGCGGGTGCGTCGAGGGCGCCGTCGTTGCCGAGGCAATCGAGGTGATCGAGAGCGGGGAGCCGCGCATGCTCGATTTCGGGGTCGCCGACGAGACCGCATGGGAGGTGGGCCTCTCCTGTGGCGGCAAGATCAAGGTCTTCGTCGAGAAGGTCGGATAGGCGCATGGACGCCGATGTCCTGCACCGGCTGAACGAAGCCCGCACGGCGCGGCGGGCTGTCGTTCTCGTGAAGAATCTGAAGACTGGCAAGGACTCGCTTGTCTTCGAAGGGGAAACGGTTGCCGACGATCTTCCTGGCGACTTGATTGGCGAGGCCTTTCGTACCGGCCGTGGCAAGCTCAGCGAAAGCGAGGATCTTTTCGTCTCGGCGTATCTGCCGCCGCCGAAACTGATCATCATCGGCGCCGTCCACATCTCGCAGGCTTTGGCCCCGATGGCGACAATGGCCGGCCTCGACCCAGTCATCATCGATCCGCGCACCGCCTTTGCGACCCCAGAGCGCTTTCCCGAGACAACGGTGATGGCGGAATGGCCGCAGGATTGTCTCCCTGGTCTGGGTCTCGACGCCTATACCGCCGTCGCGACGCTGACCCACGATCCGAAGATCGACGATCCAGCGCTGACTGTCGCGCTTGAGGCTGGATGCTTCTATGTCGGCGCGCTCGGCAGCCGAAAGACTCATGCGCGTCGCATCGAGCGGCTGACGGATGCCGGCGTCGCCGCGGACGGGCCTTCATCGATCAAGGCGCCGATCGGCCTGTCGATCGGCGCGGCGACACCGTCGGAGATCGCGGTGGCCGTGCTCGCCGAAATCATTGCCGCGCTTCGTCAGCGTCCGGACGCCGCCGCATGAAATTCGGGCCCGTGCGTCCCAACGAGGCCGTCGGCGCGATCCTTGCCCACACGGTTCGTGTCGGCGCAACCATTCGCAAGGGAACGATCTTGACCAGCGACCATGCCCGGCTGCTTGTCGAGGCCGGTCATGATCAGGTCGTTGTCGCCAGGCTCGACGGCGACGATGTCCACGAAGATGCGGCGGCGGCGCGGATCGCGGGCGCGGTGGCCGGATCGGAGGTGAGGGTCGAGAAGGCGGCGACCGGACGTGCCAATCTGTTTGCGCGGAATTCGGGCCTTCTGATTGTCGATCGAGATCGGATCGACGCCCTCAACGCGATCGACCCGGCGATCACGCTGGCCACGCTCGATGCGCACGCGCGTGTCGAAGAGGGCCGCATGGTCGCCACCGTGAAGATCATTCCGTTCGCGGCGCCGGATGCCGCGGTCGCCTCTGCCGAGGCCGTCGGCGCCTGCATCGCAGTCAAGCCGTTCGTTCGCCGGCGGATCGGCATGATTGCGACGATGCTGCCGGTGCTGAAGGAAACTGTGCTCGATAAGACCCGCCGTGTGCTGGACGAGCGCCTGGCTGCGACCGGTGCCAGCGTCGTCGAGGAGGTTCGCGTGCTGCACGAGCCCGGCGCCATTGCAGCGGCGATTGCCCAATTGGCGCCGAAAAGCGACGTCGTTCTGGTCTTCGGGGCATCGGCCGTCGTCGACATCGGCGATGTCATCCCGGCGGCGATTGTCGAGAGCGGCGGCCGGGTCGATCATTTCGGCATGCCGGTGGATCCGGGCAATCTGCTTTTGATCGGGGCGCATGGCGAGACGCCGGTCATCGGGGCGCCCGGCTGCGCGCGCAGCCCGCGCCTCAACGGGTTCGACTGGGTCCTGGACCGGGTGTTGGCTGATCATCCGGTGACACCTGAGGGCATTCGCGGCATGGGCGTCGGTGGGCTCTTGATGGAGATCGTGACTCGGCCGCAGCCGCGCGACGAGGACGCGCCGGTCGATGATGCAAAGACGGTCGGCGCGGTAGTGCTGGCGGCCGGTCAGTCGACCCGCATGGGCGCGGAAAACAAGCTGACCAAGGCCATATCCGGCGAGGCGATGGTGCGGCATCCGGTCAAGGCGGCGTTGGCCGCCGGTCTCGACCCGATTGTCGTGATCACCGGCCACGACGCCGATGCCGTCACCGCGGCACTAAGCGACCTGCCGGTCTCCTTCACCGATAATCCAGCCTATGCTGACGGGTTGTCGACCTCGCTCAAGGCCGGATTGGCGGCATTGGATGACCGGACCGATGCCGCCTTCGTTCTTCTCGGCGATATGCCCTTCGTCACCGCCGATCTTTTGAAAGCGATGCGCAAACGGCTTGAGCCGGAGGCGGGGGCATGGATTGTCGTCCCCACCGACCCGGACGGGCGGTGGGGCAATCCGGTTCTTCTGCATCGTCGGTTTTTCCCCGTGCTTGCCGACCTGACCGGCGATCGCGGCGCTCGGGCGGTGTTGAAGGATCATGCCGATGCCATCGCGTTCGTCACGGCGGACGGCGAGCAGATCACCCGCGATTTCGACACGCCGGCGAGCTTCGACGCCTGATCAGTTGCTGCCTGGCGAGACTATCGCTGAGGTTGTGCCGCGCCGTATAACACTTTTTACACGAATATCTTGATACTCTTCTACCATGAGTTGATTGGCGTGCGGCACATGCTGAGGCCGCAGTCAGCGCAAAATGAATGACATCGCGCGTTACTGAAATGAGCGAACACGACCGCTATCAGATTGCCCTGATCGCAAGCGAGAACTGTAACGTTCGCGCACTCAGTGAAGTTGTCGCACACATTTGGCCGCGCTCGAACCTTCGGGTGTATGCCTCTGACGCATCATTCTTAAACGCATTCGACGTTCAGAGGTCGAATGCGACCTTCGATCTCTTCCCCGATGTTTTGCTCGTCGATTTCGATCGCTTGACGCCAAACCATGATCCGCTGATCGACAGGGTCTCCACCGATCCCGATTTGATGGAAACGCCTCTCGTCGTGATTGCGGCGCCATCGACCCTGTCCTTGGTGGGGGATCGATTGTCGGGATGTGCCGAAGCGGTGCTGCAAAAACCGATTGGGCGCGATGCCAGAGCGTTCTTGACCCAGCTTGCGATCGACTCGGTCATGAACGCGCATTTCGATCCCGGCCCGCCGATTGCCGACCCGAGCGCAGACCCAAATCGCAGTGTTCCTACTGTTTTGGCATGTGTTGAGGCGGAGACACGCTGATGACGGCTGCTTCTACATGCAATCCTGTGTTAGCAGTCCAAGTGAACGGCTGCTAAAGTGCTGACATATCGGGGATTTTATTTACATTTGTCTTGCACGCTGTTTCACCGGAAGCCAAGATTTTGGTGTCGACAACCGATGGAGTCTGCCGATGGCGAAACACGATGTGTGTCGATTGCTTAGCGGTTTCAGTCTCACGACCGCTGAGATCCTCTATCATATGCCGGATCACCCGGACCTGTTGCAGTCCTATATCTGGCAGGAGTTCGACGAGGCACCGCGCTTTCCGATGCTCAACAAGTTCCTGACATTCTGGCAAAGGGAATTGGACGGGCCGCTACATTCGGTGCGCGTCGCCCACAAGACCCTGGTCAAGCCGGCCGAACTCAGGATTGCCTCGGGCGAATTCGTCCTGAACTAGCTGGACCCGGCATAAGGCGGCCGGGGAATGGCGCGATGGGCCTCCGTCAGCGCCCGCGACCAGCGGTTGCGCAGGTCGCTGAAATAGGGGTCATCGACGTCGATCCGGTGAACGAGATCGGTTTCGACGGCATTTTGCCCGAGCGTCATCACATCGATCGGCATGCCGACACCCAGATTGGACCGCATCGTCGAATCCATCGAAATCAACCCAACCTTCAAGGCATCGTAGAGATCGGTGTCATGTGAGACTGACCGGTCCAGGATCGGCTTGCCGTATTTATGCTCACCGATCTGTAGGTAGGGCGTGTCGATCGTCGCCTCGATGAAGTTGCCGGCGCTGTAGACCTGGAAAAGCCTGAGCCGACCTCCCTCAAGCTGCCCGCCGACGAGAATGTTGACGTCGAAACCGCCGGACTGCTCAAGCTGCTCGCCATCGATCCGGCGTACCGTGCGGATTGCGGCGCCGACGAGTTGAGCCGCCGCAAACATGGACGACACGTCGTTCAGAGTCTTGGTCTCGCCACTGTCGTCTGGGTCGAACCCCTCCGACACCAGCGTCAGGACAGACTGGGTGACGGCCAGATTGCCGGCGGTCGCCAGCGCAATCACGCGCTCGCCGGGCGTCTCGAAGAGGTGAAGCTTTTGGAATGTGGCGATATTGTCGAGGCCGGCATTGGTGCGGGTGTCGGCGATCATCACCAACCCGTCGCGCACCACAATGCCCAGGCAATAGGTCATGCCGCCCTTTCCCCTTGCCGTACCCAGCCCGAAGCGGGCGATTCACGGCGAAGGAAAGAGAAACCGGAACGCGGAGCTTGGCAACCGGTTTATTGCGCTTGAGCCAATTTGCCTTGGGTAACGCGCAAAGAGACGGTGAGCGACTCCTCATCGCCGCCGTGGCGCGTGCCGCGCGTGGGGGCGGCGTCCTGGTAGTCGAGACCGACAGCCACGCGGATATGCTGGTCGGTGACGCAAATGCCGTTTGCCGGATCGAAACCGACCCAGCCCAGTTCCGGTCCGGTATAGGCCTCGATCCAGGCGTGGCCCGCCTCCTGGTCGACCACATCGTCGGCCCGCATGAAATAGCCGCTGATATAGCGCGCCGGGATGCCGGCAGCGCGGGCCGCCGACAGCATGATGTGACTGTGGTCCTGGCACACGCCCTTGCGGTGATTGAACGCTTCGCGGGCGTTGGTCGCGACATGGGTGTGATCCGTGTCGAACTCGATGTCCTTGGCAATCGACACCATCAGGGCATGAAGCCGGTCAAGCTGTGTTTCGCCATCCATCGCCGCCTGCGCATAGCCGATGATATCGGCGTCGGGCTCCGTCAGCGCCGTCTGGCGCAGAAAGAGCGACGGCGGAAAACGCTCGCGGGTGCCGCGAATGACGCCGTCGGTATCGACCGTGTTCACGTGGCCTTCGACGGCAACCGTCAAGTGATCGATCGGCGCATTGATGGAGAACGTATGCACGATGTTGCCGAACCCATCTTCGGACTCCGATAACCGAACGTCGTGGTCGACGTCGATGTGCCATCGCCTCACGGATTGCCCGTCATGCGGTCGCGGCGTCAGGCGCAGGTTTTGGATGACGTAACCGACCGGCGTGTCATACGCATAGGCGGTGACGTGTCGGACGGCGATACGCATCAGTTCAGGTACTGCTCCTGTACGGTCTCAGCGAGGCTCGCGTTCCAACCGATGAACTCGGTCAAGAACTCATGCAGGCCGCCGGCGAAGATGTCGTTGATGTTGGCATTTTCCAGCCGCGCGGTGAACCGGCGGGCCATGCGCTGGCTCTCGCCCTGGCGTCCATAAGCATCGGCGAGCATGTCCAGATTGGTGCTGACATTCTCGTAGCACGCCATGAGCGAGCGCGGCATCTCGGGACGCAGGATCAAGAGTTCGGCGACGTTCCACGGCTTCAAACTGTCGCGATACACCCAATGATAACTGGTCAGCGCCGAGACGGAGCGCAGGATCGAGGCCCACTGATAATAGTCGAGGCCGCCGCCGACATTCTCGGTCTCCGGCAGGAGCACGTAGTATTTGACGTCGAGAATGCGGGCGGTCTTGTCAGCACGTTCGATGAACGTGCCAAGCCGGGTGAAGGCATAGCCATCGTTGCGCAGCATGGTGCGGTAGGCGGAGCCGTCGACCTGAAGCGATGACCGTTTCACCCATTGCAAGAAGCGCGTGAATTCCTGTTGCCGCAGCCGGCCGGAATCAAAGCTCATCATGTCGAGCCAGGCACCGTTGATCGCATCCCACATTTCTCTCGTCAGCGCGGTCCGCACGGCCCGGGCGTTTTGCCGCGCAGTCTCGAAGCAGGAGCGTATGCTTGACGGGTTGTTCGTCGAAAACGCCAGAAAATCGATGACATTCTCGCGGGTCACGGCGTCGTACTGCTCATGGAACATGAGCGACGATCCAGAGGTCGCCAGCACCGTTTCCCATTCATTCGTGGTGCCGGAAAAGCGTTGCGGCATCGACGCCATGCGGCCGGCACCGTCGAGGATGCGCGCCAGGTTCTCCGCCCGTTCGACATAGCGGGCGAGCCAGTAGAGACTATCGGCGGTGCGCGAGAGCATAACAATTACGACTCATACAGGACCCAGGTGTCTTTGGTGCCGCCGCCCTGGCTCGAATTCACGACCAGGGATCCTTCCTGAAGCGCGACGCGGGTGAGGCCGCCCGGCACGGCGATCACGCGTTCGCGCCCCGACAGAACGAAGGGGCGAAGGTCGACGTGACGCGGTGCCAGCCCGGCGTCCGCCAGTGTCGGGCAAGTTGATAGCGACAAGGTGGGCTGCGCGATGAAGTCGTCCGGCGCGCTTTCGATCTTGGCGCGAAAGGTTTCGCACTCGGCCTTGGTCGCGCGCGGTCCGACCAGCATGCCGTAGCCACCGGACCCATGGACCTCCTTGACGACCAGGTCGGAGAGATTATCGAGTACATAGGCGCGGTCGTCGGCGTCGCGGCAGCGATAGGTCGGCACGTTCTTCAGGATCGGCTCCTCGTCTAGGTAGAACCGCAGGATGTCGGGCATATAGCTATAGATCGCCTTGTCGTCGGAAACGCCCGTGCCGACAGCGTTGGCCAGCGTTACATTGCCGGCACGATAGGCCGACAGGAGTCCTGGAACGCCGATGACGGAGTCGGCCCGAAAGGCGAGGGGGTCGACGAAGTCGTCGTCGATGCGCCGGTAGATGACATCGACCCGTTTAAGGCCTTCGGTCGTTTTCATGTAGATGACGTCGTCATAGGCCTGAAGATCGCGCCCCTCGACGATCTCGACACCCAGCGCGTCGGCGAGGAAGGAGTGCTCGTAATAGGCGCTGTTGAACGGACCGGGGGTCAGGACGGCGATCGTCGGATCGGCCGGCGCGGAACGGGGCGCGACGGAGCGCAGCGTCGCTAACAACGCTTCGGGATATTGCTCGACGGGCGCAATCGGCATCGACGCGAAGTGCTCGGGAAAGAGCCGCATCATCGCCTCGCGGTTTTCGAGCATGTAGGACACGCCCGATGGCGTGCGCGCATTGTCCTCCAGCACGTAGAAGTCGGTGTCGTCGACGCGCACAATATCGATACCGGCGATCTGGACATAAATGTCGCCGGCAACGGCGACATCCTTCATCTCGGGCCTGAAGGCCGGGTTTTGATAGACGAGGGCGTCGGGAATGATGCCCGCTTTCAAGATCTCCTGGCCGTGGTAGACATCCTTGAGGAACATGTTTAGCGCTTTGACGCGCTGTACCAGGCCGGCCTCCATGCGCTCCCATTCGGCTTGGGTCAGGATACGCGGGATCACATCGAATGGGATGATGCGTTCCTGCGCATTGGCGTCGCCATAAACTGCAAACGTGATGCCGATCCGACGGAACAGGATTTCGGCTTCGCTTCGACGCTGCTGCAACAAGCTGTCGTCGGTTTCATTGAGCCAGGCGTCGAGCGCCCGATAGGCGTCGCGGACCGAGCCGTCGGGATTGTGCATCTCGTCGAAGAAGGCTGGCTTCACCATCGCTGCCGTTCACCCGTTTCAACCAAGACAGTTGCATGACAGGCGAGGCTTGGCTAGCGGTCGGCAGTCAGGGCGGTGCCCAAATTGGCCGCAAACGAGGGTCAAAGAAGCTTCAACGCGCGAAAGCTGGCATAGGCGTCTTTGCCGATGATCAGGTGGTCGTGAACGGCGATGCCCAGCGGCTGTGCGACCTCGACGATCGTTGCCGTCATCTTACGATCCGCGCTGGATGGCGTGACGTCGCCAGAGGGGTGGTTGTGGACCAGGATAATCGCTGCGGCGGACAGTTCCAGCGCGCGCTTGACCACCTCTCGGGGATAGACGGGCGTGTGGTCCACCGTGCCGCGCTGCTGCACTTCGTCGGCGATCAAGGCGTTGCGCTTGTCGAGGAAGAGCACGCGGAACTGTTCGCGGTCCTCAAACCCCATCGCAGCGCGGCAGTAGTCGACAACGGCTTGGAACGAGGACAATAGCGGCCGCTCGGCGATCGCGCCGCGCGTAATGCGCCCGGCCGCGGCGTGGATAACCTTTAGGTCGAGTGCGACCGCCGCGCCGACCCCGTCGACCTCCATGAGTCGTTCAAGCGGTGCACCCAAGACTTCCGCGAAACTCCCGAAACGATCGATCAGCGCTTTGGCGAGTGGCTTCGTGTCGCGCCGCGGGATCGAGCGGAAGAGCGCCAGTTCCAGGAGTTCGTAGTCGGCAAGGACATCAGGTCCTTTGTCGCGGAACCGATCTCTAAGCCGGTCGCGGTGTCCGGCGTAATGAGGCGTGTTGGCGGGACCGGCATCGCGAAAGCCGGCGGTTGGCGTGGATGGCCCGTCAGCCTTGGCCATCCGCCGCGCCGTAGGGCGGTTTGTGAAGGCCGGCCGGCGAAAGCGTGAAGATCTCGCAGCCTTCGTCCGTCACACCGACGGTGTGCTCGAATTGCGCGGAGAGCGAGCGGTCGCGGGTCACAGCCGTCCAGCCATCGGAGAGAATCTTGACGTGCGGACGGCCGAGATTGATCATCGGCTCGATGGTGAACAGCATTCCGGCCTGGAGCGTTGTGCCTTCGCCGGGGCGACCGTAATGCAAGATGTTCGGAACATCGTGGAATAGCCGGCCAAGGCCGTGTCCGCAGAAATCGCGAACGACGCTGGTGCGCTCCTTTTCCGCATATGACTGGATGGCCGCACCGATATCGCCGGTTGTGGCGCCGTGCCGGACAGCAGCGATGCCGCGCATCATCGCCGTGTGGGTGACGTCGATCAGCCGTTCAGCGCGCCGCGAGATGGAGCCAACCGGATACATCCGGCTGGAGTCGCCATGCCAGCCGTCGACGATCAGCGTGACGTCGACATTGACGATGTCGCCGCTCTTAAGCGGTTTGTCGTTCGGCATGCCGTGACACACGACGTGATTGAGGGATGTGCAGGTCGAGTAGCGATAGCCGCGATAGTTCAGCGTGGCCGGGATCGCTCCGTTGTCCATCGCGAAGGTGTAAACCAAATCGTCGATTGCACTCGTCGTGACGCCGGGCTCGATCGTCCCGGCGACAAGGTCAAGGGCCTCGGCCGTCAACTGGCCAGCCTTATGCATCGCCGCGAACGCATCCGCGCCGTAGATCTTTATCTGGCCGTTGTTCTTCAGCGGCGCGACGTCCGCGTCGACATAGGTCATCGGCATCCTCTCGAAGCGACAAAATGGCGCGGCTGGCGCCAGTATTCAAGTCGGTGGCAGTCCGTTCCAGGGGACGATCTCAAGCGTCCGGTCGACCGTGATCACCTCGGTCGTGATATGACAGCCCAGCGCCAGGGCCTCGACACCGCGCGCCGTGGCGCGGGCGAAGGCGGTGGCGTAATTCGGGTCAATATCGCCGGCCAGCCGAAACCGGTCGGCATCGCCGCGCTGCACCAGATACAGCATGATGGCGCGATGGCCGGCCTCGACCATGTCGGCCAATTCATCCAGATGCTTGGCGCCGCGCTTGGTCACGCTGTCGGGGAATTCGGCAAGGCCCGGCTGGCGCAGCAGGTGGACGTTTTTGACCTCGACATAGGTGGCACCGTCGACGCCCTCCAGGAGGATGTCGATGCGGCTGTTCTTGCCGTATTTGACTTCGCGCTTGAGCGTGTCGAAAGCGCCAGTCTGCGGAACGGCGCCGTCTAGGATCGCTTCGGCCGCAATCGCATTCGGATGCCCGGTATTGATGCCCACCAGACCGCCCTCGGGCGGTGAGACGATTTCAAGCGTATAGGCGAGCTTGCGCTTTGGATTGTCGGACTTCGACAGCCAGACCGGCTCGCCTGGATGATCGAGGCCGGTCATGGCGCCCGGGTTTGGGCAGTGTGCGGTGACGATATCCCCGTTTTCCAGGCGTACGTCTGCCAGGAACCGCTTGTAACGCCGCTCAAGCGTGCCGGGGATCAAGGGGCGAGGGAAGTGCATTGCGGCTCGCTACACCGCGATGGGGAAAGGTTCAACGGCTTTCTTGAGTTCCAACGGGCGAAGGGCTAGATCGCCCTATGTCGACAGACGTTTCCCCATCCGCAGAGGCTACCGCCGCAATTCTCGTCATCGGCGACGAGGTTCTGTCTGGCCGCACCAAGGACAAGAACATCGGCTATCTGGCGGATGTGCTGACCGCGCATGGCGTCGATTTGAAGGAAGTCCGCATCGTTTCCGATGACACCGATGCAATCGCGGACGCGGTCAATGCGCTGCGCCAGCGTTTCACTTATGTGTTCACGACCGGAGGCATTGGCCCCACACATGACGACATCACGGCGGACTCCGTCGCGGCTGCGTTCGGCGTGCCGATCGATGTTGATCCGCGCGCCGTCGCGATGATGAAGGAACGCTACGAAGACGGCGAGCTGAACGAAGCGCGCCTACGCATGGCGCGCATTCCCGATGGCGCCGACTTGATTGTCAATCCGGTGTCCAAGGCTCCCGGCTTCCGGCTTGAAAACGTATTCGTCATGGCCGGCGTCCCATCGATCATGCAAGCGATGTTCGAAAGCGTCTTGCCGTTGCTTGAAGGCCGGACACCGCTCCGGTCCGTCGAGATCGAGACCGACATCAAGGAGGGTGACCTGGCAGGCCCTTTGGGCCGCCTGCAAGAGGCGTTTCCCGACATCAGCATCGGCAGCTATCCAGGCTATGACGTGACCCGCTTTTGGACCAACGTCGTTTTGCGCGCGCGCGATCCCGATCGATTGGCCGAAGCCGAGGCGGCGCTTCGAACCCTTTTGGCCGAACTGACAACACAACAAAAAGAGGATGAATGAGATGGTGTCGCCAAGCGAAAAGGCCTTTCCGGTGTCCTGGGATCAGTTCCACCGCGATGCGCGGGCGCTCGCCTGGCGGCTATCGGGCGCTGGACCGTTCGAGGCGATTGTCTGCATTACGCGCGGCGGGTTGGTTCCAGCGGCGATCGTTGCGCGCGAGTTGGAGGTGCGGCTAATCGAAACGGTCTGCATCGCCTCCTATCACGAATACAAGGACCAGGGCGACTTGGAGGTCTTGAAGGGCATTTCGGAGAATGTCAGCCATCTCGGCAATGAGGGCGGCAAAGGCGTGCTCATCGTCGACGATCTGGTCGACACAGGGCAGACGGGCGCGCTCGTGCGCGAGATGCTGCCGGAGGCTCATTTCGCCACGGTCTACGCCAAGCCGAAGGGGCGGCCGATCGTCGACACCTTCGTGACGGAAGTGTCTCAGGACACCTGGATCTACTTTCCCTGGGATCTCGGCCTGCAATTCACGCCGCCGATCAGTCATGATGATGCATGACCGGCATCGACCGACCGGTACGATTTGACTAGTTTGACCATATAGAAGTTGTCACCAGACGCGGGCGTGGCGGAATTGGTAGACGCAAGGGACTTAAAATCCCTCGGACAGACGTCCGTGCCGGTTCGAGTCCGGCCGCCCGCACCATTTTCTCGCTCACGGCAGCCTCGCTCCACTAGTCGACCGACGCTAGTTGACCTTGCGAGTCCCTCGGATTCGAGGTTACTCCGTTTGGGCGACCAAGCACTTGAGCATCGTTTTGATGAGCGCCTTCGACCATATCGTTATCCTCACCGGCGCCGGGCTTTCGGCGGAGTCCGGCCTCTCGACATTCCGCGATCCGGACGGAATTTGGGCCAAGCACCGGATCGAGGATGTCGCGACACCGGAGGCATTCGCCCGCGATCCCGAAACCGTGCTCGATTTCTACAACCAGCGTCGGCGCGGGGCGCGCGACGTGAAACCCAACGCCGCCCACATGGCGCTGGCACGGCTTGAAACCGAGTTTCCCGGTCGCGTGACGACGGTGACCCAGAACATCGATCCGTTGCATGAATGGGCCGGCACAAGGAACCTCGTTCACATGCACGGCGAAATCCTGAGAACCTTCTGCATGCATTGCGGCGACCGGATGCCGTGGGAAGACGACCTGACGGTCGATCTGGTCTGCGGCCGCTGCGGTAATACCGGAGGCATGCGCCCCGACGTCGTTTGGTTCGGCGAGATGCCCTATCGGATGGACGAGATTTATGAGGATCTCGCCCGATGCGACCTGTTTCTCTCCATCGGAACCAGCGGCAATGTCTATCCGGCCGCCGGGTTCGTTGTCGAAGCGCGCCGCGCCGGGGCTCACACAGTGGAACTCAATCTGGAGCCGTCGGAAGGCGTGTCGATGTTTGCCGAGGTCATCCACGGCAAGGCTACGGAGATGGTTCCGGCCTATGTCGAGCGGCTGCTGAATGGCTGACAAATCGGCAATAAACGTCTAAAAAACAAAAGGATAGAGACGAAACCTGTGGATTTGATTCATGGCTGAGAGGATTATCGCCAGACCGCTGACGGCCGCGGCGTTCGCGCCCTACGGCGACGTGATCGAAAAGGATGGCGCGCACCATTTCCCGATCAACAACGGGAAATGCATGCGCTACCACGACTTGGCGAAGGTCGAGACAAGTGGGCCGGGGGCGCACCCGATTGTCAGTATCGCGTCAAGCGAACCGTATGAACTGCCGCTTTCGCTTACCATGGTCGAGCGTCACCCCTTCGGCAGTCAGGCGTTCATCCCGCTCACCGACCGGCCATATCTGGTGGTCGTGTGTCCGGACGAGAACGGCACGCCAAGGCGTCCGGAGGCGTTTCTTGCGGCGAACGGGCAGGGGGTGAATTATCGGCAGAATACATGGCACGGCGTTTTGACGCCGCTGGAGGCTCAGTCCGATTTCATCATCGTCGACAGAGCCGGCGAGGGCGAGAACTTGGAAGAGTTCTTTTTCGACGCGCCGTATTCGGTTGTCGTTGAATAGAAAGCCCCGGCGCGGTGCGCCGAGGCTTTTGTTGCTGCAGTCTATATTATCTAGACATGGTCGTCGTGCAGGTGACCGGCCATGCCGCCCGACACCTCTTCCGTTTGTTCGTCGGAGAGTTCCTCCGGCAAGACGAGGTTCAACACGATCGCGATGAACGCTGCCGGCAGGAGGCCGGAAGTCAACAGGACTCTCGGGGTTTCCGGCATGTGCTGAAGCGCGTCCGGCACAAGCTGGAGCCCGAGGCCGATGGACAGCGAGACGGCGAAGATCACCATGTTGCGACGGTTCCACGAAACGTCCGAGAGCATCGAGACACCAGCGGCCACGACCATGCCGAACATGACGACAACACCGCCGCCCAGAACCTCGATCGGGATCGTTGAGATTGCAGCGCCAACCTTGGGGATCAAGCCGCAAACGATCAGGAAGATCGCGCCGATCGTGACCACATGCCGGCTCATGAGGCCGGTCATGGCGATCAGGCCGACGTTCTGCGAAAACGAGGTGTTTGGCAGCGAGCCGAAAATGCCGGCAACCGCCGATCCAAGGCCGTCGGCCCAGGTTGCGCCGGTAATCTCCTCAGTTGTCGCTTCACGGCCGGCACCGCCCTTGGCGATACCCGACACATCGCCGACCGTCTCGATTGCTGAGATGACCGCCATGAGGCAGAAGCCGATGACCGCCGCCAGGCTGAACTCGAAACCGAAGTGGAACGGGTTCGGCAGGGCGAAGACCGCCGCGCGGCCGATATTGCCGAAGCTGACCATGCCCATCATCAGCGCGACGATGTAGCCGACGATGAGACCGATCAGCACGGCCGCGACCGACCACATGCCCTTGGTGAAGAACTTGAACCCAAGCGTTACGATGATGACGACGAGCGCGACGAACCAGTTCTGCAGGCTGCCGAACTCCTCGGTACCGATCGCCGGGACGCCGCCGGCCGCATATTGAATGCCGACCTTGACCAGCGCCAGGCCGATCATGGTGACGATCAGGCCGGTGACGAGCGGCGGCAGGGCGAACCGCACCTTGCCGATGAACGGCGCCAAAGCGGCGTGGAACAGACCGCCGATGAGGACACCGCCCATCAGCGCGCCCATGGCGTCGACGCCCTTGCCGGCGACCAGTGGGATCATGATCGGGATGAAGGCGAAGCTCGTGCCCTGAACGATCGGTAGACGCGCGCCGACGGGGCCGATGCCGATTGTCTGCAACAGCGTCGCGACGCCGGCGAACATGATGGCCATCTGGATCATGTAGATCAGGTTCGGGAAGTCCGGCGAATTGGAGCCGAAGCCGAAACCGGCCGCGCCGGCGACGATGATAGCCGGTGTTACGTTCGACACGAACATCGCTAAAACGTGCTGGATGCCGAGCGGGATCGCAGTCGCGATCGGTGGCATATAGTTGGGGTCTTTGAGTTGTTCCGGCGTCCCCAACGCCGCGTTGTCACTTGCCATCTTCTCCTCCATCGACAGCGATGCGCCAAGATTTGCGTTTTTCGTCTTGCCCCCGATCTTGGCAGCGGGTCGGATTTGCGTTCGGCGTCCTGGCGTCTATGTGCTCAACGACGCGAGCCGGTTGACGTCCTTGTAGAGCAGGTATCGGAACGGACCGGGGCCACCGGCGTAGCAGGCCTGCGGACAGAAGGCGCGCAGCCACATGAAGTCTCCGGCTTCGACCTCCACCCAGTCGCGGTTGAGCCGGTAAACGGCCTTGCCTTCCAGCACATAGAGGCCGTGCTCCATCACGTGAGTCTCCAGAAACGGGATCACGGCACCGGGCTCAAAAGTGACGATGGTGACGTGCATATCGTGGCGCATATCGGCCGGATCGACGAAGCGGGTCGTCGCCCATTTGCCGTTTGTGTCCGGCATCGGTGTCGGCGCCACGTCTTGCTCGTTGGTGACGAAGGCTGGCGGCATGTCGATGCCATCGACTGTCTCATAGGCTTTGCGTATCCAGTGAAAGCGCACTGGCTGGTCGCCATCGTTGCGCACCGTCCAATCGCTGCCCTGCGGTATGAAGGCATAACCGCCGGGCGTCATGACGTGGCGCTCGCTCGATAGCGTCAGGGTCATTTCGCCCTCGACGACGAACACCACGCCTTCGGCGCCTGCATCGGTTTCCGGCGTGTCGCTGCCGCCGCCTGGCGCTACTTCCAAGATCGCTTGCCAGAAGGTCTCGGCGAAGCCCGACAACGGCCGCGCCAGGATCCAGGCGCGTGTGTTGTCCCAAAACGGCAGATAGCTCGTCACGATGTCACGCATGACATCCTTGGGGATCACCGCATAGGCGTCGGTGAAGACCGCGCGCCCGGTGAGTAAATCGGTCTGCGGTGGGTGACCGCCGTGCGGGGCGTAGTATGTCCGATCCGGCATCGTTGTATCCAAACTCATGGCAGCAGATCTTTCAGGCGTAGGAGGGCGATCCGCTCGACCTGTCGGCAGGCGGTCGCGAACTCGGTGTCGCGGTCATTGGCGACGCGCGCTTCGAAAGTCTTCAAAATCTGATCTTTGTTCAGACCTTTGACCGCGATGATGAAGGGAAAGCCGAACTTTTCCTTATAGGCGTCGTTCAGTTCGGTGAAGCGGGTGCGTTCGGCGTCTGTCAGCGCGTCGAGGCCGGCGCCGGCCTGTTCGGCTGTCGACTCCGCCGTGAGGCGTTTGGCGGCCGCCAGCTTGCCGGCAAGGTCCGGGTGGGCCGTCAAGACGCCGAGGCGTTCGGTTTCGCTCGATGTGCGGAATTGGATGGTCAGCGCATTGTGAAGGCCGATGGCCGTATCGTGGGCCGCCCCGAGTTCACCGGCGAAGGCGCGTTCGGCGATCCAGGCCGAGTGCTCGAAAATGCTGCCAAAGCGATCGACGAACGTCTCTTTGTCCATCGCCGACGGGCGGTCGATCCCGGCTGCCGGTGGGTGGCGCTTCGCCCAGTGTTCGGCGATTTCGATGCGCCGGGCGAACCAGACGGCATCGTGGCTCTTGGCGTAATCGATGAAGCGCTTCAAAGCAGAGGTGCGGCCTGGACGGCCGACAAGGCGGCAGTGGAGACCGACACTCATCATCTTCGGCTGGCCCGCCTGGCCTTCCGCGTAGAGCGTGTCGAACGTGTCCTTCAGATAGGCATAGAACTGGTCGCCGGAGTTGAAGCCCTGCGCAGTTGCGAAGCGCATATCGTTGGCGTCGAGCGTGTAGGGAACGATCAGCTGATCTCGGCCCGCGTGGTGGTGCCAGTAGGGCAGATCGTCGGCGTAGGAATCGGCGACATAGGCGAAGCCGCCATCCTCCGTAGCCAGATCGACCGTGTTGATGGAGCAACGGCCAGTGTACCAGCCGCTCGGGCGTCTGCCCGTGACCGCTTCGTGCAGCCGAATGGCCGCTTCCATATCGGCCCGCTCGTCTTGGCGCGCGTGATCTTTGTATTCGATCCACTTCAGACCGTGAGAGGCGATCTCCCAATCGGCCTCCAGCATGGCCGCGACTTGAACCGGCGAGCGTTGCAGGGCCGTCGCGACGCCGTAGACGGTCGCCGGGACTTCGGCTTCACACAACAGACGATGGAGACGCCAAAAGCCCGCCCTGGCGCCGTAGTCGTAAATCGATTCCATGTTCCAGTGGCGCTGGCCTGGCCAGGCCGCCGCGCCAACGATCTCGGACAGGAACGCTTCCGATGCCGCGTCGCCATGCAACAGACAGTTTTCGCCTGCTTCCTCGTAGTTGACGACGAATTGGACGGCGATCGCCGCGCCACCCGGCCAATCGGCGGCCGGCGGCGTCGGGCCATAGCCGAAGGTATCGCGCGGATATCGAACAGGTGGCGTCATAGGGTCCCCGCAGAACTTGTCTTAGACTAACGCAAGAAAATTCCAGTATTTTCAAAAAATAGCTGAAAGAATGTTAGGAAGCGGGACGGAGCGTCAGCCGATCAGCTTTTTGCACTCACCGACCATGTAGTCGATGAACAGCCGCACTTTCGGGTCCTGCAGACGTTTGTGGGGATAGATGCAAGAGAACGGCAGCTTCGTCGGCGGCGTCTTTGTGGCGACAGGAACGAGTTCACCCGTTTCAAGATGACCGGCGACCTCGAAGACGGGCTTGTTGACGATGCCGTTGCCTGCGAGCGCCCATCCGGTCAGGACATCGCCATCATCGGATTCGAGAGAAGACTTGAACTCGTAGCGCTTGCTGCCGCCGGTCACTTGCAAGACCCAGAAAAACTCCTCGGCGCCCGGAAAACGCAGCATGAGACATTTGTGCCCTTGCTCAATGAGTTCGTCGCCGTTTGCGGGTGTTCCGTGCGCCTCCAGATAGGCTGGTGACGCACACAGCACGCGCTCGAAGTCGTGGACGGGACGTACCCGCATCTCGGAGTCCGAGAGCGTGCCCAGCACGAAGGCGGCGTCCAGCCCTTCATTGGTGATATCGACCTTGCGGTCGGAGAGCCGGAGCCGGACGTTGATCTCTGGATACTGTTCCAGGAACTTGGGTACGAGGGGCGCGATCAGCTTCTTGCCAATGCCAAGGGGCGCGGAAATGAAGATCGTGCCGCGCGGTTGATCGGTGATTTCGGCGATGCTGCCCTCGACCTCGGCGATCGTGTCGAGGATCTTGATGGCGCCCTTGTAAAACAGCTCGCCATGTTCGGTCGGCTTCAGGCTGCGGGTCGTGCGATTGAACATCCGGACGCCCAGACGCTTCTCCAGTTCGGAGATCCGGCTTGAGGCGACGGCTGCGGACACCCGCAGGTCGCGGCCGGCTGCCGACATGCTGCCTAGTTCATAGACCCGAACGAACGTCTTGAGATTGTTCACATAAGACACGGGCGACCCATCCCATTATCATGGGATTTTTGAAAGTGTTTGGATTTTATCGGTCTTTGCGCAGAACGCAATGCCTGCCAGTGTGGGGCAAACGGGAGAGGGCTATGTACGAATTCGCTGTGATGTGGGACTGGGTGTCCTTCGCCGTGCGTTGGCTGCACGTGATCACCGGCATCGCGTGGATCGGTTCGTCCTTCTATTTCGTCGCGCTCGATCTCGGGCTGCGCAAGGTTCCACATCTGCCGGTCGGCGCGCATGGCGAGGAGTGGCAGGTCCACGGCGGCGGCTTCTACCACATCCAAAAATACCTCGTGGCGCCGGAGACGCTGCCGGAGCACGTCACCTGGTTCAAATGGGAATCGTACGTTACGTGGCTGTCCGGTTTCGCGATGCTCGCCATCGTCTACTATGTGGGTGCGGACCTTTATCTGGTCGATCCCAACGTCCTCGACATCTCGCCCCTGACCGGCATCCTGATTTCGCTCGCCTCGATCGGCATCGGCTGGGTCATCTACGACTTCGTCTGCAAATCTCCGCTTGGCGTCGACAACACAAAGCTGATGATCCTCCTCTACGTCGTTTTGGTGGTCATGGCTTGGGGCTATACGCAGGTCTTCTCGGGCCGCGCGGCGTTGCTCCATCTGGGCGCCTTCACCGCGACCATCATGTCGGCGAACGTGTTCTTCATCATTATCCCGAACCAGAGAAAGGTCGTCGACGCCCTGAAGGCCGGCCAGACGCCGGATCCGGCGCTGGGCGCGCAGGCCAAGCAGCGGTCGACCCACAACAACTACCTGACCTTGCCGGTCCTGTTCCTGATGCTGTCGAACCACTATCCGCTGGCGTTCGCGACGGAATACAACTGGGTGATCGCCTCGCTGGTGTTCCTCATGGGCGTCACCATCCGGCACTACTTCAATTCCATGCATGCGCGGCAAGGCAAGCCGATGTGGACCTGGCTGGCGACCGCCGTGATCTTCGTCCTCATCATGTGGCTGTCGACGGTGCCGGAGGTCCTGAAGGGCACTGACGAAGAGGCCGCCACGCTATCGCCGCACGAGCAGCGCTTCGCGAGCGCTCAGCATTTCGAAGATGCGCGAAACACCGTGCTCGGACGCTGCTCCATGTGCCACGCTGAAGAACCGACCTGGGACGGCATCATCAAGGCGCCGAAAGGTGTGAAGCTGGAAACCGATGCCGAGATCGCGCGCTACGCGCGGGACATCTATCTGCAAGCGGGCCGCAGCCACGCCATGCCACCAGCCAATGTCAGCTTCATGGAGCCCGACGAGAGACGGCTTCTGGTCGATTGGTATGAGGCCGCGATCAACGGCTCTTAAGATCGGGTTTATGGCGCGCCATTAACGCATGTCCGTCGCGCATGGCTGATGGCGCGAATGAGCGCACCACATTCAGTCAGGGCAGGCCTATATCGGTGGGGTAACGAAAAGGAGCCCTGCCATGAACAAGAGCATTATCGGTTTTATGCAAGTTTTCGCGGCGGCGACCCGGACGGGCCATGCCGTCACCAACGGTCATCGTCCTTTGGCGCGTGACCTTGAAACCCTCGGCATCCGCAAGGACCGCTTTCTCTAAGCCAGTCGCCCAATCACGCGTCGGCGGCACTCGTTCGGTGGCCGTATATCCAATCGTATCGGCTCATCAGCGCGCTCGGTGACATGCGGTTCAAAACCGCGTTGCGCACCGCGCCGGTGACGCCGTCCATGTGAAAGATGCGGCCGTTCTTGCGCGCGGCCTTTTGAACGGCTTTCACGCGCCCGGCACGCAGCTTTTCAAACGCCCGAAAAGCGAGATCGGGTCGACCGACATGGACGACGAACTCGTCGGCAAGCGTTATCGCGTCCTCGATCCCCATCGCTCCGCCTTGGGCCAGGAAGGGCAGCATAGGGTGCGCCGCATCGCCGATCAGCGTCGTCGGGCCGTGCCCATGAAACGGTTCGGGCGGGCGGTCGTAGAGCGCCCAGGACCGCCAGGTTTCGCCCGGAACCTTGACTGCCTCGACCACGTCCTTGTGCCATTCGGTGAAACTCTTTTCGACGACATCGGCCGGCACCGGTTCATTCCACCCGCGCGTTTCCACATTGTCGGCCGTGATGACCACCAGGTTCACGGCGAAGCCACTGATGACCGGATAGTGAACGACATGGCCGGTCCGACCGATCCAGGCGCCAACGATGTTCTCGCGAATGCTGGGCGGCAAAAGGTCGCGCGACACCACGGCACGATAGGCGCGGAACCCTGAGAACTGCGGCTTCGTCGTGTCACCGAGCGTGCTGCGCACCTGCGACCAGATTCCATCCGCGCCGATAATGGCGTCGTGATTGCGCGTTTCGACGCCGGCGAGCGTTTCAAGGGTGACTGAAAGACGGTCGCTGTGGGGTATCTCGTTGAGCTGCGTAAACGTCGCGCCACGCTTCAAGATGATGTTGGAGTGCGCCATAGCGGCACGGACCAAGACATCCTGCAGATCGGCGCGGTGGATCACCCAGTAAGGCGCGCCATAGCGGGCTTCGGCATCCTCGCCGAGCGGGATACGCGCGAGCGGGCGCGCGGTCTCGCCATCGCGCACGACAATTGCGTCTGGAGCAACGACATGCCGCGAGAGGCTGCGCTCCAAACCGAGATCGATCAACACACGAGAGGCATTGGGCGAAAGCTGAATGCCGGCTCCTGCCTCCGACATCACCCGCGCGCGCTCGTAGACGACCGAAGCGCGGTCTTGCCGCGCCAGTGCCAATGCCGCCGTCAGCCCGGAAATCCCGGCACCGACGATGGCGATGTCGGCCGTTTCCCGGATCATTGTGGACCTAGTTTAGGCGTTTGGATCGGCGACGCATCCAGCAGGCTCGGTTTGATCGGCGGATAGGCGCTGATCATAGACGTAAAGGGTCGAGCAATAGGGGCATACGATGTCGGTCTCGTCGCCCATGTCCAAGAAGACATGCGGATGGTCATAGGGCGCGCTGGCGCCCATACACTTGAACTTGCGCACGCCGATGGCAATCCGCGGAACGCCCAGATCGTTCTTGAAGTGCGCAACCGCATGGTCCGCCATCGCGAGTCTCCTCAAGCCGGTGCGGGACCATATCCAATGGCGGCGCGAGGGAACAAGAGGCTTTTCGTTTCTGTCCAGGATCGCTGGCTTGCCGTTTGAGGACGGATCGCTAAAACAGGTCTACTGGGACGGGGGCTAGGGCCTGTTGATGCAGATATTCGATTCCGACGGGGTCGAGATTGCTTATCTCGACGAGGGGGCAGGGGCTCCGATTCTGCTCATTCACGGATTTGCCTCCAACGCTCACGTCAATTGGGTACATACCCGGTGGGTCGACGTTCTGGTCAAAGCGGGGCGCCGGGTCATCGCGCTCGACAATCGCGGCCATGGGCAATCGGAAAAACTCTACGATCCGGCTGTCTACGAAGCACCGACCATGGCGGACGACGCGGCGCGGCTTATCGATCATCTAGGCCTCGGATCAACGCCGGTGCTGGGCTATTCCATGGGCGCGCGGATTTCGGCCTTTCTGGCTATGCACCATCCAGAAAAGGTGAGCCACGCGATCTTCGGCGGGCTTGGGATCAACATGGTGCGCGGGATCGGCGGGTCGGAACCGATCGCCGAAGCGCTCGAGGCCCGGTCCCTGGATGGTGTGACCGATGCCACTGCGCGGGCCTTTCGACAGTTTGCCGAAGCTACGGGGAGCGATCTTCTGGCGCTTGCGGCATGCATCCGGTCGTCGCGGCAGAAAATCTCCGCGCAGGAATTGTCAGGCATTGACGTTCCGGCTCTCGTGGCGGTCGGCACCAGGGATACCGTCGGCGGCGATGCATCGGAACTGGCGGCGCTGATCCCTGGCGGCGTGGCCTTCGACATCGACGACCGCGACCACATGCTGGCCGTCGGCGACAAGACCTTTAAGGCGCGGGTCCTTGAGTTCCTGAAGGACAACGCGTGACAGCGCCACTTACGCCGCCGGACGGCCATCGCCTCACGTTCACCGGCGCCGACGGCAACATAATCGTCGGCGATCGCTTCGGACCGGACGAGGGGTGGCCGGTGATCCTTGCGCATGGCGGTGGCCAGACGCGCCACGCCTGGGGTGGCACGGCCCAGGCGCTAGCGGCAGCCGGCTATCGCGCGATCTCCATTGACCAGCGCGGCCATGGACAAAGCAGCCGATCGCCAAACGCCAGTTACCGCTATCCGGACTTCGCCGCCGACCTTCGCGCCGTGACCCAAATGATGCACCAACAGACGGGCAGGCCGCCGGCCATTGTCGGAGCCTCGCTGGGCGGTCTGGCCGGATTCCTGGCGGTACTCGGCGACAAACCGGCGCCGGTTGGCGCGCTGGTGCTTGTCGACATTACGCCGTGGATGAACCCGGACGGGGTCGATCGCATCATGGGCTTCATGACTGCCGACCTGGAAGACGGATTTGAAAGCCTCGACACGGCGGCGAAGGCGATTGCGCGCTACCTGCCCAAGCGCAAGCGGATGCCGCGTCTGGAGGGACTGGCCAAGAACCTGGTGCGCGGCGCGGATGGTCGGTATCGCTGGCATTGGGACCCGGCCTTCGTTGCTGGGCCACGAGCGATTTCGACCGATTATGAGGCCACGACGGCTTACATCGTCGAAAATGCCGGACATGCCGCTTGCCCCGTTCATCTCATTCGCGGCCGCGACAGCGATCTGATCGACGAAGATCAGGCGCAACGTTTTGTCCAGTTGCTGAAAAATGGGTCTTACGCGGACATCTCGGGTGCGGGTCACATGATCGCGGGTGATCGCAACGATGTCTTCACGGACGCCGTTTTGATGTTCCTCAGCTCTGCGTTGCCGGTGTCGGCTTCCAACCTCTCAAAGTGAGTCCGAAAGTGGCGCCACTGCGTTGTTTGCAAGGCGGTTTTCGTTGGCGCATAGATGCGCGCTAGGCGCCCTCGAACTGGGGCGTTCGCTTCTCGAGGAATGCCTGCCGGCCTTCGGCGAAATCAGCGGAGCTGATACAGTCGGCGGCAAATGCGTCGAGCGCGTCTCTGTCGGTCGCGCCGAGCGGGTTAGAGAGTCCGTCGATGATGCGCTTCGCGGCTCGCAGAGACAGCGGGGCGTTTTGGGCAATTTGGCCCGCGAGCGACGTCGCGACAGAATCGATTCCTTCCGCCACCTGACTGACGATCCCAAGGCGCAGGGCTTCCGCCGCGGATATCGGGCGCGCTGTGAAGAGGATTTCCTTGGCCGTTTGCGGAGGCACGGCGCGTAGCAAATCCGCGACCCAGGCCATCGGATAGCCGATGCCGAGCCGTGCAGCGGGAATGGCGAAACGCGCATCGGGCGACGCAATCCGGATGTCGCACGCCAGCGCCAAGCCGAAGCCGCCGCCTAAGCAATAGCCGCGAACCTTCGCGATGATGGGCTTTGGGGAGTCCCGGAGCGACTGATATGCGGCTTCCGTAATCGCATCGTAATTGGCGGCCTGTTCCGGTGTCGATCTGACGGTGCTGAATTCACTGATATCGGCGCCAGACGAAAACGGTTGGCCGATTCCCGCTTCGATGATGATGGCGCGCACCTCAGAATCGTCGTTGAGGGTTTGGATGAGCCTTGGGAAGCGCTGCCACATGTCCAATGTGAAGGCATTTCGGTTCTCTTGGCGGTCGATGACGACCCGGCCGACCGGACCCTTGCTGACCAGACGGAGCGTCCCGCCCGCGGTTGTATCATTCATGATTGATCTCTAATGCAGGTTTTACGCGAATCGCTATTTTATAGTACGCGTAAGTTGTAAATCGATCGTGCCACTCGCTATTGTGTCATAAGCTTTCTCGCGGGGATCGGCCAGTCTTCCACTGTTCAGCACTGCAATTGAGGGGCCGAGTACGCGCGCGGTCATGGTGTCGCCGTCTCCCGCCGGTATTTGTGTTTTCGCGACACTGCGCTTACTTAAAGCAGACACGACGCTCCGACTCGCGGATTGGGAGAGCATTGATGAGTGCGAATTCCTTCGATACCGACAGCCGGCCGTTGGCATCTGTCGATCCGGTTTGGGAGCAAATCCGGAGCGAGGCGGCGACGATCGTCAAGGGCGAGCCGGCCCTCGGCGGCTTCATCTATGCCAATGTCTTGAACCATGACACGCTTGAAGATGTCGTCATCAACCGCATCGCCCAGCGCCTTAACCACAGGGATGTCACGGACGAGCTGATCACCCAAACCTTTTCGGAAGCGCTGGCGGCGATGACCGAATTCGGTGCGACCGTGCGGGCGGATATCGTGGCGCACTTCGACCGCGACCCGGCTTGCAGCCGTCTGATCGAGCCTGTGCTTTATTTCAAAGGGTTTCATGCCATTCAGACCGCGCGCCTTGCGGGCTGGCTTTGGCGCAACGGTCGCAAGGACTTCGCGCTTTATCTCCAATCCCGGGCATCGACGGTTTTCGGCGTGGACATCAATCCGGGCGCCGAACTCGGCAAGGGTCTCATGTTCGATCACGCGACCGGTATTGTCATCGGCGAGACGGCGGTCGTCGGCGATGAGGTCTCAATCCTGCACAACGTGACGCTTGGCGGAAACGGCAAGGAGCGCGGTGACCGCCATCCGAAAGTGCGCCACGGTGTTTTGATCGGCGCCGGAGCGAAAATTCTCGGCAACCTCGAAGTCGGTCACTGCTCCCGCGTTGCGGCAGGATCGGTCGTCTTGAAGGATGTGCCCCCGTGCGTCACCGTTGCCGGCGTTCCGGCAAAGGTTGTCGGCAATGCGATTTGCCCGGAGCCGGCCCGCACCATGAACCATTTAATGGGCATGACCGAAGAATAACGGCTTGCAATCCACAGCTTGGGCGGGCATCGAACGCGAGCCATCTCATTGGCTTAGACGCGTTTGCAAAGAGGAAGCCGTGACCCGCACCGAGATCGAGAAACTGGAACGCTACCTACGTAAGTTGTTCAATTCGGCCGCCATCGAGGTTCGCCAGCGGCCGCAAAAAGACGATTCCGCAGAGGTTTATCTCGGCGAGGAGTTCATTGGTGTGCTCTTTCGCGACGACGAAGACGGCGACCTGTCGTATAATTTTCAGATGGCCATTTTGGATTTCGATTTGGAGTAGCGTGCTGGTTCGGCGCTCAGCGCACCGAGATCGAACTCACCAATGCGTTGACCATGGCATCCAGCTTGCGCCAATCGACCAGAAGTGCGGTCTCGAATTGCAGGACGGCTTCAAGGTCGTCTGAAATGCGATGAGTCGAGATGCAAGGCCGCTGAACGATCTCCGCTGCCCCGTTGACATTTTGCTCCAGGCATCTCGCGATGAATTGGTGTCCACCCTCGTGACCGATGTAGAGGGTCTCGCCGTCATAGCCGGATTTGGCCAGAAAATGGCGCATGGTCAGCCCGGCTGGCCCTATCGCGGTCACGGGGATCGACTTTGGAATGTAGACGACCGAGAGGAGGTCGACTCGATCTGAGGGACGAGCCGGCACCTGCAGACGGATGACCACGTCATGAGGGTTCGTTCCGTCTTCGCCGTCGAGCGGACTGCTCGCGCCGATCAAGGCGAGCAGTTTGTTGTAGGGCAGCCGGATGGATGCCGATGTCGCCATCTCATCGCTCAGCGCCAAAGGGCTGGTCAGCCAATCTCCCGGAAATGACAATCGATGGTGGCCGAATGCGATATCGGCCTGCGCCGGCGGTGTCAGAGCGGCGATATCGATGAAAACCTTATCCGCGGTCCGTAGCGCGAGGTCGAAGATCGTAAAACCGGTTGCAATCATCAAGGCAAGGGCTGCGGTCGCGAAGGCCAGGCGCGACGTAAGCCGACTTTCTGATGCCGTGTTGTGGATGGCTGAGCTTCGAAGGCCAGCTCGATTGCGCGCGATAAAGGACGCCATGTCTCACACTCTGTGCTGGATCAAACGCCTGCAAACCTGGATCGCCCTCCCTTAAGGACGCGTTAAGCATAAACGCGAATTTCGGGCCGCCAGCACCTCGGTGTCTTGCGTGCGTCTTAACGAACTGCAAAGGTTACCAGACCGTTAACATCGTCGTATGTGATGAGTAGGCGCATGTTGCTTGAGGTGTTCATAATCGCTTATGCGATTGCGGCGGGCTATGTCGCCGCCGGGCTGATTTCGAGCTTTTACAGCTTGATGACCAATCGCCCGGCGAGCTTTCAAGTCGCCTCAAGCACCATGATCGGGCGCGCGTTCCAGGTTCCCGTTATTGTCTTCGGCGGTCCTTTCATCGTCATGCGAAACGCCTTGCGCAGCCGCGCGATTGAGAACCAATCGCTGAGCTGGCTGTGCCTCAGCTTACTGATTGTGGTGACCTGGAGTTTTATCTCCGGGCTCTTTGTCATCCATATTGCATTGTCGCTTTAACGGCGCTGGAACATTGACCCAAATCGGGAAGCCGAAACGGTCATGCCGCTGGGGAGCGGCTCGAATGTGGGGACGGACGGATGGCGCTTTATGCGCTTGACGGCGAAAAACCGGACTTAGTCGGCACTGAGCGTGCTTGGGTTGCGCCTTCGGCTGCGGTTATCGGGCGGGTGCGCCTGGAGGCCGACGCGAGCGTCTGGTTCGGGGCGGTGCTGCGCGGCGACAATGAGCTTATCCACATCGGGCAACGGTCGAACATCCAGGATCTGACCGTCATTCACACTGACCCTGGCTTTCCCTGCGTGGTGGGCGAGGGTGTCACGGTCGGCCATCGCGCTATCCTGCACGGGTGCACGATTGGCGATAACGCGCTCATTGGAATGGGAGCCGTTGTGCTCAACGGTGCACGCATCGGCCGCAACTGCCTTGTCGGCGCACATGCGCTGATTCTGGAGAACACAGAGATACCCGACAACTCGCTCGTCATCGGAGCGCCCGGGCGCATAGCACGGACGCTGGATGGCGACGCCATTGCCGGGCTTAAGGTCTCGGCTGACCGATATGTCGCCAATGCACGGCGCTTCGCCGGGGGATTGCAGGCGGACAGTGATTCCGTTCCTGCCCTGGGGACTGGAGAAGTGCTGTGACTTGCCGTCCGGCTGCGACGGCAAAAAGGGAGCCGGTTCCGTTTGTCGCGGAACCGGCTCCAGACATACCCGGTCACGGGGATGGGGGGAGTGGGGACTTGACCGGGTATGAATTCCGTTCCGGCTGGTCGCTGTCTCAGCCGCCGTTAATTGCCCAAGCCTCCGAACAGGCGCACGCGCGTCGACGCGGCGCGCTTATCGAGCGCCACCCAGCGCGCCGGGTGGCTGCGCGACTGACGTTTGAGATAGCGGTAGGTGGTCTCTGTCCACGGCTTGATCGCACCGACCTTGTTGTCGAGGATGAAGTCGCCCCGATCGGTCGTCACCGTCAGAACCGCATGACCGGCACCCTCCTGGTCGCGTACAACCGTGATCAAAAGCGCGTCGGCCGGCCAGCCGCGCTTGATCAGCGTCAAGCGTTTCAAGAGCACGTAGTCCTCGCAGTCTCCCTGACTGGTCGGATAGGCCCAGTGCTCGCGCCGCCCGTAAAGCGCCAGATCGGTTGTCGGGCGCACCTGCGTGTTGACCGCGCGGTTGACCAGATTGAGCTCATTCCACCGCGCGCGCGTCAGCCGCAGTGTACTGCGCTCCCTATGGCGCACCGCGCACTCGTGCGGACGCTTTGTGCAGAACCGAACATGGCCGACAGGAGGTAAAGTCCCGCCGTATTCCTTCATGTAGTGCGATCCCGCAGTAATTTTATCCGTGCTGCCAGCCAATGCCGGTGCTGTCGCTCCAGCAAATAGTATTGTTGCACCTAATACTACGAGTTTTATTTTATTCATACTCGCCCCTTCCCTGATGGAGCGAATATACAATTAATTCGTATGGTTGCCGTTCAATATTTTTGCGAATTTTGAAATATAGTTAAAGCGAATTCGCAAGGTAATTGACTCAATTTTTAGCCAAATCGACCGTGCTTCAACCCCGATCCTGCACCGGCAGCCGGGCACGGTTGGGTCGTGGGCGGGTAGTTGAGAAATGTGTCGGGTGCTAAAGGGCCCGCGCTTAAACGCTAAACAGGCGTTCCTTGACAGTTTCGGCGTCGTTGAACGTCACCGAGAACTCAATCGCAATGCCTTCCTCGAAATGGCGCACGACCCGGCCGCGCATCCGGCCGAGGGTGACGGGCGCTCCGATCGGTGGACGGCTTTCCACGGTCGCGGCAGCACCTGACATCGATACATCGATGATCTTGCACGTTTGGCGCCGTCCGTCGGGCAGAGTGATCTCGGACGTGCGCTGGCCGATATCGATGCGCTCGTGGCGACGATCCTCGGGAAGGTTCAGTTCGTCACGGTTGGCAAACCAGGTGAGCTGGGCCGCCAGTTTTTCTCGTTTGCGCAGCGTCGCGTTCAGCCGAATGGCGAAACCGTCGACGAACAGGCGCGTAACGGTCCCCTCAAGTCGACCGATATGGTCGAAATAGCAGACGATGCGCTCACCAACCTTAGCCGCAACGGGAGTAACGATGGCGACATCACCCGGCGACATATCCCGTGTCTGACACGGATATTCCTCGTAATTCGGCAACATGAATCGGCCGAGCAAGTTTATCTTAAGCCTTTGAAAACGGCGGCGTTCAACCGGCCGCTGAGATCGGCGTCTATCAATATGCTTGGCTGTGGGTTGTGCCGACATACAGTGATTGCTGCCAAAGGTTGTAGCCCAACGAGGCGGCAACGATCACAGATTGCGGTTAAAAACAGGTAACTCCGATCGATCGAAGTTTATTTATTCGCCACGCCCGCCGTCGTAGATCGCGAGGTGACGCACATGCCGGACCGGTTGGCGAACCATCGCCTCGGGTACCGGCGTATCCTGATTGACAGCCTGACGCAGGAAATCCGGTCTTTCTTCCGGCCACACGATCCGAACGGCATCGGCCGTTTGCTGGACGATCGGGTTGACGCCAAGCCAGTAGGGTAGCTCCGCGCATGACATCGCGCCGATGAAGCGGCTGATCTTTCCGTCATGGTGCCGCAGGGGCATGATGATCATCTCAAACCGCGCAAACTGATTGCGGTCGGTCGATCCGGTGACCGTGACGATCCCGACGGCTCCGTCATGTGAGATGTTGTGCAACAGCGTCTCAAAGCCTTCGCGGTCGTGCGCCGACCACATTTTGAAGAAATTCTGCCCTTTCAGCTCGCGACGGTAGACGGCGCAGATGCGGGTTCCGGCCAGGCGGAACTGAAAGCCGCCCTTGTCTTGTGCTTCGAGAATGAACACGTCCGGCAGCAGTGTATGGATGTCGGCCGGTTCGATTTCCGAGCGCCATGGCGCGAAACGATCGCGGCGGATCCGATTCCAATAGTCATACAGATCACGCGAAGTCTTATTCCTCATCGCCGCATTCTCGTTCCCGCCGACAGTCAATTCGTTTGAGCTCTGCATCACGTGTCTTCCCGACAGTCTGGATTGGTCGATGTGGACGACGCAGCAGCGAGCGTGCCAAGTCTAAGCCGGGACGGGAGCGCCTGCAGGGAAAGGATTTGTTAAGGTTAATGCCCCGGTTTCGCGACGGGTTTGGTGGGCGAATTTGCCTGTTCTCTCGCCTAATTTCTTCGAAATTGCAGTGGCTTATAGGGAAATAGTGTGGTGGGAGCCTGCTGGCTGAGGCCATTGGGCTGCGATCGCGGCTCTGAGGGCTTGTATTGCTACCTGTACCGAATGAAAGCGATCCTCTATGGCTGTGTCCATCAATGGGACACAAGGAGCGGCGCGTGACCGATCAGCGGCATCGCGAACCCATTTTCAATATGCCGCGCGTGGTCATGGCTTTTGCAGCAATCCTTATTGTTGCGCACGTCGCGCGAGCTGGGCTTCCTCGGGCCGAGGCTATCGACGTGATTGTCTATTTCGCATTCATTCCGGCGCGCTATGGCGCGGTCGGCCCCGGCGCAGAGCTGGGTCCGAAGGTGTGGTCCTTCGTGACTTACGCCTTGTTGCACGGCAGCGTCGTTCACTTGGTGATCAATCTGCTGTGGCTGGCGGCGTTCGGCTCGCCCGTGGCTTGGCGGTTCGGGCCACTTCGCTTCGTTGTTTTTTGCGTCGTTGCGACGGTCGTTGGTGCGGCGTTCCACCTCGTCACGCATTTCGGAGAGGCGGTTCCCATGGTGGGGGCCTCGGCGGCCATCTCCGGCTTGATGGCGGGCGCGATCCGGTTTGCGTTTCGAAGCGGTGCGCCGCTCGGTGTTGGTCGGCGAACCGATGCTTCGGCCTATCGCCAACCGGCGATGGGGCTTCGGGAGTCGTTTTCCGACCCACGAACCTTGCTGTTTATTGGAGTCTGGCTCGTGATCAATCTGATCTTCGGTGTGGGAACCGTCGGGATCGCCGGCGAAGGCGCCGGGATCGCCTGGCAGGCCCATATCGGCGGTTTTGCTGCCGGATTGCTCACATTCAGCCTGTTCGATCCTGTCGGTTCGAGGCCATCGGCGATGCCGCCAGACCCGTTCGAGGAAGATCGCGGTATCTGATCGGATCAGTCTTGTCCCAACGACACCGTTGCGTCATCATGTTCTCGTTATCGTGAACGTATGCCAACGGAACCCGCCATGCGGGTGCCGGCATGGAGGGCCGCATGACTGTTCAAAAAATAATCGGTGAAAAAGGACAGGACGTCACCACCGTCACGTCAAACGATACCATCGAGGCAGCAGTGAAAACGTTGGAATCCCACAAGATCGGCGCCGTGGTCGTGTCCGATGGCGCTGGCGGGGTCGCCGGAATCCTCTCAGAGCGTGACATCGTCAAGTGGATCGCGCGTCAAGGCGCCGAAGTCCTCAACCATCCGGTATCGGAGTTGATGACCACCGAGGTCGTGACCTGTAGACGCGAAGACACGATTGCCGATGTCATGGGATTGATGACGCGGGGCAAGTTCCGACACGTTCCCGTCGTCGAGGAGGCGAAGCTGATCGGCATTATTTCGATCGGCGACGTCGTGAAGCACCGGCTGGCGGAAGCCGAGTTCGAAGCCCAAGCGATGCGCGACTACATCGCCACCGGCTAAATCACTTCAGGCGAGGTGGTCGACCGTCTCTGACAGTGTCTCAATAGCCTTGAAGACGGCTTCATAGCCGAGCGTGATCGCCTCTTCGGCGCGATGGAACTCGAACAGGCCGATCTTTCCCACCCGCGGTGAAATCGTGACGTCCGGCGGATCGCCCGCCAGGCGCGACCGTGAGATGCGGTCCTGGATGATGTTGAAAGCGTCGGCCATGACGGCCGGAATGCCCGGCGCGCCCGACCCGCGACCGGTGAGCTGCCGCAGGATCATCCGCTCGGCGCGGCGTGGCGCAACATCTTTGTGGTCGCGCTGCACCGTCACTTCCTCTTCAAGGCCCGCCAACATGTCGGGTACAACGGTGCCACGGCCAAACACATCGCTGGAGAGGTTGACAGCGATGACCAGGCGGGCGCCGAACGCGCGGCAGACAGAAACTGGAACGGGATTGACCAGGGCACCGTCGAGGAGCCAGCGGCCCTCGACTTTCATCGGCCGAAAGATGCCTGGCAGCGCGTAAGATGCACAAAGAGCCTGAACCAGCGAGCCACGCGATAGCCAGATCTCGTGTCCAGTACCCATTTCAGTGGTGATCGCGACGAACTGGTTGTCGAGGGACTCAATGGGAATCGCATCGAGATGTTCTTCCAGCAGCGACATCAGCTTGTTGCCGCCGATCAGGCTCGATCCGGAAAAGTTCAGATCGAGCAGTCCGAACATGCGCCGGCGCGACAGGCCGCGCGCGAACACCTCAAGCTCGGCGAGTTTGTCCGCCATATGGCAGCCGCCAACGACGGCGCCGATCGACGTGCCGGCGATGACATGGGGGCGAATGCCCAACTCAGTCAGGGCATGAAGGACGCCAATATGCGCCCAGCCGCGCGCCGCGCCGCCACCAAGCGCCAGTCCAATTTTGAGGTGCTCGAGCTTGTCGTACGCAAGGAAGGACTCAAAGCCACTCTTTGCGGTGGCATTGGGCCTGGAAAAGCCCGTGCCATTCGCCTTGTCTTCCGTTCTCGCCATCGTCCCACTCCGGCGTCCGGAAATCTCCGGCGCCATAAACGCGCCGCTAAGGCGTACCCCACAACCCCTAAGTATGACTATCGTCCCCTTAGGAATTGCTTAATCAGCGCGCATTGGTCACCAGTCGCGCGCGTGTTGCGTCCGCACCGCCAAGTTCGATGTCGCGGTAAAAGCAGCTTCGTTTGCCCGTGTGGCAGGCGCCGCCATCACCGCCGACCGTGACATCGATCACGATCGCGTCCTGATCGCAGTCGATGCGCATCCGGCGCACCGTCTGGATCTGGCCGCTGGTCTCGCCCTTTTTCCAAAGGCACTGGCGGGACCGGCTCCAATAGTGTGCCGTCCCGGATTCGATGGTCATTTGAAGCGCCTCGGCATTCATCCAGGCGAGCATCAGGATCTCGCCGGTATCGGCCTCGACGGCGACGCAGGCGATCAAGCCATCCTCGTTGAACCGGGGCGTCAGAGCATCGCCCGATTCAAGCGTGCCTTTCGACAAGGCGGTATCGAAGTGTGCGGTCATGGCGGCTAAGGTCAGGACCCATTAATGTCATCCATTCGGCGGCCGGCGTTACTTGTAGCCGATCAGCGACAGGAAGCGGGCCTGCTCCTCTTTGTCGTCCTTGAAACAGCCGAGGAAACGTGTGGTCACCGTCGACGTTCCGGCCTTGCGGACCCCGCGCATGGTCATGCACATGTGTTCCGCTTCGACCATCACGGCGACGCCGCGCGGCGCTAACACATCATCGATCGTGCCGGTGACCTCGGCGGTCAGGTTTTCCTGGGTCTGAAGACGACGGGCATAAATGTCGAGGACCCGCGCCAATTTGGAGAGGCCAACCACGCGATCGGTCGGATAGTAGGCAATGTGCGCTTTGCCGAAAAACGGCACCATATGGTGCTCGCAATGGGAGAAGAAGGCGATGTCGCGGACAAGCACCATCTCGTCGTAGCCGCTAACTTCCTCAAAGGTCCGCTTCAGCTCTTCGGCGGCATCCTGGCTATAGCCGGAAAACAGCTCGCTATAGGCCTTGGCCACCCGCATCGGCGTATCGAGAAGGCCTTCGCGCGCCGGGTCTTCACCCATATAAGCGAGCAGAGTCTTAACGGCCGCCTCCGCATCCTCGCGCGATGGCGGTGTCTTAAAGGTCTCTGTTATCGTCAGCGGTTTCACGACGGCGTCCATGGTTGTGTTCTTTCAGTGTTAGCACACACAGTGCAGGAATAAAGTGGTGGTCGACCGCCAGATGTCCAGCAATCGTAAAGCGTTATCACGCAAACGCGATATTTGCCCGTTGGAAGGCCATGAGAATGAGCCTATATTGGGTCGCGAACAGGGGCGGCCAGATTGGACGCGCGGCAGATGCTGAACGATCTCTACAATAAGAAAATCCTGGCGTTCGCCGCTGACATTCCGCGGCTTGAGCGGCTCGATGCGCCCGACGCCTCAGCCCGTGCCCATAGCCGACTGTGCGGCTCGACCGTCACCGTGGACGTTGTGCTTGAGGATGGCATCGTTAGCGATTTCGGCCATGACGTGAAGGCCTGCGCACTCGGTCAAGCCTCGTCGTCGATCATGGCCCGCCATATCGTTGGTGCGACGCCGGACGAACTGCGCGACATTCGCCAGCGCATGATCAAGATGCTGAAGGACAATGGTCCGGCCGATTTCGAAGGACGCTGGGCTGATCTGAATGTTCTGGAACCGGTCCGCGATTTCAAGTCCCGCCATGCCTCCACACTTCTAACGTTCGATGCGGTGGTTGAAGCGCTCGATCAGATCGAAGCCGCGGCACCAGAACCAGTCGCGGCACACTGACGCCACCGTGGACCGCGCCAAGCCGATCTCCGCCGCACGCCCGCTCCACATTCGTATCGCTCTCGGTGTCTTGCGGGTCTACCAGCTGACGCTCTCAGCACTGATCGGTCGCCGCTGCCGTCATCTGCCGACATGTTCCGAGTACACGGCCGATGCCATTCGCGCCCACGGATTGTGGGCCGGCGGCTGGATCGGACTTGCGCGGATCGTGCGCTGCAATCCCTTCGGATCCAGCGGGTTCGATCCAGTGCCGGATCGCTTGCCCGACTCAGCCCGCTGGTATATGCCCTGGCGCTATGGGCGATGGACCGGCCGCCATATCACCACGCGGCTGACCTGAGCCTCATTCGCTTCGTTCCGATGGAGGATGATATGGACTGGCTGGCCAGTCTTGGCTTGTTCTTTGGCGGGCTCGGTCTGTTTTTCGTCGGAGCCGGCGTGCTGTGGTGGGTATCGCTGCAGCAGGACAAAGCGAAAAAGGACCGCGGCTGATTGACAGCCTTATCGTCCTGGCGCACAGGACAAGGACAAACCGCTTACCTGCATCGTTGGCAGGAGTAGAGCAGGAGACGACTGCATGATTTCCGTGACATTTCCAGATGGTGCCGCCCGTGATTTCGAGGACGGAGCGACCGGCGCCGACATCGCCGCCGCGATCTCCAAATCGCTGGCGAAGAAGGCCGTGGCGATGCGGCTTGATGGCGAACTCGCAGACCTGTCCGATCCCGTGCCGGATGGCGCGGCGATCGAGATTGTCACCCGCGACGATCCGGCAGCACTGGAACTGATCCGCCATGACTGCGCCCATGTCATGGCCGAGGCGGTGCAGGAGCTTTTTCCGGGCACGCAAGTGACCATCGGTCCTGTGATCGAGAACGGCTTCTATTACGATTTCGCCCGCAATGAGCCGTTCCACCCGGACGATCTGGACGCGATCGAAAAGCGCATGCGGGAGATCGTCGGCCGGGACAAGCCGTTCACCAAGGAGGTGTGGGATCGGGACAAGGCCAAGGCGGTGTTCGCGGAGAAGGGCGAACACTTCAAAGTGGAGCTTGTCGATGCGATCCCCGAGGGCGAGGACCTGAAGATTTACGCCCAGGGTGACTGGTTCGATTTGTGCCGCGGGCCGCACATGCCCTCAACCGGCAAGATCGGCTCGGCCTTCAAGTTGACCAAGCTCGCCGGTTCCTATTGGCGTGGCGATGCCAACAACGCGCAGCTGCAGCGCATCTACGGCACTGCCTGGGCGTCGGACAAGGACCTCAAAGACTATCTCACCATGTTGGAGGAGGCGGAAAAGCGCGACCACCGCCGCCTCGGCCGCGAGATGGATCTCTTCCACTTCCAGGAGGAGGCGCCAGGTTCTGTCTTCTGGCACCATAAGGGCTGGACGATGTTCAATCAGTTGATCGGCTATATGCGCCGGCGCCAGGACAAAGCCGGCTACATTGAGGTCAACTCGCCCGACATGATGGACCAATCGCTCTGGGTCCGTTCCGGCCATCTGGAAAAGTTCGGTGAGAACATGTACTCCGTTACCATGCCGGATGAGCGCACCTATTGCTGCAAACCGATGAACTGTCCGGGCAATGTGGAAATCTTCAAACACGGCCTGAAGAGTTACCGCGATCTCCCTCTGAAGATGGCGGAATTCGGCAAGGTCCATCGCTATGAACCGTCTGGCGCACTGCATGGGTTGATGCGGGTGCGCCACTTCACTCAGGACGATGCCCATATCTTCTGCACCGAAGACCAGGTGACGGAAGAATGCGTGAAGGTTCACCAGCTGATTCTCGACATCTATAGGGATTTCGGCTTCGAGAACATCCGTGTGAAGTTCTCCGACCGGCCGGAGCAGCGGGTCGGGTCGGACGATGTCTGGGACGCGGCAGAAGAGGCGCTGAAGATCGCTGTCGAAGCCGCCGGTCAGGATTATGATTTCAATCCGGGCGAGGGCGCGTTCTATGGGCCGAAGCTGGAATATGTACTGCGCGACGCGATCGGCCGCGACTGGCAATGCGGGACGCTTCAGGTGGATTTCAACCTGCCGGACCGGCTGGGCGCGTTCTATATCGGCGCCGATGGCGAGAAGCACGTGCCGGTCATGCTGCACCGGGCGCTGTTCGGCTCGCTGGAGCGCTTCGCCGGAATCATGATCGAGAACTGCGCGGGCCACCTGCCGCTCTGGCTGTCGCCGGTGCAGGCGTTGGTGGCGACGATCACGTCCGATGCCGATGACTATGCGAGCCAGGTGCTGGAGGCGGCGAAGGCGGCGGGCCTTCGGGCGGAGGCAGATTTGCGCAACGAGAAGATCAACTACAAGGTGCGCGAACACTCCGTCGCCAAGGTGCCGGCGATCTTGGTCGTGGGCAAACGCGAGGCTGAAGAGGGGACGGTGTCGATTCGCCGGCTCGGCTCACGGGATCAAGAGACGCTACCCCTGAACGCCGCCCTCAAGGCGCTGACGGAGGAGGCAACCCCGCCGGATCGGCGGGGGTGAGGGCGCTCGCGCCGCAGGAGTCCAACTCACTACAACACTGAACTCTAGCTTCCTGTGACCGCTGCGGTGGCAGTCTGGGCTCCGGTATGAACCTGCTTTCGATCTGACGAATCCTCATCGGATGAAATTGCATTCGATCGATGCATCAAATCGGCTTTGCTTGAAGTTTCCCCGTGCTCTATATCAGCTTGTAGTATCTCCGAGATTTCTTGAAATGCTCCCGTCTGTATCTTCCAGTACCCATCAAATGGGTGATCGAGGTCAAATAGAGTTAGTATCAAAAACGAAAAGAAAACAGACAAACAAAACATGAAAGTTGGGGCCAATGTATATGATCTTGGATCTTCGAGCGCAAATGGGATTAGTATAGCTATTGACATCATAATTAATATTACAATAAGAAAAGGCGACATTCTATTTTCAATACACGCCATTCTCCTTGATCGTATCAATGTCAGATCATTTATGCAACGCATTATCTCTGATAATGCAACTCTATCATTGTCATCCTTACAATCCAACTCGCTAACGCATTTTATTATCTGTCTTAGAATTTTCATGTTGCTGGAGTGTGTTTTTATTCTGTGACTTACAGTTATATTATCAATATATTCTATTAAATTTTCTCGTATATCATTAATAATATTGGAATTCTTATCATTCTTATCACCATTGTCAAAATATCGGAAAAATTCACTGATCGAGTGAATCTCATTGGCTTCATCTTTGAGCGCGCTTTTCAAGTTGTCAAAATCGGTCAAGCCTTTCCATAGTAGAAATGCATTACATATTGCGTATAATGTGGCAATTATCTGTAGGAAGAACGTACTTAGTTTTTGAGTGCTCACAAGATTTGATTGAAAATATCTTATAAACTGTGTGTCATGCATTTTTTGATAGATAATTATTGATAAGAACCCAATCATTAAAGGTGTTGCCACGCGAATAGAAACTGTCATTATAATTTCAGATGTTTTCTTGAATAATAACAAGGCAATCCAAATTGCAATTAGCGATACATATATCATATCATATTCAAAATAGTATAGAATAAAAATATATGATGATATAAATAATAACCAGAATATGATTGATTTGTGACTATATTGTGGGATATGTAGCATCGTTCTGAATTTTATTTTCTCAAAATTCATGTCTATTCATCCGATAGTTCGATAGGCTGTGTCGCTTTTTCGATTTATGAAAGATCCCCAGACTATCGCTTCTGATAGATATTTCAAGGTTTGTGTGGCTAGTGTGATTTGCTATACTCTCCCTTGATTTTATTTATCTTGTTGGTATCTGCATTGGTTGGCTAGCGCCGCGTCTGGTGGGTTGCGTTGTGTGGCAGCAAGCCTTTCAGTCCGAACGCCGCCCGACTGTTCTAGTCCGCACAAGCCGACGCAACGTCGGTCCTAGCCGAATGCGCTGGTGCCGCATCGCTTCGCGTCAATGCGCGAGGGCTTAATTCCCCTCAGCAACTGACTGATGATCTCCAATTCGATGGCTGCAAAAAGAGACCAAGCCGTCGAGAGTGCACACATTCTAGCAGTCGCCGAGGGACCATGATGCAATAACCATCAGGTCGTGACCGAAAATGACGCGCAATCCAGCAAATCAAGTTGTGTTATAGTTGTATCTGACCGCTTGATTCGCTCGCGGCCATGAAGACGTGCAGTTAATCAGGAGCGATTGGCCGAATTGAAGTCGATTACATCTGCCGATTTGAAGCATTTGCAGCGCATCGTTGTTGCGCTCTGTGTAATCTCCGTATTTGTCTTCATCGTCGAAGAAATTTACATGTTGTCGAAGTTGGGAGACAGCTTCGTCGCGCACTTTGTCGCGGACCTTGCGGTTTTCTCCTTGGTTTTCCTGATCTTCGCCATAACGTTATATGTGTGCCGTCATTACCGTGTGACGGCCGCCAGGAGCAGCAAAATTGTGTCCTGGGAGCGCAGTATGATCAAAACGCTCATGGAAGCGTGGCCCGATCTTGTGTTCATCAAAGACCCCGACTCTCGCTTCATCGCCGCCAATGATGCGACGGCCGAGATGATGGGCGCTGAATCCGCTCAAGACCTTATCGGAAAGAGCGATCACGACTTCTTTCCAAAGGAGATGGCGGACGAGTTCCGCGCCACCGAAGCGGAGGTCATCGAAACCGGACAGCCCATTGTAAGCCTGCAAGAACGCGTTGCGAGCTACGGCGGCAAGGCGGCTTGGCTTTCGACCACGAAGCTGCCGATCCGGCTGAATGACGAGATCGTCGGGATCGTCGGCGTCAATCGCAACATCACCGAGCAAAAGCGCTTGGAGGCGATGCTGGAGCAGCATCGCGACCACCTGAACGATCTGGTCGCCGAGCGAACGCAAGAGCTTGAAGGCGAGAAGCTAAAGCTTGAACAAGCGCTGTCCAAGGAGAAGGAACTTTCGACGCTCCAACGACAGTTCGTGTCCACGGTGTCACATGAATTCAGGACGCCGTTGGCGGTGATCGACGCGAACGCTTATCGCATGGAGCGCAAGATCGGCCGCGGTGTTGAAGGGACGGAATTGCTTTCAGGTGTCTCCACGATCCGGTCGAGCGTCGTTCACTTGACGGATTTGATGGAGGGCATGCTGACGGCCTCTCGGATCGAGGCAGGCACGATTGAGGTCAAGCCCGAGTGCTGCGATATCAAAGCGCTGATCCACGACGTGGTCGGTATGCAGAGACAAGTAACGCGCGGCCGCAACATCGTCGTCGATGTCGATCCGCTTCCCGACAGCGTCGTTTGCGATCCAAGGCTCATGCGCCATGTCCTTTCAAACCTCCTTTCCAATGCGATCAAGTTCTCAACCGAAGCCACCACCGTTTGGTTGAATGGCCGAATGGCGGATGATGCGATCGAACTCAGCGTGAAAGATGAAGGCGTCGGTATCCCGAAGACGGAGATGGCGCGGTTGTTTGAGCGATTTTTCCGCGCAAGCACATCGGAAGGGATTCAGGGAACCGGGATCGGCCTGCACCTCGTGAAACAAATTGTCGAGCTTCACGGCGGTACGATTTCGGCCTCCAGTGCCCCGGGCGAGGGATCTACCTTTATTATCCAGCTGCCGGCAGATCCTGCGGCAAAGCGGGAATAGGCAAGCCCGTTCACGGCAAGACAATCTGGTGCCAGTGCTTGCAGGGGCGGCGCGCTGTCAATGATCCGTCAACCGCGCCAAGTAGACGAAATATTAACCGATCACATTAGAGATTTAAGATATGAGCTACCAATCGAAAATACTCGTTGTGGAAGATCAAGTTGACCTTAGGTCAATTATTACCGAGGAATTGCTCGAACACGGGTATCTTGTTGACGAGGCGGAGAATGGTCAGCAAGGATTGTCGCGAATAAGCGAGTATGCTCCCGATCTAATTATTTCCGATATCAATATGCCGATCCTTGATGGCTACGGTATGTTGAATGAACTTAGATCAAGCGATAGTGCATCGAACGATACACCGTTTATTTTCCTATCGGCCCTGACAGATAAGTCGAATGTGCTCTCAGGATTGGAATATGGTGCGGACGATTACGTTACGAAACCCATCGATTTCGACATTTTGCTGGCGAAAATCGAAGCCCGCCTTCGCCAGGTCTCCAAGATCACGAAGCGGCACAATCACGAACTGATCCAGCTTTGCAAGGCGCTGGGTGTTGAAGACCCGGTCTCGCACGCCGAAACGCAATCTCCGGCGGATGACGGCACGGAACGCCGCAAGTCACCCAGGCATAAGATGTCCGTGCCCGCGGTTGTGCAAAGCGGGAAGTATGCGACGCCCTGCACCATTGTTGATGGTAGTCGGGAAGGATGTCGCATTTGGTGCGAGAACCTGGAGTTTCTCTCCGACCTCGTGGAATTGAGACCCAAAGGGGTGTCTGAGCCAATGCGCGGTCGCCTAGTCTGGCGCAACGAAGAAAAGAAGTTCGCGGGAATCGAATTTTCTTAGTCCAAGGTTCTTAGAAACTCAGGTCGACCTCGCGATCGGCACCAGCGGTTGCGAGGCGGCATACACGGACCGTGCATCAGCGTGTCGATGGGCCCTGTGTGAACGCAATGCTTGGGTCGGACGAGTGCTTCACATCGTCGCTGAGAATGTCGACCCAGCCATGTTTGCGGTGTTCGTAGACGGAAAATCGCGGCGATGGAAACTCGGGATCGGCAAAGGCGCCAACGGGTACCGCGACGACACCAGGCCATCCCTCGATGACATAGGCCAGCGTTGAACCGCATTTCGGGCAGAACCGGTAAGTGGCGCGGTGGCCACTGTCGGCTATCCGTTCCCAAACCGCAAACTCGCCCGATACGGTGACCTGGTCCTCCGGCCAGCGTGCTTGTGTCGCAAAGGCGCTTCCGCTCCTTCTCTGACACGCCAGGCAATGGCAGACGGAAACGCGGACCGGTTCACCAACGCACTCCGCCTTAAGCTGCCCGCATCGGCAGGTCGCGACGCGGGTGCTTGTTCTTGTGTCGTCCATGCTCAACTCGCTTAATTGGGATAAGGGACACAGTGCAGATTACTGGAAGGCACGCCGACGCCAAACTTGAGGTGCCGATGACGTTTCCGCCTCGTTGCGTTCCGCATGGAACCGGTCTGTCATTCATCTCACGTCGGTGTCGTCATCCTGTGCTATCGTTTGCTCGGGCTGGGTAGGTGAGGAGAATTCGCCATGGCCGTGACACTCGATATCCAGCAACCTCAGCCGTTTGATCTCGTCGACCATACCATCCTAATCGCCGGCAACGCCGTCGCGTTTGAAGGCACGTTATCTATCCGCGTTTCGGAAGGTCACGACGAATACGCGTCCTTCACGCAGGTCGGGGCGTTGGCGCTCCGGCAATTCCAGGGATCGATCACGATCCCAGAGGACAATACCTTCAAGCTTACACGGCTGTTTCTGACGCTGGCCGACGACACCGGCAACGAGGACGGTCCAAAGGTGATCATCCCGGTCTTGTTTGGTCCGAAGATTCTACCGGGTTACGGCGGCTACCGGCCCTATATCGTGAAGCCGGGTGACAATCTGACCAAGATCGCGCAGTCGGAGTACGGCAATGATGATTTTCAGCCGATCTTCCAGGCGAACCAGCACATCATCAACGATCCGAATCTGATCTTCCCGGGTCAAGTGCTACGCATTCCGCGCAATGACGTGTAGGGGCTCAGAGGATCGCTATTCCGCCAACAACTCAACCTCGCGGTCGATCCCGGCTTCGACGTTGAAGGTCTTGTTGTAGATCTCGTCGTCGTGTCGGGCGATCGCCTCGTACTCGCCTTCGGCAAGCACATAGGTGGGGAAGGCACCGATGGTTTCCGTCACGGTGTCGCCGCCGGGCGTCAAAACGTTCCACTGGGTGTTGGCAAGGGCTTCGCCGCCCGATTCCGTCACGAGCTTCAATGTGACGCTGGCCGCGCGATGCATAACTGTTGCATCGGTGATCTTGCCGGCCTCGACTTTGACGTCGGCTCGTACGATGGCGTTGGCGTCGCCGTAGTGGCTGACGATGTGATAGGTGCCGGCCGTGAGCCTGATCAGCTTGCCGACGTCATTCGTCTCCGCGATGAACTTACGGTCGCCGTAATCATCCTGCTCCGACGAGTAGATTGAGAATGTGACGTCTTCGACACTGGATCGGGCGCCGCGACCGAGGTCGGCCCAAATCCGCAAGCCACCGGCGTCCAGGTTGAGCGTCTCCGAAACATCGCTGTCGATGAGCGCCACGCTTCGCGTCGCCTGCGCGCGTCCATAGGCGGCATGCACGATGTAGGAGCCCGACGTTAGACGAATGCTCGGCCGAGCATCTTCCGACTTTACAATGAGCGGGTATTGTCCCGCTTGGTTTGGCTTGGCCGAATAAACCCGCCACACAAGACCGAAGGTGATCGGCTCGCCCTCCTCAACCAGTGTCGCGGAGAGCTGGAGTGTCGGTTCTATACCCGGCCGCAACTCAATCGGCTTACCCGCGTCAGCCTCGCTTGGGGCAAGTTGCACTGGAGCGGTGGCATCGTCGCTTTGGGCACGAGCCGGTGCGGCTGCAATGAGCGCTGCCGCAACGCCCAGCCAGAGCGCGCGCGCCCAGGACTTGCGAACAGGCCCATTCTTATGCCTCCTAGCCACAGCCGACATTCGACTCATCTCCCAACAAAGGCATCTGCCCCCATGTACTACGATGCGATCGTTAACGATCACGGTCTGCCACACGATCCCTTCAAGGCACTGGTCGCGCCAAGGCCTATCGGTTGGATCTCAAGCCTTGCCGCCGATGGCGCCGTCAATCTGGCGCCCTATAGTTTTTTCAACGCGTTGTCGAACCGGCCAAACATCGTCATGTTCGCGTCCAATGTCTACAAGGATAGTGTGCGCAATGTCGATGAAACGGGCGAATTCGTCTGCAACATGGCGACATATGCGCTGCGTGAGCCGATGAACGCCACGAGCGCGCCTGTTGGTCCCGATGTCAACGAGTTCGAAATCGCCGGTCTGACGCCGGCGCCGTGCCGCGCTGTCAAACCGCCGCGCGTTGCGGAAAGTCCGGCGGCCTTGGAGTGCAGACACCTCCAAACGATCGAACTCAATGACCTTAACGGGCAAAGCGTCGGCAGTTGGGTCGTGCTCGGCCAAGTCGTCGGCATTCATATCGACGACGAAGTGATTGTCGACGGCGCGGTCGACGTGACGCGGTACAAACCGCTCGCTCGGCTGGGCTACACGGATTATGTGGCTGTCGATACCGTGTTTTCGATTGCGAGGCCCTCAGCCTAAGTCCGAGGGCGAGTGGTGTGAAGGCCTCGCGACCTTCACACCGATGCGCCTCAGCTGTCCGGCAGCATCACCTTGTCGATGACATGGATGATGCCGTTATCAGCCTGGATGTCGGCTGCAACGACATTGGCCTGGTCGACGGTTACGCCCGACGACGACTTGGTGACGGCCAACAGGCGGTCGCCTTCGCCCTTGATCGTCTTGACGTGAATCGTCCGGCCGGGAAGCTGGTTCGACGCCAGCTCGCGCGGCAGTACATGATAGCTAAGTACCGCGATGAGTTGGTCCTTGTTCTCAGGCTTCAGAAGCGTGTCGACCGTGCCGGCAGGCAGCGCCGCAAACGCATCGTCAGTCGGGGCAAACACGGTGAGATTTTCGCCGGTCGCCAACGCATCGGCCAGACCGGCGGCCTTGGCCGCGGTCAAAAGTGTGTTGAACGTGCCAGCACCCTGAGCAACTTCGACGATGTTGTCGGCGGACGCAGCGGTTGCCGACAGGGCGAGCGCCAGGGTGGCGCCAAGAGCGATCTTGCGCATAACTTTCCTCCAATGGATGTCTGTCCGCCCCCTGGGGCGGTCCGTAACGGACGCGTGTGCGCACGTTATCTGCTTTACGGTCAGCTTCAGGGCTGGATTAGCGGAGCGACAGTTTAATCGGCCCTGCGACGTTCACGAATTCGCGAGCCTTGCCAGTGTGCGTTCGGCCTGGCGCAGATGCGGCCGGTCGATCATTCGCCCGTCCAGCGAGATGACGCCGACGCCCGGCGCCGCCTCGAATGCCTCGACGATTCGCTTCGCCTCGGCGATAGTTTCGGACGATGGGGTGAAGACGTCATTGATGACGGCCACCTGATCCGGGTGGATCGCTAGCTTGCCGTCGAATCCATCGCGGCGCGCTTCGGCCGCTTCCTCGGCGAGGCCGTCGAGATTGCGGAAATCGGTGAAGACCGTATCGATGGCCAACACATCTGCAGCCCGTGCGCCGGCAAGGCACAACGTGCGGGCGAGGCGGTAAGGGTCAGCATAGGTGCCGTCGTCCCGCCGGTTGGTCTCAGCACCCAAGTCCGCCGATAGATCCTCCGCGCCCCAGGCCATTGCGGAAAGCCGTGGGCTCGATCCCGCATAGGTACCCAACTCGAATAAAGACCCAGCCGTCTCGGTCGCCACGATCGCGATCGCTGTCGCGCCGTCGTCGATGCCGGCTTCGGCCTCTGCGACTTTGAGATAGTGGTCGAGCTTGACGACGTCGGCCCCGCCGCCACTCTTCGGCAGCATCACACCGGTCGGGGCATGCGGGATCACGGCGGCCAGATCGGCATCCAACAGGTCCGTATCGAACGCATTGATGCGAACAAAGACAGTTGCGGACTTCGCCAATGCACCGTCTTGAAGCGCGGCCGCGGTGATTTCGCGTGCCGCAGCCTTGCGATCGATCGCAACGGCGTCCTCCAGGTCGATGATGACGATATCCGCCCCGGCGGAGGCAGCCTTTTCGAGCTTGCGCTCGCTGTCGCCTGGAACGAAGAGCCAAGATCGCATCTAGGCGTCGTCCCCACTTGGCTTTTTGCGCATGAAGGCCTGCCGTCGGCAGATCGCCACCAGATCGTCCGTCTGCTTGAAGGCCTTGTGCTCGAACTCAACGATCCCGGCGTCGGGCCGCGAGTTGCTCTCGCGCTTGGAAATGACCTCGGTCGTCACGTGCACGGTGTCGCCATGAAAGAGCGGTTTCGGGAAGCGGACTTCGGTCATTCCGAGATTGGCGATCGTCGTGCCGAGCGTGGTGTCGTTGACGGAGATGCCGATCATCAGACCCAGCGTGAACAACGAATTGACCAAGGGCTGCCCAAACTCGGTCTTCTCCGCGCAAAAATGAAAGTCGATATGCAGCGGCTGCGGATTGTGGGTCATGGTCGAAAAGAGGACGTTGTCCATCTCCGTGACCGTCCGGCGGATAGGGTGGTCAAAGACCTGACCAATCTCGAATTCTTCGTAGTACTGCCCCTGCATGGCCACCTCCCGCTTAACGTCGCATTTACCATAATCGCAATAGCGTTCTAACCTCTTGGGCACAATACGGGCGCGCAATGGGGTTCTTCTCCGCAGTCGAGGGCAACGCGCAGGTCACAACGGCGCTTAAACGGGCGAGCCGGTCGACGGGTACCGCCTTCGACTATCTGTTTCGCACGGCGATGCGTGAAAGCAGCATGAACCCCAAGGCCAAGGCGCGCACGTCAAGCGCTGCCGGTCTCTTTCAGTTCATCGAGAGCACCTGGCTCCAAACGGTCAAGGAGTCTGGGGCCAAGCACGGCCTGAAGAAATACGCCGACCAGATCACCAAGACGCGCGACGGGCGCTACGTTGTATCCGACCCGGCTGCGCGAAAGGAAATCCTCTCGCTGCGATTCGATCCGCGAACTGCGGCTGTCATGGCTGGCGCGCTGACGGAGCGCAATGGCGACTTCCTGGAAAGCCGCATCGGTCGCGACGCGACCGAATCTGAACTCTACATGGCCCATTTCATGGGTGCTCGTGGCGCGGGCAGGCTTATCGAGCTGACCGAATCATCGCCTGACGCCCGCGCCGACCGCTTCTTTCCCAAGGAGGCGCGCGCCAACAAGCCGATTTTCTACAAGAAGGGCGGTCGCCCGCGCACCATCCGCGAAGTCTATGCCCAGCTAGGATCCCACCACGGCGCCGATGCCGCGCCGGCACCCATGCCCGCGAAGCGCCCGGCGCCGGTCAAGGCCGACACACGGGTTGCTTCCATTCAGGAGGCTGCAAAGCCGGAACGGGTTGATCAACCCATCTTCGATCTCCTCGGCTTCTTCAGGCGCCGTGATGATGCGCCCGAGGCCGCAAAGCAGGGTGAGACTCTCTTCGACGATTTCTATGCGGACGCTGGCGAGCAACGCGGCGCTCCGCGCTTTCTGGCAGGCTTTTGGAACACCGATGGGCCGCAAATCCCCGATTCGGTGTCTGCCGCCCTTCGGTCGACCGGATCGGTGTCGGGCGTAGCTGCTTCTGAAGACGCATCGGTCCCAGTGCCGCAGCCGCGCCCTGACAGCGCAACAAGCGTCACGACGAAGCCCGTCGCACCTGTCGAAGCCGTCCTATCGCAGTGGATGGAATCGGCAGCCAAGGGCGCCGTCGGCCGCCCGCTCGATCTTGCCGAAGCCGCCCGTCTTTACGGCGGCTCATCACATCGTTAGCCCGACCTCATTTTTCGCTTTACAGACCCCCAGATTTTGCCGCAGCGTGGAGATCGCTTCGGGCGCTGATATCTGAGTCGCGGCGCACCGGCTGGCCCACTCGTCTGGTGAGATACCGCGATGATCCAGGATGCAGTCCGCAGCGTCTGGGCGCTCTTCCTCGGTATTGCGATTTTAATGATCGGCAACGGGTTGCAAGGCTCGCTGCTCGGCATTCGCGCCAATATCGAGGGCTTTGAGACCGCGATCATCGGCATCGTCATGGCCGGCTACTATATCGGCTTCCTGATTTCGTCTGTCATCACGCCGCGCCTGGTCTCGCGGGTCGGCCATATCCGGGTCTTCGCCGCCTATGCGTCGCTCGCGTCGGCGTCGATTTTGGTTCACACCCTGGTCCCGAACCCATGGGCCTGGATGTTCCTGCGGTTTCTCACCGGCATCGCAATCGCCGGCCTCTACGTGGTGTCGGAAAGCTGGCTGAACCAGACCGCGACCAATGAAACGCGCGGCAAGATCTTCTCGATCTACATGATGATTGTGTCGGGCTTCATGGCGCTCGGTCAGTTCGTGCTGCCGCTTGCCGATCCAGCCGGTCCGGTGTTGTTCATCGTCGTCTCGATCTTGGTGTCGGTGGCGCTTATTCCGATCTCGCTGTCAAACACACCGGCACCAACGATCCTGCAATATGAGACGCTGCGCTTGCGGGAGATTTACCGGCTATCGCCTCTTGGGGTGGTCGGCTGCTTTATGTGCGGGATAGCGCAGGGCGGACTGTTCTCCATGGGGCCGGTCTATGCCGCCGAGATCGGGATGGGATCGGCTGAAATCGCGCTCTTCATGAGCCTTCCATTCGTCGGCCTCCTGCTTATCCAATATCCCATGGGGGCGTTGTCGGACCGCATTGATCGCAGGCGCGTAATCACATCGTGCGCGACCGTTGCTGCGCTGGCGGCTTGCGGCCTGGCGCTCGTCGGGACCGCGGGCGGCTTGCCTCTCTTTGCCCTGTTTATTGTCTATGGCGCGCTCGCCGCCGTCCTTTACGGCCTGTCCGTCGCGCATGCGAACGACTACGTGCCGACGGAAAAGGTGCTGCCGGCCAGCGCGATGTTGGTTTTGACCTATGCCGTCGGCTCGATCGTGGGCCCGGTCATCGCCGGTTATGGCATGAGCATTCTGGGGCCGCAGACACTGTTCTCGATTGGTGCCCTAATCCACGTCGGAATCGCCGTCTTCGCGCTCTACCGGATGACGCGTCGGCCAACCGTCGCTGCGGAAGACAGAGGTGAGTACGTGCCAATTGCGGCGCGCGCCACGCCGATCGCCGCGACGGCGGCCATCGAAGGCGCGATTGATGCCGCGGAGAGCGAGGGTGATTCGCCCGATGACGAAGGCCCGCCTTTTGTCTCGGTAGAGCTCGACGACAAATCCTGAATTGGCAAGTTTCAACAGGAGTTTGCCCCGCATTTTGGCCGGAAAACGCTACGGCGGCCCGCCGAGCGTTTATGGTAAAGGGAACGTTAAACATTCAGCCGGCACGATGCCCAAGGTCATCCAAAGGGGCAGACCATGTTTATCGAACGCGCCATCGACCGGCTAAACAATCTTCCCATTCCAAGGCGTGCGCTCGCGCTGAACGCGCTCGCACGGTCGCTTCTCCATTCCAATCTTTCGACCGAAGAAATCTCGATGGCGGAACGCGCATTGTTGTGCGCTTTGGACGAACCGTCGGAGATCATCCGCCGGGCGGTCAGCGATGCATTGGCGAACGACCCGGCGGCACCGCGCAGCCTGGTCCATTTTCTTGCCAATGATCAGTTCTTCGTCGCTGAACCGGTGTTGGCGCATTCGCCTGTCTTGACGTGCGCTCAGCTTGTCGATCTGGTTGGCTTTGGCGACGATGCCGTGCAGCGCGTCATCGCCGCCCGCCAAAACGTTAGCGTTGCCGTTTCCGCCGCGCTCGGCGAGGTTGCTAGCGCCGAGGTCTGCTTGATCCTGCTGCGCAATCCGTCGGCCGACATGCTTGAATCGACGCTGCGGCGGATTGTCGAACGCCATGGATCGTTCTCGGAACTGCGTGAGGAATTGCTGTCCTGGCCGGATCTGCCCGTCGATCTTCGACACGATCTGGTTGCTCAGCTTGGTGATGACCTAAAATCCCTTATCGCAGGCAAGAACTGGATGGGTCCGAACAAGATCGAAGCCATCGTCGGCGATGCCACGGAAAAGGCGGTGTTGAAAATCTTCGAAGAGGAAAGTCCCGACTCCGCGCGAGCGCTGGTTCACCATTTGCACAGCACCGACAAGCTGACAGCCAAGCTGCTCATTCGCGCGGCCGTCACCGGCAATATCGTCGTGCTGGAAGCGGGGCTGGCCGTTTTGACCAACCAGCCGCGCGGGCGTGTGTATGGCCTTTTGATGGACGGCGGAACGGGCGCCTTGCGCGCGCTTCTCAAGCGAGCCGGGATTGGCGAAAAGGTTCGCCCGCTCATGGTCACTGCGATCCAGGTCTATCGCGAACTGTGCAAGGAGTCGCTGACCGACGATTATCGCAAGCTTCGCCGCACCATGATCGAGCGGGTGATGACCCGGTACGAGACCATGACCGATGCTGATTCGGAACAGATATTGGCGCTCCTGCATCGCTATGCCGCGGATGCCGCGCGGGATGAGGCTCGACGCGCTCGGTCCGACGCGCGTACCGATTCAACGCTTCAGATCGCGGCCTAGTCTATGTGAAAGAATGGCTGTAACCGTCTACGCGGTGGCAGCGGCCTCCAAACGTTCTGCTCGGCCTTGCCGGTCGGAAGCGAGCACGCGAAGAGCTTCCACGAGGATCTCAGCCACCTGCACATTGTTGCCTTCGCGGCGGTTGCGGGCGATTGCCAGGATCGCTTCGACGAACTTTTCAACGATATCGATCGGTGGATCGCCGACGACTTTGCAGGCTTCAAGGTAGATACAAAGACTGGCGGCGGCCTCTGAGACGAAGGGAAAGCCGAAGGTCATCGCGTCGCCACGTATCGTGTGGGCGTAACGATATAGGCCGGCAAGACTCGCCTCGGTGACACCTGTCTCGTGAATGTTCAGCAATGCTTCGCTGAGGGCGAGAATATCCTCATCCAGCCAGTCGTCGAAGCACTCATTCAGATCGGCGAGGGCATTCTCGGCGCGCGAAATTGCGGCCGGATCGAGCCTTGAACTCTTTCCGGGCATGATTGCACGCGCCAGCGATTGGGGCGGTGCAATGATCTGGAATGGCTGCGGGCCCTGCGCTTCTTCTCGCGCAGGCCCACTTTGTGCCTGCTCGGGCGTCCCGCACTCAGAGATAGGCTCCTCAGACACGAGATTGGTCCTTGGACGGCGATCCGGCGATAGCCGAGCCGGGGTTCGCGACAAACTCGCCACTGCTGCTGGTGCGCCGCTCCGGCCCTGAATATCCGGTGCCTGAATTGCGTCGCCGGTCAGGCCCGAAATATGTCTTGGTGCGCAAGAACGGGCGCGGATTGGTGATGATACTCTGGATTCGATGATAGAGCGATTTGGCCGAAATCGGCTTGCACATGAATTCGTTCACACCGAGATCGCGCGCTTCCAACACGCGCCGTTTCTCCGAATAGGCCGTCAGCATGATGATTGGTACGAAAGCGTTTGGCCCACCGTCCGGATTACGGATCATGCGGACCATTTCAGCGCCATCCAGCACCGGCATGACCCAGTCGGTGATCACGATGTCGGGTGAATAGGAATCGACGGCTTCTAGCCCTTCAGCGCCGTCCTCGGCCTCGTAGATTTCTCGCGATCCGAAGCTGGCAAGGATCGTCCGAACGATGCGGCGCATGTGCGTGTTATCGTCGACGACCAAAAAACTCAGACGATTGAAGGCGATATTGCTCATACTGAAATGACAACACGCTGCCAGTGAAACCCGAAGGGAAAGACCCTTCAGAAGAGTGAACGAAGTCGCTTAAGAATTTCTGAACCGAGCTCCTCCGGCGCGGTCTTCGCTGTGTCGCCTAGAACTGAAATTGCTCACGCAAGACACGCTCTTCCAGATTGCCGTCACGGTCGAACAGCATGAGCATGGAGCGTGTCCGGTCGGAGTGGATCGAGACAGAGGCAATGCGCCGAAACTCTTGATGATCGGCCGCGACGCTGACAGGGCGTTCGATCGGGTCATTGACGACAATCTCGACAACGCTGTCATCCGGCAGCAGGGCACCGCGCCAGCGCCGCGGCCGAAAGGCGCTGATCGGGGTGAGCGCGAGGAGGGGCGTGCCGATCGGAATGATCGGTCCGTGTGCCGACAGGTTGTAGGCGGTGCTGCCGGCCGGTGTCGCAACGAGCACGCCATCGCACACGAGTTCCGTCATGCGCTCCTTGCCGTCGATGAGAATTTGCAGCTTTGCCGCCTGATGCTTTTGGCGCAGCAGCGAGACCTCGTTGATCGCGAGGGCCTCGACCGCTTCACCGTCGGTCGGCTGCGCCGTCATTCTCAATGGATGAATGACGGTTTCTTGCGCGGCGTTCAGACGATCGATCAGATCGGTGTCATGATAATCGTTCATCAGGAAGCCGACAGAACCTCGATTCATGCCGTAGATCGGCTTGTCGCTATCCATGTGGTCGTGCAGCGTCCGCAGCATGAGACCGTCACCACCAAGCGCGACGATGGCATCGGCCTCTTCGGGTGGCGCCGTCGTGTGGCGTGCTGCCAGAAGTGCCTTGGCCTCTTGTGCAGGTTCGGTCGGACTGGCGACAAGCGCGATTGTCTTAATCGGTTTTGGCATGGGCTACGGCATTCGGTTCACGACCGGACATGGCTAACCCGTGACCGATATAAAGCCAAGCGTGTGATGTGCCACGGTCAACTGGCGGGGGGTGCGGCGAGGAGCCAGTCGCGGACGCGTTTGACAGTGTCGGAGAGGGGCGCCTCGCTCGGCCATACGACGAAGAAGCCGTTTCCCGTTGAAAGCGGATGTCGACCTAGTCGCAAAAGCTGCCCGGATTGAACCATGTGATCCGAAAGGTGGTGCCAGCCGAGGCCGATCCCTTGGCCCGCCAGCACAGCCTGCATGACGAGAACATGGTCGTTGATGAGCAACCCCTTGGCCTTGGCAGGCGGCGAAAGGCCACGTGCGGCAAACCAATCGGCCCAGTCCATGGCCGGACGGAACGGCTCTTCAAGATGGATCAGCCGATGCAGCGCGATGTGGGCGTCGGTCTCCGGCATGCCGAATTGCTCGATATAGGCCGGACTGACGATCGGCTGGATCTTCTCCTCCGCGAAAAGGGCGCTTTCGCAGCCGGGCCAGCTTCCCTCTCGGCCGGCCCGAATGGCCAGCGGGACATTTTCGCCTAGGATATCGATATCGCGATCCGATGTTTGAATGCGCAAGTCGATGTCGGGCAGGTCTTCGCGAAAGCGCGGCAGTCGCGGTAGCATCCAAAGACTGGCGAAGGCCGTGGAGGCCGACAGCGTCACATGGCGTTCGCTTCTCAGGCTCCTCAGTTCGCCCGCCGATTTTCTAATACTGGTTAGGCCGAACGAGACATCGGCATGCAAGCGTTTCCCAGCCTCGGTTAGCTCGACCGCCCGATGACGTCGGATGAACAACGGCAAATCGAGACGCTCTTCGAGATTGCGCACGGCCAGGCTGACCGCTGCTTGTGTGATGCCCAACTCTTCCGCCGCGCGTGTGAAGCTGCCCTGCCGGCCGGCCGCTTCGAAGACGACGAGGGACCGTGCGGCAGGCAGGATGGATCGCAGGCTTTCCATAAGTAAATCTTATCTGAAACAGAAGTTTTTTCCAGCGTTACATCGCCTTTGAGCTTGCATAAATTTGATCCCACGTTTCGGATCGGAGGCTGGCAGTGAGCGTCAAGGAGCAGACAAGCGCGAGGCCTGCGGGCGCACGCGAGCGTCGGCGTCAGAAACGGGTGGATGCCGCGATCAAGGCGCCGGCCTTCATTCGGCGTCAGATTCCAGTCTTCGAACTCATGCCTGAAGAAGCGATCGAGAAGATCGAAGCGGCCGCCGATCAGATTCTTGAAGAGATTGGTATCGAATTCACCGGCGGGGACCAACGCAGCATCGATCTTTGGCGCGATGCCGGTGCCAAGGTCGAAGACACGCGCGTCCGGTTCCCCAAAGGACTTGTCCAAGAGGTTCTAAAGACCGCGCCCCGGACCTTCACTCATCATGCGCGTAATCCGGCGCGCTCCGTCGAGATCGGCGGCGATGCTGTCGTCTTCGCGCCGGCCTACGGTTCGCCCTTCGTGATGGACCTCGACCAGGGCCGGCGCTACGGCGCGCTTTCCGATTTCCAGAACTTCGTCAAGCTCGCCTATCTGGCGCCGTGGCTTCACCATTCGGGCGGGACGGTGTGCGAGCCGGTCGATATCCCGGTCAACAAGCGTCATCTGGACATGGTCTATGCCCACGCGACATTGTCGGATAAGGCGTTCTTGGGCTCGGTCACGGCTGAGGAGAGGGCCGAGGATTCCGTTGAGATGGCGCGAATCGTCTTTGGCGCCGATTTCGTCGACCAGAACTGCTGCGTGATGGGCAATGTCAACGTCAACTCGCCGCTGGTCTGGGATGCGACGATGACCCAGGTGATCCGTGCTTATGCCCGTGCGAATCAGGGAACGATTTGCGTGCCCTTCATTCTGGCCGGGGCGATGGGACCGGTGACGATGGCGGGCGCGATTGCGCAAGCCCATGCCGAGGCGCTGGTCGGCTGCGCCCTGGCGCAACTTGAGCGACCGGGCGCGCCAACGGTTTTAGGCAACTTTCTATCGTCCATGTCGTTGCGTTCCGGGTCGCCGACATTCGGTACGCCGGAGCCGGCGCTTGGGTCTCTGGTCGTTGGTCAGCTTGCTCGTCGGGCCGGTTTGCCGCTGCGTTGCTCAGGCGCCTTCACGACCTCGAAGCTGCCCGATGCCCAGTCGATGATGGAAAGCGTGACGTCGATGCATGCAGCCGTCCTTTCCGGCGGCAACTATATTCTCCATTCCGCCGGCTTTCTCGATGGGCTTTTGTCGATGTCTTACGAGAAGTTCGTCATGGACGTCGATTATTGCGGCGCACTCCACACCTATCTGGCCGGCTTGCCGGTCGACGACAACGCGCTCGCGATGGACGGGTTCAAGGAGGTGGGCCCCGGTAGCCACTTCTTCGGCTGCGCTCACACGATGGCAAATTACGAGACCGCTTTTTTCGATGCCGAGCTATCCGACAACACGACATTCGAGCAATGGTCGGAGGCCGGTAGCGTCGATGCGATGCGCCGGGCGAATGTCAAGTGGAAGAAGCAGCTTGCGGCGTACGAGGCACCGCCGCTGGACGAAGGCATAGGAGAAGCGCTGGACGACTTCGTCGTGCGCAGGAAAGGATCGATGGACGATGCCTGGTACTGAGGCGGGCAGGTCGTTTCCGCGGGTCTTCTCGCCGATCGATCTGCGCGGGCACACCCTTAGAAATCGGATCGTGTTCGGTGCCCATACGGCCAATATGGCGGTCGACGGTCTGCCGACGGAGCGCCATGTTGCCTATTATGAAGAACGGGCGATCGGCGGAGCGGCGATGCTGGTCATCGAGCCGATGCCGGTACACGCGGCGGCTGTGCTCACGCGCGGTAATTTTCGCCATTCATCCGATGACGTGATCCCCCATTTCAGCAAGATCACGGACGCCGTTCATGACCATGGCGCGGTGATCCTCCAACAGCTCTACCATGTCGGCCAGCACGGGGACGCCGACAACTCCTACCATCCGAACTGGTCGCCGTCGGGCCTGCCAAGCTATCACGATTCCGACGGCAGCCACGCCATGATCGAGGCGGAGATTTGGGAAACCATCGAAGCGTTTGTTCAGGCCGCGCGGCGGTGTCATGAAGCTGGCTTCGACGGTGTCGAGATCTTCGCGGCGTATCACGCGTTGGTCGATCAGTTCTGGACGCCATGGTCCAATACGCGGGACGACCGATGGGGCGGTTCACTGGAGAACCGCACGCGCTTCTCGCGTGAGATCGTCACTGGGATTCGCAAAGTGTGCGGTGAGGACTTCGTCATCGGTTTGGCCATCAACGATGAACCGGACTTCGACGTGGCGTTGTCGCGCGAAGCGCTATCGGAGATCGTCGCGCGCCACGACCGCGAGGCGCTGGTCGACTACGTGACCTGCGGCACCGGCAGCTATTTCGATTTCTACAAGCTGATGCCGACCTTTCTTTATCCCGAAAAGCTCGGCGGCGATTTGGCGGGAACCCTGAAAGGTGTCGTGAAGCACGCGCTCATCACGGCGGAAAGCCATATCCGCACGCCCGAGAACGCTGAAAGCGTGTTGTCGTCGGAACAAGCCGATCTGGTGTCGATCGTGCGCGGACAGATCGCCGATCCCCATCTGGCCAACAAGGCGAGGGAAGGGCGTCCGGAGGACATTCGGGGCTGCCTGTCGTGCAACCAGATGTGCTGGGGTCGGCGGTCACGCGACTATTGGATTTCCTGTCTGGTCAATCCTTCGGTCGGGCGTGAGTGGGAGTGGGGCGGCGATCGCTTCACGCCGGCGGAGACTCCGAAGCGGGTCCTAGTCGTGGGTGGTGGTGTCGCCGGGCTGGAGGCGGCAAGGGTGGCGGCGGAGCGCGGCCACCAGGTGACCCTGGCCGAGGCGTCCAACCGGCTTGGCGGGCAATTCCGACTGGCTGGAATGCAGCCGCGCCGGGCACAGATCCTCGATCTTATCGACTGGTATGAACGCCAACTCACGCAGCTTCAGGTCCAAATCCGCTACGACACCTATATGGATGCCGACGATGTTCGTGCCTTTGGAGCCGATGAGGTGGTGACCGCCACCGGTTCTCTGCCGGATGGTCTGGGATTCCAGAAGGCGTTGCCGCATCTTTCAGTGCTTCCGGGAATTGAGCGCGGTCGGGTGTGGTCGGCGGAAGATGTCATGGGTCGTGCCGCCCGGCTCGGCGACCGCGTGATCGTCTATGACGAGGGGGGCAATTGGCGCGGCTGCGGCACTGCCTGGGCGATTGCCGAAGGCGGCAAACAGGTGACACTAGTGACACCTGATCCGTTGGTCGGCAAGGAACTACAGCGCACTGCCGCCGACTATCCGTTGCGCCAGCGGCTCGCGCAGCTCGGGGTTCAATTCATGTGCGAGTACGGTATTCTGGACTGGACCGGGGAGGGCGCCCACTTGGTCTCGTTCCTGGACGGTTCGGAGCAAACCGTCGCGGCGGACGATCTGGTCATGGCTGTTCCAAACAGGGCTGAGGATAGCGTTGCGCGGGCGCTGGACGACGTCGACTTCTCCCTTCATGTCATTGGCGACGCCGCCGCGCCACGGCAGGCGCCGTATGCCATCTACGATGGAAGAAATGTGGGCTTGAGACTCTGACATGGGAACTGAAACCGTCACGCTGGACGAAGCCCTTGCCCTTGGCAAAGCAGTTCTGAAGACGGCGGGCGCCGGCGAAGCCGTTGCGCAAGTTATGTCCGGCGCGCTGGTGCGGGCCGAGGCGGAGGGTCTCAAGGGTGTCGGTCTCGCCCATCTTGAAACCTATGCCGATGGCCTCGAAGCGGGGCGCATCGATGGCAATGCCGAACCGACCATCGAGCGGCCGACGCCGGCGATCTTTCGCGTCGATGCCGGAGGTGGTGTCGGCCATTTGGGCTACGATCGTGCCTTCGACGACTTCGTCCAAGCGGCGAGGGCCAGTGGAGTTGCCATCTTCTCGCAGGCCAACAGCTTCACAAACGGCGCGCTCGACTGGTTCGTTTGGCGCTTGGCAGATGCGGGCCTTGTTGGGTTGGCTGGCACCAATGGCGGACCAGCACTGCTCGCCGCGTCTGGCGCGACGAGGCCGGTGTTTTGCACCAATCCAATGGCTTTCGCGGTGCCGCGCGAAAGCGGATCGCCGCTCGTCATCGATCAGTCGTCGAGTGCCACGGCCTTCGTGAATTTGCGCTTGGCGGCGGGGCGGGGCGAGGCTATTCCCGAAGGCTGGGCGCTCGATGCCGACGGCCAACCGACCACTGATGCCGCGCGCGCGCTTTCCGGTGTGCTTTTGCCTTTTGGTGGAGCGCGGGGCGGCAATATCGCGCTGATGGTGGAGCTTTTGGCGGCCGGACTGTCCGGTGCCAATTGGTCGCTCGACGCACCCTCGTTTATTGACGGCGAAACGACACCAGGAATCGGGCTTTTCGTGTTGGCAATCGCCCCGGAGCGAGTCTTCGGCGACGGATTTGCAGCGCACATCGATGTCTATCTTGATCGACTCAAGTCCGACTATCGCGTCTATGTTCCAGGTGAGACCCGGGCGAACGCTGCCACGGATGCGCAATCCGGGTTGCAGGTCGATGCCGCGCTTTGGGCAAGGCTTCAGGGACGCTTGGGCTAGGCCTTGCAATCGCCCGCCGATCGGCCCTAAGACCGACTATTCGTTGACGTCTGGTCGTGACTGAGGAGCCGATGAATGACCCAGCTTTTGCGCAAGCCGACCGGCGCCAGCGGCAAGGTCCACGACATCACGCCGGAGTCGGCCGGTTGGGGTTATGTCGGCTTCGGTCTCTATCGCCTTGCTCCCGGCGAAACCGCCGAAGCGGCCACCGGCGACACGGAAGTCATTCTCGTGCTGGTCGAGGGGAAAGCCGAAATCACCGGTGCCGGCGAGAATTTCGGCGAGCTTGGCGACCGGATGAGTGTGTTCGAGCAGACGGTGCCCCATTGCGTGTACATTCCTAACGGGCAGCACTGGCACGCCGCTGCGACCACGCCCTGCACGCTCGCCGTCTGCGCCGCACCAGGCAAGGGCCATCATCCGGCGCGGCGCATCACCGGTATTTCTCAGGAGGTGAGAGGGACGGGGACCAATACCCGTTACATTCATCCGATCGCGATGGAAGACGCCGACATCGCAGACAGCCTTCTGGTGACCGAAGTCTTCACGCCGCAGGGCCATTGGTCATCCTATCCGCCGCACCGCCACGACGAGGATGCTTATCCGGACATGACCTATCTGGAAGAGACCTACTATCACCGTCTCGACCCTGCATCCGGCTTCGGCATTCAGCGTGTCTATACCGAAGATGGGGCGCTTGATGAGACGATGAGCGTGGCCGACGGCGACGTCGTGCTTGTTCCAAAGGGTCACCATCCTTGCGGCTCACCCTATGGGTATTCAATGTACTATTTGAATGTGATGGCTGGGCCGCTGCGCAAATGGCGATTCAAGAACGATCCGGCACATGATTGGATCGCTCAGCGGGACGCGGGATAGGCATCCGTGCTTTCTTGAGCGCCCGGTTTCCTAGGCGGTCTCGCCGACCTCCAGTTCGAAGCCCAGATCGATCGATTGCTCGACCGGTTGGCCATCAAGCCTGTTGATGACGCACCGCGCGGCAACGCGACCGACGTCATAGCGTTTGGTCCGGATCGTGGTCAGCTTGCGCGGCATGATCTGGCCGATCTGAAGACCGCTGAAGCCGGCAAGCGCCAGGTCGCCCGGCATATCGATGCCATTTTCCAGGCAGTGGATGACCCCGCCCGATGCGGCGGTGTCGTTTGAGAAGACAACGGCGTCCAGATGTGGCTCAGCCTCAAGGAGGTGTCGCAGGCCTGACTTGCCGGCTGAGAAATCCGGCGGCCGATCGTAGATGTCCGGAGCTGCGAGGGGAAGGTGCTGCTCTGCCAGCCGATCGCGGATCGCCGCAAAGCGGGTGGACGCGGCGAAGTCGTTGTCGCTCCAGCCCAGATAGCCGAAGCGTCGATATCCCTTGCCGACTAAATGATCGACCAGCGTTTGGGCAGCGCGGCCATGATGGAGTCCGACACCAATGTCGATGGGCGGACCGGAGATATCCATCATCTCCACGACCGGGATGCCGGCGTTGGCCAGAATGTTCTGCGTTCGCTCGGTGTGGACGAGGTTGGTGACGATGAAGCCGGCTGGTCGCCACGACATCATCGAACGCACAAGCTCTTCTTCTTTTTCCAGATTGTAGTCGGATATCCCGACCACCGGGTTGTAGCCAGCGCGCTCCAGCGCTTCCGAGATGCCCGCCATGACCTGGGAAAAGACGTGGTTGACCAATGACGGGATGATGACGGCCACCTGGTTCGATCTTGAGGTGGCGAGCGACCCGGCAATCCGGTTTTGCACATAGCCAAGCTGGTCGACGACGGAAAGGACGCGCGCGCGGGTTCGACGCGACACCACACCCTTGCCGCGCAGCGCCCGGGAAACGGTCATCTCCGAGACGTTTGCAACTTCAGCTACGTCGCGCAACGTGGGGCGACGTTGGAGTTGAGACACTATGTCTGTCCTAATTGTTAGCGCCTGACAATCTAACAGTAGAACCGCCCTATGATCGTGTCTAGCGTGCCCTTCAGCGACACGGCATTGGGAGGAAAAGATGCATAAAACGCTCGGTATTTTGACCGCCATCGGACTCGCATGCGCGTCGAGTGCGGCGCTTGCGGATTATCCTGAACGCTCGATTTCACTCATGGTGCCTTTCGGTGCTGGCGGCGGCACGGATGTGCCGGCCCGGTTCTTCGCGGCGGAACTGGAAAAAATTCTCGGGCAGAACATTGTGGTCAGCAATGTCGAGGGTGCTGGCGGCACTGTCGGGGCCACCCAATTGTCGCGCGAGAAGGCGGACGGCTATAGCCTCGGCTTCATGCCGGTCGGCACGACGACCACGCAACCGCACCTAAAGCGCACGAAGTACAACGCAGATAGCTGGGTGCCCATCTGCATGGTCAGCCAAGGCCCGTTCTATCTCGTCGTCAAGGCCGACAGCCCCATCGCGACGATTGACGACTATATCGCGCAAGCCAATGGCGACGGCCTCAAGTTCGCCGGTGCTGGTCCGGGCTCGATGGCGCATGTCTCTCAGCTCACCCTCGACAAGAAGCTTGGGGTGACCACCCAGTACATCCCGACCAAGGGCGGCGGCGACATTGCGACCGAGATCGACGGTGGCCGCGCCGATGCCACGACGTGGTTTTCCGACTTCGATACAAAGTTCGGATGGCGGGCGCTGGCGATCCTGGACAGCAAGCGGTCCGATCAGCATCCGGACGTTCCGACGCTGGCCGAACTCGGTCATGACACCCAGGTGTCCGTCTGGTTCGGATTCTTCGCTCCTGCCGGGACGCCGGATGGTGTCGTCGCGACGCTCTCAAGCGCGTGCGGAGAAGCCGTCGCCACGGACAGCTTCAAGTCCAACATGGCCGGCGCCAATCGTCTGGTCCGCTACATGCCGTCGGACGAGTTCACGGCGTTCTTCAAGGAGGCGTTCGACTTGAACGGTCAGCTTCTGAAAGAGGCGGGCCTGATCAAGTAGGCGCAGCTTCGACAACGCGATAACCGGCGAGGGCGGCCATGACCCGTCGCTCGCCGGAGCCGGGAGGGCGCTATCATGCTTCGCATTCTCAACATTGCGGTCCCCTCGATCCTGCTGGTCGTTGCGATCGCGCTTCTGGCCGTCACGTTCACCGACCAGTTCGATGTTCCGACTTTCGGTGGCGATGTCGGCCCGGCCTTCGCGCCGCGCGGCTTTCTCATCGTCTGGGCGGTGCTGGCGCTCATCGCCACGATTGAGGCTGTGCGCGCCCCCGACGAAGACAATGACGCGGACGATAAAGGTCCAGTCAAGACGGGGCAGTTAGCTGCCGTGATCCTGATTGCGGCTGGCACCGCTCTCGCCATGATCAATATCGGCTTTGTGTTCGCGGCCATTCCGGGCTTCTTCCTGTTTTGCTGGGCCTTTGGCTATCGCCGGATCATCCCGCTGGCGATCATAAGCATCGCCGGACCGGTCGCGATCTGGGCGCTGTTCACCTTTGGCTTCGAGCTGCTTTTGCCGCGCTCGCCATGGTTCCACGTGTTGTAGGGCGTCATGGAAAACATCGCTGCCGCCATTGCCCAATTCTCAAGCGTCGAGGTGCTGATCGCGCTGGTGATCGGCTGCTTGTGGGGAACGCTGGCCGGTGCGCTGCCGGGCATGGGAACGGTGGCGGCACTGATCGTCGCGCTGCCGTTCGCCTTCTCCATGACCACCGAGGGATCGATGGCGCTGTTCCTCGGCATCTATGTCACCTCGGTCTATGGCGGTTCGATCTCCGCGATCCTGATCAACACACCGGGCACGCCGCAGTCAGCCGCGACCGTGCTCGATGGGTATCCCATGGCGCAGGCCGGAAAGGCGGATCTTGCGATCGGGTGGGCGACGCTGTCATCGCTGATCGGCGGGGTCTTCTCGCTTATCGTCCTGATCATCGCAGCGCCTGCGCTGGCGCGGGTCTCGGTCGCCTTCGGACCTGCGGCTATCTTCGCCATCATCCTGTTCGCCCTGACCTGCATCGCCTGGGTATCGAGCGGCAGCATCGTCAAGGGGTTGATGGCCGGCATGATCGGTCTGTGGCTGACAACGATCGGTCCAGACGACCTGACGGGCTATACGCGGTTCGACTTCGGGCTCGATGCGCTTGCCGGCGGCCTGTCGCTGATCCCGGTTCTGATCGGTCTCTTCGCCTTGTCGGAAGTGTTTTATCGCGCGGCCTATTTCTTCGCAGCGAAGCCTCCAGATGTCACGAACGTCGGGTTCAAGCTTCCCGGCTTCACAGAAATCCGCATCCGCGTCTGGCAGTTCCTGCAAAGCAGCGTGATCGGGACCTTCATTGGCATCCTGCCCGGCACTGGCGCGACGGCCGCCACGTTCGTCAGCTATTCGGAACTGCGCCGCACCTCGCCGCGCAAGGACAATTTCGGCAAGGGCGAGCCGGACGGCCTGATCGCGTCGGAGGCCTCGAACAACGCCGTGACGGGCGGCGCGCTCATTCCGACTTTGGCGCTCGGCATTCCGGGCGACGGCGGCACCGTGGTTTTGCTCGGCGTCTTGACCATTCAAGGCGTGGTGCCGGGTTTTGACCTCATCAATAACAATCCGCAGCTTTTGACCGGATCGTTCCTCATCATACTGATTGCCAATCTGGTCATGTTTGGCCTGGGTGCGGCCGGCGCGCGGCTCTTCGCACGTATTCTGTCTGTCCCCGAACCTTTGCTGATGGGCATGATCCTGATGTTTTCGCTGGTCGGCGCGTTCGTGGTTCGCGGCAATCCGGTCGACATCGTCATCGCGGTCATTGCCGGTATCTGCGGCTTGATCCTGCGCTTCGCGAAGTTCCCGGTCGCACCGATCGTTATCGGGATGGCGCTTGGAACCACGTTCGAGGGCAAGTTCCGACAGGGCATGATCAGCGCGCAAGGCGACTTTCTGGCGTTCATCTCCGACCCGATCGCACTCGTGATCCTGGCCGTGACCGCCGTGATCGTCGTTGCGCCGATCGTCAGCCGGCGCTTGTCGAAGCCGCTCCCGGCGGGAGACTGAGTTATGAGCCAACCGAACGTTCTCTTGATCGTCACCGATCACTGGTCGGCGCCGCTCCTTGGCGCCGCCGGCCATTCGGCCACTCACACACCGACGCTGAACCAGTTGTGCCGGAACGGTGTGCGCTTCACCAACTGCTATTCAGAGCATCCGGTCTGTCTGCCGGCCCGGCGGACCTTGATGACAGGGACGCCTGCAAAGATACACGGCGATCGCACGTTTCAGCCGCGTCTGGAAATGCCGAACCTACCGACACTGGCGCAAACGTTTCGCGATGCCGGTTATCAGGCTTACGCGGTCGGCAAGACCCATACCTATCCCCAGCGCGACCGGATCGGCTTCGACGACATTCAGTTGGATGACGAGGGGCGGACCCTCTATGGCGTGACCGATGACTACGAAATCTTCCTCGGTGACAAGGGTTATCTCGGGCGTCAGTTCGGCCATGGGATGAGCAACAACGCTTACCAGACGACGCCGTGGCATCTGCCGGAAGAAGTGCATGCGACCAATTGGGCGACGGATACGCTCGCCCGCTACATCCGCCGCAGAGACCCGCAACGTCCTGCCTTTTGGTATCTTGGATACCGTCATCCGCATCCGCCGCTGGTGCCGCCCCAGCGCTTCCTCGACTACTATGCCGATGTCGAAATCGATGCACCGTTCGTTGGCGATTGGGCGGCCGATGCGGCGGTGTTGCCCTATCACCTTCAAGGTGTGGCGGCGCGGGGTGGCTATTCCGAGCGGGAGACCACCGCGGCGCGCAAGGCGTTCTATGCGCTGTGCACTCATATCGACCAGCAGATCGGAGCGCTGATTGGCACGATCCGCGAAGAGGGAATCCTCGACGACACCATCATCATGTTCACGTCCGACCATGGCGACATGCTGGGCAACCACAATCTGTGGGCCAAGCAGACCTTTTACGAATGGTCGGCGGGCGTTCCAATGGTGTTGATGGGAACGGCGAACTGCCCGCGCGTCGGCTACGACCGAACCGATGATCGGCTTGTCTGCCTTCAGGATGTCATGCCGACGCTTCTCGACCTAGCGGGCATCCCAATCCCCGACAGTGTCGAGGGACAGTCCATGGTGTCGGATGGTCGCCGTCGAACGCTCTACGGCGAGTTCGGCGAAGGAGGGCACTCATCTCGCATGTTGCGCGACGAGACCCACAAGCTGATCTACTACCCGGTCGGCAATGTCTTCCATCTGTTCGACCTGGAGAATGATCCCGATGAGATGCACGATCTCGCCGGCGATCCGGGGAGTGCGAACCGGCTTGAGAGCATGAAAGGTCAACTCCTGGATGAGCTCTACGGGTCCGATCTTGATTGGATCGAGGATGAGGATTTCGTCGGCGCCCCCGCCCGCACGTTCCGACCCGCCCCGAACCGAGGTCTGTCGCTAACACGGGGACATCAGTGGCCGGTGCCGCCGGTCAATCCGAAGGGCGACATGAACTTCTTTCCCGAGGCACCTGAGTAGGAGCAGGTCTTTAGGCGCCCTTCGCTGCCGACTGTTCGTGCGTGCTCCAGGCTTCCAGCGCCTCGATCGCGCCGACGATGTGATAGAGCGAGCTTGCCGGAACCGGTTCGATTTCAAAGCTGCCATCAGCGTTCATCTTGTCGTACCAAAGGCCGTTGACCGGATGTCCAAGATACATCTCGACGGCACGCCAAGCCTCGGCAAGATGGGCGGCGTAGAGGCTCCCTTGATCGCTCGGGTTTGTTTGCGCAAGGAGGGCGCTGGCCTTGACCCACTCTGTCTGGGGCCAAAGCCGGGCCCGGTCGGTCACCGGCTTCAGTTCGTCGTTCATCCGGTCGAACGCGACGCCGCGCGCTGGATCGACGCCATAGAGGCCGACCGCATAAAGTCTCTCCGCGAGAGCGTAGAATTCAGCTTCCTTTGACAATGCGGCCCAGCGTCCCAACAGCCAGGCCCATTCGAACTGGTGGCCAGGCTCGACAACTTTGCCGTCGTCTCCTTTCGCCGGGCTCCAGTCGTCTTGAAAGAACTCGCGCACGAAACCGCCATCCGCATCGATGAAGTGGTCTCGAGCCAGCAGCGCGATGTCTTCGGCCAGGCGCCGCCACCGGGGAGAGCCGTCGATCTCGATCCAGGCAAGTGCGGCTTCGAACAGGTGCATATGGGCGTTCGATTGCCAGGGATGATCGCCGTTTTCGCGAAATCCTCGCCCGTCATCGGTTCGCGAGAAGCGGGCTTCGATCGCTGAGAGCAGGGTTAGTGCGCGTGCCTCGGCATCGTCGATGAACGCTTTGGCCTGCGCTAGTGCAAGCAGCACGAAGGTCTGATCGTAGAGCATCGTCGTATCGTCGGCGATGGTGCCATCTGGATTGGCTAGCGTCGGCAGCAATCCATCCGCGCCCTTGAAGTGTGTTTCGATGGCGCTCAGCCCGTTGTCGATCGCTGCTTGCCACGGGCCGGCCCATCCATCTTGGGCAGCGCGGGCATAGACATAGGTCTGCCGGCCCTGGACACGCGCTCGCACGTTTTGATCGGTCGGCCGGGCATCGTTCGGATTGAGGCTCTCACGCCAGAGCCCGAGCGCATGATCGAAACCGTGGGTCCACCACACCGGCAGGGCGGTTGTATGAAGCCAGTGCGACCACTCTTTTGCTTTAGCGCCCGCGTCGAAATCTGCCATCGCGATGTCCACCTCGTGGCGGTCGCGCTTCCTCAGCTCGTCTACGGTGCTTTTCACGCCTTGCGATCGGTTCAATCGCGAGACGAAAACCACGTCATCCTCCACGGTCACATTCAATCCGTCCACTGCCGTCACAACAGCATATTGACCCGGCGCTACTCGAACATGGCAGTTTTCCGAATCGATCAGAAGAGCGTCGCCGGTCACCGCATTGTTGGCCGTGTCCCTCGGCAGCGCCTCATGAACAGCATCCCAGGCGCCCAGATCCGACCACGCGATATCGGAACGCACTACCTTGCGACTCTTAGACGTCTCCATGATCGCATGGTCGAAGGAGACCTTCGGCGCGCCACGAAACGCGTTGCCGAGGATCATGCCGCCAGATGTTGCACGACCCTCGGAAATGCCGCGTCGTGCCGCCGCAATCACATCGGGTGCCTTGGCCTCAAATGCTCTGATCATTGTCTTTACGGTGGCGATGAAGTTGCCGGAATTCCAAAGATATCCTGCGGCCAGAAAGCGGGCGGCAGTCTCCGCATCCGGCTTTTCAACAAAGGTTTCGGCCGGCCCGACTTTGCCGGAGGCGAAGCCCGGCAGGATGTAACCGTAGGCAGGGCTCGGTTTGGTCGGTGCGATCCCGAGTGTGACGATGCCGCCTTCGCGCGCAGCGTCGACCGCTGCATCGATGTCGGCGCGAAACGCATCTTCATCTGGAATGAAGTGATCGGATGCAACGACGACCATGAGGCCCTCAGGGTCGATGCGTTCGATATGGGCGGTTGCCGCAGCAATGGCGGGGGCGGTACCGCGTCCCTCCGGCTCGAGTAAATTGGTGATGCCGATGTCCAGCTCCGGCATCTCCGCGGCCACAAAGCGCGCGTGTCGCTGGCCCGCGACAACAACCACTTGTCGCAGCCCCTTTAGGTTCCGCATCCGGTTGACCGTTTGGCGGAAGAGGCTATCGGGACCGACCAGCGGAATGAACTGCTTTGGGTGCGACGGTCGCGATGCGGGCCACAGCCGCGATCCGTAGCCGCCGCACATGACGACGAGAAAGATATTTGTTTGATCGCCGCTCTTAGACATCACCCGCGCTACTTGACCACTTTGCGACTCAGCCGTCATCGCGCAAAGCTCCAACCCTGGCAAGTCAACCGATAACCGATCTTGGTCTTCTACCCTGGATTGCAATTATAAATCCGCACACCTTTTGGAAGCCGATCATATCGTGGCCAAACCGGTTCATTGCCCCCGTGAGTTCAGGTCTTTTGCAGCCATCACCTGGCCGACATCTCCGACCCTTCGTTCTGCCCCAAGAAACCGTGGGCCCGATTTTTCGAGGTGGATCAAGTCGTTACATCCTGCGTCAGAGTGTCACGTACGCAGCCCGTGACAAACACAAAGCCCGCCACATATATCGATTTCAGAAATTTCTGAAAGTATGAAAAATGGCGATGAACCTCACAACACTTGAGCGGGAATTCGTGCTGCATTTCGGCGAGATGGGCTCCCGGTGGGGCATCAATCGCACAGTTGGGCGCATCTATGCGCTCCTGTTCCTGTCGCCCGATCCGCTCAATGCCGACCAAATCGTCGAGAAGCTTGGCGTGTCGCGCTCCAACGTCTCGATGAGCTTGAAGGAACTGCTTGCCTGGGACCTGGTGCGCTTGAAGCATCTTCCCGATGACCGGCGCGACCACTTCGCCACGCCGGCGGACCTTTGGGAGATTGTCCGCACCCTGGTTGCCGAGCGCAAAAAGCGCGAAATCGATCCGACGCTTACCAAATTGCGCGAACTGGAGATGCAGCCGCCTATCGGTGTGGCGGAGATCCACGCACACGGCAAAATCGCTGATCTACGCCGGCTGATCGAACTGCTCGCTGGCTGGTATGACGACATGAACCGGCTGGAGACCGAACAGTTGGTCCAACTGCTCGCGCTTGGAACCAAGTTGCAGAACGTTGTCAGCAAGACAGAGCGTATCCTGCCCTTCACCAGCGCGCGGAATACGAGCGAGACCGACTGATGGAAACCCTCATCCTGTCGCGCATCCAGTTTGGCGCAAACATCTCGTTCCACATTCTGTTCCCAACGATCACTATAGCGCTGGGTTGGGTTCTTCTGTTCTTCAAGCTGCGATTTAACGCAACCGGCGATGAGCGCTGGATGGACGGATACCGCTTCTTTGTGAAGGTGTTTGCGCTCACGTTCGCGCTCGGCGTGGTCTCCGGCATCACAATGAGTTTTCAGTTTGGGACAAATTGGCCGGGCTTCATGGAAACAGTTGGCAACATTGCCGGCCCATTGCTGGCCTATGAGGTGCTGACAGCGTTCTTCCTGGAAGCCGTTTTTCTTGGCATCATGCTCTTCGGATTCCGTCGGGTGCCGGGCTGGCTTCACACGCTGGCCACGTTCCTCGTTGCATTCGGCACGACGATGAGCGCGTTTTGGATCCTCGTCCTGAACTCCTGGATGCACACACCGGCGGGCTTTGAGCTGATTGACGGCGTTGCCCACGCGACGGACTGGGTGGCGATCATCTTCAATCCATCCATGCCGTACCGCCTCGCGCACATGCTGCTTGCCAGCGGCCTGACGGTGGCGTTCTTGATCGCCGGGCTTTCGGCCTTCCGCTTTCTAGTCAACGACCAGGACGGTTCGGCACGTTTGACGCTGAAGACCGGTGTGGTGATGGGGGCGCTCTTGATCCCGGTTCAGATTCTCGCCGGCGACCTGCACGGTCTGAACACGCTGGAGCATCAGCCAGCCAAGGTCGCCGCGATGGAGGGTAATTGGGAGACCGACACCCGCGTCCCGCTTATTCTCTTCGCGCTTCCTGACGAAGATACGCGCGAGAACCGGCTCGAGATTGGAATACCGGGCCTCGCCAGCCTCATCCTCAAACACGACGTCGATGGCGAGGTCCCCGGCCTCAATGAATTCGTCGCTGAGGATGGCACGCCGCTGCATCCGCCCGTGAGCCCGGTCTTTTGGTCGTTCCGCGTGATGGTGGGGACTGGCCTCGCCATGCTCGTCCTGTCATGGACCGCCGCCTTCTTCATGTGGCGGAGCGGTAGAGCGCGCCTCAATCCCTGGCTGCTGCGCGGCTTCGTGGCGATGACATTCTCCGGTTGGATCGCAACGCTTGCGGGTTGGTACACCACCGAGATCGGCCGCCAGCCCTGGCTCGTGAACGGCGTCATGACCACCGCGGAGGCTGTCGCGGACGTTTCAGCACCGATGGTGCTCACCACACTGCTGGTCTATCTCGCGATCTATGTCGGCTTGACGCTCGCCTACGTCTCGGTGCTCTTCTACCTCGCACGAAAGGCGGCGAAAGGCGAAAGCACCGATCCGCTCACGCCATCCTCCGGCGCGGCGGAAGTTCAACTCGTGCCGGCAGAGTAGTTCGCATGGATTTCTCGTTCACCGACCCTAGCCAATGGCTGCCCGTTGTGTTCGCCGGCCTGATGGGTCTGTCGATCCTGATCTACGTGATCCTGGACGGTTTCGACCTTGGGATCGGCATGTTAGCGCCCTTGGGAACCGATGCGCAGCGCGACCGCATGATCGCTTCCATCGGGCCGTTTTGGGATGCCAACGAAACCTGGCTGGTCATGGCCACCGGTCTCTTATTGGTGGCCTTCCCGGCGGCACACGGGGCGATTTTGACCGCGCTCTACCTGCCGGTCGCAATCATGCTGGTGGGCCTGATCCTGCGCGGGGTCGCCTTTGAGTTCCGCGTCAAGGCGCCGGCACCCAATAAACCGTTGTGGAACGTCGCTTTTTTCATGGGCTCGCTCATGACAGCCTTGAGCCAGGGCTTCATGCTGGGCCTCTATATCATGGGGCTTGAATGGACGGCGATAACCGTCTCCTTCGCTGCGCTCACGGCGCTGTGCACGGTGGCCGGATATGCCTTCATTGGCGCGTGCTGGCTGATCATCAAAGCGGAGGGTGCACTTCAGGAGAAAGCGGTGCTGTGGGCCAGAACAGGCCTTGCAGGCGTGCTGATCGGATTCTTGGCTATCTCGGCGGCCTCGCCGCTGGTGAGCCCCCGTATCTTCGAGAAATGGTTCTCAATACCGGAGATCATCTTGCTCGCTCCGCTGCCAATCACCGCGTTGGTCATCGCCCTTGTTCTGGCGTGGGCGCTGCGGCACCTGCCGGATCCGGTGGATCGCTTCCGGCATGTTCCCTTCGTCGGCGGCTCAGCGCTATTCGGACTGGCCTTTCTGGGTCTCGCCTATTCCTTTTATCCCTATGTGGTGCCGGAGAAGCTCACGATTTACGAAGCCGCCAGCGCTCCGGAGAGCCTCATGATCATCCTTCTTGGCGTCGTCGTGGTGATGCCGATGATCGCCGCATATACGGCGCTGGCCTATGTCGTTTTCCGCGGTAAGGCGCGCGCGCTCACATATTATTAGGCGTGATCTGGCGACGTGATTATTGGCGAGCCGAGCCCAGCCAAGGTCGGCTTCGGGCTCAGACGAGCCGTTCCAACCGTCCCTTCCGTTTGTAGATGTTCTTGTAGTCCCACTGGATGTCCATGCTCTTTCCAAGCCACCGAAGAAGGTCGTTTTCATCGACCTGTCCGGCGTCCGAATAACGGATTGACGCATCTTTGAATTTGCCCGTGCCCGGCTTGAGTTTCGGTTCATCGAAATCAGCGCCGCTCCAAAACATCAGGCGCACACAGTCTTTCAGCTTGCTGTATCCGACGATCGGATTCCCATTCAAGAACCAGACAGGGTGCCCGTGCCAGATCTTGCTCTCTGCATGCGACAGTCCCCGATCGATGGTTGATCGTAGCGCATCGCAGATCGCGCGATCATCCGACGATTGAGCAGCATGAAATTCATCGATTGTCGTTGGCTTCATGGTGAAAAGAATAGCATCATCAAATCATCAACTAAACGTCCACCATGGGCTCTGAGCTGTCATTGCTCCCCGGACAGCGGCTTAACCGAGTTCCAACGGCCGGACCGTAATCGGCGAACGGTACGTGGTCGACCGGTGCGTGCCACGCTATCTTGTAGCCCAGTGGGGACAAGGCGGAGTGGAGACGCGTGCACACGATCACCTCGAGCGACGGGCTGTTTACGTTCGACAACAGCTATGCCCGGCTTCCCGAGCGGCTGTTCGCCAGAGTCTTGCCTGCTCCCGCGCCGGCGCCGCGGCTTCTCCAGTTCAATCGGCCTCTGGCGGAGGAGTTGGGGCTCGATCCCGACCGGTTCATGCAGCGAGAAGGTCTCGACATACTCTCAGGCAACCACATTGCGTCGGGCTCGGACCCGATCGCAATGGCCTATGCCGGGCATCAGTTCGGCGGCTGGGTGCCACAGCTCGGCGACGGCCGCGCAATCCTCATCGGTGAGGTGATCGACCGGCAAGGACGCCGGCGCGACATCCAGCTCAAGGGCGCCGGACGCACGCCCTTCTCGCGCATGGGCGACGGCAAGGCTCCGCTCGGACCTGTATTGCGCGAGTTCATCGTCAGTGAAGCGATGGCGTCGCTCGGTATCCCCACGACCCGTTCCCTTGCAGCCGTCGCAACGGGCGAGCGGGTGGTCCGCGAAATGGTCCACGCAGGCGCCGTGCTCACGCGGGTTGCCGCGAGCCATGTGCGCATCGGGACCTTTCAGTTCTTCTACGCCCGTAAGGATACGGAGGCCCTCCAGGCGCTGGCCGACCATGCAATCGCCCGCCACGACCCGGATGCAGCAGCGAGCGATACGCCGGCGCTTGCGCTGCTTGAGCGGGTGATCGCGCGTCAGGCCGATCTCATCGCCCGCTGGATGGGTGTCGGATTCATCCATGGCGTGATGAATACCGACAACATGGCGATCTCGGGCGAGACCATCGACTATGGTCCCTGCGCTTTCATGGATGCCTATCGCGAAGCCGAGCTATTCAGTTCGATTGATGTCGGTGGGCGCTATGCCTACGGCAACCAGCCGCTGATCGCCCATTGGAACCTCGCGCAGCTCGCGCAGGCGCTGCTGCCGCTTCTACCCGGTCCGGTCGAGGCGGCTGTGGAGGCGGCGCAGGCGGCCGTCGACCGCTTCTCTCAGATGTTCCAGGAGGCATGGCTCGCCGAGATGCGGCGCAAGCTCGGGCTCTCACGGGCGGCCGAGGGTGATGCCGAGCTTGCCGCAACTCTACTGACGATCATGGAGGCAAACGGGGCCGATTTCACCCTAACATTTCGTGGCCTCGCCGAATGTGCCGTCGCTGACTCTGAGACCACGTCGCAGGTCGGTGATCTCTTCAAGGAGCCCGCGTCGGTCGCGGCCTGGGCTGATCGCTGGACGGCCCGCATCGCCGACGACCCGCTATCGCCGGCCGAACGCCGGACCGCCATGCGCGCGGCGAACCCGCTCTTCATTCCACGCAACCACCGTGTCGAGGAGGCTCTCGTGGCGGCGGAGGAGGGCGATTTCTGCCCGTTCGAAAGACTGCGCCGGGTACTAGCGCGTCCCTTCGACGATCAGCCCGAGGAAGTTGAACTCGCCAGACCGCCGCAGGCAGGAGAGGTCGTCACGCAGACCTTTTGCGGCACATGAGCGCCGCAGTCTTCTTAAAGGGGATCTGCAAGACATGATCGCGTTTGGCAAAGGCACGGGTAGCGGTGTGATCCTTGAAAGCCCGACCCGTGTCGCGAGCTGGGACCGCGCCGCTGAAATCCGATATGCGCCTGATGCGTTGAAAAGCTCAATCAACATGCAGTGGCCCTGATGGCGGAAGTGCGCAGCCAATGGGGATATACCGACGGTGATTAGCGCAAAGCTGGGGCCGCGCGACGATGTCTATGCACCCGAAGCGCAAATGAGCCCAGACGAGGCAGAACAGTATCATTCCAAGCAGATTTCGGCCAGCGAGAGGTCCTCATCGAAGCGAGTGCTGCGCCGATCGCGGTCACCTCTATGGTGCGCGCGTCCATGATCGATCAAACACCAGTTTCCGTTCCAATCCTTGGCTCAAATTGCTTGTCGGCCGAGGATATGGTTCGGTTCTCCAGTTCAGACTGCATTTCCATGCACTATGAAGCTGGAATTTCTAAGCCGGAATTACCGGCGCAATGACATGCGAAACTACGCAACAACAGGGAAAGGCACCAACTCTATGACTCGAAAAAACGCTCTGGCTCTATTTGCCACTACAGCAATCTCGCTCACATCCGCTGGATGGGCGGTTGCTGCCGACCTCGTGCTCGGCGTTCCGAACTGGCCTGCTGCGAATGCGACGTCAAACATTCTCAAGGTCGTGATCGAAGAGAATTTCGGACTGGAAGTCGAACTGCAAAGCGGCACCAATCCGATCATCTTCGAGGCCATGGATGCCGGTTCGATGCACTTGCATCCCGAGGTCTGGCTGCCCAATCAGATCAACCTGCACGACAAGTATGTCAATGACAACAAGTCCGTCGTGATGAACGAAAATCCCGTTCAGGCGGTCCAGGGCATGTGCGTTACCAAACACACGGCCGACACCCACGGCATCACGTCGATCGACGACCTGACCGATCCCGATAAGATGGCAGTCTTCGACAAGGACGGAAACGGCAAGCCCGAAGTCTGGATCGGTGCGCCAGGCTGGGCTTCGACCGTGATTGAGCAGATCCGGGCAAAGTCCTATGGCTACGATCAGGTGATGGAACTGAAGCAGTATGACGGCACCGTCGCCTGGGGTGAACTCGGCGCTGCTGCCAATGCTGACGAACCGTGGATGGGTTTCTGCTACGAACCCCACTTCATCTTCGTGGCTTATGACCTTGTCTATCTGGAAGAACCCGCCCACGATCCGGCGACCTGGACGATCATCCAGCCGACGGACGATCCCGCATGGCTGGAAAAATCCTCGGCTTCGACAGCTTGGAAAGGCGCGACGCTTCATCTTCATTATGCCGCGGAAGTGCGGGAGAAATTCCCGGAAGTGGCCGCCATGCTCGACAACTACAAGATGCCGCCGGCCGTCTTGTCAGAGGCCGGATACGAGCTCTCCGTGAAGGACGTTCCGGTTGAGGAATACGCGGCTAACTGGGTCGCGAACAACCAGGATGTTGTCCTCTCCTGGCTGACCAACTAAGCCTATGAACAAAAGGGCCGCGGGAGACACCTTCCGCGGCCCTCTTAACACTGCAAGACGGAAGCGGACCCGTAATGCCCGAAAGCGTTGTTGAACTGAAAAACGTTTGGAAGGTTTTCGGCGATCGCGCCGCTGAGACCATTCAGGCGGCGACGACAGGCGATCTGTCCAAGGCGGAAGCGCTGGAAAAGTATCGAACGGTGATCGGCGTTCGCGATGCCTCTTTCTCCGTCGCTCGCGGTGAGATCTTCTGTATCATGGGGCTTTCGGGGTCGGGCAAGTCGACGCTTGTCCGCCACGTCAACCGACTGATTGAACCGACAGCGGGCACCATCACCGTTTTGGGTCAGGATGTCGGCGCCATGGGACCGAATGAGTTGCGTCAGATGCGCGCGACCCACATCGGTATGGTCTTCCAGCATATGGCGCTGATGCCCCACCGGTCGGTTCGCGAAAATGTGGCTTATCCGCTGGAGATTCGGAAGATCCCGAAATCGAGGCGTTGGGCTATCTCGGACCACACGCTTGGACTTGTTGATCTGACGGGCTACGAGGATCGCTTGCCGAAGGAGCTCTCCGGCGGGATGCAGCAGCGCGTGGGGATTGCGCGCGCGCTTGCGTCCGATCCGGAGATCCTTTTGATGGACGAACCGTTCTCCGCACTCGACCCTCTCATCCGATTGCAATTGCAAGATCAGTTCAAGGCGTTGGTGCGCGACCTCAACAAATCGACGCTCTTCATCACCCACGATCTCGACGAAGCGATCCGCATCGGTCACCGGATCGCGATCATGAAAGATGGTGTCATTGTGCAAATCGGGACGCCGGAAGAAATCGTGACCCAGCCCGCCGACGACTATGTCCGGGAGTTCGTGCAAGGGATCTCCCGACTGAAGCTCGTCAAGGCGCACACGATTATGGAACCGCTGGCGAACGGCCACACCAAGCAACCGGCTGATGCCCCCCGGGTTGAAGGTGACAGCGATCTCGATGGCCTGATCGATATTGCCGTTGGGACTGACCAACCGCTCGTCGTTACCGAGGGTGGAACAGATGTCGGCGTAATCACCAAGACGACCCTGCTGCGTGGCATCCAGGGAGGGCGCTGATGACCGTCATGGATGTGAAAGAACCCAGTGCCACCGAGGCGGAAGCGAAATCTGCCGCGGTCGCCGATATCGAGGTCGATCGCGCCGCCCTCGATACCTCAATCGCCGAATTCGTCGACAAGAACCCGACCTACTACCAAACGGCCTTCCATCGTATACACGACACCCAACGAGGCATTCCGACAGTCTTCAATATGGCGGCCTTCGTCTTCGGGCCGTTCTGGGCCGCGGCGCGCGGAATCTGGGGGTTCTTCTGGGCGTTCCTGATCCTGGAGATCATAGCGTTCGTGCAGATCGGACGCGGCACCTGGGGCGAACTTGGAGCCGCCGCTTTGGAACAGGCAGAGCGTCAGGCAGCGCGTGCGCAGCAGTTTCTAGATCAGGCGCAAGCGGCACGTGAGGCGGGCAACGACCCGACCCGGTTCGAGACACTCGGCAACAATTTGATGCGCGCCGCCGAACGGTCGCGGGAGACCGCCGATGCTGCGGCGGGCGACGCTCTGAACATTCTCATCACCGGCCTTGTTCTGCTGCTCGTCCTGCGGCTTGTGCAGGCCGTCTGGGGCAATCTTGCCTACGAGAAACAGTATTCGCGTTGGCGTGTCGATCCGCAGTCGGTTCCCTCAGGCCTGAAGCAGAAGAACCTCGTCCTTGGCATTATCCTGGGCCTGGTGATCATTCCGCTGACGGTCTATCGGTTTACTATCGAGAACATACCGGATTGGCTGACGGCGTTCCCTGCCAATTCCGATCACTACACATCTACCGCGCGATGGCTGGAAGATGTCATCGATACGGCCGCAAGAAGCGGAGCCGGAGCATTTGATGGTATCGTTCTCGGTGTCCGCCAGATTTTGGACGCGATTTCCGTTGCATTGATCGGGACGCCCTGGATTGTCGTCATGGCGGTCATCTGCGTATTCGCCTGGCGCGCGGCCGGACCGCGCGTTGCGATCTTTACGGCCGCCGCACTCGCTTACATTGCCTTCCTTGGGTACTGGGAAATCGCGATGGAAACGGTCGCTCTTGTCGGCGCAGCGGTGGTGCTGTGCGTGGTCATGGGGATCCCGCTGGGAATCTGGTTCGGAAAGTCCACAAGGGCTTACAAAATCGCCGAGCCTGTCCTCGACCTCATGCAGACGCTCCCGGCGTTCGTCTATCTGATCCCAATCATCGCGTTTTTCGGAACAGGGAATCCTCCTGGGATTCTCGCGACAATCATATTCGGGATGCCGCCCGTTATCCGCCTGACCGCGCTTGGAATGCGCGGCGTGCCTGAAACGATCAAGGAGGCGGCGACGGCCTTCGGTGCGTCGCGATGGCAGCTTCTCAAAGACGTCGAACTGCCGCTCGCCTTGCCGTCGATCATGACCGGTGTGAACCAGACGATCCTGATGTGCCTCTCGATGGTTGTGATCATATCGCTGATCGGCGGTGGTGGGCTTGGAAAAGTTATCCTTGAGGCACTTCAATTCGCCGCCAAGGGACCAGGCCTCCTCGGTGGGTTCGCCATTCTCTTTGTCGCGATGGTCATCGATCGGATCGTGCAGGGTGCGTTCCGCCGTGCCGATCAACGCTGAATTGGCTCAGGCCGTTGTCGCCAGGCGGTTGTTAAGGAGCGATAGAAGAGTCGCGCACCAAGGAAGGTGGATACGCCACTCGGCAGGATAAAACTATCAAATCGATGCCGTGGGCGACCCTTTCTCAAAGCATTCCATCACTTCTGGGAAGTTCACCCAAGGCCGCTTCTGGCTCTCCCAGACAACGCGCGTTGGATCGGGACGATCACTGTCGAACGCTCCGATGAGCACGCCCACATGATCGGGGCGAAAATCCAAGGTCCAATACACGGTCGTTCCGCAATTGGGGCAGAAGTAACTTTCGACATCTCTGCCTGAGTCTGCCGTCCGGGCCCAACTGCTCTGATCCCCCTCAATCTTGACCGCCGTCTTGGGAATATAGGCTACGGTCGCAAATGCAGAGCCCGTGCGTTTCTGACAGGCCACGCAATTGCAAGCAATGCAGATGTCGGGATCGCGGTTGGCGCTTAGCTTAAGGCTACCGCATTGGCAAGACGCGCAGTGTTTGGTCATTTGATCCTCCCGGCTTGCGACAGATCGCCAGAGCGTACCACGAAAAGACTCTTTGACTGTGAGGGGGTCGATTACCGGGAGTTTGCGCCCGAACTTAGTTGCGGCCCGAATGTCTGGTGGCCGGTTCGCAGATCAAGCCTCAGACAGCAAACAAGCGCCTAGTTATGCCGCAATCGGTTCAGAGTGAGTGTGTCTGCCCTCGCAACTCCATGAGATCGCTGGTGCCGGCTGAGGGATTCGAACCCCCGACCCCCTGATTACAAATCAGGTGCTCTACCAACTGAGCTAAGCCGGCATGCTGGCAGGCAACGGCGTCCTTAAGACGATGTGCGCTGTGGCGCAAGCCCTTCAGTCGCGGCTTAGGCCGGTGGCTATCGTGAGCGCGATCGCGGCGGCGTTCGAGACGTTCAGGCTTGCAAGGGCGCCCGGAAGCGAAATGCGTGCCAGCCGATCGCACGTCGCGGCCGTTTTTTGCCGAAGACCTTTGCCCTCGGCGCCCAGGACCAGCGCGATGCGTGCCGGATCATCGACCGCTCGCAAGGGCTCCGGCGCCTGGCCATCGAGGCCAATTGTCAGCACGCCGCGCGCCTTCAACGCGTCCAGCGCGCGCGCCAGATTGGTCTCGCGCGCCCAGGGGACATGTTCCAGGCCGCCCGAGGCCGCTTTTGCCAACACGCCGGTCGCTTCCGGACTGAAAAGCTTCGTCGTCACTAGACCGGCAGCACCGAAGGCGGCGGCGGTGCGGATCACGGCACCGACATTGTGTGGATCGGTCACTCGGTCGAGCACGATAACGGGACCGGTTAGCGCGAGGTCCTCGATGTCGACCGGCGGTAACGGATCGGAGATGAGCAACAGGCCTTGATGAACCGCGCCGTCCGGCGCTGCCTTGGAGATGTCGGCCGGTCGGGCAACGGTTGGCTCTAGGCCACGTTCTGCTGCGAGTGGGCCGACGATCTCCAGCGCGTTCCGCGTGGTGTGCAGCGCATGGATGCGCCGGCGCGGATTGCGCAACGCTTCCGTCACGGTGTGAACGCCATAGAGAAGCGCCGGTCCGGTTTCCGTCAATCCGGGAGGCTTGCCGCGCTTCACGTTTCGCATTGTGGCTTCAGCCTCTTTTCCTGGGCCATGCCGGCGGTGTCGCGGCGTTTCGGTGGGCCGGATTGCTGTTGACAGGGCCCGGAATCGCCCATAGATCGTGCCGGGTTCTCGCCCTTTGGATGGGAACGTCGTTTTAGGCGGGTTTTGCCGGCTGGAAAAGGCCCGGAGGAGTGCCCGAGTGGTTAAAGGGGACGGGCTGTAAACCCGTTGGCTTAGCCTACGTTGGTTCGAATCCAACCTCCTCCACCAAGCCGGCTGATCCATTGCGTGAAACGATCAGGCAGGAGCAGGATGCGGGTATAGCTCAGGGGTAGAGCAACAGCCTTCCAAGCTGAAGACGCGGGTTCGATTCCCGCTACCCGCTCCAGACAATCGGGCGACCGGCGACAACACTCACCAGGCAGAGGTCGAAGAGACGACGATGGCGAAGGAAAAGTTTGAGCGGACGAAGCCGCACGTAAACATTGGCACGATCGGCCATGTTGACCACGGCAAGACGACGCTGACGGCTGCGATCA
>JANQPO010000018.1 GCA_028289445.1 Tepidamorphaceae bacterium
TGCGCTACCGCCCACCAGCCCCGGAAACTATCGTTCAGATGGACCGAAGGTCAGTCATGCACTAACAATCAGATTGGACCACTCAAGTGGGGCTGATCATGAGCCTCCGAGCAACTTGCCCACGTTGATTGATGATTGGATGGCTTTGCGCCACGTTAGAGTGCCGGGCGCACAGAAAGTCCGAACCCGACCCAGACGCAGGGATCGAGACCGCTCAAGATCGAAAAGTTTATCCGACCACTTCAGACAAGCCGAGAAACCAAGCTTCAAATGAAGCGCGTTCAGCTGCGCTCATATGCAACCCATGCTTCGTTCGTCGATCCAAAATGTCGCTCGCATCGCTCGCCCATTCATGATCGGTCAAATAGCGCGCCTCGATCTCAAAGAAGTTAGGCCCGAATTGCCGTCCGAGGTCGGCGGTCGTGGACACACCTGAGAGGAGTTTTGGGGCGCGTGTCCCGTAGAGCCTGGCGTAGTGGTGGGTCAGTGGCGGTGGAAGGAAGGGGAAGTCCTGTTGCAGTTGGCGCGCGAAGCGCTCGAAATTCGCATCCTCGATATCGCCGCCGGGAAGCGCTGCAGTCTTCGTCCACTCGCCTTTCATATCGGGAAAGAAGGGCCGGAGCTTCTCCATTGCGTGTTCCGAGAGCCTTCGAAACGTGGTGATCTTGCCGCCAAACACCGAAAGCAGCGGTGGCTGACCGTTCGGCGCATCGACCTCGAAGATGTAATCCCTGGTCACGGCGCTGGGGTTATCTGCCTCGTCATCGTAAAGTGGGCGCACGCCCGAAAAGGAATGGCAAACATCTTCCCTGGTGAATTGCCGCTTAAAATAGCGATTCAAAGCCATCAGCAGGTAGTCGACTTCACCAGCGTCAACGGTGACGTCCTCGGGATATTCGTCAAACGGGATGTCGGTTGTCCCGATCAGTGCGAAGTCGCCCTCATACGGATTGACAAAGATCACCCGTTTGTCCGTGTTTTGGATGACATAGGCTTGAGGTCCGTCCCAAAATTTCTTCAAGACGATGTGGCTGCCCTTAACGAGGCGCACGCTTCGGGATGAATTCAGGCATGCCACACGGCCGATCACGTCGTTGACCCATGGGCCCGCCGTGTTGACAACAGCGCGGGCTTTTATGACGGTTTTTCGCCCAGTAGTCGTGTCTTCCAGGTCGACATTCCAGTGACCGTCTTCACGGTGGAGAGACCTACAGGCGGTACGCGGATGGATCGCCGCACCGCGTTCTTTCGCGTCCAGCGCGTTCGAGACAACGAGCCGTGCATCGTCGACCCAGCAGTCCGAATATTCGAAAGCCTTGGAAAAGCTATCCTTGATAACGACGCCTTCCGGGGCGCGGCGCAGATCAAGGACACGAGTTCCGGGAAGCTTCTTGCGGCCGCCCAGATGATCGTAGAGAAGCAGGCCAAGCCGTATCAGCCAGGCCGGGCGATCGTCCGGACTATGGGGCAGAACGAATCGCATCGGCCAAATGATGTGTGGCGCAGCGCTCAGAAGGACTTCACGCTCAATCAGCGCCTCTCGAACCAGCCGGAACTCATAGTACTCCAGATATCGCAGGCCGCCATGGATGAGCTTTCCGGAACGTGAACTTGTTCCCTGCGCGAGATCATCCTTCTCGCACAGAACAACAGACAATCCCCGACCCGCCGCATCGCGCGCGATGCCAACGCCATTGATGCCGCCGCCGATGACAAGGAGGTCGATGATTTCGCCAGGTTTCGTCACTGATGCCGGCACCGTGCCCTGAACTCATCGGATAGACCGGGGTTGAGACTGTTGGCGTTCACTTCCGAGCCCGTTCTATCTTCGTGATGGTCATGAACCAGTCTTCTTTCCAATCGATCAGTTGGGATTGATCGGGGGGAGCCCGCAAAGATGACGCCGAACCTCCTCCGCCGCCTGTTCCGCGGCATAGGTCACCGTCCGCACGGATGCGCCCGCGATATGGGGTGTGAGGGTGACATTGGGCAGTTGCAGGAGTGGCCAGTCCAAGGGCACGGGCTCGACGGCGAATGTCTCAAGCATCGCGCCGCCGAGATGGCCTGATACGAGAGCATCGTAGAGGGCATCATAATCCGTCAATGGACCGCGGGCCGTATTTACAAACAATGCCCCCGGTTTCATCTGCGAAAAGGTTTCCGCGTTCATCATCTGGCGCGTTTCGTCAGTAACCCGAGGATGCATGGTCACGACATCCGCGCGCGCCAAAAGCTCATCCAAGCCAACTTGCTCGACGCCTGCATTCAGGTCATCTGCGGAAAGTTGGACGTAGGGGTCGGCAACGAGTATCCGCGTCCCGAATGCGCGAAGGAGCTTGACGACTTTCGTGCCGATTTTGCCGTAGCCAACGACGCCAACGGTCATCTCATTCAATTCGCGCCCTGTCCGGTCGGCGCGATATAAATCACCGCGCCATTCGCCGTTGCGGAGCGATTCGTGCCCGGACCGGATGAGGCGCGTCTCTGCAAGGATGGCGCCGATCGTAAACTCCGCAACCGCGGACGCATTTCGGCCCGGTGTGTTCACGACCGCAATTTGATGCTCCCGGGCCGCTGCCATGTCGATATTGACCGGACCGCCACGCGAAACCGCAACGAATTTGAGGCTTGGAAGGCGCTCGAACATGCTTCGGGACAGGGGTGCGAGATGCGTCACGAGAATTTGCGCGTCGTCGATAAAGTCGACGATCTCGTCGGGCTCGCCAAAATACTCTTTCAACCCGTCCATGCCGCTGGCAGCGTAGCCATGTTCCATTGGCTCATCCGGCCACTTCTGCTGCATCGTGCGGATATCGAGATCGTCTCCGCACACGGCTTCGATCTTCTCCTGAAAGACCTCCGGCAGCATAAACAGATCGCCGATGATCGCGATTGAGCTCATGCGCTGGCCCTCCGGTGATCGGAGAGCGTTTCCCATACCGGCCGCAACCGATCTCTCGCCTGCGCGTAAGCCGGGTAGACGCGATCGTAGACCTCACAGAGTTCCGCATCCGGGCTTTCGATGTCGCCGAGAAGCGGGGTCACCCATTCCGAAACGCACCCGTCCATATCGTCGTAGAGACCGATGGCAACGGCGGCCATCATGGCAGCTCCGGCGGCCCCAGCCTCTTCACGCTTAGAGGTGCGAAGCTTAGCGTCCAGTACCGCCCCGAAAACCGAGCGCAGCGCCGCGCTTCGTGCAGCGCCACCCGTCAGTCGGATTTCTGAAGGAAACGGCCCCATCGCCGCGTAACAATCCCGGCCGGCGAGCGCCAGACCTTCCACGACGCTGCGCATGAGATCGGCAAAACCGTGACGGGATGATAGGCCGATGAAACCGGCGCGCGCATTAGCATCGATAAACGGGCCACGCTCGCCAGCCTCGGAGATATAGGGCTGGTAAAGGAGTGCGCCCGGCGACGTCTCGTCGATCCATCGATCGATCGCTGGAATAAGGTCCGCGCGCGTTCGCTCCGTGCCTTGAGTGGCCAAGAGACCAATTGCAACATCGAGGAGCCAATCGATATTGATGGTCGATGCCATATTGGTCTGCAACTGCGTGAAGACACCGGGAACCGGCATCGGCATCGTGTATCCGGTTCGGTCGTCGTTCAGGGTGACGGCTTCGGGAGACGACACTAGCCGCATGTGGACGCCAGTCGATCCAACAATAGTGCAGCCAAGTTCAGCATCGCGCTCGTAAAGGCCGGCGCCAAGCGCGGTGCAAATGATATCGACATAGCCGAGGACGATCGGCGTGCCATCTGGAAGACCGATCTCGTCCGCAGCGCTCGGCATAAGAGCGCTCGGTTCGCTGACGCCATCCACTATGTCTGGAAGAAGGTGCCGGTGGCGATTGAGGCCGAGGATACGGATCACATCGTCGGAGTACGCGCGCGAGCGGAAATCGCCGAAGGTGAATGTGCCTTCCGATGGATCGGTTGCACGATCGCCGGTCAGCTTGAAATATATCCAGTCTTTGCAGTGCATTGCGTGGCTGGCGCGCTCCAGGAGCTGTGGGGCATGCTTCGCCAACCAATTGAGTTGCGGCCCCTGTTGGCAAGCGGCAAGTCCTGTCGCGGTCGCGGCAAACCGGTCCTGATCCTCCGGCCGAGAGCGCATCTCCTTTGCAATGTCCGACGACCTTGCATCAAGCCAGAGCCAGGCAGGAGCAACCGGTTCGCCCGAAGCATCAATCAGCCAGGTTCCATCACCTTGCCCGGTGACCGCGATCGCTGCGACGCGGCTTGAGAGGTTGGGCACCTTGTCGGTGAGACCGCGAAGCGTACGAGCGGTTTCCGTCCAGGTCCGATCCATGTCCTGTTCAGAGCCGCCATCGTCCGATGTCTCATAGGTGTTGGGAATAGCGTCGACGGCGAGCTGGCGGCCCTTGAGGTCGAAAGCGACGGCCTTGATGACCGATGTCCCGGCGTCTATGCCGATGATGACGTCCTTCACGACACAAGCTCCGCGCCGTGGGCGATCGCGTCGCCGCTGTCGGGATCGAAAATGTGCAAATTCTCGGGATTGAGGTCCACCTTGATCGCATCGCCCGGTCTGACGTCGGCTCGGTCATGCTCGACCAGCACGAGCGTGGCGCCTGCGAACTCGGCCGCGATATGGCTCTGGTCGCCCAGCCACTGATTGACGATGACCTTGGCATCGACGCCTTGATCCTTCGTGCGATGAACCGCATACGGCCGGATGCCTACGACAATATTGCCCCGGTCGACGATGGAGTCGCGGACTGAGCCTGAAAACGCGTCGTGCGGATAGTCGAGTGACAGACCGCTGCCGAAATCGAGATGGACGCGACCATCCTGATCGCGCACGCTGGCATTGAAAACATTCATCGGCGGCTCGCCGACAAAGGTCCCTGTAAACAGGTTCTCTGGGCGGTCCTTGATGATCTCCGGCGTATCGAACTGCTGAAGAATGCCATCTTCCATCACCGCAATCCGGTCCGAAAGGGCATTGGCCTCCGTTTGATCGTGGGTCACGAGGATCGCCGTTAGGCCCCGCTCCTTGATGAAGTGCTTGATCCTGCCGCGAAGCAAAGCACGAAGCTGCGGCTCCAACTGACCCATCGGTTCATCGAGCAAGTGAAGGGCCGCATCGCGAATCAGCGCGCGGCCAAGCGAGGTGCGTTGCTGCTGTCCGCCGGAGATCGAACTCGGATAACGGTCGAGAATGTCCTCGATTTCCAGCATGCGAGCGATTTCCGTCACTTTCGCTGCGACGACGCTCGGTTCCAGTTTTGCCGACTTTAGGGCGAATGCGATGTTCTCCCGCACCGTCAGCGGCGGGTAAAGGGAATAGCCCTCGAACGCCATCGCAACGTTGCGTTTCGCGGGCGGGCGGCGGTGGATTTCCTGTTCAGCGATCGAGATCGATCCCGCCGAGACTTCCTCAAACCCGGCGATCATGCGCAACGTCGATGTCTTGCCGCAGCCGGATGAACCAAGAAGCGCGACGATCTCGCCCTTCTTGACGTCCATCGATACGTTCCGGACAGCATGGACGCCATGGCCGATCGGTCCATAGAATTTGTCGACGTTTTTCAGGGACAGGGCTGTGTCCATCACGCCGCTTCCCCTTCGGCGACCGTTGAAAGAAGGGACGCGCCGACACGCTCGCCCGATTCGCGGTCGAACAGCAGGGCCTTGTCCGGTGCAATCGCGATATGGGCCGTTCCGCTCGAAGGCCCCGGTGTCCCGGCAGGCCGAGAAATCAATATTTCACGACCGTTGGCCGTCGTAGCGAGCGTCACTGTCTTTTCGTTCAGCGGTGTTTCGGCCTCAATTTCAACCGGGATGGCGTGTCCATCGCCTGCCTCCACAAAGCTGACGGTTTCGGGTCGAAAGCCGAGGACACATGCCTGACCGTCGCGCACCTTCACGTCGCCAGGCAGGTTTAGCGGAACACCGGATATCTCGGCAAAAAAGCCGTGAACGCCGGTTCGAACGGTGACGTCCAACAGATTGATCGTCGGATCCCCGAACAACCTTGCGATCTCGATATTCGCGGGTTTGAGGTAGATTTCCGCAGGTGTTCCGAGTTGTTCAATCTGCCCGGCAGACATGACGGCGATACGGTCGCCCAGCGCCATTGCTTCCTTATAGTCCTGCGTCACGTAGATGACCGTTGCGTTCCGGTCGGCTAGAAGGCGCGGCAACTCAAGCCGCATTTCGAAGCGCAGCTTTGCGTCAACGTTGCGCAGGGGGTCGTCGAGAAGCAGGATCGGCGGGGACCCGACGAGCGCACGGGCCAAGGCCGTGCGCTGCTTCTGGCCGTTCGATAGCTCGCGTGGCGCATGGCTGAGGACGTGATCGATCCTCAAGAGCTTCGCAACGGCCTCAACGCCGTCTTTCAACGCGCCCCTTGTCTGCTTACGGGCTTCGAGTGGGCTTGCGATGTTGTCGAAGGCGGACATGTGCGGAAACAAGGCAAAGTTCTGAAACGCCATGCCGACGCCGCGATCTTCCGCCTCCACATCCGTCATATCCTCGTCGCCGATCAGGACGCGACCGTCTTCCGGCTCAACCACGCCGCAAATCAGGCGAAGAAGTACTGTCTTGCCCGCACCGGAGGGACCGAACAAAACCAGTGTCTCGCCTTCTGCGACCGTGAGCGAGATCCGGTCCAGGACCGTTAGATCCTTGTAGCGCTTGGTGATGTTTTGAAGCTCGACCGATGCCATAGGGCTATCCCTTCACCGCACCAAGGGAGAGTCCCTCGACCAGATATCGCTGGGCGTAAAGGGCAAGCGCTAGCGTCGGTGCGACCGACAGGACGATGCCGGCGGCAATTTGTCCGTACTGAATACCCGACGCGGTGATGAACGCGAGCGCGCCGACGGTCACTGGCTGCTTATCCGCGGATGCTAGAACGAGGGCGAAGATGAAATTGTTCCACGCGAAAATGAAGGCCAAAAGCCCGGCCGCCGCAATGCCCGGTCCGGCGAGTGGCAGCGCGATCTTGCGAAATGTCGCAAACCAGGAGTGGCCGGCAATCCGATAGGCGTATTCAATGTCGGGCGAGATGTCTTCGAAATAGCCGCGCACGATCCAGAGGATCAAAGGCAGACAGATCAGCTGATACACCCAGACGAGCCCGAAGTACGTATCCGCCAGGCCGATCTGCTGAAAGTAAAGTGTCAGAGGGAGCAGGACCAAAAGCGGTGGGGCGAAACGAAACGACAGGAGGGTAAAGGCAATGTCTTCCGACCCTCGAAACTTATGTCTTGCGAAAGCGTAGGCCGCAGGCACACCAAGCGCGAGCGCGACGGCCACCGACGAGACCGAAAGAAAGACGGAGTTCCAAAGGTTGCGCATGAAGTTGATTTCAAGCGTGGCCGCATTTGTTTCCAGCTGCCCGGTGATAATCCCACGATAGTTGGACAGCGTGGGCTCGAAAATCATCGAAGGTGGAACACGCAGGATCGTCTCATTGGTCTGAAACGACATGAGGATGATCCAAAAGATTGGGAACATGAAAAAGATCACGACGGCCGTCAGCGCGCTTGCCCGGAGGACCTTTTCGAGCGTCGATGTGTGTTCCATGCCGCTCAAGCCTCTCCACGCGCGCGCTCACGCAGGCGCAGCCAGTTTTTGATGAAGATATTGGATATGAAGAATGTGATCGCCCACAGGATCATCAGCAGTGCAGCCGAGCGCCCGACATTCGTCGACTGGAAGAAGTTTAGGTACGCTTCGACCTGGAAGACAGTTAGCGTGTCGCCGGGACCCCCCTGTGTCATAGCGTAGATGATGTCGAACTGTTGGATCGATTCCAGAAGCCTGAACAGCGTTGCCGTCAAAATGTAAGGCGTGAGCATCGGCAGAGTGATCCGCCAGAATTGCTGAAGCCTGGGAACGTTGTCGAGGGCGGCTGCCTCAAACGGTTGTTTTGGAAGAGATCGCAAACCCGCCAGAAGCAGGATCATAATGAAGGGCGTGTAGACCCATGTGTCGACCAATATGACGGTGAACAGGGCTGTATCCGACGATGCCGCCCAACGGAAGTCGTCGACGCCGACAAGCGTTAGGAGATAGCTGAGAATCCCGAACCCGGGATTGGTCATCAACTTCCACATCAGGGCAGCCAGCGCCGGCGCTGTCATCAGCGGCATCAACAGCATGATGGAAATGAAATTGTTGACCTTCGTGCGCTTCTGCAGAAGGAGGGCGATTCCTAGCCCGAGAAGAAGCTGCAAGACGACCGTCAACCCGGCATAGAGCAGCGAGACATTGAGCGTGTTCCAAAAGCCGGAGTCGGTTATGAAGTTGAGGTAGTTCTCGCCCCAGTTCATTTGACGCGCCCATGGCTGCGAAAGCCTGTAGCGCTGAAGCGAGTAGAAAACGGCGGTGAAGAACGGGATCAGAATCCCGATGCAAACAAGCAATGCGGGCAGGCTAAGGAGATAGGGCAGCGTCCGCTTTCCGATCTTAAATCGGCGTCGTTTTTGCTGGACTGCCGCTGTCATTGTCATTTGCAACAACTCATCATTGGCTGCACGGCGCAAGGTCGAACAATGAAACTGCGCTGATTGGGCCTAAGCCCCAACTGGCATATCGCAAATGGGCTTGTCTCGGATAGAGGGGAGCACGCCGCTAGAACCACGGCGCACTCCCCGCTAGGAAGACTGTTGGTCAGCCGAGGCCAGCTTCCTTGAGCTGCCGATCGACACTTTCAGCCAGTTGGTCGAGTCCCTCATCGACCGGCACTTCATTGGCAACCATCTTCTGGAGCGTTGCCGCCCACTCGGTCGTGAGATCGAAGAACAACGGTTGCGCCGTAAAGTGAATCTTGGCGCCCGGTGCCGAGACATCATGCATCTCGACATAACCCGGATAGCTGTCGCTCAGACGCTTGCGGAACATTTCATCGGCCCAGACCGACTTGCGGACAGGATTGACGAAATCCATCTGCGTCGCACCGAACAGCCCGTGCTCGGGACCAGACGCCCACTGGAGGAAATTCCATGTCGCGTCCTTGTCCTTGGAGTACTTGGACATCGCAAGCGACCAGATCCAGATGTTCGGCGTCGGGGCGCTGGCTTCGGGATTTGCGGCAAACGGTGCGTAGGCCAACTTTCCGGCCATCGCATTGTCGCCGCCGTTCATGAAGTAGCCGAGAATATCGGCGTCGTAGATCATGGCCGACTTGCCCGCACCCAGATCGGTGCCAACCTGGTACCATGTGTGGGTGGCCCAGTCCTTGGCGCCTGAGTTTTGGATCATGGAGACCCACTGGCTATGGAAGGCCTTTGAGACATCCGTGTTCATGGCGGCGGAAAGCTTGCCGTCGTTGAGGTTGAGGTCCTTCTCGCCAAAGTTTGCGTAGCCAGAAAGGAAGCCGGGGTGAATCGTGGCCCAGGACCGGGACCCCCGCACGCCAATGCCGTATACACTGTCGCCGGTGAGTGCAGCGGCCGCTTCGACCAGCTCGCCCATATTGGTTGGTACGGCGACGCCGGCCGCATTCAGCATATCCGCGTTGTAGGCCAGATTGTTCTGTTCGTAGCCCCACGGTATGCACCACTGTTTGGCGTCCGCCGAACCAAGCTCGCCACCGGGTTGACCGTTCCATGCGCAGGACGCACGGACGCCATCCAGCATGTCGTCCCAATTGTAGCCAGGGTTCGTCTTGGACGCGTCGCCAATCCACTCATTCAGGTCCTCGATCCAGCCCGCTGGGCCGTACGTCCAGGTCATGTACGCGCCGGTCATAAAGGCATCGTATTCCGATGAGCCGGAGGAAAGCGCGGCCGTGACCTTGTCGAAGTAGACGTCTTCAGGGAAGACATCGTACTCGATGTTCATGCCGGACAATTCCTTGAAGTTATCGAGGTTCGCGATCATCGCATCCGTATAGGGATGCTTGTTCAGCAAGAGCTTCAGGGATTTCCCGGAATGGGCCTTCCAGTCGAAATCAGCAGCCAGCGCACGCGTGGCACCCATGTTCAACAGCACCGATGCGGAAGACGCTGTCACGCCAAGGGCGGCAAGGCCTCTGATCAAGTCACGTCGTCCCATCTGCTTGCGCAGAAATGCGTCTATTAGGTCTTTTTCCTTCTCGTACATCGCGGTGTCCTCCCGGTTTTGCCTGCCGTCATTAGAGCGGCAGTGCGGTTTGATCCTATTCGACAAGCTCCCGTGCCGAGCGCTCATCGGTTATGAGGCCGCTTAATGTGCGGCTCATGAGTACAGACCTGATCCCGCAGGTCTTTGATTTGCCGCCAGCTATGGCAACGATGCGCGTGCCTTTCAGATCGTCGAGCGGCAGCGCCATCGTCCGATTGGAAAGACTTGTATCCAAGTGTTGACCATCGGCGGTGAAGAAGTGGCCGAACAGTTCGCCAACACCGCCAGCGGCTCTCACGTCATCCATCTCGCTCGGCTCCACCATGCCCGTCGCGACGATGGAGGCATATGCGTCTGCGGTTCCGATCCCGGCCACTTTGAGCGTCGATCTGCGCGCCATTTCAAGGACTTCCGAAATCCCTTTCTGGCTCAGAAGAACTTCCCGATCCTCGACCGTGTTGGCGATAAATGGCAGCGGCATCACGTAAGCCTGGCCACCGGTCCGGTCGGCGAGGCGGTGAATCACATCGTGGGGATTGGCGGAGAACTTTCGAGAAAACCCGCCGAGCAGTGAGACAAAGTCCGATTCAGCCGACGAGATCCGCGGCAGATGATCCACGCAAGCCGCAAGCGTTCGACCGTGACCGACACCGATCAGCGGCGTCTTCTTCTGCTCAATCTCGCGCCTCAGCAACTGGGCGCCCGCGATCCCGAGCGCCTTCAGCGGCAGGTCGTCGAGATCGAAGTCGGGAACAACTTCGCAATAATCCAGACCGTATCGTTCGGAAATTGCGGTTTCTAGCTCGACGCATTCGGCAACCTCGCCGTCGACATAAATCCTCACCAGACCTTCTTGATTGGCCCTGGTAATGAGCCGATGCGCCTTCAGGCTGCTAAGCCCCAGGCGTTTGGCAACTTCCGATTGGGTCAGCCCGCCTGCATAGTGAAGCCACGCAGCACGGGTCGCCATGCTGGCTTCATTGAGTTTGATGTTGCCTGTCGAAGCCGCCAAGCTAATGCCCAATGATAAAATTATCTGCCATTGAAAATTTTTTCATTCGGGCCGCTTGGTGTCAAGTGCTTATCGGCCAGCTTGGATTGAGTTTGTTCACAACGCTCCCGATCGCCTGACAAGCTAACGTCATGAAATCACCGAACGGCTTCCATGTTGGATCCGATCAAAGCCAGAAAACTCCGGCGCTCGCCACTGGCACGCTGGGTTGCGGACCAAAGGGGCCAGGATTCTCAAAATGAGTGAGGGCGCCGAGTGGCTCCGACCGCAATGGTGGCAGCAAATCTCACTGCCGTTGACATTCGAAGAGTCGCTTTGTCGGCGTTTTGGTTATCCGCAGCACTTTTTGACCATGATCGACATCGGTGCAGAACCGACAAATGCGCGGGTGCGGATCCGGCAAGGCGCCGGCGCTAAGGCTGTTTGCTTAGCTCGGAGGCGGCGCGTCGGCAGACATAGAGATATGGCGCCTGGGCGCGAAAACGCCCAGGCGCGACAATGTTATGCGAAAGACCAGCGCTCCCACCAGCGATGGCCGTCCTTATCCCAGTGCGATGAGAACTCATCGCCGCCGGTGTCGATGTCGGCGGAGGTCGCGAAGACGAAGTTGGCGAACATGGGAATGATCGCGCCGCCGTCTTCGTTCAAGATGACCTGCATCTCGTAATACATCTCGCGCCGCTTGGCTTCGTCGAGCTCGGCGCGAGCGGCGAGAAGAAGCTCGTTGAACCGCGCATTATCCCAGAAGGTGTCGTTCCAGGCAGCACCGGCCGCGTAGGCGGTCGAGAACATGGCGTCTTCAACCGGACGACCGCCCCAATAGACGGCGCTGAACGGATGCTGCATCCAGACATCGGCCCAATACCCGTCGTTCGGCACACGATTGACACTCAGGTTAATCCCCCCTGCCGCTGCCGAGTTTTGGAACAACACGGCAGCGTCGACCGCGCCGCCGAATGCGGCATCGGCTGCCGCCAACTCCACATCAATGGAGTCGAGGCCCGCTTCCTTCAGGTAGAACTTGGCCTTGTCCGGATCGTATTCGGTTTGCGTCATCTCATCGTTGAAGAAGCGTTGGCCGCGGCCGATCGGATGATCGTTGCCGATGGAGCCGTAGCCGAACAGAATCTTGTCGACGAGTTCTTGGCGGTTGACCGCGTATTTGAGCGCCCGCCTCACATTGGCGTCCGTGAAAGGCTCCTTGTTGACCGACATGGCAAATGTGTAGTGCTGATTGCCGGCGACCGAGTGGATCTTGACCTTGGGATCGCGCGCCAACAGGCCGACGGTCTTGAGATCGATCTTGTCGACCATGTGTACATCGCCGGACACGAGTGCCGTCGTCCGGGCATTCGGGTCGACGACCGAAAGAACCTCGATCTCGTCGAAGAACCCTCGGTCCGAGTCCCAGTCGTTTTCGTTCTTGGCGAGAGCCACGCGCACGCCGGCTTCGAACTCAAGAAGCTTGTAAGGTCCGCAGCCGTCGCCGTCTTTCCAGTTGAGACCGCGATCGTCGCCGGCCGGCAAGATCGCAAGGTGATAGTCGGTGAAGGTGAAGGGGAAGTCGGCGCTTCCGGCCTGAAGCTTGAAGACCACCGTGTCGCCGTCCACCGAAATGTCGGTGATGGGATCGACCAGCGGTTTCGCGGCCGATGTGGAGTCCTCGCCGCGGTGGAAATTGATCGAGGCGGCCACATCCTCCGGGGTCACATCCTTGCCGGAGTGGAACGTGGTGCCGGAGCGAATCTTGAAGCGCCATTCCTTCGCGTCGTCGCTGGCTTCCCAGCTTTCGGCGATCTGCGGTTCTAAGGAACCGTCCCGGCGCACGCCGGTTAGGTAGCCACAAAATCCGTAGCCGAGGCCGTTGACGAAATCGTTTTCCCAGGAGCCCGGGTTCAGCGTATCGGTTGTCGATCCGTGGCCCACGGCCGCGCGGAAGCTGCCGCCGCGCTTCTGCGCGGCGCGCGCCGGGCTCAGGCCCAGACCCGATACAGCAAGACCGGTGAGTGCGGCTCCGGTGCTCAACACGGTCCGGCGTGACGGACCATATCCATTCTGATTGTTTTTAGGCATGCTCATAACGTCTCCCTCTATTGGGTCATGTGCTTTTTTGATGACCAGCACGTTTTGGTCACAGTCGCAGCGTTCGAATGGCTGCAGTTTGAACCTTGTGAATGACACTTTAGACTAACGGGTTCGAACTATAAACTAGGACCGCTTGAGCGCAGTGGCCCGATTCCGACATTTGCAATCCTTGCCGGCTCTCGCGCTAGCATATGTTCGGACTCAAAGGCTCTATTAGCCAATTCTCTAGACGATGGTGGAAACTGGATGAAGCACACGTCTTTGCTGCGACGGCTGCACGGGTTGGGCGGCGCCAAGTGGGACATTCACCAAAAGGCACGATCGCTCGCCGCGCAAGGCCGGGACATCATCGAGCTGACCATCGGCGAACCCGATGTACCAACGCCGGCGGAACTGATCGACGCCACCTACGCAGCGATGCGTGCGGGTCGCACCAACTACTCAAATGGACCCGGCGAGGCCAATCTGCGTTCGGCGCTGTCGGACCACTACACTGACAAAATCGGAGCGCCGATAACGACCGACCAGGTTCTTTGCTTTCCGGGGACGCAGACGGCTTTGTTTGCCGTCTTGATGGGCGTTGCCGAGGCCGGCGACGAGGTTCTGGTCGGCGATCCCATGTACGCGACCTATGAGGGCCTTGTGCGCGCGGCCGGTGCAGACCTTGTGCCCGTGCCGTTGCGTGCCGACAACGGTTTTCGCATTCAGGCAGACGATATCGCACCGCGCATCACGTCGCGTACGCGTGCCATACTTTTGACGACGCCCCACAATCCGACCGGTGCGGTCCTGTCGGCGGACGACATTCGGCAGATCGGACAGTTGGCGCAAGAGCACGACTTCTGGATCGTTTCCGACGAAGTCTACGAGGACTTGGTCTTTGACGGTCATACATTTTCGTCGCCGCTTTCGCTATCGGACGTAGCCGATCGCGTCATCGTGGTGTCGTCCATCTCGAAATCCCATGCGGCTCCGGGCTTTCGCAGCGGCTGGTCTATTGCTCCGGTCGAATTCACCGACGCCTTGCTGCCTCTGTCCGAGACCATGTTGTTCGGCAACCAGCCGTTCATCGCCGATATGACCGAAAAGGCCCTTCGCGAAGGCTCGCCGGTCGCCGCCGGCATGCGCGCCCGATATGCCGCACGCGCCGAGATGCTGGCGGAGCGGCTTGGAAGCGAAAGTCAGTTGACCGTGCATCCGCCTCAAGCGGGCATGTTCGCCATGGTCGATATCTCGGCGACCGGCGTGAACGGTTATGACTACGCGAACGACCTGCTGCATGCATCTGGGGTGGCGGTGATGCCTGGATCATCATTCGGCGTGACCGTGAATGATTGGGTTCGCGTGGCTCTGACGGTTGGCGACGATCTGTTCGAGGCGGCGTGCGCGCGCATCCTCCAACACGCGAAAGGTCTCACCCGGGACGTCGCCTGAGCGATCTAGGGCAGGCTCAGCTGCGTCATGCGTCCGCCGTCAATCGTCCAAACTTGTCCTGTTACGAAACGCGCCTCTTCCGAAGCGAGCCAGCAGATCAACGCTGCGATATCCTCGGGCTTGCCCGTGTCGCGAACTGGATGAATAGCCGCCAAGCCTTCGCGAAAGCGGGTCGGATCGGGCATCGAGGCGATGTAGTCGTCGTTCAAAGCGGTATCGATCCAGCCTGGCGCGACGGCGTTGCAGCGCACGCCGTCTGGGCCATGATCGACGGCGACCGCGCGTGTCAGTCCGTGAAGGCCGGCTTTGCTTGCGCCATAGGCCGGATGACCGGGATTGTTTCCAAGACCCTCGATGGACCCGACATTAATGATGGCGCCGCGCGCCCCACGCAAAAGCGGCATGGCGTGCCGGATCAGCAAAAAGGGAGCGGTCAGGTTGACCTGGATCTGAAGGTGCCAGTCCTCAAGAGACGACTCCTCGACCGTTCCCTCGCGCATCACGCCTGCGTTGTTGACCAGGACGTCGAGACGACCAACCGCCTTTTCTACCGTGGCAAGCACGTCCGGAATGACGTCGGGATCAGCCAGGTCGGCAGCGATATCCTCAAAGCCGGCTCGTCCGCGTTGCGCAGTGAAGACGCGGGCACTCTCCCGGGCCAGTTGCGCCGCCACGGCCGCTCCGATCCCCGATGATGCCCCCGTTACCAAAGCGACTTTGCCGGCAAAATGCGTCATTCAACCGGTTTCCCGCCATGGGCCTCGACCAATGCACCGCACAAGTAGCGCGCCTGATCCGAGGCGAGGAACAGAACAACGTCGGCGATGTCGCCCGGCGTCGCGATCCGGCCAAGGGGAACGCTGGCCGAGAGCGTTTCGATGGCGCGGTCCGGGTCCAGACCACGAGCCGCAAAGCCCGTGCGCAGCATCGGCGTGTCGACCTCGTTGGGGCAGACGGCGTTCACGCGAATGTTCTGGTGCGCGTGGTCGCGACCAAGGCATTGCGTGAGGGAGGCGATTGCGGCCTTCGACATCACGTAAAGCGGATGGTTGGGGCCGGGGCGCAATCCCCAACAAGACGCTGTGTTGACGATCGCGCCACCGCCGCCTTGCGCCATGATCGGAATGACGGCACGGCACAGGCGGAAGGGCGCCTCGACATTCACGCCCATGGTAAGCGAGTAATCCGCGTCCGAGGTTTCTGTGATTGCGCCCCGCGTAATGACACCGGCATTGTTGCACAAGATGGTCAGGCCGCCGAGCGCTTCGGCGGCCCTATTCGGCAAGGCGTCGCAGAAATCGGCATCCATAAGGTCGCCGTCCAGGTGGCTGACGCCCGAGAGCGCCGCTGTGTCCCGATCGCTTACAGCGACCGTTGCGCCTTCTGCCAGAAGCCCTTCGACGATGGCCTTGCCGATTCCACCGGCCGCGCCGGTCACCAACGCCTTTTGCGCCGCAAAGCGCATCGATCAGTATTCCTGATTGAGCGCATCCGCCGGCGGGATTTCCCGCTCGCGACGCTCAATATAGTCGCGCAGCGCCTCATCGACCGCGGGATCAAGCGTCGGTTCCTCGTACTCCGACAGAAGCTTGTGCGCGTGCTTCAGCGCACGCTCCGTGATCTCCACGCCGCCTTCGGCCTGCCATTGCTCAATGGAGTTGTTGTCAAACAGCTCCGGCATGAAGAACGCACGCTGAAAATTCTCCTGCGTGTGCTCGTGGCCCAGATAATGCCCGCCCGGTCCGATATCGCGCACGGCGGCGAGACCCGCGTCGAAGTCGTCCCAGCGGACACCTTCGGCCATGCGGTAAGCCATCGCGCACTGCTCGGCGTCGACAACAAACTTTGCGACCGAACAATGCATCCCCGCTTCGTTCCATCCGGCGGAATGCCAGATATAGTTCGCGCCGGCATGGATAGTGGCCGACAAGGTCGCGGCGCTTTCGTACCCAGCTTGGGCGTCGAAGGTCTTGGCTCCGCCGAGCGTGCTCGATGTCCGCCAGGGTACGCCATAGAACCGCGCCATCTGCCCGATCATGAAGTTCATTAGGCTGATCTCCGGCGTCCCAGCCATGGGCGCGCCGGACTTCATCGAGACCGTGGAGAGGTAATGGCCATAGATCGCGGGGCAGCCCTTTCTGATCACCTGCGTATAGGCGAGCGCGGCTAGGGCTTCGGCGTTGAGCTGGGCCACCGCTGGGGCCACCGACGCCGGCGTGTTGGCGCCGCCCAGCACGAAGGGCGAGCACAAGACCGGCTGGTTCTTCCGGCAAAAGGCGCGCATCGCGCCCAACATTGTCTCGTCCCAGACGAGCGGCGAGTTGCCGTTGCAGTTGCCGGTGACGACCGGATGATCCTCCATGAAATCGGCGCCGAACAGGATCGCGCACATGTCCATCACGTCCTCGGCATTCTTGGGGCTGGTCGTCATGCCCATGAATGTCTTGTCGGAATACTTCATCGAGGAGTGAGTGATCCGCAGGTGGCGCTGGCTGATCGGCTGATCGTAAGGTTCCACGATGTGATGCGCGCTGGAGTGGAGCGCCGGCGACATGTGCGAGAGCTTGTGAAACATCGCCAGGTCGTCGAGGGTGGGATTGCGGCGGACGTTATCGAGATCGCGCAGATAGGGCGCGCCGGTCATCGGAACGAAAATGGAGCTCCGGCCGCCAAGCCGCACATTATTGGCGGGATTGCGCGCATGATAGGTGAAGTCTGAGGGGATCGTCGCGATCAGCGCCTGGACCAATCCCCGATCAAGGTGAACACGCTCGCCGCGCACGTCGGCGCCGGCCCGGCGCCAGTCATCGAGCGCGATATCGTCGCGAAAGACGACTCCAACGTCTTCCAGAATGGCCTTTGACGCGGCGTCGATCCGTTCGACGTCCTCCTCGCTCATCGGCTGGCAAAGGGGCAGCTTGTTGGTCAGGCCAGGCATCATCGATGCTTCGGCCCGGCTTCGACTGGCGCGCCTGGCCGCACGGCCTCCAGATCGGCTTCGCGTTGATGCCACGTCGGATGTCATTTTGGGGTTCTCGCATCGGCAGCACTGCCGAAAGTGTGGCACCTCGGCACCATGCGATGTCGCAAATTGCGAAGCCTTTCGTCCGAAATGCGACGCTTCTGCACATAGTTTTGTCAGAAACAGTTGCGCGAGCAGGGTGGATGTGCCCGTCAGTTCGTGTTTTGCTGTTTATACGTCGCTGTTGAGCATCTTGATTTTTTTGAAAAAGAGCATGCTGAAGAGCGAAGTCGCGGGAAAGCGACCGGGGAACGACAGAACCAGGGAGATGACATGACCAAGAAAGACACCCTTATTATCGATCGGATTGCGAATGCGGCCCGCACGGGCCGGATTACGCGCCGGGACTTCATGCACTACGCCATCGCCACCGGTATGACCGCCAGCGCTGCGACCGGGCTATGGACGACCTCCGCTAAGGCGCAGCCGAAATCAGGCGGCACGTTCCGCGTCGGCATGCATGACAGCAACACCGCCGACACCCACAATCCAGGCACGTATCTGTCGATCCAGCAGATTTTCCTGGCCCATACGCACCGCGCCTACCTGACGCTGATCGAAACCGATCAGAGTCTCGGCGGCGATGTGGCCAGCGAATGGAGCGGATCCGACGACGCCTCTGAATGGACCTTCAAGCTGCGCGACAACGCCACCTTCCATGACGGTCGCAAGGTGGTCGCCAACGATGTCATTGCCTCGATGAATTTCCACCGTGGCGAGGAATCCACTTCTGCCGCCAAGGCCTTGCTGACCGATGTCGTGGACATCACGGCGCCGGACGATTCCACCGTCGTCTTTGCGCTCTCGGGCCCGAACGCCGATCTGCCCTGGCTGATGACCGACTATCATCTGACCATTCAGCCGGCTAACGACGACGGCACGATCGATTGGGAGTCCGGCATCGGTTGCGGCCCGTACAGGATCACTGAGGGCGAGTTCGGCGTCGGCTTCAAGTTGGAACGGCACGACGGCTGGCATGGCGAAGGCGCCTATTTCGATGCCTTGGAGCTGATCGCGATCAACGATCCGAATGCCCGCCAGACTGCGCTTGTTACCGGCGATGTGGATGCCGTTACCGCGATCGACCTCAAGACGCTGGCGCTTCTGCAGCGTGATCCCAATATCATGGTGGACAACGTGCCCTCGGCCTCGGCCATCACGATGCCGATGCATTGCGATACCGCGCCGTTCGACAATGTCGATGTCCGCATGGCGCTGAAACTGGCGATGAACCGCGACGAGATCGTTGAAAAGATCGCCTTTGGCGCAGGCCTGCCGGGCAATGATTTCCATCATTCGCCTGCACAGCCCTATTATCCAGAAGGGCTGGACCAGCTTTCCTACGATCCGGACAAAGCCAAGTCGCTGCTTCAAAAGGCCGGCGCCGAAGGGCTCACCGTAGATCTCTCCTCGGCCGAGTCGATCTTCTCGGGCGCAGTCGATATGTGCGTGCTGTATGCCGAACACGCCAAGGCTGCGGGGATCACGATCAATGTCGTACGCGAGCCCAATGATGGCTACTATTCCGACGTCTGGCTGAAGAAGCCCTTCTGCTGTGTCGCTTGGGGCGCGCGACCGACGCCGGACGTGATGTATTCGCTGGCCTACAAGTCTGACGCCGCCTGGAACGAAAGTCGCTGGATCAACGACCGGTTCAACGAGTTGCTCGGACAAGGCAAAGCGGAGCTGGACGATACCAAACGCGCGGAGATCTACCGAGAGATGGCCGAGATCGCGCGTGACGATGGCGGCACCATCATCCCGTTCTTCCGCAACTTCGTCTTCGGACGCCGCGCCAATGTCGAGCATTCCGGCGAGTTGGCGGCAAGCTGGGAGATGGATGGCTGCCGCGCGGCAAGCCGCTGGTGGTTTGCCTGATCACACAAGAAAATGGGTGGCACGGCGCAATCGGCGCCGGGCCACCGAAAGGTTTTCAGGTCAATAAGGCGTGCGGGTCGCTCACCGAGCGACGAGCGTCATAACCGAAAAAGAACAAAGAGTTCTGGAGGGACGTATGGGGGACTTGGTAGGGCTCGTTGCAAGACGGCTCGGGTTGGGGCTGGTTACGCTATTTGTCGTGTCCATCCTCATCTTCTTCGCAGTTGAACTGCTGCCGGGCGATATTGCCGAAGCAGTGCTCGGGCAGGGCGCGACCGAGGAAACCGTTACCGCTTTGCGCGAGCAGCTCGGTCTCGATCGGCCGGCGCCCATTCGCTATCTGGATTGGCTCGCTGGGGCGGTCACCGGCGATTTCGGCGTGTCGCTGGTCTCTGGCGAGAGAGTGAGCGCTGCGATCGGCGAACGGTTTGTCAACACGCTTTTTCTCGCGACCTATGCGGCCGTGATTGCCGTCCCGATTTCGATTCTTCTCGGCGTCATCGTGGCGCTGCTGCGGAACTCGATCTTCGATCGTGTTGCGAACGTCCTCACCCTGACCTCAATTTCCTCACCCGAGTTCTTTCTGGGCTACATCCTGATCCTCTACCTGGCCGTTAGAACCAGCATGTTTCCTGCGATCGCAAGCCTCGGCAGCGATATGACGCTCGTGGAACTTTTGCATCGCACGTTCCTTCCTGCCCTGACGCTCGTTCTTGTCGTCACCGCGCACATGATGCGGATGACGCGAGCGGCGATCATCAACCTTCTGGCTTCGCCCTATATTGAGATGGCGCGGCTGAAGGGGACGCCGCCATGGAAGGTGATCGTCAAGCACGCGCTGCCGAATGCCTGGGCACCCATCATCAACGTGGTCGCGCTGAACCTTGCCTATCTCATTACGGGCGTGGTTTTGGTCGAAGTCGTGTTCGTTTATCCCGGCATCGGCCAACTTCTGGTCGATGCGGTGGCCAAGCGCGACTTCCCGATCGTTCAGGCGTGCTGTTTGATCTTCGCCGCGACGTTCATCCTTCTCAACCTGGCAGCAGATGTGGGGTCAATCTTGACCAACCCGCGCCTGCGGCATCCGAAGTAAGGGTGGCGTCATGAATATGTTTGTTATCGGGTATTACGCCGCTCTGATCGCCGCATCCTGCCTGGCGGCCTATTTCCATAAGCGTCAGCTCTTTATGCTGTTGTTCTCGTTGACGCTTGTCTCGTTTGTCCTTGGCATCATCGGCGGCGTGCCGGCACTTAGAGCCGTCACGATCTTCGCCGGCCTTCTCGCATTGGCCGCTGGAACGTCGTTCGCGTTCAAAGAGTTCCTTGTGCAGATTTCCAAGCCGGACCTGGCTAAGGAGTTGCGCACGGCGCCGTTGACCGCTGCGTTTGGAATGTTCGTGATCTTCACCTACGCGATCGCCGGAATCTTTGCGCCGTGGATTGCGCCATACGGCGAATCTGAGGTCATTGCCTCAGCGTTTGCGCCGGCGGACGAGAACATGCTTCTGGGCGCCGACCAGCTTGGCCGTGACATGTTCAGTCGGATCATCTTCGGCGCACGAAACACGGTTGGCCTGGCGCTCGTTGCCACCATACTCGCATTCCTGATGGGCGCGTTCGCGGGGCTGTTGTCGGCGGTCAAAGGCGGATGGTTCGACCAGTTCATGGGTCGCGTTGCCGATGTCATCATGTCCGTCCCGTCGTTGATCTTCGCGCTCTTGATGCTGTCGATCTTCGGTACGAATCTTATCGTCATCGTGATCGTCGTCGCGGTCATCTATTCGCCTCGGGTTTTCCGGCTGACCCGCGCCGTGGCCGGAAACATAGTGGTGATGGACTATATCGAGGCTGCGAAACTGCGCGGCGAGGGCGACTGGTATCTGATCCGCAAGGAGATCCTGCCGAACTCAACGGCTCCGCTGGTGGCTGAATTCGGTTTGGAGTTCTGTTTCGTGTTCCTCCTGATCGCCGGCCTCAGCTTCCTCGGCCTCGGCATTCAGCCGCCGACGGCTGATTGGGGATCGATGGTGCGTGAGAACGCGACGCTGATCTCGTTCGGTGATATCACACCGCTAATTCCGGCGGCCGCCATCGCCTTGCTGACAGTGGCCGTCAACTTCGTGGTCGACTGGATGCTGTTCCGGTCCTCCGGCCTGAAGGAGCAATAGGATGAACAAATTCTCGGAAAAGGACGTCCTTCTGGAAATCCGAGGACTGAAGATCCAAGGCTATTCGGACGAGACCTGGATCGACATCATCAAGGGTGTCGACCTGACGCTTCACCGCGGTGAGGTGATGGGGCTGATCGGCGAATCCGGCGCCGGCAAGTCCACCATCGGCGCCGCCGCCATGGGCTATGCCCGCGACGGAACGCGGATATCGGACGGCTCCATCGAATTCGACGGGATGGAGCTAACCACGGCTTCGGAATCGGAGCGGCGGGCGCTTCGTGGCTCGCGCATTGCGTATGTTGCGCAATCCGCGGCCGCATCCTTCAACCCCGCTCACAAGCTGATCGATCAGCACACCGAAGCCCCGGTGTACTACCGCATCAAGAAGCGGCTTGAGGCGCAGGAAGACGCGATGGAGCTCTATGAGCGCCTGCGCCTGCCGCATCCGCAGGAGATCGGCTTTCGCTATCCCCATCAGGTGTCAGGCGGTCAGCTTCAGCGGGCAATGACCGCCATGGCCATGTCCTGTCGCCCCGATCTCATCATCTTCGATGAGCCGACAACGGCGCTCGACGTGACGACGCAGATCGAAGTTTTGGCGGCGATCCGAGACATTGTCGACCAGTTCAACACCGCTGCAATCTACATCACACACGACCTTGCCGTCGTCGCGCAGATGGCGGACACGATCAAAGTCCTTCTCAAGGGTGAGGAGGTCGAAGAGGCCGCGACCGAGACCATGCTCGACAACCCGCAGGAGGATTACACCAAGAGCCTTTGGGCCGTCCGTAGCTTCCAGCGGCCGCAAAAGTCGCGACCCACGGACGACACCAAGCCCGTGATCTCGGTCCAGAACGTCGACGCCGCCTATACGGGTGGGGTCAAGGTGCTCGATGACGTCTCGTTCGATGTCTATCCGGGCATGACCGTTGCCGTGGTGGGCGAGTCGGGATCGGGTAAGTCGACCACGGCGCGGGTGATCACCGGGCTTCTGCCGCCCATGAGCGGCCAGGTGCTGTTCAAAGGCGAGGCTTTGCCCGCGAAGTTTACCGACCGCGACCGGGATCAGCTTCGTCAGGCACAGATGATCTACCAGATGGCGGACACGGCGCTTAATCCGAAGGTGCGTATCAGTGAGATCATCGGTCGTCCCGCGCAATTCTATTCAGGCGTGACCGGACAGGCGCTGAAGCAAAGGGTCGACGAACTTCTCGATCTGATCGAGCTTGATCCGGCCCAATTCTACAACCGCTTCCCACCGGAGCTTTCGGGCGGTCAGAAACAGCGGATCGGAATCGCCCGCGCGCTGGCCGCGGAACCGGAATTCATCATCTGCGACGAGGTGACGAGCGCTCTCGACCAGCTTGTCGCGGAGGGCATTTTGAAGCTTCTAGATCGGCTACAGAGGGAACTGGGATTGGCCTACATGTTCATCACCCACGATCTTGCGACCGTTCGCTCGATCGCCGACGAGGTCGTGGTGATGCAGCACGGCAAAGTTGTCGAACAGGGCCCGAAAGAGGAAATGTTCAAGCCGCCGCATCATCCCTACACGGACCTCTTGCTGTCATCCGTCCCGGAAATGGATCCCAACTGGCTGACCGAGTTGCTTGAGGAACGCGGTGTCGACAATGTCGGCGAGTCCGCGGACGTCTAGACGACGCTAACGCAGCGTTCTTGCATGTTATGAGATTTGCTATCCCGGCGCTTCGGCGCCGGGCGTTTAGACGATGGCCAGTGCTGTCAGGGCCATGGTCGCGATGAGGGTGCCATAGACAACCAGCAGCGCCGGCAAAGTGCCGCCACGCGTGCGAGTTTCGCGGATCAACTTGTCGCGGGTCAGCATCACACCCTCCAGAGGTCAACGCGAGCGATATAGCAGCATTCACCTTTCCACGCAGTTAAGCCGATCGTCCAATCTAATCAAGGTTTTGCGTGGAAGTGACCTATGCAATTTGTGCAATCCTGATGCGATTTCAATGCATATCTTTGTCGCACCCGACATGAATCGACGGACCCAGCTTTGCACTGCTTGCGTGCGATACGGTTGATCCTTCGCATGAGGCGACGCCGTGCGGGTTTGGCGCGCCTGGGCCGTTAGGGCTAGTTCGCGGTTCTCGCGGGTGACGCTTGCGTGTTGGGTGCGACCCGTGCTTCCCTCTATGCCGTTGAAAATCTGTAACTTCTGTGGGAGGCGGAAGTTGCTGATCGCCGTCGTAGAAGACAACAAGGCGCTCGCAGAAGGCATCGCTAACACGTTGCGCGACCGTGGCCACGGCGTGGACGTGCTGGATGACGGCTTGCTTGCGCAATCGCATCTTGAGGACGCCAACGCCGACCTCGTTATTCTCGATCTTGCGCTGCCGGGCTGTTCCGGGCTGGACGTTCTCAAGCATATGCGCGCGCGCGATGACGCAACGCCCGTTCTGATCCTGACTGCGAAGCGAGACGTTGAGGACCGGATTTCGGGCCTGGACGCCGGCGCCGACGACTATCTCGGCAAACCGTTTTCGATGGACGAGTTGGAAGCCCGCGTGCGTGCGCTACTACGCCGCCGCGAGCGTACCGGCGCGCTGGAGACCATCGGGCTCCTGACATTCGACAAAGACTCCAGAACGCTTTTGGTGGACGGCGAACCGCTCGACATTCCGCGCCGCGAACTCGCCGTGTTCGAGTGTCTCGTTCAGCGCAAGGGACGGCTGGTCTCAAAGGACATGCTTGTGGATTTCCTCTACGGAACCGGCGCGGATGTCGGCGATTCCGTTGTCGAGGTCTACATTTCCAGGCTGCGCAAGCGCATTGAGCAGCATGGACTGTCCATCAAGACGGCGCGGGGTCTGGGATACAGGCTGGAGCACGCCGAATGACTCTCGGTGCCGTTTCGCTGCGGACGCGGCTGCTGGTTCTTATTCTAGTGCCTTTGATCGCGATCTCGGTCATCGCCGGCATGTGGCGATTCCAAAGCGCCAAGGCGACGGCGAAAGAAATCTTCGATGGGAACTTGCTGGCGATCACCCTGGCGGTGTCGCGCGATATCACCGTGTCGGGCGGCGATGCGCTTTCGCCGCTGACCCGCGACCTTCTCAAAACGGCAAGCGGTGGTCCGGTGTTCTATCATGTGAACGGACCCGACGGCTCCTTTATCTCGGGCTATGCTTATCCTCCGCGGGTTCCCGCGACGGAGGCCGCAGCGACGGCCGCGCCCATGCTGTTTGACGCAACGCATCAAGGCGAACGGATTCGGGCGTCGCGCTTGACGGAATTCGTGACGATCGAGGGCATCAGCGGAAACTCGACCGTTGTGGTTTGGCAGCCGGTCAATGCCCGTGAAGCCTTCGCGAACCGGATCGCGTCGCAAGCGATCGGGATCATGGGCGTCTTGATCGCAACCGTTTTTCTTGTCGTTTGGTTCGGTGTGCGGGTCGGCCTGCGGCCGCTCGACGATCTGCAAAACGCTATCGCGTTGCGGCATTCGGAGGAGCTTCGGCCGATTAAACGACCCGTGCCCCAAGAGGTTCGGCAGATTGTGCGCACGCTCAATGCCGTGTTCGAGCAAGTGCGCGAGTCGATCGCGTCGCGAGACCGGTTTATCTCCGATGCCGCGCATCAGCTCCGCAATCCGATCGCCGGCATCCGCGCGCTGGCGGAATCTGTCAGATCAGCACGTTCGGGCGACGAGGCGAAGCGGCGGGCGCAGCGCGTGGCCGAAGCGGCCGGGCATGTGTCCCGTCTGTCAGAGCAGTTGCTGGCGCTTGAGCGGCTCCGTTCACAGACGGACAAGTCGGGTTTCAAGCCAACCGATATCAATAAGGTCGTCGAACAATCCGGCGCCCGCAATGCGTCGAAGGTCATGGACAACGGCTTGAACTTCGTTTTCGAGAAGTCGCCAGCGCCGCTGATCGTCAATTGCGAGCCGATCATGCTCGGCGAAGCGATCGAAAACCTCGTCGACAACGCTCTGGTTCATGGCGGCGAGCGCATGACCAAGATTCAACTGTCTGTCGCCCGCGCCAACGGGTCCTCCATTCTCTCCGTCGAGGATGACGGAAAGGGCATCACGCAAAGCGATCGCGAGATCGTTTTCGAGCGCTTCGCCCAGTCTGAGCCGGGCGACGGCAGTGGCCTTGGCCTCGCGATCGTGCAGGAGATCGTCAAACAGCATGAAGGGCGGATCCGGGTTCTTGATGGCTCGCTCGGTTCCGGTGCCCGGTTTGAGATGGCACTTCCACTGGCACCTGAATCCAGCGATGCTTAACGGATGCGTTGGCAGAAACCATGAAAGGAAGGTGCAAGGTTCGCTGAATATCCCTGAGCGTAGCAAAGGTGGATCGCTGCGTGTTTCAGTGTTTCAGACAACCGAGAAGGTCGAGCCACCTAAGCATCTTGGACGCGATCAAGGGAGGAACTTTCATGTCCATTCTTTCGACACTCACCCGGCGTTGTCTGCTTGGCGTGGCCGCTGTCGCGGTGATGACCAGCCCGGCGCTCGCCGAAGTAGATCTCTCCGGCAAGACCGTTGAGTGGGTTATACCGTTCTCAGAATCCGGCGGATCGGCCAAGTGGGCGAATTTCTTCGCGCCGCTCCTGTCCGAGGCCTTGCCAGGCAGTCCGACTGTCGTTGTCAAGTTCATGCCGGGCGCCGGTTCGACCAAGGGCGCCAACTGGTTCCAAAAGGAAAAGGCTGGAGACGGCACGCTGCTCTTCGGTACGTCCGGATCGACTCAGTTCCCCTATCTGCTCGACGATCCACGCGTTCGCTACGAGTACAAGGATTGGGAAGTCGTGATGGCATCGGGTACCGGTGGTGTTGCTTATCTTGACGCCGAAACCGGCGCGAAGTTCGACGGCAGCGCCAATGGGCTCAAAGGCATCGACTTCATCTACGGGTCGCAGGGTGCCACGCGTCTTGACCTGGTGCCGCTTCTGGCCTGGCAGATGCTCGGCATGAGCGTCGAGCCGGTGTTCGGCATCAAGGGCCGCGGCGATGGCCGTCTCATGTTCGAGCGTGGCGAGGCGAACATCGACTACCAGACCTCGTCTAGCTATCTGAAGGGTTCGATGCCGCTGGTTGAAGCTGGTACCGCCGTTCCGATGATGTCATGGGGTGCGCTTGACGCCGATGGCAACATTGTGCGCGACCCGACATTCCCGGACATCCCGACGTTCAAGGAAGTCTGCGAGGCGACCGAGGGTTGCGAGACTTCCGGCGAGACGTGGGACGCCTGGAAGGCCTTTTTCGTTGCCGGCTTCCCGGTTCAGAAGATGGCGTTCCTGCCGGCCGGCACCGACGCGGAGATCGTCGACACGTTCGCGAAAGCGTTCGAAACCGTGAAAAGTCGTGCCGACTTTGCCGAGATTTCGGCGGCGCGTCTGGGCAAGTATCCGGTCTACACGGGTGGTGGCGCGTCGTCTGCCTTGTCGCAGGCCATCTCGGTTAACGACGACGCCAAGGGCTTCGTTAAAGGCTGGCTGAAAGAAGCCTACGGGGTCGAGCTGAAGTAAGCTACCCAATGACCCGGCTCCGCCGCAGAAGCGGGGCCGGGCACCGCACTGACACGGCTAAAGGCTTGGGGAGGGCCGGCCGATGGAATTCATGACCGTTGCACTGCCGGCACTGAACGAGGCCTTTGGGCTGATCCTTCAGCCGGCTGTTTTGAGTTATCTGGTCCTTGGCGTCGTCATGGGCCTTGCCGTCGGCGTGTTCCCCGGACTGGGCGGCATCGCCGGACTGTCTCTCCTCCTGCCTTTCATGTTCGGGATGGAGCCTGTTCTGGGCCTGGCGCTCATGGTCGGCATGGTCGCGGTCGTTCCCACATCGGACACGTTCGCGTCGGTCCTGATGGGCATTCCGGGCTCGTCGGCCTCTCAGGCGACGGTCCTCGACGGGTTCCCGATGGCCAAAAAGGGCGAGGCGGCAAGGGCCCTGTCTGCGGCATTTGCCTCGTCGCTGTTCGGCGGCCTGGTGGGCGCCACCTTCCTGACCTTCTTCGTCTTGATCGCCCGACCGCTGGTTCTGGCGTTCGGTCTTCCGGAAATGCTGATGGTGACCGTGCTGGGACTCTCCATGGTCGCCATCCTGGCCGGGCGGATCGCGCTGAAGGGGCTGGCCGCCGCCGGGCTTGGCCTCATGGTCGGCACGATCGGCGAGGCCGACGCCGGCGGCAGCCTCCGCATGGCCACCTATGACATTCCCTATCTGACCGACGGCCTGAAGCTGGTCATTGTCGGCCTCGGCATCTTCGCCGTTCCCGAGATCGTGGCGCTTCTGCGTCAGGACAAGTCGATCTCGAAAACCGCCGCCCTGGGCGCCGGCTGGGCCGACGGCGTGCGCGACTGGTTCAAGAATATCTGGTTGTCCGTTCGCTGTTCGGTGATCGGTGTGATGGTCGGCGTGATCCCCGGTCTGGGCGGTTCGGTGGTCGACTGGATCGCCTACGGACACGCGGTCCAGACCACCAAGGACAAGTCGAATTTCGGCAAGGGCGAGGTGCGCGGCATCGTCGGCCCGGAAAGCTCCAACAACGCCAAGGAGGGCGGCGGTCTGGTGCCGACGCTGCTGTTCGGCATTCCGGGTTCTGGTTCCATGGCGATCTTCATCGGCGCCATCGCTTTGCTCGGCTCCGGCGACATCGAAGTCGGGCCGGCGATGTTGAAGAATAATCTCGACATCACCTATTCAATCGTCTGGCTACTGGCCCTGGCCAATGTCGTCGGCACGATCCTGTGCATCGCGTCTTCGGGCGTGATCGCCAAATTGACGACCATCCGCTTCACGCTGGTCGCGCCGTTTCTCTTCATGCTGATTTCGTTCGCGGCCTTCCAGTCGGGGCAGAACCTGGCCGACCTGGTGGCTCTGTTTGCGATCGGCCTGCTGGGCATCTTCCTGCGCCGTTTCGACTGGTCGCGCCCGGCTTTTCTGATCGGGTTCGTTCTTTCGAATCCGGCCGAGACGTTCACCAACCAGGCGTACCAGATTGCCGCTAGCCGCTTCCGCAAGAGCTTCGAGGAAGGCATCGACTACATCTTCAGCCCGATCGTGATCGTGCTTTTGATCATCACAGTCGTTTCGGTCTACTTCGGCATCCGGCAGGCCAAGATGATCCAGGCCGAAGGCGACGTTCAGTCCGGTTCGAAGCGGGCGCCGTTGATCTTCCTGCTGCTGTTCCTGGCCTATCTGGTCGTTGCGTTCATCAATGCGTCGTTGATCCCCGATTTCGCGCTCACCGACAAGATCTTCCCGATGACCATCGGTGCCGTCGCGATCGCCTGCTGCCTCTATCTGTTGTGGCGGATGCGGGTTAGCCCGGAGACGGACGTGATCTTCGCCGACAAGGAAGTGGCTGGCGACGACGCCAGCGCGCCGCATGGCCTATGGGCGACGCTTGCTTGGTTTGCCGGTCTTTTGGTCCTGTGTTCGATCTTCGGCTTCATCATCGCGCTGGCGATCTTCCTCATGGCTTTCTTGCGCATCCGCGGCGGCGAAAGCTGGCCGAAAGCAGCACTGTTGACGGCGTGCGGGATCGGGTTCATGTGCCTGATGGCCGGCGCGCTGAACCGCGATTTCCCGCCAGGCCTGCTTCAGTCGTTTGTCGACCTGCCGTGGCCGCTCACATGAGCCAGATGGGCATTCCCTTCCTGTTCATGCGAGGCGGCACGTCGCGGGGTCCCTATTTTCGGCGCGCGGATCTGCCGGAAGACCGGGATGCGCTGTCTCAAGCGCTGATCGCCGCCGTTGGGTCGGGCCACCCGCTGAACATCGATGGGATTGGCGGCGGCAATGCCGTGACGACCAAGGTCGCTATGTTGTCGAAATCGGACGACGACTGGGCCGATGTCGACTATTTCTTCGGTCAGGTCAGCGTTGAGGACCGGCAGGTCGACTACAAGCCGAGCTGCGGCAATATTCTTTCCGGCGTCGGCCCTGCGGCTATTGAATTGGGACTTGTGCCGGCCAATGACGGCGTGACCACCGTTAAAATCCTGGCCGTGAATACGGGCTCTAAAGTGGTCGCCGAAATCCAGACACCCGGCAACGCGGTTGTCTATGGCGGCGATGCCGCCATCGATGGCGTGCCGGGTACGGCGGCGCCGATAGCGCTCAAATTCATGGACGTCGTTGGCTCCGCCACCGGCAAGTTCTTGCCGACGGGCAACCTCCGCGACACGATCGGCGGCATCGAGGTGACCGCCATGGACGTGGCGATGCCAATGGTGATTGCCCGCGCCTCTGACTTCGGACTGACCGGATATGAGAGCCGGGAGGAATTGGACGCAAACGCCGACTTCTTCGCCCGGATGGAGCCGGTACGTATCGAAGCCGGCGCGATGATGGGCCTCGGCGACGTGACCAAATCGGTGGTGCCAAAATTCGGACTGCTGGCGCCTGCGCGCGATGGCGGAACCGTCGCGACGCGTTACTTCATGCCCTGGACGACCCATCCGACCATGGCGGTGACGGGCGCGCAGTGTCTTGCCTCTTGCGTGTTGACGCCAGGCACCGTCGCCGACCGACTTTTGGACCGGCCAACAACCTCGCCAACGACGGTGGTCTTGGAGCATCCCTCGGGAACGCTGGATGTTGTGGTCGACTTCGCAATCGACGACGGCGCGTTTCAGCTTAACTCCGCCGGCATCATTCGCACGGCGCGCAAGCTGGCAGCCGGCGAGATTTTCGTTCCCGCCCGCGCTTAGGTCGTGCGTTTTCCCGGACGCACTGCAGCATGAAATGCTGACGTGCTGATCCGGGATCGTTCGATGTATGGTGCTTGTGTTGCTGGCAGTGCGATCCCGGTTCTGCGGTGCACCGTCAAGACGCTGCACCGCGCCCGGGATGACGAAGCGAGACTATTCTGATCAAGATCGCCGCTATTGTGAAAGCGGGGCCTCTTCTCCAGCGTCCTGTTCCTCGTCTCTCAACCGATGGAGGTGGGCGATGAAGTAGCGCATGTGGGCGTTGTCGACACTCCGCTGCGCGGCAGCCTTCCAGGCGTCGTAGGCGGTGGCGTAGTTCGGAAAAATGCCGACGATGTCGATCTCGTCGACATTGCGGAACGTGCTCTTCGAGGTGTCGACAAGCTCCCCGCCGAATACAAGATGCAGTCTGTTTGCCATGGTGGCCTCCCCTTCCGTCACTTATGTTGTCGCGACAATAGCCGCCATAGCTTTCACCACGCTTTCGCCGGGCTCTTTGCTGAGAATGGTCGCGAAATCCTGCTAACGTGCACTTGGGTGACGTGGCGTCAGCTTGTTGCAAGGTAGACGCGTTATGACAGCGCCCAATCAGATGTAATGTGTCGGTAGACGTCCTCGAAGCGACGATGCAGACCGGCACGATTGGGAGGATGAGCCGTGAAAGCCTCGGAACTATTCGTGAAGTGCCTCGAAAACGAGGGGGTGGAATACATCTTCGGCGTTCCGGGCGAAGAGAACATCGATGTCATGGATGCGCTGATCGACAGTCCCATCGAGTTCGTCACCACGCGGCACGAACAGGGCGCGGCGTTTATCGCCGATGTTTATGGACGACTGACCGGGCGGGCCGGCGTGTGTTTGTCGACGCTCGGTCCGGGCGCGACCAATCTCGTCACCGGTGTCGCTGACGCGAACATGGACCGCGCGCCGATCGTCGCGATCGCCGGTCAGGGCTCGACTGCCCGGATGCACAAGGAAAGCCACCAGATTCTCGATCTGGTCAATCTGTTCGAACCGATCTCGAAATACTCAACGCAGATTCGCACCGCTGAGATCATTCCCGAGATCATTCGCAAGGCCTTCAAGACGGCCCAGGCGGAGAAGCCTGGATGCTCCTTCATCGACTTGCCGGAAAACATCGCCGGCGCCGAAGTCGGCAATCTGGCGCCGCTCAAGGTCCAGGCCGCCGTTACGCCGACCGCGCCGATTGGCAAGTGCGCCAGCGTGGCGGAGATCATCAGCAAGGCGAAGGCGCCGGTGATCATGGCCGGCAATGGCGTGGTGCGCGAGCAAGCGTCCGAAGCGTTGGTGGACTTTGCGGAGAAACTCAATGTGCCCGTCGCCACGACGTTCATGGCCAAGGGCACGATCCCGTTCAGCCATCCGCTCTGCCTGGGCGCGATCGGGCTTCAGGCGCATGACTATGTGGCCTTCGGTTTCGACAAGGCGGATGTCGTGATCTGTGTCGGTGTCGACATGGTCGAATACCACCCGCGGCTGTGGAATCCCGATTGCGATAAGAAGATCATTCATATCGACGAGAGCCCTGCCGAGGTCGACCAGCACTACATTTTGGAGGCCGGCGTTGTCGGTGCCATCTGCGATTCCCTGGAAAGGATCGCCGCCAAGGCGAAGCGGCGCGCGGATGCTCCGGTGCACAAGCTGCACGAGGTCGTCGCCCGGGAGATCGGCGAACACAGCGGCGATACGGAGTTTCCCGTCAAGCCGCAGAAGATCATCTGGGATCTGCGCCAGGCGCTCGACAAGGAAGACATCGTCATCTCCGATGTCGGCGCACACAAGATGTGGATGGCGCGGATGTATCAGGCCGAGGCGCCGAACACATGTATCATCTCCAACGGCTTTGCGGCCATGGGGATTGCGCTGCCAGGGGCGATCGCGGCGAAGCTCGCGAAGCCGGATCAAAAGGCCGTCGCCGTTTGTGGTGACGCTGGCTTCATGATGAACAATCAGGAGATCGAGACTGCCATGCGGCTCGGCCTCGACATCGTGATCCTGATCTTCAACGACAACAAGTACGGCCTGATCGAGTGGCACCAGAACCGCCATTTCGGCCGTGCGACGGGGATCGACTTCAACAATCCCGATTTCGTCAAGTTCGCCGAAAGCTTCGGTGCCAAAGGCTATCGTATCGAACGGACCGAGGACTTGCTGCCGACGCTGCGCACGGCGCTTGGCGATGGTACGGTGTCGATCATCGATTGCCCGGTGGACTACCGCGAGAACATGAAGTTGACGGCGAAACTCGGCAATCTCGTTTCGCCCATCTAAATAGGCCAGTCCCATGAAATCGTTCAGTTTTCAGACGACCCGCTCCGTCCTCGCGGAGGTTGGTGCGACGGCCAAGATCGGCGAAATCCTGGCTGCGCGCGGTTGCCGGAAAGTCGCATTCATCACCGACAAGATGATCCTCAGCCTTGGGCTTGCCGATGCGGCCTTGGACGGCCTGAAGGATGCGGGCTTGGATGTGTGGGTGTTCTCCGACGTTGAGCCGGATCCGCCCGAAGCCATGATCCTCGATGCCGTTGAGAAGGCGCGGAGCGAAAACGTCGACGGCGTCGTTTCGGTCGGTGGCGGCAGTTCGCTGGACACTGCCAAGCTGATTGCCATGCTGTTGAACAGCGATCAGCCCATCGGCGAGATGTATGGGGTCAACCTGGTGAAGGGGGAGCGGTTGCCGCTCGTCTTGGCGCCGACGACTGCCGGAACAGGCTCTGAGGTGACACCGATTGCCATCGTGACGACCGGGACTAACGAGAAGAAAGGCGTGGTTGCCCCACAACTTTTGCCGGACTGGGCGATCCTGGACGCGGAACTGACGGTCGGTCTGCCGGCGCCGGTGACGGCCGCGACCGGTATCGACGCCATGGTCCACGCGATCGAGGCGTACACGTCGAAACGCCTGAAGAATGTCGTCTCCGACTGCCTGGCAAAGCAAGCGCTGGAGCTTCTGGGTGCCAATATCCGCAAGGCCTGTTTCACGCCTGAGGATCGCGATGCGCGCGGCCAGATGCTGCTTGGATCGATGCTGGCCGGCATGGCGTTCACGAATGCACCCGTGGCTGCCGTTCACGCCTTGGCCTATCCGCTGGGCGGGCATTTCCACGTTCCGCACGGTCTCTCAAACGCGCTCGTTCTGCCCTACGTCCTTGAGTACAACATGCCCGATGCGCGGGCGATGTACGCCGAGCTGGCGCCCATCGTCTTTCCTGAGCTGGCGGATCAACCTGCTTCGGATCAAGCGGATGGCCTGGTCGAGGGCTTCTTGAAGCTCGGCCCGGAACTCGGCATGCAGTCGAAGCTGTCGGAGGTTGGCGTCAGCCATAACAACCTGCCCAAGCTTGCCGAAGACGCGATGAAGCAGGAGCGACTCTTGATCAACAACCCCCGCGAGATGACCTACGACGCCGCGCACGCCATCTACGCCAAGGCGCTGTGAGGCTGCGATGGCCGAGAAACAGCCACCGACCTTTCCGCTCTACGACGCTTGGTTGAAAGCGCAATCCGAACTGATTGAAGCGCAGCGGCCGTTCTGGGATCAAATGGCCGGTGCGATGACGGCGGGCGCCGGCGACGCCGGTGCGGCGACCGCGGCGGACATCTGGGAGAACGCCGGCGGACAAGCGCGGGAGTGGGCAAGCCGCTTCTTCAAGGACGGGCGCTTCGAACTCAAGGGCGAGGGCATCGCGCAGGAAACGCTCCAGAAGATGCTGGACCCCAGCCAGTTCCTTTATGCGGGGTCCGACGAAATCAATCGGACGATCCAAAAACTCGTTGAAGGCCCGGAATTCGCCGACATCGGTATCTTGGAACGCCAAGCGCTCAAAGCCACACAGGAGTGGCTGGCGCTGCGTGAGGCAAGCGCTGCCTATCGGATCGTCGTCGCGAACGCGTGGACGCGCGCCTTTCAGCTTTTTTCCAAAGAGATGGCCGACAACCCGGCGCTCTGGAAAGAGGGCTTGCGCGCTGTCACCAACCGCTGGCTCGAGATCGCCAATGATGAGCTGATCGCCACGCAGCGTACCGACGATTTCCTGGAGGCGCAGCGCAAGCTGTTGCGCGCCGGCGTCGATTATCGCATTCGCGAGCGCGAGATGGTGGAAGTGTGGTGCGAGACCCACTCGATCCCGACCCGCACGGAAGTCGACGATCTGCATGAAACGGTTTATCGGCTGCGCCGGGAAATGCGCGACTTGAAGAAGCAGGTTGATGCCCTGAAGACACCAGCCCGCAAGCCGGCACGCAAAAAGGCCGCGCGGTCCGGTGAGGGGTGAAACGCTGATGTCCGATAGCAAGACTGACGAGAGCATCGCCGTGAAGGAGGCACTGGAATTCAGTGCAGCGATGACGCGCAGTGTGGACGCTCTGTCCCGGATCAAGGACGACGATGTCGATGTCGGTGCGACGCCCAAGCGCTGTGTCTTGAAGCAGGATAAGGTGACGCTGCACCACTACGACAGACTGGACGGTGTGGCGACGGAGACCGCCCCGGTTCTCATCGTTTATGGCCTTATTGGCCGCTATACGATGGCTGATCTTCAAGAAGACCGGTCGCTCGTCCGCAACCTTTTGGGGCGCGGTGTTGATCTCTACGTCGTCGACTGGGGCCATCCGACCCGCGCTGATCAGAACCTGACGCTCGATGATTATGTCGACTGGTATCTGGACGATTGCGTCGACCATATTTGCAAGGCTGCCGGAGTGGACGCGGTCACGCTTCTTGGCATCTGCGAGGGCGGCGTGTTCTCGACGCTTTACGCCGCCCGGCATCCCAAGAAGGTGAAGAACCTGATCCTGACCATCACGCCTATCGATTTTCACGGCGACCAGCGCGACGACGACCAGACCCATGGGTTCATCAATCTGTGGACGCGTAACCTTGGAAACGACGACATCGACCGGCTGATCGACGCGTTCGGCAATCTTCCAGGCGAGATCATGGCCAGCGTGTTTCAGATGATGACGCCGGTACGCACGCTGACAAAGTACAATCTCGACCTGCTCGACGCGGCCGGCGACGAGAAGCGGCTCTTGAACTTCCTGCGCATGGAAAAGTGGCTGGCTGACCGCCCCCATCATCCAGGGGCCGCCGCGCGCCAGTGGCTGGTCGATTTCTACAAGGACAACAAGCTGATCAAGGGCGAGATCGTGCTGTCGGGCGAGCGCGTCGATCTGAAAAACCTGAAGATGCCGATCCTCAACATCTATGCGCTTCAGGATCATATCATCCCGCCGCCGTGTTCGACGGCGCTCAAGGATCACGTCGGCACCAAGGACTATACCGAGCTTGCGCTGCCTGGCGGTCATGTGGGCGTTTATGTCAGCGGCAAGAGCCAGGGGATCGTCGGCGACGGCGTGTTCAACTGGCTGATCGAGCGGCAATAGGCCCGGACCATGTCGGGCAAGCGGGTTGAGGCAGAAGAAGCGGTTTCCGTCATCCGGGACGGCGACACGGTCTGCATCTCCGGCTTTGTCGGTGTCGGCACGCCCGATGAACTCTTGATCGCGCTCGAGCGACGGTTCCTGGAGACCGGACATCCGCGCGATCTGACGCTGGTCTTCGCCGCCGCGCCGGGGGATGGCGGTGACAAGGGTCTCAATCGTCTGGCCCATCCCGGTTTGGTCAAGCGCGGTGTCGGGGGACACTGGTCGCTGGTGCCGAGACTCTCAAAACTTGCCGTCGACAATCAGATCGAGGCCTACAATCTGCCGCTTGGCTGCGTCAGCCAGCTTTACCGCGAAATCGCCGGTGGCAAGCCGGGCATGCTCTCGAAAGTGGGATTGCGGACCTTTGTCGATCCGCGCCAGTCGGGCGGGCGCATCAATGCGTGTACGACCGAAGACCTGGTCGCACTACAGGTCATCGATGGCGAGGAGTGGTTGTTCTACAAGTCCTTCCCGATCGACGTCGCGCTGCTGCGGGCCACCACGGCCGATACCAAGGGCAACGCGACGATGGAGCGCGAGGCCTTGATCCTGGATGCGACGGCCGCCGCCATGGCCGCGCACAACTCCGACGGCGTGGTGATCGTCCAGATCGAGCGCATGGCGATCCACGGTTCCCTGCTTCCGAAGCGCGTGGTCATCCCCGGCGCCCTTGTCGACTGCGTGGTGAAGTCGGCGCCGGAAAACCATTTCCAGACCTATGCCACGCCCTACAATCACGCCTTCTCCGGCGAATTGCGGCAGCCGCTGGAAGCCGTCGAGCGAATGTCGCTCAACGAGCGTAAGATCATCGCGCGCCGCGCCGCGCTCGAACTGCCGATCAACGGCGTCGTCAATCTCGGCATCGGCATGCCGGAGGGCGTCGCCAGCGTGGCGGCCGAGGAGGATATGCTCGATTGCGTCACGCTGACGGCGGAACCCGGCGTGATCGGCGGGATGCCGCAAGGCGGCCTCGACTTCGGCGCGGCGCTGAACGCCGACGCGATCGTTCAGCAAAGCGCGCAGTTCGATTTCTACGATGGCGGCGGTCTTGACATGGCCTGTCTGGGCATGGCCCAGTCGGACCGCGCCGGCAATGTGAACGTCTCCAAGTTCGGTCCGCGCTTCGCCGGTGCCGGAGGCTTCATCAACATCAGCCAGAATGCTAGCCGTCTTGTCCTCGCCGGGACGTTTACCGCCGGTGGGCTGAAGGTGGCGATCGAAAACGGCGAGCTGCGTATCGTGCAAGAAGGCAAAGTCCAAAAGTTCGTCGATGCGGTTGAACACGTCACCTTTTCCGGCGAACTGGCCGCGGAGACCGGTCAGCCGGTGCTTTATGCGACGGAACGCTGCGTCTTTCGCGCATCGAGAAAAGGGTTGGAATTGGTTGAAATCGCGCCTGGTATCGAGATCGAGCGTGATATCCTGCCGCACATGGGATTCGAACCGGTCATCGATCGTGTGGCACTCATGGACCCACGTATCTTCCTCGATCAGCCGATGGGTCTGCGCGCCGAGATGCTGGATGCCAGTTTGGTGGATCGCATTACATTTAACGCCAGCACCAATCGCCTGGAGGTCAACTTCAGGGGCTATGCGATGACCGATCCGGCCGACCTTGAGGTCTTGGAGAGAACTGTGGGCGAACATTGCGGCGGTCGCGAGGGCGCGGTCGATTGCGTCGTCTGGTATGACGGGTTCTCCCTGGCGGCCGATCTTGAAGGCGCTTACCGGGACCTCATCGCGAAACTTGAAAAGCGCTACTATCGCACTGCGACGCGGTATACCCGCAGCCCGTTTCAGCGCCTGCGGTTCGATGCGGAACTGGCGAAACGCGATCTCAGCACGCGGCTCCATGCCGGTGCTGTTGTGACGGGCCGCGCATGATCACATTGAGCCGGTCGCGCGGCGCACGAAGAAAGACATCCGCTAGATCCACACAGGCGGCGAAGGTGAGCGACGGTAAGGTTCGCTGCATTTCGCGGCACGGCTTCCATCATGTCGCGTATCGCGATTGGGGGAATCCGCGCGCCAAGCACACCGTGATGTGCGTTCATGGCTTGACTCGCAACAGCCGCGACTTCGACGTTCTTGCAGCACGGTTGTCGGCCGACAGCCGTGTCATCTGCCCGGACTTGGTCGGTCGCGGGAAGAGCGATTGGCTCAGCGATCCGGCGGATTACAATCTCCTTCAATACAATATGGACATGACGGTCCTGGCGGCGAAGGTCGGGTTGCAGGACTTAACCTGGATCGGCACATCGCTTGGCGGCCTGATGGGCATGGCACTGGCCGGCATCGAGAACTCGCCGATCAATCGTCTGGTCGTCAACGACGTGGCGCCGGTCATTCCGCGGCCGGCGCTGCGCCGGATCACAAGCTATGTCGAGGAGCGCCGGCACTTTCCGGACCTTGCAAGCGTCGAGAGTCATCTTCGCACGACACTTGAACCATTCGCGCCCATGACCGACGACGATTGGGCGCACATGACAGAGCACAGCAGCGTCGAAGTCGCCGACGGCTTCCTGATGCACCATGATCCCGACATCATGCAGAACTTTCGCCGTTACTGGGTCTTCACGCATTTCAGCCTCTGGCGCTACTGGGACAAGATCACGTGCCCGGTGCTGATCCTGCGCGGGACGGAGTCCGACTTTCTGACCGAGAACCTCCTTGACGAGATGCTCCAACGTCTGCCGCACGCACAGGCGATCGAATTCGAAGGGGTGGGTCACACGCCGACACTGAACGTTCCGGAGCAGATCGATCCGATCCTGGACTGGCTGGCGGATGTCCGATGAAGGTCCATATTCTCGACGATTGGTTCGACACACTCAGACATCTGCAGTGCTTCGAGAAACTGGCGACGCATGAGGTCACGGTCTGGACCGACCACGTCGAGGATCCAGCCCTCCTTGCCGATCGGTTTGCGGAGGCCGAAGCCCTGGTTCTCTTTCGTGAACGAACGCGGATCAGCGCTGGCCTTCTGGAGCAACTCCCGACGCTCGAACTGATCAGCCAGCGAAGCGTCTATCCCCATATCGATATCGATGCCTGCACCCAAAACAACGTGCTGGTCTGCTCCAATATGCACGCCGGTACGCCGTCTTATGCGGCGGCGGAGTTGACCTGGGCCTTGATCCTCACGGCGATGCGGCAGATCCCCCAGCAGGTCGCGTCGCTCAAGGCCGGGACCTGGCAGTCGGGCGTCGGCAAGACACTGCGCAGTCGTCGACTCGGTCTCTACGGCTATGGCCGGATTGCGAAGGCCGTTGCCGATTATGCCGACGCGTTCGACATGGAAACGGTCTGGTGGGCGTCCAATGAAGGTCGGGCGCGGGCCAAGGACGAGGGCAGAACGGTCGCCGAAAGTCGCGAAAGCTTTTTTGCAGAGTCCGACATCGTATCGATCCATGTCCGGTTGAAACCGTCGACGCAGGGGATCATCACCAAAGCAGACCTCTCGGCGATGCGGCCCGACGCGCTGTTCGTGAACACCTCGCGGGCGGGCCTCGTCGAGCCGGGCGCACTGCTTGCGGCGCTCAACGACGGTCGGCCGGGTTTGGCGGCCATCGACGTGTTCGACACGGAGCCGCTGACGGACCCGTCCGATCCGCTCGCCACGCATCCTTGTGTCATCGCCACCCCGCATATCGGCTATGTAACGGAGGACGAATTCAATCTTCAGTTCGCCGACGTCTTCGATCAGATCAACGCCTATGCGACCGGTGCGCCGATCCACATGATCAATCCGGAGGTTTGGGCGGCGCGGGCGCGTTGATGCGCCGATGCTGGGCAGCGAAGACCCGGGCGGCCAGAGGTGCGACGATAATCACGACGACAATGCGTGTGAGATGGTGAGCAACCACGTAGCCCAGGTCAGCGCCCGAAACGATCGCCAACACGGCCATCTCGGCCTGGCCGCCCGGTGCGAATGCCAGAAAGGCGTTCAGCGGCGACGCTATCCCGGACAGAATGACGGTTTCGGTGAGAGCGGCCGTCAGGACCGCTAAGATCAATACGAACGCAATCGCGGCGGCGACCACACGGCGCAATTCGCCGAGCGTGACACCGACATAGGACACACCAATCCCCATTCCGATGAAGAACTGTGCGCCGAGAATGGCCTCAGATGGCGGCCGGTGATGAACGACTCCGGCGAGTGACAGGATCGCCGTGAGGATCAGTGGGCCGAGGATGGATGCGCCGAACAGGCCGATCCGTTCGCCGCCCTTCCAACCGATGATTGCAGCGAGTGCCATCACCACCAGTTCGACGGCGGGAAGGTTGGCCGCGGGTTCGCCGATCGGGTTGTCCAGCGATGCGCCGAAGAGCGACGTGAGGACGATCGGGGCGATGGTGACAGTGACCAAAATGCGCGTTGTGTGGACAAGCGAGAGCGCGCGCATGTCGCCGCCCGCCTGCGCGCCGAAGATAACCATTTCCTGCAACCCGCCTGGCATGGCGGCGTAATAGGCAGTCGTTCGGTCGAACCGGCAGATTCGCGAAAAGAACGGAATGCCAATGAGGGCGATCAGCGCGATATAGGGTGGGATGAACGCCACCGAGACCGCCATTTGCGGAAGCTGACCGACAACCTGAGGCGTCACCGAGGCTCCCACCGCCACGCCGAGAATGGTGCGCGCGCCGACCGAGATAAGCTCTAGTCCTTTGAGCTTCGCTCCGCAAAGCGCTGCAATGAGACACGCGAACATCGGCCCGAACAGGAAGGGCAGGGGCAGTCCCGAAGCATAGAAGATCGCCGTGCCGATTGCTGCGGCGACTACGGTTTGGAGTCTGCGGGCGATGGCCATGCGCAAAGGTACAGCACCTTGATCATGAAATGATATTGACGTATTGAATCCAATTGTATACATTAGTATTCAACATGGCAAGCCTAGGAAACTATGTGCCCGACACCGACCCATTGCTTCGAGAACCGTCGCACGGCCAAGGCGCCTATGAGCGCCTGCTGAGCGAGATCGCGGCGGGCGCGTTGCAGCCGGGCGATCGGTTGACGGAGACCGAAATCGCCGAGCGCCTGGAGATCAGTCGGACACCCGTGCGTGAAGCGATCCGCCAGCTTGAGGCCGATGGGTTGGTGACACACGTTCCGCGCGCCGGCGCGACCGTTCGGACCCTCGACTACTCTGAGGTGATGGAACTCTACGACATCCGGGCGGTGCTGGAGGGTGCCGCCGCCAGCTTTGCCTCGCGGGCCGCATCCGACATCGAGATCGCCGAACTTGAGACAATCAATGCCGAACTTGCCGCAGCAACGGACGATGGCGCCCGGGCGTTTGAGCTCAATCGCCAGTTTCACATGACGCTACTCGATGCTGCACGAAACCGGTTTCTCGCCAAGTCCATGAAAACGCTGCAGAAAACCTTGATGATTCTTGGTCCGTCGACGCTTCAGGAAACCACGCGGGCGGAAGCTGCGGTGGATGAGCACAATGCAGTTCTGGATGCCTTGCGCGCACGTGACGGCGATGAAGCGGAGACAGCCATGCGAGCGCACATCCGGGCATCGCATCGGTCGCGCCTGCACCAGCTTCGAAGCCGCGTTCGACCGCTCGATAGCGAATAAACCCATTAGCCATGCAGGACACCCAAAAACTGGTGGAACGGACGTGGGATGTCATCGTTGTTGGCGGCGGCAATGCCGCGCTGTGTGCCGCGATCACGGCCGCCGAAAAGGGTGCGTCCGTACTCCTTCTTGAGGGTGCTCCGAAACCCTATCGCGGCGGCAACAGCCGCCACACGCGCAACTTTCGCTGCATGCATCACGGTCCCCTTTCAGTCCTGACCGACACGTATGGGGAGGATGAATATTTCGACGATCTCATGCGCGTCACCGGTGGCAAGACCGACGAAACGCTGGCGCGCCTTGCCATCACGTCGTCCGAGGACTGTCTACCTTGGATGGAGGCCCATGGCGTGCGTTTCCAGCCCTCGTTGTCGGGCACGCTCAGCCTGTCCCGCACGAACGCCTTCTTCCTCGGCGGCGGCAAGGCGCTCGTCAACGCGTACTACAACACGGCAGAGGACCTGGGCGTTTCAATCACTTACGAAGCGCACGTCACCGACATCCTCATCGAAGGCGGCCGATTTGTCGGCGTGACGGTTGAGGGACCGGAAGCGGAGGTCACGATCGAGGCGCGAGCCTGCGTCATCGCGTCCGGCGGCTTTCAGGCTGATCTCGATTGGCTGGCGCGGGCTTGGGGGCCGGCGGCACGCAACTTCCTTATCCGCGGCACGCCCTACAATCGCGGGGTCGTGCTGAAGGCCATGCTCGAGCAAGGGGCGGAAAGCGTTGGGGATCCGACCCAATGTCATGCCGTCGCGATCGACGGACGCGCACCGAAATTCGACGGTGGGATAGTGACGCGGTTGGATTGCGTACCGTTCTCCATCGTCGTCAATCGCGATGCAGAGCGCTTCTACGACGAAGGCGAGGATGTTTGGCCGAAGCGCTACGCGATCTGGGGGCGGCTTGTCGCGGCACAGCCGGATCAAGTGGCCTACGCCGTTATCGATTCCAAAAGCCTCGATCTGTTCATGCCTTCGGTCTTTCCGCCGGAAAAGGCCGACACGATTGAAGCACTCGGCGATCGGTTAGGGATTTCCGGCGATAAGCTTGCGCAGACGGTTGCGGCGTTCAACACGGCCTGCGGCTCCGGTGAATTCAAACCAACCGAATTGGATAGCTTGGCGACGCAAGGCATCGCGCCGGCCAAGACGAACTGGGCACGCCCGATCTCCGACCCGCCGTTTTACGGCTACAGCCTCAGGCCGGGCGTGACCTTCACCTACCTCGGCTTGAAGGTCGATGAGAATGCCCGGGTGCAGAAACCTGAGGGCGCCTACGAGAACGTTTGGGCCGCCGGTGAGACCATGGCCGGCAGCATTTTGGGCCAGGGCTATCTGGCCGGATTCGGGATGACGATCGGGACGGTCTTTGGCCGCATAGCCGGACGGGAGGCGGCCACCCATGCCGCTTGATGCACTTCAGGAGGCTCGTCGCCAAATCGAAATCTGCAACGCCTGTCGGTATTGCGAAGGCTATTGTTCGGTTTTCCCGGCCATGATGCGCCAGCGGGCGTTTTCGGACGGCGACCTGACGCAACTCGCCAATCTCTGTCACAACTGTCGCGGCTGCTATTACGCCTGCCAATACACAGAGCCGCATGAATTCGCGCTCAACGTGCCGGCGGCACTGGCTGAAGTGCGCTCCGACAGTTGGACGGCGTTTGCCTGGCCGGGTTCAGTCGCCCGCCTCTTTCAGCGAAGCGGCGTCGCGATGGCACTGGCAGTGATCCTTGGGTTTGCGGCGTTGTTCTGGCTGGCGCAAGCCGTTCGCCCGGCCGTCGGCGAAGGCTTTTATGCAGTCATGTCGCACACCATGATGGTCGCAATCTTCATGCCGGCGTTCCTTCTTCCTCTCTTCGCCATTGGCGTTTCGCTGCGGCGCTATTGGCGCAGCGTCGGCGGTCGTACAATTCAGTTGGCGCATATCCAACGTGCCTTTGGCCGCGCGGCGCGGCTGGCCGATTTGTCCGGCGGCCAGGGCCAGGGATGCAATTTCGAGGAGGCCGATCGGTACTCCGACGCACGGCGTTGGATGCACCAACTCGTCGTCTATGGCTTTTTGCTCTGCTTCGCTTCGACGTGCGCCGGAACGATCATGCATTACGTCTTCGGCTGGGAAGCGCCTTACGGATTTTGGACACCGCCCAAATTGCTCGGCGTGCCGGGCGGGGTGCTTTTGGCAATCGGATGCGCCGGCTTGATTTGGCTTAAACTTCAGGCCGAGCGAAGCCTCGCGGATGGTCGCGTGTGGGGCGGCGAGATGGCGTTCATTCTCGTCTTGCTGGTGACCGCCGTCACCGGACTGGTGCTCTACGCGGCAACGGGAACACGTGCGGTCGAAGTCCTGCTGCCGCTTCACCTCGGCACGGTTCTAGCGTTCTTTTTGCTCGCGCCTTACAGCAAGATGGTGCACGGCTTCTTCCGGCTTGCGGCGCTCGTGCGCGATGCGCAACTCGCGGAACGCCACTCAACGTAGAGAGATAAAGTCGCCATGCCGCCACTGGCGTGCGTGAAGTGATGAGAGTTTACGTCGTCAACCGACCATGCGCCTGAAGAAAAGAGCGGCCTTGATCCGTTGCGTGAACCATGACCGCGCCGGTTTCGGACCGCTCGCGGACCAGATAGCCGGCATCGACGGCATCTTCCCAGATCGACAGTCGCGGACACGATGTCCGCCAGGCGTCCATAACCTCGCCATAGGGCTTGGGGCCATCGGCGAGCCATTCGACGAGGTCGAGCACGAGCGCTTCGTTTTCCAGATGCGAATCCTTCACGATCGGCAACCGATGTTGGATCAGGGTTGCGCGCAACTTATCCGGCTCTCATACCGACGACAAGCGATCCATCTTCTGTTGCCGCGCCGCCTGGCTCAACGGGGCTTGGACTCAAGTGCGACCTGCATGATTGAGCGAAGCTGGGACTCGTACTCCGGCGTTCCCGGTGCCGCGATGCCTGAAAGATGAAGAGATTTCTCCGCTACGGCGAAGCCGAGGAGTGCGGCAACAAAGAGCGCTGCTCTCGTCTCGTCGCCAAGAATGTTTGCCAATCGCGACATCATTTTTTTCTGCACGACCTCGCGCACGCGCTCGCCAATCTCGTCGTCGTGGGCGTTCATGAGCATCATCCGCACGACGGATGGGTCTTCGGTGTTGCGTGGCGCGTCGACGTACAGCTGGACAACGAACTCGATTAGCTGGGCCGGGTCGCCGGTCAGCATGTCCGTAAAGTCAAAGGCATCTGCAAGGGTCGCGTCAAACAGGCCCTGCTTGCTGCCGAAATAGCGCGAGACAAGCGCCGCATCGACGCCCGCTGCGCCTGCGATATCGCGGAGCGAAACGTTGGCGTAGCCGCGCGACCAAAACAGGCGGCGCGCTTCAGCGAGCAGTTTGTCCCGGGTGGTTTCAGTGGTCGTCATAACGAGAGAGAGTAGGTGTTGATTTTTCGAAGTCAACGGGTGTTGACATCCATTAGGACGACACCTACATGCCGGGTCAACAAGTGTTGACCTCCGATCCTAGAAAGGTTCCAGCCAATGGCAAACACGGCCCTCATCACCGGTGCATCCTCGGGCATCGGTAAGGAACTCGCACGCTATCACGCCGCTCACGGCGGCAACGTCATCTTGACGGCACGCCGGGCGGAGACGCTGGAGGCGCTCAAGACCGAGCTTGAGAGCGATCACGGCATTTCAGCCCATGTCTTTGCGCTTGATTTGGGCAGCGCGGAAGCGGCCAAGCAGCTCTATGACACCGTGAAAGATGCCGGCTTGACCGTCGATGTCCTGATCAACAATGCCGGCTTTGGCGGTTTCGGCCATCATATCGATCGGGCGCTCGACGACGAGCTTGCCATGATCGATCTGAACGTCATGGCTTTGGTCACGTTGACCCGGCTCTTCGCCGCGGACATGGCGGAAAGGGGCGGTGGCAAGATCTTAAACGTCGGTTCTACGGCCGGGTTCATTCCCGGCCCGAACCAAGCCGTTTACTTCGCGACGAAGGCGTTCGTGAACTCCTTCAGCCAGGCGATCGATCAAGAGCTGAGGAGCAAAGGTGTGACCTGCACTGTGCTGGCGCCCGGCTATGTCGAGACCGAGTTTGCTAAAGTTGCCAACCTGGAGGGGACCAATATGCTGAAGGGCGGCGGCGCCACGGCTGAAAGCGTCGCCAAATTTGGCTATGATGCCATGATGCGCGGTGACCTCGTGTCCATCAACGATCGTCAGCTCAATGTATTGCTGAACTGGATTGTTCCCCTTTTGCCAAGGCGCATGGTGCTGAACATGGTCGAACGGAACCAGTCGAAGTCATGATGCCGGTGAGCGCACAGTGAGGCCATGATGGCTCGGCCCCTCCGCGCGATCGGCGACTGGTTCCGCCTGGTTCCGGACAACGCGCCGGCTGACCTCGTTCGATACGTGGTCTACTGGCGCGTCTTTTATGTCCTTGCCGCTGTTGCGCATTTCATATCGCTGTTGACCTTCTGGGGCGCTGGCGTCGACCTCATGGTGTGGTTCAACGTCTATAGCGTCCTCGCTTTCAGCACCGCGTATTGGCTTCTCATGCGCGGCATTTATCAGCCGGGCTATTGGCTGGCGCTCACCGAACTTGTCGCTCATGGCGTTCTCGCCGTGATCAGTGTCGGCCCAGACTACGGTTATCAGAACTTTTCGTTTCTGGTCCTGATCCTCGCCTTCATCCAGCCCTTTTATCGCCTTCAGACTTCATACCTGATCGCGGCCGGTGTTCTGGTTTGCGCTGCCGCCACGATGATCTACGCGGGCAACGCCGAACCGCTCTACACGGTGCCCGAGGACATGCAGACGATGATGACTGTGTCGCCGGTCGTGACCTGGCCGATCTTCGTGCTCATCATGGTGCTACCGTTCGTGCGGGCATCGGCGCGGGCCGAAAAGGAGATCGCCGCGGCTTTCGGCGAAAGCGAACGACTCCTGCTCAACATCTTGCCCAAGCCCATCGCCGCCCGGCTCAAGGCCTCCAACCGGATGATCGCCGACGATCATCAGAATGCGGCGATCTTGTTTGCGGATATTGCCGGGTTCACCGCGATGTCGGACCGGCTTGAGCCCGCCGCGATCGTCTCGCTCCTCAACGATGTCTTCAACGCCATTGACGAGGTTGCGTCCCGTTATCCGGTCGAAAAGATCAAAACGATCGGCGACGCTTACATGGTTGTCGCAGGCTTGCCTCATCCGGTCGATGATCCCGAGGCCGTCGTCGCCAGGCTGGCGCTCGATATCCAGGCGGCCGTTTCCCGTTTCAAAGTGCCTGAAACAGATGAGCCGCTTCAGGTCCGCATCGGATTGAACAGCGGCAAGGTCGTGGCCGGCGTCATCGGTCAGAAGAAGTTCGCCTACGATCTTTGGGGTGACGCGGTGAACTTGGCGTCGCGCATGGAGTCGACCGGGGAGATCGGCAAGATCCAGGTCCCTCAGGACTTCGCCGAGAGGCTCGACAAACACTTTGCCTTCGAGCCAAGAGGTCCAGTCGAGGTCAAAGGCAAGGGCGCGATAGAGACGTTGTTTCTGGTCGGCGAGGCCGAAGCCGAGAACGGCGAAGGCAGGGCGTCGCTCACGTGATGTCGTAAACCAGCCGGAAGCCTTGATGGGAGGTCGAGCTATCGGGCGAGGTGCCGCTGCGCGCGGCGATGCGGTAACGATAGCAATAGCTGGCGTGGCAAAGAAACGATCCGCCTTTCGTCAGTTTGTATCCTTTCTTTCCCGCGTGCGCGCGGACGACGTCTTTCTTGAGAGACCGCACTTTGAACGGCTGTGAGGTCCATTCCCAGACATTGCCGACCATGTTGTAGAGGCCATAGCCATTAGGCTCGAAGGATCGCGCCGGGGCGGTGCCGAAATACCCGTCTAGCTTCAGATTTGTCTCGGGAAAGCGACCCTGCCAGATGTTGCAGGGGAAGAAGTCATCGTCGTTTGGCTCCCGGTCTCCCCAAGGAAACCGAACGTCGCCGAGACCGCCCCGCGCGGCGTGCTCCCACTCTGCCTCCGTCGGCAATCGCCCGCCGGCCCATTCTGCAAAAGCGACGGCGTCGTTCCACGTCACGTGCACGACCGGATGGTCTGGATGCCAGGACTCCTCACCGCCAGGACCGGTGACACAGCGCCAATTCGCTCCCGGCATGACCCGCCACCAGGGTGCGGCGGCCACGCTTGGATTGTCAGTGGCGCTATCCGAAAGGAGGCCTTCGAATACGAAGGAGTCGCCGATGATCTCCGCTTCGGTCCGATGACCTGTGTCCTCGACGAAGTCGCGAAACCGGGCGTTCGTAACGGCGCTGGCATCCATGCGAAACGGTTTGAGGGTGTGTGACCGAAAGGGGGCTTCACCATCAACGGCGATCACAGGCGCATCGGTGCCGATAAAGCCCTCGCCACCTGGGATTTCAACGACGTCGAGCGGTTGAGCCTGACGGGTGTTTGGTGAGTCGGAGTCTTTGCTCACGGCATCACATGTCCCAGACTGGATGATGATCGTCGATGTGAAAGGCATGTTTGTGCGTCAGTCCAGCGTGGCGATGGCGATCCGAACCAAGGGGGACGACGTGTCCTGCACCATGGTGATCGTCGTCACGCGATCCGTGCGTGTGCTCCAGATCGTGATGGGTATGCAACCGCTCAATCGGGTCGTCGGTCGGCCAGAGGCGCCAGGCCATGATCGATAGCACGATCGTGCCGCCCGCCAGGATGACGAAGGCGAATTCCAGCGTGGCAAATGTTCCCAGCCAACCGGCAAGCGGATAAGCAATCAGCCAGCCCGCGTGCGACAATGAAAAGTGCGCCGCGTATAGGGCCGGTCGATCCAAGGGCTGCGCCGATCGCGCGAGGACAAGTCCGCCGGGCGTCAGGACGAGCGAAGCTGCCCCTCCCAACGCCGTCCAAAGCGCGAGTGCGGCGAGATAAGACAAGGGGAACACGATCAGCATCGGCAACAGGCCGAGCAAGAATGCGCCGAACAGCAGGACGGATCGCTCGGACCAGCGCGAAACCAGATACGGAACGCAAAGAGCGAGTGCGATCGCGCCAAAACCATAGGCGGTCATAAGGTGGGTATAGGCGCGCGGATCAACCTCAAGTCGAACGCCGGCATAGACAACGGAGTTCACCAGAACCCAGGCAATCGACAGGGACAGCGCGAGGTTGACGGCCAGGAGGCCGCGCAGACGAGGCGTTCGAACGTAGATCTTGAAGCCCTTGCCCAGTTTTTCAAGAAAGCTCTGGGCCTCGGTCGCGCTCATCCGTTCGGGCAGCCGCGCCGACAAAACAATGAACGCCGACACGCAGAAGCATGCGGAGGCGGCCCAAAACAGGTGGGTTGTGGACAAGGCAAGCAGCAGGAGACCGGCCAGAAGCGGGCTCAGCATCGTTTCCAGGTTGTAGGCAAGCCGCGACAGGGCCAGCGCGCCGGCATAACGGCGCTCGTCCTGCACGATGTCGGGGATCAGGCTCTGGAACGCGGGCGTGAAAGACGCCGAGCAGAGCTGGAACAGGAATACGAGAAGGAAGACCTGCCAGACCGCGTCGACCAGAGGCATCAGGCAAGTCAGAAGCAGGCGTCCCAGGTCCAAGCCGACCAGAAGATGCTTTACCGGAAGCCGCTCCGACAACGCATTGGCGATCGGCGCGAAGCCGACATAGGCGATCATCTTCAGCGTAAAGACCGTGCCAAGAATGATGCCGGCATCCGCCCCGCTCAGGTCGAACGCCAGGAGCGCGAGCGCGACCGTCATGAGGCCGGTGCCCAAAAGGGACATCACTTGGGCGGAGAACAGCCTGCGATATGTTGTGTCGTGAAGGGCGTTGAACATGGCGTTCATCCAGAATCGCCGGTTAGGGTATCAGCAAGTGCCGAGCGCTGGAACTCGTGTCTGGCCAGTCCCAGAGCCATCCGTGAAGCCGATCCTCAACTGATCCGGCCCATGGAGAACCCCCGTGCGAGGTGGTTCTTGACAAACACAATCATGATGACGCCGGGGATTAGGCTGAGCACGCTGGCCGCCGCCAGAAGCGCGATATCGGCCGCCAGTACGCCACCGGCGCGGGTCATGATGGCGCCGATCGGCTTGGCGTGAACGACGGTCAGCGCGTTCGCGAGGAGCAGTTCGATCCAAGAGAACATGAAGCAAAAGAAAGCGGTGACGGCGATGCCCGGTGCGATCTGCGGCAGCAGAATGCACCGAAAGAAGCGTGCGAAACCGTAGCCGTCCATCATAGCCGACTCGTCCATTTCGCGCGGCACCGAGGAGATGAAGCCTTCCAGGATCCAAATCGCGATCGGGACGTTGAAAAAACAGTGCGCGATGGCCACCGCGATGTAGGTATCGATCAGCCCGAGGTCGGAGAAGATCTGAACGAAGGGTACGAGCAGGATCGCCGGCGCCATCATGCGGAACACCAAAAATCCGAAGAATAAGATCCGATCGCCCGGGAAGCGGTAACGCGAAAAGGCGTAAGCCGCCGGAATGGCGACAACGATCGAGATACAGACGTTCATGAGCACATAGATCGTGGCGTTCACGTAGCCCAGATACCAGGCGGGGCTGCTGAAGATGAGCTGGAAATTCGCGAAAGTCGGCGCCTGCGGCAGGAGCGTGAGGCCGCCGCGTATTTCGCCGTTGGTCTTCAGGCTCATGACGATGAGCCAGTAGATGGGCACCATGAGTAAGGCGACGTAGATGGCCGGCGCGGGGGAGAATTTACGGGTCACGATGGGCCGACCTTTGTGTTGGCCGATCCACCTGGGCCGCCCGGTACGATCAAGGTGAAAAAGGCCCAGGAAACGCACAAAACGATCAGGAAGTAGATCACTGAGATCGCTCCGCCTTCGCCGAGATCGAACTGCACCGTCGCCGTTTGCACCAGCTCGTGCGACAGGAAGGTCGTCGAGACGCCGGGCCCGCCCCGGGTCACCACATAGGCCTCCGTGTAGATGATGAAGCTGTCCATGAACCTGAGCAGGATGGCGAGCAGCAACGCGAAGCGCAGTTTCGGCAACTGGATAAAGCGGAAGATCGCCCATCCGCTTGCGCCGTCGATGTGGGCGGCGCGGTAGTAGTCGTCGGGGATCGCGCGTAGGCCCGCGAAGCACAGAAGCACCACGAAACTGGTCCAGTGCCAGGTGTCCATCAAAGCGAGCGTCATCCAGACGATGACCGGGTTGGTCATGTCGTAGTCGAGGCCAAGGCTTGCTGCGCCCGCCGTGAGCAGTCCGACCTGCGGCAAGGTCAGTACCTGCCAGATGTATCCGACGACAATGGTGGGGGTCAGAAGGGGGATTGCCATCAAGATGATATAGAAGGACGATAGGAGACCCCTGGCAGGCATACGCAGAGCGATGTAGATGCCGAGCGGTATTTCGATGGCGAGCACCAAGAGCGAGAAGCCGAGACTGCGCGCCAGCGCGGCATAGAAATCGGGCGATGTCAGCACCTGCTGGAACCAGGTCGAACCCACCCAGACGAAATTGTTTCCGGCAAACGTGTCGTGAACGGAGTAGAACGCTACGAACGCCAGTGGGATGACGCCGCACAGCGTCATCACGAGCAGCGCCGGCGCCAGGAACCCATAGGCGATTGAATTGTTTTGCATGTCTGCCGAGAGGCCGTTGAGGTCTCGGCACGTTATCCGGCGACGCTGCGATTAGCTAGGTGCGTCAGCGTGCCAGGTCGCTCGTCGGTATAGTCGCCTAGAACGCTGCTTCAGCGGACAACGAACACCGACATACTGGAATGAGAGGCGAGATATCCCGCGTTCGACGCAAAGATGTAGTCGGCAAGGCCCGGAACATGGCTGGCCATAACAATTAAGTCGGCGCCGATCGCCTCTGCGCTGCGAGACAATACATCGTCGAGATCGACCGCCGTGTCGTGGCTCACTTCGGCATGGGGCTTGAGGGTAACTCCAAGCGCGGTCGATCGATCTGAGGCGAAAGCCGCTAGCTTGTCGGAAAATTCCTCCGGCGAGTGAGCAACCTCTGTTGGTGCTGACAGCGTAACGCCCACAATATGGGCTTCGGCGCCATATTGATTGGCGAGATTCGCGGCCACAGTGAGTGCTTTGTCCATACGATCGGCGTGTCTGAGGTCCACGGGAACCATGATCTTTGAGAACACGTGCGAGTCCTTTCATTTTTAGAGAGGATTTCACGCGCGACCCTTGCAATCTTTGCGCTCGGTCAACTGGTAGTGCTCGAACCTTTGAACGTACTGCACATCAAAACCCAACGTCTCTTGAGAGTTTGTCTTTGACATCCGACGTCGTTCGTTCGAGGCTGACGCTCGCTTGAGGCGGAAAAACACGCCCAAAGGGGGAGGGAACCTCGTGACGACATCGGATTCAGCGCCTGATGCGGCCGAAGAAGGCATGCAATTCACCACCGACTACGAGATGGGACAGGACAACATTCGTCCCCTCGGTCTCGATATCCACAACCCAGTATTTTTGATCTCCAGCGTCGTGATTTTTGGTTTCGTGCTGCTGGCACTGGCCAATCAAGAAGCCTCTGCCGAGTTCTTCGGCTGGCTCAGGCCGTGGCTCACCAGCACGTTTGACTGGTTCCTGGTGCTGTCGGTAGACGCCATCACCTTGTTCTGCCTCGTTCTAATCGTCCTACCCGTGGGTTCGGTTCGCATTGGCGGCAAGGACGCCAAACCTGACTACAGCTACGCCGGTTGGATCGCGATGATGTTTGCTGCCGGTATCGGCATCGGCTTGCTGTTTTTCGGTGTGCTTGAACCGACTTACTATAATTTCGCGGAGGGTGGAGCGGCCCGTCCCCTCGGGATCGACGCCACGCAACCCGGCAACGAGTACATCGGTGTTGTCGGCACAATTCACCATTGGGGACTGGAAGGCTGGGCGGTTTACGCCGTGGTCGGATTGTCGTTGGCGATCTTCTGCTACAATCTCGGCCTGCCCCTGACGCTGCGCTCGGCATTCTTTCCGATTCTCGGTGAGCGGGTCTGGGGCTGGTGGGGTCATGCGATCGACACACTTGCCGTCTTCGCCACACTCTTTGGACTCACCACCTCGCTCGGCCTCGGTGCGCAGCAGGTTGCGGCCGGCCTGTACGAGATCGCTGGTATCGAGCCGACCAACACAGTGTATGTGCTGCTCATTATCGGCATCACGTTGATCGCACTTGGTTCGGTGCTGCTCGGCATGGACAAGGGCGTGAAACGGCTTTCTGAGATCAACATGCTCATGGCCGTCGCGCTCTTCTTCTTTGTGCTGTTTATGAGTGGCGTGGGAACGGCGATTGCGCGCTACTTCGGTGTGATGGTCGATTACATCGCCTATCTTCCGGCATTGTCGAACCCGTTTGGACGTGAAGACACCAGCTATTTCCACGGCTGGACCACCTTTTATTGGGCTTGGTGGATTGCCTGGTCGCCGTTCGTTGGGATGTTCATCGCGCGCATTTCCAGGGGGCGCACCGTGCGCGAGTTCATCATTTGCGCGCTTCTGGCACCGACGGCGGTTTGTGCATTGTGGATGTCGACGTTCGGCGGCGCGGCGATTGATATGATCAACGCCGGTGGTGGCGAGGCGATCACGGCAACGGTCGTCGACAGCTACAAGCCCGAAGGCGCCCTGTTCGGCTTCTTGAAGGAGTATCCACTCTACTCGATCGTTGCACCGATCTCGCTGTTGCTGATCGTGATCTTCTTCGTCACGTCGTCCGACAGTGGTTCGCTGGTGATCGATACGATTACAGCAGGCGGAAAAATGGATGCGCCGGTGGTCCAGCGGATTTTCTGGTGCACGCTGGAAGGCCTGGTGGCGATCGCGCTGCTGCTCGGTGGTGGCCTCAGCGCCTTGCAAGGAGCGGCGGTCTCGACCGGCATTCCCTTCACGATAGTCGTGCTCATCATGGCCTACTGCCTCTGGCTGGCCCTGAGGGCAGAGCGCGCAAAACTCTGACGCCTGTGCAAGTGAAACACGTGGCCGGAGGTCTTTTTGGACCTTCGGCCACGTGGTCCTGGCCCTAGATATTTGTGGGCATTCACCTAGAGCCTTCTGTGAAGAGATTGAACCATTCTGCCGGAGCAGATTTGGTTCAAGGCCAAGGGCTTCGGCGACGGGCGTACGCGTGGTACGGTCGAGCCGAAGATCGACGGCATTGGGCCAAACGGCCCGGCCCTTTGGGTTTCCGTCCGGCGGGCGCCCAC
>JANQPO010000007.1 GCA_028289445.1 Tepidamorphaceae bacterium
CCACTACTGTCCGGTTGTTAGCCGAATAGATTCAATTGGTTATGAGTTGGATGGTTTTCTTCTGTGTGCTCGGCCTCGCTAAACACCTGCATTAGGGTCGTTTTCTCGAAAACGGTCACGCTCAACACCTGGAGGATTGTGTAGAGACTGGCCTTGATGTCGAGGCGCTTTTTGACGATGGCGACGAGGAGATAGACCGAGACGGCGATCCAGACTTGGGTTTTGACGGCATTCTCGGAGGTGCCGAAGAAACGCTTGATGCGCAGGTGCTGCTTAATCCATTTGAAGAACAACTCAACCTGCCAGCGGCACTTGTAGAGCCGGGCGATGGTCAGCGCCGACAGGGTGAAGTTGTTGGTCAGGAAGACGAAGGTGTTTGTGGTCTCCGGATCGCGATATTTGATGCGGCGCAGCTTGTCCGGATAGGCGGTGGCGGAATGCTGACCCGTGGCGACGATGGTCTGGTCGCAGATGACACCGGTTTGTCTGTCGGCGGGTTGGGAATAGAGCCTGCGGAAACGCAAGTTGGCGCGCGCCCTGACGACGAAGAAGGCGGCGTGTTGGGTCAGACGATGGAGGCGGACGAAGTCGATGTATCCGCGGTCCATGACATAGAAGGCGCCGGGTTCGGGGGTGAGTTCATCGAACACCCAGGAATCGTGCCACCGGGCGCTGGTGATATGGATGAAAGCCGGGATACTGCCGCGCAGATCGAGCAGCGTATGGAGTTTGACTGCGGCCTTGGAGCGTTGGAACGGTGTCCAGGGAAACAGCGTGAGACAGAGATCGATGGTGGTGGCGTCGAGCGCATAGACAGTGCTCGCGAGATCCACATCAAAAGCGTCATCGACGTACAGGCGTCGGGCAATGCCGATCAAGGCCTGGGCGAAGTCGGCATGGATCCGCCAGTCGCGTCGCTCGTTGGCGTCGGCGAGGGTCGAGCGCGAGACACGCCCGCGAATGCCCATGTGATAGAGCTTGCTCTCCTGGGCGCGCAGGCAGGCCTCGATGTCGCGCAGGCTTTCACGATAGGTGAGTTGGGCGAAGGCCATGCAGAGATACTGGTCGAGACAGGAGAAGCTCTTCTGCTTATGCGCGCCGCGATAACGAATGACACACCGTCGAAAGCTGTGCATGGGAAGGTGATCGACGAGTTGGGCGAAGACGATCTTGCCGGCGTACATGGACCATCCCCCTGGCTAAACCGTCGGAAGAATGGCCAATCCCGCAACTGGCGTTCAAGTCGGCAACAGCGCAAATTCGCCAAATACTTCTATTTCACAATATGTTAGCTGAGAATCGTCGCAAAGCACCCGGACAATAGTGGGGCCAGCTCCTTCTGCAGCGCCTTCTTCAGGCGTTGGATGCTCTTTCTCATCCGCGCCGAAGCGCGCTTCTCGCGCTGTGCCTCGGCCATGATCATTTGAATGATCTGCCGGCGACGGGCGATGCGATCGGCCAGCGCCGTGGTTTCGGGATCGGCCAAGGGCCGGATCGACGGCTTCGTGGCCAGAGCGAATCGGGCGATCACCGCGGCATCGATCGGATCGGTCTTCGCCCGTTTGCCCAGCGCATTGGCGAAGGCGCGCACTTGCGCCGGGTTGACCACCACGACCG
>JANQPO010000021.1 GCA_028289445.1 Tepidamorphaceae bacterium
TTCATAGGTCTCGGCAACGCTGCGCAGGACCCGGGTCAGGCTGAAGCCACCATCGGGCGTCGCATCGCCTTCCCAGCCCCGTTCCTCCTCCGGCGCCAGACCGTCGAGCCGGCGGGCGAGATAGTCGGCCGTCTGCCGTGCCGTGTCCTGGCTCGACAGGATGTCCGGATTGAGGGCACCGAGGATCGCGGCCTGCTCGACAATGCGCTGATTGTAGCGCCGGCCGATGCTGGTCAGCAGGCTGCGTACCCAGCGGGCCTCGTCGACCAGTTCGCGCAGGTCGTTGCCGGCGCGCTGCGTTCCGTCGTGCAGGGTCAGCACGGCGTCACGCAGACCGTCATCGATCAGATAGTCCTCAAGCTCACGGTCGTCCTTCAGATAACGGCCCGATGCCGACGCACCGCGGGCCACCTTGTAAAGCGGCGGCTGCGCAATATAGAGGTGGCCCTGCTCGACCAATTCCGGCATCTGCCGGTAGAAAAAGGTGAGCAGCAGGGTACGGATATGGGCGCCGTCGACGTCGGCGTCCGTCATGATGATGATCTTGTGGTAGCGCAGCTTCTCGATGTCGAACTCTTCGCGTCCGATGCCGGTGCCGAGCGCAGTGATCAGTGTGCCGATTTCCTGGCTCGACAGCATTTTGTCGAAGCGAGCGCGCTCCACATTCAAAATCTTGCCGCGCAGGGGCAGGATCGCCTGATTTTCGCGATGGCGCCCCTGTTTGGCCGAACCGCCGGCCGAGTCGCCCTCGACGAGAAAGAGCTCCGACTTCGCTGGGTCGCGCTCCTGACAGTCGGCGAGCTTACCGGGCAGAGAGGCGACGTCGAGCGCGCCCTTGCGGCGGGTCAATTCGCGCGCCTTACGCGCCGCCTCGCGGGCTGCCGCCGCCTCCACGACCTTAGACACGATGGTCTTGGCTTCGGTCGGATGCTCCTCGAACCAGAGGCCGAGCGTCTCGTTGATGAGGCTTTCGACCACCGGGCGAACCTCCGATGACACCAACTTGTCCTTGGTCTGGGAGGAGAACTTCGGATCGGGCACCTTAACGGAAAGGACGCAGGTCAGCCCCTCGCGTGCGTCGTCACCGGTCAGCGAGACCTTTTCCCGCTTCGCGAGACCTGAGGCATCCGCATAGCCGTTGACCTGGCGCGTTAACGCGGCGCGAAAGCCGGCCAAATGGGTACCGCCGTCGCGCTGCGGAATGTTGTTGGTGAAACACAGAACGGCCTCGTGATAGCCGTCGTTCCACCATAGCGCCGCCTCCACGGTAATGCCGTCCCGTTCGCCGGCGATCGCGACGGGTGTGTCGATGAGGGGATGCTTGGCGCGGTCGAGATACCGCACAAAAGCCTCCAGCCCGCCCTCATAGACGAGCTCTTCCTCCTTCGGCTCAAGACCGCGCAAATCCGTTAGCACGATGCGGACGCCGGAATTGAGGAAGGCGAGTTCGCGCAGGCGATGTTCGAGGATGTGATACTCGAATACGGTCTTGGAAAACGTTTCCTGGCTCGGCGTGAATGTGACTTCCGTACCCGTTTCGCCGGCTGCATCGCCCGCTTCCGTCAGCGGTGCATCGGCGACACCGTCCGAAAAGGACATCTCGTGACGCTTGCCATCGCGCCAGATCGTCAGGCTGAGCGACGACGACAGCGCGTTGACGACGGAGACGCCGACGCCGTGGAGGCCGCCTGAGACCTTATAGGCGTTCTGGTCGAACTTTCCGCCGGCGTGGAGCTGGGTCATGATGACCTCAGCCGCCGATACGCCTTCTTCGGCGTGGATATCGGTCGGAATTCCTCGGCCGTTGTCGCGCACGGTCACTGAACCATCGGCATTCAGCGTCACGCCGACCCGGTCCGCATGGCCCGCCAATGCCTCGTCGATGGCGTTATCGACCACCTCGTAGACCATGTGATGGAGGCCCGATCCGTCATCGGTGTCGCCGATATACATGCCCGGCCGCTTGCGCACGGCGTCAAGTCCCTTGAGGACCTTGATTGACTCCGCGCCGTAGTCGGCCGAATCGGGATTGATCGGATGCGTTTCGGTCATGTGTGCTGTGTCTCTCTGCCAGCTAAATATAGTGCAAAATCAGGAATTTGCGAAGCATCAATCGAGAAATTCGACGGTGCCGGAGGTCACGCGCGCAGTCAGCGCGCGATCTTCGATCGGCGCGAAAACCTCACGGTCCGTGCCGGTCATCCACGCCTGGCCGCCAAGCCCGATGACACGGTCGAAAAGCGCGGCCCTGCGGCCCTCGTCCAGGTGCGCCGCGATCTCGTCCAGAAGCAGGATCGGCGCCGCGCCGCCAAGCGAGGTCGCCACCAGGCGGGCATGGGCCAGGATCAGTCCTATCAGCAAGGCCTTCTGTTCCCCCGTGGATGCCAAACGCGCGGCGATCGCTTTCGGTCCGTGGCTGACATTCAGGTCACTCCGATGCGGGCCGGTGAGCGTTCGTCCAGCCTGCCGATCACTGATTCGCGATTCGCGCAACATAGCACGGTATTGGTCCTCAACCTCTACCGCGGCCATGTTTTCCAGCCGCGATTCAAGCCATCCGGAAAGCGCTAGACCGGACCAGGGGAAGACGTCATCGATGCCCTCTCGTCGGGCCTCGGCGATCGCGTCGGTGAGGCGGGCAACGGCGTCCATGCGCCCCGCGGCGATCGCGGTTCCCGTTTCTGCCATTCGATCTTCGAGCGCATCGAGCCAGGCCGGGTCGGCGCCCGCGTCCGCATTCAACCGGTTGCGGTCGCGCATTGCGCGCTCGAAAGCGTTGACCTGGCTGCCATGACCTGGATCGACCGCCAAGACCAGCCGATCCAGGAAGCGCCGGCGATCGCCGGCCGGGCCGGTAAACAACCCGTCCATTGCCGGGGTCAGCCAGAGGACCCGAACGTGGTCGGACAGCGCCGAAATCGTCGACGCAGGCTGCTGGTCGATACGGACCACACGGGTTTGCGCGTCGGGACCGCTGTCCGGCTTGGGGCCCGTGCCGATCGCAACTGGGCCCGTCGGCGTCTCCACCGTCGCGAAGACGCTCCAGGGCGCCGTCGCGCCGGACTGCGTCATGTCGGAATAGGCGGCACGGCGCAATCCGCGCCCTGGCGATAGCAGAGAGATGCCCTCAAGAATGTTGGTCTTGCCGGCGCCGTTTTCGCCGCACAGCACGACGGGGCGCTGGTCAAGCGTTAAAGAGGCCGCACCATAATTGCGAAAATGGGTCAGCGTCAGTTTTGACAGCCAATAGCCGGACACCGCGCGAATTACGGACTAATGCCACACGGCCGACTTTGAGATCGGCCGTTCGACACGCGTCATCTTCTTCATCGCTCGATCTGTCCGAAAACCGGTGCCCACTTTTCGGATCTCGCTTTAAACCCGCATCGGCATGATGACGTAGAGCACCGCGGGATCGGCCGGGTCCTTGACCAGTGTCGGCGATCCGGGGTCGGCCAGCATCATCGATGCCTCGGCACCGGACAACTGATCCGCGATGTCGAGCAGATAACGGGCGTTGAACCCGATCTCGATCGGGTCATCGCCGTAGCTGGCCGAGATTTCCTCATTGGCGCTGCCGCTTTCGGGGTTGTTGACCGATAGATGGATCGTGTCGGCCGACAGCGCCAGCTTGACCGCGCGGCCGCGCTCGCTGGAAATCGTCGACACGCGGTCAACGGCCTCACGGAACAGGCCTTTGTCGACGGTCAGCGCCTTGTCGTTGGCGACCGGAATGACCCGCTGATAGTCGGGGAAGGTGCCGTCGATGAGCTTGGAGGTTACGATCGTCGCGCCGACCGTGAAGCGGATCTTGGAGTCCGACAATTCGATCTGGACGTCAGTGTCCTCGTCTTCGATGAGGCGCTGAATTTCGGTCACCGTCTTGCGCGGTATGATGATGCCGGGCATGCCCTCGGCTCCGGCCGGCCGTTCCAGGTCAAACTGCGCCAGCCGATGGCCATCGGTCGCAACGGCCCGCAACACCTCGCCGGCGGCCGTTTCGGCCGTGTGCAGATAAATACCGTTCAGATAGTAGCGCGTTTCCTCGGTCGAGATCGCGAATTGCGTGCGTTCGATCAGCGTCTTTAGAACCTTGGCGGAAAGCGCGAAGGCATGGGTCATTGTGCCAGCCGTGATGTCCGGGAAATCGGCCGTTGGAAGGGTCTGTAGCGAGAAGCGGGAGCGGCCCGACGTGATTGATATGCCGGCGCCATCTTCGTTCATCGCCAGTTCGATTTGTGCACCCTCGGGGATCTTCTTGACGATGTCATAGAGCATGTGCGCCGGGACCGTCGTGCCGCCGTCGGTCAAGATGTCGGCCGGACAGGTCTCGGTCACCTCGATATCGAGATCGGTCGCCTTAAGCTCCATCCGGTCGCCGGCGGCGCCCAGCATCACGTTGGACAAAATCGGGATCGTATTGCGCCGTTCGACGACACGATGCACATGGGTCAGCGCCCGGAAAAGGGCCGAGCGCTCAAGCGTCACTTTCATGGCGGAAAATCCCGTGTTTTGCGCAATCGCCCCATCGGCGGACAGCGCCGCCAATCGGGCCGATCAACCTGCCGCCCCACGCACAAATTTTCAAGCCCGGCAGCCGCAAATCCCCGGAATTCTCGGAGTGCAGGGGGCGCTTGCCCCTTAACCGCCGTCCTCGAAATAGCGCTTAAGCGCATCGACATCGCGGGCGACCGTCATGTCGGCGGCAATCAGCTCCTCGATCTTGCGGACCGCGTGCAGAACCGTGGTGTGGTCGCGCCCGCCGAACCGGCGGCCGATCTCAGGCAGAGATCGCGGTGTCATGTGCTTTGACAGATACATGGCGATCTGTCGGGGGCGGACGATCGACCGATTGCGCCGCGCCGACAGTAAGTCCGACTTCGACACGTTGAAGTGTTGCGCGACGGCGCGCTGGATGTCCTCGATGCGGATGCGCCGCGGTTCTTCCGGCCGCACATGACCGCGCACAGTCTTCTCAACCAGGTCCAGCGTGATCGGCGCCTTCCCGAACTGGTTCTGTGCGAGAAGGCGATTGAAGACGCCTTCCAGATCGCGACCATTCGTCTTCACCTGCGCGGCGATGGCATCCAAGATCTCGTCTGGAACCTGAAAGCTTGGATATTTGCGAGCAGCCGCTTCCGCTCGAACTTTCAGGATTTCGACGCGCAAGTCGTGTTCCGGCGCACCGATCTCGACCGTCAATCCGCCCGCAAGGCGCGAGCGCACGCGTTCGTCCAAGCCATCCAGGTCGGCCGGCGGTCGATCCGATGCGACAACGACCTGGCGGCAGCTGTCCAAGAGCGAGTTCAGCGTGTGGCAGAACTCTTGTTGCGTGGCGCGTCCCTGCAAGAACTGCATGTCGTCGATGACAAGGACGTCGATCCCGCGTAGCTGATCTTTGAAAACAAGCGCGCGGTCGGCCTTGAGCGCCGCGACAAAACGGTGGCGGAAGCGTTCGGCCGTCAGATAAAGCACGTTGCGACCGACGGTGCCGCGCTCAATGTGTGCCGCGATCGACTGTAGCAAATGGGTTTTGCCGCGCCCCACTGCGGCATGAACATAGAACGGATTGAACTGAATGGAGTCCGTCGCAGCCGCGCCGGCCACCTGCATCGCGGCGGCATGGGCCAAGCCGTTCGATTGGCCGGTGCGGAAGCTTTGAAAGGTCAGGCGCGGATCGAGCGGCGAGGCGAGAGATGTTTCGTCACTGTACTCACCGGAGACGGCGATCGCCGGCGGAACGGTCGTCTGAGTGCGCGCAACGGGCCGTACCGTTTCGTCGTCGGCTTGTGACGCCGTCGGCAGATGCGCCTTTGGCGTCCGCATGACCACTTCGACCGCCTGGATCTCCTCACGCTCTTTCTTCCAATGCCCCAGAATACGCGGCCGGTAGTGCTCGCTGATCCAGCTCTTCAGGAACTTCGTCGGAACGGACAGAAACACCGTTCCGTTTTGCAGCGAATCGGCCTCGATACTGACAAACCAACTGTTGTGCACGTCTTCACCCAACTCAGCTCGCAGTTTCTGCGAGATGCGCGTCCAAATTGCGGCGAGTTGGCGCGGCTCGATCGTGCTCTTGCCCCCATCTTCATTCAGTCCGTCAGTCACCCTTGCCTCCTGATTAGCCCTGATGCCAGGGCAATTGTTCCGCTTTCCAGCCGGCTACGCCGCCACGATGCCTGTGCTGGTCGGTTGGTCCCTCAAATCCGTCTGCGATGTTGAAGCATCGGGTGTATCCCTCCGCCGTCATCGCCATGGCGGCCGTACGACTGCGGCTGCCAGATCGACACAAAAACAGGAGTGGTCGGCTGGAATTGTCCGTGCCGATCTCCGTCTTCAGCGTGTCGACAAAGTCCGGGTCGATCTGCATGGATGGGAACGACTGCCACTCAATACAGACCGGTGCGCGGTTGAGCGAGGACAGGTCGGGGATCCCGACAAAGGTCCATTCCGCTCTGGTGCGCACGTCAACGAGAACGGCGTCGGCTTCGGAATCCAACAGCGTCCAGGCCTGACGTGAATCTAAGTCTCCGGCGTACATCTGCGGCAAATCACCCAAACGTTCCCTCTACCGGTCGCTGGCGCGGCCGGTCAGCATGTCACAACAAAAAGCTACGATAATCGACGCGGATCGATCGGGGGCTGGCCTGCTTCGTTTGTTAATTTCTCGGCAACTCTCGCCGGATAGTTCTTTGCAGCCATTTCGTTTCTTTTACCCCGATTGCGAATATACTTCTGCTGTTCACCCAAATGGGTGTCGAATACGCAAACTATACATTGAAGACTGGCTCCGGCGGGCGGAACCGAGGCGAACTTACACCGGAAATTATCGATTACAACTCTTGACTTTCACAAATTTCGCCGTGGGAAGGCGGGCAATTGTCGCCGCCGTTGCAGCGCCCGTAGATGGGCAATAATCAACTCGTTGATGAATCACGCGAATCGATATTTCGATCCGAGATCGTATCGTATTTCTCGTTTGACGGTTTTTTGACAATCGCGTTGGCGCTGTTGCCGTATTGCAACAAAACCGTCGCCAAACGGTCATCGCGCGGATGCGTTTTCGCGGGTAGCTATTTGAAAAATATGGGAAAATGAAAAAAGCCCGGCAAAGCTGCCGGGCCGCATGATGTCACTTTTCCGACGAAAGATCTGTCTCAGGCGGACATCGCTTTCACCCGAGCCGCAAGCCGCGACATTTTCCGCGACGCTGTGTTGCGGTGCATGATGCCGCTTTGCGCCGCGCGCATGAGCTCCGGCTGAGCATTGCGCAGTGCGGTCTGGGCCTCTTCGGCATTACCGGCGGTGATGGCTTCCTCGACCTTGCGAAGGAAGGTCCGCATGCGGCTGCGCCGTGCTTTATTTATATCGGTGCGCCGGCTAATCTTGCGCACCATCTTCTTGGCCGATTTTGTATTGGCCATGGATATGCCTCTAAATTCACAGTTGTCGACGATCGATCTGCTAGCGCGAGCGTGGCAAGAGTGCGGCGCAGGTACCAACAAATGGAAGGCCGGCGCTAAAGCCGGCCCGAATGAGGTCCTCATACTGCGACCAGCACCGGGCGTCAATCACTCGTGCGGCGAAATACCAAGTCTGGCGATCTTTATTCGTCTTTAAACTGCGGCGAACGCTTTTCGACGAAGGCCGCCATTCCTTCCTTCTGGTCCTCGGTGGCGAACATGGCGTGGAACAGCCGCCGCTCGAAACGCACGCCCTCGGCCAGTGTCGTCTCATAGCTTCGGTTGACCGCCTCCTTGGTCATCATGACGATCGGTTGGGAAAAGCCGGCGATTTTGTCGCCAACTTTGACCGCCTCTTCAATGAGTTCGTCGGCAGGCACGATGCGCGAGACAAGGCCACAGCTTTCCGCCTCCGCAGCATCCATCAAACGGCCGGTCAAGCACATCTCCATCGCCTTCGACTTGCCGACGAAGCGGGCCAGCCGCTGCGAGCCGCCCGCGCCGGGGCTGACGCCGATGGTGATCTCCGGCTGACCGAACTTCGCGGTATCGGCCGCAAGGATGAAATCGCACATCATCGCCAGTTCGCAGCCGCCGCCCAGGGCATAGCCCGCAACGGCGGCAATCACCGGTTTGCGAGACCGCGACACACGTTCCCAACTGGAGATGAAGTCTTCTTTATAGGCCTCGATAAACGTCTTTTCCTGCATCTCCTTGATGTCGGCGCCGGCGGCAAACGCCTTCTCAGACCCGGTGATCACGATTGCGCCGATCTTCGGATCGGCCTCGAATCCATCAAGTGCGGCGCCCAGTTCGTCGATCAGTTCGGAATTGAGTGCATTCAGCGCCTTCGGTCGGTTCAGCGTGATGAGGCCGACGCGGCCGCGTGTCTCAGCGGTGATGTTTTCATAGGCCATGGTGGAAGGCTCCAAAGCGTTTGCCGGGCGGGTGCAAGCTGCGATGGCTAATCCCTCGGCCCCGTCTTGGCAAGATGGTGCAGTTCAGCGCTGGCAGTCCGGGCAGTAGAATGTCGAGCGGCCGGATTGAACAATGCGACGGACGCGCGACCGGCAACCGCGTTTCTCGCAAGGTTCGCCTTCGCGGTCGTAGACATCGAATCGATGCTGGAAATAGCCGAGCGATCCATCGGCCTGAACATAGTCGCGCAACGATGAGCCGCCGGCTTCGATGGCTTCGGCAATGACCATGCGGATCGCTTCGGTCAGCCGCTCCAAGGCCGCGCGCGGCTGTCCTGCTTTGGTGACGAGCGTCGACGCCTTTCGCCGTGGTGAAAGCCGGGCTCGGTAGAGTGCTTCGCAGACATAGATATTGCCGAGGCCGGCGATGATCGACTGGTCGAGGAGTGCAGCCTTCAAAGGTGCTGATTTGCCGGCGAACCGGTCGGCCAGATAGTCCGCCGACAGTGCATTGCCGACGGGTTCGACGCCGAGATTGCGGAAATGCGCGTGATTTGACAACTCGGCGCGCGGAACAAGGGTCATGAAGCCGAACCGACGTGGATCGTTATAGGTCACCCGCGCCGGGGCGTCGGCCACCGTTTGAAGGTGGAACACCACGTGATCGTGAACCTCGGCGTGTCCGGTGTCGTGATGGAAGTCGCCCGGCGCCTCGATGTCCTCTTCGGTCTCAGCGAGGAAACGGCCCGACATGCCCAAATGCATGACGAGAACCGTGCCGTCGTCGAGGTCGGCCAGAAGATATTTGGCGCGCCGCGAAAGCCCGGCTATGCGCCTGCCGGTCAGGCGCGCGGCGAAGCCGTCCGGAAAGGGAAAGCGCAGGTCGGGCCGGCGCTGTTCGACGCGCCGGATCGATGCACCATCCATGACGGGCGCCAAACCGCGCCTGACCGTCTCGACTTCCGGCAGCTCCGGCATCTTTTCTCAGCATTCCTACGTGTTAAGTGTCCGGCGGCTCCGCGATAGCATCGACCGAGCCGCTGCGCTATGCTTGACGCGTTGTCTCATGACAGACTTGGCCAGAATGACTGATACGTCCGACACCACGCATTTCGGCTATCGCGACGTTCCGACCGGCGACAAGGAAGCGCTTGTCGGCAGCGTGTTCGATCGGGTCGCACGGCGCTACGATTTGATGAACGACCTGATGTCGGGCGGACTGCACCGGCTTTGGAAATCAGCGATGATCGATTGGCTGGCGCCACCGCGCCGGGGCGCCTTCGATCTTCTCGACGTTGCGGGTGGAACCGGCGACATCGCCTTTCGCTTCGCCGACCGCGCCGGACCGCAGGCGCGCGCCACGGTCCTTGATATCAACGGCGAGATGCTGGCGGTCGGACGCAAGCGGGCGGAGCAACAAGGGCACGGTGAAAGAACGCAGTTCCTGGAAGGCAATGCCGAGGCACTGCCGTTTCCAGACCAGCATTTCGATGCCTACACGATCGCGTTCGGCATTCGTAACGTCACGCATATCGAGCGGGCGCTGGTAGAGGCTCATCGAGTCCTGAAAACCGGCGGACGGTTCTTGTGCCTGGAGTTCTCGGCTGTCGATCTCCCTATGCTCGACCGCGTCTATGACGCCTATTCGTTCAACGCCATACCGCTGATGGGACGGGTTGTGACCGGTGACGAGGATGCCTATCGCTATCTGGTCGAATCGATCCGCCAGTTTCCGGATCAAGATCGCTTTGCCGCGATGATCGAGGCGGCTGGATTTGAGCGTGTGCAGTACCGCAATCTGACGGGCGGTATTGCAGCGCTCCACTCAGGCTGGCGGATTTAGGGAGACGTCGGTGGTTCGCGCGCTTCGCTGCATGGCTGCGCTTGCCCGTGCCGGGTATGTCTTCGCGCGGCACGGCGTTTTCGGCTTGGTCGACGCTGAGGCGCTTCCCGGCGGCGCCCGGTTCTTGTTGCGTTGTGTCAGGCTCTTGGAGCGCAAAGATGGTGAGGATGCATCGACCAAGCTCTCAGGGGCGCTGACGGACCTTGGGCCGAGCTATATCAAGCTTGGCCAATTCCTGGCGACGCGGCGCGATATCGTTGGCGATCGCCTGGCGGCCGATTTGTCGCTTCTCCAAGACAAATTACCGGCTTTCGATGACGCGACGGCGCGCGCGGCGATCTCCAAGGCTCTCGATCAGCCCATCGAGACGCTGTTCGCCGACCTCGGCCCGCCGATCGCCGCTGCCTCCATCGCGCAGGTGCATCGCGGCAAAACGACGACGGGGCAGGATATCGCCGTCAAGGTGCTTCGACCCGGCGTTCAGCAGCGTTTCGCCAAGGACTTGGACTGTTTCTTCTTCGCGGCGCGCATGGCCGAACGCTTCTCCGTGCCGGCGCGGCGACTGCGGCCAATCGAGGTCGTGGAAACCCTTGCGCGCTCCGTTCGGATTGAAATGGACTTGCGGTTGGAAGCGGCTGCGATCTCGGAGATGGCCGGCAATGTCAGCCGCGACGAAGGGTTCGGCGTACCGACACCGAATTGGACGCTAACCGCAAAATCGGTACTGGCGACCGACTGGATCGAAGGAATCCCGCTCTCCGACGTCGATGCCGTGAAGAAGGCCGGCCACGACATGCCTCGTCTGGCGGCGTCCGTCATCCAGCACTTCCTGCGTCACGCCATGCGCGACGGGTTTTTCCACGCCGACATGCACCAGGGCAATCTGTTCGTCGCCGCCAATGGCGATCTGGTGGCCGTCGATTTCGGCATCATGGGCCGGCTGAGCCCGAAGGATCGCCGCTTCCTTGCGGAAATCCTCTATGGCTTCATTCAGCGCGACTACCTGCGTGTGGCGCAGGTGCATTTCGACGCGGGCTATGTGCCGGAGACGCAAAGCGTCGAGGACTTCGCCCAAGCGCTCAGAGCGATCGGCGAGCCGCTTCAGGAGAAAACGGCGGCCGATATCTCCATGGCGCGGTTGCTCGGGCAGCTTTTCGAGGTCACCGATCTGTTCGATATGCAGACCCAGCCGCAACTGATCCTGTTGCAAAAGACGATGGTCGTTGTCGAAGGCGTGGCGCGCAATCTCGATCCGCAGGTCAATATGTGGACCGTGTCGGAACCGGTCGTGCGGCAATGGATGGAAAGCAATTTGGGTGCGGAGGGACGGCTGCAAGATGCCGCGGAGAGCGCCCAGGTGATCGGACGATTTGTCGCCGCGCTGCCGGAGATCTTGATGCGGGCCGAGCGCACGGCCGAGATGGCCGAAGCGATGGCGGCCCATGGCGTCAGGCTCGATCAGGAAACGGTCGACGCGATCGCCAAGGCGGAAGCGGCCAGAACACGGTCTGGGCGTGTGGCGTTGTGGATCGGGGCGGTGTCACTCGCCGCGCTCGCTGCCCGGTTTTTCATGTAGGATCGGCCGATGCTCAAAGGTCAACGTATCCTCTTGATTATCGGTGGCGGGATTGCCGCCTATAAGACGCTTTTTCTCATCCGCCGTCTGCGGGAGCGGGGTGCGAGCGTTCGCGTCGTCATGACGGAGGCAGCGGGCGAGTTCGTTACGCCGCTCAGTGTTGGGGCGCTCAGCGAAAACCCGGTCTTCACCAGCCTGTTCGATCTGACCCAGGAGCATGAAATCGGTCATATCCGTATCGCCCGCGACACCGATCTCGTCGTTGTCGCGCCGGCGACCGCCGATTTGATGGCGAAAATGGCGACGGGCCTGGCGAACGATCTGGCTTCAACGGTTCTTCTTGCAACAGACAAGCCGATCCTCGTCGCGCCAGCGATGAACCCGGCCATGTGGACCCATCCGGCAACGATGCGCAATCGGGCGACGCTTGAGGCTGATGGCGTGCGGTTCGTCGGTCCGGAAGACGGCGAGATGGCCGAACGCGACGAAGCTGGGGTCGGCCGGATGGCGGAACCGGAGGCGATTCTCGCGGCAATCGAGAAACAGTTGGGCACGGGCGGCGTACTTGCCGGCCGGCATGTGCTTGTGACGGCCGGCCCGACGCATGAGCCGATCGATCCGGTCCGCTATATCGCCAACCGCTCGTCGGGAAAGCAGGGCTACGCGATTGCAGCGGCGGCGGTGCGGGCCGGCGCGAACGTAACACTGGTCTCCGGGCCGGTTGACTTGGCGCCGCCAGCGGGAGCTGATGTGGTCAACATTCGAACGGCCGACGAGATGCGCGATGCCGTCTTGGCGGCGCTTCCGGCCGATGTTGCGATCATGGCGGCGGCCGTCGCCGATTGGCGGGTCGACGGTGCGGTGGAGCAAAAAATCAAAAAAAGTGACGATGGCGGCCTACCCTCGCTCAATTTTACGGAAAATCCTGACATCCTGGCAACGGTCGCTCAGCTACAAGATGGTCGTCCGCCGCTTGTGGTCGGCTTCGCGGCGGAAACGGAAAATGTCGTCGACAACGCGACAAAAAAACGCGGCCGCAAGGGTTGCGATTGGATTGTTGCTAACGATGTATCTCCCGATTCCGGCGTCATGGGAGGTGGGCGCAACAAAGTCCATCTGATCACCGACGCCGGAACCGAAACCTGGCCGGACCTTCCGAAGTCCGACGTCGCCGACCGTCTTGTAACAGCCGTTGCAAAAGCTCTGGATACGAACACATGACGCCATCGCTGACGATTACACGCCTGGACCATGCCGAAGGATTGCCGCTGCCGTCGTATCAGACCGACGGTGCCGCCGGCCTCGACTTGAGTGCTGCCATCACGACCGATCGGCCGGTTACGATCGCACCGCGTGAGCGCGCCGTGCTGCCGACCGGTTTCATCATGGCAATTCCCGCTGGTTTTGAGGGGCAGGTTCGGCCGCGCTCCGGCCTGGCAGCTCGGTCTGGTGTGACAGTCTTAAACGCGCCCGGCACGATCGATAGCGACTATCGGGGCGAAATCCTCGTCATTCTTATCAACCTATCAGATGCGCCGGTAACGATCACACGCGGCGATCGGATCGCGCAGCTTGTGATCGCGCCGGTCCATCAGGTTGCCATCGCCGAGCGGAAAGACCTCGACGAGACCGATAGGGGTGACGGCGGACTCGGTTCAACGGGACGCTGAACGCGCAAAATTGCACTGGCTCTCCGGCTGCCTATATTGGCCGAACGGCGTCGTCGTCTGGCGCCATAATCCAAGGAGATCGCCATGAGTGCCCTGCCGGAAGCCGCCCCGAGCGTCCGCACGACCGCTGGACGCGGCAAGATCTTTGATTCAATCGTCGATACGATTGGCGACACGCCGCTTGTCCGCATTCCCAAACTGTCCGCCAATCATGGCGTCAAAGCCGATATCCTTGCCAAGCTCGAATTCTTCAACCCGATTGGCAGCGTCAAGGATCGCATTGGCGTCTCGATGATCGAGGCGATGGAGGCCGACGGTCGGATCACGCCGGACACCGTCATGATTGAGCCGACATCCGGCAATACCGGAATCGCGCTCGCCTTCGTTGCCGCCGCCAAGGGATATCGGCTGATCCTCGTCATGCCGGACACGATGTCGGTCGAGCGGCGCAAAATGCTGGCGTTGCTTGGCGCGGAACTGAAACTGACCGAGGGCGCCAAGGGCATGAAGGGTGCGATTGCCCGGGCGGAGGAACTTCACGCCGAAATCGCCAATTCGGTCATTCCGCAGCAGTTCGAGAACCTCGCCAATCCCGAGGTTCACCGCAACACGACCGCCAACGAGATCTGGAACGATACCGGCGGACGGGTCGACGTCTTCGTCTCAGGCATTGGAACCGGTGGCACGATCACAGGCGCGGGCCAGATCCTGAAAGGCAAGAACCCGAACCTTCATGTCGTCGCCGTTGAACCGAAGGACTCCCCCGTCCTGTCGGGCGGCGATCCCAGTCCGCACAAGATCCAGGGGATCGGTGCAGGTTTCGCGCCGGCCATTCTCGACACCGGGATCTACGACGAGATCATCACCGTCTCGAACGACGACGCGTTTGCGCTGGCGCGCGAGGCGGCGAAGGCGGAAGGCCTGCCCGTCGGCATCTCGTCCGGGGCTGCGCTCAAGGCGGCGATTGAGATCGGCAAGCGAGACGACATGGCCGGAAAGACCATCGTCGTGATCATTCCGTCGTTCGCGGAACGATACCTCTCCACGGCTCTGTTCGACGGACTTTGAGCCGGTAATGGCGCTGACCGACGACGAACTGGAGCGTTATGCCCGCCATATCGTGCTTCCAGGCATAGGCGGTCCCGGCCAAGCCCGGTTCAAGGCAGCGCGCGTGCTGGTGATCGGCGCCGGCGGGCTTGGAGCGCCAGTGCTTCAGTATCTGGCAGCAGCCGGTGTCGGGACCCTCGGGATCGTTGACGACGATGCCGTCTCGTTGTCGAACCTGCAGCGTCAGGTTATCCATCGTACCGCCGATCTGGACCGGCCCAAGACGGAAAGCGCAGCCGATGCCATCGCCGCGCTCAATCCGCATGTGGCGGTTGAGCGGCACACTTTGCGATTGACCGCCCGGAATGCCGCAGAACTCGTCGAGTCTTACGATCTGGTCGTCGACGGCTGCGATAATTTCGACACGCGCTACGCCGTTGCCGATGCCTGTGCCGCGGCAAGAAAACCGCTGGTGTCCGGCGCGGTTGGTGCCTTCGACGGCACGCTAAGCGTGTTCAAGCCGTACGAAACGAGACCGAGCGGCAAGCCTTATCCGGGGTATCGCGATCTTGTCCCCGTTCCGCCATCGGACGAGCAGGCACCAGCCTGCGAAACAGCCGGCATTCTCGGTGCACTGACGGGGGTTATCGGCTCGATGATGGCTTTGGAGGCGCTGAAGGAAATCGCCGGAACGGGTGAGAGCCTCGCCGGTCGCCTCCTCATGTACGATTCCCGGGATGCTCGCGTTCAGGTGATCGATTTGGCTTAAGCCTCGTTGCCGTTGCTTGGATGCGGCATGGCGATGGTGTTGAAGCCGGAATCGACGAAGTGGACCTCGCCGGTTACGCCGGACGACAAATCGGAGACAAGGTAGAGCGCGGCGCCGCCGACATCTTCGATGGTGATCGAACGCCTTAGTGGCGCGTTCTCTTTGTGAAAGTTGTATTTCTGCCGGGCGCCTGAGATGCCCGCACCGGCCAAAGTGCGCACCGGTCCTGCGGAAATCGCGTTGACGCGAATGCCGCTTGGACCGAAATCAGCCGCCAGATACCGCACGCTCGCCTCAAGGCCCGCCTTGGCGACTCCCATGACGTTATAGTTCGGCGAGACGCGGGTCGCGCCGCCATAGGTCATGGTCAGGAGCGATCCACCGTCCGGCATCAATGTCGCAGCGCGTCGGGCAATCTCGGTGAACGAGAAGCATGAAATGAGCATTGTGCGGAGGAAATTCTCGCGCGTGGTGTCGGCGTATCGGCCCTTCAACTCGTCCTTGTCGGAAAAGGCGATGGCATGAACCAAGAAGTCGAGGCCGCCCCAGTCGTCTTTGAGTGTGTCAAAAACGGCATCGACGGTGGCGATGCCTTCGACATCGCAAGGCAAAAGATGACGGGCGCCCACTGAATCGGCGAGCGGCTTGACCCTTCGGCCAAAGGCTTCGCCCTGATAGGTGAACGCCAGTTCCGCGCCCTGGTCGGCGCAGGCCTTGGCGATGCCCCAGGCGATGGAGTGATCGTTGGCGACGCCCATGATCAAGCCCCGCCGCCCTTTGAGAAGTCCGTTACTCATACGCGTACTTTTCCCCGTTTGCCCTCGTTCAAGCGTCTGGATGCTTGAACGCCAGCGTCGCGTTGGTGCCGCCGAATCCAAAGGAATTGGAGATGGCGATGCCGATATTGGTGTTGTCGATGCGCTCGCGCACGATCGGCGCGCCTTCAAAGAGCGGATCGAGGTCCGTGATATGGGCGCTTTCCCCGATAAAGCCTTCACGCATCATCAGAAGCGAATAGATCGACTCTTGAACCCCCGCGGCGCCCAGAGAATGGCCGGTCAGGGATTTGGTGGAGGCGATGTGCGGCATCTTGTCGCCAAACACCTCTTGGATCGCTGCGATTTCTTTTTCGTCGCCGACCGGTGTCGATGTGCCGTGCGTGTTGATGTAGTCAACGGGCGCGTCGACGGTTTCAAGCGCCTGACGCATGCAGCGCACGGCACCTTCGCCCGAGGGTGCAACCATGTCGTAGCCGTCCGACGTTGCCCCGTAGCCGACAATCTCGGCATAGATCTTGGCGCCGCGCGCCTTGGCGACTTCCTCGGCCTCCAGAACCAAGACCCCGGCGCCGCCCGCGATAACAAAGCCGTCGCGGCTGACATCATAGGCGCGCGAAGCTGTGTCGGGCGTATCGTTGTACTTCGAACTCATCGCGCCCATGGCATCGAACAGGTTCGACATCGTCCAGTCGAGGTCTTCATGCCCGCCCGCGAAGATGCGGTCCTGCTTGCCCCATTGAATGAGCTCGGTGCCGTTGCCGATGCAGTGGGCTGACGTCGAGCAGGCTGACGAAATGGAGTAGTTGACTCCGCGGATCTTGAACCAGGTGGCCAGCGTCGCCGAGGCCGTCGATGACATGGCCTTGGGCACGGCGAAAGGCCCGATCCGCTTGGGGCTGCCGGTCCTTTCGTTGATCTCGGCCGCGTCGATGAGCGTGCGGGTGGATGGACCGCCCGAACCCATGACAATGCCCGTGCGTTCGTTGGAGATTTCCGCTTCTTCGAGGCCGGCGTCGGCGATGGCCTGTTTCATCGCGACATGGTTCCATGCACCGCCCTGCGACAGAAAGCGCATCGCGCGCCGGTCGATGATCTCGGAGAAATCCATCTCCGGCGGGGCGCCCCATACGCGGCAGCGGAAGCCATGATCGGCGAAATCATCGGCAAACGCGGTGCCTGACTTGGCGTCCCGCAAGGACGCCGTGACCTCGTCAGCCGAGTTGCCGATCGACGATATGATGCCCATTCCTGTGACGACGACGCGTCTCATGTCATTGGCCTCTCGCAAGTCAACTGGTTTTGGGTCCTGACCCTAAGTCGTGAACAGTCCGACCCGCAGACCATCCGCATTGAATATAGTATCGCCGTCTGCCTTGACCCAACCGGAGCCGATTCCAAGCGTTAGCTTGGACCGCATGACGCGCTTGAGGTCGACACCATATTCGACGAGCTTGATGTCCGGCGTCACCATGCCCGTGAACTTCACCTCGCCGACCGATAGCGCCCGCCCTTTTCCGGGAGCGCCCAGCCAGCCGAGAAAGAACCCAAGCAGCTGCCATAGCGCATCCAGGCCGAGGCATCCGGGCATAACCGGGTCGCCGTCGAAGTGGCACGGGAAGAACCACAGATCGGGCTTTACGTCGAGTTCGGCGCGGATCATGCCCTTGCCGTTCTCGCCGCCGTCTTCCTCGATTGCGGTGATCCGATCGAACATCAACATGGGCGGTAGCGGCAACTTGGCATTGCCTGGCCCGAACAGTTCGCCGCGGGCACATTTCAAAAGGTCTTCAAAGCCATAGGTGTCTTTTTGTGGTTCGGCCACTCTCGCATGCCCCTTAGTTACGCGCGCCGGGTATCGGCGGTCCAATTTTGCTCTGCTACCATAGTCAAACCTGGGGCGAAACGTCACCCGTCAGCGATATTGCCCGTTTGATAAAGTTGTGAGATACAGAAAGGGAACCTAAATTTGCTAGAGTTGCCCGCTTGACCGGGCCCGAACAACGATCCGGATATGATATGACTGTTAGCAGTTTACCCGCACCTCCAGGACCGCAGCGCGCCGGGCTGTGCAACGTGCGTTCCACGTTGCGGAGAGCCGGGCTGCGGCCAACCCGCCAGCGTTTGTCGCTGGGGCAGCTGCTCTTTTCATCCGGCGGTCGCCATGTTTCCGCGGAGGGCCTGCACGAGGAAGCGCAAGGCGCCAACATCTCGGTATCGCTCGCGACCATCTACAACACGCTCAACCAGTTCACGAAGGCTGGGCTGCTGCGGGAGATCGCGATCGACGGGACGCGGTCCTATTTCGATACCAATGTCTCCGATCACCACCACTATGTGGTGGAAGAGACCAATGAAGTCATCGATATTCCGGTCGATCAGTTGATGATCGGCGCCCTGCCGGAACCGCCGGAAGGGATGGAGATCGCCAAGGTCGATGTGGTCGTTCGCCTGCGGCGCAAGGCGGATTGATCCAAGGTCCACCTATTTGATCGTTTCGCCCGGGTAAACGCCCCAAAGCGAATCCTGGGATATCCAGCCGCGCGCTGATTCCACATCGATCTCGCACCAGCGGCTTTCGCACTCCACGATATCGCCAAGCACGCGCGGTCCGATCTGTGCGATCGTTGTGGCATCGTCCGCCGGTTCAGCCTTGAGTGTGACGAGTGAATTGCCGATGCTCCAAGGCGCAAAAAGCACCGTGCGGCGTCCCGACAAGAGCGTGTGGAAAACCCAGCCCTCGTCGCCTGCATAGTCACGAATCCGGCGCCAGTTCTCGAACTCGGCCGTGATCTCGACGGGCAGGCCGGCGCGCAGCAGAACCCACTCGACTTGATGGGAACGGCTCGGTCCGCGCCGCATGTTGACCCGATCTGCTTTCAGCGAAACGAAGCGCGGGATCGGAAGACCGGTAACGGAGCCGGTTCTAATCGCGCTCGCTCCCTCCGCGCTATCATCGCTCGACGATTGAGCTGCCGCTGGCGCGAGCGACAGCGCCGTTACAGCCGCCGTCGCGAAGGCCACGCGGCGGACGAGGGACCACAGGTCTTTGGGAAAGATCGCCCATCGGTTTTCAGGCGATGTCGCGTGTTTGTGTTCACTCATGTTTCTGCTAGACAGTTTCGCTCATGGCGCCGACCCGATGGCGGTCGCACGGTTGGTGCGGCAGGTCAAGCGCGTGCGGCCACGAGACAGCCGGTTCTTTCGCGCAGGCCAGCCGACGCCGGCCGCGCACCTTGGTCATATAGGAGTTTTTTCAACGATGTCGCACACCAAACCGGCCGTCATCGTCACCCGCAAACTCCCAGACGTCGTCGAGACCCGGATGCGTGAGTTGTTCGACACGCAGCTTAATGTCGACGATCGCCCCATGACGCAGGGTGAATTGATCGAGGCCGTCAAGAGCGCTGACGTGCTGGTGCCCACGGTGACAGATCGCATCGACAAATCAGTGCTGTCGCAGGCGAGCGACAAGCTGCGTTTGATCGCCAATTTCGGCAACGGCGTCGACAACATCGATGTCGACACGGCCACTCAGCGCGGGATCACGGTGACCAATACGCCGGGTGTTTTGACCGAAGACACGGCGGATATGACCATGGCGCTGATCCTTGCCGTGCCGCGCCGGCTGAAAGAGGGTATGCGGGTTCTGGAAGAGGGTGATTGGGCCGGCTGGTCGCCGACATGGATGCTCGGTCACCGGATCTACGGTAAGCGCCTCGGCATTGTCGGCATGGGCCGGATCGGCCAGGCCGTTGCGCGCAGAGCGGCCGCCTTCGGCATGCAGATCCACTATCACAATCGTCGACGTTTGACAGAGACGCAAGAAACCGAGCTTGAGGCAACCTATTGGGACAGCCTCGATCAGATGTTGGCGCGGATGGACGTCATTTCGATCCATTGTCCCCACACACCGGCGACATTCCACCTTTTGTCCGCTCGGCGTTTGAAGCTGATGCCCAAGGACGCCTATGTCGTCAACACCGCCCGCGGCGAGATCATCGACGAGAATGCACTCACCCGCATGTTGGATGCCGGCGAGATCGCCGGCGCCGGGTTGGACGTGTTCGAACACGAGCCGGCCGTTAGCCCGAAGCTTCTGCAAAACCCACGCGTCGTTCTTCTGCCGCACATGAGTTCGGCAACGATCGAGGGGCGGATCGACATGGGCGAGAAGGTGATCATCAACATCAAGACGTTCGCCGACGGACACCGGCCGCCCGACCGCGTTCTGCCGTCAATGCTCTAGGGCGTGCCGATACTCGACAGATCCTAGGCTAACCTCGCGGCTTTGTGACCGCGCCCGGCCTTCCGGTTGTTCGGCATGTGACCATATCGGGTGCTGATTTGGGGCGGGACCGACTATGATTGATCTTTACACTTGGCCGACGCCGAACGGCTACAAACCGATTATCGCGTTGGAAGAGATGGGGATCGACTACACGATCCATCCCATCAATATCGGTAAGGGCGAGCAAAAGACCCCTGAGTTCTTGAAGCTCAGTCCCAATGGGCGCATTCCGGCAATGGTCGACCGCGCCAATGGCGATTTCTCGATTTTCGAGTCCGGCGCGATCCTGATCTATCTCGCGGATAAATCCGGCCTGTTCATGGGTGACGACGACAAAGCCCGTAGCCGGGTGCTGCAATGGCTGATGTTCCAAATGGGCGGTGTCGGTCCGATGATGGGACAGGCCAATGTCTTCGTGACCTTTTTCCCCGAAGACGTGCCGCAGGCGATCAAACGCTACCGTGATGAGGTCAACCGGCTGTTCGGTGTCATGGACGACCACCTTGCGAACCACGCTTTCCTGGCCGGGGACTATTCAATCGCCGACATGGCCACCTGGCCTTGGGTGCGTGGCTATCCGATGTCCGGTGTGGAATTGGCCGATTACAAGAACCTGAAACGATGGTGGGATGCGATTGCCGAACGACCGGCGGTGAAAACGGCGCTTGAGAAAATGCCTGGGCGCAATCCACATGAGTTCGCCGCAGACATGCAGGCCAAGCGTCAATCGACCGCCTAAACGGTTCCGCCCAAGCCTGAGCCATTCGATTTGATCCAATCGTCTTGGCGGCGGGCTGCCGAGCCTATCGATAAATCTGCAATCAAAAGTCGCAATGTTTCCTATATTTCAACTTTTAGTTGTTTATAGTCGGAGCGTACAATCTTTGCGGCTGATGACGCCACCATGTCTAAATCCACCGGATACCGTTCCGTTCTGGCCTATCTTCCACGATCTGAGATCGCGATTTCCGTGCTCGATGCTGCGACACTGCTGGTAGACGGCGCACAAAGCCATGTCGACGGCCTCTATGTGACGCCGGCCCCAAGTCTCCACGCCTGTGGCTTGTCGTTTTCGGCGTCGGGTGTGGTTGAGGACATCGAAAAGCGACACTACGAAACCCACGCCATGGAAGCGGCCGCGGTCAAGGCGGTTTTCGACGCCAAGGCAGGCGAGGGTGCGTATTCCGCAAACTGGTGCTGCGCGAACGCGCCCTCAGCCGATTGCTTGCCGATCGTCGTCGACCACGCCAATCGATCGGAGATCGTCGTCGCGCCGCAGCCGGGGCGCGGCCGGGACGACCTTTTCGACCCGCTGGTGTGCGAGCGTCTGTTGATCGAGGCGGGGCGCCCGGTTCTTGTTGTCCCCGACAACTGGTCGGGTGTGACGGTCGGATCCAAGATAACGATCGGATTCGATGGAAGCCGGGAAGCGGTGCGGGCGGTGTTCGACGCGCTTCCGCTCCTCAAACGGGCCGAGATCGTTCGCCTCGCCAATATCGGCCCGGACAATCTGGCTGATCACAACGCAAATTGGGCCGGCGCTGAACTGGCGGACGCGCTGGATCGGTACGATGTCGCCTGCGACGCGGTGCGTGCGCCAAGGAATGGCGGCACGCCGGCGGCGGAGTTGGGCGACCTTGCCCGCGACCACGGGTCCGACCTGATCGTTTTGGGCGTGCGCGGGCAACCGTCCTTCAGCGCAATCGAATTTGGCGCGGTGACCCGCGCCATGCTCGACGATCCGCCCTTGCCACTTTTCATGGCGCATTGATTTCGTAGCTAGTGGCGCCTGTGGGGATCGGCTTTCGGCGGTGGCATTCGCCATGAATCGGTGCTACCGATCATCGCATCAGTAGACTGCGTAGAACCTTTGGTCTCAAACGAATTTAACAGGATAGGCCCATGCTGAGATTAGCCGCTGCCGCCGCACTCGCATTGTCGATTGCCGGCTGTGAAACGCCTGAACAAACGCGCAGCACGGTCACCGGTGCCGGCGCGGGCGCCGTCGTGGGTGGCGTCGCCGGTGCGATCATCGGTGGTGATGTTCGTAGCGCCGCCGTCGGCGCGGCCGCGGGTGCTGCGGCCGGTGCAGTTCTTGGTGCTGTCGCCGGGCGCCCCGGCTATTGCCTCTATTCCGACGGAAGAGGTGGAACATACGAAGCGCGCTGCCCATAAAGGGCGACTAGCGGTTGTATAGATCGATTTGGAGGGGCGGGGTGTCGTGTAGACGCCGCCCCTCCATTTTTTCCGCACGTTGATTGGCTGAGTGCGCGGACCGCGTATCTGACTTCGAGAGACAAATGACGGACGACAGCCAGCGTCGGCCGATTATTATCGACACCGATCCGGGACAGGACGACGCCGTCGCCATTCTCTTGGCGCTGGCAAGCCCGGAGCTTGAGGTTCTCGGTATCACCGCCGTTGCCGGCAATGTACCGCTGCCACTGACGGAGAAGAACGCCCGCAAGGTCTGTGAGCTGGCCGGGCGACCCGACATGCCGGTCTATGCCGGTGCCTCACGGCCCTTGATGCGTCCGCTCGTCACGGCGGAATACGTTCACGGTAAGACAGGCCTGGACGGACCCGAACTGCCCGAACCGACGATGCCGCTTCAGGACAAGCACGCCGTCGACTTCATCGTCGAGACGCTTTTGGAGCGAGAGGCCGGCACGGTAACTCTGTGCCCGCTTGGGCCGCTGACGAATATTGCGCTGGCGCTCATCCGGGCGCCGGAGATCGCAACGCGCATTCGTGAGATCGTGTTGATGGGCGGTGGGTTTTTCGAAGGCGGCAACACGACGCCGGCGGCCGAATTCAATATTTATGTCGATCCCCATGCCGCGCAGACGGTGTTGGATGCTGGCATCCCGCTTACGATGATTCCTCTCGATTGCACCCACAAGGCACTGACGACGGCCAAGCGTCTTGCCGCGATCCGCGCGATCGGCACACCGGTCGCGGAAGCGGTCGCCGCGCTGTTGGGTTTTTTCGAGCGGTTCGACGAGACCAAGTACGGCACCGATGGCGGCCCGCTCCACGATCCTTGCGTGATCGCCTATCTTTTGAAGCCGGAGCTGTTTTCCGGCCGGCATGTCAACGTCGTCGTGGAGACAGGCTCGGAACTGACCATGGGGATGACCGTGGTCGATTGGTGGCGGGTCACCGACCGGTCGGTCAACGCGACGGTGATCCGCGATGTCAACGCCGAGGGCTTTTTCGATCTCGTGACCGAGCGTTTGGCGACACTCTAGACTGTGATCGCCATCGGTCGACCGTGACTGTCGATCTCCGCTGGGTCGGGAAACGAGATAGCCTCGCCCCGGCAAATGCGCGCCGCCGACCAAGCGCAGACGGTTGCGTCGAGCAAATCATCGCGGCCGGCGCGGCCGGGCAGTCGGTCGACATTACCGATTTGCAGAAACGCTGGGTCGAAGCCGGCGTGCGCCAAGGCCTTGGCGCGCTCTTCCAGCCCCGCCGGGTTGGCGCGGCTCTTGACCTTTTTCGGCAGTGCCATCGGCTGGCCATCGTTCAGCGCCCAAAAGGCCGCCTCTGGGTGGCACTCGAAGACACGGGTTTCCATTCCAACCCGCCAGCAGGCGTCGATCTGGCGGATCTTCGGGAACAGGTTGAAGGCCTGTTTGGAGACCTTGCGCGGCGGCTCGGAGGTTTCGAGCGACACTGTGCAAGCTTCGCGATAGTCGCCAGCCATCACCGCAGCGCGCGTAGGGATCGCGAACACGCTGGACTGACGCGGTCCCAGAAGCCGGCGCACCGCGACCTCGCAGGAGCGGCCTTTGCCGATGAGGCGGTCCGGCAGACCGATTGGCATGTCGATAGCAATGACGGATGCGTCTTTGAGGCCGGCGAGGAGGGTGTCGAAGTCCGGGAAGAACGCAAGGTGCGCCTCGTCTGGGTGGCCCTCCGCCATCGACACCGCCAACCATCCGTCCGGACAGCCGTCGACACCGGCGACGAGCGTCATTTCGTGACCAGATGCCGCATTTGCACGGCTATGGAGGATTGGATGAGCCGCTGCTGCTCGCGGGCCAGCGGCATCTCATCGCGGCCCTGCCGCTCTGTCTGGATCGCCAGGTCGTGGACGCTGGCAACGGCGCGGCGCATGCTTTCGGGGAGCGGGACGCCGTCAAGGCGCCGTGCCAAGAGAAGCGCGGCGCAAAGATCGCCCAGACCGTGTGGCGGGTGCGTTGTCGCCGGTGCTTCGGCGAGCAGAGCCTCCGTGCCTGTGACCGCCAAAGTGGCCGCCTGGCCGCGCATCATCGGCTGCGCCGACGTGACGACGACCTCAGCCGGGCCAAGCCGCCTTGCCATCGCGATAAGCTCATCGTTTTCGGCGCCCGCGCCGTCCTGTCCACTCAGCCAGGCCAGTTCGAAGGCGTTCGGTGTGGCCAGATCGGCCCGTGGTATCAGGTGGTTGCGGATTGCGCTCGCGATGGTCGGATCGACATAAAGCGCCCCGGCATCGCCGATTACCGGATCGCAGCAGTAGACCAGATCGGGATTGGCCTGTCGTGCGGCGTCGACGAGGTTCGCAATGACCTCGGCGTGCGCGGGATCGCCCAGATATCCGCTGACGATGCCGGAAACAGCGCTCAGCCGACCGTTGGACGAGAGGTCCGCCAACATCGTCGCGAATGTATCCGATGGCGTGACGATCCGCGTTCCTGGCCCATGCCCTGGATGGTGGGGTAGGAGAACGGTCGGGACATCCCAAACCTCGATGCCGAGCCGCTGCAAAGCGAACACGGCAACGCTGTTGCCGACATGGCCGCGCGCGACATGGGATGCGATGGAAACGACGACAGACATGGTGACCAGAGGGCGGTTTGGGCTGGGCCGTTCATAGCTCAGCGGCTCATGGTACGAAAGTCGGATGACAGCGCCCAATCGGCGCGGTTATGTTGCACCGCAAAACGCTGGAGTCTTCATGCAAAATACCCCCCGCCCGCGCCGCAGCGTCCTCTATATGCCAGGCTCCAATGCCAGGGCGCTGGAAAAGGCGAAAACGCTTGCCGCCGATTGCCTGATCCTCGATCTGGAAGATGCCGTCGCGCCGGATCAAAAGGCGTTGGCGCGCGAACAGGTGCGCACAGCGGTCAAAACTGGCGGTTATGGCGCGCGCGAAATCATCATTCGCATCAATGCGCTGGAGTCGGAGTGGGGTTCGGAGGATTTGATGGTGGCGCTCGCGGCGCGGCCGAACGCGGTGCTGGTGCCCAAAGTCAGCACGCCCGACGATGTTCGCGTCGTTGCCCGGTCTCTGTCGGCATCCGACATTGAGACCGTGGCGATCTGGGCGATGGTCGAGACGCCGGCGGCGATCCTCAACATTGCCGCCATTGCGGCGACGGCGGACGAGGATGAAGTTCCGCTACAGGCTTTTGTCATGGGCACCAATGATCTGGCGAAGGAGACAGACGCGCTATGGCGGCCCGGTCGTGCGGCTTTTGCCACCTGGTTATCGCAGACCGTGATCGCGGCCCGTGCCTATGGACTCGCTGCTATCGACGGCGTTTTCGCCGACATCCAGGACACCGAGGGTTTCGCGGTCGAATGCCAACAGGGCCGCGACTTCGGGATGGACGGCAAGACCCTGATCCATCCGGGCCAGATCGAAACCGCCAACCAGGTCTTTGCGCCGAACGAGCATGACGTCGCCTGGGCGCGTGACATTATCGCAGCCTTCGATGACCCGGCAAACGCCGGCAAGGGCGCGATCGCGCTGAATGGCAGGATGGTCGAGCTTCTTCACGCGGGGATGGCGCGGCGAACAGTGGCCATCGCGGAGTCCATCCAGGCGCTTGAGGAGGCATGAGATGGGATTCTTGAGGGCGATGCCGGTGTTGAACGTCTTAAGCATCGACCGCAGTCTCGCCTTTTACCGCGACCGGCTCGGCTTCCAAGGCCATGGGGTGTGGGGCGATCCACCAGCCTTCACCATCGTTCAGCGCGGCAACGTGACGCTTGCCCTCGATACGCACGGCGGTGGGCAGCCGACGGGCGGAGGATGGACAGCCTATCTTTATGTCTCCGATGCCGATGCGCTTGCCGATGAACTGCGCTCCAAAGGTACCGTGCTTGCGAGCGAGCCAGAAGACAAACCGTGGAACTGTCGCGAGTTCGAGGTTCGCGATCCCGATGGCCATTTGATCGGCTTCGGCCAGGACCTTGTCCCCGAACGAGACGGTCCCGGCCTTGGTACCGAGCGCGGCCTGGGCTGAGGGGCCGTCGGCCACGTTGCCTTGGCGGGTCCGATACCCTATGACGCGTCAATGATCGATTAGGCGAACATGACGGGGGCGATCATGATCGACAGTGGCGATACCGCCTGGATTCTGACTTCGAGCGCACTTGTGCTCTTCATGACCTTGCCGGGTCTGGCATTGTTTTACGGCGGCCTGGTCCAGGCGCGAAATATCTTGTCGGTGCTCATGCACTGCATGGCGATCGCCTGCCTGGCGTCGGTTCTGTGGGTCATCGTCGGCTATTCGATCGCGTTCGCGCCCGGCGGAACCGGCTGGTTCGGCGGGTTCGGCAACAGTTTCCTGATAGGAATCGGTCGCGATACGGTCGGCGAGGGATCGACGATCCCGACCTCGCTCTTCGTCATGTTTCAGATGACGTTCGCCGTCATCACGCCGGCGCTGATCGTCGGCGCCTATGTCGAGCGCATCAAGTTTGCCGCCGTTTTGATCATATCGGCGCTTTGGCTGCTGTTCGTCTACGCGCCGGTCACCCATTGGGTCTGGGGCGGCGGTTGGTTGGCGGAGATGGGCGTTCTCGACTTTGCCGGTGGTATCGTCGTTCACGTCACCGCCGGCGTCTCGGCACTGGTGATTGCCTGGCAGTTGGGACCGCGCGCTGGCTTCCCCTCATCGGTAAACCCTCCGCATGCGCCGTGGATGGTCATGGTCGGTGCGGCGATGCTTTGGGTTGGCTGGTTCGGCTTCAATGGCGGTTCGGCGTTGGCGGCAGACGGCAGCGCAGCGATGGCAGTATTGGTGACTCACCTGTCGGCTGCCATGGCGTCGCTGGTCTGGCTGGTGATCGAATGGCTGCGCTTCGGTAAACCGTCGCTTGTGGGCCTTGTCACCGGCACGATTGCAGGTCTTGCGACAATCACGCCGGCATCGGGCTTCGTCGGCCCGGCCGGCGGCATCATCCTTGGGCTTGCCGGCGGCCTGCTGTGCTACGGCGCCGTCGATCTCGTCAAGAAGGTGATGAAGATCGACGATTCTCTCGATGTCTTGGCCGTTCACGGCGTCGGCGGTGCGACCGGAACACTACTGGTCGGTTTTCTGGCCACGACCGCGTTCGGTGGCGCCGGCCTTGCCGAAGGCATGTCGGTTGGCGGCCAGTTCTTCGTTCAGCTGACCGGTGTCGTCGTGACCATCGTCTGGTCGGCAATCGCGACACTCATCATCGTTTATGTCACCAAGGCGCTGGTCGGTCTGCGCACCGCGGCGGACGACGAGATCGAGGGTCTCGATTTCACCGCTCATGGCGAGCGTGGTTACAACCACTGATGCGTGAACGGGCACTGATGAAAAAAGCGGGAGCGCGACAATGAAAATGGTGATGGCGATTATCCAGCCGCACCGGCTGGATGCGGTGCGCGAGGCGCTGTCGGGTCAGGGGATCGCCGGGCTCACGGTGTCCGAGGTTCGCGGCTATGGCCGGCAGAAAGGCCACACGGAAATCTACCGGGGCGCCGAATACGCGATCCACTACCTGCCGAAGGTCAAGCTGGAACTAGCGGTCGACGACGAATTGGTCGAGGGTGTCGTGACGGCGATTTCGGGCGCAGCGAAGACGGGCAAGATCGGCGACGGCAAGGTCTTCGTCTACGATCTCCTTTCGGCGCGGCGGATCAGGACCGGCGAGGAAGGCTCAGAAGCGCTTTGAGGACGGTGATCGCCCCGTGACAAAGACCAATCCTGGCAACTTCTTCGAAGATTTTGCGGTCGGTCAGACACTGGTGCACGCCACGCCGCGCACCATGACCGATGGCGACAGGGCGCTTTATACGGCCCTTTACGGATCGCGCTTTGCCGTGCAATCGGCCGATACATTCGCGCACGGGATCGGCTATCCGAAGAGCCCGGTCGATGACCTTTTGGTCTTCCACATGGTTTTCGGCCGAACGGTGAGCGACATCTCGCTGAACGCCGTCGCCAATTTGGGTTATGCCGATTGCCGCTTTCTCATGCCGGTTTATCCAGGCGACACGCTCGCCGCGACCTCCGACGTGATCGGTCTGAAAGAGAATTCCAACGGCAAGACGGGCGTGGTTTATGTGCGCACCACCGGGACCAATCAGCGTGGCGAAACCGTGCTTTCCTATGTTCGCTGGGTCATGGTGCGAAAGCGCGATGTGGCCTCATCGGCGCCAGACGCGATCGTTCCAGACTTGCCGGAGGCGCTGACAGCCGATCAGCTCGGCGACGCGGTTCCGCTGCTCAACATCGACCACTATGACTTCGCCTTGGCGGGATCGGAGCATCGCTGGGCCGACTATGTCGTCGGCGAAAAGATCGATCATGTCGACGGCATCACCGTTGAAGAGGCGGAGCACCAGATCGCGACGCGGCTCTATCACAACACCGCGCGTGTTCATTTCAACCAATTTGTCGAGAAGGACGGCCGTTTCGGACGTCGCATCATCTATGGCGGGCATGTGATCTCGCTCGCCCGGGCGCTGTCCTTCAACGGGCTTGAGAATGCCTTCCACATTGCAGGGATCAATGCCGGCCGGCATACGGCGCCGCTGTTTGCGGGTGACACCGTCTTCGCATGGTCCGATGTCGTCGAGACGGCGGAACTCGCCGGACGGGACGATGTTGGCGCGTTGCGGTTGCGGACGATTGCGACCAAGGACAAACCGTCGACGGGCTTCCCGTTCTCCGGTGATGGCGGCGCGCACTACGATCCGGCCGTGATCCTCGATCTAGACTATTGGGTGATCCTGCCGCGCTAGCGTCCACGCGCTGTGAACAGCCTGTTGTCCCCACACCCTTGGTTGCATTGACACAAACGCGCCGCGCGTTAGTGTGCAGCGCACCAGAATCCATGGGAATCAATCGCCGTTATGGCCGATATCAACCCCGATGCCATGCCGCTAAAAGCCCGGCCGCTGTCGCCGCATCTGCAAGTCTACAAACCGCTTTTCACCATGATGATGTCGATCTTTCATCGCATCACGGGAGCGGCGCTTTATGTGGGTACGCTTCTGGTCGTTTGGTGGCTGGTGGCCGCCGCCGCCGGGCCGACCTATTTCAACTGGGTGAACGGTATATTTGGGTCTTGGTTCGGCCGGCTTGTGCTCTTCGGCTACACCTGGGCCGCCATGCACCACATGCTCGGCGGTATGCGCCATCTCGTCTGGGACACCGGCAAATGGCTGGAGGTGGAGAAAGCGCAGCTTCTCGCCAAGGCGACGCTGGCCGGTTCGCTTGGCCTGACCCTGTTGATCTGGGTCATCGGCTATGCGGTCGGGTGAGGATGGGGCGATGCGCGACTTGAAGACACCTTACTCCCGCATCACCGGTCTTGGCTCGGCCAAGGAAGGCTCAGACCACTTCTGGCATCAGCGGTTAACGGCGGTCGCTAACATTCCGCTGATCCTGTTTTTTATCATTTCGCTGATTTCCCTGCTCGGTTCGGATCACGCAACGGTGGTAAACTATCTGGGCTCGCCCTTCGTTTCGGCGCTGATGCTCATGGTCATCCTGTCTGTGGTGATCCATATGCGTTTGGGCATGCAGGTCATCATCGAGGACTATGTCCACGGCGAATTGCCGAAAATCGCGTGCTTGATGCTGAACACGTTTTTCGCGGTCTTCGTGGGGCTGGTTTCGGCCGTTGCCCTGTTGAAGATGAGCTTTGGAGGCTGAACCATGCCGCTCGACAGCACGCCCGGCGGCGCACCGGGGCAAAACGGCAAGGCCTATGAAATTACCGACCATGTGTTCGACGTCGTCGTTGTCGGCGCCGGCGGATCGGGCCTGCGCGCAACGGTCGGTTGTGTCGAGGCCGGGCTGAAGACGGCATGCATCACCAAGGTTTTTCCGACACGCTCGCACACTGTCGCCGCGCAGGGCGGTATCGCCGCCTCGCTGGCCAATATGGGTCCGGATTCCTGGCAGTGGCACATGTACGATACCGTCAAGGGGTCGGACTGGCTGGGCGATCAGGACGCGATCGAATATCTGGTCCGCGAGGCGCCGGCCGCCGTCTATGAGCTCGATCACTATGGCGTGCCGTTCTCGCGTACTGAAGACGGACGGATCTATCAGCGACCTTTCGGCGGACATATGCAGAATTTCGGTGACGGTCCGCCGGTGCAGCGCACGTGTGCCGCCGCCGACCGAACCGGCCACGCCATCCTGCACACGCTTTACGGTGCCGCGCTGAAGCACAACGCGCAGTTCTTCATCGAGTACTTCGCCATCGATCTGATCATGGAAGAGGGTGCCTGCCGGGGCGTCGTCGCCTGGAATCTGGATGACGGGACGCTCCATCGCTTCGCCGCCAAGACCGTGATCCTGGCGACCGGCGGCTATGGCCGCGCCTACTTCTCCTGCACCTCGGCGCACACCTGCACCGGCGATGGTAACGCCATGGTGCTGCGCGCCGGCCTGCCGCTCCAGGACATGGAGTTCGTGCAGTTCCACCCGACCGGGATCTACGGCGCCGGCTGCCTGATCACCGAGGGTGCGCGCGGCGAGGGCGGTTATCTGACCAATTCAGAAGGCGAGCGCTTCATGGAGCGTTATGCGCCGTCAGCCAAGGACTTGGCGTCGCGCGACGTGGTGTCGCGCTCGATGGCGCTTGAAATCCGCGATGGGCGCGGGGTCGGCAGCGAGCAGGACCACATCTTCCTGCATCTGGAGCACCTCGATCCAGCCGTGCTTGCCGAACGGCTGCCGGGCATTTCGGAATCGGCGAAGATTTTCGCCGGCGTCGATGTCACCCGCGAGCCGATCCCGGTGCTGCCGACGGTCCACTACAATATGGGCGGTATCCCGACCAACTATTGGGGTGAGGTCTTGACCTCGAAGGACGGCAATCCGGATACCGTCGTGCCGGGCCTGATGGCCGTCGGCGAGGCGGCCTCCGTCTCCGTCCACGGCGCCAACCGGCTCGGCTCCAATTCGCTAATCGATCTGGTCGTCTTCGGACGCGCCGCCGGTCTCAAATGCGGCGAGGTGCTCGATCCGACGGAAAAGACCAAGCCGCTTGCCGATGGCGCCGGCGAGGAGGCGATCGCGCTGCTCGATCACTATCGCCACGCCAAGGGCGGTACGCCGACAGCGAAGCTGCGTCTGGACATGCAAAAGACCATGCAGACCAATTGCGCCGTCTTCCGAACCGGAGAGATCCTCGAAGAAGGCCAGGGGATGATCTCCAATGTCTGGTCGGGCCTCGACGACGTGGCGGTCACCGACCGGTCAATGATCTGGAACTCCGACCTGATGGAAACGATCGAGTTCGATAATCTGATCCGCCAGGCCGTCGTGACGATGGATTCGGCCGCCAATCGGCCGGAAAGCCGTGGCGCACATGCCCGCGAGGACTATCCGGACCGCGACGACAAGGACTGGATGGTGCACACGCTGTCGTGGTTCGAGGACGGCAAGACCCGCCTCGACACGCGGCCGGTCCATACCTACACGCTGTCGAACGAAGTCGCCTACATCAAGCCGAAGGCGCGGGTGTACTGAGGCAGTGGACGTGAGGAATCATCGAGTGTTGAAGGTCGGCGTACTTGCATTCGTGTTGGGGACTGCCGTGGTTCTGGTTGGCCCGCAGCGAGCACTCGCCGACGCCGAGGACATCGAGACCTTACGCGTCGAGTGCGGAAAACAGCTCAATCTCGGAACCGCGGGCTGTAGCTGCATTGCAGACACCGCTGCGGAGAAACTCAATGACAATCAGCAGGAACTCGTCGCTGCCATGGTGCTTAACGACAGAGAGCGAGCCGCTGTCGTGCAAGCGAAGATGACCTTTCAAGAACAGGCTGAATCCGCGGAGTTCATGCAGACCGCACCTGTAGACTGCGCGACGCAATAAGTCCGACACAGCGAGAACCTAATGGTCCAACTCACGCTCCCGAAAAACTCGACGATTTCAGGCGGCAAGACGCATCCGCGGCCGGATGGCGCGACGAATGTGCGTGAGTTCCGGGTTTATCGCTGGAGCCCTGACGACGACGCCAATCCGTCGCTCGACACCTATCATGTCGACCTCGACACCTGCGGGCCGATGGTTCTGGATGCCCTCATCAAGATCAAGAACGAGATCGATCCGACGCTGACCTTCCGCCGGTCGTGCCGGGAGGGGATTTGCGGTTCCTGTGCCATGAACATCGACGGCACCAACACCCTCGCCTGCACCAAGGGGATCGACGAGGTCGACGGGCCGGTGAAGATCTATCCTTTGCCACACATGCAGGTCGTGAAGGACTTGGTGCCGGACCTGACCAATTTCTATGCCCAACACGCTTCGATCCAGCCCTGGCTTCAGACCAAGACGCCGGCGCCTGGGACCGAATGGCGCCAGAGCCATGACGACCGCGCCAAGCTCGACGGGCTTTACGAGTGTATTCTGTGTGCCTGCTGCTCGACGTCGTGCCCGAGCTACTGGTGGAACGGCGAGCGCTATCTGGGGCCGGCCGTTCTGCTACAAGCCTATCGCTGGCTGATCGACTCGCGTGATGAGGCGACGGGCGACCGGCTCGACCACTTGGAAGACCCGTTCCGGCTTTATCGCTGCCACACGATCATGAACTGCGCACAGGCCTGTCCCAAGGGCCTCAACCCGGCCAAGGCGATTGCCGAGATCAAGAAGATGATGGTCGAACGGCGGGTTTGATGGCCCATGATCGTCACCGGTCTCGAACACCTTCTGATTGCCGTTCCCGAGGGTGGCGAAGACGAAGAGCGCCGCTTCTTCATAGAGTTCCTGGGCTTCAAGGACGTCGAAAAACCGGATTCGGTCGCGGATCGGCGCGGGTTTTGGCTCACTGCCGGTGCGGTCAATCTGCATATTGGAACCGAAGCCGATTTCCGGCCGGCGAAGAAAGCCCATCCGGCCTTTCTGGTCGCCGATCTCGATGCGGTGAGAACGCGGCTGGAGGCGGCCGGGTACCCAACGACCGACGATGTGGCGCTGCCTGGCTTCCGCCGGTTCTTCACCGCCGATCCCTTCGGCAACCGGATTGAACTCCTCGAACCCGATGCTTGAGCATCCCGTCACGGGTGAATTTCACCGCCCTTGATCGGAATCATGGTTCCAGCGCAGCACCCAGCGATGATGCGCTCCGTTCATGCACCGAAGGGAGCCGCAATGTCCGTCGAAAACTGGGACAGTTTCATCTCCACCACCGATAAGCGCATGCAGCAGGTTCGCCAGGCGATCCCGGAGACAGCCGCTGGGTTCGCTTCGCTCGCCAAAGCGGCGACTGGGGCAGGGGCAATCGACCCGAAGACCAAGGAACTGATCGCGCTTGCCATCGGTATCGCGGGGCGGTGCGATGGCTGCGTCGGCTATCACGCCAAAGCCGCGCACAAGCTGGGTGCGACGCGCGATGAAATTGCCGAGACGATCGGCGTGGCCGTCTATATGGGTGGCGGCCCGTCGATGATCTACGGCGCTGAGGCACTGTCGGCGTTCGACGCGTTCGCGGCCGAGGGATAAAGCACTTTCGCCGAAGACCGATTCACAAGAAGTGCTTTATCCCTTTGATTTTGCGCATGTTTTTGTCCGAAAACCGCATCCATTCCCGCCTTCGCGGGGACATGCTTTTCGGGACCATGCTCTAGCCGCGCAGGACCGCGCCCGTCGCCTTCTCCACTGCCTTGACGATCTTGCCGCTGACCGCGTCGATCTCCTCGTCGGTCAGGGTCTTTTCGCGCGGCTGCAACGTGACGGCGATTGCCAGCGATTTCTTGCCGGCGCCGACATGTTCGCCCTCGTAGACATCGAACAGGGTGACATCGTCGATCAATGCCTTTTCCGCGCCCGCCGCCGCGCGGATCAGCCGTCCGGCCTCGACATCGGAGTCGACGACGAAGGCATAGTCGCGCGTCAATGGCATCAGGTCGGAGGCCCGCAAGGCCGGCATCGAGAGCGACGCCTTTTGTTTGGCGATCGGGATCGCATCGAGAAACACCTCGAACGCCGCGAACTGTCCCTCAATGTCCAGATCGGCGAGCGTACTTGGATGGAGTTCGCCGAAATGCGCCAGAACCGTCGGCCCCAGCCTCAGAACCCCCGAGCGGCCGGGATGAAACCACGCCGGCGCGTCAGCGGTCGCCTGAAGCCGGTCCGCCGGTCCGCCGAGCGCCGCGATCAACGCGGACGCGTCGGTCTTGGCATCGAAGACGTCGACCGGGCCGGCGGTGCCGGACCAATGCCGCCCGGCGCCATCTAGCTTCGCCGCACCGCGCCGAAGTCCTGTCGCTGCCCGCCTTTGACCCTCTGGCGTATCGTCGGCGAAAATCTGTCCGACCTCGAAGAGCGCCAGGTCGAAATAGCCGCGATCGGCGTTGTGCCGGGCGGCCTCGAGCAATCCAGGCAGGAGGCTCGGGCGCATGTCCGACATGTCGGCAGAGATCGGGTTCGCGAGCTTCAGCTCTGGCGATCCGCCGCCGAAAGCCTCGGCCGCGGCCGCCGGGATGAACGACCAGGTGACGGCCTCGACCATGCCGCGGGTGGCGAGCGCGCGCTTCGCCATTCGGTCACGGACCTGGCCGACGGTCAGCGCCGACTGGGTCACGGCGGCCAGGCGTGGCATCGGTGCCGGTTCGACGCGGTCAACGCCGATGATGCGGACGATCTCTTCGACGAGGTCGGCGCTGCCATGAATGTCCGGCCGCCAACTCGGCACGGCGATCTTGTAGGGCGCTTCGTTGCCGGCGACCCAGAAGCCGAGCAGCGTGAGGACGCGCTTCACCTCAACCCAAGACACCTCAAGCCCCGCCAGTCGCTTGACTTCTGCCGGATCGAAATCGATAACGACTTCGCCGTCGGGAACCGCGCCGGCGACGACAATGTCGGACGGTGTGCCGCCGCAAAACGACATAACCAACTCAGTCGCCAGTTCAACACCTGGAACCGTAAAGGCTGGATCGACACCGCGCTCGAAGCGGTAGCGGGCATCGGAGTTGATGCCAAGCGTGCGGCCCGTACGGGCGATGTTGATCGGGTCCCACAGCGCTGATTCAATCAGCACGTCCGTGGTGTCCGCGGTGCAGCCGGACTCCTCGCCGCCCATGATGCCGGCCAGCGATTCCACGGACCGATCGTCGGCGATCACCGTCATCGAGGGATCGAGGCGGTAGGTCTTGCCGTCGAGCGCCAGCACCTCCTCGCCGTCTTTCGCCATGCGCACGACAAGATCGCCGGTGACCATTGCCGCATCGAAGACGTGCAGGGGACGGTTGCGGTCGTAGGTGACGAAATTGGTGATATCGACCAGCGCGTTGATGGGTCTCAGACCAATTTCGATCAGCCGTTTCTGCAACCACTCGGGGGAGGGGCCATTCTTGACGCCGCGCACCATGCGCAGCGCGAAGGCCGGGCAGTTCTGCTTCGTGTCGTCGTCGAATTGCAGATGGACGGCGACCGGGCAGGGGAACTCGCCCTTGATCGATGCGGGTGTGCGGTCTTTCAGTGTACCAAGGCCAACCGCCGCGAGATCTCGGGCAACACCGTGAACCCCCAGCGCATCGCCGCGATTGGGCGTGATCGCGATGTCGATCACCGGATCGTCGAGCCCCGCCCATTCGGCATAGATCGCGCCGAGCGGCGCCTCGTCGGCCAAGTCGATGATGCCCTCGTGGTCGTCCGACAGCATCAATTCGCGCTCCGAGCACAGCATGCCGTTCGATTCGACACCGCGAATGACGCCCGATTCGAGATGAAGGCCGGTGCCGGGGATATGCGTGCCGACAGGCGCAAAGACGCCGGTCATACCGGTACGTGCGTTCGGCGCACCGCATACGACCTGCACCGGATCGCCAAGGCCGGTGTCGACGAGGCAGACCTTCAGGCGGTCGGCGTTTGGGTGCTGCTTCGCCTCGATTACCTTGGCGATGGTGAAGGCGCCGAGCAGATCGCGCGGATCGTGCAGGTCTTCCAGTTCCAGCCCGACCATGGTGAGCGCGTTCGTTAGCGTACGCACGTCCGCGTCGGTCTCAAGGTGTTCCTTCAGCCAGGAAAGGGTGAATTTCATTGTATCACTCGTTCGTGTCGTCGCGTGGCAGCGCTTCGACCAACCGGAAGCGCTCGCATACCAAATCCATGTCCGGCGAGAAGCCGCCGTTACGCTCGAAATAGGCCTGATGGCCGGCCCGCCAGTCCTCAAGCGTTCGCAGCCCTTCACCCTCGTCGCGCGCAAAGGCTTCGTCGATCTCGTCAAACCGGCGGATTGTCACTTCGAGCGTTTCGATCACGGCGGCTGGCCTGCCCCGGCCGTCGAGCACGGTATCGCGCCGGCCGACGACCGGCATCGCCTCGCCATCCGGCCCGAAGTCGCGAAGCGGGCCGCAGGTCGCCGTCTTTTCGCCGGCAAGCACAAGGGCAAGCAGTTCGTCGGCCATTGCCGGACTGTCGCCAAAGGTGAACGACACCATATCTTCCTTCGCCGTCATCGACTCAGGCCTCCCACCAGCGAGGGAACATCCAACGGCGGGAAGCCATAATGGGTCAGCCAGCGGATGTCGCCATCGAAGAAGGCCCGCAGGTCCGGCATGCCGTATTTCAGCATGGCGATCCGATCGATGCCCATGCCCCAGGCAAAGCCTTGATAGACATCGGGATCGTAGCCGCCGAAGCGCAGCACGTTCGGGTGGACGACACCGCAGCCCAAGATCTCCATCCAGTCGTCGCCCTCGCCGAGCTTGACCTTGTCGCCTGAGCGATCGCAACCGATGTCGACTTCAAGCGACGGTTCGGTGAAGGGGAAGTGCGACGGGCGGAAGCGCATCTTAATGTCGTCGAGTTCGAAGAACGCCTTGCAGAACTCCGCCAGCACCCATTTCAGGTGCCCCAGATGGGACGTTTTGTCGACGACAAGGCCCTCGACCTGGTGGAACATCGGTGTGTGCGTCTGGTCGGAATCGTAGCGATAGGTGCGGCCGGGGATGATGACGCGAATGTCGTCGCCGGCTTCGGCGTGTGCCTCCATGGTCCGGATTTGAACCGGCGACGTGTGAGTTCTCAGCACCATGCGCGAACCGTCCTCCTTCTCAGGCATGAAGAAGGTATCGTGCATCTCCCGCGCCGGATGATCCGGCGGGAAGTTCAGCGCGGTGAAGTTGTAGTAATCCGTCTCGATGTCGGGGCCCTCGGCGATCGAGAAGCCCATGTCGGCGAAGATCGCGGTGATCTCGTCGATCACCTGGCTCACGGGATGGATGCGACCCTCTTGAAGGGATGCCGGCCGAACCGGCAGCGTGATGTCGACGCGTTCGTTGACCAGGCGCGCGTTGAGCGACGCGTTCGCCAGTGTCGTCTTGCGGGCCGCAATCGCATCGGCGATGCGCGATTTCAGCCCGTTGATCGCCGGTCCCATCACCTGGCGTTCCTCGGGCGTCATCGCGCCCAATGTCTTCAGGCGCTCCGACACCGCGCCTTTCTTGCCGAGCGCTGCGACGCGCACCGCTTCCAGCGCCGTCTCGTCGGCGGCATCGGCGATCCGCTGGTTTAGATCCGCTTCGAGTTGTTCAAGGTCAGACATATCGGTCTCGTGTCTTAGTTGAGTCTTCAAGGAAATGCCAAAACCCGCGCCAGGATTGCCTGACGCGGCCGATGTCGGGCCTCGAAAAAGCCGGGAAGACTATTAGCCGAGAGCGGCTTGCGCCCTGTCGACCAGCGCCTTGAACGCCGCCGGCTCGCTGATCGCCAGCTCCGACAGCATCTTGCGGTCGACCTCGACCCCGGCCTTGCCGAGGCCGTTGATAAATCGGCCGTAGGTCATGCCATTGGCGCGTGCGGCCGCATTGATCCGCTGGATCCACAGCGCACGGAAGTTGCGCTTCTTGGCCTTGCGGTCGCGGTAAGCGTACTGGCCGGCCTTCTCAACCGCCTGTTTGGCAACGCGAATGGTGTTCTTGCGCCGGCCGTAATAGCCCTTGGCGGCCTTGAGAACCTTCTTGTGGCGGGCGTGAGCCGTGACGCCGCGTTTTACACGTGACATTGCTTATGATCCTTCAAACTGACGGGCGTTAGCCGTAGGGCAAGAATTTCTTGACGATCCGAGCGTCGGCGTCCGACAGGATTGTCGTGCCCCGCGCGTTGCGGATGAACTTGTTCGTCCGCTTGATCATCATGTGTCGCTTGCCGGCCTGCTGGGCGCGCACCTTGCCGGTCGCGGTCAGCTTGAAGCGCTTCTTGGCGCCGCTTTTGGTCTTCAACTTGGGCATTTTGCTCTCCTTCGGTCGGCTCCAATCCCATTCGCCGCGCCGATAAACGCAAACCTTTGGATGATATGAGCCTGAGCTAATCAGGACCGCCACGGCATGCCCATCGCTAGTGCGATACGCCGGGCGGCCCGCAAACCGCGGTTATATACGCGCAGGCGCCTTGGCTGGCAAGGCACTGTCGGGAAATTCCAACCAAAGCCCGATCGGGCCTAACGGCTGGATTGCACCGGAGCCAGCACCATCACCATTTGCCGGCCTTCGAGTTTTGGTTCGGCTTCGACCTTGGCGATTTCGGTGACGTCATCCTTGACCCGCTGTAGCAATTCCACGCCGAGCTCCTGGTGCGCCATTTCGCGGCCGCGAAACCTTAGGGTCACTTTGACCTTGTCGCCTTCATCGAAGAAGCGCCTGACCGCCTTCATCTTCACCTCATAGTCGTGGGTGTCGATATTCGGGCGCATCTTGATCTCTTTGACGTCGATCGTCTTTTGTTTCTTGCGCGCCTCGGCCGCCTTTTTCTGGGCCTGGTATTTGAATTTGCCGTGGTCGAGGATCTTGGCGACAGGCGGATCGGAGTTCGGAGCGATTTCGACCAGATCGAGGCCGGCCTCGGCAGCGGCATCAAGCGCTTCTTCGATTGGCGTCGGTCCGTGATTGTCACCTTTGTCGTCGATCAATTGAACGACCGGCGCAGTGATTTCAGCATTGGCCCTGGGGCCTTCCTTTACGGGTGCTGTCGAGCGATAGGGGCGACGAATGGTTGATTCTCCTAAATTGTTACTGTCCGTGCGTGAACGTATCGCCGATGACGTTCCCTTTGCGGGTCATCGAACGGTCATCCTATAGGATCAAAGGCTCACATTGCCAAGTCAAGAGACCTGTCGATCTTGTGGCTGCAGAGGGTTTTCTTGTCTGGCGTTCGTAGGCGCGAGGACCTCTTCCAAACGCGGCGCCAGTCGGCTTCCGACAATGCTGTCGTAGATCTCAAGCGTCGATTTGGCCATCGCATCGAGCGAAAAACGTGCTGAAACGTGCCGGCGCGCCCGGCGCGCCAGGGCTGCGTGCTCAGACGAAGATAGATCCAAGACTTGTCGCAAGGCATCGGCAAGGGCACGCGCGTCTCCCACAGGAACGCGCCAACCCGTGCGTTGGTCTGGTTCAACTGTCGGCGGGGTCAACACGGTTTCTGGCGTTGCCCCGATATCGGATACAATGACCGGACATCCCATAGCCTGCGCCTCCACGGGAATGCGGCCGAATGCTTCTGGCTCTGTCGACGCGACGACGGCGACGTCGGCTAGACTGTAGGCTGCCGGCATGTCTTCACAGTGACCAAATATCCGCACAACGTCCCCAAGGCCGTTGGCGCGCACCCTGCTGTGCAATGTCTCGACATAGCTCAGACGACCTTGCGCATCGCCTACCATCACCACGGTGAAATCGTCACCCCCTTCTTCTCGTAGGATCGCCGCTGCATCGATCATGACGCTTTGTCCTTTCCAGCTCGTCATCCGCGCCGGAAACAAGATGACGCGCCGGCCTTCGGTGAGCTGCCAAGTTTGACGCAAGGTCGCGACGCGTTGTTCGTCAACATGGGCCGGGTCAAAAGCGCCAAGATCGATCCCCCTTGGCACGACATGCAATAGCTTTGGATCCGGATCGTATCGCCCGGCCACGAGCTCGGCCGTGAAATGTGAGTTGGCAATGATTGCCTGGGAGCGTGCCATGACGCTGTTGTAGAAGCGCTTTACGGCATGATCTTCGTTGTATGCTCCGTGATAGGTCGTCACCAAAGGAATGGTTGTGCCCCTGACCGCAATGAGTGCACTCCAGGCCGGTGCGCGACTTCGGGCGTGGATAACGTCGATCCCTTTGTCGCGACAAAGACGTTGTAACCGTGACGCGTTCATGATCATGCGGTAGGGGTTCTTGCTTGCTGCGGGGAAAGGTATCCACTCGACACCGTTTTTCGCCAAAGCCGGCAACAATCGTCCACCTTCAGTCGCCACAATGGCCCTGCCGCCGGCGGCGATGATAGCGCGGGCAATATCGATGGTGGTCTGCTCGGCGCCACCGGCATCCAGCCGCGGGATGATTTGAAGGATTGTCGGCCAACGATTGGTTTGTGCGACCGTGCCAACCCTTGCGCCGCTCGATACAGGATGAGCCGGGACTTCCGAGACGACCTCCTCATATAGACCTAGGGTCGCGCGGGTCATCCGATCATGGGTGTAAAGGTTGCGAATCCTCTCGCTCCCTCTTTTCCCCATCGCACGGCGCTGGTCGTCGGGCATCGACAGCAAGAAAACGAGCTTTTCGGCGAAATCGTCGACGTCGTATCCATCAAAATTGATTCCCGTCGCCTCATCCATTCCGTAACGCGGTGGGGCGCGAACGACTTCAACCCCTGGTCCGACATTGGAGACCAGGACCGGGGAGGCCATGGCCTGGGCCTCCAGCATTCCGCGTTGGAAGCCCTCCGGGGCGGTCGCGGCTGACACGGAAACCGTCGCGATGGCATAGGCTGCCGGCATATCTTCGACATGTCCGACAAGGCGCACGATGTCATCGACACCCATCTGCCGCGCCAACTCTTCAACGCGCTCGCGAAAGCCGGTATTGCCCTGATCTTCTCCGGCAAGGATGCAGACAAACGGCGGGACGCGATCGCGAATCTCGGCGACGGCCCGGACCATGTTGTCCTGGCCCTTCCGTCTCGCTAGGCGTCCTGGCAGCAGCACGATGGGCGTGTTGTCATCGACTCCCCATTCCTGGCGCAGCTTGGCCTCGCGCGCCTGGTCGATCGTGCCGGGATCGAAGATCTGGGTATCAACGCCGCGATGGATGACGACGACGCGGTTTGAGTCGAGTTTGTAACGTCGGATGATGATGCTCGCGATCCAGTTGGAAACCGCGATCACGCGCTCACCGCGCACCATGATTCGGTTATAAGCGTGTTTGAGGTAATTCTGTTCCGTGTATCCGCTGTGATAGGTCGTCACAAAGGGGACTTTTGCCCGTTTGCACGCCCAGTAACAGCTCCACGCCGGCGCTCGTGAGCGCGCGTGCACAAGGTCGACTCTTTCTTGCTGAATGATCTGTTCGAGCCGCACTGCGTTGCTGCGGATGGACAAAGGGTTCTTGGTGTCGACGGGTAGTTTGATATGCTCCGCGCCCATGTCGAACAGAGCCGAAACCATGCGGCCGCCCGACGATACGACGATCGACCGATGCCCTTCGCGGACCAGGGCCTCGCACACTTGCAGCGCACCAAGCTCCGCGCCTCCGGACTGCATGGCCGGTATCACCTGAAGGATCGTCAATCGAGGTGTTGACATAGCTCAGCCGATTTTCGATACGCGCCGGGCCAGAAATGCCGGAAAACAACACGACCGTTTCGGTCGAAACTCTGAGCGCCCGCTTGGCCGGTCTTATCGCTAATCGTGATAGTAGGCAAACGCAGGGGGCAGAACCGCTCATGATCGGATCGTCAGATTTGGACTTGGCTGTTCACGTCGATGCGCCCGAGACTGCGGCGCTGCAATCACTCGGCGTGTTCTGGCTGAGTGGCCTGCGGTCTTCCATGAACGGCGAGAAGGCAAGCTCAGTTGCCGCCTGGTGTGCGGAATCGGGGCGAACGGCCATTCGGTTCGACTATCGGGGTCACGGCGACAGTCCCGGAGAGTTCGAGGACTGTGTCGTCAGCGACTGGCTGACCGATTCATTGGCGGTCTTCGATCGTTATGCGATGGGGCCGCAAATCCTCGTGGGATCAAGTCTGGGCGGCTGGCTGGCGTGTCATGTGGCCGAGGCCCGCGGCTCAAGGGACAAGGCTTGGGTCGCCGGGCTCGTCCTGATCGCGCCGGCGATCGATATGACGGAGCGCCTGATCTGGCAGGCGATGCCGGAGGCGACACGAACGGTCCTTCTTCGGGATGGCATCTTCATGCGTCCGTCGCGCTACGGAGACGGGGACTATCCGATTACCCGCGCTTTGATCGAGGACGGCAAGCAACATCTGTTTGGCGACCGACCGCTCGATTTCGATGGGCCGATCCATATCGTCCACGGTGGACATGACGTGGACGTTCCGTGGACGGTCTCACGGGACTTTTGCTCCAATCTGGCCCGGTGTGATGTGCGCTTCACGCTCATCCCCGATGGCGAGCACCGTCTGTCTCGGCCGAGCGATATCGCAATCATTTTGCACACGATTGAGACGATGGCGGATCAGCTGTCGGCGGCCCCGGACGCCCAGAGCACGCCCAACCCTTCCCGGTAAGTCGGGAAGCAGAAACGGAAGCCGAACGTGCGTTTCAGGCGGTCGTTGCGGACGCGCTTGCACTCTCCGTAAAAGGACCGCGCCATGGGCGAGAGATCGGCGGTCTCGAAGTCGACGGGATCGGGCCGCGAAAATCCGGCGATGTCGGCTGCATACCAGAGTACGTCTTGCGGTGGTGCGGGTTCGTCGTCGGAGACGTTGAAAAGGCGCGTTCTTCCGGCTGGTCCAGGCCCGTTGAGACCCGCCCAAACGGCCGAAGCGATGTCCGCGACGTGGATGCGGTTGAAGACTTGGCCGGGTTTGACGAGGGCGCGTGCATCGCCGCGCTTTAGCTTGCGGAACTGATTGCGGCCGGGGCCATAGATGCCGGCCAATCGGAAGAGGTCGCAAGGGAATCCCACCCGCGCGGCGACCTCTCTCCATTCCTCTTCGGCGCGCAGGCGCCAGATGGATCGCTGGCTCGTCGGTTTCGGTGGCGTGGTTTCGTCGACCCATGCGCCGCCATGATCGCCATAGACACCGACGGTGGACAGATAGCCGACCCAGGTTTCGGGGCGAAAGTTCTCTGCATGGTGGCGCAAGACTGGATCGCCATCTTCATCGGGTGCGATCGACACGACAATGGCGTCTGCGGCTCTGATGGCGTCGGCAAGCGCCGATGAATGCGTCGTGCCTTCGAACAGAATGGGCGCGACGCCGGCCTTGCGAAGCCTGTCGGCCTTGTCGGTTGACCGCGTTGTGCCGACGACGCGCCACCCCCGCGCCATCGCATGGCGAGCGGTCGCGTCGGCCGAATAACCAAAGCCCAAGGCAAGCAAGGTCTTCGTCATGCCGCGGCCCATTCCGCTTGGACGTCTTCATCGGTCTCGGTCGGTGCATGGCAATCGCGTAGAGCGGCGAAAGTTTCGATATCCAGCAAACGCGACAACGCCCAGACCGCCATGCCGCGCACGAGCGGCGAGGGATCGCCCAGCCGCGCCTTCGCGGCCGGAACCAGGTCCGGGTCGCTGGAGTTTCCAATGGCGATCAAAACATTGCGGACGAAACGGTCCCGCCCGGTCCGCTTGATTGGCGATTTGCGGTAAAGCGTCCGAAACGCTGCGTCGTCGAGTTCTGCAAGTTCGGCGAGCGGCGGCTGATCGGTTCCAGGGCTCGCCTTGAAGCGGGCTTCCTGGGACACGCGCGCATATTTGTTCCACGGGCAAACGGCAAGACAATCGTCGCACCCGTAGATCCGATTGCCGATCGCCGCCCTTAACGATCGATCGATCGGACCCTTGTGTTCGATCGTCAGATAAGAAATGCAGCGCCTTGCGTCGAGTTGGTACGGCGCCGGAAAGGCGTTTGTCGGGCAGACATCGAGACAGGCGCGACAAGACCCGCAATGGTCCCGCTCCGGCGGATCGGGTCTAAGGCGTGCGGTCGTGAACATGGAGCCTAGAAAGAGCCATGATCCGAAGCGCCTGCTGACCAAATTGGTATGCTTGCCCTGCCAGCCGATCCCAGCCCGTTCGGCGATGGGTTTTTCCATGACGGGTGCCGTGTCCACGAAGACCTTCACATCTTCGCCGGTCTTGGCCGCAAACCAGCGGGCAAGTGTCTTCAGCCGCTTCTTAAGCACATCGTGATAGTCCTCGCCGCCGGCGTAGACCGACACCACGCCGCTGTCCTTGCTTTGCGATCCTGCCATCGGGTCGCCCGCCGGCCCGTAGTTCGCTGTAACAACGACAATGCTTTCTGCCTGCGGCCAAAGCACTTTCGGGTTGGCCCGGCGATCGGCGTTGGCCTCTAGCCAATGCATCGAGCCGTGATGGCCCTGAGCCAGAAACGTTCGCAGCTTGGCGTCCAGTCCCGCAATGTCGCCCGCGGAAGCGATCCTTGCCTCGTCGAAGCCAACTTCAAGCGCCTTCGCCTGGACATGAGCTTCAAGCGAGGCTTCAGCGACGGCCGACCGTCGTTCAGAAATCAAGATCGACATAGTGAGCGACTGGTTGAATTCCGGCGATGCGGTCGGTGAGCAAGGCCCGGAAACAGGGCCGTGACTTCAGTCGCGCGTACCAGTCCTTTGTAACGAGCGCGGTCTCCCAAGGAACATGGCCGAGATAGTCGAGGCATGAGAGATGCGCGGCTGCCGTCAGGTCGGCGCGCGTCATGAGGTCGCCAGCAAGCCAATTGCGCGATGCCAGAAGATGATCGGTGTACTTCAGGTGATAGCGCAGATTCGTCGTGCCGATATGGACGACTTTCATATCGAGCGCACCGCCGCCGGCGTCCGGTGAAAGGAACCGCTTGTCGATCTTCTCGCCGAGGATGTTGACCGTCACCTCCAGGTTGAACTTGCGGTCGAACCAGTCGACCAGCCGGCGCACTTCGGCGCGTGCGAAGAAACCGCGCGGCATGGCCTGCCACCCTCGCGCATTGGCCGGCCGCGTTTCGTCGAGATACTCGGCGATGGCGTTGATCCCGCAGATCGGCGGACCGTCGTCCTCGATCATTACAGGGACGGTCCCCGCCGGGTTGAGCGCCAGGAACTCGTAGCGACGGTCCCACACACGTTCTTCAATGAAATTTACCGTCTCGCCATATTCGCCCAGTATAAGACGGGCGGTTCGGCTAAAGGGGTCGAGCGGCGAATAATAGAGTTCGATCATCGCTGCGGTTGCAGGGTCCTGTGGACTGACCGCCCCTGCGTTTCGTGGCGGCGTTGTTGCTGAGGTGTCCCAATCCGGCGTTGCGGCCGATAGGGACACTGCCGGTATAGAGGCCGCTGGAACGGCCGACAAGTCGCGATTGCCGTTCAAGAAGCGCGGAGCCTCGCTAGGTGGACTTCCTCCAAATCGTCGTGTTGGCCGTGGTCCAGGGGATCACCGAGTTCCTGCCGATCTCGTCGTCCGGCCATCTCCTGCTGATCCCGCATCTAACGGGATGGAGCGACCAGGGGCTGGCCGCCGATGTGATGGTTCACGTTGGTTCATTGGCGGCGATCCTTGTCTACTTTCGGGCAGATGTTGCGCGCCTGTTCGGCGGCGTTCTCGATCTCTTGCAGGGGCGTTTGACCCCTTGGGCCAAGCTCGGGTTGATGATCCTTGTCGCGACGATCCCGGCGATCGGCCTGGGCGTCGTTTTGAAATCGACCGGTGCGGTCGACGCGATCCGCGCCGATCCGGCGTTCGCCATGAAGTTGGTGGGCTGGAACGCCATCGTTTTCGGCGCTCTGCTTTACCTGGCGGATCGTGTCGGACCGCGCCTCAAGGCCATCGAGGATATGCGTTTCGGGCCGGCGATCGTGATCGGTTTTGCCCAGGCGCTGGCGCTCATTCCAGGAACAAGCCGGTCCGGGATCACCATCACCGCTGGCCGTTTCCTGGGGTTTGAACGGCCCGAGGCGGCGCGGTTTTCGTTCCTTTTGGGCATACCCGCGATCGCTGGGGCGGGTCTGATCACCGCTCTGGAGGCGGTTGACGCAGGCGCCGGCATCTCGTTGGAGGTCTGGCTCGCCGCGGCGTTGTCCTTTATCTCATCGCTCGCGGCGATCGCGTTTCTAATGGCGCTGGTGCGGCGGATGAGCTTCTTGCCCTTCGTCGCCTATCGGTTCGCGCTGGGCGCGATTCTGCTGTGGATGGCTTACTCCTGAGCGCCGTTGCGGCCGGGTTCGGCCGCGAACTGGCCGGAGCGACGGTATCGCGTGAGATAAGTCGGCAGAATAAGCTCCATCGCCATCGGATCGATACCAAGGCCTTCCAGCGTGCGCCTCTCGGCAATTGCGGCATCCGTGACCACATTGTCATGGGCGAGTAGCTTGACCTGATCCACCGTGAGCGGCGGCTTGGGGAGCCATTGCGTCATGCTACCGATCATCCGTGCGATCGATGCTGGGATGGGTGCGAGCAGCCGCTTGCGACCGATCACCTCCAGCATCATGACCAGCAGCTCTTTGAAGCTGGCAACGCGCGGGCCGCCTAGCTCATAGATCGTCGACGGCATGGCGTCGCCGTCGACAGCACGGGCGGCCGCTTCGGCCACGTCGTTGACATAAACGGGCTGGAACCGCGTGGTGCCGCCGGCGACCAGCGGCAGCATGGGCGAGAGCTGCGCCATGGTGGCGAAGCGATTGAAAAAGTCGTCTTCAGGGCCGAAGATGATGGATGGCCGCAAGATGGTGGCGTCTGGCATATGGGTCGCCAGCGCGGCTTCCCCGGCCGCTTTCGTGCGCGCGTAGTCTGATGCGGAGTCCGCGTCGGCGCCGATCGCCGACAGATGGACAACATGCTCGACACCCTGCTTGACGGCGGCCTGACCGATCAATCCGGGTCCGGTGGCTTGGACGGTATCGAACGTCTGACGCCGGCTTTCGAACAGGATGCCCACACAGTTGACGGCAATATCGGTGCCGGCCAACGCGGCCATGACGGAGTCCGGGTAGCGGAGATTGGCCTGAACGGCGTGAATCTGCCCAACGCCGCCAAGCGGCTGCAAATGAAACGCAAGGTCCGGCCGGCGGACTGCGACCCTTATTCGATAGCCGCGCCGGGCAAGCGCTCGCACGATATAGCGGCCGACAAAACCGGAGCCGCCAAAGATCGTAACCAGCTTATTCGTCGCGCTCATGTTCATCGCCCATGCTCGATGCATTCTGCCTTATCGATATACACCAGCAGGCACCTAAGTCCACGCCAGTGGGCCGCCGCCGTCGTTGACAAGCGCTTTCGGCCGGCCTTAAAAGACCGCCTCACCGGTGGGACTGCCCGCCGGCCGGGCCCAGGTGGCGGAATTGGTAGACGCGCTAGCTTCAGGTGCTAGTTTCCGAAAGGAAGTGGAAGTTCGAGTCTTCTCCTGGGCACCACACCTTTAAGAAAACCCTCTATTATCGCATTGATTTTGCTTGGATTTCTTAGATGGACTTGTCTTCGCCTTTATCGAGACCGAAGTGCGACCGAGTAAGATCGCCAATCATGAGGCCGAGAACATCCGGTTCGGCGCCCGCTCCGCAGCATTTCTAACCACCTGGGATCAGAACCGGCCCTGAAGCTGAAAAACCAACCTTGACCTCCTGGCCGACGTCAAGCGGATGATCGACGTCGTCCTGAACGGCAAACATCGACCCGAACGCCGCTTCCAGCGTGTATTCCATCCGGATGCCGACATATGTCGCTTTGGCGATGCGCGCATCGAATCCTTCTTCGCCGCCAAACACGAGCCGGGAGGGCCGCACTGCGAGCACCGCCGAACCCTTCTGCAGCCCCCGCGATGGCAGGCGGTATCGGTAGCCATCGACATCGACTTCAGCGGTATCGCCGTCAATGGATCCGATCTCACAGGGGATCAGATTGGCCTCGCCGATGAAATCGGCGACGAACCGGTCGACGGGCGCATCGTAGAGCTGACGGGGTGTCCCGGTCTGTGCGATGGCGGCGTTGCGCATCACGACGATCTCGTCGGACACCGCAAGTGCTTCTTCCTGGTCGTGCGTGACGTAGACGACCGTCAGTCCGAGGTCTTGCTGAATTGACCGAATGTCCTCGCGCACCTGGCGACGCAATTTGGCATCGAGGTTCGACAAGGGCTCGTCGAACAAGAGCACCTGCGGCTCCAAAACCAATGCACGCGCAACGGCCACGCGTTGCTGTTGGCCGCCGGAAAGTTCGCTAGGCAGACGGTCGTCATATCCCTTCAAGCCGACCAGTTCGAGCCCGTCGCGCGCCCGATCCCTCGCTTCGGATTTGGCAAATCCGGAGAAACCCAAGCCGTAGGAGACGTTCTCCAGCACGGACATGTGCGGGAACAAAGCATAGGACTGAAACACCATCGACACATCGCGATCGGTCGCCGGGAGCCTGGTGACGTCTTTGCCGTCGATCAGGATCTGTCCTTCTGTCGCCATTTCGAGCCCGGCGATCATTCTAAGCGTGGTGGTCTTGCCGCAGCCCGAAGGGCCGAGCAACGTCACTAGCTTTCCGGCCTCCATGTCGAGGTCGATATTGTCAACCGCGACGACGTCCTTGCCGTAGACCTTGGTGACCCCTTTGAAACTGACCGGTGCCGCCGCGCTCTTAATTGACATGGTGCGTTCCCTCAAACATTGGTGCGCGACTGCGTCATGCGCCGCCCGATTTCGGTTCGGCCAACGAGAATCTGCATCATGCCGACGGCGGCAAGCATGACGATGATCAGCGTCGTCGAGTAGGCAATCGCCAAGCCGTAATCGTTGTTTTCGACGCGGCCGATGATGTAGCTGGTCGCCATGTCGTATTCCGCCGAAACGAGGAAGATCACCGCCGAGATCGCCGTCATCGCCCGCACGAAGCTGTAAACGAGCGCTGCGAGGATTGCTGGACGCAACAGCGGGAGGATGATCTTTCGAAACGTCTGCCAGCTGTTCGCTCCCAAGGTCAGCGAGCTTTCGTCGAGCGACTTGTCTATTTGGGACATGGAGGCGATGCCGGCCCTGACACCCACCGGCATGTTACGGAATATGAAGCTGACGACCAAAATGATCCCCGTTCCGGTAATCTCGATCGGCGGCACATTAAAGGCCAAGATGTAGCTGACGCCGATCACCGTGCCGGGGATCGCGAAGCTGAGCATTGTGCCGAATTCGAAGCTGTCCTTACCCGCGAAGGATTGCCGGGTCAGCAGATACGCCGTGACTAAGCCGACGATCGCCGTAAGCGGCGCCGCCGCCGCCGCGATCTGGATTGTGGTCCAGAAGCTGTCCCACGCCGCGCCGGTCCAACGGATGCCGCTCTCCGTCAACCGGACGGAAAAGGCCGTCACATAGTGCTTCATGGTCAGCGTGTTGCGGACGCCCCAAAGCTCGACGAAGCTGCCGTAGATGATCATGCCGTAGACCACGGCAGTGAATGTTCCCCAGATCGCTGCCATACTCAGAACCGGCACTGAGAGCCTGCGCGGCATCATCGGATGGACCCCGGAATCGCCTTTGCCCGATACCGTGGTGTAGCTCTTTTTTCCAAGCCAGGCGCGCTGGGCATAAAAGGCCGACAGCGTGAAGAACAGCAATACGATCGCAAGCACAGCCGCACGACCTTGATCGTACTGTGCACCGACAATGGCAAAGAAAATCTCCGTCGACAGGACATCGAAGTTGCCGCCCAACACGAGAGGATTTCCGAAGTCCGCCATGCTCTCGATGAAGCCGAGCAGGAATGCGTTGGCGAGCCCGGGCCGCATCAAAGGCAACGATACGGTCCTGAATGTTTGCCATTTGTTGGCGCGAAGGGTTTGGGCGGCCTCCTCCATCGACGGGGACACGCCCTCGACAACACCGATTAGGACTAGAAACGCAATTGGTGTGAAGGCCAGTGTTTGAGCAATCAAGATACCGGGGAGTCCGTAAAGCCATCGCGTCGGCTGGATCCCGAACTGATCGGCAACGAACACGGTGACGGAACCGGACAGCCCGAACAGCAGGATCAGAGCAAGGCCGATGACAAAAGGCGGCGTGATGATCGGCAGCACGGTGAGCGCGCGCAGGGCGCGCTTGTAGCGGAAGCCTGACCTCGTAACGACGAGGGCGAAGACCAGACCGAGAGCCGTCGTGATGATCCCCACGAGGATCGCCAAGAAAAGTGAGTTCCAGGCGGCACCGCACCGCCCATCGCCAAAGCATCCTAGGCCCCAAAGCCTGTCGTCGAAAAACTTGGATAGGAAGACCGCGACCGAGTACCCCCCGTCCTCGGTGATGAACGCCGCGGTGAGCATTTTTGCGATTGGGAAGAACACGAATGTCGTCACGATTACGACGACGCCGCCAATCGCACCGACGACAAACACATCTCCGTTGACGGCACCCTTGGCCGCGATGCCTTGGGTGAACAGGAACAAAAACGCGGACGCGACCAGCAGCGCGCCGTAGCCCATTCCGAATTGACGATCGCCGAGATCACCAAGAAGCGTGGAGAGCCAGGCGAAGGTGTAGCCGCGCAGCCCGATGCCGAAGCCTTGGGCGATCAGGTAGGCAAAACCGAACCCTCCGGCCAAAACCAGCGTGACGGCATAGAGGTGGTCTGTCTTTGGACGTCCGAGAATTGCGAGCGGCGCAATAAGTGGAACGATGAGCGGCGCAAGCCATAGCTTCTCGCCATTGGCGATAAGAAAGGCCGCCGGCGCATAGTCCTGTTCGAAAGGGTATCCTTCCAGAAGCCATTCAAACTGGAAGAAGCCGTCCTCGATCCCGTACCAGGGCAGCAAAACGAAACCCGCCCATCCGGCGATCAGCCAAAAGATCAGAACCGGATGGGCGGATTTCTTTGACGCTTGGACGCGCAATGGCTTACTGCGGGAGCGTGGACACCTCGTCGTCCCACTTCTTCAGCAGGCGCTTGCGTTCGTCAGACGAACCGTACTTCGCGAAGTCGTAATCGATCAGTTTGATCGTCGACATGTCCGGCGCCTTGTCGGATGTCTGTGCGTTGACATTGGAGGGCACCTGAAATGCATTGACCTGAAGGGCGAGGTTTTGTGCCTCGGGTGTCAGGGCCCAATCATAAAACTTCTTCGCCTCGTCCATGTTGCGCGCACCGGCGATAATCGACATGGAACCGATCTCGTATCCAGTGCCCTCGCAGGGCGCCACGACCTTCACTGGGAACCCGGACACGGCCTGTTTGACGGCATCATGCATGAACACGATGCCGATCGTGTTCTCGCCGCGTCCAGCGGCCTTGATCGGAGCCGAGCCAGACTTGGTGTATTGGTTGATGTTGGCATGCAGGCCCTTCATGAACTCGAAGCCTTCATCTTCGCCAAAAAGCTGCACCATCGACGCCAGTGTCGTGTAAGCGGTCCCCGATGAGTTCGGGTTGGCCATTTGCACGTGACCCTTGAACTCCGGCTTCAAAAGGTCGTTCCAGCATGACGGTTCGGGAAGATTGTTGGAGGCAAGGAGCTCGGTGTTGTAGCCATAGCCGAGCGCCCCTGAATAAATCCCGATCGTCCGATTGCCTGCGCTCTCCGCCTGGCTGATCGCCCAGGCATGCAACTGCTCACGCATCGGCGACATGTACTCCTCGGTCAGACCCTCTTCAGCGGCCTGAAGATGCGGATCGCCGGTCCCGCCCCACCAGACGTCCCCTTTGGGATTCGAAGCTTCGGCCTTGACCTGTGCAAATGTCTCACCGGACGATTTCCGGGTCATATTGACGTCGATGCCGGTGGCATCTTCGAAACTGCGCGCCATCAACTGGCACCAGTCTTCCTGCGCACTGCAATAGAACGTAAGCTTGTCGGCGTGTGCCGCACCCACCGAAGCCGCCATGGCAAGTGCCGACGTGCAGATCATTGCCTTGATTGATTTCATTGTTCTTTCCTCCCGGCCTGATGTTTATGACACTTTTATGACAGGAGGTTAGAAACCAAAACGGTATCTGGCAAACGATATCTTCGTGCGCTTTGCCGCACTGCTCTGGGCGGCTGGCGAGCCTTGCTACGTTATGCGTAACAAGAAGGCGGCGGTTTGCTTGAGCGGCACCAAGTTCCTCAAGGCAGGTGGTGCAACTCGCCTCCCGGCGCCCTCGATCGACCGCCTCCAGCAGCAGTTGACATCGCGGCTTCGATCTAGCGATCAGCCGTCCGGCGCCGGTATCTCAAGCTCGGGTTCAGGCGTGTTGTGCTGCGTGATCGTGCTCGGATTGGCACCGCCGAACGCGTGGACCACTTTCCAAGGAAATCCGCTTTGGGCATCCACCCAGTAGGTACTTTGAACCGGTGTGCCCGCGGGGATCATTTCATATTTGAGTGAGAAGCGATGAACCGTCTTGCCATCAAGATCGATGCTGTAGTCGCACGCAATGTCACGCGAGTGCTCCGCCTGCTTCCTGAAATTGTCATCTTGAGCGGCAAGTTCCTGCGCTGACTGCTCTCGCAACAGAGTCCATGTCTTGCCGCCATCGCTCGTTGTGTAGAAACTGCCGCCATCCCATAGGCTGACTGGGCTGCCTGCCGCATCGAGCGACATGCCGCGCCGGTTCGGAGTCGATAAGGCGGCACTCTGGATTTTCTGGCCAGCCATCTCGGTCGTCACCTCTTGGCGCATGGGTACGGGATGGGCGATATCCAGCATGGCCGCACGCGCGTCGGTCTCGCAGTCCGCGGCATGCACTGGGGGGATGATTGTCGCACCGGTCAGCATGATGGCGCACGCGAAAGGTCTTATCATTCTGCTTCGTCCTCTCAGGGAAGGGCTGCCGCTTCGGCAATCGATCCTACTCAAATGCTCCGGTTCGATTGATAGTGCATGCTTGGTCCAAAGCAAATCGATACGGGAAACCGCTGATCCGTAAGTGGCTTGAGACAGCCAACAATCCGTGTGATCCTTCGATCGTATCGACTGGAGTTCACCCTATGAGACGCCGACTCGCCGTGATCTTGATGGTCGATATGGTCGACTACACGGCCGCAATGGAAGTCGACCAAGCGGGCACAATCGGGTTGATCCAGGACCTGCGCGACCGATGGCTCGAGCCAGAAGCCGTGAATCGGGGCGGCGACGTGCTGAAGCGCATGGGCGACGGGTGGATCATCGGGTTTGCCTCCGTCGCCGATGCGGTTGAGACCGCACAGGCCGTGCAGATTTCGCTGGTTGGGCACGAGAAGATCAGGCTTCGCATTGCGGCGCATCTTGGCGAGATCTTCGAGGATGAGGCCGACATCTACGGCACCGGCATCAATATAGCTGCGCGCCTTCAGACCGAGGCCCCGCCGGGAGGCGTGATGATCTCGGAAGATCTGCGCCGACAGCTGGACGAGCAGCATGCCGAGGGTTTTAGCGACGCAGGGACCTTTACTCTGAAGAACGTCGCAAAGCCGGTGAGCGGCTTTCAGTGGCGGCCCATGATTGCGTCCAGCAGCGTTTCGGACGAGGTGCCCATTATCGCTGTCGAAAAGGTCACAACCGCGCCCGAAACAGGGGAGACGCTGGAGGCAGGGGCGGACCTGCAGGAGCAACTACTCCACAACCTCTCGCGACGCACAGGAGTGCGGGTTCTTTCTGCCGATACAGCGGGCAACACCGAGGCAACCTACGCGCTAAGGTGCCGCCTGCGATGCCGGGACGCACAATCGCGGATCATGTCTTCATTGGTTCGTCTTAGCGACGGCCAAGTGACCTGGTCGCGCGTTTTCGAGGGCGATGCGGACCACCTTTTCGAGTTGACGGACCGGACCGCCGAGCAGCTTTCGGACGCGCTGCGGCTCCAGATCAACGCATTCGATGGCGATCGCCTGGCCAATGTGCCCGACGATCAGCTGAGTTCCAGCGAGCTAAGGACGCGTGCTGCGATGCTCTTCTATCGCGCCACGGTGGCGGATTACCGCCGGGCTGTCGGCTTGTTGGATCGGGCGCTTTCACTCGATCCCGAGAATGCCTCGGGCCTCTCGATGTGGTGCGAAGGGCAACTGTTCATTTTGGAATCTTGCTATCGCAATGCCGATCCAGAGCTGCGCGCCAAAATCCTCGCTCGCTCGGATAAAGCCGTCCAACTGTCGCCCCGATCGGATTATTCGTGGTATGTGCGTGCCCATGTGCGCGCTCGTCTTGATGGCGCTATCGAGGGTGCGCGGAAGGATGTCGAGCGGCTTATACAACTGAACCCCGGTTATGCACTGGGAATCGAAGCGCGCGGCTATGTCGAGTTTTTCGCCGGCAGTTGGGACGCGGCCTGCGAGGCACTGACCGACGTCGTGGCCCGTTCGGACGACGATCCGTTTCTTGCGTTCCGTCTCTATCCGCTCGCCGTTGCCCACATGCTGGCCGGCAGGTCGGCCGCGGCACTCACTGTCATAACCGAGGCAACGGAACGACGACCCTCATGCCAGCACTATTGGCTGGTAAAGGCATGGATCCTTCGCGAGATGGGTAAGGATGCAGAAGCGATCAGGGCCTCTGAAGGTGCCGAAATGGCCTCAGAGCGGGCAGACGTTCTCGCACAGAACCTGCACCTGCCGCGTGAAATTGGCGAGAAGATCGGACTTCCCAAGGGACCGATAGAAGCCTGAGATCGAAAGTAGCGCCTCGTCGCACGTGGGCGTTATCGTCCATTGCTCCTGAGCGACAATCTGCTCGCTCGCTCGGACTGCTGATGCGACGCGGTCTTGCTCGGTCGCCGGAATCGGTTCCATTCCCACATCCGAACAGCATGATTTGATCACGTTTGATTGGTCCGCGATATTGGCTTTGGTCGGCGATCATCGGTACCGCAACACTTGCATTCGATGAGTGTAGACTTGAACAGGACCATCAAGACACCGCATTAAGCTTAGCCATTTGATGCCTTCGCTTGGCTATCTATCCAATTCCTCCAGCAAGCGCTGGTAGCCGGCCTTCGCAAGCGAGTTCGCCGGAAGTTCGGACACGCGTGCGAAATCCTCTTCTCCGGGTATCACGTCGCCAACGGCGACAAGCATCACCATCCCATATCTCCCGTGCCGTCGACAGGTAACGCCGTAGAGTCCAGGCCGGTCGAACACAACATCCGCGCGAAGCTGACCTGAGATATCGACGGGTGGTACGCCGTCCGGCCACAGCCCTTTTTGCGAAAAGACCGTGTGACTGCCGCGGCTGTTGAGAAACGTCACGGTCTCGCCCGGCTCGACGTGGACCAGATCGGGCGCGAAGCGGAACATGCCCGAGGCTGAAGACACCGAAAAATCAGTCAGTTGATCGACTGTCCGCAACGCCTGGCTGGCTCCGGCAAATCCGACGCCGAAGAACACGGTCGTAATCGCCGCAGGCAGCAAGGCGCCGCGAAACACCTTCAGCAAAGTCAAAAGTTTCATCGAAAGCCCCTTTCATCGCCGGCGAAAGCCGTCAGCAGGACCAGCGCTTTTCGAGGAGGGAGTGAACCCTTAGATAGCATCGACGCTGCTTTTGCGGAGGCGAGCGTTGATGCGGACATTAACTCACAAAGTGTATCGGATCGTTCGACGTGGACGAGCCGCTCGGTCGCCGCCTCCATTAGATCGGGATCATCGGCCAACACTACCCTTTTTAGCGCAGCGCGGCGCACCGCAAGAACCATATCGCTAAGCTGATCGATTGCCTGGTTGGGTGGTAGAAATTCAACTGCGGCGGCCCGGATCAAGGCATCATCGTCTTGTAGCGCATCGCCGATGATCTGGGGATTGTCCTGCCTTGCCGTTCGGATGCGAAACACTGCCATGCGGACAACCGGATCGGGATCGCGAGCGGTCGCTGTTGCTGCCGCACAAAGTTCGGCATCCGGCTCGACCGCATTACAACTGTCCGCCAAGGTCTTCCAAGCCGATCGGCGCAACTCATCATTGCCGTTACACGCCCGTTCCAGCAGCGCTGCCTGAATGGGCTCGGCGACGAGTGCCTGCGAGCACCGAATCGCCTCAAGGGAGAGAGCATCGCTAATCTCGTCCGGGCCTTCGACCGCCCGTCTCTTGCGCCGCTTAGGCGCGCTTTCCTCCGGCGTGTCTTCCGCTGCGTCTTGCTCGACGGAATGGTCCTTGAGAATGGCGTCAAGTGTGGACTGCGTCGCTTCTTCTTCCCGGTCGTCGTTTGCGTCGACGATTTCGCCCTCTGGCGTAATCCGAATGCGGCGACGCCCGCCATCTTCGCCCTTGGGCATGGCAGCATCGTGCGCTTCGGTATCGGCCGGTGACAGACGATCGGCATCTTCGGCCGCAAGAAACGTTCCGGCGATCGCTTCCGCGATCATGTTCTGCGCATCGGTATCGCCGGACCGGGCTCTGTTCGCCAAAACGACGAGAACTGCGGCACGCACCTGCTGTGCGGGGTTCGACAGAATGGCCCCCAGCGTGTCGATGGGAATTGCAGGCTCAATCGCCTCGAGCGAAGAGACGGCCGCGATACGCGCGTCGAGCGGGCGATCCGCGTCACGGATGAGAGCTAAGAGCGGGCCTTCCGCTCTGTCGGGCGCAATGACCGAGAGCTGTCGCGCGGCGGCTGTCATGAGCACCGACGCGGCCGTGTCGAGCCAGGCCAGCATGTTGTCTGCGAGCATCTCGCTCAATTCCGGCGCCAAAGGCGGTTGCAGCCGATCAAGCGCGGCGGCCTGAACACTCGGGTCCTGATCGAAAAGGGACTGAACGACGAGTTCGGGACGACCTGGCGCGATACGGCAAAGCGCGGCAAGACGAACCGCTGCGTCCGTATCCTCCGTTACACATTTCAGCGTGCGAGGGTCATCCGGTGATAGAGCCTTGAGGGCCAACACCCGCAATTGCGGATTGGCGGAGGCCAAGAGCCGATCGATGTGCGGTTCGAGTGCCTCCGGCGCCAGCCGCATCAGCGTCTCCGCAGCGCGTCGTCCGGCCGTCCCACCTTCGGTCTGTATCACCGTCAGGAGCTGGTGAACGCCGTCGGCACCCATCCGACCCAAGGCGTCGAAGACCTGCACATCCAGGTTCTGGCCAAATTCGTCGTTTCGGGCGGCCATCATATCGTCGATGGCTTCCGTTGCACCCATATCACCCAAGGCGGCAATGGCGGCGATTTGTATGTCCAGCCAGTCCTCCCAGTCGCCAAGTTCGTCTTCCCATGTCACGCGATCGTCAGATCGCGAGCGGGCCAGGGCACGGAGAAGATCGGCCGTATCGGTGGTCTTGAGCCGGCGGAGCGCTTCGATTGCCGCCAGCTTGACCTCGCGCACCGGATCGCTCTCAAGCGACTGGACGATGGACTCAATATCGTCTGCCGTAGCAATGCGCGAAAGGGCTTCCATTGCATCGCTGCGAACATCGGGGTCTGGATCGAGAAGGAACGCGCTTAATGCGGTCCGCAGCGCGGACTCGTTTTCGATGACGGCCGGCAGCGCCCGCACGGCGGCGCATCGCAAAACCTCGTTCTCGCTCTCAAGAAAGCGATTGAGCGCGGCCGCAGGTGAGGCAGTTGCCGCTATCTCTAAGGCGTCATCGCGCATGCATAACTCATTGATTGGTCACCCCGACTGAGCAGCTGGGGCGGCCAAGATCAGGCAATGTCGCGACGGGCGAACGACATCGAACGGAATTGCGTCTTATAGGGGCTCTCGCCCATCTTGCGCACTTTGCCAACGCCCATCTTGTAGTTGTAGTTGCCGCTGATCCAATCGACCACACGGCCCGCCAGCGCATTCGCTGGTTGCGACGTATGCAGGAAGTCCATGTAGCCGAGGTTCTCTTTCACGGCGGGCGTCACGATGGCAACCGCTGTGATCGACGCGCGGGTCAGCTCAATATGTCCATTCTTCAACAGCGCGGCGAAATCGAAATCGGATCCTTCGACGCCGACAATCGTGTCCTTTTGCACCGGTATCCGATCCGAATACACTTGGACATAATCGCCATTTTCAATGCCGCGCGCTTCTGCCACCTTGGGGTGAAGCTCAATCCAGTTTTCCGGCCAGCGCTGCACGATATAGGGACGGCGACGGTCGTCATAGCCTGACTGCCAGCGCTCATTGATGCGGCCCGAACTGATCCAGATTTCGTCTTCGCGCGGCTTGAGCCATTCCCAATAGCTTGCAAACAGGTCCCACGGCGCCTTTTGAATGTTGCACTTGCCCGTCTGGCTGTTGAAGTGCGTGAGCTTCTTGTTGAAGACGTTTCGACCCTGCGGACCCTCTTCTGGCAATACGCGATTGACGTCGTGAAGGCGCTTGGTCTCGACGAGATTGCCCTCCGCGTCCATCAAAACGGGCCCTTGGATGCCGTTGGTCCCGAACTCGGCAAACTTCTCATGAAGCGTCTTGCCCTCGCGGCGGGCTGCGACGAGCACCATGTTGAAGTCCTTCCGGCTGCCGCGAGAATGGCGGGCGCCTTCCTCCAGCACCTCGTTGGAGTTCTGCCAGTCGAAGCCCTCAAAACCCATTTTCTTGGCAAGCTTGGCGATGATCCACCAGTCGGGCTTGGCCTCGCCCGGCGGATCGTAGAATTTCGGGTAAAGCCGCAAGCGGCGCTCGCCATTGGCGCGGGTGAACGTATCCTCACCCCAGCCCGAGGCCGGGAAGACGATATCCGCATATCGCGCGCCTATCGGATCGACCAGATAGATGTCCTGGTTCCAGACGACCATGCCGCCGGAGTCGACCCGCCGCTTGAGCGTGTCGACGATGTCCTGCTTCTCGAAGGACATGACCTGGTGCGGATTGCGCGTGGTCAGTTCGTCGAACTTCGCCTGAAGCGATTGGCTGCCGCACATGGCCTGAACCCAGGTGGTGCCGATCACATGGGCGAGACGGGTGTGGCCCGACATTAAATAGCGGTCGGTGTCCATGGCTCTACGCCGGCGACCAGGCAGCTTCTCCGGCGATTTGTTGCGGGGATAACCGCCGCCTCTCAGGCCGCCACGCTGGTGTCCGCCGGCGCGACCGATCACCTGGCCGGGCCGTCCGCCCGCGCCGCAGACGATCCCAAGCGCGGAGATCGCCTGTGTGTTGCCGGTGTTGTTCGACCAGTAGAATCCCTTCTCGATCATGATCGAGGTCTTGGGACGCGATCCGTCGGCGCGCGGCTTCGCCATCCACTCGGCGGCCGTATAGATCTTCTGGACATCGATCTGCGCCATTTCGGCGGCGACTTCGGGCTTGGAATAATCCTGGCTTAAAAGCCATTCCTTCCAGTCCTCGAATCCAGCCGTCTGGAACTTGCCCCAGGTCGTGCGCCACTGCCATGGCGTGTTTCGGGTACCTTGACCGAAGCCGGAGGACGACTCCCACTTGTTGTTGACCCATTTCTGGATCCACTCGCTGTCCTCCCAGCCGTTCTCGACGATCACACGCGCAATCGCGAGAACGACGGGCAAGTCCGTCCCCGGCTGGATGTCGATGCACATCCCGCCGTTCTTTTCGGCGTAGGCTACCCCAGCCGTCTTGCGGGGCAGGAGAAAGATCGCCTTCTGCCCGCTCTGAATTCCGGGCATGATCCAGTCGGTGAAGAGGATGGTTTTCGATTCATAAGGGTCCGTGCCGCACATCAGCAGCGTTTCGGCATCCCGCCAATCCTCGTAAGACGGGCCGAAGTTATCGAAGCCCGCGTCGCGGAAACCCGGCGTGGACGTGACGTCCGACGGTGTGTCGTGGAAGGTGAAATTCGCTGTGCGAACGTGCCGCAGCGCGTATTTGGTAATCGCGTATGTGTTCTCCATGTACCCGTAGGAGAACGTCTTGACGCCATATGCGTTGGTGCCGTGCTTCTCAAGAACGTAGTTGCCGACCTCTGCCGCAATTTCGAGCGCGAAGTCCCAGGTCACCGGCATCAAAACGCCAAACATACGCACCATCGGCGACTTCAGCCGGTCGCGTGTGGGGGTTTGCGGATTGTAGACCTTTTGCGCGATTGCCCCGCCACGGATCGACGAATTGCCCAGCGGATTGACGAACTCGGTGTCCTTGTCAGGGATGATCACGACGTGGTGCGGCTCGCCGTTGTGGAGCACGATGTTGTGCTGGTTGGGCGCGATCCAGGCGCCTAGCGGCGCGACCGGAAAGTCCTCGCCGAAGGCATTCTGGTCGGCGAGCGGGCCGCCATTGCGACCGCCGGCAACCGGCCAGCGGTAGACCTTGTAGCCGCATGCGACGATGCAGTAATCGCAGGCGGTCGAAATGACGTCGGCATCCGGCGGGGGAAGCGGAACGGAAGTTTCTGGAACGTAGTATGGCGTAGACATCCGTGTTGCTCCTTAGCCCTGAAGATTGTCGAAGCGGCCATAGATCAGGCCGAACATCCCGACGGCGTAGATATCGTCGCCTTCGAGCTCCAACAGCACCTGCGGTAGCGACTGATACGCCTGGCCGGAAATGAAGATCCCGTGGCGCGTCAGATCGAACGTGGTCAGGTGCAGCGGGCAAGGACCAAGGGCCTTGTCCGCCGCCTGGTAGGTGCCCTGCAAGGGGCCGCCCTGGTGGGTGCATGTGTAGTTGAACGCCACCACGTCCTTTTGCGGCCCAATGCCGCCGCCGGCCTCCTGGCCGAGTTTGACGAGAATGGACTCGGCGTATTCGCCTTCGTCCGGATATTCGAAGTCGAAGGGGACATCGACCTCCAACTCGCTCAGCTTGGCGATCAACTTTCTGGGATAGGTCGACACTGCCGCCGGGGTCTGAGCTTCCGACATGCCGGGGATGCCGACCATCACCACGGTGGTTGCTATGCCGCCCGTGAGCAGGAATTGGCGACGGTTCATCAGGCACCGCCGGGTTCCCGCCTTCGCGGCTTCCCCGTTTTCACCATTGATTGCGGCGAGGATTTTCGGATCAACGTTGGCCATCATCTGTCTCCTCGTCAGTTCCCTGCCGTCGGCAGCGGTTCCATAGCGGGGATATCCGGTATGTCGGGCAGGATCTCTTCGCCGCTCAGGCTTTCGATAAAGGCGACGAGGTCGTCGATCTCTGCGTCGCTGAGGCCAAGAGGCTGGATCAGTTCACTCTTGTTTTCGGCGAACTCGTTCTCGCCGCCGCCATTGTTGTAGAAGACGACGACATCGCGCAGCGTTTCCAGCATGCCGTTGTGCATGTAGGGGAAGGTGTACTTGGTGTAGCGCAGAGACGGCACGCGGAACTTGCCCTTGTCCGCTTTCTGCTTGGTGCGGAAATAAAGGCCCGGATCGTCCTTTGTCGTTCTGTACATCTCCTCGGTTGAGCCCTTGGCGTAAAGCTCGAACCGGAACGTGATTTGCGCGATCGGGTCGGAGTCCCACCCGTCATAGGGCGGAACGCCTGTGTTGTAATACGCCTCGTTCGAGAGCAGCGGACCGCTATGGCAGGCGATGCAATTGGCCTTGCCGGCGAACAGGTCCAGGCCTCGTTTTTGTTGCTCGGTGAGGGCGTCATCGTCGCCGCGCATGTAGTTGTCGAACGGCGTGTCGGTCTGGACCAGGGTGCGCTGATAAGCAGCGATCGCCATATACGCATGGCGCACGCTCGGCCAGTCATCGCCGAAGACCTCGCGAAATGCTTCGCGGTACTCCGGCACGAAAGCCAGGCGCGACTCCATCATGTCGTCTTCGCCGTTGCCGGCCACGCCGCCGCGTGCCGCCGACCGCGCCTGGTGCTCAAGCGATCCGGACGCGCCGGCCCAAAAGAGCTTGCCGTAGTATGCGGAGTTGATGATGGTTTGGCTGTTGCGCCAGTGTGTCGTCCCCGGATAGCCAAAGCTGATTGGCGCTTGCACGGCCCAACCCGCGGCGGGTTCGTGACAGGCCGCGCAGCCCATGACGTAATTGCCGGACAGGATCGGATCGAAAAACAGCTTCTCGCCGAGCGCAACCTTTTCCGGGGTCATCGGATTGTCTGCGGGGATTGGCGGCGGACCGAGAGCGGCAAGCCCTTCCGGTCGCGGGTTGTCCTCAGCCAGAGCCGCACCGGCGGCAAGCGTGGCAACAGTGAGGGCGGTGATGGTGATGCGTGTCATTGTGACCTCCCTCAGTTCGACACGTTGCGCCAGTCTTCGATCAGCGCGTAGTCGTAGTCGTCCTCGCGCCACACGTAGGCGTCGATGTCAAAGCTGTCGCCGGAGAGCGCTTCGAGGAACGCGACCAGATCGGACTTTTCTGAAGACACCAGGCCAAGCGGCTGGATCCGGGCATCCTTCAGCGGGTCATCGCCGCCGCCCGCATCGTAGAAGTCGACGACTTCTTCCAGAGTCTGGAACATGCCGTTGTGCATGTAGGGCGCGGTCCACTTCAGCTCGCGAAGGGTCGGTGTCAGGAAGCTGCGGCGTGTCTCATCGCGATGGGTGCGGATGTAAGCGCCGAGGTCTTCGCGCAGGTTCATGTAGTTGGGCACGCCAAAGAACTTGGCATAGGTCACGAAAGCCGAATGCCGCTCGGGATCGGACCAGATATCGGGATTGTCGGGAACCCCGATGTTGTGCGGCTTGTCGTCGGTGAAACGAGCGCCGATATGGCAGGCGGTACATCGGCCCTTGCCTTCAAAGATCGTCTGTCCCCGCTGTGCGGCCGCGCTCATCTGGCCCGTATCGTATGGGGCGTTGCGCGACTGAATTGTCTTCATGAAGTCCATGAGCGCGTTGCGCGCACCGCCGTTTGAAGGCTCGGACATTCCCGCCGCTTGGAACATTTCGATGTATTTGCGATCCTGCTTTAAGCGCTCCTGCATGATCCGCATGTCCATGTTCATCAGGTAGGTCTCGGTGATCATCTCCCGCGCGGTGTCGTTGAGGTTCGTGCCGAGCCGACCGTCATGCATCCATGCGTCGCGAAAACCGACATTCGCCAATGTGGGTGTGTTGCGGAAATGGGCGGCCCCGGTATAGGCCGCTGACAGCGCCAGTCCGTCGGTGAAGGCCTTGTCGGGCTGGTGGCAACTCCCACAAGACAGCGATGTGTCACCGGAAAGCCGGAAGTCATAAAACAGCCGTTTGCCAAGCTCGGCCCGTGCCGCATTAACCTCCAACGCCGGTTCGGGCGTTACCGCCTCCTGCCCGAAGGCCGCGCCGCCGACCAGGAACGCGCCCGTCAAAACGGTTCCCAAAAGTGTGGGGGTTCGCCTCTTAGGTTTTTTGTTGTGCAGACAATGAACGCCTGGCTCTTGGATAGGCGCGTCTAGGGCCATGCATCCCTCCCTCAGTCGTCCCGCATCGCGAAGGAGTTTTCTGTTCGCGATCGCGAGATGGTCGCGCGGCAAATGCGAAACTGCGTGCGTAGACTAACAGCGGTCGAGATGACGGTTGTTTCGGATGTCGTGAATTACGTGACGAACTGTGACGATTTGTGACGATGCAGTGCTTAGAGCGCCTGGTTTTCTAGGAAGCGGCGTGCACCGCTCGGTCAAGAACTGTGCGCACATGTCGCGCGAGAACGGTCGGATCGACCGGTTTATCCAAAATATCTGCCGCCGGTCCGGCGAGCCTGACGCGTTCAGGGCGGTATCCGCTGCAAAATATGACGGGAATATCCGGGCTGAGCGAACGCATCCGCGTTGCAAGCTCCTCGCCGTTCATGTCGGGCATCACCATGTCGGAGATAAGGAGGTCGTACCGTGTCGGGTCAACGCGGAACCGCTCCAGTGCAACAGTGGGCGACGTAAAGGCGTCGACCTGGTAGCCCAGGCGCAGGAGCAGTCGGCGAAAAGTGCCGACGACCTCAGCTTCGTCGTCGACCAGAATAAGCCGTTCTGCGCCACCGGAAGGCGGCGCATCTACCGCTGCGGGTTCGGCCACCGGTACCGATGTCCTTGGAACGACAACGGAAAAGGTGCTGCCCTTGCCTTCTGCACTATCCACGGTGATCTGGCCGCCTAGCTCTTCGACCAATCCGAAAACGACCGATAAGCCGAGCCCCGATCCCTTGCCCAGCGGTTTGGTTGTGAAGAATGGCTCGAACAAATGCTCAAGCGTTGCGGCACTCATTCCAGGCCCGTCGTCGGTCACCTTAAGCCGAACCCAGCCGTCGGGCCGGTCTTCGGCACCATTGGGCGGCGCGGAGTGTTCCAGGGAAACCTCAATATGGCCGGGCATGCCACTCATCGCCTCCGCGGCGTTGCGACAGAGATTCATGACGATCTGGTGGAGATGGGTCGGATCGCCCATCACGTTCATTGGCAGATCCGGCTGCGGCGTCGAAATCCGAATCACCGGTGGGATGGAAGCGCGCAGCAGGAGAGCGACCTCTGTTACGATACTGTAGAGATCGACGGATTGCGGTTCGCCAGGTTCTCGCCGCGCGAAGGTCAAAAGTTCTCGAACAAGGTTCTGGGCGCGGCGGGCGGCAATCTCGATCTGATCGATCTCGCTGGCGAGGTCGCTACCCGCCGGGGCGTCGAGCGCGGCCAAATGTGTGGCACCGACAATCGTTGTTAGGATGTTGTTGAAGTCGTGCGCCACGCCGCCGGCTAGCTGGCCCACCGCCTCAAGTTTCTGCGCCCTTACGACCTGCTCGCGCGCACGCCGCACATCCGAAATGTCTTCGGCGATGCCAACGAAATTCTGCACGGTCCCATCGGCAGCCATCAATGGCAGGATCGTCGTCTCTGCCCAATAGCTGGTCCCGTCCTTGCGTTGGTTGCGGAACACACCATGCCAGCTTTCACCGCGTGCCAGCTGCTCGCGAAGCTCGCGATAGGTTGTTTCGTCTGTTTCACCCGATTGCAAAAATGCCGGTGTCTGACCGAGAATCTCGTCTCGCGACCAACCCGTCAGGCTTTCGAACTTCTTGTTGACGTACTGGATGCGGGCATCCGTGTCGGTCAAAACGATCGTCGCCGGGCTCTGTTCCACGATCGTCGCCAGTCGCTCTTGCGCACCCTCCAGCTTTTGTCGCTCGGCCAGCTCGCGGCCCAGCTCGCGCACTGCCAATCGCAGATCGCGCACGAGGAGGTACATCAGCCAGCCAAGGACCAGGGATGCCATCACCAGCGCGAAGATTGACAAAAACCCGATCCAGATCAGTGTGTTCCCTTGCCCGACCGCAGCGAATATCCGACGTGTGCTCTGGCTTTGTACGTCTCGCCAGATGGCATCAAGCCGGGCGAGTGCGGCGAGTGCGGCCGTATCGTCCACCCGAACGAGCGTATCCGTGCGCGCAGGGTCCCAGCCGGCCGAAGCCGCCGTTATCGCAATAGGAAGCTTGGACTCGTAGGTTGCGACCGTGCCAGCGATCGCATCCAAGGCACCGATCTCGTCGGGCGAGAGGGGAAGCCCACGAAACTCGGCGATCACGTCTTGAAGGCGCGCTAGCTGTGTCTCGGTTTCCTCAAGGTAGAACGGGTCCTGGCGCAGCACGTAATTCTTAAAGTGATGAATGATCCCGCCATAGCCGAGATAGCCACGGATCTCACTGATGAGGGCGCCCTTGCGTTCCGCGACGCCAGCGTAATCTGCCCAGCTTGCTTCGATTTCACGGAATTGCGACCGGGTGAGTACGCCGAGAGTGGCTCCCAAAGCGACCGTGACGAGCAGGAGCGCCGCCGCAGATGATGCGATGACCGCCAAGCGTGAAAATGACGGATGGCTCGTGCTCCTATCCATAGTCGGAGCATCCACTCGGTTGCCGCCTCACGCAAGCCCGGTTACATCTCACGCTGCGGGGCGAAGATAGGAACAATTGATGCAGGAACATATCCTGGTCGTGGATGACGATACCCAGGTGACGTCGTTCCTTCGGCGTTTTTTTGAGAAGCACGGCTATCGCTCGACCGGCGTGGGCACGGCGGCGGAGATGTTCAAGGCATTGGAACGACACGGCGCCGACCTCATCGTGCTTGATCTGATCCTGCCCGATGAAGACGGCCTTGAGGCCGCTCGCCGCCTGCAACGTACCAGCGACGTACCGATCATCATGCTTTCGGCGCGCGACGAATTGCACGATCGTATCGTCGGACTCGAACTTGGCGCAGACGACTATGTCACCAAGCCTTACGAACCGCGCGAACTTCTAGCACGCGTGCGCTCCGTGCTTCGCCGACACCGTAAGGAAAGCGCCAGATCCGCCATTGAGTTGGGCAAATCCAAAGTGCTTCAGTTCAGACGGATCACGCTCGATCTTGAGGGACTGGTCGCGCGACGTACGAGCGATGGCTTGAATCTCGGGCTGACCAGCACGGAGTTCGCCTTGTTGCGCGCGCTGGCCGAGGCCGGTGGCGATGTCTTAACGCGCGATTCGATCTTGGAGACCGTCTACGGCAATTCGGTGCAGATCACCGATCGCGCGATCGATGCACACATGGTGCGGCTGCGTCGCAAATTGGCGGCCGGAGGCGGCGAAAACGATTTGATCGTGACCGTCCACGGAAAAGGGTACCGGCTGGCCGCTCTTCCACGAGAAATCTAGCGTCTGTCGAGTATCACAGCGCAGTCTCCCCCACATCCCAAAGCTGTTATTTGATCCACGCTCCGCCGCCCTCATAGACATTGCCACGACGTCAAAAAACTTGATGATCAAAGTCGACTTTGATTGCGGATCAATCGATGCTGCGATCGTCGATCTAGGCGCTTGAGGGACATTTTGGCGGAATGACGGGACTTCCATTTAACCCTTAAAGTCCAGTTTTCCTGGCCAGCCGTCCGAGCGTATCGCGGGCCGTCCCCGTATTCGGTCTTGGTGCGGTCATCACCGGGCCTGGATGGATCGTGCAATCAAAAAATTGCGCGGGGCGGGTGGTGGTACCATTCTGGCGCGGACCGGCCGTTCTGTCTTATGGCTTCCGTCCCTTCTTCCTGACCTGAGCCCCACTTTTCATCTTCGGCTGGTTTAAATCCGCCGTAAGCCGTTGTTTTGGGTATCTAAGCTTATCTCCAAGATCGACAGCGGTAGCCAGCGGTGTCTGCCGGAGCCACGGTAACGGAGTGCCCACGCCACCGACTTTCCCGCGAAAGGGTTCGTAAGAGCAGGGATTTCATTCCTTCTGTTTGATCTCCGTCAACATGTGCGGTCCCTACTTTTGGTAGATTCCAAAGTGCGGTCACCGCAGAGTCGACCGTACGGGGAAACGACCATAATGGCGCTCTCAAGACGCGCATTTTTCGCTCCAGGTGACCGTCGCCAAAGCGCGGACACCGTCAGGCCGCCTCATGCGGTCGACGAGCAGCACTTTGCGCGCTTGTGCGAAGACTGCGCGGCGTGCATCGATGCCTGTCCCGAAGCCATCATCGTTCAAGATGCCGCTGGTTACCCCACCCTCGACTTCGCGCGCGACGCCTGCACCTTTTGCGGCGCGTGCACCGAAGCGTGTCCGACGGGCGCTCTGGATCCGCAGGCCGCGCGACCGTGGACCTGGACCGCCGCGATCGCGGCGGCGTGTCTCTCCTTCAACGGCGTGACCTGCCGGTCCTGCGCCGATGCCTGTGAGGTTGGTGCGATCCGCTTCCAGCTTCGAACCGGCGGCCGTGACGTCCCACTTCTAGATGCTGGCGCCTGTACCGGATGCGGCGGATGCAAGTCCGTTTGCCCGGTCGATGCCATCGCACTGACGCAGTCCCCAAACCTGATTACCCAGCAGGAGTACGCGGCATGAACATGTGCGGCATCCTCGTTCATTGTGCCCCCGGTGCCCTGGATCAAGTGGCTACCGACATGAACGGTCTCGACGGTGTCGAGGTCCATATGCGCACCGACGACGATCGTATTATCGCCACTGTGGAAGACATCGGCGACATTCAGGCCGGCGACCAGATCCTCAAAGTGCATCGCCTCGATGGCGTGATCGCCGCCGCTCTCACCTACCATCACTTCGAAGACGAACCCTCTGTTTCACCCGCCATGCGAACGGGAGACTGACCCATGACGCTTTCCGCCTCACGCCGCGACGTTTTGAAATCGACGGCCATTGCCGCCACCGCCGCCTGCGCCGGTGTGGCGGCGCCCGCCGGTGCTTCCGCCCAAAGCGGATCGGATATCCGCTGGGACAAGGCCCCCTGTCGCTTCTGCGGCACGGGCTGCTCGGTTCTGGTCGGCGTCAAGAACGGCCGTGTCGTGGCGACGCAGGGCGATCCCGATGCGCCGGTCAATCGCGGCCTCAACTGCATCAAGGGCTATTTCCTGTCCAAGATCATGTATGGCGAGGATAGGCTGACCACGCCGCTTCTGCGCATGACCGACGGTGAATTCGACAAGAATGGCGAATTCACGCCGATCTCCTGGGAGCAGGCCTTCGACATCATGGCCGAGAAGTGGAAAGCGGCCCTCAATGAGAAGGGGCCCTCCGCCGTCGGTATGTTCGGATCCGGCCAGTGGACGGTTTGGGAAGGCTACGCCGCCGCTAAATTCATGAAGGCGGGTCTGCGATCCAACAACATCGACCCCAACGCTCGCCACTGCATGGCCTCGGCCGTCGCCGCGTTCATTCGGCATTTCGGTATCGACGAGCCAATGGGCTGCTACGACGATCTGGAACACGCCGACGCCTTCGTTCTGTGGGGCGCCAATATGGCGGAGATGCACCCGATCCTGTGGTCGCGGCTGACCGACACGCGCCTGACCAAGGAGGGATCGGAGGTCCATGTGCTGTCGACTTTCGAGCACCGGTGTTTCGAACTCGCCGACAACGGCATGATATTCAAGCCGCACACCGATCTGGCGATCCTGAACTACATCGCCAACCACATCATCCAGACCGACGCGGTGAACTGGGACTTCGTCAACAAGCACGTCAACATCACCAAGACGGCGACCGACATCGGCTACGGCCTTCGCCCGAACGATCCGCGCGAGCAAAATGCCGCCAATCCTTCTCACGACGGCAAGCACGGCAAGATCGAGCCGATCAGCTTCGAAGACTATGCCGCTGCGGTTTCCGAATACACGCTGGAGCGGGTGGCGGAGATGTCCGGAGTGCCGGCTGAAAAGTTGGAGCGGTTGGCGCAGCTTTATGCCGACCCGACCAAGAAGATCATGTCGCTGTGGACCATGGGCTTCAACCAGCACACCCGTGGCACCTGGGTGAATGGCCTTTGCTACAACGTTCATCTTCTGACCGGCAAAATCTCCGAGCCGGGCAATTCTCCGTTCTCATTGACCGGCCAGCCCTCGGCCTGCGGCACGGCACGCGAGGTGGGAACGTTCGCCCACCGGTTGCCCGCCGACATGGTGGTGATGAACGAAAAGCACCGGGAGATTTGCGAGACCGCTTGGGGTATCCCGGCCGGCACGATCCCCGCCAAGCCGGGCTTCCATGCCGTTCTCCAGAACCGCATGCTGAAGGACGGCAAGCTGAACGCTTATTGGGTGCAATGCACCAACAACATGCAGGCGGCGCCGAACATCAACGAAGAGGGGTGGCCGGGCTACCGCAACCCCGAGAACTTCATCGTCGTGTCAGACCCCTATCCGACGGTGACAGCGCTTGCCGCCGATCTGATCCTTCCGACGGCCATGTGGGTCGAGAAGGAAGGCGCCTACGGCAACGCCGAGCGCCGGACCCAGTTCTGGCGCGAGCAGATCGACGCGCCGGGCGACTCCAAGTCCGATGTTTGGCAGGTGATGGAGTTCTCCAAGCGCTTCACCACCGATGAGGTTTGGCCTGCCGAACTTCTCGATCAGAAGCCGGAGCTGCGCGGCAAGACGCTCTTTGAGGTGCTCTTTGCGAATGGCGTCGTGGACAAGTATCCGGTCTCACAAACCGCGGAAGGGTTCGGCAATCACGAAAGCGCGCATTTCGGGTTTTATGTGCAAAAGGGCCTTTACGAGGAGTACGCGGAGTTCGGGCGCGGCAAGGCCCACGACCTGGCTCCGTTCGACGTCTACCACCAGTCGCGCGGTCTGCGCTGGCCTGTCGTCGACGGCAAGGAAACGCTCTACCGCTTCCGCGAGGGATTCGATCCTTACGTGCCGGAGGGCGAGGGCGTGCGCTTCTACGGCAAGAAGGACGGCAAGGCGAACATCATCTTCGCCCCTTACGAGCCGCCAGCCGAGGAGCCGGACGACGAGTTCGATCTGTGGCTGGTCACAGGGCGCGTTCTCGAACACTGGCACTCTGGGTCGATGACGCGTCGCGTGCCGGAGTTGCACCGCGCCTATCCGCAAGCACAGGTCTTCATGCATCCCGACGATGCCAAGGAGCGTGGCGTCCGGCGCGGCCAGACTATCACGATCTCGACCCGGCGCGGCGAGGTGGAGACGCTGGTCGAAACGCGCGGTCGCAACAAGATGCCGCGCGGTGTCGTGTTCTTCCCGTGGTTCGATGAGGGCCAGCTCGTCAACAAGCTGACGCTCGATGCGACGTGTCCGATTTCCAAGGAGACGGACTTCAAGAAGTGCGCTTGCAAGGTCGCCCGCGCTTAAGGACGGGGGATCGGGCGCAATGACCGACGCACGACTTGGCCGCAGCCCCACGCGCCGCCGCGTCCTTCAAGACGCGGCGCGCGCGGCGGGCGGCTGTGCGGCTGCCGGTCTGCTCTTAAGTCTGTATGCCGTCGAGGCGCGGGAGCTTCCGGCCGAAGCGCTACGCCCGCCGGGTGCGCTGCCGGAACCGGATTTCCTCGGTGCTTGCGTGCGCTGCGGTCTCTGCGTTCGTGATTGCCCCTATGACACGCTGTCGCTGGCCGAGCTAGGCCGTGACGGCGCGGCAACGGGCACGCCCTATTTTACCGCGCGCTCTGTTCCGTGCGAGATGTGCGACGACATTCCGTGTGTGGCCGCCTGTCCGACGGGGGCGCTCGATCCGGGACTTGAGACAATCGACGACGCACGCATGGGCGTGGCGGTCCTTGTCGATCAAGAGCATTGCCTGAACTATCTCGGATTGCGCTGCGACGTTTGCTACCGCGTCTGCCCTCTGGTCGACGAGGCGATCACGCTGGAGCGCAGCCACAATACGCGCACCGACAGCCACGCGATTTTCGCACCGACGGTTCACGCCGAGGCCTGTACCGGTTGCGGCAAATGCGAAAAGAGCTGTGTGCTTCCTGAGGCCGCGATCAAGGTCCTGCCGACCCGGCTCGCACGCGCCGAGGCGGCCGACCACTACAGGCTCGGATGGGAGGAAAAAGAAAAAGCCGGCGCACCGCTGGTCGGCGACATGATCGATCTACCGGATCGTGGCTTCGAACCGGCGCTCAAGCTGCCAGGCGCTGAGGGTGTGCAATGACCGCCAACGCCAAGACCTTTGCCGTCGCCGGCGCTGAGGCGATTGCCACCAAGGGCTGGTTCGGCGCCCACAAATATCTGATCCTGCGCCGCCTCTCGCAGGCAGGTTTCCTTGGCCTTTTCCTTCTTGGGCCTTGGTTCGGGCTATGGATCGTCAAAGGCAATCTGACGTCGTCGCTCACGCTTGGCGTCCTGCCGCTGACCGATCCGCTGGTGCTTCTCCAGACCTTCGCCGCCGGCCACATTCCGGCTTTGACGGCCATTCTGGGCGCCGGCATCGTCGCCGCGATCTACGCTGCCGTCGGCGGCCGTCTCTACTGCTCCTGGGTTTGTCCGATCAACCCGGTGACCGATCTCGCCCACTGGCTGCACATGCGCCTTGGGCTGAAGAAGGGCTGGCAGCCGAAGCGATCCACCCGATACTGGGTGCTTACCATGGTCTTCGTTGTTTCGTTGGCCACCGGGACGGTCGCCTGGGAACTGGTCAACCCGGTCTCCATGGCCCACCGGGCTGTCATCTTCGGTGCCGGCTTCGCCTGGATGATCGTTCTGGCCGTCTTCTTCTTCGATCTTTTCGTTTCAAGGCATGGCTGGTGCGGTCATCTATGCCCCGTCGGTGCCTTTTACGGTTTGCTCAACGAGAAGAGCGTCTTGCGCGTGTCCGCCGCCAATCGCGGTGCGTGCGACGATTGCATGGACTGTTTCGAAATTTGTCCGGAAGCCCATGTCATCACGCCGGCGCTGCGCGGCACCGGAGACGCAACGCCGATCATTACGCACCGGGACTGCACCGCCTGCGGCCGTTGCATCGATGTGTGCTCGCAGGATGTCTTCCGTTTCACCCATCGTTTCGCCGATCGACCGGTAGACGCGGTCGACGGTGCCGAACCCTTTGACGCGAAACGCCGCGCCGCTTGATCCCAGGGGAGGATCCACACATGAAGAGCGTTCTTAAACTCGCCACCGCCGCCTTCGCGGCTCTTGCCGTCGTCGCCGGCGTTGCCTTCGCACAAGACGCATCGCTGCAGACCCTGCGCGGGGCGCAGATCGACGAACCGGTGACGGTCGTCGGCGTCCCGAAGCAGGACAAGAAGCGCTTCGGTCGCGCCTACAGACACCAGCCGCCGCTCATTCCCCATGCGGTCGACCAGTACCAGATCGACACCAACGCCAATCAGTGTCTGGGCTGTCACGACTGGTCGAATGCCGGCGAGCGCAACGCGCCGACCCTATCGATGACGCACTACCTCGACCGCGATGGGCGTCAACTCGATGAGATCGCCGGCACGCGCTGGTTCTGCAATCAGTGCCACGTGCCGCAGGCGGACGCTGAGCCGCTGGTCGATAACACCTTCGTGCCGTCCTTCACGCGATAACAACAAGAAGAGGCGCGCATTATGAGCGATCAAAACACCGGTCCAGACGCCAAACAACCAGGCTTCGTCAAGCGTCTGTGGCAGACCGTTTCGCGGCCTTCGGCCGTTTACTCCCTCGGCTCGCTTCTCGTCGTCGGCGGCGTCGGCGGCGTCTTGTTCTGGGGCGGCTTCAACTGGGGGATGGAGATCACGAACACTGAGAAGTTCTGCATTGGCTGCCACGAGATGTACGAGAACGTCTATCTCGAATACAAGGAAACCATCCACTACAACAATCACTCCGGCGTCCGGGCGACGTGTCCCGATTGCCATGTGCCGAAAGAGTGGATTTTCAAGGTGCGACGCAAGATCGTCGCGTCAGCGGAACTCTATCATCATTTTCGCGGCACCGTGTCGACGCCGGAGAAGTTCGAAGAGGAACGGCAGCGGCTGGCCATGCGCGTTTGGCGCACCATGAAGAACACGGACAGCCGCGAGTGCCGCAACTGTCACAACTTCGAGTACATGGACTTCACGCTGCAAGAAGATCGGTCCGGCGTGGCCCACCAGCAAGCGATCGACGAGAACAAGACCTGTATCGATTGCCACCAGGGCATCGCCCACCGGCTACCGGTCGACGCCGAGGAAGCCTATGAGAGGATTGCGGCTGAATTCGATGGCCGGCAGCTTAAGACGAAAGCCGAGGCGCCGGCGGAACCATCGCCGCTTGATCGGCTCGCCGGCTTCGTCGCCAAACTCGACCGGTAAGCCTGAGATCAGGAACGATTCTCGGTCACGTGCGCCGCGTCTTCGCGCTGCGTGTCGCTTCTGGCGTCGTCTTCATTGTCGCCCGGCAGCAACTCTGAAATGTCGGCGCTGTGAAACAGCTTCGTCGTCATGAAGATGTCCGGGTAGTTGAACATGGTGTCCCTCCTTTAGAGCTTTTCACAGAAGGCTCTTGGTGCCGCCGGTTCGTTCTTTGCCGGTGCGTGATCTGCTACGAGAGCGGGGGATATCGATCATCACAGATCATCGCACCGGCATTGGCCACTAGCCGGCAGGTCGCCGACCGCGGCCCAGTGTTCGCAAGACGCCTTCGTGAGCGACGATTTCGTCCTTCAGACGCAGGCGTTCTCGCTTAAGCCGTTGCATAACCACCAAGCTGGTAACGGGCCGGCTTTGCTCCTCCTTGACCCGCCGTTCCATGTCCTGATGACGCTGGCGCAAAGCCGAGATCTTCGCCGCCACGCCTGCCATCTTGTCGCTGTCGTTCGTGTTCATTGCAGCCGCTCCTCTCTCCGGTTTGTTTTTGCCGCGCTGGCTTCGCCTTGCGCGAGCGCATAGGCGGGGGCGCCGTCATGGCCCTCTAGCTTTTCAACATGCATCCAGCGCATCCGCTCGCCGATTGCGTAGAGCAGGTCGTGGATGCGTTGCTCGGCATCGCTGGCCATCGGCACCGCGCGGAAGCGACACCGCCAATGGGAAACGGTGTCCGTGTGAGCGGTACGCTTCGGCCACACGATCGTGCCGCGATTGGAAATCATGGAGAGACGGAACGCCCCGAGCGCCGCCGCGTTGCGCATGGAATGCGCGAGAGCCTCCACGCTGCCGGACCATTCGACGAAGACGTCGACACCGTCGAAGCGGCGCTCGACGCGTGCTTCGCGGACCGGCATGGCTTCCATGTGAGATGTCAACTCGCCGGCCAAGTCGTCATCCTCGGCCGTGTTCGGAACATCGCTCAAGGCGTCGAGCAGGCGATCCGTGAACGCTTGCGTCGAGCCGGCTTGTCCAGGCCCTGCCACATCAACGGGCAAGTCCTCTTGCATCGCGTAACAAGCCTTCACAGCGGCCTCGATCCGGGCAGCGGCCAGCGCCTTGCCGAGATGGCGCAGCATCATCGCACCCGCCAGGATCAGCGCCGTCGGATTGGCTTTTCCGGTTCCGGCGATATCCGGCGCGGAGCCGTGCACGGCCTCGAACATCGCCATCTCGGCACCGACATTGGCGCTTGGCACCAGGCCCAGCCCGCCGACCAGTCCAGCAGCCAGGTCGGAGAGAATGTCGCCGTTCATATTGGTTGTGGCGACCACATCGAACTGCTCCGGCCGCATGACCATTTGATGGGCACAGTTGTCGACGATCATGTGATGCGCGTCGATGTCGGGATATCGCTCGGCCACCGCCTCGAAGCTGCGCTGGAAGAGGCCCTCGGTCAGCTTCATGATATTGGACTTGGTGGCGCAATGAACGCTGTCCTTGTGCTCCGCGCGGGCGAGCGCGAAGGCGAGGTGCGCGATCTTCTCCGACCCTTTGCGCGAGATCAGTTTCAGGCACTGCGCCACGTCTGGCGTCTGCATGTGCTCAATACCGGCGTAGAGGTCCTCGACGTTCTCGCGCACGATGGTGAAATCGATGTCGCGACCCGCGTAAGGTCCCTTGAGTCCGGGAAGGCTGCGGATCGGCCTGATATTGCCGTAGAGCTCGTAGAGCTTGCGCAGCGTGACATTGGCGCTCTTGCCGCCCGACCCTTGCGGGGTCGCCAATGGACCTTTCAAGACGACGCCCGCTTCCTCGATCATCTCGAGTGTCTCAGGCGGCAGTCCCGTAACAACGCCCTTGTCCATGACCGCCGCGCCCGCCGGTGCATCAATCCAGTCGATCTGCGGGCATGCCACGGAAATCACGCGCCTGGCCGCCCACGAGATTTCCGGTCCGATCCCGTCTCCGGATATCAAGACGACCGGTATCGACGCGGATTGCGGTAGCGGCTCCGCGAAGGTCTTGTTGGCGTTGACGAGGGCCGGGTCGAGCACGGTGCACTCCTTGGATCCGTATTTGCGTTCCGGATCATGTGGGCGCTCCACTTCGATTGTTCGATCCTAATTGATTTGAAAGTTTGATTGGTTTTTCCTATTAAAGGATCTCGCGACCGGATGACGACTGGATCATGGATCGATCACCAACGCTGAAGCAGTTGCGCTATTTCGTGGCGCTTTCGGAAACCGGTCATTTTCGCGCGGCGGCCGAGCGCGTGGGAATCAGCCAGCCTTCGCTCAGCCTTCAAATTGGCAATTTGGAAGAGGTGCTACGCCTCAATCTCGTGGAGCGCGGGCGCTTTGGCGCGGTGCTCACGCCCTCCGGCCGCGAGGTCCTGGCACGATCGCGCCAAATCCTCGAAGACGTGTCGGCGCTCGTCGACTATTCAGATGCGCTAAAGTCCGGAATGTCGGGAACGATCCGGCTTGGTTCGACGCCAACGTTTGGGCCCTACATCCTGCCGAATGTCGTGCGCCTTTTGCATGAGCGCTATCCAGCGCTGAAACTGATCGTTCGAGACGCCGCACCCCGTGACCTCCTCAACGGGCTCCTTGAGGGTGTCCACGATCTTGTCCTAACCCAATTGCCTGTCCTTTCCGGCGATTTGGTGGTGAAGCGACTGTTTCGCGAACCGCTCCACCTTGCCGTCGCACGCGATCACGCCTTGGCGGACCAAGCGGATGTGGTCGACGCCGATCTGGCTGGCCAAGAGGTCTTGTCGCTCTCAAGTGCTTTCGTCCTTCACGATCAAATCACCACGCTTTGCCGCGAGGTTGGTGCCAATCTGCGCCAGGATTACGAGGGCACGAGCCTTGATGCACTGCGCCAGATGGCGGCCATGGGCATGGGGCTCGCCTTTCTGCCGTCGCTTTACGTGAAGTCGGAAATCGCGCGACGCAACGGCGATGTGCGCGTGCTGCGCTTTCGCGGCGGACGATTCAATCGGTCGATCGGGCTGGCATGGCGCAAGACGACCGGCCGGCAAACGAGTTTTGAGATTTTCGCCGATGTTGTGCGGGCTGTCGCAAAGAGCGACTTCAAGGGTATTTTGTCAGCAGAAACATAAGGTTGAGCACCGCCTTGACGTATTGGCAAGTTTGCCTGGATTGAAGTGCGTTCTCACAAGTGATCGCAATGTCGGTTGACTGCGCCACAGTCCCGACGCATTTTTGTGCAATGCACAATAATTGAGGAAACGCCGATTCCCCCCGATCCTGATGGAGAGGACAAATGTCGGCAAAACACCTTGAATCCCCTGCCTACCGTAAGCTCTCTAGCGTAGACACAGACGCCTTTTGTGCCCATCTCCTGCGGCTTGATCGCGAAAACCGGCGGCTGCGCTTCGGTCATGCGGTCTCCGATGCTTTCATCCGCACCTATACCGATGTCGCCGCGTCGCTTGGCGGTGTCGTTCATGGCTGTTTCATCGACGGAACGCTCAGGGCCGCTGCCGAATTGCGGCCGGTCTCTGAGTTAATGCCGAAGACCGCGGAAGCGGCGTTCAGCGTGGAACGCGATTTCCAGAATGCGGGGATCGGCTCGGCGCTTTTGCGGCGAACGGTGCGCTCGGCACAGAACCGGGGCGTCCGGTCCCTCGTCATGTACTGCCTCTTGGAGAACGGCCGCATGCGTGCGGTCGCGGCCAAACACCGCGCCGTGCTCGCCATTGAGGAAGGTGAGGTCATCGGCGAAGTGGCGCCCCCTGTGGCCTCGCCGCTTTCGGTCATGCGCGAATCGATGGCCGATACGCTCGTCCATCTGGAGGGCCTGTTCGACGTAAGCGGACGGCCGGGGAGGGCCTAGCGATGTTCCGGTCGATCATCCCGGACTGCACGGCGACGCTCGTCCGGGAGCAATTGCGCCCGATCGTCCATGCGCCCGGCCCGCCGTCGCGCTGCGGTCGGGACGAAACGGTTATCGGCCTTAAACTTAATGGCCGAGTTGCTCGTAGGCGGCGTTGATGCGCGACAGCATGGCGGCGCTGTAGTCGACCATTTCCGGCGGCAGGCTGAGCGCTGAGATGCGATCCGGGTGGTAGGCCTTGACGCGCTCATGATAGGCGGCGCGCACAGCCTCGCGATCGGCATTGCGGTCGATGCCTAACACCTGGAAGGGATCAAAGCGCTCGGCGCGCACCATGGCTCGGTCCAGTTGGTCGGCGGCCTTCATGACGACTGGATCGATGCGGCGGATGGTATCCTTGGACACATAGCACAGGCCGCCCTGTGCCGATTCAAAGAGATAGAATGTCCGGTCGCCGTTCAAATAGCTCTGGAGGTCGCCATGGCCGGTGATCACGAATTCGCCGCTGAGCATCGAGCCATCGTCGAGCGTGAGCTTGACGGCAACCCGCGTGCGGTTCGAATCATTGTTGACGCTGGCCATGCGGTCGAACATGTCGGACTCCGTATCAAATCGGGACAAGGCTTCTCTTTGACCGTTTCACTTGCCGGTTTCATGCCAGGCGGAATCCCCCTATCCCGCAACCGGCGAATGGGCTATCAGGACGCCATTCCTTGACCTTTAGCTGGCGCCGCAATGACCCAAGTTCCGCCCGCGGATCTGCGCAATGTCGCGATCATCGCCCATGTTGACCACGGCAAGACCACGCTGATTGACGTTTTGTTGCGCCAATCCGGCGCGTTCCGCGACAATCAACGCGTTGCGGAACGGGCGATGGATTCCAACGATTTGGAGCGTGAGCGCGGCATCACGATCCTGGCGAAGGTCACGTCGCTCGAATGGCAGGGCGCGCGCATCAACATCGTCGACACGCCAGGCCACGCCGATTTCGGCGGCGAGGTCGAGCGCATCCTCAACATGGTCGACGGTGCTGTGGTCCTGGTCGACGCGTCGGAAGGCCCGATGCCGCAGACCAAGTTCGTCGTTGCCAAGGCGTTGCAGGTCGGGTTGCGGCCGATCGTCGCCATCAACAAGATCGACAAGCCAGACGCGCGGCCGGACGCGGTTCTCGACGAGATCTTCGATCTCTTCGCCGCGCTCGGTGCCGATGAGGAGCAGCTCGATTTTCCGGTTCTTTACGGTTCGGCGAAGGATGGCTGGATGGCGGCGGAGCCGGAAGGGCCGACGGACAGCATGGCACCGCTGTTCGATCTCATCTTGGATCGTGTCGCGCCACCGACGACCGAGGACGGTCCGTTTCGCTTGCTGGCGACGACAATCGAGGCAAATCCCTATTTGGGCCGGGTGCTGACGGGCCGGATCACGGCGGGATCGGTTGCGCCGAATCAGGCGGTGAAGGCGATTGCGACCGACGGTTCGGTGATCGAGCAGGGCCGGGTCTCCAAGGTCCTGGCGTTTCGCGGATTGGAGCGCCAACCGATCGATGCCGGGCTTGCCGGCGACATTGTCGCGATCGCCGGCCTGTCGGAGGCGACCGTTGCGCACACCTTGTGCGATCCGTCGGTGACCGAAGCGATCCCCGCCCAACCGATCGACCCGCCGACCTTGTCGATGACGTTTCGCATCAACGATGGGCCGCTGGCCGGACAGGACGGCGACAAGGTACAAAGCCGTGTCATCCGCGCCCGGCTCTTGCGCGAGGCGGAGGGCAATGTCGCGCTGAAAGTCTCCGAGACCGGTGACAAGGACGCCTTCGAGGTCGCCGGACGCGGCGAATTGCAGCTTGGAATCCTGATCGAAACGATGCGCCGGGAAGGCTTTGAGTTGACCGTCTCGCGGCCGCGCGTTGTCATGCAGACCGACCCCACCTCCGGCGCAACGCTGGAGCCGATTGAGGAGGTGACGATCGATGTCGACGAGGACTTCGCCGGCGCGGTCGTCTCGAAGCTTTCGGAGCGCAAGGCTGAACTGATCGAGATGCGGCCCTCAGGCGGCGGGCGGCAGCGGCTTGTCTTCCATGCGCCCACGCGCGGCCTCATCGGCTATCACGGCGAGCTTTTGTCCGACACGCGCGGCACGGCGATCATGAACCGGTTGTTCCACGCCTATGCCTCCCATCGCGGTGCGATCCCGACGCGGCATACCGGCGTGCTGATTGCAAATGGGGAGGGCCAGGCGGTCGCTTATGCGCTTTGGAACCTGGAGGATCGCGGGCCGATGATCGTCGAGCCGGGCGATGCCGTTTATCGCGGCATGATCGTCGGCGAGCACACGCGCGGCAACGATTTGGAGGTCAACGTCTTGAAGGGCAAGCAGCTGACCAATATCCGCGCAGCCGGCAAGGACGATGCGGTGCGTCTGACACCGCCGATGAAAATGCCGCTTGAAAAGGCGCTGGCCTACATCGCCGATGACGAACTGGTTGAAGTCACGCCGCAGTCCATTCGTCTGCGCAAGCGTCTTTTGGACCCGCATGATCGCAAGCGCGCGGCGCGTGCCGGCGTGGCGGAGATGACCGGCACGGCGTGACATCAAACGTGAGCTTGATCGGGCTTGTGTCCGCCCGCCGGACCGGCTTAGGCTTGCGTCATGTCGACGATTCCGATCGATGTCCGCGCTGCCAGCGAAAAGGATGCCGACCAATTGGCCGGGGTCCAGGCGCGCGCCTGGCAGGGCGCCTATCGCGGCATCATTCCGGGCCTGGCCTTGGAGCGCTTTATCGGCGAACGCGATGGTCGCTGGTGGCAGCGGGTGTTGCGGCGGCGCATGGGGACGCTCGTCATCGACTTCGACGGGACCTTGGCCGGCTATGCCACATGTGGTCCGGTGCGTCGGCGCATCGTGCCGGCCGATGGCGAGATCTATGAGCTTTATCTCGACCCTGACTACCAGGGCGTCGGGCTCGGCGCGCGGCTGTTCAACGCCGCCGCGAAACACCTTGCGACACGACGGTTGAAGGGAACCGTCGCGTGGGTGCTTGATGTCAACGAACCCGCAGTTGCCTTTTACCGTGCCATGGGCGGTCAGCCGCTTGCCAAATCCGGCGAGGTTTTCGGCGGTACGCGCTTTGAAAAAACGGCCTATATCTGGCGCTGAGCGGGGAGAAACCCATAAAAGTTGCCTTTTTGCACTATGCGGCGGTTGATCCGCCCGGATATTCTTCGGCAAATGCCGCCAATGAGTCTTGTTTGAGCGGCGAAAAACAAAGCGGGGAACCGGGGGCGTCGTGTTTCGGTATGTGATCGTTTGCGTTGCGCTGTTGTTGGCGGGCGTGGCAGGAGTGGCGCGGGCCGAGGGGCTTGGACCGATCTCGGAGCTTCGCCTTGGTCTGTACGGCCACGACATCGGTTGGGATTCAGACAGTTTCGAGACCGTTGCTGGAACCGGTGAAGTCCTGTTCAGGCGTCCGCCGTGGCAGTTTCACAATCCTTTTGTCGATTTCGTGCTGACGCCGCGCCCGCATATCGGTGGCGTGGTCACAGGGGATTCAGGCGCCAATTTCGGCTATGCCGGACTGACCTGGGATCTGATGATCTTCGGCCCCGTCTTTGCGGAAATCGGTCTGGGTGGTGTCATCCACGACGGCGAGACAGACGGCGGTAAGCCGAATGAGAAAGACCTTGGCAGCCGCGTTCTGTTTCATCAGCAGATTTCTGTCGGTGCCGCCGTGACTGAGGCGATCAGGATCATGGCCACATTTCAGCACATTTCGAACGCAGGATTTGTCGACAGCAATCCCGGCCTGAACGTCGCCGGGCTTCGAGTAGGATACAAATTCTAGCACGCAGCGGAGACCTATCGTGCGCATCGACGCGATTGCCATCGGCGACAATCCTCCCGACGACATCAATGTCATCATCGAGGTCGCTACGGGCGGCGAGCCGATCAAATACGAGATGGACAAGGATGCGGGGACGATGGTCGTCGATCGCTTCCTTTATACGCCGATGCGTTATCCCGGGAATTACGGTTTCGTGCCGCATACCCTGTCGGACGATGGCGATCCGGTCGATGTGCTGGTCGCAAACAGCCGGGCATTGATTCCCGGTTGCGTCATCAACTGCCGACCGATCGGCGTGCTCTTAATGGATGACGAGGCCGGTCAGGACGAGAAGATCATCGCGCTTCCAGTCCCCAAGCTCACGCGCCGCTACGACCGGGTTCGCACGATCACTGACCTGCCGGAGATCACGGTCGCGCAGATCGAGCATTTCTTTACCCATTACAAGGATCTGGAACCCGACAAATGGGTGAAGATCGTGCGGTGGGGCGATGTCGATGAAGCCAAGGACCTGATCCGCAAGGCGGTCGAGGCCGGAGGCGCGGCAGCCTAGAGCCTTCTTACGGAAAGCTCTATAGCACGAGGTCCGGGACCGGAACGCCGGCCTGGCGTGCCGCGGCGACCACCGTGTTGGCCAAAAGGCAGGCGATCGTCATCGGCCCGACACCGCCTGGAACCGGCGTGATGGAGCCGGCCACTGCTTCGGCCGCGTCAAAGTCCACATCGCCGACGAGTTTGGTCTTTCCGTCGCCTTTTTCCGGCGCTGGAACCCGGTTGATGCCCACATCGATGACGCAGGCGCCCGGCTTGATCCATTCGCCCTTGATCATTTCCGGACGGCCGACGGCGGCGACCAGAAGATCGGCGCGGCGGCAATGGTCGGCCAGGTCGCGGGTGCGCGAATGGGCCATGGTCACCGTGCAGTTCTCGTTTTGCAGAAGCAGCGAAACCGGCTTGCCGACCAGGATGGATCGACCGACCACAAGTGCGTCCAGGCCCGACAATGAGGCGCCGAGCGCGCGCTTCGCCAGGATAACCGAACCCTGCGGCGTGCACGGCACCAGACCGGGCTGGCCAAGCACCAGGCGCCCGGCATTTTCCGGGTGAAGTCCGTCGACATCCTTGGCCGGATCGATCGCCATGACCACCGCGTCGGAATCTATATGGTCGGGCAGTGGCATCTGCACCAGAATGCCATGAACGGCCGGGTCGGCGTTCAAGGTGGCGACAAGGGCGAGGAGATCGGCCTCGGATGTTTCCGCCGGCAGCTTGTGCTCGAACGACGCCATGCCGACCTCGACCGTCTGCCGGCCCTTGTTGGCGACATAGACCTTGGACGCCGGATCGTCGCCCACCAAAACGACGGCCAGACCCGGCGTCAGTCCGTGATCGGCCTTTAGCGTCGAGACCGCGTCCGTCACTTCGGCCCGGACATCGGCGGCGACCGCCTTGCCATCAATGCGTTCAGCCATGCCGGCCTCCTGTCTCTGCCGTGCCGTGTCAGCGCGGCCAGTACTCGATCAAGAGATTGCGTAGGAAGACCAACAACAAGATGAGGATGACCGGCGATATGTCGATGCCGCCAAGGTTCGGAAGGAACCGGCGGATCGGCCTCAGCGCCGGTTCTGTCAGTCGGTAGAGCATGTCGCCGATTGTGGCGACGAACCGGTTGTGGCTGTTGATCACGTTGAAGGCGACCAGCCAGCTCATGACGGCGGATATGATGATGACCCACACATAGAGGTCGATGACGGTCACGAGAAGTGAAAGCAGGGCGTTCATGGGTCATCCGGTCGGTGTTCGGAAGAATCTCGCGGAGATGTAACGGTCCAGGCCGACCTCTGCAAGCGTCCATCGAAGCGAGTTGACAGCGCTTTTCCACTCACTTACATCGCTGTCGCAGGCGGGGCCGTAGCTCAGTTGGGAGAGCGCGTCGTTCGCAATGACGAGGTCAGCGGTTCGATCCCGCTCGGCTCCACCAAATTCTCAGAATGAGTAACAAGCGACTCTGGCACGCCTGTGGATCGCCGCGTCAGTAGATGCTGGCGCCGCCATCCAGTCGCATCACCGTTCCGGTAACCTTGCGCGCCTCGTCGCTGGCTAGGTAAAGCGCCAGGTTTGCGACGTCCTGCGGGTCGGAGGGGCCGAGCAGCGATTTCTGGTAGATCGGGTTGTCTTCCTTGATGAATGCCGCGACGCGTTCGGTCAGCACGACGCCCGGCGCCATGACATTAACGCGAATGTCATGTTTCGCCCACTGCATCGCCATCGCCCGGCTCATGGCCAGCACGCCGCCTTTCGAGGCCGTGTAGGCATCGGCGCCATGGGTGCCGATCACAGCTCTAAGCGACGAAATGTTGACGATCGATCCACCGCCGGATTCGACCATTTCCGGGATAACGCGTCGGCAGCACAAAAGCGTGCCGAAGAGATCCACGCGGATCGTTCGCCAGAACTCATCGATCTCAAGTTCGGTCACCGGGCCGTCCTTCGTCGAGCCGCCGCCGGCGCTGTTCAAGAGGACGTCGATCTTGCCGAACGCTTCGACGCCCGCGCGCACCATCGAATCGACGACAGCTTCATCGCTGACATCGACCTGAACCGCCATCGCCCGCCCGCCGGCAGCCTCGATCTCGGCAACGACGATCTCCGCGGCGTCTTGCCGGAAATCCGCGACGATGACCGCCGCGCCTTCAGACGCGAAGCGCAGCGCCGAGGCTTTGCCGATCCCGTTGCCGCCCCCGGTCACCAATGCCGATTTGCCGTTGAGTCGTCCCATACTGTTCCGCCTATTGCCTCGGAGCGATCGGTTCGATCCGTGTGCCGCCGACGGCCTGTTCGACCGGCAGGAGCTCGATCGTTGCGACATTGACATGCGGGGGCGCGTCGACCGCGAAAAGGATCGCATCGGCGATATCGGCCGGCTGTAATTCCATGATGCCCGTCTGACCCAACTGGGTTAGCCGGTCTTTATCTCCTGCGGCGGCCTGATAGAACTCCGTCGATACACGGCCGGGGCAGATCTCCGTCACGCGCAGGCCGCTGCCCGACAGCTCGAAGCGCAGGTTCTGTGACATCAGGTGGACGGCGCCTTTGGTGCCGCCATAGACAGCCGAAACGAGGGTGTGGAGACCGGCGATCGAGCCGATATTGACGATGTGTCCTTTCCCCCGTTCCCGCATGCCGGCAAGGGCCAACGCGGCAATCTGCATCGGGGCGATCACATTGATCTCGACCGCCTCCTTGATCATCTCGGATGTCGCGTGTTCGAGGCCGTCGATGCCATGACCGACACCGGCATTGTTGACGATGATGTCCGGCGCGAAGGCGTCGATCTTGGATGCGATCGCGTCCAGATCGCGCACATCGGCGACAAGACACGCGCAGTCGGTCTCTTCGGCAAGGTCTCGCAATCGGTCTTCCCGGCGCGCGATCGCCAGGACGGTGCGACCGGAGGCGGCGAGCGCCCGTACCGTGGCCGCGCCGATGCCGCTTGTCGCGCCGGTGACAAGCGCTGACTTCAAGTCACTGGTCACGGTTCCTTGTCCTCCGGCTCTTCATGATCGGGCGCCTCCGGGAAGAAGACCATCAACCCGCCAGGATTGACAGGGGGCACAGGCCACTGTGCGCCGCGTGTTAGGCCGAGGCCGCGATTGGGTGCCGGCCGGTAGTCGCGGTTCGGCAACCCGATGAGTTGTCCCTCGACGACCCACTCAAGGTCGGATCCGTAGAGTTCGTCGATCAGTCGCGCGGTCAATGCATCGAGCCGTTCTGCATATGCCGGATCCTTGGCCACATCGGTCAGTTCGTTGGGATCGGTTTCCAGGTCGAAGAGCTGCCGGTGGTTGCCGGCCGGATAGTAGATGAGCTTATGGCGACCGTCGTGGACCATCCGCGAACTCAGCTCACCCTCGCCGAACTCGCCGTAGAGCATGTCGCGCCGGTCGTTGCCGACCATCGAACGGCCCTCGACAGTCTCGGGACAGTCGATGCCGGCCAGGTCAAGCAGTGTCGGCATGATATCCTGCAAGGCGACCAGACGGCCGTCGACACGTCCACTGCCTGTCCGTGGACAGTCCTTCACGCCCATCAGGAGCATTGGGATGTTGGCCGAGCCCTCGTAATACGTCTGCTTCGCCCAGATGCCATGGTTGCCGAGCATCTCGCCATGATCGGACGTGAACATGATGATCGTGTTGTCGAGGAGGCCCTCTTCTCGGATCGTGCCGATCAGCGACCCGATCTGCTGATCGATCTGCGTGCACAGCGCAAAAAAGGCGCGCCGCGCCAGCGTACTTTCCCGCTCATTGTAGTCGTAGCGCTTCAAGACGCCCTGGAGCATGAGCGGCAGGTCCTTGGTGTTCAGCCAGCCGCCGTGAACGGGTTCGTCCAGTTCGATATCGGCGTAGAAATCCAAAAGACGCTGAGGCGGGACCAGCGGCGGGTGGGGGTGGCGGTACCCCAGATACCAAAAGGCTGGACGCTTGGGATCGCGGCGCCGGATGATCCGCGCCATCGTGTCGGTCGCCCAATTGGTGGCATGTACCTCTTCGGGCAGATGCCAGGCGGCGGCGTGATAGCCATTGTTGCTCATGCCGTGGCCAAACTGACGGCCGAGATAGCCCTTGTCGCCCAGGAAGATTTCGTAATCGTCCGTCACGCCGTGATGAGTCCGGCCCTCGTCGTCCAATTGGATGTCGTCGAAGCCGAGCCGGTCGCGCTGCGGATAGGTGTGGGTCTTGCCAACGCCATAAGCTTGATAACCGGCATCCCGAAACGTCTGCGCCATGGTCGGCAGGTCCGCCGGCATCTCAAGCTTGGCCTGAAAAGTCCGGTCGCCATGCTTCTTTGCGGAGGTCCCGGTCATTAGCGTGCGCCGCGCCGGGATGCAGACGGGATGTTCAGAATAGGCGTTGGTGTAGCGCACACCGTTCTTCGCGATCTGATTGAGGACAGGCGTGTGGACTGCCGGATGCCCGGCGCAGCCCAGAAGCGACGCCGTCCAATGATCCGTGACGATCAGGAGGACGTTCGGCTTGTCATAACTGCTGCGATACATGCCCGGCCCTGGCTGCGCCTAACCCTTGACCGCGCCGGCGGTCATGCCGGCGATGATCTGCTTCGCGGCGAAGAAGGTAAAGAGCAGCGGTGGGATAACGATCAGCGTGCCCATGGCCATGATCCGACCCCATTCGACGCCTTCCTCGGTGATGAACCCGGCAGCGGCGACGGGAAGCGTGCGCGTGTTTCGCCCGGTCAGGAGCAGGGCCAGGATGAACTCGTTCCATGCAATCCTGAATGTGAAGATGCCGGCGACCGCATAACCCGATGTCATTAGCGGCATCAGCACCCGGAAAAAGACCTGCAAAGGCGTCGCTCCGTCGACGATGGCGGCTTCCTCCAGTTCGATCGGGATTTGCTTATAGAACCCAAAGAGAAGCCAGATCGCGAAGGGCAGCGAGATCGCCGTGTAAAGGAAAGTCAGTGCGGCCAGGTCGTTGTCGATGCCGGATAGCATGACGAAGGCGAAAGCTGGAACCGCGAGCACGGCCGGCGGCACCATGCGCACCAACAACGTCGCGTTTGCCAGGAAGCTACGCCCCCGGAACCGGGCGCGAGCCAGCGCATAGGCGCAAAACCCGCCGAACAACAGCGTGATCGTGGTCGTGGATACCGCCACGATGATCGAGTTCAAGAGATAGGTGTCGAACTTGCCGCGGCCGAAGAGGATGCTCTCGTAGTTCTGCAAGGTCGGTACGAAGAAGAACCACAGCGGCGTGTCGCCTTGAAGCGTCACCTCGTCCTTGAACGACGTAGAGATCATCACCCAGATCGGCGCCAGCGACATGCACGCCAGTAGGATGAGCGCCGTGTAATAGAAGATTTGTTGACGGGCATCATTCTTCACGGGGAGCAACCTCACACATCGGAACGGGTTCTCATCGGATTGGCCATGTTGAGGATCATCAGGCTTAGTCCGAAGACGACGATGATCAAAAGGACGGAAATCGCCGAGGCGTAGCCAAGCTGCTGGGTCTCGAACGCGCGCTTGTAGATATGCAGTGACAGCAGTTCGGTGGACCGGCCGGGTCCGCCGCCGGTCATGATCAGCATGACCTCAAGCCCACGGAACACATCGATGATGCGCATCAGCAAGGCGATGATGATGATGGATTTGATCATCGGCAGCTTGACCAGGAAAATCTGCTGCCACCAGTTGGTGCCGTCGATCTCCGAGGCTTCGATGACCTCCGACGGCAGGGCCTGAAGGCCGGCGATGATGATGATGAAGATGAACGGCGTCCACTGCCAGATGTCGGTGAAGACAATGGCGAAGAAGGCGAGTTGCGGATCGCCGAGCCAAACCTGGGGTTCGATGCCGAACCAGGCTTGTAGATAGTAGTTGATCCATCCGGCGCGTGCGTCGAACAGGTAACGCCAGATCAATCCGACAACGACCGGCGAGACCATCAACGGCAGGATGAAAATCGTGCGGAAGAATGACGCGCCGCGGATCGGTTTTTCCAGAAGCAGCGCAAGCGCGATGCCCAGTGTCATCTCGATCGTGATGACCCAGAAGCCGAAGCGCAGCGTGACCCAAAGCACTTCCCAGACCTGCGGGTCCTGGATCATCCGGGCGAAGTGCGCGATGCCGTTGTAGGGCGCTTCGCCAAGATCGCGCCCGATTTCCCAATCGTAGAACGACAGGTAGAACGCCATGACGACCGGGTAGAGCAGTCCGCCCAGCATGACGAGCACGGCCGGCGTAATGAACGCGTAGGGCGTTAGCGCGCCCGGTTCCCACCGAGGCTTTGTTCCTGGTTCGGCCATGCGAATTGAGCTCTCTTGGCGGTTGGCACCCCGGCGCCCATCAGGCGCCAGGGCGTTTATCGCGCTGGATTACTGCCAGACGTAGTAGCCTTCGCGCTCCATGATGGCGCGAATCTTCTCGTTGGCGTCGTCCATGATCGGTTGGATCGGATCGTCCGTCGTAATGACCTTGGTCAGCGCCTGACCGAGGACATCGACGTTCAATTCGTTCCACTCCGGGATAAGCGGACGCCAGTCCGGATCGGCGCAGGGCAGCTGATCCGCGACGACACTGTATTCGGGGAACTTGTCCGCGTTGTTCTTCAATGTCGAGATGCGGACTGGGTCTCCGCCAAGCTCGACCATTTTCTGATCGCCGGCCTTGGATGTGACGTACTGGATGAACAGGAAGGCGGCTTCCTGATTCTGGGAATTGGCGGGAATGCCAAGGGCAAAACCGCCGGTCTCGGAGCCGCACCGGGTCCCTGTCGGGTGCAGCGCATAGCCGACTTTTCCGTCGATCTTGGAGCGTTTCGCATCGCGCGACAGCGCGGCGATCTTCAGCGAGTCCAGCCACATGGCCGCGTCGCCCTGAAGGAACGCGGTCACCGCGTCGCCGAAGCCGAAGGACGGGATACCGACCGGTCCGGTCTTTGCGACATGGCGGAGGAATTCGGCGGCTTTGACCGACTCGGGCGAATTGACCACGGGGTTCCACTTGGCGTCGAAGACACGACCGCCCAGGGGCGCCAGATGGAACAGCCAAGCGGCCGTGACCTGGTGACCGGTGGCGCCGCGCGACGTGAGCGCCGGGATGCCGGCCGCGTGGAGCTTGGTCATGACATCGGTGAGCTCGTCATAGGTCGTCGGCACGTCGAGGCCCTGCTCTTCGAAGATGTCCTTGCGATAGGCGAGGATCGACGTTTCCGCACCAAACGGCAGGCCATAGAGGCCGCCCGATTTGCCGGGGAGATAGCCGCGCTCGCCGCCGACGACGCCGCCATTTTGCAGATAGGCGTCGGCGATGTCGTCGATGTCGAAATCGGGGTCGACGAGACCGGCGTTCGTGTACATCTGGGATAGTGGGGTCAACAGACCCTTGTTGACGTATTCGCCTTTCCACATCACGACCCAGGCGACGACATCGTATTCGCCCTCGGGTTTCGACATTTCCAGAAGCTGGCGATCACGCAGTTTCAGATATTGCAGATAGTCGATTTCGACTTCGATCCCGGTTTCCTCGGTGAACTGCTCAACCAGACCCTCGGCCACTTTAAAATGGTTGTTCGACGGCCATGAGATCACCAAAGTCGTGCCGGCGTACTTTTCATATGGGTTCGCCAGCGCGGCGCCGGCAGCGAGCAACAGCGATCCGGCTGTCGCTAGCCCGATTTTCACCAATTTGTTCATCGTTTCCTCCCTATTCACTGGTCAATCTCGATCGATTTCGGTCTAGAGCGCGTTTCCCGACTCGCGGTCGAACAGGTAAATGCGCCTGGTGTCGAAAAAGTATTTGCCGTCGCTCAAAAGGTTGGCTTCTGGCCCGACCTCAACGGCGGCGGTGATGGCCTTGCCACCCACCTCGGCGGCCAGAAACTGGCTTGAGCCGATGTATTCGGCGACCTTCACGGCCAGATCGATGGGCGCGAAGTTGTCGTCAATCGCGTCGCCTGCGAAATGCTCGGGCCGCAAGCCAACGCTGATCTGGCGCGCTCCCGCCGCTGACGCGCGCTCCCGCAAGCGGTCTGGCAGCGGCAGTTTGAACCCCTGACCGGCCGCCGAAAGCGCACCGTTCTCTTCGCTCAGTTCCGCGTCCAGCAATGTCATGGACGGCGACCCGATGAAGGTCGCAACGAAGGTGTTGACCGGATCGTTATAGACTTCCTTCGGCGTGCCCACCTGCTGAATGAGGCCGTCGCGCATGATGACAATGCGGTCGGCCATGGTCATGGCCTCGATCTGGTCGTGGGTGACGTAAATCATCGTGCGTCCGAGCTTCTGGTGCAGAAGCGCAAGCTCGGTGCGCATCGAGGCGCGCAACTTGGCGTCGAGGTTCGACAGGGGCTCGTCGAACAAGAAGCAATAGGCGTCGCGGACGACAGCGCGGCCCATGGCGACCCGTTGCCTTTGACCGCCGGACAGGTCGCGCGGTTTGCGCTCCAGATAAGGTGTGAGTTCCAGCATCTCGGCCGACCGTTGGACCCGGTCGGCGATCTCGGCCTTCGGCGTCCCGGCCAGGCGCAAGGCAAACGACATGTTTTCAGCAACGTTCATATGCGGGTAGAGCGCGTAGGATTGAAACACCATCGCGATATCGCGTGCCTTGGGGCGTTCCCAGGTGACATCGCGTCCGGCGATCGAGATGCTGCCCTTGGTGACCTTCTCCAGGCCGGCAATCATCCGCAGCGTCGTGGACTTGCCGCAGCCGGAGGGGCCGACCAGGACGACGAACTCACCCTCGGCGACGGAGAGATCGAGTTCTGGAATGACGGTGACGGGCCCGAACGCCTTCGTGACGCCTTCAAGTACGACCCCTGCGTTCATTCCGATCCCCATGCGGTTGTCTCCTTTCGCTCACTATAGACACGATAAATATCGTTGGTAAAGCGATTTACCAACATCGGATGGAGGATTTTTTAGCACTGGCATCGGGTCAGCGTCGGCTGAGCAGCTTGCGATCAACGGTTTGGCGTGGCGACGCTTCTTCGCTGGATCAGCGTTGGAGGGGGTGAGTCGACGGCCAAGAGCTGGGTGTCCGGCACCCCGTCTGAGACGAGTTGGATAGCCTTTTGTCCCATTTCAAAGAGCGGCATGGCGACGGTCGTCAGCGGCGCTTTAAGCACGTCGGCGAACGGCACGTCATGCACGGCGACGATAGAAACATCATCGGGAATCTGGCGGCCCGCATCGCCGAGCGCCTTCATGGCGCCGATGGCACTCAAGACGTTGAAGCAGACAATCGCGGTCAGGTCGGGATTTCCACCCAGCAATCGCGAGCAGGCCTCGGTGCCCGCCTCGATTTCCGGAGCAGAGAAGACGACCGGACTGTCCCTTGGATCGATGCCGGCATCGCCAAGGGCGCGGCGGTAGCCGGCGAGGCGGCTTTCGGTGAAGCGCATGCCTTCGACGGTTGCCAGGCAGCCGATCCGCCGATGGCCGTGGTCCAGTAGATGCCGGGTTGCGGTGTCTGCCGCGGCTTCATCGGGCAGGCTGATCAGGCAGGCGTCAATGTCCAGGTCCGCCTGCAGGAGGATGGTTGGGATCTTTCGCGTCGCCGCCCGGGCCAGCACCAGATCCGACACCTCGCCGGCGCCTTGGATCACCAGTCCGTCGAGCGCGCCGCCACCGATCATCGCCGCCAGCCGGTTCGCACTTTCGGCGCCGGTGGCGGAATCGAACACCAGCAGCGCCTTGCCGTTTTGCGCCGCCGACGCCTGTGCGCCGCGCAGGATCTCGGCGTAAACCGGATTGGTCACGTCGTGGAGGATGACTGCGACCAGACCGGACTTCGAGGACCGCAAGGTCTGCGCCGCAATGTTGGGCGCATAATCCAGGTCTTTGATGGCCTTTTGAACGCGTGCTCTGGTCGCCTCGCTGACGCGCAGCGTCCTGTCCTCGTTGATCACGCGGGAGACGACAGCCGAAGAAACGCCAGCCGCCCGCGCGATGTCTGCCAGTTTCGCCATCGCTGGCTCTCCAGTTCTGGGGCATCAGCTAGCATGTCCTTGACAAACACTTCAATGTCGATTGAATGGATGGTAAAACGTATTACCATTGTGAAATTGTGAAATACCGCGCCGTTTGTACTGCGTGGGAGGAACGGGGACAGCAGAATGGCGGAATCACAGACGCCCAACGCACTGGATGGCATTCGCATTCTCGACTTCACGCAGATGATGCTCGGCCCCTTGTGCACGCAGACATTGGCGGACATGGGCGCCGATGTCTTGAAGATCGAGCGGCCCGGCAAGGGCGAGTGGATGCGCGGCATGCCGATGATCGGCGAGTTCGTCGGCGGGGACAGCGCGGCATTTCATTCGTTCAATCGCAACAAACGCTCCGTCACAGTGGACCTGAAAAGCGAAGACGGGCGCGCGGCGCTGCTTGAGATGTCGAAAAAATGTGACGTGGTGGTGGAAAACTTCCGCTCCGGCGTCATGGACCGGTTGGGTCTCGGCTACGACGACTTCAAGGCGGTGAACCCGAAGATCATCTATGCGTCCGGTTCGGGCTGGGGCGCCGGCAGTCATCTGGCCGAAAAGGGGATGCCCGGTCAGGATTTGCTGGTGCAGGCCATGAGCGGCGTGATGTTCAACACCGGCCGGGCCGGCGACCCGCCCACTGCCTGCGGCACGCCGATCGCCGATTTCGCGGCGAGCCAGGCCTTGGCGATCGGCATCCTGGCCGCCCTGATTGCGCGGGACCGCCACGGTGTTGGGCAAAGGATCGAGACCAATCTTTATTCGGCAACGCTGAATGCGATGGGGCAGGAGAACTTCGCGGTGCTTAATCAGGGGATCGAACTGGAGCGGTCGAAGGCCGGCGTCGCCTCGTGCTGGAACGACGCGCCCTATGGCCCGCATCCAACCGCCGACGGATGGGTGGCGATTGCCATGTGCCCGCTGGAAAAACTGGGATCGCTCTTGGACGACGAGGGTCTTGCCGAACTCGATCCTTGGGGTCAGCGCGATGAAACCAAGTTGAGAATCGATGAGGCCACGCAGAAGAAGACAACTGCCGAGATCATGGCGATTTTCGAGGCGGCAGACGTCTGGGCCGCGCCGATCCGAACGTCGAAGGATGTGATGGATGAGCTTGTCGATCGCGACTCATCCAGGATCGTGGAGATGGATCATCCAAAGGCCGGTAAGATCAAGGCGATCGCCAACCCGGTCTCCATGAGCGAGACGCCCGTTTCGGTGCGCTATGCGCCGCCGCAGGTCGGCGAGCACACGGATGAGGTTCTGACGGAAATGCTCGGCGCCGACCGCACGGAAACATTGCGCCGGTCGGGAGCGATCGGATGACGACGGAAAACCTGCACCCCAATCTCGTCCTGGAGCGGCGCGACGGCGTGGAAATTCTGCGCGTCGACCGTGAGGAGGCGCTTGGCGCGCTCAATTTCGAGATCATGTCGGCGCTCGGCGATTACGTGACTGCCCTGGTCGACAGGAAGGATGAGGTACGCGTCCTCATCCTCACGGGCACGGGACGCGGCTTCGTCGCGGGTGCGGATATCGGCGGGTATCATGGGGTCGGCCAGACGGTGTTCGACGATTTTCAGCGCCGGTCCAGGCGCACCTTCGACGCGATCGCGGCCTTGCCCCAAATCACAATTTGCGCGGTCAACGGCTATGCGCTGGGCGGCGGCTTCGAGTTGGCCATGTGCTGCGACTTTATTCTTGTGAACGAAAAGACCAAGCTGGGCTTGCCCGAAATCAAGCTTGGTCTCCTCCCCGGCGGCGGCGGGACACAGCGCCTGCCCCGCTTGGTGGGGCCGATGCGGGCTAAGGAAATTCTCCTGACCGGTCGTATGATCACCGCCGCCGAGGCGGTCGAATACGGCGCGGCGCTTGAGGCCTGCGCGCCGGACGATTTGATGCCGCGGGCGATGGAGCTTGCCGAAACGCTTGCCGGTCAGGCGCCGGTGGCGCTGCGTGAAGGCAAGCGCGTGATCGATGACGGTCTTGACACGGCACTGAGCGCCGGCCTGACCATGGAGCAGCGAGTGCTTGGCGGCCTGTTCGCCACCGAGGACGGCAAGGAAGGGATCGCCGCTTTCATGGAGAAGCGCGACCCACAGTTCAAAGGGCATTGAGGACCATCGACATGCAGCATTCCGTCATCAGCTATCATTCGGGCCCGTTTGCGACCGTGTCGATGGGCTTGCCCGGCGATCACGAAGGCAAAACCGCCACGCGCGTCTTCTTCGTGCGCGGCGCCGACCGGATCGCGCTGATCGACAGCGGTCTTTTTGGCGGACTGCCAGCGCTGGAGCAGGCCTTTGAGGAACTGAAGATCGCGCGCGGAGACCTGGACCTTTTGCTTTTGACCCACGAGCACATGGACCATGTCGGCAACAATGGCTGGCTGAAGGCTGAGACCGGCTGCACGATCATGGGTCATCCGGGCCGCGCCGATCGTGTCGCCGACAATATGCTGAACGCCAAGGCGATCGTTCATGCCTTCCCCGAAGGCGAGCATTTCGATCTCAACACCGAATACCTGGACTGGATGGGCCCGACCGAGGGGCCGATCGATGATTTCGTCCGTGACGGCGATGAGATCGATCTGGGTGGCGGGGTCGTCTTGGAAGTCGTCGAGGTGTTGGGGCATTCAATGGCCGAGATCGGCTTTTTCGAGCGCTCGACGCGCACGCTGATCATTGCCGATCCGCTGTTGCCGCCGTTCAACCCGGTGCTCTATCTCTATGAAGACCCAAGTGTCATGCGTGCCACGTTTGACAAGATCGAGCGCTTCTTGAAGGAGCGCGATGTGCAAGCCGTCCTTTTCGCCCATGACGAGGTCAAGACGGCGGCCGAGACAATCGAGCTTGTCAATGACTGCCGCCGGCGCGTCGATCAGGTTGAGGCGTCGATGGTCACACACATCAAGGCCAATCCTGGGATCACCTTCGCCGATCTGCGCGACAAGTGCTGTGACGATCAAAACATGGTGCGCGAGTGGCGCGCGCTGGTGTCGATTGATGCGAGCCTGAAGAACTTCTCCGAAAAAGGCTTGATCGAGAAGCGCGGAGACGGGTGGCACTATGTCGGTTGACCTGCCGGCCTGTGCCGTCCTTGGCACGGGCACGATGGGGGCGCAGATTGCGCTCTCATTGGCGCTGGGTGGCGCGACGGTCACGCTCTGGGGACGGCGCGAAGAGACCCTTGAACCGGCATTGGAGCGTTGCGTTGCGGGGTTTCTCTTTCTGTCGGAACACGACCTTGTCGAGCGTGAACAACGAGACGCCGTCCTTGCGCGCATCGTAACCGATCCCGCCATCGAAAGCGCCGTCGCGGGCCGGGGTTTCGTGATCGAGGCCGTGGCGGAAGACTTGCAAGTCAAACAGGCTTTGTTGGCGACTGCCGAAGCCGCCGCCACAACCGATACCATATTGTCGTCGACCACATCGGCGATCAGTGCGACGGCGATCCAATCAGCATTGGCGCGGCCGGAGCGGTTCTGCATCGCTCATTATGCGCAGCCCGCCCATCTGGTCGAACTGGTCGAGGTCGTGCCGGGCGAGGCGACGGATCGAAGCGTCACCGACGCAACGACGGACCTTTTGACGCGAACCGGGAAGACACCGGTTCTGTGTCCCGACATTCCGGGCTTTCTTTGGGCGCGTATTCAGCACGCGGTGTTGCGCGAGTTCGCCAGCCTGGTCGGCGCGGGGCGTGTGACCCCGGAGGCATGCGACACCGTTTTAAAGGTGGGCTACGCGTCGCGTTTGCCGGCGATGGGTGCGTTCGAACATGCGGATCTTGCTGGCCTCGACCTGATCAACAGCGATGCGGCCAAGGCGGTGTGGGCCGATCTCTCGAACGTCACGGACCCGGCACAAACGCCGGTGGGTGCGCTCCACGATCAAGGCCATCTCGGCATGAAATCGGGCAAGGGTTTTTATGATTGGACCAAGCGCGATCCGGAGCTGTTTAAGCGGCGCCGGGACGAAGAGATCGTGAGGCGGGTGAAGATCAACCGCGGCGCCAGCACCTAGACCGGAATGGGCTCAAATAGATCATTGCTCTCATTCGTCATCCCGGGCTCGGTGCAGCACCTTGATGATGCGCCGCAGAACCGGGACCGCATTGTCAACAACACGGGTGCCATACATCGAACGATCCCGGATCAGCACCACGGCATGTCATGCCGCAGCGCATCCGGGATGACACAAGAGTTAGGTGAGCAGAGCTAATCCCATTCCGTTCTAGAATGGGAGTTCGGCTCTCGGCGGGATGGGGTCGACCGCGCCCATGCCGGCCACGGTTCTGGACGCAACGACAGCCGCCCGCCTCGCGGCTTCCACCGCATCTTCCGTCTCCAACAGATAAGCCAGGAACGCGCCGGTGAAGCTGTCGCCAGCGCCGGTCGAATCGACCGCCTGAGCCGGTTCGGCGGCGATCGCGTGGTGATGTTCGCCCTTCGCCAGCAACGCGCCGTCCTCGCCCCGTTTCAAGACAACCGTATCAGGGCCAAAGCTTTGGACGCGTTCGACGATTTCGCCCGGCTTGGAGAGGTCGAACAACTGGCGTGCCTCGTCATCGCTGGGCAGCACGATGTCCGCTAGGGGCAGGAACGCCGAGATGGTCGCTTTCGCGTCCTCCAGCGTCCACAGATTGAGGCGCAGATTGGTGTCGTAGGAGACAAGCGTATCATTCGCCTTGGCGATTTCCGCCGCGCGGGCCACCGCATCCCGCATGGACGGGCTGATCGCCTGGCTCAGCGCTGACACATGCAGGACCCTGGCTTTCGCGATCGCCTTCTCCGGCACGTCGTCGGGGCCGAAGAGGCTGGCGGCCGATCCGCGACGCGCATAGGAGAACCGGCGACCGCTTGGATGAGGTTGAACGAAGTAGACGCCGGTCGGGTCCTGCGGGCGGACGTTGACCGTGTCGGTGTTCACATCCTCGCGCGCCCAAAGGTCCAGCAGTTCATCGCCGAACGGGTCGCCGCCGACGGCCGAAACATAGCCGGTCCTTGCGCCTTGACGCGCGGCGGCGATCACCACATTGGACGTGTCGCCACCGAACCCCTGGCGATAGGCGGGGCGACCGTCGATGTCTTCGGGCAGTTGGACGAACTCGATCAGAGCCTCGCCGAGCGCCAGGATATCGACCGATTCCATCATTGCGGCTTGATTAGCACTTTTCCGACCGCATGACCGTCGGCCATCATCTCGCAAGCCGCCTGGGTCTCGCTGACCGGAAACCGTGCCGCTGTGATGGCCTCGAAGTCGACCGTGCCGGATTCGATCAGCGCTACGGCGTCGGCGAACTCGCCGGTGAAGAGGATCGAACCGACGGACGTGACTTCCTTCAAGGCATTTAGATGCAGATTGATGGGGACCTCGGAGGGCTGGATGAGCGAAAGAACCGAGATCGTGCCTTGTTTGCGCACGGCATCCAATGCCTGATTGTAGCCATGCGGCGAGCCGCTGGCCTCAATCACGATGTCGTATACCTCTTTAAGATTATTCATATCATTTCGAGCGGCTATGAAGCCATCCGAGGCGCCAACCGCGCGCGCGGCTTCAATCGCCGGTGCCCGCAGATCGGTGACGTGCACGGTCGCACCCTTGGCCACTGCGCCGACGGTCGCCAAGAGACCCATCGGCCCGCATCCGGTGATAAGCACACTGTCGTTGGCCGTCACGCCGGCGCGATTGACCGAATGGAGCGCACACGCCAGCGGTTCGGCGAAGGTCAGATGATCCGGCGCGACGGCGTCCGAGACCCCATGACAGCAGCGGGCGGGGAAGTCGAAGATGTCGCGGAAGAAGCCATCGATGTGCGGTTTCGTCGTGGCGGAGCCCGGAAAGCGCTTGGTGGGGCACATGTTGATGTCGCCGGCGCGGCATTTCTCGCATTCGCCGCATGGGATCAGCGGATTGATGGCGACAAGCTGACCTTTCTCGAACCCGCAGCCGTTCGGGTCTTCCACATAGGCACAGGCTTCGTGCCCGAGGGTGACCGGATAATCGAGGACGAAACCGGCATTGGCGAAGTGCCGGAAGTAATGCATGTCGGTACCGCAAATGCTGGCGGTGGCCAGCCGTAGGCGGATGTGGTCCGAGGCGATCCCGTCCGGCATCTCGGCATGCCGGACCTCGATCTTCCGCGCGGCCGTCAGCAGCGATTGCGTGTACGCCATGGCTAGAACCCGACGGCGTAACCGCCATCGACGGGCAGGGCGACGCCGTTCACATAGGCCGCCTGATCGCTCGCCAGATAAAAGACGGCGTTCGCGACGTCTTCCGGCAACCCGAACGTGCCGGACGGGATACGGGCTTCGATCTTGTCCCGCCGCGCCGGGTCTTTCTCCAGTACGGCGCGGGTCATATCGGTGTCGATGAAGCCGGGGCAAACCGCGTTGCAGCGAATGCCGAACCGTGCCGCATCGACGGCGACCGAGCGGGTCAAGCCGACGACGGCGGTCTTGGCGGTGACATAGGCCGCAGCCGACGGAAGAGCCATCAGGCCGCCCATGGACGAGATATTGACGATGGCGCCGCCTTGCTCCTTTTGCAGATCCACATAACGGCCGCAGGCCGCGAACATCGCCCGAACGTTGAGATCGATCACGCGCGCGAACTCTTCAGCGTCCACATCCCAGACCGGCTTTTTGAGGTGCATGCCGGCATTGTTGACCAACACGTCGATCGCGCCGGTCTCCGCATGGACAGTGGACAGATAGTCCGCGTTTTTGTCCTCTGCGATGTCCACCTGGTGAAGCCGGACCTGATCCCCAAGCTTTGCGATGTCGCCGTCGCTGCGGGCGACGACGTGAACCCGATAGCCGGCAGCCAGAAATCGAGCCGATTGCGCCAGCCCAAGTCCCTTGTTGCCGCCGGTGATGATCGCTGTTTTCATTCGGCCGCCGTCCTTTGAATGTGCGAGCGATAGACCGCGTTGATTTCGGCCAGGAACGTGTCTTCATCGCGGTCTTGCAAGAAGAAAGCTGGGAAGATTTCGCATACGTCATCGACGAAGCCGAGAAACCAGGGGTCGCGTGGACGTGTCCACGCACTGTCCATTGTGTCGAAGGCGCCTTTCAGGAATCCACGATAAAGCGGATCGTTCGCTTTGTTCAGCCAGGTTTGGCGATGGGCCGGCTGCCCTTCGTTCTCGATGTAGATCCCCGACTGAACCGGCTCCGAGGCGACCCATTGCGCGAAGGCAATGGCGTCTTCTTGATGGCGGCCAAAGGCGGATACCCCGATCCCGGCACCGCCCAGGATGCCGTGCTTTAGCGCACTGCTACGAAAGGTCGGCAGGTCGACATAGTCGAGCCGATGGTCGCGAAATCCTGGGCGTGCGTAGTTGATGTAGCCGAACAGGCACGGCGAATAGGCAAACTCGTTGGTCGTCGCCATGGCTTCGAGCGCATCGACCGGATTCCAGGTCACCGCTTCGCCAGGTCCGAGTTTGTAAAGGGCCTTCAGGATGCGAAGTGCCAGCACCCCGTTGTCGTTCGACACAAATGTGTCAGCGGCGTAGGGCAGGTTGACCTCGCCGCGACCGGCGACCAGGGTCATCATCATGTCGAAGGCGTCAATGGGCAAAAGCGGCGTGATGACGGATATGCCGCTGAAGCTGCCATCCAGCAGGCTCTCCCAGTCCGATAACGGCCGCGAACAAAGGTCGGGGCGCATGACCGCGACCTGGCAGGCCCCGTCGATCGGATACGCCCAAAGCTTGTCCCGCCAAACATAGCTTTCCAGGCTGCCGCCGAGTGAGACCTTAGCTAGGTCATCTGGCATTGGCAGGGGAAGCAGGCAGTGGCTCTCGGCGATCAGTCCCACATGCGGATGATCCAGCACAACGAAGTCATAGGCCCGAGCGAGGGATGCGATCGGAGCGTCGGCAAAAGCCTGTAGGCTGCGGCGGTCCCAGGCGATCTCGACACCATGAGTTCGCGCATATTCGGCCGAAGCCGCCTCGAGTCCGCGATAACCCCTGAGGTGATCCCAGGTCATGCCTCTCAGTTCTGCCATGTCGTCAAGATTGTCCCGCGCTGAAATCCACCGCACCATATCCGCATTTTTATTGATGGTAAACCGTTTTACCAAACGGCGATGCGCGTTTTTTGCGCTCGCCTATCAGGATGGCTGGGTGCGCGCGTCTCGCATACGCTCCTTCCGGAGTTCGGCGAGCATCAGGCCATAAATGCACGCCGCGACGACGATGAACGCGCCGATCTGATAAATCTCGATCCGGTCGCTCAGAAAGATCACGGCCAAAATCATCGTCAGCGCCGGCCACGGTGTGGTGATGGAACTGGCCAGGGAAATGTCGATATGACGGACGGCGTAGAACCAGATGATGAGTTCCACGTAATAGGCCAGCCCCATGAGGAGCGCGAATAACTGAAAGTCCGGTCTTCGGATGGCGACGGCGATGCTTTGGGGATCGACGATCAAGAGAATCACGCCAAGGAAGACCGAAGAGATCGCCACGCGAAAGAATGTGATCTGGGCCGGCGTGACCGGCGTGCGCACCAGCTCTTCTTTGATGATCACATGAGCGATGCTCCACAGAAATGGAACCGATAGCGCGACCAGGAACCAGGGCGAGAGGCCATCGATCCGCCATGTTCCGCCGGTGCCGAGATAGTAAAGGGCGGCAATCAGCGCGCCGGTCAGCAAGAGTTCCAGGTTCGTCTTGCGCCGCTTCAGGAAGATGGTTTCCCAAAGGATGGCAAAAAGCGGGTAGGCCTGGATCGCGATCGCCGCGCTGACCGCGCCGGCTTTTTCGATGCCGAAGACATAAAGATAGGTCGAAAGGCCGAACACCGCGCCCGTGCCGATGCCTAGGATCACCGTGCGACGTGTTCGGTGTGGATCCAGCGACGCGCCGAAAACACCCTTTTGGCCGGATCGCAACTCCCAGGCAAACAACGGAATGGCGAACACGGTTTGCCAAAGTGAAAGAAAGACCGCGAAGCCCAGGGCATCGAATTCCGGAGGGCGGCTGTTGGAGATGATCGGCATGACACCGAGGATGCCGAGACAGACAAGCGATAGCGCGATTCCCGTCCCGGTTCGCGGAGCGACCATGTGGCTGAATCCCAATATGCAATGATGCGACCGGACGAAGAATCGTCCTCCGGTCACCCTAGCTCAAAAGCGCAATCGCGCCCACTTCGATCAGACAGTGCGGGGCGCGGTGATTGCCAGGCCCAGACCGCGCTTTTCGGCTAGCACAGCGTCTCGACCCGATATTTCTCCATCATACCGCGGTTCACCGTCACCCCGAGGCCCGGCTTTGTCGGGACGTGGACGGAGCCGTCAGTGGCCGGGAAGGGCTCCGCCAGGATGTCGGCTTCGGCGTAGTGGGTGCATTGGTAGAATTCGCATCCGAGGGCCAGATCGGGGATTGCACCGACCAGATGCGCGCCGGCGGCGTGGGCTATGCCGGTCTCGAACATACAGCCGCCATAAACCTCTAATCCGGCGATCCTGGCAATGGCGGCGACTTCCAACGCGCGCCTGATGCCGCCGGCTTTCATGATCTTCAGCGAGAAGATATCCGCGATGCGGTCATGGGCGGCGAAGAAGGCGTCATACGGACCGAAGACGGATTCGTCCGCCATGATCGGCGTATCGATGGCGCGGGTGATTTCGGCAAGCGCGGCTCGCTCGTGCATCTTCACCGGTTGCTCGATGAAGTCCGGCTTGAAGGCCTCAAGATCGCGAAGACGGCGGATGGCGTCATAGGCTGTCAGGCCCTGATTGTAGTCGACGCGCAGGCTCACTGCGTCGCCGAAACGCGCGCGCAGCTTCTCCAGCCGCATCAGGTCGAAATCGTGGTCGGCAAAACCCGCCTTGACCTTGAGGATGCGTATGCCGTCGGCCCAGGCCCGTTCGACTTCCTCCATATTGGCGTCGAAATCGGGATTGGCGACGGAGAAGGACAAGGGCACGCTGTCGCGGTGCCGGCCGCCCAACAGCTCCGCGATCGGTAGGCCGCAAATTTGTCCAGTGATATCGAGCAGTGCCGTTTCCAGCGCTGCCTTGGCCTCGCTACAGCCGACGACGATCTTGTTGGCCGTCGCGAGGTGCTGTTCGACCTGAATCGGGTCGGCGCCGATCAGATACGGCCGCAAATGGACATGAAGCGCGGCCGCGTTGGCTTCGACGGTTCCGGTGAAGACCGGCCAGGGTGATGCCTCGCCCCAGCCTGTGATGCCGCTGTCGGTTGTGACTTCCAGGAGGACCGAGTGGATTCCGGCCACGTCGCCAGATCCATGGGAATGAACCGCTTTCGCCGGGATATTGACGATGTGGACGGCGATATCCCGAATATGATGATCGTTCACCTCAAGCAATCCACTCGCTGACGGGTGCGGCGGCATCCTGGAGCGGTTGGCTGATGATGTCCACCAGTGTCGGTCCATCGTGAGCGACCGCATCTTTGAGGACCGGAATCAAGTGATCGGGGTCCTCGACGGTCCAGGATTTGACGCCGAAGGCCGAGGCAACGGCGGCGTGGTCCGTCCGGTCGAAGTCGACGGAAAAGTATCGCTCGTTGAAACCGGTCTTTTGCCCGGCTTTGATCCAGCCATAGACAGCGTTGGAGAAGACGATGAAGGTGATGGGCATGGCTTTCCGAACCGCGGTTTCAAGCTCGCCGCAGGTAAAGCCGAAACTACCGTCCCCCATCAGCGAGACAATCTTCCGGCCAGGCGCACCGACACTGGCGCCCATGGCCGCCGATAAGGCATAGCCGAGGGCGCCGTGCGCCCGATTGGAAAACAGACGGCGGCCGGTTGTCCGCAGTTCGTAGTAGGCCGAGATGTAGGGGCACGGCGTGCCGGGATCGCCGACAACGATCGCGTCGTCGTCGAGAACGGCGCGCAAGGCCGCAATGGTGCGCTCGGGCTTGATCGGGCGATCCGTGCTTCCCGCAAAATGGCCGAAGTTCTCCCACTTCTTCTGCTTAAGCGGCGCGATGGCCTTGGCGCCGCCAAAGTCCGTTTGCGGCCCTTTGGCGGCGAGTGCTTTGTTCAAGGCCGCAAGTGCCAACCGTGCATCCGACACGACGGCGACTTCGGTGCGATAGGACGCCCCGATCACCTCAGGGTCACTGTCGATATGCACGATCCGTGTGCCCTTTGCCGGGTAGCGCCATAGTTCCGTTGTGACCGACCCGGCGCGACAGCCGATGAAGAGCACAAGGTCGGCCTGTTCGACCAACTCCCGGGTTTCCGGCACGCCGCCATTGGAGCCGACCACGCCGATGCAGTTGGGATGGGTCTCGGCGATCGAGCCTTGGCCGGAGATCGTCGTCGCGACGGCTATGTCGAGGGCCTCGACGAACTGGCCGAATTCTGTTTCGCCGCCGGCCAGAACGATGCCGCCGCCGCAAACGATGACGGGGAACTTGGCGGACAGGATAGCGTCTAGGGCCGCATCGATGGCGTCGGGATCGGGCCCGAAGGGATGGGCCGGATAGTGGCCGTGCACCGGGTGCGCCCAAAGGTCGTCCGGGTTCGCGGGGCCACGCTGTACGTCGATTGGGAAGCCCAGATGCGCCGAACCGGGCCGCCCCGTTGTCATGGTTCGAAAGGCGGTGCGGACCATGTCCGGCACCGTGTCGGAATGGGCGATCATCGCGTTGAACTTGGTCAACGGGCGCATCAGACCTTCTTGGTCGAGTTCCGTCAGCGGATAGTGCCCGCGCGCCCGCGTGCCGACATCGGATGTGATCGCCAGAATGGGAACGGACGATTCATTGGCCTCGACCAGGCCCGGCAAGATATAAGTCGCGCCGCCACCGGACGGGCCTTCGCACACGCCGACTTTCTTGGTCACCCGGGCATAGCCATCGGCCATGTAGGCAGCGCAGCGCTCATCGCGTGTCAGGATGTGCTCGATCTTGTGGTCGAGCCGGTAAAGCGCGTCATAAAACGGCAGGGTCGTGTCGCCGCACAGACCGAAAATGTGCCGAACGCCGTGCGCTTCGAGCATCCGGACCATGGCTTCGGCGCCCGTCATCATATTCGTTGCTGTTGCCTCGGGCACTTTTATCTCCTTGCGCGCAAACGCTCAGCACCTGGCTTCGGATTGGGAAGGCATAACTGTATACAGCATAATATGCAGTTTCAAGCATAGCATTGTGCCAAGGTACAGCGAGGAGAGCGCGCTCGACTGTGGGGCCCGTGTTGTAACTCCCATTCGAGGCTTGAATAACATATGCAATAATCTATATGTTTTCTGTGCCACGATGATCTACCGCGCTTCGCACCACGAAGCCGCCGGATGTCCGGAGACAATCTTGCATGGAAACCGCATTCACACCCTTCGCATCGCTTGCCGGCGGAGTCCTTATCGGCATCGCAGCCGTTCTGTTGATGACTTTTCACGGCCGCATCGCCGGCATGACGGGTATTTTGACCGGCGCCCTTCTTCCAGCCGATCGCGACGATTGGACATGGCGCGCGGCATTCATTGCCGGTGCGGTTCTTGCGCCGATCGTCTATTTGGTCGCGACCGGCGCGATGCCCGATCTCCAGGTTCCGGTGACGCGAACCATGCTGGTCGTCGGCGGCCTTTTGGTCGGTATCGGTGTGACCGTCGGCGCCGGTTGCACGTCCGGGCACGGTGTGTGCGGCCTAGCGCGGTTGTCACCGCGATCGTTGGTCGCCACGATCACATTCATGCTGGCGACGGGATTGACGGTCTTCATCCTGCGTCACGTGATCGGAGGATAGGCCCATGAGACTCGCATCCGCATTCTTGATCGGTCTCATCTTCGGACTGGGCATTGTGATCTCCGGCATGGTCAATCCGGCCAAAGTTGTGAACTTCTTCGACGTTGCCGGCACCTGGGACCCAAGCTTGATCTTCGTCATGGGCGGCGCGTTGGTCACCACGTTCATCGGCTATCGGTTGGTCTTGTCGCAGGACAAACCGCTCTACGCCGCCCGCTTTCAGCTCCCGACGGCATCCGACATCGATCGCCGTCTGGTCTTCGGGTCCGCCGTCTTCGGTATCGGCTGGGGGATCGCCGGGTTCTGTCCAGGCGGTGCCATTCCGGCGCTTGGCACCGGACGTATTGATGTCTTTGTCTTTATGCTGGCGATGATAGCGGGCATTCTCGCCGCACGCTTCTTCCTTGCGCGACAAGGCGGCGCGGGGCAGACGACGCAGACAGGGCGCGCGCCTGTTTAGGTCGTGGTGAGGATTGAGCGGTTGGTTGCGTTGGTGACGAAAATCGTGAGGTATCGGAGGCTTAAATGACGAACTACCCCATCAATATGTCCGTGACGCCCGACGTTGAGGCCTTCTTCGATCCGGGCACCAACACCATCAGCTATGTGGTGAAAGACCCGGACAGCAATGCCTGCGCCGTCGTCGATTCAGTGATGGACATCGACTATGCGGCCGGGCGCATCACCTTCGACAATGCCGACGCGATCATCGCCTCTATCGAGAAGAAGGGCCTGTCGCTCGAATGGTTGATTGAGACCCATGTCCATGCCGACCATTTGTCTGGCGCGCCCTACATCCAGGACAAGCTCGGCGGCAAGATTGGTATCGGCAGCAACATCACCGTGGTGCAAGACGTCTTCGGTAAGATTTTCAACGAAGGCACGGAATTCCAGCGCGACGGCAGCCAGTTCGACCGGCTGTTCGAGGATGGCGACACCTATCAAATTGGCGGGATGACGGCGTTTGTGCTGCACACGCCTGGCCACACGCCTGCGTGCATGACGCATGTCATGGGCGATGTGGCTTTCGTCGGCGATACGCTGTTCATGCCGGATGGTGGCTCGGCGCGCGCCGATTTTCCCGGCGGCGATGCCGGCGATCTTTACGATTCCATTCAGCGCATCCTGGCGCTTCCGGACGAAATGCGTCTGTTCATGTGTCACGATTACGGTCCGAACGGCCGCGATATCCAATGGGAGACCTCGGTTGCCGAGGAGCGCACCAACAATATTCATGTCGGCGGCGGCACTAGCCGCGAGGACTTCGTTGCGATGCGCGAAGCGCGCGATGCGACGCTCGACATGCCGCAGCTCATCATCCCGTCGCTCCAGGTCAATATGCGTGCGGGCCAGATGCCGCCCGCCGACAAGGACGGTAAAACCTTCCTGAAAGTGCCGGTGAACGAGCTTTAGGCCGCATTTTTTGCGCGACAAGCGCTGCCTTCGCCGCTTGTCGAACGAGTCCTGAGCGGCAGTCCCTCTCACTGGAATGTGAGAGCATTCGCCATTGCGCGCTGAGGTAGCATCCCTATTTTAGCGCGACTTTTTTGACGACCAGTCCGCAAGGTGCTCGCATGACTTGGACCGCGCCGTAACGCATGGACGCGCTCGGCCTTGCCGTTGTTGCTGCGGCATTCATCGCCTATGCCGCGATTTCACGCTCGATTGAGACGTGGCCGGTGACGCCGGCGCTTCTCTTCGTCGCGTTCGGTTTCGCGATTAGCCCGATGGCGTTCGGTCTCGTTCATCTCGATGTCGGCCATTCGGCGATCCACATGATTGCCGAGTTCACGCTGATCATCCTATTGTTTTCCGATGCGGCTCAGATTGACCGACAGACATTCTTAAAGAACGCGCTGCTGCCGCGCCGGCTTTTGAGCATCGCCTTGCCTCTGACGATCGTTCTGGGCGCCCTCGTCGCAAAGATCGTCTTTCCGTCGTTCTCGATCTTCGACATCATGCTCTTGGCCGCCATCTTGGCCCCGACGGACGCCGCACTCGGTCAAGCCGTCGTCACCAATCCCGCCGTGCCTGAGAAGATCAGGGAAGCGCTATCCGTCGAGAGCGGCCTGAACGACGGCATCGTCCTGCCGGTCGTGATCTTCTTCGCAACGTGCGCCAGCGCGGCCGGACATGCGGGCACCGGCGTCTGGGAGTGGCTTTTCTTCGGCGCCAAGCAGGTGGTGCTGGGGCCGATCGCTGGGGTCGTGATCGGCTATGTTGGTGCGCGGGTTATCGACGCGGCGGCAAAGCGCGGAACGATCCATCCGGCGGCGGAAGGCTTCGCGATCATCGCGCTCGCCCTCCTCGCCTATGCGGCGGCCGAGATCATTGGCGGCAACGGCTTCATCTCCGCATTCGTCGCCGGACTGACATTCGGCAATGCCGTGCGCGAACGCTGCAAATTCCTTTTCGAGTTCATGGAGGCGGAGGGCCAGGGCTTGTTGCTCCTGACCTTCCTGATTTTCGGTGCGGTCATGCTTGGCGAGGGGTTGCCGCATTTTACCCCAGCTATTCTGCTCTATGCGATTTTGAGCCTGACGCTCATTCGTCTCTTGCCTGTCTGGCTGTCGCTCAGGGGCGCCGGCGTCGGATCGGCCGAAACGGTGTTCATCGGATGGTTCGGGCCGCGCGGTCTGGCGTCGATCCTCTTTGCACTGTTGATCGTTGAACGATCCGATATTCAAAATGCCGACATGATCTTGACCGTTGTTACGGCGACAGTGGCGTTGAGCACGCTCTTGCATGGGCTTTCGGCGAGTCCGGCAGCGGCCGCCTTGAGCCGGCTCCAGATCCAGAGGGAAGGGAAGAACGCGTGAAGAAACACAAGCTCATGGCGTGGGCCACGCTGAAAGATCGAGAGCCGGCCTATGCATTGGTCGATGAGGTCGACCTTGTCGTCGTGCGCTATGACGATACTGTGTCGGTTCTCTACGGCCGCTGTCTGCATCGCGGCGCGCTACTGTCTGATGGATTCGTGCGCGGCGACAATCTCATTTGCGGGCTGCACGACTGGGACTATCGGCTCGATTCCGGCGTGTCGGAGTATAACAACCACGAGGTTCTGCAGAAGTTCACGGCATGGGTGGAAGACGGTTCCGTCACAGTGGACGCAGACGAGATCGCGGCCTGGGCGGAGGATCACCCTCAGCCTTATGACCGCGATTCATACCTCGGGCTTTATGCGGACGTTCACGGCACGCCGGAGGAGCCTTACACCAAGCTGATCCAGGGCTACGCCAAGTCCGGTCTTGAAAAGACCGGTCATCACGGCGTCGTCGAGGCGATGGGCGTGCCGCGCCAGGAGCTTCCAGACTGGGACGACATTCAGATTCTGACCGCGCAGCTTCATCGCATGCCGCTGCTCGATGACGAAAAAATCGGGACAGAGGTTGTCATTGGGCCGAACGCGCAAAAACCCCTGAAGCTCGCGATCCCGCTTTTCGTGTCCGACATGAGCTTTGGTGCCTTGTCGGAACCCGCCAAAGTGGCGCTCGCACGCGGCGCCGAGATGGCCGGTACCGGCATCTGCTCCGGCGAGGGCGGGATGCTGCCGGAAGAGCAGGCAGCGAACTCGCGCTACTTCTACGAATTGGCCTCCGGGCGCTTCGGTTTTTCCTGGGACAAGCTCGATCGTGTCCAGGCGTTCCACTTCAAGGGTGGGCAGGGTGCCAAGACCGGCACGGGCGGCCATCTGCCGGGTATCAAGGTCAAGGGCAAAATTGCCGAGGTGCGCGGCCTGAAGGAAGGCGAGGCCGCGGTCTCACCGCCGCGTTTCCCCGACTGGACCGACTGGCGCCAGATCAAGGCGTTTGCTGACGAAGTTCGCGACCGGACCGGCGGGATCCCGATCGGCTATAAGCTCTCGGCGCAGCACATTGAAAAGGACATCGATGCGGCGCTGGCCATCGGCGTCGACTACATCATCCTCGACGGTCGGGGCGGCGGAACAGGCGCGGCACCGATCATTTTCCGAGACAATATCTCGGTGCCGACCATTCCGGCGCTGGCGCGGGCGAGACGACATCTCGATAAACTCGACCGAGGCGACATCACCCTCGTCATCACCGGCGGTTTGCGCAAGCCGGCCGACTTCATCAAGGCGATGGCGCTTGGTGCCGACGCGATCGGCCTTTCCAACGCGGCGATCCAGGCGATCGGTTGCCTCGGTATGCGGGCTTGCCATACCAACAACTGCCCCGTCGGCATCGCCACGCAGAAACCGCATCTGGTATCGCGCATCGTCGTCGAGAAATCGGCCAACCAACTCAAGAACTTTCTCGATGCCAGTACGGAACTCATGGCCGTCATGGCGCGCGCGTGCGGTCATCGCCATCTCGCCGATTTCAGCAGCGACGATCTGACCACCTGGAAGGAGCCCATGGCACGGCTCACGGGCGTCGCCTATGGTGGTGTCGCCGAGCTTTCGGGATAAGCCCATGGAAACCGCGACAGTTCTTGTCGAGATCGCGACAGGATATCTGATTGTCGGCGCCGTCGTCGGGGCGGCATTTCTCGCCATCGGTATCGACCGCGTCGAGCCGTCGGCCGAAGTCGCTTATGCCTTCCGGCCGCTCCTGGTGCCGGGCCTTTGCTTGATCTGGCCGCTGGTTCTGTGGCGCTGGTTGGCGCTCGAACGCCAGAAGAGGGCGTGACGGGATGCAGCGGCGCCAGCGAACGGCCCATCGCCGGATCTGGATGGTCCTGGGCGTCGTCTTGCCGACGCTCGTGATCTTTGCGCTCGCGTCGCGCCAGACCGTGCCGGTGGATCGGCCGGCGGTGCTCATTGAAGCGCCCGGACAGTGAGGCGCGACGATGAGCGTCAAATACGTCCCCGTCACTTGGAACCGCAACAAGTACATCTACGACGCCGTCGCGATCGTCGCGATCGTCCTTTATCTCTATGTGTTCCTGCGGGTCGGCGGTGCGCTTCAGGACGTCACCCGACCGGTCGACGGCGCGATCTTGCGGATGCGGGCCTTCGGCACCTGCGCGTTCTTCATGCTCACCATCATCCTGTGTATCGGCCCGCTCGCCCGGCTCGATCGCCGCTTCCTGCCGCTTCTCTATAATCGCCGGCATTTCGGCGTCATGACCTGCGGCGTGGCCATCATGCACGCCGATGCGGTGCTGCGATGGTATTTCGCCTTCAGCCCGGTCGATCCCTATGTCGCGCTTCTAGGCAGCAACACGGATTTCGGCCAATGGCTCGGTTTCCCGTTCGAAGTCTTCGGCATCGCCGCGCTCCTGGTGTTGCTGGTGTTGGCGGCGACCAGCCACGATTTCTGGCTGTCGTTCCTGACGCCGCCCGTGTGGAAGACCCTGCACATGGGCATCTACTTCGCCTATACGGCCATCATCGCCCATGTCGGGCTGGGTTATCTGCAATCGCAAAAGGACCCCACCTTCGCCGCGCTTGTCGGCATGTGTGTGCTGACGGTTGCCGCGCTTCACGTCATGGCCGCACGGCGGGAGGGGCACGTCGACCGGATCGAACCGGTGACCGCCGACGACGGGTTCGTCTTCGCTGGCCAAGTCGATGATATCGAAAACAACCGGGCGATCGTCGCCATCCTGCCCCTGGGCGAACGGGTCGCGATCTTCCGTCACGACGGCAAGCTGTCGGCGATCAGCAATGTTTGCGCCCACCAGAACGGTCCGCTCGGCGAGGGGCGGATCATCGACGGTGCGGTGACCTGTCCCTGGCACGGCTTCCAATATCGACCGGAAGATGGCTGCGCCCCAGCGCCGTTTACCGAGCGGATTTCGACCTATCGTCTGCGTCTCGATGGCCAACAGATCTATCTCGATCCGAACGCGCTGCCGCCCGGCACACGGGTCGAACCGGTCGTGATCGGAGACGCCACATGACGGAGCGCAGCCCGTCTCGCGATGCCTTCTTTGTCGGCTATTTGAACGCTGTTCCAAAGCCGCTAGCGGTGTTTCTCTTCGCCGCGAGCCTGTTCATTCTGGGCGCCATGGCGGCGTTCGCGCTGACGACGCGCCTGTCGATGAACGATCCGGGCGATGGCCGCTTCATGGGGCGGACCGGCAACACACCCATTGTCGGCCGTGTCGAACTTCATCCTTATCCGGTCCTGCGCATGCCCCCCGGCGACGACGGCACACCAGCCCGGACGCTGATGCTGTCGGGGCAGGGCAAGCGGGGCGTTGTCGAACGGGGAACGGCGCTGAACGGCCAGATGGCCGAAGCACGCGGCGCCTACATCAAGCGCGGTGACCTCACCATGCTGCAGGTCGGCGGCGTGGGCGATCGGCTGCGTTTGACCGCGACCGATGCTGCGGCCTACACGCCGGCCGATCCCATCCCGCTCGGTCGCTGGCGGATCACGGGCGAGATCTGCGATGGCAAGTGCTATGTCGGCGCCATGCGACCGGGGCGCGGATTGGCCCACAAGGCGTGCGCCAATTTCTGCATCCACGGCGGCGTGCCGGCCGTTTTCGTCTCGACCGCGCCGGTCGACGGCGGCACCTTCTTCCTCCTGGCGGATAAGGACGGCAAGCCGTTCGGCGAAGCGCTTAGCCGCTGGGTCGCGCTCTCTATCGAGGCTGAAGGCGAGGTTGAGCGGCTGGACGATCTCCTGGTTTTCAAGATGGACCCCGAGACGGTTCGGGTGTTGAGATGACCTCGCCGATCGCTCGCCTTGTTCTCGGGATTTGTCTGACGGCCGCTCTCATCGCCGCCAGTTATTGGGTCGCTCGCTACTTCAGCGTCACGATCCGCGGCACGGCCTGGCAGGGTTTGCTGCGCGGTACGTTTTGGAACGAATTGCGATTCTTGATCGGCGGCGCGGCGGTCTTCGTCTTTCTCACCGTTAGCGAAGTGATCCTGGGTCGCGTCTTCGCCCTCACGGCGAAGAAATCCGAGAGATAGCTGTCTTACTGGCGCGATTGACGGCGATTGCAGCCGGTGAGTCGAAGTGTCAGACTTATCCTCACAAACGCCGGAAGAGAGAGCAGGATCGATGATGTTTCCAGCCATTCGTGTGGGGTGTCGAGCGTGGCTCGTGGGATTTGTCTGTCTTGTCATGGCTCTATTCGCGCTCGACGCGCCGGCCCGGGCTCAGCTCAGCGAAACGCAGATTGAAACCCTGACGACGCAGGCGAAGGAATCCGGCGCTACCATCGTCGTCATTCAGCCGGACTCGGAGAAAGTGGCGGAAGAGTCGGCCGATCTTCTCGACACGATAAAGCTCAAACTCGCCTTTGAGGGTATTCTGCGCGAGGCTGACCACCTTCCGGAGCGCTTGATGGCGACGGTTGAGCGCGCGGGCAATGGCAGCGCGCAATGGCTGCTTCCGACGATTCTTTTCGGTGCGGTGTTCATCGCCATCGGTATGGGGATCGAGCGGCTCTTTTCGCGTTGGGCGCGAAACCACTTCATGTATCTCTTCAACCCGGTCCCCAAGGATCGAGCCGAGAGGATCGGCTACCTCATCCTGCGCTTTCTCATCCGCTCAAGCGGGGCCATCGCCGCCGCTGTCGTGGCCTATGTTCTGTCGCTGGCGGTCGCGCGCGGCCATCCGGCGCCGTTCGCCACCCAGTCGACAGCGATTTGGACCGTCATGGGGATCAGGCTCGTGCTTGCCGGTTTCCACAATTTGCTCGCGCCCGACGCGCCTAGCCATCGCATGCTGACGTTCTCAGACCAGGCGGCTGGCCGTCTTTATCGCGGTGCGGTCTGGGTATTCACCACGGCAGGCATCTCGATTGGCATTTGCGTCTGGATGTTCCGCCTTCAGCTTGACCACGACGCCCATCGCCTCATGCTGGTCCTGTCGGTCCTTTATACGGCAATCGTCGTGACCTGGCTGGCGCTCGCCAATCACAGCGCGATAACGGCCGCCCTGCGCGGCGGTGCCGAGGGCGCGACGATGTCGCTGTTCGGCCGCCTCTTGACCGCCAACTGGCACCTGATCTTCCTCGTCTATGCGGTCATCGCATGCTTCGTTTCGATCGCGCGCATCCTTTTGAACGCCCCGTCGGCGTTCGGTCTCATCGGCATGCCCATTCTTATTCTGGGCGCGGCACTTGGCGTTTATGGCTTCGGCCTGATCTTGATCGACCGCTACTTCGAGAGACATCCACCCGTTGAAACCATCGTGCCCGAGCCAGAGGCAGGGGAGACGACTGGCGCATCCGAAGCTATGGACATGAGCGCTGAGGCGACGGATGTGCCGGAGTTCGAGCCTTTGGAGGTCGCGGACGAAGCCGCGCCCGAAGATATCGCGGCACCGCGCAACGCCTATCACACGCTCGCCGAGCATGCGCTCGCGATCATCGTCACGCTCGTTGCCGGCTTTCTGGTCGCCGATCTTTGGGGCCTGTCCGATACCCAGGTCGGCGGCATCATCACCGATTTCATTGAAGTCGGTCTCATTCTCTTCCTCGCCTATATGGTCTGGCGCGCCGTCGACGTCGCCATCCGATTGCAGCAAGCCGAGGAGGATGCCAGCGCGGCGGGCGATGGCGCTGAGGCGGAAGACGGGATGGGCATGGGCGTGTCGCGCATCGCGACGCTCCTGCCGCTGATCCGCATGGCCTTGATGATCACCATCGTGACCATGACCGTAATGGTCGCCCTGTCGGAGTTGGGCGTCGATATCGGTCCGTTGCTTGCCGGCGCCGGCGTTATCGGTCTTGCCATCGGTTTCGGTGCGCAGACGCTGGTGCGCGACATCATCTCCGGGGCCTTCTTCCTTGCCGACGACGCGTTTCGGCGCGGCGAATACATCGATGTCGGCGCGGTCAAGGGGACGGTTGAGAAGATCTCGCTACGCTCCATGCAACTGCGCCACCACAATGGGCCGCTCAACACGATCCCCTTCGGCGAGATCCAGCAGTTGACGAATTTTTCCCGCGACTGGGTGACGATGAAACTGCCGCTTCGCGTTACTTATGACACCGATGTCGAATTCGTTCGCAAGCTGATCAAGCGGATCGGCCAGGAGCTTTTGAAGGACCCGGAGATCGGGCCGCTCTTCCTGGAGCCGCTCAAATCCCAGGGCGTCATCCAGATGGAGGACTCCGCGATCATTATCCGGGTTAAGTTCAAGACCCGGCCTGGTAAACAGTTCGTGGTGCGCAAGACCGTTTACAACCGCATTCAAGACGCCTTCATGGAGCACGGCATCAAGTTCGCCCACAAGGAGGTCACGGTGCGGGTGGCCGAATCGCCGCGCCCGCTGTCGGAACCCGAAAAAGGCGCTGTGGCCGGTGCGGCCGTGCGCTCGACGGAGACCGAGCAGCCCGCCGGCAAGCAGCCCTCGGCGGCGGATTCTCTGTAAGGGAACGTACCATCCTATTTGGGCTCTCCCCGCTAGCGCTGAAACCGAAATGTCGATAGAGCCTAACGGATCGCAACCCGCGAAGCCCCCTGCCCAAACCGCCAACGCCAAACGCAGACCCCTGTCACGATGATCTCATTGTCCTATCAGTTGTACGGTTCGCGCGAGTTTCCACGCTTGTCCCGAACGCTCGCGATGTTGGCCAAGGCAGGCTATCGGGAGGTCGAGGGCTATCCAGGCGTCATGGAGGATCCGGCCGCCACCCGGGCGGCGCTTGACGCCGCTGGGCTCAAGATGACGTCTGCGCATTTCGGCATCGATCAGCTTGAGAACGATCGCGAAGGTGTTCTTGCGACCGCAAAAATCCTCGGTTTGTCGACTCTATACTGTCCCCATATCGGCCCGCCGGAGCGGCCGGGGGATACTGAAGGATGGAAAGCCTTTGCCGCTCGTCTTCAGGCGATTGCGCTGCCGCTTTGCGATGCAGACTTTGGATTTGGTTGGCACAATCACGACTTTGAATTCGAGCGTTTGAGCGACGGCACCACACCGCTGGACATTATTCTGGAGTCCGCGCCGGACATCTCATGGGAGGCCGACATCGGGTGGATCGTTCGCGGCGGTGCGAGTTTGGCCGATTGGGTCGGTCGGCACGGCGACCGGATCACCGCTGTGCATATCAAGGATATTGCGCCAGTTGGCGAGGACGAAGACGAAGACGAAGACGGCTGGGCCGATGTCGGGCATGGAACGCTCGATTGGGCGGCGAATTTCCGGCTGCTGGCCGATGTTCCGGTGAAACACTGGGTCGTCGAGCACGACAATCCCAGTGACGATCAACGCTTCGCCGTTCGGTCGATCGAAACCGTGCGCCGGATTGCTATGGATACGCTCTCATGACGGATGCCCTGGGTGTCGGCATCATCGGCTGCGGCAACATATCGACCCATTATCTGCGCCTGGGGTCCATGTTCGCGGGCTTCGAGGTCCGCGCCTGCGCCGATCTCAATTCGGACGCGGCCAAGGCGAGGGCGGCGGAGTTCGACCTTCGTGCAGAAACTGTCGACGGGCTGTTGACAGCACCAGACATCGACATCGTCATCAACCTGACGGTGCCTGACGCGCACGCTGCCGTTTCCCGCGATATCCTGTCGGCTGGAAAACACGTTTACTCCGAAAAACCAATGGCGCTGTCGCTGACGGATGGTCGGGCACTGCAAGGTTTGGCGGCGGAACGGAACCTTCGCCTCGGTTGCGCGCCGGACACGTTCCTGGGTGGGGCGCATCAGCTTGCCCGCCGCGAGTTGGATGCCGGTCGGGTTGGGACGATTGCGACGGGAACCTGCCACGTCATGAGTCATGGCATGGAGCATTGGCATCCCAATCCGGACTTTTTCTTCAAGCCTGGCGGCGGACCGATCCTCGACGTGGGCCCCTATTATGTCGCGCTGCTTATTCACCTGATCGGGCCGGTGAGGCGTGTTGCGGCACTGTCTTTGACGGCAAGCCCGACCCGGACCATCACCTCGAAACCGCGCTATGGCGAGACCATCCAGGTCGAGACGCCGACGACCATCCACGCCCTTTTGGACTTTCACTCCGGCGCCACTATCACGCTTTCGGTAAGCTGGGATGTCTGGGCGCACGGGCACGCCAATGTCGAACTCTATGGCACGGACGGATCGCTCTTTCTGCCGGATCCGAACTTCTTCGGTGGCACCGTGCGAGCGTCTGGGAAGGGTTCCGAGATCGCCGACGTCGAGGATTGGGATCACCCCTTCGGCGTTTCGAACGAGGCGCACGCGAACGGACCCCAGGCCAACTATCGCGCTGCGGGCCTGGCCGATATGGTTGCCGCAATACAATCCGGTCGAGAGCATCGGTGCTCGCTTGAGCGATCGCTCCACGCCATCGACGTGCTCTTGTCGATCCTGGAATCTGGTAAGACCGGAGCGTTTGTCGATCTGACGACGACCTGCACGCGTCCGGAGCTTCTGGGTCCTGAGGAAGCACAAACGCTCCTTCGGCCGGCGTGACGGACATCGATGGCATCATCCGGGACACCCCATCGCCGGGCGGGTGTCCCAATAGATCAGTCGACCGGCAAGCCGCTCGGAACGGTTTCCGGTCTACCGAGCGGGCGATCGAGCGCGGACTTGCCAGTCAAGGCGTGAAGAAAGGCGACCAAGTCCGCGATCTCCGGGTCGCTGAGCGCGACCAGATCGATATCCGTTTTGGCGGCTTGGCGCGCCATCTCGCGGTCGTCCTCTTGAATGACGAAGTCGATCGACGCTAGCCAAGGTGCTGGCGGAAGGTTCGCCTTTTCCGGCGTCCAGCCACTGCGCGCGGCTTGCGGGTTTAGGTGCTGTCGGATCATGCCCTCCAGCGTCGGCCAGGCGCCGTTATGGCCATAGGGCGCTGTGAGCGCCACGTTGCGTAGCGAGGGCGTGCGGAACCGGTAAGCATCCACCAGTCGGTCGCTTTCGCCCATGCGACCGACATCGCGGGCGTAGGGATCGAAGCGGCGGGTCCGGCCCGGACCGAAGGCGGGCAGCCCAAGAGCATGAAACGATTGATCGGTGAAGAGTGGGCCAGCGTGGCACGCGGCGCACCCAGCCTTTCCGAAGAACAGCGCACGGCCGCGCTCGGCGTCGGCTGGAAGCGGTGCAGCGCCGACCAGCCAGTCGTCGAAGGGACTATCGAAGCTTTGCCATTCACTGGCGATGAAGGCGCCGATGGCGTTGCCGATGTCGACAATGGTGACATCCTCAGGCGTTTGAACGGTCTCGAACGCGTCAACGAACATATCGCCATAAGCGGGGAGTGTCCGGACCCGTTTGGCAAGGATCGGCCAGGCGGCGTCGATGCGATCATGCACAGCGCCGGCGATTTCGTTCTCTTTCGGATTGCCCGCCATTTCGAACTGGGCGACCAGCGGGAACAGGGCCTGGGCGGCGACGATCGTCTCGAGGCCCGCAGGCAACCATTCCTCCGCTGGTGAATTGAAGCCATTGCCGTAGAGGTCGGACACCGACAGGCGCCCGTCGTGGAAGAGAATGTCGACGGACTGGTGGCCGAGATTCCAAAGCGCGGGCGCGTTCCTGGGAATGCGCTTGGCAATGCGGTCAGGGCCGGACCCGGTGGTTCGCTTCGGCCCGACGCCCTTGCCCCCTTCGCCGATCCCAAGCGACAGGGCATCGGTGCCTGCGTGATCGTGATGGTGGCAGGTGCCGCACGATATGTTTTTGTTGCCTGACAGAATCTTGTCGTAGAACAGGAGCTGGCCGATTTTGGCCTTGGCCGGATCGACGGCGTGAAAATCGGCCGGCCTGATGGGTTCAACGGCGTGGGCCGACACGGCAAGCAGGGAGATGCAAAACGCATGCGCAACCGATACGCGTTTCAATGGATGCTTTTGGCGGCCGTCTTGTGGACGTTTCCCGCGCACGCCGAAATCGAAGAGGCGCGCGACCTTATGGAAGCCGGTCAATTTGTCGAAGCGCGAGAAGCGCTTTGGCCGGCGGCACGTTCCGGCAATGCCGACGCGGAAGAGTTGATCGGTGTGATGTATGCCCTTGGCCTCGGTGTCGAGGTCGACCGGCAGCGGGCGTTCGAATGGTATCTTCGCTCCGCGATGAAGGGTCACCCCGGTGCCCAGTCCGGCGTCGGTTGGTACTACGAGGAGGGGCTCGGCATGGCGGCCCCCGACCTGGTCCGGGCCTATATGTGGTATGTGCTTTCGGCCATCGGCGGCGATCCCGACGCGGCGATTAGCCAGGAAGAGGTCATCAAGAAGATGACGGCGGAGGAGATCGAAAAAGCGCACGTTTTGATCGACGACTACCGAGTCTGGATGTATCCGTTTCGGTGATCTTGGACCAATAGGCGCGTGAAAGAAAGCTGACGCTACGCCGCAGCCGCCGGCGCGTTGGGCAGCGGCTTAGCGAACCGCTTCAACTTGCCTGTCCGTGGATCGCGCAAGGGTTCGACGGAATACTGGCAGATGTAGGCGCGGCGGCGTCGGTCGGTCGTGTTGGGACCTGAGCGATGCAGCGTCAGGCTTGAGAACGCGACGATCGTGCCGGCCGGACAGGTCATCGGCACGCCGGGCTCGTCGCCCGTATAGCCGTTGAGCTCGCGGCTGTCTTCCAGCCATTCGTGCGGATCAAGTGACGGCTTCTCATTGAGATCGCGCGGCAGCAGGTAGACGCAGCCGTTATCTTCCGTCGTGTCGTCAAGCGCGATCCAGACAGTCAGGTAGGGTGGGTGGTCGAAGCCGACATAAGCGCCGTCCTGGTGCCAGGCGAAGCTCGCGCCCGTGCCCGAACCCTTGACCACAAATTGTTCGTTGAACAGGAAACCCGGCGTTCCAAGGCAGGCTTGCGTGACACGCGCCACCGTGTCGCCGAGGAGAAAGGCCTCTAGGTCCGGAAATTCCTCGTGACGGTGGGCGAGAAAGCGGCGTGACTCGCCGAGCCCGATCTTGTGACGCCCATTGCCACCGTCGTCGATGGGCTCATCGAGGAGGGCCTGACACGCGCCGCGCAGGACGCCCAGTTTCGCTTCATCAAGTGCATCGGGAAAGACGGCATAGCCGTTTTTGCGGAAGTCCTGAGTGGTCATGGCTTTATTCTCCCGTTGAATATATATTGCAAAATACGATGAAAATAGCTCCTGTCTTTGCATATATCAGCAGATTCATTGCATAAATGGTCGAAAAGCCCTCGCATCCCCTTGTAGCGCGCGCGCCCGGTGGGGTGTGCTGGCGCCGATCCGGTCGACGGCGATATGAACGGGTGCCCGAAGCGCACGCCGAACTCGTCGTCCTCCACGGCCTGGATGGCCGCGCCCGCTATCTGGTCGATGGTCGGGTGTTCGAGCTTCGGGCCGGCTCTCTGCTGTGGGCGTTTGCTGGACAGGCGCATGTTCTCTTGTCCGAAGACCCGGATTTCGACATGTGGGTGTTCTTAATCTCCGAGCGCATCCTTGCGCAGGGTTCACCGTCTGGGTCAGATCTGCCGCCGCTACGGATCACTGAGGTGACCGGCGATATAGCGCCCAGAATCATCGATCACGACGCAACAGAGGAACTGCACGGCGTTGCGGTGGCCATTGAGGCCCATGAAGACCCCGAGGCACGTGCGGCAGGACTCCGCTGGTGGTTGATCCGGGCGTGGCGCCATTGGCACGCGGCACCAGATGTCGCGTCGACCGCCATTCACCCTTCGGTCGCCCGCGCTGCCCGCATGATCCGCAGCGATCCGACCCAGACGGTCGCTGAGGTGGCGGCTGCCGCCGGATTGTCGGCCGGACGGCTTGCGCGGCTGTTCAAAGCGCAAACGGGGCAGGGGATCGTTGCCTATCGCACGGAGCAAAAACTGCGAAGAGTCGAGGCTGAAATGCGCGCACGCTCTGACACCAACCTTCTAGGGGCAGCATTCAATGCGGGTTTTGGCAGTTATTCGCAGTTTTATCGGGCGTTCGAAGCGCAACATGGGTGTGCGCCGAGCGATTACTTCCGCAGGTGATCTTTGCCAGAAAAGAGACCGGGCGCGATGAGATCATCGCGCCCGGTCACAAGTGGCTTGAGTGTGGTCAGGCCGTAGCCGTCACTGTTAGTTCAGATCGGCTGCGCGCACGGCGTTGAGTTCGGCTTCGGCTTCGGCCACGGCCGCCGTCAAGGCGTCGAATGCATCGGCGCCGCCGTCCACGTTCTGCTTGAACCAGTCATAGACGGGCTGCGCGGCTTCCTTGAACGCTGCCTTTTCTTCCGGCGTCGGGACATAGATGTCGCCACCACCGGAGGCAAAGTCCTGATAGGCCTGGATCGACTTGCGCTTGGGCGACGCGAAGGTTGCCTGCTGCAACGCATAGAAACCGTCAGACACCACGCGGCGCATGTCCTCAGGCAGCGACATGTACTTCTCGTTATTCATGAACCACAGCGCACCCATATAGGCGTGGCCATCGAGGGTGACGTATTGCAAACCGGCATCCGGGAACTTCATGCTCATGATATCGGTGATGCCGTTCTTGGAGCCCTCAACCACGCCGGTCTGGAAGGATGTGAACAGTTCCGGCCACGGAATGGGCGTCGGCGCGGCGCCGAGCGCTCTCACAAGTTCCTGCGGCAAGTCGGCAACGACCGTGCGGATTTTCAGGCCGGCCAGATCTTCGGGCTTTTGCACACGGCGCTTGGTGTTGGCGAAGTTGCGCCAGCCGCCAGTGTTGCCGATGGTCATCAGACGAACGGCACCGCCCGATGCCTCTTTCACCATTTCCTGCATCTTGGTGATGAAAGGCGAGCCGTTTGCGAGCGCAGCCTCGGCGACCCGATCGTCGGCCATCAGGTAGGGCAGGTCGAGAACCTGAACGAAGGGAAAGATATTGGCCGTGCCGCCCGATGTCTGGATGACGACGTCGATATTTCCGTCAGCAACGCCGGCCAGGCACTCCGAGCCATTCGAGCAGAGTTGCGTTCCGATGAACAGCTCGACTTCGATGGCGCCGTTTGAGGCCTGCTCGACATGGTTCTTGAAGACGACCAGGCCGTCGTAGTCCTCATCGTTCTCATTGGAGTTCGCAGTGGCACGCAGCGTAATGTCCGCCGCGGACGCCGCCAGCGGCGCCCCCACCAGCAGCGTCGCTACCATCAGCGACTTCAAAGTTCCCTTGAGCATGGTCTACCTCGCTTTGATGTTGTGCATCAGGGTTAATTCACGAACCCCGTAATCCTGGGGATCGTCATGGAAATCGCCGGGAAATAGGTGATGAGGAAAATCACCAAAATTTCGACGGCGAGAAACGGCAAAATGGCCTTGGCGATCGTCTCGACGCGCTCACCGGATACCGAGGATGCGACGAAGAGCACGAGTCCCATCGGTGGCGTTGCCAGCCCCACCGTCAGGTTCACGCTCATGATGATGGCGAAGTGGACAGGATGAACGCCAATGTCGACGAAGATCGGACCGAGGATCGGGCCCAGAATGATGATTGCCGGGCCGGCATCGAGGAACATACCGACGATGAACAGCAAGAGATTGATCAGGAACAGAAGGATCAGAGGGTTCTCAGACAGCGAAAGGATGAACTCCGCTAGGATCTGCGGCGCATAGGAGAGCGACACCACGGTCTTGAAGGCGATCGCGGCGCCGACCAACAGGAGGACAACCGACGAGGTCACCGCTGATCGCCCGAAAATACCCGGAAGATCGGAGACTTTCATCGTGCGCAGGATGAAGAAGCCGACAATGAGCGCGTAGGCAACGGCAACGGCGGCGGCTTCGGTCGGGGTGAATACGCCGATCAGGATGCCGCCCAAAATGAGGATCGGCGTTTGAAGTGGCACGACCGCGCGCTTGCAGACCATTCGGAAGTCATGATCCACGATCCGGCGGGCGCCAAGCAGCAGCCCGTGCGCGGCAACCATGCCGCCGGCGAGCACCAGGAACTTCATTGTGCTTGAGGCTGCTTCTCCAAACGGTGTGATCAGATAGATCAGGCCGCCGATATTGAGCCGAGCCAGGGCGAAGGAGAACCAATACTCAATGCGCGGCAAGGTTTGATCCTTGTGCACGATGCGCTCGGCCTTGGGCAGGTCATAGCGATCCGCCAGCAGCCGGACCACGGCCATGAGACCGACGCCGACAAGCACACCCGGCACGATGCCGGCCAGGAACAGCGCGGCGACACTTTCGCCCATGACATAGGCGTAGATGATCATGATGCCCGACGGCGGAATGATCGGCCCGATCACGGAGGACGCTGCGGTGACGGCAGCTGCGAACTTGCGCTGATAACCTTGACGCTCCATCGCCGGAATCAGCATAGACCCGAGTGCTGACGTATCGGCGACGGCGCTTCCCGACAGACCGGCGAAGAGGATCGACGACAGGATGTTGACGTGTGCCAGGCCGCCTCTGAGATGCCCCATCAGCGCTTGAGCAAATTCAACGAGCCGCTCGGTGATGCCGCCGCGGTTCATCAGTTCGCCGGCCAGCATGAAGAACGGAATCGCCATCAGCGGGAAGCTGTCCATCCCGTTGTAGACATTGCGATATAGGAGATTGATCGCGTTGTCCTGGCCATCCAGGTAGAGGAGGATTCCGGGCGCCGCGACGAGCCCGAAGACGATTGGCAGTCCGATTGAAAGGAAGACAAGAAATACCGGCAGGAACCAGATCAACATTTTAGTCGCCGCCCGCCATTTCGGTTCCGGGAATGGGCCGCAAGGTCTCTTCGCCGCCGAAGAAGGAGATCAACGATCGAAGCATGAGTTCGATGTTGACGGTCAGGAGGAGGACCACGCCGACAAGGAGCGACCACATCATCCAGGAGCGGGGAACCTTGGTCCAGCCGCCCTGGAAATCCGGATAATAAAGTGAGGCAGTGGCAAACTTGCTCGAAAATCCGGTGACTTCGCCCCATCCAATGGGGATGGCGGTGACAAGAACCAACAGCGCGATCAGCAGGAGCCCAAAGGAGAGCACTTCCCCGACCCGCGCCGGCAGCATACGCACAACCATGTCGATGGCCACGAAGCCACCCCGCCGATAGGCGAGCGGCGCCATGAAGCCGGTCATCCACAACATGCAAAAGCGTGCCGCTTCCTCCGACCATGCGAGAGGATTGCCGAGCACATATCGAAAGAACACCTGGAGGAGGATGGACAACACCATCAGCCCAATGGCAACAACCGAGACCCACCAGCCGATACGCAGCGTTACGTCGTTCCACGCCTGAAAGGGCGCAAGTAACGCTCTCAGCAGCGCCATGAACTCCTCCCTGCCACCCTCTGGTCGGGGCTTGGCCGCCCACCGATCCGGGCCCTTGAGGACCTCTCATGCGAAGGCGTCAACGCACAACACTAGCATACTCGCGGTGAGAAACTATTGGTTTCTCAATCGTGTTTTGACTGGACTTCGAGCGGATGAGAAATGCGGCGGGCGCGCCGATCTTCTGCTTCGCGGGCGGCTGTTGCCGTTGAGATATCGCGCGCCGCGGTTAGTCTCGCGAGACCAGCCGTAGGATCGTGTCGATGTTGAAGGCGAGACGCGTGTCGAGCGCCTCGGTGGCCATGAAGTCCTTCTCGAACAAGACCGCGCCGGTGAAGCGATTGGTCAAGTAGTAGTATCCAATGGCCGCAATCGTGATGTTGAGTTGAACCGGATCGATGCCGGCTCGGAAGACGCCTTCCTCCTCGCCGCGCTTCAAAATGTCGCCGACCATGTCGGTAAAGCGACGACTAGCGAGCTTTATCCGGTCGGAGCCTTTGATATGGCGGGCCTTGTGGAGGTTCTCGCTGTTGACAAGCCGAATGAACTCCGGGTTTTTCAGATAGTAGTCCCAGGTGAAGGTCACCAGCTTGGTTAGCGCTTCGCGCGGCGGCAAGTGCTCAAGCTCAAGCTCCTGCTCCGCGTTGCGGATGTCGAGATAGGCCTCCTCCAACACCACTTTGAACAGTGCCTCCTTGCTACCGAAGTAGTGGTAGATCATGCGCTTGTTGGCCTTTGCCTTGTCGGCGATTTCATCAACACGCGCGCCGCCAAGCCCAAGGCGAGCGAACTCATGCTTTGCCGCCTCTAGAATGCGCCCCTTTGTGGCGTCCGCATCGCGAATGCGGTTCTTGGTTTCCACCATCAGATTCTTCCCCTTCCGCCCTGGCGCGTTCGACCGAGTGGGTTAGTGCCCTCTCTCGCCGCGATCAACAACCTTTACAGCCGTCTTGACAAAATGCGAAATTCGTAAGTAACTAGATAGTGCGTTATTTTTGAATCACCGTCGACAGACGGATTCAGGGTCACTGGAAAAGCTGCAAGTCCCGGCAAACGCCGGTCGAACTGGGAGGAAAAGATGTCGTTTATCAAAAAGTTCATCGAGCAGGAGACAACCAATCGCCGCGATCTCTTGCTTGCGTCCGCCTATGGATTGGGCGGTGTGGCTGCCGCCGGACTGATGGGGTCGGGTATGGCACGCGCGGCAATCGCGGATCCGACAATCGCCTGGTCCTATCGCAATCGCACCAATCCTTATTGGAACGAAATCGTTTCAGGTGGCGAAGCCTTCGTCGAAAGCCTCGGTAAGTCCAAGGACTTCCTGACCCACCTCATCAACGAGGGTTCGTCGGAGAAATCTTTGGCCGACGTGAAGGCGCTTCTATCGAAGACCAATGGCGATCTGGCGCTGGCCATCGACACCAACGACGCGCCCAACGCGCGCCCGGTTGTCGAAGCCTGTGTCGAGGCGGGTGCCTATGTGTCGACGCTCTGGAACAAGACCGACGACCTGCATCCGTGGGATTTCGGCGACAACTATGTCAGCCACATGTCGTGGTCCGATGAAGGACCGGCCGAGCAGACGGCGCGCGTCCTCCTGGAGGCCATGGGCGGCAAGGGTGGTGTCGTCCATCTCGGCGGCATCGCTTCCAATAACCCGGCGATTGAGCGGCTGAATGGCTTGAAGAATGCGCTGAAGGACTATTCGGACGTCGAACTCCTCGACGCGCAGCCCGCCGATTGGGACACTCAGAAAGCCAACCAGATTATGTCGTCCTTCCTCACGCGTTATGGCGACGAGATCACTGGTGTGCACTGTGCCAATGACACCATCGCTTACGGCGTACTCGAAGCGCTGCGCGCTGAGGGCATCGCGGGCATGCCGGTCGTATCCTATGACGGCAATCCGCAAGCGGTCGAACTGGTAGCCAAGGGCGAGATTCTGGCAACCGTCTTCACCAACCCGCATTGGGGCGGCGGTATCACCGCGGCGCTCGCGTATCACGCGGCCGTCGGGCATTTCAAACCGTCCGAGGAGCCGGAGGCGCACCGCGAATTCTACGGCCCGACGATCTTCGTCACGCCCGACGATGCCTTGGACTTCAAGGCCAAGTATCTCGACAGCGTGCCGACCTATGACTGGACCGACTTCTGGGGTCCGTCGAACGGCCAGATTCAGTACACGTAGCGATCGCGCGGCGGCCGAGCCAATCGGCCGCCGCTTGCTCGTTTCGCGGCAGACCGCGCTGAGCGGGCCGACATAAGAACGCTGGCCTGCTTCCTGTTCGCGCAATGGCGCGAACCACGAATGATCGGTGAGACAACGGTCTCATACCCGACCGCAAAAAGAGCGGCGGTGAGGAAACGGACACATGGTGGACACAACGGCAGGCATTGCCCCAAGGGCACGGTTCCTGACCCGAGAGCGGATCATTAAATGGGCGCCGCTCTTGGTGCTCGGCGTCCTTGTTCTCCTGTTCCCGTTCTTCGAATGGCTGGAGGATGTGCGGGCAGGCGACGCCCACACCTATCTCCTCGATTCACGCTTCTTCTCCATCCGCAACGCGGCGCGAATCGGTATCTCCGCCACGCCCGCCCTTATGGTTGCCATCGGCGTGACGTTCATCATCATCATGGGGTCGATCGACCTGTCGATGGAAGGCACGGTGTCCGTCTGCGCCGTAATCTTCGCCTTCGTCTTCATCGCGTGGGGCGGCACGGTGCTGAGCTGGGCTTGGCTGGCGATCCCGATCGCGATGCTGGTCGGCGCCGCGATGGGCTTCATCAATGGCCTCGTGCACGTCAAGCTGAAGATCCCATCCTTCATGGCGAGCCTTGCAATGGGCTTTGTCGGCACCGGTCTCGCATTGCTTTTGACCGGTGGCGATCGCGTTCGCGTCGAGGACCCTATCTTCCGTTCGCTCCTGACGGAGCGTTGGTTCAACTTTCCCGTGATGGTCTATGTGGCGCTGGTCTTCCTGCTGATCGCCTGGTTCATCCAGTCGCGCACGACGCTTGGCCGCAACTTCTATGCCGTGGGCGGCGGGGAGGAACTGGCCCACGCCAGCGGCCTCAATGTCGAGCGGGTGCGGTTGATGGGCTTCACGCTGGCTGGCGTGTTCTTTGCCGTCGGCGCCTTGCTTGCCGTCGGCCGCATCGGCATCGCGGAGACCGCGACCGGCAATAATTTCATGTTCGTCTCGATCACCGCCGTTGTCGTCGGCGGCACGGCGCTTTGGGGCGGGATCGGCGGGGTGTGGAACACGCTTGTCGGCGTCTTGATCGTGAACGTCATCAACAACGGCATGGTTGTCATCGGCCTACCGGCGTTCTTGCAAGACGCGGTGCTTGGCATCCTGGTCATCATCGCCGTGGTTCTGTCGACCGACCGTCGATCCGTCAGCTTCGTGAAATAGGGGCCAGGCAATGTACGAACTGCGGCAGGTCGACAAGACATTCCCCGGCGTCCACGCGCTCAAAGCGGTCGACTTCAAAGTCAACCGGGGCGAAATCGTCGGTCTTGTCGGTGAGAACGGTGCCGGCAAATCGACCCTCATGAAGGTGATCTACGGCGCCTATCAGCCGGACGGCGGCACCGTGACCATCGACGGAACGACCGTGCGCTTCCAGAACCCAAGACAGGCCATGGATCACGGCATCGGCATGGTGTTCCAGGAGCAGTCGCTGATCACCAATCTCACGGTGATGGAGAACATCTTCCTTGGCTACGAGGCGCAGTTCGTCAGCTTGGGCGTGATCAATTGGAAAGCCATGGCCGAAGCGGCGAAGCAACAGCTCGCCAAGGTCAAACTCGATATCGATCCGGCGACGATCACCTCCGAACTGTCCTTCGCTCAGCGTCAGCTTGTGGAACTGGCGAAGGTGCTGACCCTTGAGGAGCGAGTCGATGGCGATCTGGTGATCCTCTTGGACGAACCCACCAGCGTGCTGGCCAAGGAGGAGGTCGAGCTTCTCTTCAATCTGGTGCGCGAGCTGACCAAGCGGGCATCCTTCATCTTCGTCAGCCACCGCATGGATGAGGTGTTGGAGCTCTCCGATCGGATCTACGTGATGAAGGACGGCGAGGTGGTGGACGTCGTCGCGCATGACAATGCGGACATGGATGCCATCCAGCACAAAATGGTCGGTCGCGACGTCGACAAGGAGTACTACCGCGAGCAGAAGCAGAAGCCCTACGGCAACGAGATCCTTCTGTCGTTCAAAAGTGTCAGCCAGGGGCGGCGTTACCAGGATATCTCCTTCGATCTGCACAAGGGCGAGGTGCTCTGCCTCGTCGGCACCGAGGGGTCCGGGCGCGAAGCTATCTTGAGAACAGTTTTCGGCCTCGACGCACCGACCGCCGGCACGGTCGAGATCAAGGGGCAGACCATCGCGCGCTTCAATGCCCGCACCGGCGTCGATCTCGGCGTGGGCTATGTCCCGCGCGAGCGCAAGGTCGAGGGCATCGTGGCGGGGATGAACGTCTACGAGAACATGACACTCAGCCAGATGCAGAACTACGCCGCCGGCGGCGTTCTGCGCGTTGGCGAGGAAAAATCGCTCGCCCGAGACTGGATCAAGCGCCTGGCGATCAAGACGCCGAACGAGAACAAGGACTGCGGCGGCCTATCGGGCGGCAATCAGCAAAAGGTCGTTCTGGCGAAATGGCGCTCGGGCGGGTCTGACATCATCCTGCTCGACCATCCGACGCGCGGTCTCGATATCGGCGCCAAGGAAGACGTCTACGAAATGGTCCGCGAGATGTGCGACGCCGGCGCCGGCATCATCCTCGTCGCCGATACGCTGGAAGAGGCGATCGGGCTCTCGCACACCATCCTCGTGATCAAGGACGGGGAATTTCAGAAGCGTTTCGATGGGACGCCGGGTGACAAGGCGTCGCCCTACGATCTCGTGCATCACATGATCTGAGGGGGCCATGAAACTCGACATCATCAAGCCGTACCTGCCTTGGATCACACTTCTGGTGCTGGTCCTTGTGGTCGGTATCGCCAACCCAGCCTTCTTCGATCCGCAGGGTATGATCGCTCTCGTTGCCGACATCGTGCCGCTCTTCATTATGGCACTGGGCATGACGTTTGCGATCTATATCGGCGGCATCGATCTGTCTGTGCAGCAAATGGCGAACCTCGTGACTGTTATCGCGACAGTCTATCTGGCGCAGTTCGGGATCGGGGTGGCATTCGTTTGCGTGCTCGCGGGATTTCTCTTCGGCGCGGCCTCTGGTTTCGTGACCACACGGCTCTACGTGCCGTCCTTCGTGTCGACGCTCGCCATGGGTTTCGTGGCGCTGTCGGGCGCCAAATACCTGTCCGGCGAGCGTGCACTCTCCATGGACGCGACGCTTCGCAACGAAAGCTTCGGCTGGATGTTCGGCAACACGGTCGGCATCCCTCATGAGTTGATCATCGCCGCCGTGCTTTTGGTCATCGCATGGTTCCTGCAAACGCGGACAACGTTCGGTCGCTCGCTTAAGGCCGTTGGGTCGGGCGAGCTTGCGGCCGTTGCCTCCGGTCTCAATGTCGACAGGATCAAGATCCTAGCCTTCGCGATCTCAGGTACATTCGCGGCGGTCGCCGGCTTGATGTTCTCGGTGAAACTCTCCGGTGGCGACGCCAATCTCGCCAATGGTTTCCTGCTGCTAGCGATCGTCGCCGTCCTGGTCGGCGGCACGCCGCTCACAGGCGGCGTCGGTGGTGTGATCAACACCGTGATCGGAACCTTGATCGTCGTCGTGATCCGCTCCGCCATGGTCTATCTCGAAATCGACGCGACCCAACAGCAGATGGTCTTCGGCGTCGTGCTGATCGCCGCCATCGCGCTTACCATCGACCGCTCGAAGCTGCGGGGGGTCGTCAAATGACCGACACCATGCGCGCGGCGGTCCTCGTCGAGCCCGGCCGGTTCGAGGTGCGCAGTGTGCGGCGCCCCGAACCTGGGCCGGATGAAGCGCTGATCCGTATCGCCCGCACCGGCATTTGCGGCACGGACATGCACATCTTTCGCGGGCATTATGCCGCCGATAGCCTGCCGATGGTTCCAGGTCACGAGTTCACCGGCCATATCGCTGCCCTTGGGCGGGATGTGCCCGGCCTCAAAGAGGGTCAGCCGGTCGTTGTCGATATGAATATCGGGTGCGGCCATTGCTATTGGTGCCGCCGCAACGAAATCCTCAACTGTCCTGAGATGCAGCAGTTGGGCATCACAATGGACGGCGCCTTTGCTGACTTCATCGCCGTTCCCGCACGGCTCGCGATTGCGGCGCCCGACGCCATGTCGGCCGAGGTGTTGGCGTTGACCGAGCCACTAGCCTGCGTGGTCCGCGCAGCGCGCAAAGCACGGGTTTCGTTCGCCCAGTCGGTTGTGGTGATCGGTGCCGGTCCCATCGGGAATCTGCATGTGCAGCTCCTTCGAACTATTGGCGCCGCTCCGATCATCGTTGCCGATCTCAACGACGATCGCGTGCGGATGGCGCTCGATGTGGGGGCGGACATCGGCGTAAGCGATCCAGCACTTTTGGAGGAGAAGGTTCGCGCCGCCACGGACGGTCGCGGTGTCGATATCGTCATCGAGAGCGTTGGCAGCCCCGCGCTCTATCGACAGGCGCAGCGCCTGATGCGTAAAGGCGGACACATGGCAGCCTTCGGGCTGACGGGTGCCGGCGAAACGCTTCCAATCGATATCCTTCAGACGATTCTTGAGGAGAACTCGATCAAGGGATCGGTCGCCGGCATGGGCGAGGACATGCACGATGCGCTGACCCTTCTGGCTCATGACCGGATCGACACAACGGCGTTCACCGGCGCCGATTATTCGCTCGATGATATCCAGGTGGCCTTCGACAGCTTTGCCGAGAGGCCCGGCGACCTCAAGACCCAGATCGTGATGCACTGAAGAGGGGGAGACCCAAGAGATGGACACCGAAGCCTATACGTCAAAGCCGGAAGGCAGGATTCCGAACAGCCGATTCCCTTTGCTTGTTCATCGCAATGCCATTCCCGGTGGCGGCGTCGACGCGGTGAAGGCGAGGTTTCTTCAAAATGGCTGGTTGAACAATTGGGACTATCCCGGCATCTACGAATATCCCCACTTCCACTCCACCACTCATGAATGCCTCGGGTGTGCGACAGGCTGGATGGAGTTTTCACTGTCCGTGGACGGCTGGACGCGCGTGCGGATCGAGGCCGGCGATGTGATCGTCATGCCGGCTGGCGTGTCGCACGAGATGGTGGGCCGTTCCGACGACATCATGATGATCGGTGGCTATCCCGAGGGGCGGGAGTGGGACAATGTCCAGGAAGCCTATCTGTCCGATGAGGATTTCAGAGCGGCCGCGAAGCGCATTATGATGCTACCGATCCCAAGCAGCGATCCGGTCACGGGCGAACCGCTGCGGCAGTGGATCGACGCGCCGTCATCCGTGGATGCTGGGCTGAACGACTTCCGCGACGGGCTCGACAAGACGGGCTAGCCCGCCGCTCAGGATCGGAGACGAAGAAACCATGCCGGCAAACCGGACTGTGGAATGACGACCAAGGGTTACGACTATGTCATCGTCGGCGGTGGATCGGCCGGCTGCGTTCTCGCCAATCGGCTGACGGAGAACAGCGACGTCCGGGTATTGCTTCTGGAGGCTGGTGGCAAGGACTGGCATCCGCTGATCCACATGCCGGTCGGTTTTGCAAAGATGACAACCGGGCCGCACACCTGGGGCTTCAACACCGTTCCCCAAAAACACGCCAACGATCGCGAGATTCCCTATGCGCAGGCGCGGGTGATCGGCGGCGGCTCGTCGATCAACGCGGAAGTCTTCACCCGGGGCAATCCGGTCGACTACGATCGCTGGGCCAATGAGGAGGGTTGCGCGGGTTGGGCGTTCGACGACATCCAGAAATATTTCGTGCGCTCGGAGGGCAACACGTTTCTCGCGGGCGGTTGGCACGGCACCGACGGGCCGCTCGGCGTTTCGAACCTGCCCGACCCGCAACCGATGACCCGTGCCTTTGTCCGGTCGTGCCAGGAATTGGGCATTCCCTATAACCCGGATTTCAATGGACCGATCCAGGAAGGCTGCGGCGTCTATCAAACCACCACGAAGAACGCCAAACGGTGCTCGGCTGCTGTGGCTTATCTGAAGCCCGTATTGAAGAGGCCGAACTTGACGGTCGAGACGGGTTGTCTGGTCAAGCGCATCACCTTTGAGGGCACACGCGCCTCGGGCGTTGAGTTTGCCAATGGCTCCGGCTTGCAGACCGCGCACGCGGACGGCGAGATCCTGGTCACGGCCGGCGCAATCGGGACACCGAAGATCATGATGTTGTCCGGCATCGGGGCCGCTGCCCATCTAAAAGACCATGGGATCGATGTCGTTGCCGATTTGCCTGGCGTGGGCGAGAACCTCAACGACCATTTCGGCATCGATATCGTGGCTGAACTGACGGGGCACTACAGCCTCGACAAGTACAACAAATGGCACATGGCCGCCTGGGCGGGCGCGCAGTACTATTTGTTCAAGTCCGGTCCTGTGACCTCGAACGTCGTCGAAGGCGGCGCGTTCTGGTTCGCCGACACATCGAAAGACGTCCCCGATCTACAGTTCCATTTCCTGGCCGGTGCGGGCGCTGAAGCCGGTGTGCCGAGCGTTCCGCAGGGGTCGTCTGGGATCACTTTGAATTCCTATACACTGCGCCCGAAGGCGAGGGGTACGGTACGCTTGCGGTCCTCGGACCCGTCAGCTCTCCCCTTGGTCGATCCCAACTTCCTGGGGCATCCCGACGACCTGAAGACCTCAATTGAAGGCGTGAAGATCAGCCGTGAGATTTTTTCTCAGCCCTCCTTGCAGAAATACATCAAGACCATCCGGTTCCCCGACGATACGGTCAAAACTCAGGCCGATTTCGAGGCGTATGCACGGCAATATGGCCGCACCTCCTATCACCCGACCTGTACCTGCAAGATGGGGACCGATGAGATGGCGGTCGTCGATCCGCAATTGCGCGTTCATGGACTCGACGGCATCCGCATCTGCGACAGCTCGATCATGCCGAGTCTGATCGGCTCGAACACCAACGCGCCGACGATCATGATCGCGGAAAAAGCCAGCGACATGATCCGCGGCAATCAATAAAGCCTGTCTCCTGCCTGACTCTCCGGTGCCCGCGTGGCGCCTTCTTCTTTTGCCTTCCCGTCAGTCCCAGTCTGGCGCCCAGGGCACGAGATCGCTGCCGACGATGCGATAGCCTGTGTGTGTCAGCTTCTCGATGCGTGCCATGTCGACATGGGACAGGGTGAAATCCATGATCTCGAAGTTTGCGCGGATATTCTCCGGCTTCGTCGACATGGTGTTCACGCTGACACCCTTTTGGACGATCCAGCGCAGCACGACCTGCGCCGCCGATTTGCCGTAGGCCTTGCCGATCTCGCCAAACTCGGGGTGCTTGAAGACCTCGCCGCGCGCGACCGAGGAATAGGAGGAGAGCGGGATACCGGCTTCGTTGGCGCCGGCAAGGAGCTTGTCCTGGTTCAAGAGCGGGTGAAACTCGACTTGATTGGTGACCAGCGGCGCGTCGACGATCTTGGCGGCCTCGTGCATCATCGCGATCGTGTAGTTCGATACGCCGATATTGCGTGTCAATCCGCGTTTCAAACAGTCTTCCAGCAGCCAGAGCGACGGCGCGATGTCGCCATCGACTGGCGGCCAGTGCACCAAAAGAACATCGGCATAATCGATCCGCAGATCTTTCAGACTCTGTTCAACGGAGGCCGTGAATTTGTCAGTGCCGAAATTGTCGGGATGGACTTTGGTGGTGATGCAGAGTTCGTCGCGGGCAAGTCCCGTCGCCGCCAGCGCCTCTCCGGTTTCGGCCTCGTTTTCATACATTTGCGCGGTGTCGAACGCACGATATCCAACCTTAGCTGCCGTCATGATCGCGTCACGCGCGACATCCCCGGTGAGCGGATATGTCCCGAAGGCGCGCTGATGAGTTTCTTGAAAATAGATGTTCATGTCCTGCTCCCGTTGTCGCCGGCAGTGTGTGCCGATCCATTCATGTGTTTGAAAATGCGGGGTTTGGCTCCCTGGTCATCCAATGGTCTCGACCGTTAGCGATGGACCATGAGCTGATTGGCTCCAGCTTGCACGGCCTCGCCGGCCGCATTTTGAACGTCAAAACCAAGCTCCAGGATGCCGCGATCGGGTGTCTTGGTGCTCCGCTTGTCCAATACAGTGACTGTCGCGCTCAGGCGGTCACCGATAAGAACCGGTTGTTTGAACGACCAGGTCCAGCCGAGCGATGCGATGGCATCGAACTGCGCGGAGGCGCGGTTCTTCAACCCGTCGATCAACGACAGAACCAAAAGCCCGTGCGCCACGCGGCCGGGAAAGCCTTTGGCTTGTGCTGCAAGGTCATCCATGTGGATGGCGAACCGGTCTCCCGTGAGATCGGCAAACGCTTCGATCAGTTGAGCAGTGACCTCGACAGTGTCGGTCTTAAGCCAGTCGCCGACGCGCAGCGCATCGTACCGATGGTAGCCGGGCGCCAGTTCGCGCTCGCTCATGCCGGCGTCGGCGCATCGTCACGCAGGAGGCCCTGGGTTTTCAGATCAGACCAAAACTGCGCGGGGATCGAATGGCTGAACCACGCAAGGTTCTGGGCGAGCTGATCGACGGTTCTGGTTCCCGCGATGAAGCTCGGGATCGCAGGGTGCGCCACAACGAACTGCAATGCGGCTGCCGGCAGTGGCACGTCATGCTCGGCGCAAACGGCTTCGATCTTGCGGACTTTGTCCATAATGTCTGCCGGGGCCGGGGCGTAGTTGTACTTCGCGCCCTCCTTGGCACCGGTGGCGAGGATCCCGGAGTTGAAGCCGCCACCCACGACGACCGCCGCGCCGCGCTCGACACAAAGCGGGAGAAACTCATTCAATGCTTCCTGCTCTAGAAGCGTGTAGCGCCCGGCCAGAAGGAAGCAGTCGAAGTCGCGCTGTTTCAGCGCCTCATGACAGACTTCCCACTCATTGACCCCGACGCCGATGGCCTTGACCACGCCCTCGTCGCGCAGCTTCTCTAAGGCCCGCCACGAGCCGTCCATCGCTTGTTTGAACACCTCCGGTTGCTCGGTGCCGCGAGTGAAGACATCGATGTCGTGGATGAAGCAGATGTCCATGCGCTCAAGCGCCAGGCGCTGAAGGCTGTCCTCAAACGCCCGCATGGTGCCGTCATAGGTGTAGTCGAACTCCATGACGAACGGAGCGGCGTTGGTCCAGGGCGCAAAGTCGATGGTCTCTCGCTTGGCCGGCACGAGCTTGCGTCCGACTTTCGAGGACAGGACAAGATCATCGCGCTTCTTCCAGCGCAGGGCGTGGCCGGTGCGCAGCTCAGAGAGACCGTGTCCGTACATCGGCGCGGTGTCGTAGTATCGCACGCCGGAGTCCCAGGCATGCTGGATCATCGCATCCGACGTTTCTTCGTCGATCTCGCGGAAGATGTTGCCGATGGGTGCGGTGCCGAAGCCGAATGCCGTGACCTCAAGGTCCACGCGGCCGAATTTTCTTTTCTCGCCGGGGTGCATGCCCGTCCTCCCTAAGTAACCATTTAGTTAATTACAAGATTGCCGCTGACGGTGCAAGCCGGAATTGCGCTTGCCCGCTCTTGACGATCAGCCGGGTTCATGAATAAAGTAACTAATCAGTTACTAATGGAATCGCGATGTTTCTCACCGAGACCCATCTTCAAGTCCGCGACATGGCGCGCGACTTCGCCAACGGCGTTATTCGTCCAGCGGCCGAGGAACTCGATCGCGACGAACGGTTTCCAGCCGAAATTTATGAACAGATGGGCGAACTGGGGCTCTTCGGCATCGGTGTGCCCGAGGACATGGGCGGACCGGGATTCGACACGATGACTTATGCTCTTGTCATGGAGGAACTGTCGCGCGGCTATGCGTCGGTTGCTGATCAATGCGGGCTCATCGAGTTGATCTCGACGCTTCTGGTGCGTCATGGCACGCCGGCGCAGCGCGAGGCCTATCTGCAAGACATCATGACCGCCAAAGCCAAGGTCGCTTATTGCATTACCGAGCCGGAGGCCGGAACCGATGTCTCGGGTATTCGCTCCGAGGCCTTGCGCGACGGCGATGGCTGGTTGCTGAACGGCGGGAAGATCTGGATCCACAACGCCCCGGTCGCGGATCTGGGTTTCGTCTTGGCGCGCACGGATCGCGAGGCCGGCAATCGCGGCATGTCGATCTTCATCGTCGACTTGAACAGCGCCGGCGTCGAGCGCGGTCCGAAGGAACATAAGATGGGCCAACGGGCGAGCCAGGTCGGGGCTTTGACCTTCACCGATGTGAAGCTGCCGGCCGATGCGATGCTGGGCGAGGAGAACCGCGGATTCCACATCATGATGAGCGTGCTCGACAAAGGACGCGTGGGCATCGCGTCGCTGGCCGTCGGCATCGCCCAGGCGGGCCTTGAGGCCGCCGTCGACTACGCGCAGCAGCGCAAGCAATTCAAGAAGCCGATCTCGGAGTTCCAAGGCGTTCAGTGGCTTCTGGCCGATATGGCCAAGGATATCGAGGCCGCGCGCCTTCTAGTTCAATCAGCCGCCAGCAAGATCGACGCCGGCGTTCCGGCGACCAAGGCTTGCTCGATGGCAAAGTGCTTTGCCGGCGACATGGCCGTGGCGCGTACAGCCGACGCCGTTCAAGTCTTCGGCGGTTCCGGCTACATCCGAGGCTTCGAAGTCGAGCGGCTTTATCGCGATGCCAAGATCACTCAGATTTACGAAGGCACCAACCAGATCCAACGTATGATCATCGCGCGCGAACTGATCAAGCATGGCGCCGTCGCCTGAGGCATCAGCGCCTGCCGAAGCCACCGAGATGCTGTCTAACGCATAAGATCGAACCGGTCGGCGTTCATGACCTTCGTCCAGGCCGCCACGAAGTCTCGCACGAACTTTTCTTCGTTGTCGTCCTGGGCATAGACCTCGGCATAGGCGCGCAAGATGGAACTAGAGCCGAAGACAAGGTCCGCGCTGGTTGCGGTCCACACGATCGCGCCGGTCTTCCGGTCGCGGATCTCGTAAGTGCCGTCCTCTTCGACCGGGTGCCAGCTGTAAGCCATGTCGGTCAGATTGACGAAAAAGTCGTTCGTCAACTGGCCTTCGCGCTCGGTGAGCACGCCATGCCTTGAGCCGCCGTGATTGGCGCCAAGCACGCGCATGCCGCCGACCAGAACGGTCATCTCAGCCGCGGTCAGACCGAGGAGTTGCGCCCGGTCGAGCATCAACTCTTCTGGGGCTACAGCATATTTTTCCTTCTGCCAGTTGCGGAACCCGTCGGCCAGCGGCTCCAATACGTTGAAGCTGTCCGCGTCGGTCATGTCGTCCGTTGCGTCGCCACGACCCGGCACGAAAGGCACATTGATGTCGTGGCCCGCGGCCTTGATCGCCATTTCGAGGCCGATATTGCCTGCCAGCACGATGACGTCTGCCACGGAGGCGCCAGCCTCGGCCGCAATCGGCTCCAACACACCAAGAACCTTGGCCAGGCGCTCCGGTTCGTTGCCGACCCAGTCTTTCTGCGGGGCGAGGCGGATGCGCGCGCCATTGGCGCCGCCGCGTTTGTCCGACCCACGGAAGGTGCGAGCGCTGTCCCAGGCCGTCGCGACCATCTCCGCCGCAGACAGGCCACTCTCGGCAATCTTGGTCTTGACCGCGTCGACATCATAATCGGTGCTGCCGGCTGGGATTGGGTCCTGCCAAATCAGGTCTTCCGCCGGTACGTCGGGGCCGTAGTAGTTCGCCCGGGGCCCCATGTCGCGGTGGGTTAGCTTGAACCAGGCCCGCGCGAAGGTATCGGCGAAATAGTCTGGGTCGGCCATGAACTTCTGGCAGATTTGGTTGTAGATCGGGTCGACCTTCATCGCCATGTCGGCGTCGGTCATGATCGGGTTGCGGCGAACGGACGGATCGGTCGGGTCGATCGGCTTTTCCTCGTCGGGCATGTTCACGGGTTCCCACTGCCAGGCGCCGGCCGGGGATTTCTTCGTCTCCCATTCGTAGCTGAACAGGTAGTCGAAATAACCCATGTCCCATTGCGTGGCGTTCTTGGTCCACGCGCCTTCGATACCGGAGGTGAAGGCGTTGGTCGCCTTGCCCTCATGGCCAGGGTTGGACCATCCCATTCCCTGAGCCGCGATCGGAGCCGCCTCCGGTTCCACGCCGATCTGGTCTACCGCACCGCGCCCGTGGGCCTTGCCGACAGTGTGGCCGCCGCATGTCAGCGCTGCGGTTTCCTCGTCGTCCATGGCCATGCGGGCGAAAGTCTCGCGCACATGCTTGGCCGTCTTTGCCGGATCGGGATTACCGTTCACGCCTTCCGGGTTGACGTAGATCAGACCCATGTGGACGGCCGCCAGCGGGTTGTAGAGCGTCGAGGCATCGGTCAAATCATCATAGCGATTTTCCGATGGTGCCAACCACTCGGATTCTGCGCCCCAGTTGACGTCCTGTTCGGGCCCCCAGATATCCTCGCGTCCGAAGCCGAAGCCAAAAGTCTTCAGGCCCATCGATTCATAAGCCATGTTACCGGCAAGGATGATCAGGTCGGCCCAGGACAGCGCATTGCCGTATTTTTTCTTGACCGGCCAGAGCAGGCGTCGCGCCTTGTCGAGGCTAGCGTTATCAGGCCAGGAGTTTAGTGGGGCGAAGCGGATATTGCCCGATCCAGCGCCGCCGCGACCGTCACCCATGCGGTAAGAGCCGGCCGAGTGCCACGCCAGACGGATCATCAGGCCGCCATAGTGACCCCAGTCCGCCGGCCACCAGTCCTGGCTGTCTGTCATCAGCGCTTTCACGTCGGCTTTCACGGCCTCGAAATCGAGCGCCTTGACCGCCTGCCGGTGATTGTAGTCCGGGTCCATCGGGTTCGTGCGCGCACCGTGCTGATGCAAAATGTCCAGATTCAGCGACTCCGGCCACCATTTGGTGACCGCGTTGCCGATCCCGGTATTGCCGCCATGCATGACGGGGCAGCCACCCGTAGTCTCTGCGTTGTTTCCGCGCATGATCTCGTTCCTTGTCGTGAGAAAGCCGAAGCGTAAGGCTCGATTTCGTCGGATTCTAACGCTCTCTGTTGATAATTTCCAATTGAATATCCAAAAGAGTTTGATAAGTTGAACAAATGATTGGACTAACGCTCAAACAGCTCCGCTACTTCGAAGCCCTGGCGCGGCACCAGCACTTTGGGCGCGCCGCTGAGGCATGCGCCATCTCGCAGCCGGCCCTGTCTTTGCAGATCAAAGAGCTTGAGGGGATGTTTGGCGCCACCTTGGTGGAGCGCAGCGCCCGACACGTCCGCCTGACACCTATCGGCGAGAGCCTTCTGCAAAAGGCAGGTCAGATTCTGCTTGCCGTGCAAGAGCTGGAAGACCTGGTGCGCGCATCCAAAGGACCTTTGGCCGGTCGGTTGCGGCTTGGCATCATCCCAACTGTGGCTCCCTACTTCCTGCCAGGGGTCATCGCCATCCTCTCGAAAGCGTTTCCCGAACTGGACCTGGAGTTGCGGGAGTCTGTGACCCAGTCGCTGATCGACGACCTGTTGGACGGTCGACTCGACCTGGCCCTCGTGGCCTTGCCGGTTTCGGAGCCGGCGCTTCAGGAGTTCGCGCTTTTCGATGAGGACTTCGTCTTGGTGCGTCCTTTGACCGATGAAGGTAAGCCCGTTCCCGGCCCCAAGATGCTGAAGACCATGCGTCTGCTCTTGCTCGAAGAGGGTCATTGCTTTCGCGAGCAGGCCCTGTCGTTTTGCCAATTCAACGAAACGCAGCCTCGCCAATTGATGGAGGGCAGTTCGCTATCGACCTTGGTTCAAATGGTAAGCGCCGGCATGGGCGTCACGCTTATTCCGGAGATGGCCATTGGCCTTGAAACACGTTCAGCCGATGTCTCAGTCGCACGGTTCCCTAAGCCCGGACCGTCGCGCACAATCGGAATGGTGTGGAGGAAGACGAGTCCTCTTTCCGATCAGCTGATGCATATCGGAGCAATTGTGCGCGAGGGCGGGCCGCAAAAAGCCGAGACAGTTGCCGATCAGTCTTGACGCGAGCCGTTGGTCGATGCCTTGACGTTAGATCACCTGGTCACGCGGCGGCCGGCCGTCGAAGAAATCGGACAGATTGTCCAGAACCCGGAACCCCATCGCCTCGCGCGCTTCCCGTGTGGCGCTGCCCAGATGCGGCATCATGACGAGGTTGCTGCACTTTAGGAGATCGGGGTTGACCCGTGGTTCTCCGTCAAACACGTCGAGCGCCGCGCCACCGATTGTTTCAAACCACAGCGCTTGCGCCAAAGCTTGCTCGTCGATGACCTCGCCGCGCGCGGTGTTGATGAGGAACGCATCGGGCTTCATCAGATTGAGGCGATGCGCGTTGATGAGGTGGCGGTTGGCCGCGCCGCCGGGGCAATGCAGCGAAACAAAATCACATCGCGGCAAGAGATCGTCGACGGTCGCGACCTGGGTTGCGTTGTTCTGCGCCAAGACCTCAGGCGCGATCGGACTGCGATTGTAAACCGCAATATCCATGCCGAAGCCGTGGTGCGCACGCTTGGCCATCTCCTGACCGATGCGGCCATATCCGATGATGCCAAGGGTTTTGCCCGAGACCTTGGTGCCGACGAGGTGTGTCGGTCGCCAGCCATCCCAATGCTGTTCCCGGACTTCGCGATCTCCATCGATGGCGCGACGCGCCACCATGAGCAGCATCATCATGGCGAGATCCGCGGTGCATTCGGACAAAACATCGGGCGTGTTGGTGACCGTCAAACCAAGCTGCTTGGCCGAGGGCTCGTGGATGTGGCTGTAGCCCACCCCGTAGTTCGCAAGGATTTTGGTCCGTGGGCTTTTGGTCTCGAACACCGCGGGGCTGAGCTTGTCGGTGACCGTCGGGAGAACGGCGTCGAAACGGCCCAGAGCATCCCTGAAATCCGCCTCGGACAACGGTCTGTCCTTCTCGTTGAGAACGGCGTCGTATTGGGCCATCAGCTGTGCTTCCACCGCCTCTGGCCAGCGGCGCGTCACCAGGACACGGGGTTTGATCATCACGCGGCCCTCTTCAAAACGGAGGCGATTGTTTCGCCGATCTCCGATGGATGTTGTGCGACGGTCACGCCGGCCGAGGAGAGGATTTCAACCTTCTCGGAGGCGCTTTCGCCAAAGGCCGAGATGATCGCCCCGGCATGGCCCATCTTGCGCCCTTTCGGCGCCGTCAGTCCGGCCACATAGGCGACCACCGGCTTTGATACGTTGCTGCGGATGTAATCCGCCGCCTCGGCTTCCTGTGGCCCGCCGATCTCGCCGATCATACAGATGGCGTGGGTGTCCTCGTCGGCTTCGAAGCGTCCCAGAATGTCCTTGAACGAAGAGCCGTTGATCGGGTCTCCGCCGATCCCCACGCTGGTCGACACCCCCAGCTCCAACTCCTTGAGCTGTGATGCGGCTTCATAGCCTAGCGTGCCAGACCGGCCGACAATGCCGACATGGCCTTGAAGGTAGATATGGCCCGGCATGATCCCCAGCATCGCCTTGCCCGGGCTGATCGTTCCAGCGCAGTTGGGGCCGGTCAAAACCATGCGCCGTTCGCGTGGATAGCGCATCATGTAGCGCTTCACGCGAATCATATCCTGTGCGGGGATGCCGTCCGTTATGCAAACGCAATAGCGGATGCCGGCGTCGGCCGCTTCCATGATCGAGTCGGCGGCGCTCGGTGGCGGCACGAAGACAAGGCTTGCCTCCGCGCCGGTCGCAGCCACGGCCTGTTTCACGGTATCGAAAACCGGCAGGTCTTCGACAGTCTCGCCGCCCTTGCCCGGCACCACGCCGCCGACGACATTGGTGCCATACTGGATCATCTCCCGGGTATGAAATTGAGCCATACGTCCGGTGATGCCTTGAACGATGACCTTGGTGCCGCGATCGATCAAAATGCTCATCGTGCCGCCCTCAGTTTTGCCGGTTCGTTTGTGTCGTGCTGCCAGGCGCTAACCACGCGTTCGGCGGCCTCAATCAGCGTATTGGCGCGAATGACCGGCAAGCCGGATTGGGCTAGAATGCGACGGCCGTCCTCCACATTGGTGCCAGCCAGGCGCACAACGACGGGCACGTCGACAGGATTGTCCCTGAGCGCTTGAACGACGCCCTCGGCGACCCAATCGCAACGGTTGATGCCGGCGAAGATATTGACCAATACGGCCTGGACGTTGTGATCGGACATCACCAGGCGGAAGGCCTTGGCAACGCGCTCGGGCGTCGCGCCGCCGCCGATATCCATGAAGTTGGCCGGCTCGCCACCGGCGATCTTGATCGTGTCCATGGTTGCCATAGCCAGGCCGGCGCCATTGACGATGCAGCCGATCTTGCCATCCAAGCTGACATAGGAAAGGCCGCGATCCGCTGCCCGGGATTCCCGCGGGTCCTCCTGGCTCTTGTCGCGCAATTCCGCGATATGCGGGTGACGGAAAAGCGCATTTTCGTCAAACGTCATCTTGGCATCCAGCGCCACGATGCGGTTGTCAGCGGTCACCGCCAACGGGTTGACTTCGACCATCGTGGCATCGAAGTCGCGGAACGCGCGGTAGCAACCCTTCAGCGTCTTCACCATCTTGGTCGTAAGCGCCGGATCGAGGCCAAGGGCGAAAGAGATCTCCCGCGCTTGAAAGTCCTGAAGCCCGACCGCTGGCTCAACCACCGAGCGGACGATGCTCTCAGGCTTCTCTGCGGAAATCTCTTCGATTTCCATGCCGCCCTGGGCACTGGCAACGATCATCACGCGCTGGCTGGAGCGGTCCAGCACAAGCCCGAGATAGATTTCCTGAGCAATATCGACCGCACCTTCGACATAAAGCCGGTAGATCCCTTTGCCCTCGGGACCGGTTTGGTGTGTCACAAGCTTCTTGCCGAACATCTGGTCGGCAGCATCGTGGACGTCGACGTCGCTCTCGCAGAACTTGATGCCGCCAGCCTTGCCGCGTCCGCCGGCGTGAACCTGCGCCTTCACGAGCCACCGATCGCCGCCCAGTTCGCGCGCCCGGTACGCAGCCTGTTCGGGACTGTAGGCAAGCGCTCCAGAAGGCACATCGACACCGAAATTCGCCAGAATTTCTTTGGCTTGGTACTCGTGAATATCCACGATGCGCCTCCTCGTCTTGTTATCGCTCGGCGATTTACTCGGCAGCGATCACGCTTGGGTAATGCAGTCCGAGAACCTGATCGACACGCGCCTGGTCGACTTCGCCGCCCAGTTCACGGATCGCATCGGCGAAGCGGTTTGCAATGTCCGTGATGGCTGCGGGGTTGAGGAGGTTCAAGATGCCGATGCGGATCTGGACAGGTTCGGACAGTGTCGGCCAGAGGCAGAAATTCTTCGCCCTGCACAACCGCACCAGTTCCATTTCGCGCCCCGCAAGCGCCTCGGGAAGATTGAGCACCAACAGGCTGGTCATGTTCGACGTCACGCGGCAGCCCATAGCCTCCACGGCTTCGCGCAACACGCTCTCGTGGAAGGCATAGGCCTCGGCGCGGTTGGCGATCGTATCGTGCAAAACGATGCGTAGCGCCTCGTGGAAGGCCGCGACGGCGTAGGCCGAATGCGTGCGGTGATAGGCGCCTTTCTCGACGTCTTTACCATCGACGATGCCCCAATGGCGTGCTTCGAAGATCGGATGATGGCAATAGGTGTAAGCGCCGTTTTCCTTCAGGACATCGATGTATCGATCGGTGAAGCTCACCGGCGCATAGGTCAGCGGCAGGCACAGGATTCCCTTTTGCGGGCAAGACGCCCAGCCCACGACGCCGGGATAATCGTCGATCGAGAAATCGGCGACACCGAGCGAAGAGACCGCATCGACGAGACCCATTGCGCCATGGCGCTCGCAGGCTTTCGAAAAGCCGTCGAGATCATTGATGCGGCCCGAGCCTGTCTCCCAATGGGCCATGAAGGCCCATTTCGGCTTGTGCTCAGCCAGCGCCGCGTCGACGATGTCGCCGGTGACCGACTGACCGTGCGGGATCTCGATGATCGTCACGCTGGCAGGCCGGGGATCGAGCGTGTTTGCCTTGAGCTCTTCGCGCGTGGCAGCGCGCATCCGCAACGTTAGGCCGTCAATGCCCGAGAACGTGCCATTGGTGAAGGCGACAACCGTGTCGCCCGGCATCACGGCGCTGAACATCATGTCCAGCGCACTCCAGCCCGTACCGGCAACGGCAAAGGTATATGTGTTCTTTGTGCCCCAGATCTGTCGAAGCATGTGCTTGCATTCGATCATGCCGCGCAGGACATCGTCCTGCATGTGATCGGCCATGCCGGCCTGAGCGAAGCTTTGCAGCACGCGGGCATCGGTGCTGCCTGGACCAGGTCCGGCCGCAAGCGTGTCGGGAATTTCCAGTTTGGGGAAGATGGCGCCGGTCATTGCGTAGACGTCCTCGACATCAAGGCTTGTAAGGGAGTGTGTCAGCTCGATTGCGATAGAAACCGTATCGGGAAGTCCTCCACAACCTCACTACCTCCTGCTTTCGGCCTTCTAATTGGGCAGTAAATTTGCTACCCAATCCGGTAAATCACCTAAGTCAGCTTAGCCAAAGATCCGTAAAATGGGTGGTTTTCAGCGTGTGAGCATGTCCAATGGCCAATGACACCGAAAAACCTGTCAACGTGATTCTGGGCGACGGAAATCCGCTCGTGCTGTCAGCCATGGCGGAGATCATCGAACGCGACCCGCGCTTCGCACTGATAGCCACTTCGTCCACCGCGGAAGGATTTCTGGGCACAGTGATGCGATTGCCCGTTGAGATCGGCGTCATCGACTGGAACTTACCGGTGCTTGGCGGAGCGCGACTGATCGATGTTCTGCGGGAGCAGGACCTTCCCACACGCATCATTGTCTACGGCGATGATTCTGGCGATCTGCCACGCCTGGCCATGTCAGCGGGCGCGGCCGGGTTCGCTCCTAGGAGCGGTGAGATCGGTGGGCTCTTATCGATCTGCATCGACGTGGCCAAGGGCAAGATGGTGTTCCCGTTTGTCGACGTGCGGGGTCTTCAGCAGCACCCGATCCAAAGTCTGTCCCGCAAAGAGCGCCAGATCCTCGAAGCGCTTGCCACGGGCCTGAGCAACAAAGAGCTGTCGCGCGAGCTCGATATCTCGCCCAACACCGTAAAGTTCCATCTTTCCAACGTTTACGAAAAACTCGCAGTCAGAAACCGGGCACAGGCGATTGCCTATTTCTATTCGTCGCGCGCCGCCGGACTGCCAGCGGCAGATCGCCATTGAGCCTCGCCCGCACGAAGCCTAAATCGCAGCTTGACAGTTCGCCCGCTTCACCGTCTCTCAGCAGGGTAGCAGTCGTAACGCCAAGTGAGGAAATCTGATGAGCTTTCACGCAATCGAACAAGCAACAGCACGGCTCAATCGAAGCGAACTGGCCGTGCCGGGCAGTCAGCCACAGATGTTCGAGAAGGCCGCAGCCTCAGATGTCGATGTGATTTTTCTCGATCTTGAAGACGCGGTGGCTCCGGACGAAAAGGAGCAAGCGCGAAAGAACATTATTCAGGCACTGAACGAGATCGATTGGGGCCGCAAGGCCATGTCGGTGCGGATCAACGGCCTGGATACGCATTACATGTACCGCGACGTCGTCGATGTCGTCGAACAGGCGGGCGAGCGGCTCGATCTGATCATGATTCCGAAGGTCGGTACCGCATCGGACGTCTACGCCGTCGACATGCTTGTCACTCAGATCGAAGACGCCAAAGGCTATGAAAAGCGGATCGGTTTTGAGCACATCATTGAAACCGCCCTTGGCATGCAGAACGTGCATGAGATTGCCGCGGCGTCCAAGCGCAATGAAAGCCTTCATTTCGGCGTTGCCGACTATGCCGCGTCGACCCGCGCTCGCACCACAAACATTGGCGGTGTGAACCGCGATTATTCGGTGCTGACCGATCCCAGCGACGATGGGGACCGGGAGGTCCACTGGGGGGATATGTGGCATTATGCGGTGGCCCGCATGGTGGTGGCCGCGCGCGCCAACGGATTAAGGCCGATCGATGGGCCATTCGGCGACTTCAAGGACGCCGACGGTTACCGGGCGGCGGCAATGCGCGCTGCCGTGCTGGGCTGTGAGGGCAAATGGGCCATTCATCCCAGCCAGATCGCGCTGGCCAATGACGTCATGAGCCCCTCAGAGGCCGAGGTCGCCAAGGCCAAGCGTATTCTGGAAGCGATGGCCGACGCTGAGGCACAGGGCAAGGGAGCCGTTTCGCTGGATGGCCGGTTGATCGATTATGCCTCGATCAGACAGGCGCAGGTGTTGGTCGAAAAGTCCAAACAGATTTCCGGGTAATCGGCAAAAGAACGTCAGACGATGGACGAGACCGTCGCACGGATCGGGCGGCTCGGCCTGAGCGTGCCGCGCCAGACGGGGTCGATGTTGTGGCTGTCGACCAGTTCGAAATCAAAGCGCGACAGGACGGTGGCCAAGACGACAACGGCCTCGATCATTGCAAACCGACCGCCAATGCATGCGCGGGGACCGACACCGAACGGCTGAAAATCGCAGCCACCATCGGCCCGCCGCAAAAAGCGTTCGGGCATGAAGACTTCCGGATCGGGCCATCGATTCGAGTTGCGGTTCTGCGCCCACACGTTGGCAACCACATAATCGCCGGGGCGAATCTCGAAACCGCCAACCGAATCCGGACACTTGGCGTACCGTAAAAGACACGGGACATTCGGATAGAGCCGCATGGTTTCACGGATCGAAGCGGTCAGCCAGGGAAGGGCATGCTGCCACTCCGTGGGCGGGCGCTTTAAGTGATCGCATGTGCCGAGTTCAGCGCGAACATTGGCCATCGATCGGGGGCAGTTCAACAGGCAGTAAAGCGTCCACGTCATCGTCACCGCCGTCATCTCGAAGCCCGCGCCAAGCATTCCAGCAAGATTATCCTGGATCTTGCGGACCGCCTTTTTCGATTGGCGCCGTTGTGGGTCCCAGTGTCTGACGAAACCCTCCAAAAGGTCGTCTGTCGGCTCGCTTTGAGCGCTCCGTCGAATTCGGTTTAGGACAAATGTCTGGCCGAACTCGGCGCAAATGTGTGCCAGTTGGATGGCTTTCAGCTTCGACAGGCGCGGTACGCCCCGGGGCAAATTCATCAAATCCACGGGGTCGACGGAGAGCTGCAACTCGACCGCGTCACTGAAATCTTCCGTGCGCACACGAGACAAGATCTCGGAGCCTGCGGAGCAGAAGGCCTCCGCGACGTTCTCAAAGGAAATGCCCTTGATGAAGGCGCCAAGCTCGATCTTAGATGAGGTGTCCAAATCAGCACAGGCGCGCTCCGACACAGCGCGAAATATCTGCGCATACTTCGCCAGCCATTCCGCGGTGAAGTATCGCCCCGTCACTCGCCGCGCTTCTTTCCACTCGGCTCCTGCATTCGTGATCAAGCTGTCGCCGATCATCGGCCGTGCCAAGGCGCGCCGGAGCGGGTCCATTCCGTAATTGTCGGCCCCGCGCGCGAACACATATCGAATGAGTTCGGGATCAGAGATGAAAACGGCCCGCAGACCCAGAAGCCGCACTTCGCAAGCGGGCTTCTCCATCATCTCGCGTGTCTGCAGGCTTAGCGGATCCTTCCGCATCTTGCTCAACACCGTCAGAAACGAGGGCAGGGTTTCAATGGGGTTGGGAGCACTGGGCCTAAACCGACCCGCGCTTTCGACGTCGGTCACCGACGGTTGTCCGATGTGACCCTGTGGAACAGGGCATGGGATGGGTGCCGCTCGTTCGCCCGGCTGGTCGGAATACCGCAGATTCACTTCGGCGGCCTCTGCTGAATGGTCAGGCCCATGATGTTGAAACTCGCTCCGGGCGCAAGGCCGGTCATGATGTCGACCCTGCATGCTGGTGTGCGACGATCAAGGCCGCGGGCAAGACGAACAGGTCCGCCAGCAATGCCAGCACGAAAATAGCGATGGAGGCCAGCGCAAACGATCCCACCGTTGGGATTGAACTGCCAAGCGCTGGGATCAGGCCAACGGCCAGTACCACAGTCGTTAAGATCAATGCGGGCGCGGCCTCGGCGGTCGAACGCCTGATTATGGCCGGGTTCGCATTCAAGATGCCACCGTTCAACCGAACTCGGTTTAGAACGTGTACCGTGTCGTCAACGGCGATTCCGAAGGCGATGGTCAGTGCGGTCCCACTCCAGAATTGAAGACCGTTCCCGGACAGATGAAGCCAGGCTCCCAGTAGCATGATCGGCAATAGGTTAGGCAAAAGTGCCGATAGACCAAAGCGCCACCGGCGGAACCAGACCAGGATCAAGGCGCCCGAAAACAGCACTGCGAGCAGCAGAGACACATTGATGTCGCCGATCAGCTTGGGCGTCATGAAGGCGGCCGTCACGAGCAAACCCGTGGGCGCTCCGATCCAATCTAGGCCCCGATCTTCGATCGCGGCGCCGATGTCGCCGACGAGCGTTCGGGTTTCCTTGGCGCCAAGGTCCGGCAGGCGCGCGCGTACCAGCGCGAAGTCTCCCTGGGTACTTATGAACTGGCCGCGCTGACCTTCTGGAAGCTGTGCCAAAGCCTGCGCGATCTGTTCAGGTGTTCCGCCGACAGCGAGATCCGCCGCCGAGATCACGGCAGCCCCGGGCACGCGTTCGGAAAAAAGCTGGTGCGCCTGCACTATGCGATCGATGTCGCCGGTGCTTTGACCGCTGGATGACAGGGCCACTGGCAAATCGATCGACAGCAACGGCAGCAGAGCCGCCTCGATCCGGTTCATCGCCCGAAGGGTATCGCTTTTGGGGTTGACGCTTTCTGTGAACTGAAAGCGCGTTTCGATTTGAGTGTAGACGGTGGCGGTCACCGCGAGGATGGCCAAACTCGCGACGGTCACGCTGCGCGGGTAGCGCACCGCGATTCGCGGCAGCCACGCCGCATTTAGTCCAAATGGCGCTCCTGGCTTTGTGCGTGGCGATAATCTGGAAAGACCAATGGTTCGCTCGATGGTCATGAACAGCAGAGGGTGAACGAACAATACCGCCGCCAGCGCAAGCATTGTGCCGACCAGGCCGGCAACCGCCAAGGTGCGAACCATTTGGGCGTCGGAGAGTAGCAATCCGGCAAAGGCAGCCGCTGTGGTGATCGACGCGAGCGCGCAAGCGGGCCCGACCCTGCGCAACGATAAAAGGGCGACACTTCCGGTCGTAGACTGCTGCCGCGTGAGCCGCAGATTTTCGAAGGTGAGGTGCAGGCAGTCGGCGAAACTAAGGGCCAGGATCAGAAACGGAACGACGATGCTGAGAATGTTGATGTTGATGCCAAGCACGGAAAAGCCGCCTAGGACCCACAGCAACGCCGTCGCCGAAGGCACGGTCACCAACAGACCCAATCGGACGCTACGCATCGCAACAATCGACAAAAGCGCGGCCAGCGTGCCGCCTGCGGCGTTCAACAAAAGCGTTTCGCTCGCCAAGATGTCCAGAACCTCAAGGTTCAAGATCGGACCGCCGGTGATCGTCATCCGCAGACCCGTCGCGTCCGTTACGACGGTGCCAAGTCGGTCAAGCTCGCCGATAATCTGACGAAGCAACGCGGGCTCGGGCACGCTTGCCCCAAAGTCGACGACGACCACGGTGGTTCCCGCCGCGTCGTTCATAAACATCGCGAAGATCGGAATATCGCTATGCGCTTGGCGAAGAAGGGCCTGGAGCCCCTCGGTTGAATGAATGTCGGCAGGGATGATCGGCCCTCCGGCTTCGGGCCATCCTTCAGGGCGCCTTATCGCGAAAGCCGACTGGACCTCGGCTATTCCGTTGACGAACTGCGCTTCAAGTACGAAGTCGCGAACCGCCGCCAAGTTCGAGGGGTTTGAAAGGGCATCGCCTTCAAACAAGACGGCAACCTGCCGCTCCGCCGTGTGGAAGTGTTCGGAATGCTCCGAATAATCGACATACCACTTCGAAGGGCCGACGAAGGCCGATTCGAAATCGTAGTCGAACTTCAATGAGGGCAGGGCCCAAATCGACAGAAGGCAAACAACGAGGTAGGCAGCCCAAGCCAGCGGCAAGGATCGGCGGCTAACCGAACGCAGACTGTCTTGAATCGCACCTCTCCCCCGGTTGAGCAAAACGCAATTGGGAAATGGCCTGCCCCGTGCCTCGCTGCGCGTGCGATTGCCGAAGTGACAATAGGCTTGAGCTCAAAATCTGTCTAGGTGGCTTGATATAGCTAGAATGGCATCCTGCGGTCGGAAACGAAGCATTGTACCCAGCGTCGGGTTGAGGTCGGGTTCGCCCCGAGTGAGGGGCATCGCTTTGCAATCACAGACAAATATGACAAGTTGCGCGCCGGGGAACCTCACCAAGAACCGGCGTAAACTTGCCAGCGATTTCAACAACAAACGCGTGGTCTTGACCGGTGCAAACGCTGACAGCGCACCTGGACCGATGGTCGCGACAACAGCCTGACGCGACGCTTTTCACATTCGGCGATCCGCGTGGCAGGGAAACTGAGCGCTACACCTATCGCCAGTTTGCCGCACGGTCGGTTGCGTTGGCAGCGTACCTGCGGCTTCGTGGATTGAAGCGTGGTCAACGGGCGCTTTTGCTTCATCCGCCAGGGCTTGAACTCATGGTCGCGTTGATCGCGTGTTGCCGATTGGGTGCGCTGCCGACCGTCGCGCCGATCTCGGCAACGACGGGCTGGCGCACGGCCGCAACGCGCGCCCGCATCGCAGCGATTGCGGGCGACTGTTCGCCGTCGCTTGCACTCGCGTGCGCGAGCCAAATCGCCGGGGTCGAACCAGGCGATAAAGCGCTGGGTGGGCTATCGGTCATTGCAACGGATGGCGAAATGCCAGAAGTGTGGCATTGGCAGGATGAGCCGCACGATATTGCCTTGCTGCAATACACCTCCGGCTCGACCCGCGATCCGCGCGGCGTATGCGTCACGCATCGCAATATCATCGCCAATGCCCAAGCCCTCCTGGATCATTCTCCCATCGGCGTAACCTGGCTCCCGCAGTTCCACGATATGGGGCTGATCGGCTACGGCATGTTTCCGATCGTCATGGGCGGCCGGTCTCACGGCATCGCGCCCGATCATTTTCTCCGGCGCCCGGCGGTCTGGTTCCAGATGATGTCGCACTACCGGGCGACGTTTTGCTCGGCGCCCAATTTTGGCTTCGATCACTGTCTGCGTCCGGATCGGATCACCGACGCGGATCTTGAGGGCGTCGACCTTTCAAGCCTTCGCGTGCTGGTGAATGGCGCTGAGCCGGTATCGCCGGCGTTGTGCCGCCGTTTCGCAAAGCGGTTCGCGTCCTTCGGTTTGCGCCGCGATGTATTGATCACAGCCTACGGTTTGGCAGAAGCCACGCTGGCAGTGTCCAGTGGCGGTCACGGTGGGCGAGTCTTCAATGCCAATCGCCTTGCTCATGGCGTGGCCACGACCGAGGTGCCCGCGGGAGGGCGAACGATCGAGCTGGCAAGCTGCGGTCGGGTATTGCCCAGTGTTGATTTGACGATCCGATCACCCACCTCCGGGAAACCCTGCCGCGCCGGAGAAGTCGGCGAAATCGTGCTCACGGGAGAAAGCATAACACCGGGCCATTGGATCGGCGGCTCGATGCCAAGCCGTGAGGGTCCTTTGGAGACCGGCGATCTCGGCTTTGAGTTCGACGGCGAACTGTTCGTTTGCGGACGCTCCAGCGATGTCATCATCCGCAACGGCGAGAATTTTCATCCGCAAGATATCGAGGCTGCGGTGTTGACGGCTAATGCCGACATTCGCAGATGCGTTGCATTTCAGCGCGATGACGGAGAAACGGTCCTCGTTGTCGAACCCGTTGGCCATAGCGCGTTGCCGGATGCGGCCACGCTCGCGGATCGCGTCGCCAAGGCAACTGGGTTGGTTCTGGATCGCGTGGTTGTGGCGGCAAAGCGAAGCATTCGATACACAACCTCAGGCAAAATAGCGCGTGGCTTGACGCGCCAGCGCCTGGCCGACGGCAAAATTCGTTGCCTGACAGATACCCCCGTCGCAATCACACCTGTTTCTGACGATGAGAGCGCCTTCGATTGGCTGGACGCGGCGCTTCGCCGCGATCCGGCACTTGCCGCTTCGCCGTTGGGCGAATCGGGAATCGATTCCTTGCGCCTCGTTGAACTCCAGCTTGAACTTGAGGCGCATTTGACGCCTTTGATCGGAGGCGATGTTGTTGACCGTATCAACGGCATGGCCTTGCAGCGGTGGACCTGTGGCGAGGTGGCTGCCTTGAGGCGGCAGGTGAGCGATGGCGATAGCACTCAGATCCGCCAGCTGACCGAGCGGCTCTTGGGTCAGGACGAGAGCGCCAGGACGGGCGAGCAGAACCTTATGGTTCGCGATTCATTGCTGCCGCTTCCGAACATGGTAACGGGTCCCGAACATCTTTCAGATACGCGCCCGCGCCCGGCTTTGTTGACCGGCGCGACTGGCTTTTTGGGTCCTTTCCTGCTGAGCAGCCTGCTTGAGCAAACCAATGAGGACATCATTGCGATCAGTCGCGCTGACGACGATCGTCACGCCCTATGCCGGATCGAAGACGCGTTGCAGCGCGCTGGCTTGTGGGCGAAGGCAGAAGAAAACGGCTTTGCGGCGCGTGTGACGGCATGGCGCGGCGACCTTGCACACCCGGAACTAGGGCTTTCGCCAAACCGGCGAGAGGTCATCGCCAACACAGGTTTCGACGTTTATCACAATGCGGCACAGGTCGACTACGTGCGCACCTACGACGCCTTACGCCGGCCCAATGTGGAAGGCGTGCGAAACCTTCTGACGTTGGCCATGACAGGTGCGCCGAAGCGTTTTCACCATGTTTCGAGCACATTCATCTTTGGCTGGACAACCGCGCTGCGATTGAACGAAGACGACGGCAACTCCGCGATGAGCGGGCTTGATTTCGGGTACTCGCAAAGCAAATGGGTGGCCGAGCAGCTCGTGCGCCGAGCTGCGAACGCGGGTCTTGCAACAACCACCTTCCGGCCTTCGCTGATTTCTGTGTCCTCGACCATGCATGGAGACGCCCATGACGTGGCCGCAAGGATTATCGCCTTCATGATCCGATATGGTGTCGCGGTCGACACGCCGAACCAGATCAGTTTGGTTCCTGTCGACACGCTGGCACACAATCTGGTGAGAATGGCGCGGCGCGACCCTCCGCCCGGTTCTGTTTTCCATCTAACGGCCGACCGCTATTACAGCTTGCCCGATCTGACCCGCCAGATCGGCGAGAACTTTGGCTATTCTTTCGAATATGTCGACATACCGACGTTCGTCGATCGACTGAACCGCTTCGCCCGTCCCAGCGATCCGGTCTTTCCCTTGCGGGATTTTCTGAACCGAGCGGCACCGTTTATCGAGAAGATGACCATGAAACGGTATGATAACCGCCACTATCAAGAGGCGCGGACGAGCGACCCTTTGGCGTGGCCCGAACCGAGCTTTGCTGAGATTGCAAGACGGATGGTCGGGTTTCTCGATTGCCAAGGCTGGCTGCCATCCACCCGCGCGAGCGTGCCGTCGGAGAAGGTCTGACCGGCATCGCGGCGCGCGTTGGCAAAGAGGATGGCAATGCACGGGAGCAGACCGAATGCCGGATGTCTTTAAGGGACGCGTCGCGGTGGTCACGGGTGCCGGCAGCGGGATCGGCCGTGCCCTGGCGCTGGACCTGGCGTCTCGCGGCGCACTGCTTGCGGTCTGCGACATCGATGCGGACGAGGTCGAGGCGACCGCTGACATGGTGCGGGACCGCGGTGCACAAGCGATTGCGGACCGGCTTGACGTCTCCGATAGGGCTGCCTTCGCTAAGTTCGCGGACCGGGTCGTAGGTCATTTCGGTGCGGTCAATCAGCTCTACAACAATGCCGGCATCGCCTCGCAGAGCGCCCCCTTCGTCGAGGCAGAGATAGCGCTGTTCGATCAGGTGTTGTCGGTGAACCTGGACGGCGTGGTCAACGGCACGCGGGCCTTTCTGCCGCACCTGATCGCCAGCGGCGAGGGGCACCTCATCAATATCTCAAGTCTTAACGGCCTGATGGCGCAGCCGCACATGGCCTCCTACGTGACGAGCAAGTTCGCCGTTCGTGGATTCACGGAGGCGGTCCGTCAGGAGATGATCTACCATGATCGCCCTGTCGAGGTGACCCTGGTCCATCCCGGCGGTGTCGCGACGCGGATCGCTTCGCGTACTTTGGAGGGGATAGGCGCGCTTCCGCCTGAGAAACAGGCCGAGGCGCGCGAGCAGATTAGGATTTACGAACAGAAGTTTCTGGCGTTGCCGGCGGAGACCGCTGCACGACAGATTCTCGATCAAATGGCGCGGGGCAGGCGCCGGATCGTTCTGACGGGACGAGCGAAGTTTCTCGACGTGATGGTTCGGCTTTTGCCTGAGTCCTATGTGGGCCTCGTGGCAAAGAAGGCTCGAAAAATGGTCGAATGATTGGTTTTGATGCAGCCCTGCGGTCTTGGCTGCCCAGTCTCAAACACCCTGCCGCGCGAGGTGTGCCAGGACTCTGGTGAGGACGCGGGGGTCCCAGTCTGGCCGGGCGACCGGAGGCGGGCTCGGTTGCCCGCTGTTCAGCGCCGCAATCGCCTCCCATGCAGTGCGGACGGAATATTCGACGGTGAAGACGGTGTCCGCCGGCAACTCGACGAACTGGCCGATACAGGCGTAGTTGAGCGCACCCGCTGGCCGGATCTCGGGCCGGTCGCCTGGGCGGCGGGGCATGAACTGGCTGGTGATCAGCGGCATGCGGCAGCCGATCAGTTGCGCCCCCTCGAAGATATGCGCACGCGTGGCGGTGTCCATCTCCAGGTGGCCGGCTATCTCCTCGATGATCTGCGCACCGTCGGCCTGTTCCATCGTCACGCCGCAATGGGTGCCGGGCTGGTCGGGACATAGGCCGAAGCCCCACATCACCTCGCTGCCTGGCGGCTGATCTCGGAAGTGCGGCTGCTTGAAGGTAACGAGTGACGCCCGCCACGGCGAGTATTCAAGCGCATAGATTACCGTCGCCGGCGCGGCAGGAGGGCGAAGCGTGGCGAGGTGATCCCCGAGCCGTTCTGTCGGTAGCGTGATCGTGAACGATTGCCAGCCCGTCAGTTTGGGGTCAGGTGCAAACGCTTCGGGGCGCCCGAAACCTGGAACCGCGGCGAGCCGCCGCCATAGATCGAATGCAGGCGTCGACTTCGGTTCAGCCGGAACCGGTTCTCCGGGTGCACCGCAACTGGCGCCGTCGGTCATGGAACCGAGCGTGAAATAGACCCGATCATCGGGTTGAATTGGGACGGACGTGTCGTTGACCGTCAAAGCGGTGACGTGCCGGCCGTTTGACGTTTCCTGGAAGGCGGCATCGACAACGCAGCTTCTTGGGCGGAAGTCCACATTGTTGGCGCGCAACCAGTGCATTAGCGGTTCGATCAGCGATTCCGCCTGATTGTATCGCGTCGAGAAGATGCCCTCGTGATGGTTCACATGCTGCGCAAGGTGGAGGAACCGATGTAGGTAGCGTCGAAACTCTGTCGCGGAATGCCAGGGTTGAAATGCGAAAGCGGTCGACATGGTCAGCCACATGCGCGAGTCGAAGAAATCGCGCGTGAGGATGTCGCAGATGCGCAGGCCGGCCAGCCGTTTCTCGCCCCGAACCATCAGTCCGGCGAGTGCCTGGATTTGCGCACGCGGCACTTTCATCGCGGGCTTTTCGGCGGATCCGCCGGGTCTTAGATGAATGCAGGCATAGGGCACCGGGTTCTCGCGGTTGAACGCCTCGAACTCCTTGCCGAGTGTTTCGCCCGGTCGGTCCGGGGACGGGATATCGCGCATGAGATCCAACATGCAGCGGTAGTTCTGCTCGAACATACGAGCGCCGCGCATGATGTATGCGCCGCCGGGAACCTGCGCGCCATCAAGGCTGCCGCCCGCGCCTCCGGATTTTTCGAAGATGACGATGCGGCGGCCGTCAACACCGTGATCACGGATCAGCAGCACCGCGCCCGCAATCGCCGCGATGCCGCCTCCGACAAAAAAATGTCGTGCCGCACTCACCTATGCCCCGCCCCCCGGCGATTGTGTGAGCGGAGATGTGATGTCGGGCCGGCCGTTGAGTCAAGGCCCGATCAATCGGAATTGGCTGCTAAGCTATTGATCCAGCTTGCTTTGAGCGGATCTTTACAAACCAAACCAAGAGTGCCGGCAGCAATACAAGATTTGCGAGTAGCGCCAACAGGAAGACAGAGATCGTCAACAGGCCGAAATTGGCCACGGAAGGGAGACTGGCAAACAATGTACCAGAGAGGCCGCCGATCAGGATGGCCGAAGTCATGATCAGTGTCGGCCCGATGCCTTGGAGTGCGCTCAGTATCGAGGCCTCGGTCCAACCACCCTGAGATCGCGATTCCGTGCGGATGCGATTGAGCAGATGAGCCGCATCGTCGACCGCAATGCCGAATGCGATCGTCAGCGCGATGCCGCTGATGAAATTGAACGGAATGTCCAGCAGCCACATCAAACTGCCCATCGCTGTGATCGGGAGAACATTTGGCAGGACCGATAGAAGACCGAGCATGGGATGTCGCAGCCAGATGGCGATGCAAAAACCTGCCATCGCCGCAGCCAGCGAGAAGCAGAGCGAAAATGCCCTGAGAATCTCGGCGCTGACAAACGACGAGACGTGCACGACGCCTGTCGTGGCCCCCAGCGCTTCTAGTGCGGGGACCGACTGGATCTCCTTTTCAAGCGCGGTGATGTCGCTTCGCGCCTTCGCCGCGCCGCCGTAGAGATAAGGTATATTAACGAGGGTACGTTTCCCATCGGCCGACACAACTCGATCGCGCAACCCGTCGGGCAGCCCTTCCCCGCCATTTTCCGAAAGCGCAAAGGCCGGCCCCCAAGGCGACAATCCTGAAAGGGCGGTGATCGCATGTCGCAAGTCTTCGTGTGGGGCGATCGGATGTTCGAACGTCAGGCTCGTGACAGGACCGAACTTGGCCTCGATGCGACGGACGGTTTGCATCTCGGGGTCGTTTTCGCGCAGCCCCTCGTAAAGGCTCGTGTTGGGTTGCAGTGCCGTATAGCCGAGGGTCGTGAAGCTGACGAGGACCACGCCGCAAAGCGACAGCTTGCCAGCGTGCCCGGAGATGATCGCTTTGAGCGAGCGCAGCCGTTGCGGCTGCTCCTTGCTCGTGCCGAGCGGCCGGAGGATACGCGCAAGACCAAAGAACCGATCCATCGTGGCGAAGATGAGAAGCAAAAGCCCGAACGTCAGTGGCGTCGAAATCATGATGGCCAACACCCCGAAGAGGGCCAGGCCGGTGACAAGGTCGGATTTGCTGAGAAACAGTGCGCCGAACGCCCCGCACGTGGTCAGGGCAGCCAGAGCGGCAGCGGGCCAGACCGCGGCGACCGCACGTTTGAGCGGCGCCGGCTGACCGTCATGACAGGTGCGCCGGGCCGCCATCGAAAGATGGATCGCCTCTGAAAAGGCCAGCACGACGATCAGCGTGGGCAGCGTGATCGTTACGGCATTGATCTCAAAGCCAAGAGGCATGAGGGCCGTGATGGACCAAAGTCGTGCGGTATGCGCTGTGATCGCGATCGCCAGGCTGAGCACAAGGCTGCGTAGGGCGATCCATGCGACCACCAGACCCGCCACCACGCCGAGCGTGTTCAACAGGGCGGTGTCAGCATCCAGTTTCCTGGTGACCGTATTGCGCAGGACGGGGTAGCCAGCCAGTGAGATTTTGACAGTTGAGTCCTGCGACAGCGTTTCGGCCAGCGTCTCGAACTCGGAGATGGTCTGCGAGCGTGCACGGGTTTGAACGGGAAGATCCGAGGTCAGGAGCAGAGCCTGCATGGCACCCAGATCGGCGTGCAGCAGACGCGAAAGTCGCGGCTGTTCGTCAAGCGCATTTTGGAGCCTGGCGCGCAGGTCTTCTGGCGCCATTTCGTCTAAGAACAGCGGCTCTTCGGTGCCATCTGGAAGCGTCTGCGAGAAAGAGAAGGGCGAGATGACGGCTTCGACGTGAGGGAGGAACTGTACCTCGATCAGGAACTCGGCGACCACGCGATGACTTGCGGGTTGGGAGAAGTCGTCGGCTTCGAACAAGACCACGATGTCGCCATCGACCCGGCCGTAATCCTCCAAAAGTTCGGAATAGCGCTCATAGGCCTGGCTTTCGCCGCGCAGACTGCCCTGCATATCGTCTGCGAACGGGATGCGGTTTGCGGCTATCAGGGCCATCGCCTCGAGCGCAAGGACTGCGACCCATAAAAGCAACATTGGTAATCCGCGCACCTGGCACCTTCCGATCCGACTGGGGCAGATGTGCTAATTGCCGCAGGGTCGGTTGTCTACCCGATGTCTCGATCGTCCCAGGAAATCCAGTGCTTGACTTACGTCAATGTGTGTTCCCATGCGCATTGTCCCAGCGGCCTCGATCCGTCTGTTGTCTCATTGAGATTGGCGCGAAGCGGTTTGGTATGTGTTGTTAGTGTGGACAACGGATGTTTGCCGCGAGCGCGAACCTGAGATGCTTTCCGGGCTGACGCTTTGCTGCGAGCTTCAACAAGACTCCTGTCTCAGTTTTTCATTAGAACAATTAAAAAAGATAAATCTTGCAGAGGGTTAGCGGGCGAGCTAGCAATTATCGCTCATCACCGAGCATGATTAGAACGCTTCTCAACTGGGCCTTGAACCCAGTCTGTTGGAGGGTCGCATGCCATCACCTCAAACCCATCACATTCCCCATGTGGCGCGGCTGAGCCTCCCGAATGGAGGCACGTCGTGAGCCGCCTGCCTTGCGGACGCAGCCGCTGCCTTTTGGAAAATTTGCCTGAACGTCTCGTTCTCGAAGGCTATCGCCACTGGATAGCCGGCTACGAGACCGGCTCCATCGAACCGTGGGAACTGGGCTGGAACCTGTTCGCCAAGGAGCTCGGTCCGCGCAACGGTCGCGACGTGTTTTCCGCGGTCAGTTCCTGGGCGCGGGAGTGCTATTCATACGCCCGCCGGCCGCCGCAGATATATCCCTTTAATTGCCGCCGTGTCTGTCGCCATGAATGCCTGGCGATCGCCAGCATCGCGGCCTTCCAGCACGACGACGAAAGGGTGGCGGAGTTCTGTCTCGACGCGCTGGTCACCCAGGGCGGTGTTCCGAACACGCGGCGGGCCGCGTCCGATCTTGCCGATACGCTGACGGCCCATGGCCACGGGATGATGATGGTCCCGTTTCCCGTCATCGCCGACATCGCGATCGAAGCGCCGAGCGAGCAGCTTCATTGATCTAAACCAATGACGATCTGAAACCTGGAGAAAAGAGTAATGACATTGAGATTAATCGGATTGGCGACAGGCACGATGCTTGCATCGATCGGTGGCGTAATGGCTGCGGAGCCGATTGCTGTGCTGAAAACGTACGCCGATATCGCGCATGCCAAGTATGAGGACTCGCTGACAATGGCACAGGCCCTCGACACGGCCATCGATGCGCTCATCGCGAACCCGTCCGAGGCCACCTTGAACACCGCACGGGCCACATGGATCGCGGCGCGCGTTCCCTATCAGCAGACCGAGGTCTACCGCTTTGGCAATGCCATCGTCGACGACTGGGAAGGCAAGGTAAATGCCTGGCCGCTGGATGAGGGGCTGATCGACTATGTCGACGCCTCCTACGGCAGCGAGAGCGACGAAAACGCGCTTTATACGGTCAATGTCATCGCTAATGCCAAATTGACGGTCAACGGCGCCGAAGTCGACGCCTCATCGATCACGCCAGCGCTCCTGGCCGACACACTGCATGAAGCCGAAGAAGTCGAGGCGAATGTCTCGACCGGCTATCACGCCATCGAGTTCCTTTTGTGGGGTCAGGACCTACACGGGACCGGTGCAGGTGCCGGCAGTCGTCCGGCGACCGATTTCGATACGGCAAATTGCACCGGCGGAAACTGCGAGCGGCGCGCTGAGTACCTTAAGTCGGCCTCGACGTTGCTCTTGTCGGACCTTGAGGAAATGGTCGGCAACTGGGCCGAGGGCGGTGCAGCGCGCACGGCACTGACGGGAGATGACAAAGCCGGGCTGACGACGATCCTGACCGGCATGGGGTCATTGTCCTATGGCGAACTCGCCGGCGAACGCATGAAGCTCGGCCTGCTGCTCCACGACCCGGAGGAAGAGCACGATTGCTTCGCGGATAACACCCACAATAGCCACTACTTCAATCAGGTCGGCATCCGGAACATCTTTACCGGTGCCTATAAGCGCATCGACGGTTCGGTTGTCGCTGGCCCCTCGATCGGCGACCTCGTTGCCGAAGCCGATGCTGAGGTTCACGCGGACCTGTCGGCCAAGATCGGTGAGACGATGGCGGCGATGGCCGCAATGAAAGCACGCGCCGAAGGCGTTGAGGCCTACGATCAGATGATCGGCGAGGGCAACGCTGAAGGTAACGCCGTCGTTCAGGCCGCGATCGACGGGCTGGTCGCACAGACCCGGCCGATCGAGCGGGCCGTTGCAGCACTGGGGCTCGGGTCCATCGAGATCGAAGGGTCCGATAGCCTCGATAACCCGAACGCCGTGTTTCAGTGATCGGCAAACGCGAGCAACGGAGCTAAACAACGATGATCATTTGCCACTGCAATGTCATCACCGATGACGACATCAAGGAGGCCGTGCGCGGCCTCCTTGAGAAAGATCCCTGGATCTACGTGACGCCAAGCGCGGTCTATCGGGAACTTGGAAAACGGGGAAAATGCTTCGGTTGCTTCTCAACGGCCATCGACCACGTCATCGAACTCATTGAAGCCGAGCGGCACGCCCAGGAAGTTACGCCCAATTGGGTTGACCAGACCTTGACACATCTGCGACTTCTGAAGGACCGGCGCACGTCGGTCCAAGCACTCAAACACGCAAGAGGTCTGCAGAATGAAAGGCGATCCCAAAGCCATCGAACGGCTCAATGAAGCTCTTTTCCTAGAGCTAGGAGCCATCAATCAGTACTGGCTCCATTATCGGCTGTTGGAAGACTGGGGTTACACGAAGCTCGCCAAAAAGGAGCGGGAAGAGTCTCTGGAAGAGATGGTTCACGCCGACAAGATCACATCGCGCATCATCTTTCTTGAAGGGCATCCCAACATGCAGACCTTGGCGCCGTTGCGCATTGGTCAGACGGTCAGAGAAGTCCTTGAGGCCGATCTCGCTGGCGAATATGAGGCCCGCGAGTCCTATTCGAAGTCGCGGGAAGTCTGCCGCGAGGTTGGCGATTTCGTGTCGATGCACCTCTTCGAGGAGCTTTTGGCCGACGAGGAGGGCCATATCGACTTTCTCGAAACCCAGCTTGAACTACACGATAAGATCGGACCTGAGCGCTACGGCCTGCTCCAGGCAGATTCAGCAAACGACGCCGATTAACGGGACGCCATGGAGCGGTTGCGTCAGTTTCGAGTCCGCGTCACATGGGCCATTGAGTATATCAGGGACCCAGGAAGCGGACCAAAATGGCGCATGCCGCGGCTCTCGCTTGGTCTGTCGCTAGGCGGCGTTCTCGCGGCGGTGTGTGCGAGCATCGCATTCGCGATGTCCGCCGTTGGCGGATCGCCATTGCCTCATCGCGACGACCTTACGCCTGAAGACCGAGCCCGAGTCGCGGCGGTGACCGCACCGCCTGAGGACTTCAGAAAGCCGCAGCCCTTCGAGGCGATGGCCGGTGGCGCGGCAACGTCGACAGCCTCGGTGACGGAAAACTCCTTTTCGCATCCCTCCGCCAATTTGAAAGGCGAGGAACGCGCCGACTTCTTTGTCGGAAATGGACTGTTCAAGAAGGTCTGGGTGTCTTCGCCTGCGTCGACGCAGGCGTCCGACGGGTTGGGTCCACTCTTCAACGCCCGGTCGTGTCAGCGCTGCCATCTAAAGGACGGGCGCGGACATCCGCCGGCCGGCCCTGACGATCTTGCAACGTCTATGTTTCTGCGCGTCTCGGTTCCGCCGCGCACGGAAGCGGATCGGCAAGCGCTGGAGACGAAGGCGATGCTCCGCATTCCGGAGCCGACCTATGGCGGCCAATTGCAGGACTTTGCCGTGCCCGGCCTGCCGGCTGAGGGCCGCATGGTCGTCACCTATGAAGAGGTACCGGTTGAGCTATATGGCGGCGAGACTGTCACCTTGCGTAAACCAACCTATTCCTTCGTGGATTTGGGCTACGGTCCGATGGCCGACGACGCCATGTTCTCACCGCGCGTCGCGCCACCGATGATCGGGATGGGCCTTTTGGAAGCTATCCATCCTGGCGACATTCTCGCGAACGCCGATCCGGACGACATCGACGGCGACGGGATCACCGGCAAGCCGAGCATGGTGCGCGATGCAAACAACGGCGATCTTGTTGTCGGTCGCTTCGGTTGGAAGGCATCCAATCCAACGGTTCGCGCGCAGTCGGCCGGCGCGTTTGCTGGCGACATCGGGATTTCGAATCCCGGCAGCCCCGATCCGTTCGGCGACTGCACGGACCGGCAGCCGGCCTGTCGCGCCATGCCCACCGGCGTGCAAGAGCGATTGGGCGACACCGAGGCGCCGGATCCGGTCTTGGACTTGGTGGTTTTCTATTCGAAGAACCTTGCCGTGCCAGTTCGCCGCGATGTCGACGATCCACAAGTCCTGCGCGGCAAGGAGATTTTTCACGCTACCGGATGCGCGGCGTGCCATAGACCGAGCTACGTCACGAGCAGAGATGCTGCCAATCCAGAGCACCGGTTTCAGTTGATCTGGCCCTATACCGACGTGCTTCTCCACGACATGGGCGAGGGCTTGGCCGATCACCGCCCGGTCGGAGACGCGACGGGGACGGAATGGCGGACTGCGCCGCTATGGGGCATCGGTCTGACGGAGACAGTGAACGGCCATACGTTCTTTCTCCATGATGGCCGGGCACGTAGTCTCTTGGAGGCCATTCTTTGGCATGGCGGTGAAGCACAGGCGGCGCGCGACGCCGTGGTCGCGATGGAGGCCGACCGACGCGCCGATCTCATCAGGTTCTTGGAATCACTTTGATGCGCGCAACGCTGACGGCTTTTGTTCTTAGCTTCGCCATAGCGCCGGCCTTGGCAACACCAGACTTCGAGACCGCCGTTACCACCGTCATTGAGCGCGTGGTCGTGCCCGCGCATGAGAGCTTCTCAGATGCCGCAACGGCTCAGGCTATAACAATGGAGCGGCTTTGCGCGCAGCCCGGTACCGGATCGCTCGTTGACGCTCGCGCCGCGTTTGAAACGCTCGCCCTGGCATGGTCGCGGATCGAAATGTTTCGTTTCGGACCCGCCCGCACCGAGAACCGTTTCGAGAAACTGTTTTATTGGCCTGATCGCAAGGGTCGCGGCTTGAAACAGGTTCAGGCCATCCTCGCGACAGAGGACGAGACAGCATCGGCGGCAAAGAGGCTCAGCCAGAAAAGCGTTGCCGTTCAAGGGTTGCCGGCGTTGGAGTTCGTGCTCTTCGGCACGGGTGCCGATGCTCTTGAGAGCGGCTCGACGTTTCGGTGTACTTATGGTCAGGCGATTGCATCTGTGGTCGCCGACAATGCGACGGCCCTTCTGACGGGCTGGACCGAGGCAGATGGCTTCGCAGACGCCATGCGCAATGCAGGCAGCATGGAGTCGCCCTACCAATCGCATCAAGAAGCCGTTCAAGATCTCCTGCGGGCGGCCAGTGAGCAGGTGCAAATCGTCCGTGACCTGAAAATCAGCGCGAGCATCGGCGCCGGCCCTGAAAAGGCCAAGCCGAAGCGCGCTCCGTTTTGGCGTTCCGATCTGACGATGGCGACCATGATTGCCAATCTCGATGGGGTTGCAGCGCTCTTATCGGGCGGGCTTGTCGCGCTTCTTCCCGAGGACGAAATTCGGCATGCGAGCGCACTCGACTTCGAGATGAGTCAAGCGCGAAAAACGCTCGATGGACTGAAAAGCACTGGCAGTGATTGGACTGCGTTGGCCGGACAAACGGAAGGACACCAGAAGCTCTCTTACACATTGATTCCCCTTGCCGGTGCGATCCGTGTGATCGCGGAGAGCTTTCCGGCCGCGCTCGGTCTGACCTTGGGGTTCAACTCACTCGATGGCGATTGACCGGCGATCGCTCTTGCTCGGGCTCGGTGCCTCTGGCGTGCTGTCCGTCACGGGTTTTGCAACGGCAAAAAGCGAGCCGGCCTTCGTTGCCTGCTATGGAGCGCCCGACGGGACGTTCGGCGCGGCGGTGCTCGACGAAGACGCTAACATTCTCTTTACCGAGAGACTTGATGCGCGGGGTCATGACGCGGCGATCAGCGGGGACGGACGGACGGCTGTTGTATTCGCAAGGCGGCCCGGTCGCTTCGCTATGGTTCTCGATTTGATCGGCAGACGCCGGCTCCGCGCCTTCGCACCACCCGAGAACCGGCATTTCTACGGCCACGGGTTCTTCTCGACCGACGGACGGCTGCTCTTTGCCACCGAAAACGACTTTGAGAACGAGCGCGGTGTGCTCGGCGTCTATGATGTCTCTGCCGGATACGCGCGCATCGGCGAGATTGAGACCGGCGGCATCGGTCCGCACGAGGCCATTTTGATGAGCGATGGCCGAACGGCTATCGTCGCCAACGGAGGTATCGTGACGCATCCCGACTATCCGCGTCAAAAGCTCAATCTCGCGACCATGGCGCCATCGATCTGCGTGATCGATATCAACGCGGGAGAAGTTCTCGAAACGGCGTCGCTTTCAGCGCAGTTCCGTCAGCTTTCGCTGCGCCATATGGCGGAAGCGGGCGATGGCGGCATTTGGTTCGGCGGACAATATGAAGGAGCCGAAAGCGACCACGTACCGCTTGTCGGCTGTTTCAACCGCGACGCTGGCCCGGTTCTCGTTCGCGCGTCTGAAACGCTCTATCGCGGTATGAGCCAGTATATCGGTTCGGTCGCGGTCAGCCTGGACGGAACACGGATCGCAACGACGAGCCCGCGCGGCGGGCAAGTCATCATCTGGGACGCAATAACCCGAGAACCGATCGAGACCCACGCCATCCCTGATGTCTGTGGGGTCGCGCCGAAGGGCGAGGGTTTCGCCCTATCGGATGGGCAAGGCGGGGTGCATTCACAGACCACGATGATCGACCATGTCGTTGCGTGGGACAATCACCTTGAGGCGCTGGTCACCTCCGCACCGACTTGAGTTAAATCTGCCTGCAAGGACTGTGGTCTATCCCACCGCTATAGCTGGACGATCTGGCGACGGCCGCTTCGGGCCGACTGAGTGCGGCGCTGAAGTCAGCTATGTTGCGGCCTGGATTGTTACAAGATAACGTTTCCGGCTACCGGTATCCCGTTGGTGTCGTCCTTCGGTCGATTTCCGGATAACAGAAGCGTAGGGGAGACTTGCTATGTGTCATCCGATCATCATGGAATATGTGAAGGGCAGGGCACTCAGCCGTCGCGATCTGTTTCGCGGATCAGCAGCCGCAGGTGCTGCCATCGTGGCGTCCACGGCTTTGACGCCGCGACCCGTTCTGGCGCAGGCAGCGAGTCGTGTTATCGACTTGACCTATACCCTGACCCATGACTTTCCGACCTATTTTGGCGAGCAGCAGTTCTTCGATGAGGACGTGTTCACGTATGCCGAGAACAGCTTTAACCTGAAAACGCTACGCGTGAACGAGCATACGGGCACCCATATCGATGCCCCGTTGCACTTTACTGATGGCGGCACCTCGATCGACGAGGTTCCTGTTGAATCCTTGGTGTGCCCGCTCGCTATCGTCGACATTCGCGAGAAGGCAGACGCCGATCCCGATGCACAGGTCACCCCCGATGATCTCAAAGCCTGGATTGCCCAGAACGGGCCGATCCCGCCGGGCGCCTGCGTCGCCCAGAATGCGGGCTGGCAGAAACGCCTGGGCACGCCCGGCTTCCGAAATGCCGATGACGCGGGAAAAATGCACTTTCCGGCATTTCATGTGGAAGCCGCGAAGATGCTGCTGGAAGAAGCAGAGGTCGCGGGTGTCGGCGTTGATACGCTGTCTATCGACTACGGTCTGTCAGCCGACTTTATTACGCACTACACATGGTTGCCCACCAACCGCTGGGCCGTCGAAAACATGGCCAATCTCGACCAGCTGCCCGCAACCGGTGCGACCCTGGTCGTTGGCGCGCCCAAACACCAGGGCGGGACTGGCGGCCCCTGCCGGCTGATCGCGTTGATCTGACGCTGGGCGCTGAAGCCGTCGTATCCGGCACTGGTGTCAGAAATCAATCTGACGGGCGCTGCGGCGTTGTCATCGAGATGGCAGTAAGAGGGTATTCAAGCCTCAAGCGGCCGCCTCGGTGCGCCGCCAAAGCGGGAAAGGATCGGGAAGATAGCTGAGCTCTGAAAGAGCCTCGAGCCCTGGCGCGATGTCTTCTGGCACGAGGCAAGCATCAAGCCTTGCTTTCAGCGCGGCCCAGTCAATGTCCGATCCGATGAATACGATCTCTTGCCGCCGGTCGCCCCAGGGCTCCACCCAGTGATGGGCGAGGTAGGCACGGGCGGCCTCTTGATCCGGCCAGCGTTCCTTCGGTACGGCTGCCCACCACGTGCCAAGCGGCGAGACCGACGACAGCGCGCCCGCCAGCGAGAACTCCGCAACCCAGTCTGGGCGCGTCGCGAGCCAGAAATGGCCTTTGGCGCGAATGACGCCGGGAAGTGGTCCGTTCAAAACCGCTGAGATCTTCTCAGGCTCGAACGGCCGCCGCGCACGATAGACATAGCTTGTGATCCCGTATTCCTCGGTTTCGGGCACATGGTCGGCAAAGCCGTAAAGCTCCTTTGCCCACATCGGGTGCTCGTGCGCCTTCTCGAAATCGAAAAGCCCCGTATCGAGAAGCGAGTCTGTTGGCACCGCGCAATAGTCGGTTTCGATGATCCGCGCATCGGCGTTCAGGCTGCGGATGATCTTGCGTGCCGCGTCCAACTGATGAGGCTCGGCATTGGCGATCTTGTTGAGGATCACGACGTCCGCGAACTCGATTTGGTCGGTCAGGAGATGCACGAGCGTACGTTCATCTTCATCTCCAACGGTTTCGCCCCGATCGTGCAGAAAATCGTGACTGGAATAGTCCTTGAGCAGATTTACGGCATCGACAACCGTGACCATCGTATCTATCCGGGCGACATCCGCGAGGCTTATTCCACTCTCGTCCCGAAAATCGAAGGTTGCCGCGACGGGCAAAGGCTCGGAAATGCCTGTCGACTCGATCAAGAGGTAGTCGAACCTTTCTTCTTCTGCGAGACGTCTCACTTCGGCCAAAAGATCATCGCGCAGCGTGCAGCAGATGCAGCCGTTCGACATCTCCACCAACGTTTCATCGGTGCGTGAGAGTTCCGTATCAGCGCGCACAAGGTCCGCGTCGATGTTGACCTCCGACATATCGTTCACGATGACCGCGACGCGCCGACCTTCGCGGTTGTTGAGAACGCGGTTCAAAAGTGTCGTCTTGCCGGCGCCAAGAAAGCCGGAAAGCACGGTGACGGGGAGTCTGGCGTCAGTCATAATGTTATACCATCACATATAAATTGGCAAAGAAGCGGTGGGCGAATCCGCTCCGCCCACCGCTATTGATTGTTGCCCTTAGCTTTGACCGCCCAGGCAGGTCTTGAACGAACTGGCCATGTTGCGGATCAGGTCGAAATAGAGGTCTGGACCGTCTGCAATCTCGGCACCCAGAGGATCAAGTACGCCGGCCTTGGCGTTGGTGCCTTCCGCAATCGTCGTGACGAGCTTCGGCTCGAACTGAGGCTCGGAGAAAATGCAAGTCGCACCCAGATCCTGAACTTTTTCTCGCAGTTCGGCGACGCGTTCGGCGCCCGGCATCACTTCCGGTGAAACCGTTATCGATCCGGCAGCTTCGAGACCGAAGCGCTCCTCAAAGTAATGGTATGCATCGTGGAACACGATGAAGCCTTTGTCCGACAGGCCGGCAACTTCCGATTCGATCTCGCCAATCAGCGTATCGAGCTTGGCCGTGACAGCCTCCGCGTTGGCTTCGTAGGTCGCCGCATTGTCAGGATCGGCCTCGACCAGTGCTTCCTCAATCTCATGTACGAGTGCTTTGGCATTGACGGGATCGAGCCAGATATGCGGGTCGAAGGCGCCGTGGTCATGCCCCTCATGTCCAGCCTCTGCGGTCTCCTCGTGGTCATGATCGTGGTCGTGGTCATGACCCGCCTCGGCCTTCGCCTCATGGCTGTGATCGTGGTCATGGTCGTGCTCAGCCTCGGCCTTCGTCTCATGGCTGTGATCATGGTCATGGTCATGGTCGGCTTCAGCCTTAGCGTCATGGTCGTGCTCATCGTGACCATGGTCGTCATGAGCGTGTTCGTCGCCGTGATCGCCGTGATCGTGTTCATCGAACGCGCCACCTTCGCGGAACTCCAACTTCACCAGATCATGCGCGTCCAACAGCTCCACGGTCTTTGCGTTTGCCGTGATGGATTCAAGCGGCTTTTCAAGAAATGGCTCCAGGTCGTGACCAACCCAGAAAACCACGTCCGCTTCTTGCAGCATGGTCGCCTCGGACGGCCTCATCGAGTAGGTGTGCGGAGAACCGGCACCCTTGACGATCAGGCCTGGCTCGCCGACACCCTGCATCACGGCAGCGACCAGCGAGTGGACCGGCTTGATTGACGCGACCACATTGACATCAGCCTTGGCCACAATTGAGGAGGAAGCAAGAATCGTCGAGGCAAGCAGCAAGGACTTGGCGAAGCGCATGGTGATCTCCGGAAGCAAGGTAAGTCAGATGCGTAATGTGATGATGTCACGTTTATTGCGTAACGGTATAACGTGTGCAATACGGATTGCAAGATGTCAGATTCCCTTCCGAATCGGCGTAGGCCATGCTGACGCGCAGCGATTCGCTCGTCACACTCGATAACGCCGGGGTTTCCCGCAGCGACCGATGGCTTGTGCGCGGCGTCTCGCTAACGGTTGATCCGGGTGAGATCGTTACGCTGATCGGCCCGAACGGGTCGGGCAAATCAACGACGGCGAAGATGGCACTCGGCGTTCTTGCGGCCGACGAGGGCACGGCCGTGAGGCGTTCAGATCTTTCAATTGCCTATGTCCCCCAAAAGCTCGCCATTGACTGGACTTTGCCCCTGGTCGTCGATCGATTCCTGCGGCTCACCGGGCAGGTAAGTAAGAGCGCGGCCGAAAAGGCCATGGAGGCGACGGACGTCTCCCACCTCGCCAAAGAGGAGGTCAGGACGCTGTCCGGCGGTGAATTTCAGCGGGTTCTGCTTGCCCGGGCCATCGCGCGCCAACCGGACCTTCTTGTGCTCGACGAACCTGTCCAAGGGGTCGATTTCACGGGCGAGATCGCGCTCTATGATCTGATCAAGCAGATCCGCGATGACCTGAATTGTGGCATCCTCCTGATTTCCCACGATCTTCACGTGGTGATGGCGGCGACGGATCGCGTTATCTGTTTGAATGGTCATGTCTGCTGTTCAGGGACGCCGACGGCTGTGGCATCGAGTGCTGAGTACAAGGCGCTCTTTGGCGCGCGCGCGGCCTCTGCGCTTGCTGTCTATGAACACAGCCACGATCACATCCATCTGCCCGACGGGCGTGTCCAACACGCCGACGGGTCGATCACCGATCACTGCCACCCGGATGATGGCCACCATCACCCGTCGGAAGAAAGCCGTGATCATGCTGGATGATTTCTTCACACGCGCAATTCTAGCCGGGGTCGGAGTCGCGCTGGTTGCAGGCCCGCTCGGTTGTTTCATCGTTTGGCGCCGGCTCGCGTACTTCGGCGACACCCTATCTCATGCGGCTCTGCTCGGGGTGGCGCTGGCGTTCCTCTTTGAGATCAACATCACGGTCGCGGTTTTTGCAGTATCAGCATTCGTATCAATCGCTTTGATGCTGCTGCAGCGCGGGGCAACGCTCTCGGCGGACGCGCTTCTTGGTCTTCTCGCCCATTCTGCACTGGCCCTCGGCCTTGTCGTACTCGCGTTCATGACCTGGGTGCGCATAGATTTGATGGGCTTTCTCTTTGGCGACATTCTAGCAGTCTCGAAGACCGATCTTGTCGTCATTTGGCTAGGTGGCGCGGCGGTGCTTGGCGTGCTTGCGCTCATTTGGCGCCCACTCTTTGCGGCGACGGTCAATCGCGAACTGGCTGAAGCCGAGGGCATGCGGCCCGATCGCGCGAACGTCGTCTTTATGCTTTTGATGGCGGCGGTGATCGCCATCTCCATGAAGATTGTGGGCGTCCTGCTGATCACGGCGATGCTCATCATTCCGGCGGCGGCGGCCCGCCGGGTCGCAACCGGGCCTGAGCAGATGGCAATCCTTGCGGCTGCTATCGGCGCAGCAGCCGTAATCGGTGGTCTCTTTGGCTCGCTTGAGTGGGATACACCCTCCGGGCCGAGCATCGTGGTTGCGGCGCTTGCTTTGTTTCTCCTATCGCTCGTGCGGTTTCCGCGCTTGGCGAGCAGCCGCGTTGTTGCGAAGACGATCGCCACGGACGCACACAAAGAAGGTTTGAAGCCATGACAAGTCATGCCCAGACTGGCGTCGATCTCACAAAAAACCAAACGCTCGTCATGGGCGCACTTTCGAGTGCTGATGGTCCGCTCAGCGCCTACACGATCCTCGACCAACTGAGAGATGACGGGTTTCGTGCGCCACTTCAGGTCTATCGGGCGCTCGATAAGCTCGTCGAGTTTGGTCTCGTCCACCGGCTTGAAAGCCTCAATGCCTTTGTCGCGTGCCGCCACACCGAATGCGGGGACCGAGGGCAGACCATTTTCTTGATCTGCGAAACGTGCGGCAAGGCCATTGAGGTAACCGATAAAGCAATCGCCAGGCGGCTCAAGACGGTTGCGACGGGTGCCCTGTTTGCCTTGCAAACGGCGACCGTCGAGTTACGCGGCACCTGTGACGCGTGTCGGGCCGCCTGATGGGGACGACTTTACCAGATCAAATTCCAGTCTTCTTGCTTAGCGGATTTCTCGGGTCCGGGAAATCGACGCTGCTCAACGCATTGCTTCGCGATCCGGAATTCGGGGATACTGCGGTCATCATCAATGAATTCGGCGATGTGCCGGTTGACCATCTCCTGGTTCGGGAAGGGGAAACCACGATCAGTCGGCTTGCCACCGGGTGCCTGTGCTGCTCTGGGACGACGGATTTGCGCGCGACGCTGTTCGATCTCCATTGCGCTGGTGCTGGCGGCCTCTGCGCTCCCTTCTCGCGGGTTATCGTGGAGATGAGTGGGCTGGGTGATCCAGCGCCTTTGGTCAACGCATTGGCCGGCGTAGAACCTCCTCAGACTCCGTACACACTCCATGTACCCTACACGCTGCGCGATCAAACGGTTGACGCCACGTTTTATTTAGCAGGATTTGTTACGTTATATGATATCATGACAGGACCACTGGCGCTTGAAAGCCACTTTGAGGCAGTGAAGCAGGTCGCCTTCGCCGACAGGATCGTGCTCACCAAGACAGACCTGGCAAAGGACCCTGCATCGCGGCGCGATCTTGCCGCGCTGCCGGCCGAATTGGCCGCATTGAATGCGAGTGCGGCCATTCTGGATAAAGGCGATATTGCGCTTCCCGATCTGTTCGTGCCGCGGCGCTACACGACAGTCGATCGAGGAGAGGATGTCGCCGGCTGGCTGGCTCTCGAGGCGGTCCTTGCCAAGGAAGCGGCGCATCACGATCCCGAGGCAACGCGAAATCTCTCGTCCTTGCGCCATGGCACCGGGATCAACACCTTCAGCATAATCCGAGAGGCACCCATTTCGGAAAAGCGCTTCCGCCGCTTTCTTGCCCTCCTTCAAAATGCGGCAGGTTCGCGTCTCCTACGGGTCAAAGGACTTGTGGGGCTGGAAGACGATCCCGATCGGCCGCGCATCGTGCATGCGGTTCAACACATCGCGAGTGAGCCGCAGATATTGGACACGTGGCCGGATGAGGATCGACGCACACGGCTGGTCTTCATCACGAAAGACATCGATCCGGAACGGGTCCGGGCGATTTTTGCCGCGCTAATCGATGGTCGCACCTTCTCGTTTAGCGATGCGGCTACCCAGCACTTCGATCAATGGACTGCGCTGTTCAAAGGTCTCGTCGAACGTTTCACACACTCACCGAGGAGGTCGACCTGATGCCGAACCACCCCACCGATAAGATCCCCGTCACCGTCCTGGCCGGATATCTAGGTGCCGGGAAGACCACGCTTCTCAATCGGATCCTGACCGAAGATCATGGCAAGCGATACGCCGTCATCATCAATGAGTTCGGCGAGGTCGGTATCGACAATGAACTCGTTGTCGATGCGGACGAAGAGATCTTCGAAATGAATAATGGCTGCATCTGCTGCACGGTTCGCGGCGATCTCATCCGCATTATCGATGGGCTAATGACGCGCCGAGATCAGTTCGACGCGATCATCATTGAAACGACTGGGCTCGCCGATCCCGCACCGGTCGCTCAGACGTTCTTCGTCGACGAGGACATTCGAGCACGAACTCAACTCGATGCAATTGTCACAGTCGTTGATGCCAAGCACGTGCTGGTCGAAGTCGACCGTGCACACGAAGCACAGGAGCAACTGGCCTTCGCCGACATCGTCCTTCTCAACAAGACCGACCTCGTTAGCGAGAATGAACTGGCGGATGTCGAGGCTCGGATTCGCCGGATCACGCCAACGGCCGTTACTCGCCGTACGGAACGATGCGATGTGGTGCTTTCTGAAGTCCTGGGTCGCGGCGCATTTGATCTCGACCGGATTCTGGAGATAGAGCCGAAGTTTCTCGACCATATCCATCATCACCATCATGACGACCATGTGGGGAGTTTCGTTCTTGTCAGCGAAACGCCTTTGGCGCCGGACTATTTTTTCCCGTGGATCCAAGAGATATCGCAGCACTTCGGCATGGATTTGCTGCGCGTGAAAGGCATCATCGCATTTCCGGCAGATGATGATCGATATGTCATCCAGGGCGTGCACATGATGCTTGAGGGCGATCATCAAAGACCATGGAAGTCCGATGAGCCAAGAACCACACGAATGGTCTTTATCGGTCGCGATCTGCCACGGGATGTGATCGAAGCCGGGTTCGAACGCTGCAAGGCCGAGAACGTCGCGGAGCAACAATGCCTCGCGTCCTAAACCCTCTCGCGCCACGACGTGAGGGGATTCATGGACGTATGGCGGAGATCAAATCATGGGTGCGGTGGACCATGGGGTTGCCTGAGGAAGCAACGGTCTCGGTCACCGAGCTCGCATGTCAGGACGAAGGCTGTCCAGATGTGGAGACTGTGATTGGCGTGCTGGAAAGCGGTCGGCCCATTCGGACGTTTCGCGTCCATAAGCCGATATCGGAAACCGTACGTGAAGATGTTGAGACAGCGCTTTCGTTCGGCATTTCGGGATCCAAGAATGATGAGAAAGCGGAGATCTGAGCGGTGACGACGACCAGTGGATGGGTGTGCGGCCTCGTCTATGCCGGTCAAGTCCGTCCGGGAAGTCGGATTTTGCCCTCGCATAGAGTGGCTGTTCAGGTCACTCCGATATTGAAGAGGGCCGCGAACCAGACTATCGTGAATGCGATGGTTCTCGCGGGCTGAGCGTGTCCGCGGGATGAAAAGGGAACACGGTGAGGAAGAGCCGCAAGGGCGCCGAATCCGTGACTGCCCCCGCAACTGTGAGCGGTAAGCAAACCCGATTGATGCCACTGGCCGGCTTGTTGTCGACCGGGAAGGCTTGGGGGGAGCGACGAACCGCAAGTCAGGAGACCTACCATCGTGGTTTCACTCAAACCGGACGGGGATGTCCGGCGGAGAGGCCCATGATGAACACATCTAACACTTTGTGCCCCACATCAGGCTCTTTGCTCATTCCCGGTCGACACGGAGAGAGCAATGGAGAGGCAGTCAAATCATCGCATCACGCTCTGCGCCTCGCGCCGCCACAAGTCCGATACGTCTGACGGTGCTTGCTGGCCAAGCTTGCGGCTGATCGAGCGCCTGCGCGGCGTGCCAGCCGCCAGCCTGGCGAGCCAACCGCGAGGGCTGCTGCAATGAACGACCAGCCGGCGGCGCTTAGCCTTCTCGACGTCAGCTTCTGGCCCCGGGGTCGAAGCCAAAACGACGCGCTCGTGTCCGATGTCAGCTTCGCGGTCCGCCCAGGCGAGCGCATTGCTATTGTCGGTCCCAACGGCGCCGGCAAGACGACGCTGATCCGTATGATCGCCGGGCTGGCATCGCCGAGCGCAGGCGAAATCCTGATCGACGGCGTCTCGCTTGCAACGATGAGTTTCGCTGAGCGAGCCCGAAGGATTGCCTATGTCGGCCAGTCCGATGAGCCGGACGGGCGTCTGACCGTCATCAACTATGTCGCGCTCGGATGCATTCCCCATGCCCGTCTCTTCGCCGGCGACGGTGGCCTCGACAAGGCGGGGGAGGCGCTGCAGGCCGCCAGCCTGTCCGACCTTGCCGACCGGCGTCTCGACCAACTGTCGGGAGGCGAGCGGCAAAGGGCCAAGATCGCGCGCGCGATGTGTCAGCGCCCGTCGCTGCTCGTTTTGGATGAACCGACCAATCATCTCGACCCGCAAGCGCGCGGCGAGCAGCTTTCGCTCGTCTCGTCCATGGGGATTCCGATCGTCGCAGCGCTGCACGACCTGACACTCATCGACGCCTTTTCGGACAAGGTTGCCGTCCTTGCCGACGGTCGGTTACGCGCCTATGGCCCTCCGGGCGAAACCCTCTCCATGTCGAGAGTTCGGGACGTTTTCGGCGTCGACCTCCACCGCCTGAAGCACCCGGCACGCGACTATCACCTGCCGACGCTGGACATCCCTATGCCGCGACCGGTTTCGACACTCACGACTTCAATCCGACAGTAAAGGAAACCTCGATGAAAAGACTGCTCACAGCTCTTGCACTTTCGCTGACTGCCGCGCCGGCGATGGCTTTCCCGGTGTCCGTCGACAGTTGCGGAACGCCGGTGACCTTCGAAGCGCCGCCGGAACGGATGATCGTCCACGATATCAACATGGCCGACATGGCCTTCGCGCTGGGTCTTCAGGATCGCATGGTCGGCGTAACCGGCATTTCGGGCTGGTACAAGACAAGCGCGGAGTTCGATGCCCGGCGCGGCGACATACCCGAACTGGCACCGAAATACCCGACGATGGAAAACCTGATCGGTGCCTCGCCCGACCTGTTCTTTGCGGGATGGTACTACGGGATGAAACCGGGCGGCGATGTCACCCCCGATACGCTTGCCGCTCAAGGCATCCCGACAATCGTTTTGTCGGAGAGCTGCATCCATCTGGACAAGAACCGCCCGGCGGCGTCCATGGATCTGCTGTTTGCCGATACTTTGCGTCTTGGCGAAATTTTCGCAAAGGAGGCGGAAGCGCAAGCTCTTGTCGATGGCTGGAAGTCCAAGCTGGAGGCGATCAGGCAGTCGGTGCCCGAGGGCGAGCCCACGCGCGTGTTTCTTTATGATTCCGGTGACGACCAACCCTTCACTGCAGGCAAGTACGCCATTACGACTGCGATGATCGAAGCAGCCGGCGGCGTCAATGTGACCGGTGATATGGAGACCAGTTGGGGTCGCACGTCATGGGAGGCCGTTGCCGCAGCCAACCCGCAATTCCTGATCCTGCTCGACTATCAGGGTGGCGACGGTGCGCAAGGATTGTTGTCGTTCCTCAAGGAGCATCCAGTGATGTCCTTAACGGACGCCGTGAAGAACGAACGGTTCGTACCGTTGCGCTACGAAGAGCTGACTCCGGGACCGGCCAATATCGATGCAATCGAGAAAATAGCCACGGCGATGCATGCAGGCTCGTCCTAGGTGACGCTAAGGCCCACAGTTTGGCTTCTGCCCGGACTGTGCCTGCTGGCTGGTCTGACGGTCGTTGCCATCGCCGTCGGGTCCACACATCTCCCCTTCGGCGTCGTCGTGGACGCAATCATGGCGGCGCTGACGGGGATGCAACCGGAAGGCGGGCCGTCGCCGCTTGACCGCATCGTCGTCGATCTGAGACTGCCGCGCGCGCTCCTAGCCCTCATGGTGGGGGCGGGGCTCGGCGTGGTCGGCTGTCTCCTCCAGACCGTGACGCGTAACGATCTGGCCGATCCGTTTCTGTTCGGCTTGTCCTCCGGCGCGGCGGCAGGGGCTGTCCTCGTCATCACCGTCACCGGCGATGTGCTCGGTGTATGGACGCTGCCGCTGGCGGCCTTCGTCGGTGGAATGCTCGCATCTGCAATTGTGTTGGTCCTGGTCTCGCGCCTGCGCGATCAAGGACCGGCACGACTGGTTCTTGCCGGTCTGGCCGTGTCGTTCCTGTTCATGGCGCTGACCAATTATCTCGTCTTCGCCGGTGATCAGCGCGCGGCGCACTCCGTCCTGTTCTGGACGCTTGGGGGACTGGGGTTGGCGCGATGGGACCTTCTTCCAGTGGCGCTTGCCGGCGTTGTCGCAATCGTCATCTATGCGCAGACCCGCCATCGCCAATTCGATGCCATGCTTGCGGGCGATGAAACCGCTGTCACCCTTGGCGTCAACGTTGCTGCACTGCGTCGCATCACCTTTCTGGTTTGTGCCTTTGCAACCGCAGCCTTTGTTTCAATCGCCGGTGTCATCGGGTTTGTCGGCCTGATGGTCCCGCATCTGGCGCGCGGAATTGCCGGACCGATGCACCGTAATCTGATCCTGCTTTCGGCCATGATCGGCGCCGGTCTTCTGCTTGCCAGCGATATCGTTGCCCGCACCGCCTTAATGCCGCAGGAACTGCCGATCGGCATCGTCACGACGGCCGTGGGCTCCGTCTTCGTTCTGGGGCTGTTGAGGCGGCTTTAGCCCAAGGTGGCCCCGGTACGCATTTGGCAGCTTAAATCGGGGTACTAGGTGGCTTCTGCCCCGAGGCCATATTCGGAGGGGATACGGGGTCAATTCTCACGGTCGCAAGCGCAAAGGCATGCTAGGCGGTTGGTCGCTCTCTTCCTAAAGCGACTTCAGCCGCCGAGCTTCGCGGCGACCATTGCGCTCGCGCCGGACAGTTCACCGAGTTTTTCTCCTGCACGCAGACGCTGATGCCCGTCCGGCTCCGCTGCCTGCTTGCCGAGCGCCCAGTCTATGTCCGCCTCGGCTTCGCCGGCCGGCATGACCAGGACACCGCTGCCATCGGCAACTACCACGTCGCCGGGATGCACAACGGCGCCTCCGCACGCGACGTCGACATTGAACGCGCCGCCGATGTCGTAAAGGCGGGTTGTGATCGGCGCGACGCTGCGACACCACACGGGAAGACCGTATTCGTGGATTTCGACCAGGTCTGTGCAAGGACCGTCCAGGACCACGGCAGAGCACCCTGAAGCCTTGATGGCACAGGCGACACCGCCACCGAGACAGGCGTGGCGGTCGTCACCAAGCCGATCGATGACCAAGATATCGCCGGCCCGAAGGAACTGGACGATGTGATGAAGGAGCGTCGAGTCCTGACCCGGCAAGGCCAACGTCACCGCCGTTCCCGCAATGCGGAGGTCGCCCCGTGAGACGCACTGAATACGCCGGTCGACGAAGCCAAGTTGGCGGCGATGGCCGATCGTCGCGGTCTCCACCCTGCCGGCTTTTTCAAGGAGGTCATCCGGGATTTGTTCGGGCATGTCACGCAGGATGTAGCTCACGGTTTTCTCCTTGTCGGGAAGGGCTTAGATTGACTCGAATGGTCGAAAAGCCAGCCTAGCGGAGCGTCGATGAATAGCAATGTCGAACACTGGTCCGTCTCGAAGACGGCTGTCTCCAGCCCCGAGGGTGCGGTGGCAGCGCAGCACTGGCAGGCCGCTGCCGTTGGTGCCGCGATGCTCCACCGCGGCGGCAACGCGGTCGACGCCGCGGTCGCCTGTGCCATGGCCCTCAATGCTGTCGAGCCGTGGATGTGCGGTCTTGGTGGCTCCGGGTACATCGTCGTGTGGCGCGGGGATACGAAGACCGGTCACGTGATCGACTTTCAAGGCATGTTGCCGGCCGGTATCCGTTTCGACGACTATCCGCTCGACCCCGATGTGCCGCAGTCAATCATGGGATTTCCGGGAGTCGTCGACCGCGCCAACGTCCTCGGCTACCGGTCGATCACGGTGCCGGGTGCCGTGCGTGGACTATCCACCGCGCTTGAAAAACATGGAAAGCTCGGCCTCGACACCGTGCTTGAACCAACGATTGCGCTGGCTAGACGCGGATTGCCCGTCGATTGGTTCGCGACGTTGCAGATCGCATTGTCGGCCGCCGATCTGGCTCGCGACACGACAGCCCGAGACGTTTACCTTCCAAACGGATCGCCGGCCATGCCGGAGCAGAACATTCGTCTGGGAAATCTGGAGGCAACGCTGCGGGTGCTTGCGGCCGAGGGGCCGGATTGCTTCTACATCGGCACACTGGCGGAGCGGATCGTCGGCGATCTGCAGGCCGGCGGCAGCCGGATCACGCTGGAGGACATGGCGGCCTATGCTTGTCTCGAACACGCGCCGTTGACCGGCTGCCATCGCGGTGTCGACATCCACACGGCTGGCGACACCAGCGGCGGGCCGCGCTTGATCGAAGCGCTGGCCCACATCGCCGATCATCTCGATCCCGACAAGGGGATCGGACCGGAAAGCTGGGGTGTCTACGCCGATGCCCTGAACAAGGCGTGGCGCAGCCACAACGTCCGGATCGGGCGGACGACGGAGGTCGGCGGCTGCACAAGCCACATGGCCGCGGTCGACCGTGACGGCAATATGGCGGCGCTCACCTATACGCTGCTTAACCGTTTCGGCGCCTGCGTCATGCTGCCGTCGACCGGCATGACGATGAACAACGCCGTGTCCTACTTCGATCCGCGTCCAGGCTATCCGACGTCGATGGCGCCGCACATGCGGATCAATGCAAGCAATATGTGTCCGACGATCGCGGTTCGGGACGGGGAGGCGCTCTTCGCGGTCGGCGCCTCCGGTGCCAATCATATCATGCCGTGCACGTTGCAAGTGGCGGCGCTCATGTTGGACTTCGGCCTATCGCTGGAAGAAGCGATGAACCATCCGCGTATCGATGCATCCGATCGCGGGTCGGTGCGGGTTGATCCGCGGCTAGGCGAACCGGTGCTGACCGCCTTGGGACAAAAGTTCGACCTGGAGGTGGCGCAACGACTTGTTTTCCCGAAACTGTACTCCTGTCCCTCGGGCGTGTCCCGCGATCTCGAAACAGGCGTCTGTCATGGGATCAACGACCCGTCTCAGCCGATCGGAGGGGCGGCCACGCCGGCACCGTTCGTTCTACCGGACGAAGGGTCCGCGTCCGAGTCGGCAGTCAGGGCGTAGCAAAACCGTATCGCCTCAGTAACCTTGTTCGAGGTCGACGAGATCGGGGACCGGTTTGCCCTGGTGAAACAGGCGGAGATTGGCCGCGATGGCTTTGCCACCGGCTTCCGGATCGATCAGCGAGGCCACATGCGGCGTGATCAGTATTTTTGGATGATCCCAAAACGGGTGATCGTCCGGCAGGGGTTCTTGATGGAAAACATCGAGCGTGGCGGCGGCGATACGGCCGCTGTCGAGCGCGTCGAGCAAGTCGCTTTCCACGAGATGCTGCCCGCGCGCGGCATTGATGATCATCGCCCCTTCAGGGAGGCGGTCAAACAGCGGTTTGGAGAGGATACCGTCGGTGGCCGGGGTCAGGGGGAGCAAGTTGACGAGGATTTCTGTGCGCCCAAGGAACGCGTCGAAGTCCGGCTCGCCGGAAAAACACGTCACACCGTCTAGCGATTTCGCGGTCCGTGACCAGCCCGCCGTGTCGAAGCCGATCGTCGCGAGGGTTTGGGCGCAATCGGCGCCGAGATTGCCGAGCCCCATGACGCCGACCCTGCGCTCATAGGCTGGCGGATTGATGAGCTGAAGCCACTCGCGTCGCGGCTGGGCCGCTTCGATGTCCGGCAGGCGGCGATGCAGGCGCAAAACGTGCAAGGTAACATATTCCCGCATGCGCTGTGTGAGGTCGAAGCCGGTCGTGCGGATGATCGGTATGCCCTTCGGCAACTCGGGATCCGCGAGCACGTGGTCTATCCCGGCGCCGATCGACACGATCGCCTTCAGGTTTGGGAACGTCTTCAATCCTCTCGCCGGCGGCTTCCAAACAACCGCATAGTCCACATCCATTCGGTCGCCCGGCTCATCCCAAGCGCGAACATCGAACTCCGGAAGGAGTGCGCGCATATGGTCCAGCCACCAGGGCGCGCGCGGTCCAGGGACGTACAAAACGACGGCCATACTCTCTCCGTTCTAAGCGCGATGCGTTTGCTATTCCGGGCCGAGGATAAGATTGGGCAGCCACAGGCTGAGCGCCGGGACGAAGGTAAGCGCGATCAGGACGACCACAAGAGGAATCAGGAACGGTACGCAGGCCATCGTTACGCGCTCGAACGGTACCTTGCCGACCTCGACCATGATGTAGAGACCGATGCCCATCGGCGGCGTTACCGTGCCGATCAGAAGGCCGAGTTGCAAGATGATGCCGAAGTGGACGCGGTCGATCCCATAGGCGTCGATCACGGGCAGAAGCATGGGCACCAGCATCAGCTTGGCCGGCACGCCCTCAACCACGCAGCCGATCAGTAGGATAAAGACAAGCATCAGGGCCAAGAAGACATTCTTGTTCTCCGTCAGCGCGAACAGCGCGTCGCCGAGAAGCTGTGGGACCTGCTCGATGGCCAGCAGCCAGCCCATGGCGATGGAAAAGCCGATGATGATCATGATCACCGTCGTCATCAGCATGGTGTCCGTGAGCGCCGACCAGAATTTCTCGAACGTTAGCGAGCGATAAAATAGGCCCAGCGCGATCGTATAGAGACATGCAAGAACACCGGCTTCCGTCGCCGTGACGAAACCGAACAGGATGGAGCCCAAGATGATACCGGGTGCGATCAACGCCAGAAAGCCGTCCACGGCATGGCTGCGAACCTCGCTCGGGGTCGCCTTGGGCTGAGTCGGAAAATTCTCGCGCGTGGCGAGATAGCGGTTGAAGGTCATCAAGGCCAAACCGACGACGACCCCCGGGAGGAGGCCCGCCAGGAACATGCGCTCGACTGACTGCTGAGCGAGAAACGCGTAGATCACTAGGCCGATGGACGGTGGGATCAGCGGCCCAACCACCGCCGAGCACACGGTAACGGCCGCGGCGAACTCGGGCTTGTAGCCACGCTCCTTCATCGCCTTGATCTCGATGGTGCCGAGTCCCGCGGCGTCCGCAACAGCGGCGCCGGACACACCGGCAAAGATCATCGACGACAAGACATTGACCTGCGCTAGCCCGGCCTTGAAGTGACCGACAAGCGAGCTGGCGAAGGCGAAGATCCGATCGGTCATCCCAACGACGTTCATCAGGTTCCCAGCCATGATGAAGAACGGCACGGCGGCGAGCGACGGCTTGTTCACGCCGTCGAGAATCTGCTGCGGAATGATGTAGAGCGAGTCCGAAAAGTCCGACGCCATAAACGCAAGCACCACCGCGGCGCCGATCGCGATCGAAATCGGCACGCGCAGAAGGATCATGACGATGAAACCGGCGAAAAGCGTGAGCGCCATCATGGTTGCGAGATCACCTTGCCAGCAGGCTTTCCGTCGCCCCTACTCATCGGCAATCACCATGCCATGCGGCTCCGGCCATCCGAGAAGCGCCTTGGCCAGATCAAGGAGCGCATTAATGAAAATGAGGAAGCAGGATACCGCGAGTGGAATCGAAAGCGTGTAACGCTCAAGCTCGGTGCCCCAGGGCGTGAGCACGCCGTCGATGACGCCGACCTGGCTCTCGAGAATGGTGGGCATCTGCCACAAAATGATGCCGATCACCGCCAGCACCACGACGGCCACGAAGATTCGGCTGACGAACATCGCCCCCGGCCCCAGCTTTCGCATGACGAAGTCGACTGAGATGTCCTTGCCCTTTCTGTAGACGGCGAAAAAGCCGATGAAGGACATCCAGACGAAAACCTGCATCGACCATGGCCAGATCCAGTAATAGGAGAGGTTGAGCGGCCGCAGAATAATGGTCACTGCCGTGCCGAGCAGCATGAGCAGAAGGCAGACGTTAGCCGCGATCAGGAACACCCGTCCCAGCCGCTCCATGCCCTGGTCGAGAACGACGACAACAGAATGAACCGGGCCGCTTTCGCGGCCCGATCTTGTTTGGTTCGACACGGACCGCTCGTTCAGTTGCTGACCCGGGTCGCTTCGACGGCTTCCATGAAGCCTTCAGGCAGTTCCTGTTCCTGATACCAGGCCTGCATCCGATCGATAAACGGCCGACGATCGACCTCGACGAAGGACACGCCGTTCTCCGTCATACGCTTGATCGATTCCTCCGCCGATTTGCCCATCAGTTCCTCACTGTACGTGCCGGCATCGACCAGTGCTTGGTCGACAGCCTTCCGCAGTTCGGGATTGAGGCCGTCATAGGCTTCCTGGTTCATCATGAAGGAGATGGATTGATAGTACTCGTCGTGGCGAACGATGTACGGTGCCACTTCGTGGAAGCGCATCGACTCGACCAGAGCGATCGGGCTGTTGACAGCCGAGACGATGCCCTTGTCGATGGCCTGATAGACATCGGTCCATGGCAGCGTCTTGACGTCGGCACCGAGCCAGTTCCAGGTCTCGACCGCGATTTTCGACGGCGCCATGCGCAAAGGCAGGCCCTGCATGTCATCGAAAGTACGGACATCCTGGTTGGTCACCATGACCCGGTAGGGACCGCGCATGACGGCGGTGGGATCGCCAAGCACGCCGATACCCGCATCGCCGGCGGCTTTCTCGTACCAACCCTTCACGAGATCGGTGTTCATGAAACGAACCCAGTGGTCGCGATCGTCGAAAAGGAAGGCGCTGGAGATGAACTTAATCGCCGGCACCCACTTGTTCATATAGGTCGAACCCTCGGGGTAGAGATGAACGGTGCCGAGCTTGAGCTGTTCAAGCACGGCATCGGTCTTGCCGAGCTGCTCGTTGGGATAAACCTTCACGGTGAGCTTGCCACCCGAGTACTCGGCCACCTTGTCCGCAAAAAGCTGGAAGACCAATCCCTCGGGACTGTCCGGCGGCATCTTGTGTGCCATCCGCCAACTCTCTTCGGCTGCAAGCGGCGCCGAGATAGCCATGGCACCGGTAGCGATGATCGCAAAGGTGAGCGCTTTGAGACGAGCGAGCATGGTTCGCTTCTCCTTCATTTCGAATTCTTTGAACGCTTCAGGCTCGCATCGGGAGGTGCCGCAGTCAACGGTCTATGCGGGCAGTTTTGCGGCTTCGCTGTTGGATGGTTCGCCATGTCCATCTGCTTGGTGCATCCTGGCCTTGGACAGAAAATGAACTGACGCCGGATAGCCGATGTGTCCGCCGGGCCGTCGGATCCGGCACTGGCACCGCGGCAAGCAGTTCTCGCGAAGATGTCAGATCAGGCGGCTGCTGGCGTGTTGCGACGGGATCGATCGTCCATGGAGAACTGGATGATTGCGGCGAGCGCGCCGACGACAACGAGCGACGCCCAGGCGACCGCATAATCGCCGGTGATGTCGAACGACAGTCCACCCAGATAGGCGCCCAGAAACGCGCCCACCTGATGGCTAAGGAACATCACGCCGAACAGCGCGCCGAAGTTGGTTGCATCGAACATGGCATTGATGAGTGCGCTGACCGGAGGGATCACGCTCAGCCACAACAGCCCCATCGCCGCGCCGAACATCAGCGTGCTTTCGACGGAAACCGGCAGGAAGGCATAGGAAGCGATTGCAATCGTTCGCAGCACATAGATTGCTGCGAGCACCAGCTTGTGCCCATATCTTTCGCCCAACTGACCCGCCGCTAGCGTTCCAATCGCATTGAAGACACCGATCAAGGCAATCGCATTCGCGCCCAGGGATGCGGGCAAGCCGCAGATGGCGATGAAGTTCGGCAGATGCGTTGCGACGAAGATGAGCTGAAACCCGCATGCGAAGAACGCTACGGTCATTACGACATATCCCGGATGGCGTAGCGCCTGCCGGATCGCCTTGATGGCATCCGGCTTCTCGGCCGGCGTTTCGGAAACAGGTGCACGATTGGTTCGGAAAGCCATCGCCAACAAGGCCATCGCGGCTGCAACGCCGGCCAAGATGAGCAGAGTCGTTTGCCAGGAAAATGTATCAAGCGACCATTGGGTGCCGGGCGCGATGATGAAGGTTCCAAGGGAGCCGACGGCGGCCAGAATGGATACGGCGAGGGCGCGCACTTTTTGCGGGGCAGTTCTGGAGATAATGCCGACCAGCACGCCGTGGGAGGTCGCCGCGACGGCCAGCCCAATCAACACGCCACCACCGATGAAGATTCCGAGCGCCGTGCCTAGGCTCATAAGCCACAGACCCAAGGCGAAGCAGACCGCTCCCGCGATGACCACAAGCTGACCGCCAAAGCGGTCGGCCAAAGCCCCCATGAGCGGTTGGCCGATCCCCCAGGCGAGGTTCTGGACGGCCATAGCCAGTCCGAAGGTCGCGATCGAGATGCCCGTGCCGTAGGCGATTGGTCCCAGGAACAGCCCGAGGCTTTGTCTGATCCCCATTGAGGTCGACAAGACAGCTCCTGCCGCCACCAGCACCACAACGAGGATCGGCGACCAGGATCGAGTTCGCGTTTCATGGTCCAGGCGCATCAATGCCTCCGTTCTAAGGAGGCACGATCAAAGATACCGGCGCGCAGGTAAACTCACTAGTCGGTATACATCGGCTCAATGGCTGATTGGCTCTCCAGTAGCAGCCGGGCGGCCTTTGCTGCGTCCCGCGCATAATCGGGGTCCCGTTGGACCAGCATGCGCGCGATCGCGCCGTCGAGCAGGACCATAATCATCCGCGCCAAAGAAGCGGCGTCGGCAAGTCCGGCACGGTCGATGTCATCGGCAAGCCATCGTTCGAAGGCCGCCTTGTGTCTACGAGCCACATCAAGGGCGGGGTGGCCCGGACTGTCAGCAAGCTCGACGGCCGCGCGCAAAAAGCCGCATCCTTTCCAGTTTCGTTTTTCGGCGCTTCGGGCGAGCGTCAGAAACATCCGTTCGATCCGGTCCACCAGCGCTCCGTCGAACCCAGCCCAGTCTCGATAGCGCTCGATGGTGGGCTTGTGGCGAGCCTCCAGGTATGCCGCCACGAGATCATCCTTGGATTTGAAATGGTAGTAGAGCGTCTTCTTGGTCACGCCGGCCCGCTCGGCAATCCTGTCGACGCTCACGTCACGAATGCTGCCCGCATAAAAGAGAGCGTCCACGGCGGCAATGATCTGATCCCTGGTCGACATGGAGTGAGGATGTCCAGTCGTGCCGTGCCTGGCAAGGCTGCATATCAAATGCCCCGCTCGGACGTAGAACGGGCTTACGCTGCGTCGAGCGATGCTGCGCACAGCTCAGCTTTGCCACCGAGCTTCAAGTCGGAACATTCCATTGGGTTATGCGATCCACCACCTTGCTCATTGGACATGAGAGTTCCCGCACCATAGGATAGATTCATGTCATCTGTGGCTTAATCAAAATACTCTATAATATATATTCATGAATTATGTGAATTTAAACAATAAACATGTGCATTTCATAAATTTATATACCCTCAAAACTTGCAATCCGCAAGTTATGGAATCGTACATCTTCACGACGCATCTAGAACAAGAACGAGGTCAGGCATAATGGCAAATCCCCAACTGGCGCTGAGAGTGAGGCCTTATGATTATGTTTGCCCGCTGTTGCTTGGTGAGGTTGATGTGCCTGGCGTTGACCTCAGGGTTGACTGGCGCGGCCCACTTGCGATCACGTTTCCCGAGGATTTCGATGCTGTCGAAGTGTCCTTCAATCGCTATGTCCTGGCCAAGGCTCGTGGCGAAACGGACCTGGTTGGTATTCCTGCATACATACTGCGCGGCTTTCGGCACCGAAACTTCTTTGTTCGCAAAGATAGCGACATGACCAGCCTTGCGATGCTGCGGGGGCGCCGGCTTGCGACCAACTCTTGGAGCGATAGCGGCACCCTATGGGCACGGGCAGCCATGCGCGATGCCGGCGTTGAGGTTGACGACGTTGCGTGGGTGACAGGGACTCTGGATGCAGCTACGCCGACGCGACCAGCGCGCGCAAAGGACCTCAAACCACCTGAAAGCGCGCAAGCCTTACCCGCTGACGACACATTGATGTCCGCTTTGCTGGATGGTCGCATCGATGCGATCACTACGGCGTTCGCGCCCTCTGAAATCTTCACAAAGTCGTCCCGAATACGACGCCTGGTGCCCGACTATGTCGATGTCGAGCAGGACTATTACAAACGTACCGGGATCTACCCGGCATTCCATATCGTCGCTTTCCGCCGCAGTTATGCAGAAGCACAGCCGCGTGCGGTCGTCGATCTCTATCGTTCTTTGAAACGCGCGTGGGATAGTTGGTGGCTAAAGGCGATGCGGTTCGCCGAAGCAAGCCCCTGGGCTATGGCAGAGATCGAGCGAATGGCGCATGCGTTTCCCGACGACACGCCGCCATTTGGGATTTCCAGCACAAGCCACGAGCGCATGCTTTCGGCTATCTGTGCAGAGCAACGCGCGCAGCATCTGGTCGAAAGTGCGGCCGTCCCCGAAGACCTGTTTTCGGACTTTCTTCACATCGTCGATCTGCTCGGTCTCAAGGAACCAGAGCTGCTCGCGGAGGTCGAACCACCGGCCGCTGCCAATCGCGCCCTATAGGGTGGTTGGGCGTGAGGCGACGTCCGGGAAGCGCCGCATGCTGATTGTACGCGCGTTTCGATGTGTTCATGGTGACGGTGACCCGGCGAGCACCTTGCTGGGATCTTCGCTCAAGACTTTTGAGGCCAGCTCAACGAAATGCTTGGCGATGCGCGACAACGGCTTGGCACGCGGAACGAGGATGTCGGCTTGAACCGGCACCTCGGGCAGAAAAGGGATCGCAACCACATTGGTGTAAAGCCTTTCGAGTTGAGAGAGACTGTCGACCAATGCGATGCCGATGCCGTTGTCGACCAGCGACCAAGCGGTCGATATCCATCCCGTCTCGATTTGTCCCGAAAAAGGTATCCGACTGTTGACCAGCGCGGATTCAACGAGCGGCCGCAGCCCTTGTTCCTTTGAGAAAGTTATGAAGACCTCACCGGCGAGATCAGCCGCCGTCACGCTTGTTCGACCAGCAAGCCGGTGGTCGCGCGGAACGATGCAAACGAGCCGCCCGCGACAAAGGGATGTCGTTTCGACTCCGGAATGCGTCGGCGTCAGAAACGCGAAACCGACCTCGGCCCGCTGTGTGGCCACGCTTTGCATCACATAGCGTTTCGCCCGAATCTCGAAGCTGACCGGCATTTCGGGCCGCTCACGTGCAAATTGCGCGATGGCCCTTGGCAGGGCCACCTGACCGAGCGTCGGAATAGCAACGACGCTTAGCGACCCGCGTCGCGCGTTGCGAACATCGTCCAGGCCTTGGTGAACCGCCCGCATCTCCTGAAATGCCCGCTCGACATCGGGCAGAATGGCCAGCGCGTCGTCTGTTGGAACCAGCCGCCCCTTGACCCTGTGGAACAGGCGAAACTTCAGTTGATCCTCGCAGTGGCGAAGGATCTTCGTCGCGGCTGGTTGGGTGATGTTCAGTGATCTGGCAGCACTTGTGACGGAGCCCGTCATCATGATCGCGTGAAACACCTCCATCTGTCGAAAATTCACACCGCATTCCTTTCCGTCTCAGTGTAGGACGTACATTCCTTGAGGTTATGTCTACTTTCAATCTGATCATTGGACAATCTCCAAGATCATCGCCTAGGGTCGAATGCGATAAGGCAGTGGCTATGATTTTTGCCAGCTGTGTAATGATCGATAAGTCTCTGGCTAGTGACAAAACAAGGTATAATCTCAAGGCATGGAAAAGCACTCTTTGCACGGGCAAGTGGTTCACAATCCACCTCGCCCCACGGCTGAACTTCTGAAGCGTTTCGAACACCATGACACGGCGAAGATCTGCGATTCGATGGGCGGGTATGGCGCGGTCGAGTATGAGATCAAGCCGCTTGAAAACAGCATGCGGTTCGTTGGCTCTGCGCTCACCGTGCTGACGCGCCCGGGCGATGCGTTGTATGTTCAAAAGGCCATAGACCTCACCCAGCCTGGCGATGTGATCGTGATCGGGGCCGGTGGATACAAAGATGTATCGGTCATCGGTGAGCGACTCGGATACTTCTTTAAGCGCAAGGGCGCAGCCGCCATCGTCGTGGATGGCGCCGTCCGCGATGCTCAGGGCATGGTCGATGATGCGCCGCCGACTTTTGCGAGAGGCAGTTGCATTCGTATCTTCGGCTCTCAAGGGCCCGGCGCGATCAACGTGCCTTTGTCTTGCGGAGGTGTCACGGTCAATCCCGGCGACATTGTCGTTGGCGACAGGGATGGCGTTGTCATTGTACCTTTGAGCGACGCCGAGCGCGTTGCTGATCTTTCGGACCAACATCTTCAAGGTGAGCTTGAACGTCTGGCGGAAGTCGAGGCTGGCAAATCGATAGCCGAAACGTTCGGGCTTGCCGAACGCCTCGACAAATGGGTTTGAACGGAGGCACTGCCGCGGTTCAAAGCGCGATGCCAGTTGCCACGGGAGTTGCGATTACACGGACGCCTGCTCTCGTTCAAGCACCAGTCTGGCAAGCTTGACCCAGTAAGCTGCGCCTATTGGGAGAAGTTCGTCGTTGAAATCATAGTTCGAGCTGTGCAGACCGGCGCGGTCTTTGCCGGCGCCGAGCCAGATATACGCCCCCGGCTGCTGCTCCAACATGAAAGCAAAATCCTCCGAGCCCATTGAAGGCGGCGTCTGGTCGCCGACATGAAGGTCACCCAACACCTCACTCGCGGCCGACGCGGCGAGCGTCGCGTATCGCGGATCATTGACGGTGGCTGGATAACCCGGCGTGTAGGTGAGCGCGACCTCGACGCCGAACTGTTGGCCGATGGCGCGGGTATGGTGCTCCAATCGCCGTCGAATCTCGGCCAGCGATGTCGCTGAAAAAGCGCGGATCGTGCCGGCAAGCTCGACGTTTTCGGGAATGGCGTTGAACGTCGTCCCGCCATGGATTTTCGTGAAGCTGATCGCAGCGGGCTCGGCGGGATCGATCTCGCGACTCACGATGCTCTGAGCGCTCTCGATCATACGCGCGGCGGCTAGGATCTGGTCGGTTCCAGTGTGTGGCATGCCGGCATGGGTGCCCTTGCCGGTGATGTCGATTTCAAAGGAGCCTGAGCCCGCCATGACCGGACCGGAAGATACCGCGGCCCTGCCAACCTCGATACCCGGCCAGTTATGCAGACCGAAAACGGCCGATACGGGGAAACGCTCGAAAAGGCCGTCCTCAATCATCTTGCGGGCGCCGGCCTCGAACTCCTCGGCGGGCTGGAAGATGAGGTAGACCGTTCCCGGCAGACTTTCGCTCCTCGATAGTATCTGCGCCGCGCCGAGAAGCATCGCGGTATGACCGTCATGTCCGCACGCGTGCATCTTTCCGTCAATCGTCGATGCATAGGGTAGGTCGGACGTTTCCAGGATATCCAGTGCGTCGATATCCGTCCGCAGGCCTATCCTCGGGGCTCGACCGTCGCCGATTTGGGCGACGATGCCCGTCCCCGCAAGACCGGTCGTGTATGAGATGTTCATCTCGTCGAGGCGAGCCATGATGAAACGGCTTGTTTGGAACTCCTGAAAGGCCGTCTCGGGATAGCGATGGAGTGTGTGACGCCATCCGCGCATTTCGCTTTCGAGTTCAAGCAGTTCTTGTTCCATGGCCATGTCTCCACCCAAAGCTAGAACTCCAGGTTCCGGACACTATCGAGAGTGTTTCGAGACATCCAATTGCGGTTTCGGAACCAATCATAACTCTCAGTTATTTGCCGAGTGCCGGTGGGGCAGAATAAACCTTTGAGTGCTGCCGCACTACGCGGAAGCGAATCAAAAATACGCTTCCATCGGAGCGCGATGTGCGGGTGTTGGAAAGGCGGGCAAACGCGTTTCTTCGCTGCTTTATTGGAGTATTGGCGCGATGTCGTCCAAATCAGGCCCGACTGCTACGTTGCGGTCATGGGTACCGCGTTCTTGATGCTCGGCAATCTATAACTCCAGGTTATTTTTTCAACCCAACTGGCTATTGGACATGTCGAAGTTGGCCATTTTACGCTGCATTTACAGCGAACGAAGCTCCTCCGAATTCAAGAGCAACAAATGCGGGGTGCGTTCACCCAACTTCTCATCGGGAGGCGGATATGACTAGGAAGATGAAGCACACACCCAGAGCCGGTATTTCGCGAAGAAAGTTGCTGAAGTACTCCGGTGGGATTGCTGCCTGCGTCGCGGCAGGTGTCGGACCAGCCAGAATAACTCGGGCCGCGGACACGCTGATCGTCAATTCCCAAGGCGGTGAGTACAAAGAGATTTTTGAGCAGGTGGTTATCGCGCCGTTCGAGAAGAAGTTCGGCGTCAAGGTCATACACGATGCCACTGGCACGGCGTCGCAGGACATGGCGAAGCTGCGCGCGGCGGGCGGCAAGCCCGGATTCGACGTCGCCGCAACGTTGACACCGCCGGAGGTCATCTTGGGCGGCCGAGAGGGATTGCTGACGCCGATAACGGCAAATGAAGTACCGAACCTCGACCACGTTTGGGACGAGGCAAAGGATCTAGGCGGCGGTTACGGCGCCGTGCACACCGTCCAGTACGCCTCCTTGATCTACAACAAGGAGAAAGTCGAAAAGCCGGACTCATGGGCCGATTACTGGGAGCCCTGGAAGCGCTACGGTGAAGACATTCGCAACCATGTGATCGGCTATAACCCGGCCAATCTGTTGTCGATTTTCGCCCTGCTTTATGCCGCCCGTCTCGATGGTGGTGGTACGGACAATATGGCGCCCGCTTGGGACTACCTGAAAAATCAGAAACCCTATCTCGGTGTCGTGGTCACCGGCTCTTCCGAAGCCGTGCCGCACTTCGAGAACGGGCAGGTCTGGATTTCGCCTTATTGGAGCGGTCGTGCCGCGCTTTACATCGATCGCGGATTGCCGTTTGAGATGGTTGTACCCAAGGAAGGCGTCTTTGGTCTGCCGGACGTGGCGGCTGTGCCAGCCGGAACGGCGAACAAGGAGCTCGCTTTCGAGTTCGTCAATTTTCGCCTGTCCAAGGATGTTCAGCGCGCATTCTCGCTCGCCTATCATGCCGGCCCCGGCAGGAACGACATCTCCGATTTCCCGGAAGAGTTCCTCAGTCGTCAGATCGCATCGAAGGAGAAGATCGCCAAGACCATTTGGCCGGATCTGGCGAAGATCGGCGAGAAGCGTAAGGACTGGACCCTGAAATGGCAGGAGATCATGTCCTAGTGGGTCGTCACGGGATGTGGCGGATTGACTCTCAGCATGATGGTTCGGCGATTGCGATCAGTTGGTATCTGATCGCCGTACCAGCACTCTTTCTACTGGTCTTTTTTGTCGTTCCGAACGCACTACTCCTGTCGGCCAGTGTCTTCAAGTCAGAGCACCAGGTGCTGACGTCGGAGTTAACGGCTGAGAACTTTGCCCTTGTGCTTAGCAAGCCGCACTATCTCAGGGCCATCGTACGGACCTTTATCGTCGGCGCCTGCGTCGGGCTTCTGGTGGCGCTGGTCAGCCTGCCGATTTCGTATTTCCTGGTGCGTACGACCAGCCGGTTCAAGGGCTTGCTGATTGCGATATCGCTGGCGCCGCTATTGGCTAGCGTCGTCGTACGCACCTATGGCTGGTATGTCATTTTGGATCGCTTCGGCTTCGTCAACGACGTGCTGGTGGATTTCGAGATGATCGAAAATCGCATCGCGTTCATTCCAAGCACAGGCGGCATTATTCTCGGACTGGCTCACGCTCTCCTGCCCTACGGGATTTTGACCAACATCGCTGCGCTGAGTTCGATCAACCCAAACCTGGAAACCGCGTCCAAGAGCCTCGGCGCGAACCGCATCCAAACCTTCGTTCACGTTCTGCTACCGCTTGTCATGCCGGGGTTGATCGCCTCTTTCCTGCTCGCTTTTTCCATTTCGATCAGTGCCTATGCGACACCGGCGATTCTGGGTGGCTATGCCTCGCAGACGATCGCGACCCTGATCTACACCTTTATCATGCAGGTATTGGACTGGTCGCTCGGCGCAGCCTTGGGCACGGTCTTGATCGGCTCCACACTGATCATTCTGCTTCTGTCGTTTCGCTTCGGTGGCCGGAAGGTGCAGCTATGAGCCATATGGTTCCAAAGCCGTGGACATGGCTCAAGATCACGGTCGTGCTCACCTATTTGTTCATGCTGATACCAATCCTCGTGACGGTTGCCGTTTCGTTCAACGCGGGAACGCGTTCTGTTTTTCCGCCGGAAGGGTGGTCGTTGCGCTGGTGGCGCGAGGCGCTGTCGGAAGAGTGGCGAAGCGCGATCCTTTTCAGCCTCAAGCTATCGGTTACGTCCGCGGTGCTCAGCACCGCCCTGGCGCTGCCTCTGGCCTTTGGATTGGTGCGGCATGAGTTCCCCGGAAGAAAAGCTCTGATCCTCCTGGTGCTTGGCCCGCTGCTATTGCCAACCCTGGCGACGGGAATCGGACTGCTGCAGGTCTTTCACTTGACCGGCCTGTTCGCATCGATGGGTTTTGCGGCGCTTTTGATCGGCCACATCGTCATCTGCGTTCCGTTTTCGGTGCGGACAATCTCCGTCAGCCTTGGTGGCCTGCCTCCCAATCTGGAGGCTGCGGCCGCCAGCCTTGGGGCGACGCGATGGCGGATATTGATCGATACAATCCTGCCCCTGATTCGGAACGGCCTGGTTGCCGGAGCGCTGTTTTCCTTCATTCACTCCTTTACCGACGTCAATCTATCGCTGTTTTTGGCAGGCCCTGCGACCTCGCCGATTACCGTGAAGATCCTGGGTTTCCTCGAGTTTGGCTTCGCGCCAACGCTGGCGGCACTATCAGCGATCTCGCTGATCATTCCGCTCATTGGAGTCGCAATCGTTCAACGGACAACGCGGCTGGGAGATTTTGTCTATGCGGAGCGATAAGATGGATTGCGCTGCGCTGGAGTTGAAGGGAATTTCTAAGCGCTACGGTTCGAACTGGGCCATACGCGAGCTTGACCTGACCGTAGCGCCCGGTGAGTTCGTCACACTGCTTGGACCGTCGGGTTGCGGCAAGACGACAACTTTGAGCGTGATCGCTGGTTTTTTGGAGCCCGATGGCGGGCAAATAACCCTTGATGGCGAGCCGCTAGCCGGCAGGCCGCCATTCAAACGCGACATTGGCGTTGTCTTTCAGGACTATGCACTTTTTCCGCACATGACGGTGGCGGAAAATGTTGGTTACGGATTGCGCGTTCGCAAGGTCCCGGCGCCGGAAATCGATCGTCGGGTCGGCGCAATGCTGGAGCTCGTGCGGCTCGAAGGACTGGGTGGCCGGATGCCGCTTGCGCTCAGCGGCGGTCAGCGTCAGCGCGTGGCGCTTGCCCGCGCGCTGGTCTTCAATCCCAAATTCCTCCTGCTGGATGAGCCGCTTTCGAACCTGGATCTCAAGCTGCGGGAAGAAATGCGGTTGGAAATCGTTCGTTTGCAGAGACAGCTTTCGGTTCCGACGATTTTCGTTACTCACGATCAAACAGAGGCGCTAGCCATGTCCGACAGGATTGCTGTCTTGAACGAAGGGCGTGTCGAGCAGATCGGCACGCCACGAGACATTTACGACGATCCGGCTAATCGCTTCGTGGCAGAATTCATCGGTTCAATGAATCTGCTCGACGGCACAATTGCCAGCGGCGTCGATGCCGATGGGCTATGTGTCGTGAAACTTGACGGCGGCAACACAATCAGCGCGAGAGCACCGGGTAATTTTCCTTTAGGACATCGTGTCTGTGTCGCAATGCGCCCAGAGCGGTGCGGCATGGTCCCGATGGACCGACAGGTGAAGACCAGCGCAAGTCATCTTGATGCCGTGGTCTCCCATATCGTTTATCTGGGTTCTCGACAGGATGTTTATCTCACGCTGCCTGATGGAACGACGGTGGTATCCGAAGTCGTTGGAGACATCGACTGGGATATTCAAACCGGCCAGAGCGTTACATTTCACTGCGACCCTGCTGAATGCGTCGTGCTTTCAGCAACCACAGGACGTATCGCCAATGATTTTCCAACGCCCGCTGCAAAAGCATCGTGACGACACGCGATGTGGCTCTTTGGCAATCGATCAGGTGTCGGAACATGTCGAGCGCCGGCCTGTCCTGACAGTCGGGAGTCTGAGTTCTGGCGTCAGTCACGGGATCGATCCGCATGAATGACAAGGCACGAGTGCCGCGAACTAGGGGTTGGCCAAGCAGTACCGCTGCGCTGTTGCGGTTCCTTGTCGGCCTGTTGCTTATGGTCATCACCGTTCTCACGATTCTCCAGGTGATTTTCCGGTTCGTGCTGGACAGTCCGCTCGTGTGGAGTGAGGAAGTTGCGCGCCTGTCAATTGTCTGGATGACCTTTCTCGGCGCCGCCGTTTGCTGTTGGGATGGCACGCATCTGAAGGTTGGAACGTTCGCCGACCGCCTGCCCGGTCGCATGGGCACAACTGTTCACGTTCTATGCGGCGTAATGATCATCGCGTTCCTCGGCGTTCTCGTCTGGACGTCGGTGCCGCTCGTGCAAATCAGCAATCTCTACAAGATCGGTGCCCTCGACATTCCGGTCAGCTGGTTCCGGGCGCCGGTGACTGTCGGTGGCGGATTGATGATCGTGCTTCTGTTGGCACGCTGGTGGACGATCCGGAAACGCGGTCGCGACGGATCGGCGCCACGGGCAAGCGCAAGCGACGATTTGGAGTAGGGCGGGCGACACGCATGGTTGTTCTGACGATTTTTGTTCTGCTTGTCGTCCTCATGGTGATCGGCGTTCCGCTGATCTTCGCCATGGGTATCGCTTCCGCTGTTTATCTTCTGGCGGCGGATATCAGTCTTTCGGTCATGACCCAAAGGATGACCTCTGCGGTCGATTCCTTCGTCATTCTGGCAATCCCCCTGTTCTTCCTCGCCGGCGAACTCCTCAATGCGTGCAAGTTGACCGATCGGATCATCGCGATGTCGCGGGCGCTTGTCGGGCACATTCATGGCGGTCTGGCGCAGGTCAACATCCTCGCGAGTATGATTTTCGCCGGCATGTCCGGTTCCGCGACCGCGGATACCGCGGCGCTTGGCTCGGTGTTGATCCCTTCGATGAAGAAAGAGGGCTATCCCGCTCCCTTCAGCGCTGCGGTCACCGTGTCGTCGGCGATGATCGGGCCGATCATTCCGCCGAGCATCGGTATGGTGATTTACGGTGCTGTGGCAGACGTTTCCATCGGTCGGCTGTTGCTGGCGGGCATTGTGCCGGGGGTCACAATCGGCCTCATTTTGATGAGCTACACTTATTTCTACGCCCGTCGCCAGGACTTCCCGCGCTATCCGCGCGCGACGAGACGCCAGGTTTCGCAAGCTGTCTATCGTGGCGGCGCAGCCACGCTCATGCCGTTGATCATCGTTTTGGGTATCGTATCCGGCGCGTTTACGCCGACGGAAGCTGCCGGGGCCGCGGTGTTGTACGCCGTCGTGTTGGGCACGATAGTTTACCGCAACGTGTCGCTTGGCGCCCTGTGGACCGTCTTCGTGCATGTTGCACTTGGTAGTGCGCGCATCCTCGCCTTCATAACAGTGGCGGCGACCTTCAGTTGGATCATGGTTCGCGAGCAGGTGCCGCAGTTGATTGCCTCGTCGCTATCGACCGTCACAGACAATCCGCTCTTGATCCTGATTCTGATCGTCATCTTTTTGCTGGGAGTCGGCCTCTTTCTTGTCGCGTCGAGCGCGGAAATCGTGCTGGCGCCCATTCTCGTGCCGGTGGTGATCCAGTTTGGCATCGATCCCGTGCATTTCGGCGTTTTGATGGTGTTCACACTTATTGTAGGCGGCGGAACGCCGCCGGTCGGCGTGTTGCTTTACATCGCGCAGGACATCGCCAAGGTCCCGTTCTCAGCCCTGGTTCGCGCCATGGTGCCGTTTTACATCCCGCTGTTCCTGGCGTTGGCGGTCATCATGCTCTTTCCCGACCTCAGCTTGTGGATTCCCGACAAGGTCTTCGGACCGTCATCGGTGCCCTAGCCGCTTCACCCCGCTTCAGTCCAACCAGAAAGAACAGAGAGGAAGACGTTATGACAAAACTGAAATCACTGATGATTTCCGCTTTTGCGCTGACGCTGGCAGGGGCCGGCTCGGTCGGCGCCGAGGAGATTCGCTACAGCCTGTGGGCCAAAGAGGGCGAAGCCCAACATACCGCCGCCCTTGAGTTCAAGAGGGTCTTGGAGGCGGAATCGGGCGGCAGCTTCACGGTTACCGTTTATCCCGGCAACCAGCTTGGCACACCGAAAGAGATGCTGGCTCAATTGGCTTTGAACACGACCCAGATCGAGGCTAGCGGCGATCCGGGGCTGGAAGAGATCGAAAATCTGGCATTGCCATTTTTGATGAAGGATATGGCGAACTACCTGGCGGTTCTCGATAGCGATGTCGGACGCGACTGGAACGCCCGCTTGATCGAGCAGAACCGAGTTCGGTTGATCGGCATTCTTCCGCGCAGCCCACGGCAGATCAGTGCCAACCGCGCCATCAACTCCATGGCTGATCTGAACGGCTTGAAGGTGCGGGTCCCAGCTCGCGACTACTATGTCCAATCGTTCATCGCCTTCGGCGCCAAGCCAACACCGATGGCGTTCAAGGAAGTCTATACGGGATTGCAAACCGGTATCGTCGATGGCCAGGAGAACCCGATCGAAACGATCTGGGCCATGAAGTTCTTCGAGGTTCAAGAGAGCATCGCCATGGTCGATTACATCAAGAAGCCGGCATGGGTCAAAATAAGCGAGGCTTTCTGGCAAGGTCTATCGGAAGAGCAGCGCGGTTGGATCGTCAAGGCGCAGCGCGCCTCCGAGGGCATGGTCGATACGCTTCTCGCCGAACAACAAAAGGCCCTGGTCGAGAAACTAGAGCAGTCCGGAATCACGATCACCTATCCGGATCGTGAGGAGTTTCGCGCGGCGACGCAGTCGGTTCGAGACAGCATCGGCAAGGAGACCTGGGGCGAAGAGCTGTACCAGGAGATTGTGCGAATTGGTCAGTCGGATATGTGATTCGTCATAGGCTGGCGCGTGTTGAGATTCAGCATTCCAAATTTCATGGAATGCTGAATCAAACGCCCTCTTGGGAGTTGACCAGTGACCTGCGAGTTCTGACGGACCGCATCTGGACATGACCGTAGTTCCTAGGGAGATCCAGCCGCGAGGGGATCGCTCGGAGCCTACGATGAACAATTGGTGCACTATCGAGCGGCATGCAGGCACCAACAGTCGCTGCGCAATACCTTACCGGATGTTGTTTCAGAACTGACGCCCAATACGATGTTCTGCTTCAGGAACAACGGATATTTGAGGCTTTTGGTGGAAGGCGCATCAAGGTCTAGCCCGCCGATTTCAACCAGGGAACTGTTTCACCTGCCACTCGCGGCCCTCGAGCATGTCTTCAAGCGACCCGAAGGCGTTCATGTAATGCCCGGTAAACCCGGTGGTTTCGACGCGACGGAACATGTCGGTCCAATCAATGATCCCCGTGCCGGGCTTCATGTGAAGCTCGTATTCGCCGTTGTTGTCAGCCATTCGGACTTCTCCTAGGCGGTCGACCGGACCGCCGTCGAGGAAGCCGGCGATGCCCTCGGGGACGAGCGTCGCGTGATTGATGGTGAAGGACCATCCAAGGTTCGGCGAGGCGATCCGGTCGAAATACCAGTTCGTTTCCTCCAGGTTGTGGGCGAGGTAATGGACCTCGGCGCGATCCGGTTCCCAGTTGGTGTTCTCCAGAAGCAGTATCGCGCCCTTTTCCTCGGCATAGCCCACGATCCGCTTCAACCGTTCAAGGCCCGCTTCCATTCTTTCGGAAACGTCGTCGGTGAAGTGATATCCGGCATGAATGACGATCCACTTTGCGTCGAGGCGTGCGCAGGCGTCGATATAGGCCTTGAGGTAAGCGTCGACCGCTTCGTCGACGTAAGGCGAGAACTCAGCAACATTGACGGCCGAGAGCGTGTGGAGCCCGAGTTGCACCCCCGTTTCAGCGCAGCGGTCGCGGATTGGTGCGGAGCGCGCGTCGTTGAAAGACTTCAAGGCATTGGGCGCGATGTCGATTTGACAGTCGATATAGGTCACCTCGTTGGCGACGGCCCAATCAACGGCATCCTCGACGGAGAGCTTGCGCCCGCAATCGACACCGATCCGGTCGCGGATCGAGAGCGTTTCGGTCTTGTCCGTCATTGTAATCCTCAGTTTCGCATCAGGTTCGGGAGCCACGTCGCCAGTCCGGGTACGGCGATGGCCAAGAGGAGGAACGCGATGATGCCCCAGAAGAACGGCATGTTCGCACGCAGCACGCGGATCTGGTCGATATTGGCGATCCTCCCGGCGATGATCAGCGCGATGGCCATCGGCGGTGTGACCTGTCCGATGACGACAGCCAGCACCATGAGGACGCCAAAGTGCACCAGGTTGACGTCGTAGGTGATCAGCGTGGGCAGGATGATCGGCAGCAGGACCGGGATCAGCGGGTCGAGGATCATGCCTGCGAGTATAGCCAACACGACGAGGGCGAGGATCCGGAGATATTCGCTGTCGTAGATGACCACGTGGTCGATGAGCCGCACGAGAAAGTCAGGGACATGCGCATTGGTGAGGCCGGCTCCGAGTGCGAAGGACAGCCCGACGATGATCAGCAGTTCCCCGCTTAGTTGAACGGCGTTCACGAGCACGCGGTAGAGATCCCGCAGCGACATGCACCGGTGCAAGAACATCGCGAGGATCATTGCGTAGACCACGGCGAAGGCCCCGGCCTCCGACGGTGTGAAAATGCCGATGACGAGGCCGCCGACGATGATCAGCGGCATTCCAAACGACAGAATGGCGCGCCGTCCCGTGCGGACCACTTCGTCGAGCGAGAGGGCGGCGTAGGGCAGCCATCCGCGGCGGCGTGCGAGCCACGCGATGATGAGCATCTGGGAAAGTCCCAGGAGCAGTCCCGGAATTAGGCCTGCCAGGAATAGCGCACCGAGAGAGACACCCGTGACCGCGGAATAAAGGATCATGGGCGAACTCGGTGGGATCATCGGACCGATGCCGGCCGAGGATGCGGTGAGTGCGGCGGAGAAGTCGGCCGGATAGCCGTTCTTCCGCATTTCGGGAATGACGATCGATCCGGTACCCGCGAGGTCCGCGGTGGACGACCCGATCATGCCGCCGAAGAACATGCTGGTCACGACATTTACATGCGCCAGGCCCCCGCGCAGCGCGCCAACGAGCGCGCGCGCGAACTCGAACAACCGCCCGGAAATGCCGCCCGCATTCATCAGCCCGCCCGCGAGAACGAAGAGCGGCAGGGCGATCAGGACGAAACGGCTGATCCCGGACATCATGGTTTGGGGCAGGGTGAGCATCCACGCGCCGGAGAAATAATGGTTGAAGAATATGGCTGCGGCGATCGCGATCAGCATCGGTATGCGCAGGACGAGCAGCCCGCACAACAGCAGAAGCGAAGCGCCCGCTCCGGCGAGGGGGGTCATGACGCGGATTCCCGGCGGCTGCGGCGGTGCCACTCGCGGAAGAACTCAACGGCATAGGCCATCGCCGCGCCTGCGGCGCCGAAGACAAGCGCCGAGGTCGAGACGCCCATCGGAAGTTGGACGTAAAGCGCGACGTCGCCGCCGAAGAGGCGGACGAAATCGAAGGACACGTAAGCCATCATGCAAAGGACGATGACGTTGACGGCGTATCCCGCATAAGCGACGGCGGGCCGAAGCCTGGCAGGAATCTTTTCAAAGAAGAACTCGATCCGGATCATCGTGCCGCGCCGAACCGACAGGAAGACACCCGTCATCGCGAGCCACGGCATCGCCATCTGCACCATTTCCTCAGCCCAGGAGAAGCCCGAGTTGAAGAGGTAGCGCGACGAGGCGTTGGCAAAGATCACTGCCACGATCGCGACGAGGGCGCTGACGCCCACAATCTCGACGACGCGGTTGATCAGGCGATCGAGGAACGGAAGATCTGCGTCGGGGTCCTTCAGTTCAAGGCGCCTGGCGGTCGCGTCGATCCGGGACGCTAGGTCCTCGGCTTCATTTGCGGAAGGGTCGGTGTTGGACGTCATAACGTGTCGGATACCTGGTCAGCGTCCGCGGAAAAGGTGTCCCGGCGGCCGATCAAACGGGGCATGGTGGGAGAGGCGCGGTTGCGCCTCCCCCTTGCGGCTCAGTTCGTGGACTGGGCTGCCGCCTCGATGAACTTGGCGGCAAAATCCTCGCCGGCGATCTTGCCGATCTCGGCGCCGATATCCTTTGCGATTGTCTGAAACGAGGCCGAGTCGATATCGTTGAACTTGACGTCGGGCGACCGCTCGCGGATCACCGCTTCGAGGCTTGCGTCGTTGTCGGCACCGTATTGGCGGCTCGACGCGACGGCGGTCCGTGCGGCTTTGTGTATGGCCTCGCGCTGTGCGTCGGTGAGACTTTCATAGCGCGCAAGGTTCATCGTCAGCGTAACCGGTGTGTAGACGTGCTTTGAGAGCGAGACGTATTTCTGAACCTCGTCCCATGACCACTTGGCAATGTTGCCTAGCGGGTTTTCCTGGCCGTCGATCACGCCCTGCTCAAGTGCCAGATACACCTCGCCGATGTTCATCTTGATGGGCGATGCGCCGAGCATCTCGAACGACATGATCCGCGTCTTGCTGCCTGGCGTGCGAAGTTTGACGCCGTCGAGGTCCGCTGGCGTCACGATCGGCCGGACGTTGTTCGTAATGTGCCGGAACCCGATCTCGCCAAAGCCTAGGATCTTCAGACCAGCGTTCTCCTGGAACGAGGCGTCGAGTTGCTCACCGATCGGACCGTCCAGCACCGCTGAGACCTGCTCGCGGCTCGCGAAAAGGAACGGAATGTCGAAGACGGCGAATTTCGAATCGAGTTGCACCGCATCCGAGCCGATCGGAACCACGTCGAGTTGACCGGTGCGGACCTGCTGCATGTGCACGATCTCGTCGCCAAGCGTCCCGCTGTCGAAATACTCGATGTCGACGTCGTCGCCCATCTCCTCTTTCAGGGCGTCACGAAAGGCGGCGAGGACCTGCTGGGTCGACGCCCCCGGCGTGCTTTCGACGGACATCCGCAGTTTGAGCGCTTCGGCCGAAACCTCCCCGCCAAGCGACAGCACCAATGCACCCGCCGCGAAGATCGTCGCAATGTACTGATGTCTGAGTTTCATTTTTCTTCCTCCCTTGGTTCGCTTCGCGACGGACGGATCCGTTGCGAAGCTCGACCGATTTACTTTCGGCCAAAGAACTCGCTGCAGGACCAGATTTCCTCTACCGTTCGGCCGCGAATCTGCATCATCCCGGCTTTCTGGCCAGAACGAGATGCGCCGAGGTGGGCAAGGCAACGCCATCGCTGGTCCGGTACGGATCGAGACGCCGGGCGACGTCTTCGACGAAGTCTTCGAACGCGTCCGACGGCAGTTGTGCGAGCGCATGCCGCGTTGCGGGCGCTCCGGCCGCAACTGCATCGACAAAGGCTCGCGCCGAGGACACGCCGATCGTTTCGATGCCCGTCTCGAACGTTTCGACGGCGAACCCCGCCGTTTCGATCAGGTCTCGTGCTTCGACCGGATCGCCCAGCGAAAATGGCTTCGTGGCTGCCTTCAGACCTCGGGCGATCAACGCCTGTCCAATCGCATGATGTCCCTTGTTTTCGGTGAAGTCGTTCCAGACCGATGCAACGACGCGTCCGTCGGGCCTGAGCGCTGAGAATATCCGTGCAAGCGCCGCGGCGGGGTCCTGGGCGAAGTTTGGGCCCTGGAGGCACAGACACAGATCCATGCTCCCATCATCGGCAACCGCTTCCTCCATCGGAGCAACGCGCCAACTCAGACGGTCGGACGGGATTCCTGCATTTTCGGCCAATCGACGACCGACGGCGACCATCGCCAGATCGATATCTGTGCACAGGACTACGCCGTCCGGTGCGATCCGGGGGGCAACCAACCGGCCCCCGATACCCGTACCGCAGGCGACGTCGAGCACGGTCTCACCGGGCTTCGGGTCCGCGAGATCGACGGCCCGCCGCGCCCAGGGCGCAAAGAGGATCGGTACGAGCTGCGCTTCGTAGGCTTCGGCCGCCGTTGTGTCGGTCGTTCCGGCCGTCATGTCCCATTCGCCTTCAGCGCTGACTGAGCTGAGCCGTCGCATGGGAGCGCTCGGTTTCATCGCCAATGCTACTCCGCCGCCGCCCGCGCGTCTTCATGCCGAGACCCGAGGACATCCATGGCCGCCTGAACCCCGCCAACCTTGTGGGGGACGCCAGCATCGCGGAGGCCCATCTCGATACCCGCCAAGGTTCCGCAGAGCATCAGGTCGTTGAAATCGCCGAGATGGCCGATCCGAAATACCCGGTCCGCGATCTTCGACAAACCGTTTCCGAGGGACATGTTGTAGTTGCGGAGCGTCACGGCGCGGAACGCATCGGCCGAGTGCCCCTCCGGCATCAAGACTGCTGTGAGCACACCGGAGTAGGACTCCGGATCATTACAAAGCACTTCGAGTTCCCAGGCTTCGACCGCAGCGCGCGCTGCAGCGCCGTGATGGCGATGACGCGCGAAAACTGTGTCGAGGCCCTGCTCTTTCAGCATCGCAAGACTTTCGTTGAGACCGTAGAGCATGTTGGTCGCGGGCGTATAGGGAAAACTGCCTTTGTCGTTCGGCCCGAACATTTCTTCCCAGGCCCAATAGGACTTCACGAGGCCCGCCGATTTCGACGCTTCAATGGCCTTTTCGCTTATCGCGTTGAACGAAAGTCCCGGCGGAAGCATCAAACCTTTTTGCGAGCCGGATACGCTCACGTCGACGCCCCACTCGTCATGGCGGTAGTCGATGGAAGCGAGACTCGAGATTGTGTCGACCATGAAGAGCGCAGGGTGGTTCGCCGCGTCGATCGCCTTTCGGATTTTGGCAACCGGAGAGACGGATCCGGTGGAGGTTTCGTTGTGGACGATGCAGACCGCTTTGATCTCGTGCGCCGTGTCCTCCCGGAGCCGCGCTTCAATTGCTTCAGGGTCTGCGCCACTCCTCCAATCGCCTTCGATGGAAATGGGGGTGAGCCCAAGACGCTTTGCCAACTCCTGCCAGAGAAACGCGAAATGTCCGGTCTCGTACATGAGAACGGTGTCGCCGGGCGAAAGCGTGTTCAAAAGCGCCGCTTCCCAGGCGCCGGTTCCGGACGACGGATAGATCACGACGCGGGACTCCGTGCCGAAGACCCACTTCATTCCGTCAAGTGCAGTTCGACCCACATCGGTAAAGGCCGGTCCGCGATGGTCCATGGTCGGGAAGTCCATCGCGCGTAGGATACGGTCGGGAACGTTCGAGGGGCCGGGAATCTGAAGAAAATGACGTCCCGCCGGCATTGGTATTGCCCTCCGTTGCGGCGCGGTCTTTGCCTGCGCTCTCGCGGCCGAATCTGCGATAAAGCTGCGGACACCGGCCTGTTGACAGGTATTGAATTATGAATTCATTATTCATGTCAAGCCCCATCTGACTCAAGGAGGAGAACTGTGCTGCGCGAAGGTCTCCGCTCGCGACTGGCCAATGAGTTCGAGGGCGAGGCTCTGTTCGACGCCGCCTCGCGCGGCCGCTATGCAACCGACGCCTCGCACTATCAAGTGATGCCGGCCGCCGTCGCGGTCCCGCGTGGCGCTGCAGATATCGCACTGGCGCTTGAGGCCGCGAGCGAGGCGGGTGTGCCGGTCACGATGCGCGGCGGCGGTACATCGCAATGCGGGCAGACGATCAACACCGGTCTGATCCTCGATTGCTCTAAACATCTCAATGACATCATCGAGCTCGACGTGGAGGGGCGGCGGGTGTTGGTCCAACCGGGGATCGTGCTCGACGACCTAAACCGCCGACTGAAGCCGCACGGGCTGTGGTTTCCGGTCGACGTCTCGACCGCGTCGCGCGCGACGATCGGCGGGATGGCCGGCAACAATTCCTGTGGCGCGCGCTCGCTCCGATATGGCACGACGCGGGACAATGTCCTGTCGATCCAGGGCCTTCTCGCCGATGGAAGCCAATTTGACTTCGGCCCCGGTTCCGGCAACCAGGTACCGGAAGTGCTTCTGCGCCGTCTCCTCGACATCGGCGAACGGGAAGCCGAAGAGATCGCCAGGAAATTCCCGAAGGTGCAGCGACGGGTCGGCGGCTACAATCTCGATGCGCTGGTGCCGTCGGACGAACCCTTGAACCTCGCGCACTTGCTCGTAGGCTCAGAAGGAACGCTCGCGATCTCAACAGCGATCGAACTGAAGCTTTCGCCGTTGCCGCCCGCGAAGAAGGCTCAAGGCATCTGCCATTTCCCGACATTTCGTGCCGCGATGGAGGCCGCGCAACACATCGTGCGCCTTGAACCCACGCAGGTCGAACTGGTCGACCGCACGATGCTCAACCTCGCACAGGACATCCCGATGTTCGTACCCACGCTGGAAGCCTTCGTGAAGGGAGATCCAGCGGCGCTTTTGATCGTGGAGTTCGCGGATGAGCCGGACGAGAACGATCGGAAGATGCGCGATCTGCATGAAGTGATGGGCGATCTGGGCTTCGCGTTCTCGAACGGCGCGCAACGGGACGGTGGGGTGGTCGAGGTATGGGACGCAGGTCTCATGGAGCAGATCGGCGAGCTCAGGAAGTCCGGTCTCAACATCATGATGTCAATGAAACAGGCGGGAAAACCTGTCTCGTTCGTCGAGGACGCCGCCGTGCCACTCGAGCATCTGGCTGACTACACCGACCGGCTGACCGAGGTGTTCCACAAGCATGGCACCGAGGGGACTTGGTATGCTCACGCCTCCGTGGGCTGCCTCCATGTGCGGCCTGTCCTGAACCTTCGCCTCGAGAAGGACGTGAAGGCGATGCGGGCGATTGCCGAGGAAGCGTTTTCCTTCGTGCGGGAATACAAGGGGTCGCATTCCGGCGAGCACGGCGACGGGATCGTCCGTTCGGACTTTCACGAGAAGATGTTCGGGCCAAGGCTCGTGAAAGCCCTCGAAGAGGTCAAGGCGGCGTTCGACCCGGACGTTCGCCTCAACCCGAACCGGATCGTCGATCCGCCGAAGATGGACGACCGGTCGCTGCTCAGATATCCGCCTGGCTATGCCTTCGACGAGATCGACACGGGCCTCGATTGGTCGGCTTGGCCCGGCGCCTCGGGCGGATTCCAGGGCGCTGTCGAGATGTGCAACAACAACGGTGCCTGCCGGAAGCTGAAGGGCGGCGCAATGTGCCCGAGCTACCGGGTGACGCGGAGCGAAGAGGACGTGACCCGCGGCCGTGCCAACACGCTCCGGATGGCGATGACGGGCCGGCTCGGCAAGGATGCCCTTTTGAGCGACGCGATGGCCGAGACCATGAAGCTTTGCGTCGGCTGTAAGGCCTGCCAGCGAGAATGTCCTACCGGCGTCGACATGGCGAAGATGAAGACGGAGGTTTTGTATCAGCGCGGCAGGGCGCTTGGCTTCTCCGTCAGGGATCGGCTCGTCGCGGAGATGCCACGGTATGCGCGTCTTGCTATCACTTTCGGGAGCCTCATCGCGCTGCGAAACCGGTCGACCGCCCTGGCGAGGATTTCCGAGCGTCTCACGGGCATCTCGGCGCGCCGCTCTCTTCCACTGTTTCGGAAGGACTTCTTTCGCGAGAGCGAAGTCATGCGGTGCCGCGACAGCGGAGACGGCCGGGAGGTCGTCCTGTTCACGGACACCTTCAACCGCTGGATGGAGCCGGGGATCCCACGCGCTGCGCTGCGCGTGCTCGGGCGCGCTGGCTACCATGTGCACCCGGCGGGACCCATGTCCGGGCGGCCGTTCTGCTGCGGGCGGACATACCTTGCGGTCGGCATGTTGGATCGGGCTCGCGAGGAGGCGAAACGGACGATCGACGCGCTCTTACCGCATGTCGAAGCGGGGCGCACGATTGTCGGCCTCGAGCCGTCGTGTCTGCTGACTTTTCGGGACGAGTTCAAGGCGCTGTTGCCTGGCGCGGATAGCGAGCGGCTGGCGCGGCACACGCTGCTCTTTGAGGAGTTCATCGCGCGTGAGAGCCGCGAGGGTCGGCTGGATCTCAGTTTCTCGGCCCCTACATCAAAGGCTTACGTGCACGGGCATTGTCATCAAAAAGCGGCTGGTACGATGCAGGACATGGTCGCCGTCCTCGACACCGTCGCCGGAATGACCTCGGACACCATCGAGTCTTCGTGTTGCGGCATGGCGGGTGCTTTCGGCTATGATCCCGAAACGATAGAGGTTTCGCTGAAGATGGGTGAGCTTTCCCTGTTGCCGGCCGTGCAGGCCGCCGAGCCGTCCGCGATGATCATCGCGAACGGAACCTCCTGCCGGCATCAGATCGCGGATGGGAGCGGACGGACGGCCGTGCACATCGCCGAGGTGCTCGACAGGGCATCGGTGCGGACCGAGGCTGACGACGGAGATGACGTATGAGTGATATGCGGCACAGGAGCGCCCATGAAATCAGGTCCAGGGCGAAGCCGCTGGCCCGCCCCGTGCTCGCGGTTCAGATCGCCGACGCCGTGCGCGATATGATTCTGGAAGGAGAACTCAAGGCCGGTGAGAAGGTCCGGGAGAATCTACTGACGGAGCATTTCGGCGTTTCCCGCACGCCGCTCCGCGAGGCGTTGAAGATCCTCGCTTCGGAAGGGCTGCTGGAACTGATCCCGAACCGCGGCGCGATCATCAGCCGCGACACGATCGAGGAGATCAAGGACGCATTTCCTGTCCTGGCGTCGCTTGAGGGCGTCGCTGGCGAATTGGCCGCAATCAACGCGACAGATACCGAACTCGCCCACATAGATGCGCTCACGCGACGGCTCCGAAAGACATTCGAGGATCGCGACAGGCCTGAGTACTTTCGAATAAACCAGGAGATCCACGAGGCGATCCTGGCAGCTACGAAAAACGAGATTCTCATAAGGACCCATGCTTCGGTCGCACGGCGCATTCACCGTGCCCGGTATCAAGCCAATTTGACTGCGTCCCGGTGGAACGAGGCATTGCGGGAACACGAAGACATTGCCGCCGCGCTGACGCGTCGCGACCATGCCGGCGTCAATCAGCAACTTCGCAATCACATGACCAACAAGCTTTCGGCCATTTTGAAGGCGCGACGGATGGCGTGAGTATCGATACAGCCTAAGCCAAGTGCAATTGACGGATGGGTCGGCCGTCGTCGCGGCGATACTCGCCGATCGGGCTCATGCATGGATCTCCGCGCCAGCGATTTGCAGCGCGGCCAAAATGGCATCGAGGCCATCGGTTAGAGCGGCCGGCCCCGGTTGCAGGATCAGCGGCGATTTGATTTCGACGATGCGGCCGTCGCGCACCGCCGGGATCACCTCCCAGCCGGGCCGCGCGGCGATCTTTTCGGGGCGCACCTTCTTGCCGCACCAAGACGCCAGAATGACGTCCGGCGCAGCGGCGATGACCTGATCTGAGGTGACGATCCGATCGCGCGCGGCGGGTTGATCCGACTGGGCCGGAAACGCCTCTCGCCCGCCGGCGATCCCGATCAGTTCCGACACCCATTTGATGCCCGAGATCATCGGGTCGTTCCATTCCTCGAAATAAACCACCGGGCGCGGCTTGCCTCGTGCCCGCGTGGCGATCGTCGCCAGCCTCTCTTCATACCGGCTAGCCAGTCGATCGGCATCTATCGCCTGGCCAACCGTCGCGCCCAAGTGACGGATCATTGCGAGGATGCCGGCGATGTCGCGTTGATTGTAGCCCATGACCGTGATGCCGGCCTTCAGAAGCTCCGATGCGATCTCCGCCTGAAGATCGGAGAAGGTCAGGACCAGATCCGGTTCGAGCGCCAGAATCTTGGGGATGTCCGCCGAGGTGAAGGCCGCGACGCGTGGCTTTTCGCGGCGCACGCGGGCGGGGCGCACCGCATAGCCCGAGACGCCGACGATCCGATCCTCCGCGCCCAACAGATAAAGCGTTTCGACCGTCTCTTCGGTCAGGCAGACAATGCGCTGTGGCGGAAACGTCCTCATCACAAGGAAGATCTGGCAGGACGGAGCCCGCCGGACAAGCATATTGTGGATCGGCCCGGTTGCTCGGATTAGTTCGCAGCTTTGTGGCCCATCGTTTGAATGGAAGAACTCTGTGGATCGAGATGGACCAAAATTCGATTCACCGTGGCGGCACGGCGCCAAGATGCAAAAGATCGCCGAAGCGTCGAGCTGAAATATCGTTCTATATCAATAACTTGTTTGATTGCGGGGGCGTATCCACCGAAAACCACATCTGTTGTTGGTGGCCGTGCAGTCGAAGGGCATAGTCAGGCGACCGGTAGCATAACAGACGGACTCGGCAAGGTCGCTTTTCGAAAGTGGTAGGAAACGCTGATTACATGATGAACATGCGGCAATGATCGCTAGATCACCGCAGCAAAAAGGGCAGTGCCGTGGGTGCTTGTTCGGCATTCTCACTCCCACGGGCGAATTGCATAGTTGTTGCACCTACATGGACGCACACCTTAAGCCGCCGGCGAAGCGATGTCGGCTTTAGGTGATTGCGGGCCTAAAGTGGTTATACGATCTAAAGCGAATGGGCGCAGAAGATCGGGCACCGTATCGCTGACGATGGCGTCGGCGAGAAGCTGGCCCGTGACTGGACCAAGATAAAAGCCGTGGGTCGAAAAGCCCGCGCAATGCCAAAGCCCGTCGTGAGTGAGGGACGGGCCGATATAAGGCGCGTGGTCGGGTGTCATGCCCTCAATGCCAGCCCAACTCCGGACAACTGCCACCGAGCCGAGGCTCGGAAGTGTTTCCTTCGCCAGCGCCAGATTATAGGCAAGCCGCTGCGGATCAAGGCGTGTTGTCCAATCTTTCGAAACGACGGCGCCCTGATAACCGCCCCCGATCAGCAAAGTTCCATTCTCCGGCTGCTTCATCGACAGCCGCTGCCCGTGAAGACCAAGGACAGTATCGAGCAAGCGGTCCGCGCGACCTGTGACCGTCATCATCAGCGCGACCGGCGAAATCAACATGCGTTCGCCCACCAGGCCGGCAACGGCCGCACCCCAGGCCCCCGCACAATTGACGAGGATGGGTGCGCTCCAACGCTCACCGTTCGAAACGCATGTCCAGTGTCCCGCTGCCTTTTCGATAGTGTCCACCCTTGCGCCTTCGAAAAGGCATGTGCCGGCCGCCTGCAGATTGCGTCTCAAAGCGTTCATGGTGTGGGCGGGAACGGCATAGCCGCAAGAGGGCGCCCAAATACCGCCGATCGCGTCTTCCGACAGGCCGGGTTGAACACTATCGAGTTCGCGGCGGTCGAGCAGTTGCTCTGGAATGTTTGAATATCGCTGCACACGTGCCATCGACCGTCGCACATCCGGCAGCTCGTGTTCACGTGTCACAACCCTGAGATATCCGACTCGCCGAAAGCCGCAGTCATCGTCCAACCACTCATTCATTTGTTCCCACGACCTAAGAGCGACCTCGGCGAGCGGCAGTTCAAAATGAATGCGCGGGATATGATGAATGCTACCTGCATTCACGCCCGAGGCGTGGCTGCCGAGCCGATCTCTTTCAATGAGCGCGACCTGAAGACCTTTGCGGCTCAGGGATAGGGCAACCGAGGCGCCATGAACGCCTGCGCCGATGACAATCGCATCGAAACCGCGCGGCATCTGGATCACCAATCCGCCGTGTAGAGAAATCTTGCTTCAGCTGGCGGGTCGTCGGACGCGAAGGCTGCATATGCCCCAATTGGCACCGGCTTGAGCGGCGGCCGCACGCGAAAGGTGCCGACGGCCTCGGCCGAGCGACCCGTCGCGTCTTTCAGCGTCTCTTCTGCTAACGGTCCACAGACGCGACCCTGGCAGGCCCCCATGCCACAGCGGCTGATGGATTTGACGTGATTGATCTCCGCGACGTCAGCCGCTGCTAAGGCGCGCAGGCAGCCAGCCGACACGGCCTCGCAACGGCAGACGAGAACGGCATCGTCTTGCGGTACGCGCACGTCCGGCGAGGGAAAGAACAGCGTGTCCAGAAAGGCCCGCTCCCGGTTCAGGCGACGGAGCTTCTTGCGATCGAGAGTCACGAGCCGATCGCCTTCGTCAGGCGCAATCGCGCCGAGCTCGACGGCGGCCGCCGTCGCGGCAATGCGGCCACGATGGGGAGCGGCCTCCGCGCCGCCGATGCCGGCCGCATCCCCCGCGATGAACACGCCGTCCTGCGATGTCTTTCCGTTGCGATCCGTGACCGGCGTCCATCCGGGTATCGATGCATCCCATCGCAGTTGGCAATCGACCAAACCGGCGAGCTGTATATCGGGCAAGATGCCCACATGCGTGGCAAGCAATGCGCAATCGAGACGATGTGTCCGCTTTCCGGCCTTGAACGTAACGGCCCTTATCGAACCGTCACCTTGCGCTGCGATAGTGTTCACGCCACGATAGATCGGGACCCGTTGCCACAGCAGCGACGCCAAAAGGCCGACGCCGCGCCGAAGGACCGAACCGGACCACAGCGCACCGGCTAGTCTTGGCATGGCCCGGCGAATGTTTGCGATGGGCGTCGTGTCGAGGATCGCCGCGACAGGGACGTCGTGCCGCAGGAGTTGAACGGCAACGAGCAGGAGAAGAGGGCCTGACCCGGCGAGGACGACCGGGCCGGCCGGCACGAGACGAGCCCCCTTCAGCAGGGTTTGCACACCGCCCGCTGTCATGACGCCAGGCAATGTCCATCCGGGAAACGCCATGGACCGCTCCCTGGCGCCAGTGGCGATCAACAACCGGCGCGCTGAGGCACTCCTGAGTTCGTTCCCGTGCAGCGTCTTGATCTGGAAGTGCTCATGGTCCCGAACGATGTCGACCACTGAATGGCCCGACAGGACCGTGGCGGCCTCGCGTGCATCGCGCGCCAAGGTCGTCGCGGCGATCCGATCGGTTCCAAGGATGCTCACGTCGCGTTCGGTCTCAATGCCGTGGAACACGCGACCTCCCAGTCCAGGATTCTCATCAATGAGGACGCTGTTCAATCCGCACGCGAAGGCCATGCTCGCGGCGGCGAGCCCTGCCGGTCCGCCTCCAATGATTGCAAGGTCGAAGCGATCGGTGGACATTCACCCGACCTGTCGTTCAACGGTCATGCCAGCCTCGACGGTCGTCATACAGGCTTGCCGATACGGCACGCCATCGATCGTCATCGTACACTCGAAGCACTGGCCGATCAGGCAATAGGCGCAACGTTGAGCACCACCGATCGCCGATCGCCTGCCGGGCGGCAGGCCATGAAGGAGGAGCGCGGCGGCCACCGATATGCCTTCTGGGACCCGAAGGTCGCGGCCCTCGAACGAAATCGAGACCTCGGGTCGCGATTCCAGGCACCGAAACGGCGGCAGGTCGAGTTCAAGCGGCATGGTGTAAATTCTCCGACCGGCCGAACCGTGTGACGCGATAGGGAGAGAGGTCGACCGGTGGGGCGTCGCCTTCGACAATCGCGGCTATGGCCTCGCCGGTGATCGCTGCTTGGGTTAGCCCCATTTGTCCGTGCCCGAAAGCAAGAAAGACGTTCGCTGCCCCAGGCGCGCGGTCGATGATGGGAACGCCGTCGGGTAGCGAGGGGCGACATCCCATCCACGTTTCGGCATTGTCGACCGCAAGCCTTGGGAACAAATGGACCGCGCATTGTTTGATCTGTCGCGTCCGTGCCGGATTGGGCGCCGCGTCCAGCCGATCGAATTCGACAAGACCGGCGAACCGCAGTCCGTTTCGCATCGGTGTCACCGCGAGGCCAGCGCCAGGCACTAGAAGCGGCATGGGGACCGATACGTCGGGATCACGGACCATGACGTGGTAACCGCGTTGGGTCGCAAGAGGCACCCGGGCTTCCACTTGCGCCGCCAATGGCCGCGAATACGCGCCGGCGGCAAGAACGAAAACATTGGCAGCGATCTGATCGCCATCCGTTGTGTGAACCGCCGGAACGCGGTGGTCGACCCGCTCGAGTCTCGCGATTTTCCGTTGCTGGAAACGACCGCCATCCGCGACGAAGTGGCGAAACAGCAAATCGCCGAGGGCTCTTGGCTCAACAACATGTCCCGCGCTTTGAGCCAGAATGCCACCGGCGGTCGTCACACCAATGTCCGGCAGGAGCGCTCGTACGTCAGCGTCGGACAGCTCGGTGAGCGGCATTCCCCGCGCCCGTCGCACGTCGTTGTCTTTCTTGGCGTTCAGATGCTCGTCTTCGCTCAGATAGAGATAGAGGCAACCATCGCGCCGGAACAATGCCCGCGCTTCGGGTAAGTCGTCTAGAAGCGCCATCCAGCGATCGAATCCGTTGAGCGACAATTGCGCCATCGCGCGGGATAGCTCGTCGAACCTGGACGTTCGGCACGCTTTCGCGAAATGCCAGAGAAACGGCACAAGACGGGGAAAGTGCGTGATACGCAATGAGACCGGGCTGTCATTGCTAAGCAAAAGTCGCGGAAGCGCGAGTAGTGTTTCGCGGCTCGCCTCGGGAACGACGGCAGAACCGGCAATCAGCCCGGCGTTACCCGCCGATGCACCGGACCCGGGATCTTCGGGGTCGATGAGCGTAACAACATGGCCGGTTCGTTGCAGGGCACGGGCACATGCCAGGCCAACGAGACCGGCGCCTATGACCGCAACGGTTCGCGTGCCGGTACGTCCGACGTCCCTCATCGGCATGTCACCACCCGGCCGGGATCCGTGACCGATTTATGGCTTGGAGCCGGCGTTCGCACGCCGGCTCCCCTGTTGTCAGTCTTACTCTGCTGCGGCACGAATTTCCTCGACCAGTGCTTGGAAGTCCGCGCCGGCCTCTTCGGCAAACTGGTCCTGGACGGCTTGCGCGCGCTCGATGAAGGGCGCGGTATCTGGGCTGTAGAGCGTCATGCCGCCCTTCTCCTTAAGCCATTGACGGGTCTGTTCCTCTTCCTTTCGGATAATCTCGGACTGATGGGCGCTCGCTTCCGCTGCCGCGCGGCGCACGGCCTCCTTTTGGTCGTCATCGAGCTTCTGCATCGTGCGATCGCTCATGAAAAGGGGCACGAACGCGGCGATGTGGTCCAGTCGGATCAGGTGATTGGCAAACTCGTAGAACTTCATGTCACGGATCGTTGCCAGACCGTTGTCGCTACCGTCTATCGCCCCGGTTTGCAGGGCGGTCGGCACCTCCGACCAAGCGAGCGCGACGGGTTGAGCGCCGAAGGCATCAGCCGTCTCGATCATGACCCGGTTCTGCGGAACGCGATACTTCAGCCCCTTCATGTCCGCGATCGACTCAACGGGTGTGTCGATCGTAAAGGCCTCGCGAAAGAAGACGCCCCCATAGGCGAGAAGATGAACGCCTGTCTCTTGTTGAAGACGGTCGGCGAACTTTCGGCCCACGTCTCCTTCAAGCACCTTCGCCATGTGTCCAGGGTTCTGGAAGATATAGGGCAGGACGAAGACGTTCATCAGCGGATAGTTCGGCGACACGTTGTTCGAGCTGATCAGGAACGCATCCACCGTTCCAAGCTGCATGGCGCTGAATGCTGTTTCCTCGCTGCCGATCTGGCCGCAGCAGCGCAGGTTCACCGTGACGGTGCCGTTCGAGTATTCCTCGACCAGCTCCTTGAATTTCACGGCAAGGATCCCGAGCTTTGAGTCGGCCGGCGTTTCCCAGCCGACATTAATCTCCACGTCATCCGCCCACACCGGACCGGCGAAGGCGAGCATGGTCGCCGTGGCCAGCGCCTTGGCGAAGTAGCGTATCCTGTTCTTGGGCATATGATCCTCCTTGCGATAGTGTTTCAGTCGGTTAGTGCGTTGCCTCTTTCGATGCTCTTCTCGGTTTCGTTCCATCTCCTCCCCAGCAATGCGGGGATTGCGTCTAAAGCCGCTCCCCATAGACGAGATTGGGCAGCCAGAGCGTGAGGTCCGGCCACAGTGAGATGATGACGAGCCCCACCAGATAGGCTCCAAAAAACGGAATGACCGCGATCGAAATCGCCTCAAGGCTGACCTTGCCGATACGCTGGGCGACGTAGAGATTTCCTCCGACCGGCGGCGTTAGGAAGCCGATTTCGGCCGTCATGATCGTGAAGACGCCAAAGAGAACCGGATCGATCCCCAGCGCGACCGCGATCGGCAGCAGAACCGGCGTGAAGACCACGATTTGGGCCAGGGAATCCATGAATGTGCCGACGGCGATGTAGAAGATCGCGACGAAAACGAGGAACAGCCAGGGATTTTCGCCGAAAAACTCCATCAGTCCGAGGATCATGTCGGGCATGTCGTAAAGCGCGATGACATGGCCGAGCGTGAGCGTCGGCGCCAGCAGGATGAGAATTCCGGTCATCAGGACGGTGAAACGCAACGCGCCGACGAATTGCGACCAGCTCAGTTCGCGGTAAACGATGACCTCGACGAACAGTGCGTAGAACACAGCCACACCTGCCGCCTCGGTCGGCGTGAAGACACCGCTATAGATCCCGCCGAGAATGAGGACCGGCGCGCCGAGGGCCCATTTGCCGTCCCACACGGCGCATAGAAGTGGGCGCCAGCGGAATGGCTGAGTCTCGCCGGGTGCGGCGTGGCGGACCATGATCCAGACGGTGATCATGAGACCGACCATCAAGATAAGGCCTGGCACGACGCCGGCTAGAAAGAGCCGAGGGATCGATTCCGACGCCACGAGACCGTAGATGATCATCATGTTGCTCGGCGGAATCATGGCACCGAGAGCCCCGGCCGAGGCAGCGACGGCTGAGGCGAAGCGAGGAGAGTATCCTTCGGCCTCCATGCGTGGAATGGTGACCGAGCCGACGGCGGCGGTGGTCGCCATACCCGATCCCGAAATGGCGCCGAAGATCGTGCAGGCGACGACGGTCACATAACCGAGGTTCCCCCGATAAGCGCTCATCAGTCCTTGCGCGATATTGATCAGTCGTGTCGCGGTGTGGCCGCGCTCCATGATCGATCCGGCGAAAATGAACAGCGGCAGCGCGAGAAGCGGAAAGGGCTGTAGCGCGACAAACGAAGACTGCGCCAGTGAGCTGCCGGGAATATCCAGCAACCAAAGCCCGACAAGTGCGGTAACGCCAAGAACGACAAAGATCGGAACCCCGATCAACAGGGTAAAGAGGAATACAAGCGAGATGATCAGCGGTTCGCTCACGCGATTTCCTCATGTTCGCGCGCCGGCAAGCCCTCAAATCCACTTCTGAACCAGAGCACATAGGTCTGGATCACTCGCAGCGTCATCAAGACGTAGGCGATCAGGACGATTGAGTGCGGCCACTCCTGCTCGACGCCGAGAGCGGGAGAACGGTTGGTGAATTGAAAGAGCAGGCTCAGATACTGCGTCGCATAGGTGATCATGAAAAGGTTGAACGCGACCCATATGGCATCGGCGATCAGGATCAACGGCAGCGAAACGAGACGAGGCAGTTTCTCGATCAGCAGGATCATCCGGATGTGAAAGTGATGTCGAACGCCGATCGATGCGCCGAGATAAACCGCCCAGACCATGCAATAGGCGGCGATTTCTTCCGTCCAGTGAACGCCGAGATCGAGGAGGTAGCGGCTGATGACTTGCAAGAGAACGCACAACGACATGATGACGATCAGCACGCACGCGATCGTCTCCTCGATGCGATAGTCGAGGATGCGCAGCAATTGCCGCCTCGTCATGGCGTTCTCGCGCTCATTGTCAGTTCGATACCCGCTGCCTGAAAAAGCCCGTCGCGTCTTGCAGTCGGACCAAACGTGCTGTTTTTGAAAACGATTTCATAAAAGATATCCAGAAAATGATGCGTATGTAAAGGGTTGTCCGATAAATTGTTGAGATTCGCCGAAATAGCATCAATTTTTTTGAAATCGTTATCATATGATACGATTATGATGGACGGTAATGTGCGAATCGTTCGCGCGGCGTGTTTCCGCCGAGGTGGCTGATGCTGATGCGAAGGCAGTTCGACTTGTGAGCGTTGCAACGATTGAGGACGTGGCCCGCCATGCGGGTGTTTCGGCAGCGACTGTGTCACGGGTCTTAAACACACCCGAGCGCGTGCGCACCGAGCGGCGGGTTCGGGTCGAACAGGCGATTGACGAACTCGGATTCGTACCGCTCACCGCGGCGCAGCGACTAAAATCTGGCCGATCGATGACGATCGGCGCAATCTTCCCGCGCATCGATAGCATTCTGTTCGGGAGCGTCTTGAACGAGATCCAGTCGCGCCTGGACGATGCGGGTTTCACATTGACCGTGATGACGACGGGCTATGACATGGATGTGGAGCCCACGCGGGTGCGCCAGTTGATTGCGCGGGGTATCGATGCGCTCGTGTTGGTAGGAGGGCTTCATTCGGAGCAAACGGACGACTTGATCGCCCGCCACGATGTGCCGCGCGTCAATGTTTGGGCATGGCAGGAAGACAGTCCACATGTCCAGATCGGCTTCTGCAATCGGAATGCTGCGCGGCAGGTCGCGACCCATGTTTGTTCACTCGGCCATCGGAAAATCGGCGTGATCTCGGGGCATCCGGACGGCAATGACCGAGCAAAGATGTGCCTCCTGGGTGTCAAGGACGCGCTGGACGCCGCGGGTATCGCGATCGACCCGTCGCTGTTTGTCCCGGCGGGGTTCGGCATAGAGGAGGGCGCCGCGGCCTTTCTCGATTTGTTCAATCGATCCGTGCCGCCGACAGCCATTGTCTGCACATCGGACCTGTTCGCCTTTGGCGCTTTGCGCGAAGCGCGCCGGCTCGGTCTTCGTGTGCCGGAAGATGTGTCGATTACCGGTTTCGACGATTCGGATTTCGCGCAGATCACGGTCCCCGCGCTGACATCCGTTCGCACACCGCGCCAAATGATGGCGGCGCGTTGCGCGCAGACCATACTTGGTTATCTCAACGAGGGTCACAAGATGTCTTCGGTGCGACTGTCCACTGAGCTCATAGTCAGAGGAAGCACGGCCGCGCCGACGGCGTGACCACCGCTCATCGCTGGAGAACGGCGTCGCCTTCTGCGACAACCAGGCTAGCGATGCATGGCGCGGGAACTGTCTCACGGTTCTGCGGTTTCTTGCACCAGCGACCACGGCGTCTCGACGACCCAATGTCCCGGTGCTTTTTCAATCAATGGCGGGCGCTCCTTGGCCCAGCGATGATCGGGGTCGACCGGCAGGGGCGTGCGGCCCATGAACACATCGCCGGGAGGCGGGTCGATCGGCGACACCACTTCGCCTGGAAGCAGGATCTCCTCGCGCTCGATATCGGGATGGGCCGGCAGGGCTGCCGACATCAGCGCCTCGGTATATAGGTGCATGGGACTGTCAAAGATCGCCCTAGTGTTTCCCATCTCCTGAATGACGCCGAGATACATCACCGCCATGCGCTGGCACATATGCCGTACCGTCGCCAGGTCATGGGATACCATCAGATAGGCAAGACCATGCTCCTGTTGCAGGTCGGCGAGGAGGTTGAGGATCTGCGCGCGGATGGAAACGTCGAGCGCCGATACGGGTTCGTCGAGTGCAATGACCTTCGGGGATAGCGCCAGCGCACGCGCGATGCCGATCCGCTGCCGTTGTCCGCCCGAGAATTCGTGTGGATAAAGATTGGCCTGGTAGGGGTTTAACCCGACTTCAATCAGCACATCGCCGACGCGCCGTCGGATCTCGCTGCGACCCATGGTGGTGGCAATCTCAAGCGGCTCGCCGACAATGTCGGACACCCGCATCCGTGGATTGAGCGACGCCCAGGGGTCCTGGAAGACGGCCTGAACCGATCGCCGAAACTCTTTTCTGCCGGCGGCCGACATGGTGGCCAGATCCTCGCCTTCGTAGAAAATCCGACCGGCCGTGGGCTCTTCCAGTTGCAAAAGTAGCTTCAGCGTCGTCGTCTTGCCGCAGCCGGACTCGCCGACGAGACCGAAGGTCTCGCCATACACAATGTCAAAAGATACATCGTCGACGGCCTTGAGATGAGATGGCTCACGTAGAAGCGGGATGCCGGCGCCGATGGGATACCATTTCCGCAGATTGCGGATCTGGATGACGGCGTCTGATGTGGGGAACGTGCCTGGCGCAGCCGGAACATCCGCGCTGCCCAAACTGACCGCAGCCGACCCACTCAAAGGAGGTCTCCATTGCGCTCGCGGACATCAGCCATAGGACACCATATGCGAGTAGTGGTCGAACGCGGCGACCGACGGCCGACTGAGTTGAACCCAGTGGCCTTCTTCAACCTCCACCAGTTCCGGCCTCACACCGGCGTCTTCCGGCGAAAATTCGAGTTTCGAACGCGGCGCGAACGCGTCGCCGGCCGGCAGGTCGTGAAGAAGGGGCGGTTGCCCGTCGAGTTGCGGCAGGCGGTCGCCATCGGCATCCATCCTAGGAACCGATCCGATAAGAGCCTTGGTGTATTCATGGAGCGGATTATTGAAGATCGTTCGCACGTCGGCCATCTCGACGATCCGTCCGGCATACATGACGGCGACACGGTGGCACATCTTCGCGACCACACCGAAGTCGTGCGTGATGAACACTATGGCCAGGCCGTATTCGTCTTGAAGCTGACGCAGCAGGCGCAGATAGGCTGCCTGAATGGTCACGTCGAGCGATGTGGTCGGCTCATCCGCGATGACGACGGAGGGGGACGAGGAAATTCCGATCGCGCCGACCACGCGCTGGCGCATGCCGCCGGAAAGCTGATGCGGATAGTCTTTCACACGTCGCTCCGGTGCCGGGATGCGCACTTTTTTCAGCGCCTCAATGACCTTGTCGGCCAACGGGCGACCGCGAAGTCCTTCATGGATGCGGATCGTTTCACCGACCTGTTGGCCGACCGTGAAGACCGGATTGAGGGCTTGCATGGGATCCTGGAGGATCATGGAGATTTCTCCGCCCCGCACCTTGCTCATCTCCTTGTCCGACAGCTTGAGAAGATCGCGACCGTTGAGAAACACTTCCCCGCCGACGATCCGTCCCGCCGGGCTGGGCACGAGCCGCATGATCGAGAGTGCGGTGACCGACTTGCCGGAGCCGGATTCGCCGACGACGCCCAGTGTTTCTCCCCGCCTGACCTGATAGCTGACGTCGTCAACGGCCCTGACACGACCCCATTTGGTCGTGAATTCCGTCGTCATGTTCCGTACGTCGAGAACCACGTCGGACTGAGATGAGGGGGGTGGGTGCATCACGGTCGCGTTTCCCTTGCCTCAGGCGACCCGGTATTCTGCAAGGGCCTCGCGATTGAGTTCGAGGCCCAACCCAGGCCGGTCCGGCGCACACACCCGGCCGTCCCGGATCTCCAGTCCTTCCTGGAATACCTTGCCATGCATCGGGTCGACCGAGTCTCGATAGTATTCCAGGATCAGCCCGTTCGGGATCGCCGCGACCAGATGAATGTGGACGTATTGGCTACCATGGGGAGCGATATCGAGATCGTTCGCCTGGGCAAGCGCTGCCACTTTCATGAACTCCGAAACGCCGCCGAGCACCAATGCATCCGGCTGCAGGATGTCGACAGCACGGTGGTTGATCATGTCGCGGAAGCCGTAGCGGGTGTATTCGTTCTCGCCCGCTGCTACCGGCACGCTTGTCGCCCGGGTGATCTCGCTCTGTCCGATATAGTCGTCGGGTTCGACCGGTTCCTCGAACCAAAAGAGATCGTACTTCTCGGCCTTGCGGGCAAACGTTATGGCTTCGTAGTGGCGGTAAGCATTGTTGGCGTCGACCATGATGCGGACATCGGGGCCGACCGCATCCCTGACCACCCGGACGCGTTCGACATCCTCGTTGATGGGAACCGCGCCGATCTTCATCTTCACTGCCGTGGCGCCGAGTTTGACATTGTCCTCCATCTCACGAGCCAGTTCTTTCAGCCCCTTGCCGTCCTCGTAATACCCACCGGCGATATAGGTATCGACTGAGTTCGAGAAGGCTCCCAGCAGCTTGTAGAGCGGCATGTTCGCAAGCTTGGCCTTGAGATCCCAAAGGGCGATGTCCACGCCACTGATGACCCGCGTAGTGATGCCGCGGCGACCGACGATCTTGGGACGCCACATCTCATGCCAGTGGCGCTCGGTGTCTAGAGGATCCTTGCCGATCAGTGCTTCTTTGAGATGTTCGAGAACGGCAAGGTTGACCTCTGGCGTATTCTGCATGCCGCTGCCGAGGCCGACGCCGGTCACGCCATCGTCCGTCTCCACAATAACGACGTTCAGACCGGTATGGGTGTATGTGTAAAGCCCATTTGTAATCGGCTTATGGCGTGGCCAGCGGTAGCTTTCGCCCCAGATGTTGGTGATTTTGGTCATGTCTCACTCGGTTTGAGATGGGTCTCGTCAGTCCAGTTGGCGCAGAGTCGGGTCAAGTCGGTCCCGCAGCCAGTCGCCGATGAACACGAGCGACAACACAATGAGCGCGATCACCGCTCCGGGAAAGGCGCTGATCCACCAGGCATCAGTCAGGTAAAGGCGTCCGTCGGAGATCATGCCGCCCAGCGACGGCGTTGGAGGTGGCACCCCGACGCCCAAGAAACTCAGCCCGGCTTCAGCAAGAATGACGGTTCCAACTTGATTGGTGGCAACCACCATGACGGTTGCAAAAACGCCGGGCAGGATATGGCGGAACAGAATGCGCCCCGTCGACGCGCCCGCGACCCTGGCAAGCTGGACGTAGTCGCGGTTCTTGAGGCTGAGGGTTTCGGCTCGCACTTGCCGCGCGAAAGCCGGCCATTGACCGAGCGATAGAACGGCGAGCAGGAGCGCAAAGCTTGGACCCAGCGCCACCGCCAACACCAGCGCCAGCAGGACGACGGGGATCGCGTTCATGGCGTCCACCAGACGCATGATCGCCTCGTCGACCCAACCGCCATACCAACCGGAAATAAGCCCCAGAAACGTGCCGAGAGATCCCGCGATCAGGATCGTGCCGGCGGCGACCAGAAGCGAAACGCGCGCGCCATAGAGGAGGCGGGAAAAAATGTCCCGGCCGACGCTGTCGGCACCGAGCAGATGATCGCTATCACCGCCAAGAAGCGCAGGGTAGGCGTGACGGTCGCGAAGCTCGCCATGGGTTGCGGGATACGGCGCCAATAGGTCCGCCGCGACGGCGCCAAAGATGATCGCCAAAAGGAGGGTTATCGAGATGACAGGATAGCTGCGGAAGATTCGCCAAACACGCCTGCGTGGTGGCGTTGAGGAAAGCGCGTCGCGGCCCGGTTCCGAGGACACGGCTTGAAGCGGCCCGGCGCTAGTCATAGCGGATCCTTGGATCGATCCAGCCGTAGATCAGGTCCACCAGAAGCGATGTCACGATGTACAAGACGGTAATGACGATCATGACGCCTTGGAGAATGGCATAGTCGGATGCAACCACGGCGTTGATCGCAAGCAGCCCCAGACCGGGCCAGGCGAAGACCGTCTCGATGATGATCGCGCCGGTGATCAGACTGCCAAGCGTGAGGCCGGCAAAGGTGAGTGGCGCCAGTAGGGCATTGCGAAGGGCGTGCTTGAAAACGATATCGCGTTCGTTCACGCCCTTGGCTCGCGCAAGGACGATGTATTGCGAATCGAGTGTCTCAAGCATCGCCGAACGAACTAGCCGCATCTGGCCCCCGGCTGCGGCCCAGCCGAGCGCGATCGCCGGCAGGATGTAGTGGTCGAGACCGCCGTCGCCGAAGGGCGGCAGCCAGCCGAGCTGCACGGAGAAAACGAAGATTGCCATGATCCCCACCCAGAATGAGGGGAGGGAATGGCCAAGGACGGCGAAGCCGCGACCGGCAACATCCCAGACGCTGCCGCGCTTGACCGCCGACAGGATGCCGAGCGGTACGCCAACGAGAAGGGAGAACAGGAAGCCGGCAACGGCAAGCTTGAGCGTCGCCGGTAGCCTTTCCATGACGATGTCAGCGACGGGCGTGCGTTGATGCATCGAAATGCCCAGATCGCCGGTCGCGACATTGCCGATAAAGATGAAGTACTGCACGACGACCGGGCGATCGAGCCCGAGTTCCCGCCCTAGGGCTTCGTAGGTCTCCTGCGACATGTTTTCGTCGAGATAGAGCGTTCGCGGATCACCTTGCAAACGTGCCAGAACGAACACGATCACCGTGACGATCAGGACCGCGAGCACCGATGCGACCAGACGTTTGCGAAGGAAGGCGAACATATGTTTACGGCCGGGAAGACGGGTTAAGGGGAGGTGCGATCGGCCGTTGCCGGCAGCGGAAAGACACTTCGAGCGATTGTGGGGACGGTCCCGCCGAAAGAGGGGACCGCCCCTTCATTTGCCTATTCCGGCTTCTTGATACTTTCAAAGTCCATCAGCGTCGAGGAATGCGCGTTGAAGGGCGTCCGGTTCCATGCGCCGATCTTGTCCGGGTTGACGGCATAGATCTCGTCGAATTCCGCGAGCGGAACTTCCAGGTGCTGGTCGAAGGCCCACTGGTATTGCCGTTCGCGAATGGCGTCGCGCTCTTCGTCCGTGACCGCGACGGATGCCTGTCGCACCAGATCGATCAGCCCCGGAACCTCGTAGCCTGAGTTGAAGGCGCCCGTCGGCGTTTCGCCGAAGCCGCGCGCCTCCGGTATCGGCGTTACGCCAGTGTCGACGCGCAGGCGGATACCATTGAACTCGCGCGCCACCAATTGCTTGCGAAAGGCGTCTGGCGCGATGCGGCGGATTTGCGGTTGCAGGCCGATACTGCTCCACATTCCGGCCGTCGCCTCGCAGAACTCCGTCAACAGAGGATGGCCGGACGTTGTGCAGACCAGTTCAAACTCGAAGCCGTCGGGATAGCCGGCATCGGCGAGCATCGTCTTTGCTTGTTCGGGATCGTACGCGATGACCCATTCGTCCTTCATATAGCGATCGGCGAAAAAGCCTTGCAGCATGTGGACATAGCTCGGCCGCCCATGGCCACCAGCGATGACGTCGACAAGTGCCTGACGGTCGACGGCCATCGACATGGCCTTGCGGACCTTGCGCGCGTTTTCTATCGATGCCGGATCGTCGCAGTTGCCGACCCATGGCAGGCTAGGATCATAGCCTGGCCTGGCGGGAACCGGTTCCCCGTCGAATTCCTTGAAGCAGAAATTGCCGGCAAAGATGATGCGGGCATGGCCGACGCCGGCACTGCGCACTTCGAGGCCGGCTGTCTCGACACGTGCCCGCGCCGTAACCGGAACCTTTGCAGCGTCTATGTCGCCGGTTTCCAGCGCGGCGAGCACGGTGGAGGGTTCAGAAATCTCCACGATCCGGATTGTCGGGTAGTCCGGCTGATCGCCCCAGTACTCCGGAAAGGCCTTCAGCACGATCTCAGTGTCGGCCACCCAGCTTTCGATTTGGTACGGTCCGGTTCCCCCATCCGGCAATCGCGTGATCGCCTCTTCGAACCCCATCTCGTCGACGCGTTTCTTGCTGTAGGCGGCCAAACCGACATCGTCGCGAATGCTGCCGTAGTATTCGCGAAAAAAGGCGTTCGGACGCTTCAGGATGAATTCGATCGTATAGTCGTCAACGACTTTGACCTCTTCAAGGTTCGTATTGGCAATGAACTGGCCGCCATGGTTTGAAGCCGGTTTGCCCTGCCACTGGTCCTGCGCGGTCCATGCCCAGTCTTCGGCGGTCATCTCGCCCCAACCGCCGTGGAACTGCACGCCCTGGCGCAGCTTCACCGTGTGAACGAGACCATCTTCTGAAACCTCCCAGCTTTCCGCCAGATGCGGCACGATCTCACCGTTGGCGTTGATTCTGAGAGCCGTTTCATGGACGCCCATCCACACGAGACGCTCACCCTGACGCCCGCCATTGCGCGATGGGACACCGATAAAGGAATAGACGGTCGGCCAGGAAATCGTCAGCGTGTCGTCCGCAGATTGGGCTTCAACGGTCTTGCCCAGCCCAAGAGCCCCGACGGCGATCGCGCCCGCAAGCGCAATCCTTGCCGAAAGCCTGCCGATGGTAGCTTTCTTAGCCATGTCTTTTCCTTCCCTGAGATCGCGAGACAGTTTTGCATTCGAGCGACTTTCAACGTAGGAAGGCCCGTCTAGAAGCGTCAAATATAATTATGATCTTTCTATATAAGCTGGGAGTATAGTTGTGACGATGAAGCTCCGCGAGATGGAAGTGCTTCACGCGGTGGTGAAGACGGGCACGATGAGCGCCGCGGCGCGGCAGCTCAGTACATCGCAGCCGGCTGTCAGCCAAGTCGTTCGACAGTTGGAACAGCGGCTCGCCGTGTCGCTGTTCGTGCGCGAGGGCAATCGGGTGCACCCGACGCCGGAGCTGCTTGAGTTGGCCAAAGAGCTGGACCTGATCTTCAATACGGTCGAATCGGCGCGTCGCCTGGCGGCGGTTCTCAATCTCGGAGCCGGTCGAATCTTGCGGATCGGCGCCATCCCCTCGCTCGCCGGCGCTTTCTTGCCCGATGCGATTGCTTCGTTGAGGAAAAGCTATCCCGGTGTTCAGTTCATCACTCGGTTTCAGGATCCGGCCCCGATCAAGGACGCCATCATTCGCCGGGATTTCGACCTGGGTCTCATGTATGCCGAAGCGCAACGGGAGGGGCTTGAGATCATACCGTTGTGCGATGCGCCAGTGGTCTGCATCGTCCGCTCCGACGACGTCCTCGCCGAAGAGCCCGTGCTCACCCCCAAGCTCCTTGACGGCCGGCCGCTCATTTCATTCGCCAAGAACTCACCGATCGGGGAGAGCCTTGACGCCATCTTTGCCGATGAAGATTGCGCAAGGGACGTCATCATTCAGACCCAGCATTCCTATGTTACCCCAGACTATGTGCGCCGCGGGCTGGGTGTCGCGCTGACCGATCATTTTTTCGCCGGCACCACGAATCTGGATGGCCTCGTCGTCAAACCGTTCCATCCGACTCGGCTGCTCACGCCGAAACTGGTCTATGTCGAAGGACGCAGGCTGTCGGAGCTTGAGGCGATCTTCGTCGAAGATCTCAAGATTGCTGCCAAAGAATGGCTTGCGACGATCCAATGAGCAGGGGTCGACATGCGCTTACATTTGCCACGCTGCCGACAAGAAGCGTCGTCCGAGCGGCCTCGCCCCGTGCGTTGAGATCGATGATGCCCGCAGGATCAAGGTCGCTAAAAAAGATGAAGACCGATGTTATCGGCTGCTCGTTGTTCAGCCATGCGCATCGCGCGCGCGATGTCGAAAGACAAAAGGAATTGTGAACGACTAAGCGCTCGGGACCGTTATAGTCCTCAACCCACATAGCCGAACAGGCGCGGCAACCCTAGCACCAGATCCGGCACAAGGATCAGCAGCAGTAGCGCGGCCAAAAGCACTGCGAAAAAGAGCCAAATCTCGCGGATGATTTCCGCCAGCGGAATACGTGTTACGCCGTTGATGACGAACAAAAGAATGCCGTACGGCGGTGTAATCAACCCGATCATACAGTTGACCACAGCCACAACGCCGAAATGGACGAAGTCCACCCCCAGCTCCCGACAGGTTGGCAGGAAGAGCGGAATGATCACCAGGATGATCGTCGTCGCGTCAAGTACGCACCCGAGCAACAGCAAGACCACGTTGACACCGAGAAGGAAAATGAGTGGGTCGACATCCAGTCCGACCAGGTGTTGAGCCAGGGTATTGGGGATGTTCTCCGACGCCACGACATAGTTCAGGATCAGAGCGCCGCCGATGACGATGCCGACGGCTGCCGACGACCTGGCGCTCTGCACGAGAATATCGAACAGCGCGCGCGCCGATAGGGCCCGATAGAAAACGGTCGCAAGGATCAGTGCGTAGAAGGCCGCCACGGCGGCCGCTTCGGTTGGCGTCGTGACGCCTCCATAGATGCCATAGAGCAGGATGGCCGGCATCAGGAGAGCAGGAAACGCGTTAACGGTCAGTCGCGGGAGTTCGGACAGCGGGACGGCGTCTTCGATGGCGAAGCCGCGCTTGTGCGACACCCAGCTGTTGAGTCCCATAAGCACAAGTCCCATGAGCAAGCCGGGTATGATCCCGCCCAGGAACAGATAGCCGATCGAACTATTGGATACGAGCGCGTAGAGCACCATGGGGATCGACGGCGGAATGATCGGGCCGATTGTCGCCGAGGCTGCCGTGATGGCGGCGGCGTAACCGCGGGGGTAGTGACCGCTCTTGGTCATCATCTCGATGATGATCTTGCCGATGCCCGCGGCGTCGGCGACGGCTGAGCCCGACATGCCGGAAAAGACCAGCGAGGCAACCACGTTGACGTGGCCGAGCCCACCGCGAAATCGGCCAACGAGAGCCACGCAGAATCGCAGGAGCCTGTCGCTGATTGTTCCCGCGTTCATGATGTTTGCGGCAACGATGAACAGCGGAACGGCGAGCAGGACGAAACTCGAATAGAGTCCGTCCATCAACACCTTGCCGGCAACGCCGAGATCCTGACCGGACATGACCAAGTAGACCAGCGAGGCAGTGAGAATGGCATAGGCGATGGGAGCGCCGATGCCGGCCAGGAAGAACAATGCGCCCAGGCACAGAAAAAACTCGATTGTCATTCGTCGAGCCGACCGATCGCATGGTCATGTGGCTCCGGCGGCGCGTCGCGAAATGCCTGATATACCAACCAGACATATCGCAGCGCCACCACGCCAAGGAATAGAATGTAGATCGCGTAGATATGGCGCATTCTGATCCAATCGCCGAAGAGGGACGATAGGGTCGCGGTCTTCTTCAGGCGCAGGATATGAAACTTCTCAAGGGTGGGTTCGATGGAAAGCGCCAAACCCGCCGCGATCGCGAGACCGGCAATGATCGCGAACCAGCGCCGCAACGCCGGCCGCGCACGATTGTAGAAGATGTCGAATGTGACGTGATCGTTTTCGCGGACAACAAAGGCATTGCCCCAAAAGACGAGCCAGACCCACAGCAAGAGGCAGAACTCCAGCGTCCAGCCATAGAGTGATGGCTCAAGAAAAGGGGCGAGGTCGGGAAGCCATTCCAACCGAGCCGAGTACCGGATGACGATCTGCAGAACGAACGTCAAGAACATCGCCGCCATCATGGCCGCGGCGAAGGCCTCGGCTGCGAGCCGGAAATATGTCGAGAGTGGTCTCATTCCCTGCGGCACCGGGAGAGCAATTTGCCACTCTCCCGAGCCGGATTGCAGGTGCTAGTTTCCAAGCGCGTTGATCTTCTCCAAGACCCCGTCTGGCCAAGATGCGGCAAACTCGGAGCCGACATATTGCGATTGAACGTGGTTCCGGAAAGCAGCAAGGTCCGGTTCGTAGATTTCAAGCCCCTGTTCCTTCAAAAAGGAGACAAGGTCCGCCTCCTTTTGCAGCTGCTTCTGGCGTCCGCTCTCGGCTGCCGCGTTGGCCGCGTCCTGAACTGTGTTCTGCTGCTCGGGCGTCAGTTCATCCCATACGGCCTTTGAGAAGGCGACATAGTTCAAATCGACCAGATGAGAGGTCAGAGCGATCTGCTTGGTGACTTCATAGAACTTCGCGTCGACCACGGTTGGAAGCGGGTTGTCCTGGCCGTCGACCGAACCGGTTTGCAGCGCGGTGTAAACCTCCGTGAAGGCCATCGGCGTCGGGTTCGCGCCCAGCGCCTTGCCCAGGAACTGCCACGCGTCAGTACCGGGCATGCGCAAGTTCACCCCGGCAAGATCGCTCGGTGTCATCACCGTCAGTTCGTCCTTGGTCTGGCGAAGGTTCACGTGCCGGCGGCCGAGATACATGACCGCCAGAAGTTTCACGCCCAACTCGTCCTCAGCTTTCTTCTTAAACGGGTCCATGAGCGGATCGCCGAAGACGCGCACCTGATGCTCCGCATCCTGGTGGACATAGCCGGTGGCGAAGATCGAGAACTCAGGGAAGTACTGTGCGAGTTCCTGCGCCGAGGCGATCGACATCTCCAGGTCGCCCGAGGCAATCGCCTCAAGTTCAGCGTTCTGCTTGATCAAAGAGGCGTTGTAGTGCGGCTCATAGGTGGCGAAGTCGGCGACGGCAGGGGCAAACACCTCTGCCAGAGCCACCGATCGCTGATCGGAGTCCGATGCCGGTGTCGACATACGCAAGGTGATCTTATCGGCGCCAAAGGCGGGCGCGACTAGCGTTGTTGCACCGAGCGCCAGCGCGGCGAGCGCTACGAGGCTTCGACGTGTTGTTTGTGTTGTCATGGTCTTTCCTCCTGTGCAAAGGCGGGTGTGACCGCCCTTTTTTCGGGATCGTCCCGAATTTCTGTCAGACACCGAGTGCTCTGCGTTTCGCGCTGTCGATATGCGCGTGAACGGCGTGAGTCATCGCCTCGACATCGCGTGCCTCAAGCGCGTCGATAATCGCCAGGTGCTCGCCGACGACCGAGACGACCAACTCAGGCAGCATGCGGGTATCGGCGTTGCGGATCAGCCGGATCTTGATCGCGTTCACGCGGTGGATGTTGGAGATGATTCTGTTGTCCATCGCATCGACGACGTGATCATGAAACGCCCAGTCCATTCTTTGTGCCTGATCCAGCAGTTTCGGTGTCACTCCGGCCTTGGCCCTGTCTTGGGTTTTGCGGTGCTCAGCGGCAATCCGAGCGATATCGTCGTCGGTTGCGGTGGCGCAGAAAACAGCAAAGGCCTCTGTCTCTATGATGCGTCTGAGCTGAAAGGCATTGCGGATCAATTCAAGGTCGATCGACAGAACCTGAAGGCCGCGCTTGGGCACGGTGCGAATGAGCCCGTCAGCCTCCAGTCGCGGGATCATCTCGCGAATGGCGCCAAGCGGCATTCCGGTCAATTCTACGAGTTCACGTTGTGAAACGATCTGTCCGGGTTGGATGTCGCGCGCCAGCAGCTTCTCGGTGAAGCTCGAATACGCATCGTCCCGCAGGCGGCGTTCGGCGCTAAGCATGGACATGCTCCTTGTCTTCGACACCAAGCAGGGTGGATCGCGCTGCGGCGCTCAGGGACGAAAGGGGCGGACGCACGCGCTCCCATTCAAGGTCGGCCCTTGCCCGCGCCAGAAATACTTTCAAGCCTGGAATAACGGATCGGTCGGGCAGGCTGGTCACGATATCTGAAAGAGCCGCGTCTTCTTCCGCCGAGGACAAAATCCGCTGCATGCGCTCCGGATAAAGGTTTGCCATGCCTGTGATCGATCCCGCGCAACCTAGAGGAACCGCACGGTGCAACAAGCGCTCGTCGCCAATCAAGACCGGCAGGACATTGTCCTCAAGCAGGCGGTGGGCATTTGCCCAGTCGCCGGAACTGTCCTTTATTGCACGAATGCGTTCGGGAAATGCCGTTGCTAGACGCGCGGCGATCGTCGGGGAGACCGAAACACCAATGACCTGCGGAATGTTGTAGAGGATGATTCCCGCATCGCCATCGGTTTGGCGCACAACCTGCGCATACCAATCAAAGAGGCCATCATCATCTACGGGTGAGAAGTAGAATGGCGGAGCGAGGAGGAAGGTGCGAACGCCGAGGGCGTAGCCCTGCCGAATCTGCGCGCCTGCATCGGACACCGCCGAGCCGCAGACACCAAGAATCATGCGGTTCACCGGCACGTGCGCGTCCATCAGGGTCTTCAGCCCAATCGCTCTTTCTGCTGCGCCGATGGAAGCACCTTCGCCAGTCGTGCCGAAGAGCGTCAGGCTGTCGGCGCCTCGCTCCATCATGTCGCGGCTGTGCGCAGCCAGGCGCACCGCATCGATCGCACCATCCCCCTGAAAGGGGGTCAGCAGCGCGACCGATATGCCGAATTCCGCCATGGGTCTCCCGCCCGCTATACATGCAGCCACATCGAGCGAGAAACATGTTAGATAACGCCGATATATGTTGCAACTAACATGTTAGAGTGATGCCTTGTTGCCCTTTGACAAATCTAGCCGAGCTTCCAGAGTCTGCTGAAGCTATGGTGTTGAAACCGCCTTCCCCGCCTACCCGAAGCTGACGAGATGGCCCGAAACAATCATTCTGCATTGAGGACTTCGCTGTAGAGCGTTCCGTTGACCCGCTCGTTGTATCCACTCTCCGATGGGGTGGCGGGATAGATTCTCCGTAGCTACACGTCGACCCGTTCGAGCCGCCCTCGTGTGGCTTCGGCAGCGAATTCCGGCCTGTTGTCGCTGCGGACGTGTGCCGGTTTTCATGGCACTGCAACAGCCAATAGAGTGCGTCCGCGACACCGTTGTGCTCGTGCTGCGATGCGCGGTGAGCATCGCAGCGGTCGGATGTCTGCCCGCGACGGCAGTGACCCGACGCAGGCGCATGTTGACGCCCAAGGCCCAAGATGCGGTGATTGACCTGGTCCAAGGCGCTGAGCCTCAGATCAGCTCCCACAGCTCTTCAGCGCTGGGCTTAAGGCGGCTGTCCAGCCGGTAGAGTCGAATCTCCAGCGGGATCTCCCAGCCTTCGCCCGCCCGTGCCAATTCGCCGGATTGCAACTCTCGTTCGATGCTTTCCGGTGTCAACCAACCGATACCGTGGCCCTCCTTGACGATTGAGCGCAGATTGATGGTGCTCGTGACTTCGAAGATCTCGTCGAGGCGAATACTCCACTCCGCCTGAGCCCTTTTAAGAATCTGGCCAAGGAACGATCCTTCGGTGCGCGAAATGTAGGGAACGGGCTCGGTCTGCCCCTCAGCGATTGGAAACCGGGGACGGCCCGCCTCGTCTGTGGCGCAGACCGGATAAAGTGCCGACGTACCGACCTTCTTCCAGACCAGGCCGGTTACATCCACGCCAAGGGACTCCTCCGGGTGCGCATAACTGAGAAAGTAGTCGACGTCGCGGTTGTGCAGTGCCTCGAAGTGCTCGACGAACTTTCCGAACTGTTGCATGCGCACGCGCAGGCCAGGCTGCTGTTCCCGCAGCTTGGTAATCCATTTTGGAAAGAAAGCCTGCGACAATGTTGTCGCCGCGGCGAAAGCGACTTTGTCCGGCTCATTGCCAACGAGGTCCAGGACATCGTTGCGCGCCTCCGTCAATGACGCGGAGATGGTAACGGCGCGCTCCAGAAACAAACGGCCGGCATCCGTCAAAGCCACCGGATGCGAATGCCGGTCGACCAGCGACACGCCGATCCAATCCTCAAGCATTCGGATGCGTTTGGAGAAGGCCGGTTGCGTAACCTGCCGTCGCCGGGCGGCCTTTGCAAAGCCGCCGGTTTCATCAAGGGCAATCAAGTCATCGAGAAGCTTAAGGTCCATTGAACGTCCTGTTCTGACCCGGGCTCCTCGCTCGCCGAGCATCCCAGGCAGAATATTTATATTCCAAAATTGAATTGGGCAATTCCACCGGCTGACCGCCATAGTTGGATCAGTATCATCCTTGCCGAGGCGCCGTGTTGGTTGAATTCTCTGGAGCAAATCGCGATGCGGGTCCGCAACTGATCAAGTTGTGTGATTATATCTACGGTAGTAATTCTAATATTTTACCCGACTCTGTTGTAGAAAAAAGCAAGCATCACATACTTGATACTTTTGCTGCCATGATTTCTGGCGCCGATCTCTCTGTTGGTCGGCTTGCCTTGTCTTACGCCGATACGCAAGGCGGGGCGGAGCAAGCCAGCGTTGTCGGCAGGCCGCGCCTTACCAGCGCAACGCTGGCTGCCCAGACCAATGCCATGCTCGCTCATGCGGACGAGACCGATGACAGCCATCCAGCCAGCATCGGGCACCCGGGTTGCGCCGTAATCCCCGCTGCTCTGGCGGCCGCGGAATTGGTCGGCGCCTCCGGTGATGCTTTTTTGAAAGCTGTCGTTCTCGGCTATGACATATATGCGCGTACGAATGTCGCCCTCGGTGCGAAGCACATCTACGATCGCGGCCACGGGCCTTACTCTATTGGTGGCGCCTGGGGCGCCGCCGCCGCCGCTGGTGCCGTGTTGCACATCCCCCGGGATCGATTGCCTTACCTGGTGTCCAACATCGCACAGCAGACCTCGGGCATCGCCACCTGGATGCGCGATGCCGACCACATCGAGAAAGCCTTTCACTTCGGCGGAATGCCGGCACGCAACGGCGTGAGCGCGGCGACGATGGTGGCGCACGGCTTTACCGGCGTGGCGGACGTGCTGTCCGGGCGCGGCAACTTTCTCGACGCCTATTCGCAAGAGGCCGATCCCGACCTTCTTGTCGATGGATTGGGCGAGCGCTTCGAGATCATGGAAACCAATATCAAGAAATGGTGCGTCGGTTCGCCCATCCAGTCGGTGTTGGATGCGCTTGAATTTCTCATGGCGCAGGAGTCCATCCGGCCCGAGACAGTCGCTCATGTCCACGTCCACTTGCCGCCCGACATGATCCATGTGGTCAGCGATCGCGGCATGGGCGATATCAGCTGTCCATTCTGCGTCGCGCTGATGATCGTCGATGGCGCCTTCACCTTTGAGGCTAGTCATGATCCGCGCCGCACGCGCGATCCGGCCGTACTGGACCTGAAAAGCCGGGTCACTCTGCACCCCTGCGAAGAGTTGCGCCATGCGGTTCCCATACGCCAGGCGACCGTCGACGTCGAATTCACGGATGGACGCAGCGCAAGCCGCCGAACCCATGTGGTCAGAGGTGCCTTCGAGAACCCGCTTACCCGCGAGGAAGTCATCAAAAAGGCGACTGAACTCATTCGCCCGCGGCTCGGCAAGGACCGGACGCAAGAGTTGTCCGATGTCGTGCTCGACATTGAAAACGTAACGGACATGAGGGCGCTACGCCGCTTCTTCCAAGCCGCTGAGCCCGAACAAAACCTTCTAGATGAGGAGATCACGCTATGAGATTGTTACTGGCATCCGCGGCGGCCGCGCTCGCCGCCTTCGCCGTTTCGGCCCAATCGGCGGAGCTAAAGATCGGCTATGCACAAGCGCCGACGTCGATTGACCCCCACTTCCACAACTCGGGCAACAACTCCGCTTTCGCGCGGCACGTCTTCGACCCGTTGATCATCAACGAGAATGGTCTGCAGCCGGGCCTAGCGACATCATGGACGGCATTGTCCGACACTGAATGGGAGATCAAACTGCGAGAGGGCGTTTCGTTTCATGACGGCTCGCCGTTCACAGCGGCCGACGTCATATTCACCATTGAGCGTCTGCCAAACGTGCCGGACAGCCCGTCGTCCTTCGCGGCATCGGTCCAATCCATCGAAAGTATGGAAGCCGTTGACGATCACACCCTGCGCTTGACCACTGCAGCACCTTCCCCGGTCTTACCGCACAACCTTTCGGAATTCGTCATCGTCAGCGACGAAGTGGGCGCCAACGCGGTAACCGCCGACTACACAACGGGCACCGCCATGGTGGGTACTGGGCCCTATCGCTTTGTCTCAAGCCGTGCGTCGGAACTCTATACCCTGGAGCGCAATGACGATTATTGGGGCGCAGCACAGCCTTGGGAGTCCGTCGAGATTCGCGTGATTGAAAGCGCGCCGGCCCGTGTCGCGGCGCTTTTGTCCGGCGATGTCGACCTTATCGAGCGTGCGCCTGCTAAAGACGTCGCGCGCTTGAACGAAGACCCGGCGACAGCAACGTTCGCCGGCCCCACCAATCGCGTGGTTTTCGTCTCGCTCGATGTGCAGAGGGAAGAGGTTCAGGCAAACTACGCCCGCGACAAAGATGGCAATCCCTTGGCCAAAAACCCCATGATGGATCAGCGTGTCCGCCAGGCCTTGTCCATGGCGATCCCGCGCGAGGCACTGATCGAGCGGGCGCTCGGCGGTGATGGCATCTTGACGTCCAATCTCGTTCCACCAGGGTTCTTTGGCTATGACGATAGCCTCGCCGTTCAGGCACACGATCCAGACGGTGCAAAAGCGCTGTTGGCGGAAGCGGGGTATCCGGACGGTTTTCAGATCACTTTCCATGCCTCAACAGACCGCATCGCGTACGCGCCCGACGTCGTACAGGTCCTGGCCCAGGTCTGGTCGCGGATCGGCGTGACAACCGAACTGGAGACCATGCCGCACTCGGTCTACATCCCCAAAACCAACGACTTCGAATATGCCTACATGCTGCATAGCTGGGGCACGTCGAGTGATGCCGGCTACACGCTCAACGGCATCGCAGTGACCCGCGACAAGCCGAACGGCAAGGGGCCGTCCAACCGTGGGCGATATTCCAACAGTCAGGTGGATGCCCTGGTTGCCGAGGCACAGATGACGCTCGACCCAGGCAAGCGCGAAGCCCTGTTGCACGAGGCCATGGGCATTGTGATCGGCGACTACGGCATCATTCCGCTCTACGCGCAAAAGTCGACCTGGGGTGCGCGGGCGAACATCGTCTATGAACCTCTGGTCAGCCAGTTTACGCTGGCCAGCCGAGCCAAGCCCGCTCAGTAGGAGCAAAGAGCCGCACCGGTTCGCAAGACGATAATGATCGACACTCAAGTCGGCGCCGCGACGCGCGGTGCCGACTTTCCTTGGAGGCGACATGTTTGAAGTCGTGCTGCGCCGCCTGGTTCAGGCGGTCAGCGTCGTGTTGGTCCTGTCACTGGTAAGCTTCATCGGCGTCTACAAGATCGGCGATCCAGTGCAGTTGCTGGCGCATGAGGGCGCGACGGAACAAGAGATCGAGGACGCCCGCGCGCGGCTGGGCTTGGATCGACCCGTTCATCAACAATATCTCACCTTTGTCGGACGAATGGCGGTCGGGGATTTCGGCACCTCATTCGTCTCCAGCCGGCCGGTGGTGGACGTGATCGTCGAACGCCTCCCTGCCACTATCGAGCTGACGCTGGCCGCATTCCTGATATCCGTTCTGATGGGCTTGCCGCTTGGTATCGTCGCCGGCCTTTATCCAGAGGGTCCCTTGGCGCGTACGATCATGGCCGGGTCCATTCTCGGGTTCAGCCTGCCGGCCTTTTGGTTCGGCATGATGATGATCATGTTCTTTTCAGTTGATCTCGGCTGGCTCCCATCCATCGGTCGCGGCGAGACGACCCGCTTCCTTGGGGCGGACTGGGCCGTCTTCTCCCTCGACGGCTGGTCCCATCTCATCATGCCCGCCCTCATGCTGTCTTTGACCACCGTCTCCCTTGTCATTCGACTGGTGGCCTCCGGCATGCGCGAAGCGATGATGACCGACTACGTGAAGTTTGCTCGACTCAAGGGCTTGTCGGAGCGGCGCGTGGTACTGCTTCATGCCTTGAAGAACGTCATGATCCCCGTGGTTACCGTTCTCGGCTTGGAGATCGGCAGCCTTCTGGCGGGGTCTATCGTGACGGAAACCGTGTTTGCCTACCCGGGCATCGGCAAGCTCCTGATCGACTCCATCAACCGTCTCGACCGACCGGTGATCGTCACCTACCTCATCCTCATCGTTCTGTTCTTCGTCGTCATCAACTTGATTGTCGATCTGATCTACACCGCGCTCGATCCGCGTGTGCGGGGCACGCTGCGATGAGTGTCGTAGAGTACGAGATTGACCGGCCCTTGGTCCGGTTCTGGCTTGAACTTTCGAGAAGCCGGCTCGCCGTGGTGGGTCTGGTTTCGACTACAGCGTTGGTGCTGGTCGCGATACTGGCGCCGATCATCGCCCCGCAGAATCCTTACGACCTGACGCAAATCGATTTTCTTGACGGCGAACTCCCGCCGCTGTCGATCAGCCCGTCCGGACAAACCTATTGGCTCGGCACCGACGCCCAGGGCCGGGACATGCTGAGTGCCATCATCTTTGGCCTGCGTGCCAGCTTCACCGTCGCGTTCTCTGCCGGCGCGCTGGCGCTCGTCGCCGGCACCACGCTCGGCCTGATCGCTGCCTATGCGCGCGGCCGGATCGACACGATCGTCATGCGCCTTGCGGAAATACAGATGAGCTTTCCCGCGATCTTGCTGGCGCTGATGCTGTTGGCGGTGTTCGGCCGCGGGATCGACAAGACCATCATCGCGCTGGCGCTTGTTCAGTGGGCGTTTTATGCGCGCACCGTCCGTGGCGCGGCCATCGCCGAACGTGAAAAGGAGTATGTGCTGGCGTGCCGCCTTTTGAAGTTGCCGCGTTGGCGTATCCTGGTCTCTCACCTGCTGCCGAATGTCTTGCCTCCCTTGCTGGTGATCGCCAGCGTCCAACTGGCGTCGGCGATCACGCTTGAGGCGACTTTGTCCTTCTTGGGCCTTGGGCTGCCGCTGACCGAACCGTCCCTCGGTCTGCTGATCGCCAACGGCTTCGATTACATCCTGTCCGGCCAAGGCTGGATCAGCTTCTATCCCGGCGTCGCGCTGCTGATTGTCATCGTGTCGATCAACCTGTTGGCCGATCGGTTGCGTGAGATGAGTAATCCGAGGCTGAAGCGATGACCTCACCTGAAGCGGATCAAGACGGTCCTGTCTTGGATATCCGGGATGTTTCGATCGTTTTTGATACGGCCGGGGGAATCTTGCCGGCGGTCGATGGTCTGAACCTTCGCGTCAACCGTGGTGAGGTGCTCGGTCTTGTCGGCGAGTCCGGGTCGGGCAAGAGCCTGACGGGCTTCGCGATCATGGGCGCACTCGATCCGCCGGGCCGCGTCGCAGAGGGGCAGATCCTGTTCTGCGGCGCGGACCTGACTCAAATGTCCGATGCCGAACTCCGGCGGCTGCGTGGCAATCGCCTGGCCATGATCCTTCAAGATCCCATGCTCACGCTGAATCCGACGCTCACGATCGGCACGCAAATCATCGAGGCGATCCGAGCACATCGCAGCGTGTCTCAAAGCGAGGCCCGCGCACTGGCCGTGCAGGCTATGCAGACCGTCGGTATCGGAGAACCGGAGCGCCGGCTTAGCTCCTATCCGCATGAGTATTCGGGCGGCATGCGCCAGCGTGTCGCCATTGCTATCGCCTTGCTCCATACGCCCGATCTGATCATTGCCGATGAACCGACCACCGCCCTTGACGTCACGGTACAGGCGCAAATCCTGCTTGAAGTCCGGCGGCTGGTCGAGGCTTTGGGTTCGGCTTGGATTTGGATCAGCCACGATCTCTCGGTCGTTGCCGGCTTGGCGGACCGCATCGCCGTCATGTATGCCGGTAGGATCGTGGAAGAGGGGCCGACCGAGGCCGTTCTCCGCCACCCAAAGCATCCCTATACGCGCGGATTGCTGCAAAGCGCGCCGGAAAACCCGCCATTGGACGATGGCAAGCTTTGGCAAATCCCCGGCAGCGCGCCGTCCCTCGCCAATCGCGTCACTGGCTGCCGTTTCCGCCCGCGCTGCCCACGCGCCGACGAGGCATGCGGCACGCAGCCGCCGGACCAGGGTCAGCAACATCGCTTCGCCTGCTGGCATGCCTATGACGAGGCGCTTGGGCAATGACCGCCGCCTTGCTCACCGCGCGCGGCGTTACCAAGCGCTATTCGCACAAGCCGGACGTGATCGACCGCGGCCTGATAGCACTGGGATTAAAGGCGCCCCCGGATGTCGTGCAAGCCGTGAACGGTATCGACTTGGATATCTTGCCAGGCGAAATCTTTGGTCTGGTGGGAGAGTCCGGGTGCGGGAAATCAACGCTGGGCCGCCTGCTTGTCGGCTTGGAGGTGCCGGACGGTGGCGCCATCACGTTCGAAGGCAAGCCAATTCAAGACAAGGGCGAGCCGGCTCACATTGCCGTGCAGATGGTGTTTCAGGATGCCGCAGCAACGCTCAATCCGCGTCGCATCGTGGGAAGCCAACTCGCCGAAGCCCCACTCGCGCATGGCCTCGTATCACGCGACGTGGCGCCGACATTTGTTGCCGACCTGCTGCAACGCGTGGGACTCGAGCCGGCGGCCGCAAGACGCTATCCGCATCAATTCTCCGGCGGGCAACGACAGCGCCTCAACATAGCAAGGGCGCTCGCTGTCAATCCGCGATTGATCGTTTGCGACGAGTCGGTGGCTTCGCTTGACCTGTCCGTCCAAGCCCAGGTTCTCAACCTGCTCTTGGAGCTTCGTCGGCGAGAAGGATTGGCGATCGCATTCATCAGCCATGATCTCGCCGTCGTTCATCGCATAGCCGATCGCGTGGCGGTGCTCTATCTCGGCCGGATCGTTGAGCTGGGAACTGCCTCCGAGGTCTTCAAAGCCAGCCGGCATCCCTACACCCAGGCGCTCAACGCCAATCGCCTTTCGCTCGATGGTGGCCTGGAAAAACTCACCGTTCTACCAGGCGAGCCGCCGTCTCCGGTGTCCCTGCCGAGCGGATGCGCGTTTCATCCGCGTTGCCCGAAAGCAGTGGCGGCTTGCCGCGAGCAAACACCGGATCGCTTTCCGCAAAGCGGTGGACACTGGGCAACGTGCTTTCGTCAGAGCGAGGACCTTACCTGACACAAAGGTTTCCGCAGCTCACGGAACTCTATGCAGACGCAAGGCTTCCGGTCGCCCCCTGAGCGCCCCGTTCCTTGGTGATCTCTGGCAGAGTAGCCAGCAACTTAGCCACCTCACGTTCCGTGTTGTAGTGACACAAGGAAATCCGAATGCAGTCTGTCATGCCGAGCGGGGACAGGACATTCCCGCTGTAATGATCCGCTTTGCGCGTATGCGTCCGGATGCCTTGGGCATTCAGCGCGCTGACCACCTCTTCCGATGACATCCTATCGACGACTATGGACACCAAGCCTTCACGCGCTGGATTATCGGCACCCCCTAGAATGGTGACATTTTCCAGATCGCGCAGTCCTCGAAGATTGCCAGTGCCGTTGATCATGGCATTGCTCAGATGGGTTTCGTAGGCGTGAATGGCACGACCGGCCGCTTCGATCCGCCTGCGCTGGTCGGTTTCCTCCGAAACCTCCCCGCCGAGCCAGCCGAAATAGGCCACGACGTCGGACAGGGTGGCGTAAGAACCGGTGTCTCGTGTCCCGAACTCCCAACCTGTCGCGGGTGCGTCGATCAGCATGTCATGCGGAAGCGCGCTTAGTTTGTCTGAGATCCAGGCGATGCCGTAGCCGTGGCGCGAGAACACCTTGTAGGGCGAAATCGCATAGCCATCGACATTATAGGCGTCCAAATCCAACTGCCCGTGTGCGGCATGTTGGATTCCATCGACGATGATCAGACAGTCCGGCGAAACCTCACGGATCGCTGCTGAAATCGCGGCAACATCCATGCCCATCCCCGTCACGGGCGAGGCGTGCAGGATCGTGGCCACCGCAACATCGGGCGTCATCAAGGCGCTGTAGTCGGCGGCGGTGACAAGACCCGTGGCATTGTCATGAGGCACATTCACGTACTCCAAGTCCGCAATTCCAGCCCAGCGGCGGGCGGCACTGCGAGAAGCGGGGTGTTCGATGGATGAGCCAATCAGCTTGGCGCCCTTCGGCGCGCTGAGACAAGCCGTGCGGATCATGCGGAACAGCAGCTCCGTGCCACTTTCGCCGGCAAAAAACTGACCCGAGGTCGCGTTCATGAAAACCGCCAGGTCCGCTTTGGCTTTGTTGATCACGTCTTGTGTGCACTGGCCTGCTGGATTGATCCGGCCCGGGTTGTCCGGGATCGCCGCATAAAATCCGGATGTCTCGACAACGGACTTCAGCGTCAGCGCACCTCCCGCGTTCTCAAAGAAGATGCGATCGCCCTGAAACGGACAACTGTCTACATGCGCAAAACGGTTACGAATCTCGGCCAAAAGGCGCGGGTTGTCTTGAATCACAGCTGGGGATCCTGTCGCGGCCGTAGATGCTGTCTAAGAAACCGAGGTTTGCGGGGTCGTGATCATTTCAAGAAAATTCTCGAGTACCGAAAATCCGAGATCGGAGGTGAAGCATTGCGCGAGGTAACCCTCCACATCATGACCGTTGTTTTCAAACCTGAGCCGGTTCTGTGAAAGCCAGGCGCGCAGGTCGGACTCTGCCATTTCCGGATGCGGTTGAACTCCCCAAACCGGGCCATTGGACCAGCGCCAGAGGTGATTGCCGCAGCCCGCGCCTTCCGCCAGAACGATGATCTCCTCGCGCTTCGCCACAACTTCATCGCCGTGCCAGTGATAGACATCAAAGCGGTCGGGCAGCTTCTGACAAAGCGGATCGTTCTGCGCCGCCGTGCTCAGCGCAATCGTGCCGCGCCCGCCCTCATGTGCTGTGCGCTTGAACACCGTGTCACGGCCGACCAGAGCAGAAGCCAGCACTTGACAACCAAAGCATAGCCCGATCATGGGGATTTGCGACGCAGCGAGCTCAGGCAGCAATTTGTGCAAGCGATGCACCCAGGGCAGATCATCGTAGGCTCCATCGAAACTTGGGCTGACATAGACGCCGCAATAATCATGGCCTGACGGGAACTCATCCAGATTGGTTCTATAGGTTTCAACGGTCAAACCGCTGTTCGCAATGGCCCGGTCAAACCGGGTCTCGGGCTGCGGCGCGTGCCAATTGTCAAGATAAAGGAACGGCTTCGCCATCATGCCGACCGATCCATCTGCATGCGCTGCGCCTGAGTTGCGACCAGATCGACGTGCAGATCCTCCGTCAGAACAACGCCATAGTCGTCACGCGCGGCTTGGACCGTGATCAGATCGTCAAGCACATCTTGCCGCACCAACTCCGCATCACGCGTCATGGGGTCGCCATAGCCGCCGCCGCCAGGCATCTCCAGCACTAGCTTCTGGCCATAGGGCACCGTTTGGCGCCCCTTGCTTTTCAGCGGCACGCCTGAGTCACTGCGCACAACGCCTGCTGCACCGTCGAGACCCCCATGACGGCCCTTGGGCGCTTGCCATGTACGATCGAACATTGCGGCTATGCTGAACGGCGCGCCGTCTTCGCAGCCGAACTCCAGAACCTGACCAAGCCCACCGCGAAACGCGCCCGCGCCGCCGGAGCCTTCGCGAAACTCCTTGCGCCATATGATCAACGGGTACTGCGCCTCGATCGCCTCGACCGGCGGTGTGCGCACACCAGAGGGGAAGGCGGTCGTCGACATGCCATCCAGCGTCGGTCGCCCGCCAGTGCCGCCGGTGTTGAAAGTGATCACATCGAAGTCCTTGGTCAGAACGGGTGCGCTTGCCGCCACCTCCGGGTCGACCGCAGTCTTGCCGCCGCGGAACATCGGGTTCCACATGGCTCCGGCCCCCTCGGCGGGTACCCTGTCCGGAGCGGCCTGCGCCAAGCATCCAAACACCAAATCGGGCAGCATCTGCCCAATAACGTGACGAGCCGAAACCGGCATGGGCCGCTCTACATTCAGGATCGAACCCAGCGGTGCACGCACATCCACCACATTGATGGAGCCCGCATTGCAAGGGACTTCCGGACCGACGATGCAGTTCACACCGAACACCGTATAGGCAATACAGAAGTTCATGACCACGTTGATGCCGAACAGGCTTGCCTCCGACGTGCCATCGTAATCAATGCTCAACTGGTCGCCTGAGATGGTCAGCTTTGCCTTCAGGCGGATCGGGTCGGTGAAACCGTCGAGTTCCGTTTCGTTTTCATAGACGCCATCCGGCAGTTCGCGGATCGCGTTGCGGATCGAATCCCGGGACTGGGCAATAATGTAGTCGCCCACCTCCTCGATATCGTCGAGTTCAAACTCTTCCAGGATCGACACCAGCCGCCGCGCGCCCTCGTCATTGCAGGTCATCATGGCGTAAAAATCGCCTTCCATGTCCCGCGCGTTTCGCACATTGGTGCGCAAGAGGCCCATCAGGTCTTCGTTCACCACGCCCTCGCGCGCCAGATGCATTATGGGGATATTGACCCCTTCCTCATAAACCTGCCGGCTATCCGGACCGAAGCCGCGTCCGCCCATGTCCACGATGTGGCAAGTATTGGCCAGCAGCCCAACCATCCGATCTTTGTAAAACGCCGGGGTCACCACGGTCACATCATGATAGTGCCCGACCGATAGCCACGGATCGTTGGTACAAAAGACGTCACCGGGTTTCATCTCATCCACGGGGAACTTCTCGATGAAGTGTTTGACGCAGATGGCCATGGCGTTCACGTGGCCCGGCGTTCCGGTCACAGCTTGCGCCACCATATCGCCGCGGCGGTTGAACACCCCCGCCGAGAGGTCGCCGCATTCGCGGACCGATTGGCTGAAGGCCGTCCGAATGACCGTCTGGGCTTGTTCTTCAATGGCGGAAATCAGCCGGCTCCAGATCAGCTGCTTACGAAGAAGTTCAAGCTCTTTCATGTCGGTCGCAAACCTCCCTGGCCAGAGCGCGCTTTGCGGTGCGCGACAATTCGATGTCGCCGCCCTCTAGCGTGCGGGCCTCAAAAACCGAGGAGACCACGATAGAGGTCTCCTTTTCGGTGATGATGGCAGGGCCAGCGATAGGGCCCACCGTTGGCAGGCTGTCCCGCGGCACGATGACAAAATCGAGCTCGGTCTCGCTTGCGCTGTCGAATGCCTTGCGCGATCCACGGGCAATGCTGTCGACGGCCCCCGACGCGCTGGCGGTCACGTCCGTGTAAGGATCGGTCGTAACGGTCACTGCGAGGCTGACGATCTCGCCTTTCGCGATGTTGCCGATGTTGCGGCCGAAGACGACGTTGTATTCGGCATCGAAGAGGTCCTGTAGCGTATTGGCGGCGCCTGGCCCAAGTGGTCCTTCGGGCAGAGCGACAGAGATTTCGTGCCCTTGCCCGTGATAGCGCATGTAAGCCACCCGGTGGGTCATCAATTTGGCATCGGCCTGCGCGCCCAGTTTCACATTGGCTTCGGCCCGCACCTCCATCTGGTCCAGTGCTGCGTTGGCGGCCGCGACATCGAATTGATCGAGCTGCTGATAGTGGGTCTGGACGACTTCGTAAGAGATCGGCGCGCGCAGAAACCCCACAGCGGAACCAACCCCTGCGTTGGCAGGAATGATGATCTGGTCAATGCCCAGCTTATCGGCCATCTGGCAGACATGGAGCGGAGCGGCCCCGCCAAAGGCGATCAACACGCGATCATCAGCGTTTTTTCCGCTTTCGATCGCATGGACCCGCGCCGCACTGGCCATGTTTTCGCAGACCATTTCGGTCACGCCATAGGCGGCCGCGAGGGGTCGCATGCCCAAGGGTCTTGCCACGGCTTCCGTCAAGGCGGTTTCGGCGGCGTGGCTATCAAGTTCCATCGAGCCGCCTGCGAACCCGACCGGATCGATCCGGCCAAGGGCGAGGTTTGCATCAGTCACGGTCGGCTCCGCACCACCCCTTCCGTAGCAGGCCGGACCAGGCATCGAACCGGCGCTTTCAGGGCCGATCGCCAAACGTCCCAAGGCGTCGATATGGGCAATGGACCCACCGCCGGCCCCAATCTCCACCATGTCGATGACGGGGATGCGCAACGGCAAGCCGCTGTCCTTTCGGAATCGGTACACCCGTGCGACCTCGAAGCGGCGACTTGTTTGCGCATTGTAGTCGTCGATCAGGCAGATCTTGGCGGTTGTACCGCCCATGTCGAATGAGATTGCCTGCTCAACGTTTAGACGTCGCGCCACGTCGCAGGCGAAAATCGCCCCTCCCGCCGGACCGGATTCGATCAGCCGCACTGGGACTTTCCGTGCCGTCTGAACGGTAGTCAGGCCACCACTGGAAAGCATCATCAGCATCTCACAGCCATAGCCCGCCGCCTTCAGCCGTTCCTGGAACTCGGCGAGGTACTTCGAGACCTGAGGCTGAACATAGGCATTGGTGCAGGTGGTCGAGAACCGCTCGAACTCGCGAAACTCTGGCGATATGTCTGATGAAATCGAGATCAGCCAAGCGGGCCTTCTGGCCGCGAAGAACTCCCGAGCCGCTTTCTCGTGAGCCGGATTAACATAGGCGTGGAGAAAACATATCGCCAGCGCTTCGGTCCCGGCATTGTCGAGTTCTGGCAGAAGCGCTTCAAGTTCGGCTTCATTCAGCGGCCGTAGTGCGTCACCAGCGCTGTTCAGGCGTTCGGAAACAGTAAACCGGCGGCGACGGGGCACCAGCGGTTCGGGCTTTAGGATGTTGACATCATATTGTTCCGGGCGACCCTCAGTCCCGATTTCGATGACATCGCGGAACCCTTGTGTGGTTACCATCGAGGTTACCGCACCCTTGCGTTCGATCACCGCGTTCGTGGCCAAGGTCGTGCCGTGAACAATAACGTCAATGTCGCCAGGCTTGATCCCGGCCTCTGAGACCACCTGATCCAGGCAACTCATGCAGGCATCAACCGGATTGTCGAGCGTCGTCAGGAGCTTTGCCGTAAATCGGATGCCTTTGGTTTCCAGCGCAACATCCGTAAAGGTTCCGCCAATATCAACTCCAACGCGAACCTGCGTTGCTGCGCTTTGCATGTGTTTCGCTCCCTGAATCGCATTTAGCGAAATTATCGCGTGCCCTCAGTCATTTGTGATCTTTTTTGCGAGCCGGGGTGACAAAATTGGTCACCACTCGTAACCGTCTGTGGCCATGATGAGATCACTGTACCGATCGAAGAGCCTTGCGCGCCAACCCGCGACAGGATCATGCGCGCACAACGGCTGAAACGGTGAGGTTCCCCGGATCCACAAAAAGAGTGCGCCGAGGATGTAGTCGCTGTATCCGGGCTCAGTGCCGTTGAGAAACGGCGATTGGGCGAGAACGGCACGCATCGGCTCCAGATGCGCGCTTAGGTCCTGGGTGAGGGCGGTGCGGTTGAGAGCGGCTTCCTCCAGACTGCAACCTAGCCGCGCTTCGCGCGTCTTGCGATAATGGGTTTGCTCCTCCGGCAGGATCTTGGTGATAACGTCGACGGCGATCATCGGCAAAATGATAGGGTAGAGAACGCGAGGTACCCAGGCGTTGAGATACGCCGCAAAGGCTATCTGCCCGTCATCTGCAAAAAGCGGAACCTTTGCGGGAAACGTGGCATGCATGTAAAGCGCGATTTCCCAGCTGTCGGTCACCACATCCCCGCCCAAAATCAGCACCGGCGCTTGAGTATGATCGCTCACCCCAGCCAGCGCTGACTTGTCCAGAAACGTGATCTCGCTTGTCTCATAGTCCAGCCCAAGATGAGCAAGTGCCAGCTTGGTGCGCCAGGCATAGGGGCTAAATCGGTGGCGGCCCTTGCCGCCAAAGTCCACAAGCCGAATCATTCTTCACGCCGCTCTTCAACGAGCTGGCGGCTCTTTCGCCTGTCATCGGTGGGCGAACAGGCGAATTCTTTTCGGTAACTGCGAAAAAAATGCTCGGGCGAGCGAAACCCGCTGGCGAGCGCCACTTGTGTAGCGGGCATATCTGTTTGCTGCATCAGTCGCCGCCCATGCTGCAACCTAAGGCGCCGATAGTATTGCACCGGTGTCACTTGAAAATGTTCCCTGAACAGCCGCGTGAGCGATCTCTGCGAGATGCTGGCCCGCGTGGCTAGATCCACGATGCTGAGCGGATCTTCGATATGGGTCTCCATTTCCTCGACGACGAAGCGCAACGAGGTCTGGGCCACCCCGACCCGAGCTCGCCGCATGCGGGGCAATTTGGTTTCAGGTCGGCCCATTTCTCCCGCGATGAACAGGTCTGCGACCTCGGAGGCAAGATCCTGTCCGAAATGAACGGCAATGGCGTGCAGCATTAGGTTCATGGTCGCCGTCCCGCCGGCGCAGGTGAAGCGGTTGCGGTCAATCTCGAACGTGTTGCGTGACAGGCGGATCTTGGGAAAACTCTCCAGAAAGCTGTCACGATAGTTCCAGTGGATCGTTGCAGAGTATCCGTCTAGCAAACCGGCTTGGGCCAGAAACAGCGCCCCGGCGCCCGCCGCACCAAGATGCGCACCCTGTACGACAAGTCGGCGCAGCCAGTTGGCGAGTGCTGGGGGTACCTCCATCAACGGATCGAATCCGATGAACATAAAGATGTTGTCGGCGTGCTGAATGTCTCTTGTGGCGGCGTCGACCTCAAACCGCATCCCATTGATCGCGGTGACCGGTTTACCGTCATCGGAAATGAGGCGGGTTTCGAAAAGAGTCCTGCCGCTGGCTAGGTTGGCAATGCGCAGCGGGTCCAGCGCGTTAATGAAAGGGACGAGCGTAAAGCGATCGCCAATGTAGAAGTCGACCCGTATCGGCTCTTCCTGCGATCTACGACGAAACACATACGCCATCGCAGCATCCATCAGCGGTCCATTGTGGAGGGTAACCACAAGGCCACCTGCGGGAAGATCGTGACGATGGCCGCGCCCGCGATTAGCAGGAAGAAGAATGGTAGGGCTGCGCGGGCTACACGGAAAATGCTGTGGCCTGTGAGGCCCTGGATCACAAAAAGATTAAACCCAAGGGGCGGAGTGATCTGTGCGGCTTCGACCACGATGATCACGAAGATGCCGAACCAAATCAGGTCAAAGCCCGCTTGCGACACCAGTGGCAACACTACCGCCGTGGTCAAAACGATCATAGAGATCCCTTCGATGAAGCAACCCAGGATCACATACAAGACGCAGAGTGCGATCATCAGCGTGTAGGGATGCAGGTCCATCCCGCCAACCCAGCTCGCCAGGGCGGCCGGGATGCCCAGATAGGCAAAGGAGGTGGTCAGGAAGGCCGCCCCCGACAGGATCAGGAAGATCATGCAAGAGAGCTGCGTCGCGCTCATCAGACTATCGGCCAGCATCCTGAGGCTTAGGGTGCGGGACCAGGCTGAGAGGATCAGCGATCCGAGAACTCCGCCCGCCGCGGCCTCGGTCGCGGTGGCGATGCCGCCATAAATCGATGCGATCACGCCCGAGATGAGCAGCATGATCGGGAACAATCCCTTGGAGCGGCGCAGCTTTTCGGATAGCGAGAAGCGTTCCATCAGCCCTGGCGCGACATCGTTTGAGAGCCAAGCGCGTACCACGATAAAGCCCGAAAACAGCGCCATGATCATGAGCCCCGGAAAGACGCCAGCCAGAAACAACCGCACAATCGAGACATCCGCCGCGACGCCGTAAACGATCATGATGATCGATGGCGGGATCAACAGCCCCAGCGTGGCCGAGCCCGCAAGACTGCCGATCGCCAGGGTTCGGTCATAGCCAAGACGGTGGAGCTCCGGCAGCGACATCCGCCCCACGGTCGCACAGGTCGCCGCGGATGAGCCGCAGACGGCGGCAAAAAAACCGCTGCCCACCACGTTCACATGCAGCAATCGTCCCGGTAGCCAGCCAAGCCAGGGAGTAAGCCCCCGAAACAAGGTCTCCGAGAGCTTGGCCCGAAACAGGATCTCGCCCATCCAGATGAAGAGCGGCAGAGCCGCCAGCGACCAACTAGCATTGGTTTGCCAGATTGAGGTGGCAAGGGATTTCTCGACCGGGACAGAGGTAAAAAACGTCAATCCAACCCAGCCGACCCCCAAAAGCGACAGCGCAATCCACATCCCCGATCCCAAAAAAAGGAACAGGAAAAAGACTATTGTTAGCGCGATCTGGGTGGTTTCCGGGGACAAGGCTGCTGTCTCAGTCCGAATGCACGTCCGCGGACTCTTCGTTCTCCGCAGCCAAGACGTAGCTGGGAGACTTCCCGAAGATCAAGCTCAAGAGATCGTCGAGAATGGCGATGGCCAAAATGGTGGCGCCGATGGGGATAGAGATTTGCGGAATCCAGAGCGGGATGTTGATCAGCCCCTGGGTCAGATCGTTGAACCGGATCGAATCCCGGACCATATCCATTGAGGAGTAGGTGAGATAGCCGGTAAAGAACAATCCGACGACCAGCACTGTGAGTTCCATCGCCCTTTTGAAACGGCCTGCCTTTTCGATGATCAGCGTGACCCGGATGTGACGGCCGTTTCGAAAGGTATAGGCAAGTGGCAGAAAACCCGCGGCAACCACACTCCAGGCGGTCAGATCATCCGCACCTTTGACCTGTACGCCCATCTGGCGCCCGAATACCTGGATACAGATCAAAAGCCCAATGGCGACGATGAACAAGGCTCCCAGCAAAGCTGCGCTAAAATAGAGAGTATCCAGAATTTTGCGCATGGGACTTGCACACCGCCGCCGCGGGTAGAGATTGGACTTTCGAGGGCCGTGAGCTAGAGCCTACTCAAGCGCCTGATACGCCTCGTAGAACGCCGCCCCTTCGTCGCCGGCCTTGGCCAGCCATTCCTGAACCATCGTGGCGCCGATGTCCTTCAATTCCGTCATCAGAGCATCATTGGGGGCATCGACGGTCATCCCATTGGCGATAAGGTTAGCCGTGAGCTCCGACTGTACGTCGTTCGACATGATCCAGCCCCGGGCTTCTGCCTTGGCCGCCGCCGCCAGGATCGCCGCCTGGTGGGCTTCGGACAGCCCGTTGAACGCATCGGCATTCATAATGACCATGTTTTTGTTGTTCATCGCGTTCACGTCATAGTAGTGCGATGTGAAATCCCAGGCCTTTGTGTAGTTGCCAGTCGCAGCCGAGGTGATCATCGCGCTGACGACGCCTGTCGCGAAGGCTTGCGGAACTTCTGCGGATTGCACAGTCGTCGGCACAGCCCCCATCAGTTCGGCAAACCGCGCGGTTAGCGCGTTGTAGGCGCGGAATTTGACGCCTTCGTAGTCCGACGTGGAGGTGATTTCCTTCTGCGCATAGAGCCCTTGCCCCGGCCACGGCACGGAGAACAGCGGCATCAGACCCTTCTCCTCAAGGCGCGCAGAAATATGCGGCAGCGTGAGTTCATAGACCTGCCAAGCCGTCTTCTGGCCCTGTGACAGGAACGGAATGCCGTCGACCTCGAAAAACGGGCTTTCCTGGCCGTAGGCAGAAAGCAGGATCTCGCCCACCTGGACCTGACCGGTTTGAACGCCGCGCATGATCTCGGGCATCTTCAAAAGCGACGCGCCGGTGTGCAGCGTGAAGGTCACTTCGCCATCGGTCGTCTTCTCAACATCCGCTGCAAACTGCGCGATGTTCTGGGTGTGGAAATTGGTGTCCTGATAGGCCGTGGCAATCGAGATGTTCGTCTGCGCTAACCCTGCGGTCGCGAGCAGAGAAAACCCGATGGTGGCGGCAATACATGTCAGTTTTTTCATGGTGTAGTATCCCCGTCTAAGTGACCTTATTTTTGCATGGCTTTGCGGCGGCGCAGCGATCTGTGGGCTCCATCGCGGCACCCTGCGCCTTCAGTTGGAAGTGAATCCAAAATCGGTTTATGATCAATTTGGCCAATTTGATGATATATTTTGCGCCCGTGCTAGTCGTCAATCGCCCCGACTTGGTCTGAAAGCCGATCAAATCCGAACGATGAGTTTCAGCCAGAGAAGACGCTTAACTGGTAACCGAGCAATGCTCCTAGCGGACTGTTTCGCCTCCTTTTCGGCAGTGTCAGAACACCGTGAGGAGTTGTCACCCAATGCCGCGTCTTACATATGCTCCACGATCTGACGATAAATCGATGGAATCGAGATGCTTGCCGAACCTTGAGTCAACCGCCTCAAAACGGCCCTTCTCGATAAGGTAGCTGAACGGGTCATGTTCAGTCTCGAGGTCTACGCAGCTGAGAGGAGCGCAATCTGCCAAGCTCGCAGCTTCGCTTTCCCACTGATGATAGTGGACCACGCACTTTGGTATGCGCATCAAAAGGCCAGGTCTCCAGATCCTTGTCACATTTCTCAGTCAGAACCATCCATCATCCGAAAGATCCTAAAGGCTGTCAGAAGCATCCGGACGACAATTGCGTTGATGGCGGGGTGATTTGAACCCGCAAGGCTAAGTCATTGATTTTGTTGAGGTGAAATTTGGCATCAGAACTGAAGACTGAGTAAGATATTGATTTATATGGTTATCTTGTCCGGCTTTGGTTGCGGGAGCTTGCAACCAACGATATCAGCAGCGCCTTTTCCAAGCTGCGGCATGATGCTCCGACGACGTCCAAGTGGCGAAGGTGCATGGTGGAAGTGTATTCCGGCGCGGACTCAAGAAGCGGTATCCTCGCCGCAATCGATCCCGGTGGAGTCCGGCGGATGATGGAGATGACATGCGACCTTGCGGGCACTCCGTTGGCACTGTTTCAGTTTCGGTATCGATGTCTCGCATACCTTGCCGATCTTCATCGGGCAGCGCGGGTGGAAGGCGCAGCCGGGCGGCGGGTCGATCGGCGAGGGGACTTCGCCTTCAAGGACGATTTCCTCGCGCGCGATGTCTGGGTGGCTGGGTAGTGCTGCTGAGAACAGGGCCTTGGTGTAGGGGTGGAGAGGTTCGGCGAAGAGTTCTCTTGTCGGCGCGATTTCGACGATCCGGCCGAGATACATCACGGCGACCTTGTCCGCCATATAGCGGGTGGTGCCCAGGTCATGAGCGACCATGATGTAGGACATGCCGAATTCGGCCTGTAGGTCCTTGAACAGGTTCATGATCTGTGAGCGGATCGAGACATCGAGTGCCGACACGGGCTCGTCCAGCACGAGAAGTTTGGGGTCAGAGATGAGGGCGCTCGCGATCGCTATGCGCTGGCGTTGACCACCGGAGAACTCGTGCGGGAAGTTGCGGGCCTGTTCCGGTCGAAGCCCGACCGCCGACAGGACATTGGCGACTTTTTCCCGCACCTGCACACTGCTGACCTTGTGGTTCACGACCAGCGCTTCCGAGACGATATCGTAGACGCGCATGCGCGGGTTCAGAGAGGACCAGGGATCCTGGAAAACGGCTTGAACATCCACGCGAAACTGCCGCAACTCCTCACCATCGAGCGCGTGCACATTCTTACCGTCCATCTCCACGGTACCGCTGGTCGGTGTTTCCTGGCGCAAGATCAGTTTGGCCGTCGTCGACTTGCCGCAACCGGACTCACCGACAAGTGCCAGCGTCTCGCCCGCTTCAAGCGCGAGATCGATCCCGTCCACGGCGTGTACGTGACCCACGACCTTCTCGCGGATCAGTCCCTTGGTGACCGGGAAATGCTTAGTCACGGACTCAAGCTTCAGGATCGGCTCGGCGTCCATTCCGTATCCTCCAGCGCCCAACAGCTCGCGCAGTGTTGCGTGCCCGCCGGACTTTCGTAGGTTGGCGGGTAGTCGGCCTCGCACTTAGACATGGCTTGGTCGCAGCGGGGCGCGAACCGACATCCCTTCGGCATGTCCCAGAACGCCGGCGGCTGCCCACGGATGGAATAGAGCCGCTCGACGTCTTCTTCGACAGAAGGGACCGAACTCAAGAGCGCCTTCGTGTAAGGATGCGCGGGGTTCGAGAAAATCTCCTGAACCGGCCCCTGTTCCACAACCCGGCCGGCATACATCACCGCGACGTGGTCGCACATGCGCGCGACGACTCCGAAATCGTGGGTGATGAAGATGATGGCGAGGCCGGTCTCAGCCTGAATGTCCTTCAAGAGTTGCAGATACTGAGCCTGGATCGTGACATCGAGCGCGGTCGTGGGCTCGTCGGCGATCAACACTTTAGGGTTGGAGCCAAGCGCGATGGCGCCGACAACTCGTTGTTTCATGCCTCCACTCATCTGATGTGGGTAATCCTCGACCCGTCTCTTGGGGTCGGCGACGCGCACGTGCCGAAGTGCCTCGACCGCCCGGTTGAGGAGTTCGCGTTGTGCTGCTTTCAAATGGGTGGCGATCGCCTCCACAACTTGGCTGCCGATCGTGAAGACCGGATTGAGCGACGTTTGCGGGTCCTGAAGGATCATCGAGATCTTGCCGCCTCGGATATCCCGCATCCGCGTTTCGGAAACGGTGAGGATGTCCTCGCCGTCAAGGATGATGGCGCCGCCGACAATCTTTGCGGCGGGCTTGGGCACAAGACGCAGCAGGCTGAGGGCGGTGACGCTCTTTCCGCTCCCGCTTTCCCCGACAATCCCAAGAGTCTCGCCGGGCCGCACCGAAAAAGACACGCCGTCGACGGCCTTGATAGGCCCCATCTTCGTGTCGATTCGGGTCTCAAGGTTTTGAACTTCGATGACCGGGGCTACCTGATGCATCAAAGGCCCTTCATTTTCGGATCAAGCCGGTCACGCATCCAATCGCCCAGAAGGTTGAGTGCAAGCACGGTGAGTGTGATTGCCAGTCCCGGGAAGAATGCGATCCACCAGGCGCTGACAATCAACTGGCGACCATCCGCGACCATGAGACCCCAAGCGGGGGTCGGTTTCGGGATCCCAACGCCGAGAAAGCTCAGCCCGGCCTCGAGAAGAATCACCGATCCAACCTGGAGCGTGGCGAGCACAACGATGGTATTGGCCGCGTTTGGCAGGATGTGACGGAAGATGATGCGAAGGTGTGATGCGCCCGAGACACGCGCCCGGGCGACGAAGTCGCGTTCGCGAATGCTCAGTACCTCACCCCGGACCTGGCGGGCGTATAGCGCCCAAAGAACGAAAACGACGACAGCTATGACCGTTTGAAAGCTTGGGCCCACGGACACCGCAAGCACGAGCGCAAGGAGAATGCTCGGCAGTGCCATCGTGATGTCAACGAGACGCATGATGATCGCGTCGGCCCAACCGCGAAAGTAACCTGCGATCAATCCGAGTATCGTGCCCAGCACGCCTCCAAAGATGATCCCGACGATCGAGACCGAAAGCGATACCTTTGCGCCATGCATGATGCGGCTGAGAATGTCGCGACCAAGCCGATCCGTGCCCAAGGGATATTCCCAGGTGCCTCCGAAGAAGACGGGCGGCTGGAGCCTGTCCGGAATGCGTCCGGTAATCGGGTTGTGCGGCGCGATCCAGTCAGCGGCCAGCGCTGGCACGATCAAAATGAACACAAGGATGAACACCGGGACCATGGGCAGGCTGCGCAGTTGTGCGACGACGCCTAGTTTCGACCGGCTGACGGCCTGCTCCGGCGTAGGCTGCGTCGTGTCGGTCATTTGTAGCGGATCCGCGGGTCCAAATAGGCATACAGCGTATCGACCAGCAGGTTCACCAGGATGAACACCCCAGCGAAAGTCAGCACGACCGCCTGCACCACAGGGAAATCTCGACCTCGGATCGCGTCAATGGCCAACAGGCCGGTTCCAGGCCAGGCGAATACAGTTTCAATCACCACCGATCCGGTAAAGATCGACCCGGCGATCAAGCCAAAATAGGTCAGGGGAACAATCGCGGCGTTCCTGAGCGCATGAACCCAGACGACCCGCCATTCCGGCACGCCCTTTATCCGAGCGAGTTTGACATATTCGCTGTCGAGCACCTCCAACATCGCTGATCGCGTGAGCCGCATCAAGGCAGCGACCTGGAACCAGCCCATGGCGATGGCGGGAAGGATCATATGGCTGAGCCCGCCGCGCCCTGATGTCGGGAGCCATTTGAGGTGAACTGCGAATATCCAGATCAGCACGATCCCGAGCCAGAAATTAGGCATCGCCTGTCCTAGAAGCGCGATGATCTTGCCGAAGGCGTCGAAAGGTGTGTTCTTGTAGACGGCGGCGATCACGCCGACAGGCACTGCGATAAGTGTGCTGACGATGATTGCGAAGCCACCGAGTTGAAGCGTTGCCGGCAGTCTTTCAAGGACGAGACCCATCGCCGACTGCCCCTGCCACTTGATCGACTGGCCCAGATTTCCCTGAAGAGCGTTGCCTAAGAAAATGAAGTACTGCTCGTGAACCGGACGATCGAGCCCCCAGAGCTTGGTGAGGCGTTCCGCCTCCTCGGGGCCGGCATCCTGGGGTAGCATGGAATCGACAGGGCTTCCGGAGAGTTGCGAGAGCGCGAAGGCAATGACGCTGATCGCAAGCATCGCCAGGAGGCTTTGGAAGACACGCCGAAGCAAATATCGCTGCATGACGGAACCCGGGTCAAGGCCGGTGGATGTGGTGACCGCTCTGAACGAACGCTCCGAGCGGTCACCTACTTGGTCAGTTTGCGGCCTTGACGTAGTTCCAGTGACCGTAGCCGGATGATGTCACACCGGGGAACTGCCAGCTTGCGACCACATCGGGATTGTACGCAAGCTGTGCCCTGATCGCGAACATCGGGATGTCAACATGTTGCTCGAACAGGTAGTTGAAGACCTCCTTGGCGATCGCATCCCGTTCCGCGGCGTCGGTTGCCGCGTTGAATGCCTTGATCTTGCCGGTCGTCCAGTCGTTCTCCCAGCCTTGATAGGGGCCACCCGGATTTGAGTAGAAGGCCCTGAAAGCCACTTCCGTTGGCCGTGGCGGGGCGTTCTTAGACGGGTGGATCAGATAGGCCTCACGACCCCGCCCCATGGCGCCCACGGTCGCGTGATCCATCTCGCGAAGCTCGGCTTGGAAACCGGCGGCGGTCAGATAGGCATGAAGCAACTCCATCATGACCGGCACTTCGGGTAGTCCCGATTCAGGTTTCATGATGAGCAGTATCGTTGGATCTTCAAACGCGTCAGGATAGCCGGCGTCGGCCATCAGTTGCTGTGCGAGCTCTAGATTGTAGCCGTACTCCTCCTCGAACCGGCCCGCCAGGGACGGGTCAAAGCCCTCATGCCCTTCGGCCATGGCATAGCGAACGAGGATGTCAGCACCACCCTGTGGAAACAGTACTTCGCGCATCTCTTCGCGATTGATCGAATGATTGATCGCCTTGCGAATGCGCTGGTCGTGCCAGGGGAGATGATCACCGCATGCCTCATCGCCAGATTCGCAGTATAGTCCGTTGAAAACCACATCGTTTTGAATGGTCGCCAGCGACGATTGCACGAGCTTCATGCCCTGACCGATGGCGTCGGACATCAGTTCGCGTGGCAGGTCGGCGATCGCGGCTTCGCCAGACAGCAACATGGCGAGCTTGGTTGCCGCCTCGTCGACGAAGCGCAGATGCAGTTCTTCGAAATCAGCCGCCTGCCCGTAATAGTCATCGAACCGCTTGTAGAGGATTTCGCCCGGGCTCCGGGACACGAACTCGAATGGCCCAGTGCCTGCGAACTTGGCGTCGTAGCCTTCCAGCCCCTCGGCATCGAACTGTGCCTTGGAGTAGACCTTCATAACGGAGCGGCCGCCATGAAGGAATGGGAGGTCTTTGATCGGTTCTGGATAGGTGAAGCGAACCGTGTAGCTATCGATCGCCTCGGCGGTCGCTCCGCGTAGTTGGTCGACGGTCGGGATGATCGCGTCTTCGCCGGTGTGGAGTGTGTAGCTGTGCACGATGTCATCTGCGGTCATTTCACCCCAGCCGTGATGGAACTGGACGCCTTCACGCAGCTTGAACGTCCAGACGCGAAAATCGTCATTCGCCTCCCAGGAGGAGGCTAGCCCGTCGCCCGTGGCCTCGCCGGTGACGGCATCATGGGCGATCAAACCTTCAAGTGCTGGATCCATGACGTGCCACATGGTGGCCCCTGCCCAGAACCGATTTGTCTCGGTTCCCGGCTTGCTGACCGCAGCCGTGAGACGCTCTGCCGCCATAGGCTCGCCGGTGAAAAGGCCGATTGTTGCTATGAGGGCGATCATGATCGGTGCGCGTGACAATCCATCCAACATTGCCATCCTCCCATAATGGATGTCATTTGATATCTCAGTTAAGTTTCTTGTATAATGCTTTGCTGAGAATTTCAATGGCGAGGGGGAGATGAGATCGCGTGCGGCGATCAGTCGCGACCGAAACGACAAACACTTTGCGCTTCCGAGAGCCGTCGCTAAACCGCTCGAAAGGGCCGCCCTTTCGCTTCATTTGCTGTGGCAGTGCACGAAGCAATGCACCGTTAAACTGAGATGCTCAGTAGAGCAGACGTCCACCCTCGGCGAGAACACTGGACCCGGTGGAGTAGGTCAGATCGGCCGCGGTATGGACAATCGTGGCCGCGATCTCGTCCGGTTGTGCCATGCGCTTCATGGCGTTGCTCTGGACCCGTTTGGCGATCTCTTCCTCTGTCCAATTCGCCGCCATCGACGTGGCGGTCAGCCCGGGCGCGACTGCCATGACGCGAATCTCCGGGGCGAACACCCGCGCGAGCGTTTGCGTGATGCTCTCCACGGCCAGCTTTGAGGCACAATAGGCGACCGAACTTCCCATGCCGATCCGTGCCGCTACCGACGACACGTTGACAATGGCACCACCTGGTTTATCCGCGCGCAGGACAGGCGCCAGCTCCCGGCACGCCTTAAGCACGCCGATTGTGTTGACGCGAAAATTCCGCTCAATGATGCCGTCGGTTAGCCCTTCAAGGTCATGGTGAGGAACCAGCGTTGTCCAGCCTGCATTGTTGATCAGGTAGCTGATCCGACCTTCATTTGCCTCTATGTCTTTGCGCATCCGGACGAGATCGGCTGTCTCAGACACGTCGCACTGAATCATGCGATGTCCGGAGCCCGGAAGGACCGCCACGACAGCGTTGGCGTCTTCGGCCGAGCTTCGATGGACAACGATCACCTGGGCGCCTCGGTCGGCGAATGCTTTTGCCGTTGCTGCGCCGATGCCTCGACTTGCACCCGTTACGAGGGCAATGCGCCCATTTAGATCCGCCATGTTCTCTCCTCAGCAGGCAATGTAGGCCGCGTGCTCCGATGTATAGAAATTGACCGCCGTCGGACCGACCGAATAGGCGCCGACGCCTGAATTCTTGATGCCGCCGAAGGGCATGTTGTTGTCGGGCACGGTACCGTGGTTAACGTGCATCATGCCGTTCCGACTTTCACGCAGAAAGCGTTGAACAAGGGCGTTGGAGTCTGAAAAGAGCGCGGAGGTGAGCCCAAACTCGGTGCCATTGAGCATTTCGATTGCCTGATCGAAGGTCTCGTATTTGAGTATCGACAGGACCGGCCCGAAGATCTCCACCTGGCTTGCGGTGCTTTCGTGCTGAACGTTGCCGAGAATTGTTGGGCGAAAGAAATACCCGCCTTCATCGCCGGCGCCGCCCGCTGGCGCACCACCGGCAAGCGGTATGGCGCCTTCTGCTATCGCCCTCTTCGTGACATCGCACACGCCACGCCAATGGGCATCGTTGCATAGCGGACCCATCTGGCTCGCCGGGTCCATCCCATCGCCGAGGATGATCGCATCGGCCCGTTCGGTAAACAAACTGCTCGCCTCCTCAGCAAGGTCCTCGCGCACCAGGAGTCGGCTGATCGCTGTGCAGCGCTGCCCGCCGGTTTGGAACGCTGCGCCGGAAATCTGCGCCACGGCGGATGGCAGATCGGCCGTGTCGTTGAGGATCGCCGCATTCTTGCCGCCCAGCTCCAATTGGACCGGGACGAGGTTCTGCGCCGCAGCGGAATAGACCATTCGGCCTGTCTCAACGGACCCGGTGAAGCTGACCCCGTGAATCTCAGCTTTGGCGATCACGTCACTTGCTGCCCGCCCGCCGATCATCGCAACTTGAAAGAGGTCTTCCGGGAGATGCTGGCGAGCAATGTCTTGAAGGATAAAGCATGCGGCAGGGGTGAACTGCGACGGCTTCATGATCACCGCATTGCCAAATGCCAGGGCGGGGCACATTTTCCTCAAAGGCGTCATCGCCGGAAAGTTCCAGGGTGAAATGCAGAAGATCGTCCCCCGGGGACGCCGCAAGATTAGGTTCGTGAAACCCGGACGACCGGTCCCAGTGGTTGTCGCGCCCATGCGTGCTGCCTCACCGACCATGAACCGGCCTTCGGCAGCGCCTTTGAGTGTCTCAGCCTTCGCCTCGGCGAGGATTTTACCCTGTTCGAGCGTTATCGCTTCGGCGATCTCATCCGCGCGAGCGACAACATCATCGAGAAAGGCATTAAGTAGTGCGCCGCGCTCAAGCCCTGGGACGTTGGCCCAACGGCGTTGTGCCTCATTGGCCTTTGCGATCATTCGGGCCGTCTCTTCCGAAGACGGGATCGCGTATCGTCCGATCGGTTCAGACGGACGCGCGGGATTGACCGTTTGATAGGCCTCGCGATCCTGTGGGCCGAATGAATATCGGTGGCTCATCTGATGCCTCTCGTGACATGGGCGTCGAAATCATGCTATGGCAAACATCGATTAACATGCAAGCTGATATCTCAGCATTGAGATCAGAATTTGGAGGATGGTATGTCGGCGCCGATCACACCAGAGTTACTTGAGGAACTGCGCAAAATCGACACGCCCTCAATCTGCAACGCCATGGAAATCGTCGCGCCGGAGCGACGTGGATTCGGCTATACGACCAAGCCTCTGTTCTGCCTCCGCCCCGGGCTTCCGGCAATGGTGGGGTATGCGCGAACAGCCACAATTCGATCGGAAGTGCCGCACGGACACGCAGGCGAGGAGTTGCGAAAACGCCTCGTCGATTACTATACCTATGTTGAGAAAGCCGGCCCTGTCCCATCGATCATTGTGGTGCAGGACATGGACGAGTCGGTGGGCAAGGGCAGTTTCTGGGGTGAAGTGTTCACGAATGTTCACAAGGGACTTGGTGCGCTCGGTGCGATCACCAATGGATCGGTGCGCGATCTTCCAGATGCCGCTACCGACTTCCAAATCCTCGCTGGCATGGTTTTGCCCTCCCACGCGTGGGTCAACGTGCGCGAGTGGGGTGTTGGCGTAACCGTTCACGGTATGGAAGTGGCAAGCGGCGACCTCATCCATGCCGATCAGCACGGTGCGATAGTGATCCCGCACGAGGCTGCCGAAGCTTTGCCCGCGGCGGTGGACCTCATTGCAAGACGCGAGCGCATCATGATTTCTGCGGCAAAGGAGCCGGGCTTCACGGTGGAGGTTTTGGCTCGGAAACTTGGTGAGATGGCTGCGCTACAGTCCTGAGCATCTCATATAAATGTAGCACGTGGTGCCTCCTGGCGGAGGCCGAGCCGATGCTCAATGACTTCAATGCACATTTCGAGACCGGTTTCGATCGCGGCGGTGCTGCTGCCGGCCACGTGAGGTGACAATAAGACGTTCGGCAGATCCTGCCAGAGCGACAAGTCGGTAAGCGGCTCGCTGGAGAAGACGTCGATCGCGGCGCCGGACAAATGCCCGTTTCTTAGCAGTGAAGCGAGCGCGGCTTCGTCGACAAGTCCGCCGCGGGCCATGTTCACGAAGACCGCGCCTTTTCGCAGTGTTGCAAGCTCCCTAGCCCCGAAATCAGTGTCGTCGGATGCCTTTGGATAGTGCAATGACAAGACATCCGCCCGGGCCAATGCCTCATCGATCAGCACGAGCTCGTCGGCGTGTGGCAGATCGTTCAAGCTGTCAAACTTCGGATCGACGGCGAGAACATGCCAATCGAATTGCTTTGCACGCCGGGCGACGCGGGAACCGATTCGGCCATATCCCACGACCCCGATTGTTATGTCGTCGAATGAGGGATGAGTGTTGCGGACCCAGCGACCATTCAGGACGCAGTGATTTCGTTGCGGTAGCCTACAAATGAGCGCGAGGATCGAAGAGATTGTATAGTCGGCTACACTCTGTGCATTTGAGCCGGTAGTGATCGAGACGGAGACACCTGCATTTCTCGCGGCGTCAACGTCGATGTTGTCGTATCCCACGCCGAACTTCGCCAGGGTCTTAAGTTGGTGGGCACCTTGGAAGAAGCCTGCTTGATAGGGTTCAAGCCCTGCGATGATCGCAATCGCGCTTTGAGATTGTTCCGCCAATTCCTCCGGCGTCAGGGCGCGCCCGGTCGTGTTGACCTGGTAGCTCAGGCCAAGCCCGTCGATCCGATCGATATATCGATCCAACACCGAGTGGAGCGTTGGAGGGTTGATAAAGAGTTCACTCATGGTGTCATCAGAGCTATCAGCGCTGGCCCGAGGCCAGCGCTGACGTCTGCATCACTTTTTCAAGCCAATCGCTGTCAGCAGATCGGCGTTGTCCTGGTACTGCTGCTTGAAAAAACCAGAGAATTCAGCCCGATCCATGAAGCGAGGCGTGCGACCTGAGTTCGCGACCGTTTCCTTGTAGCGCTCAGTCGCGGTGCCGTCCTGGCAGGCCTTATCGAGTTTGGCGAGCACATCATCCGGCGTGCCGGCCGGCGCGAATAGCCCAAACCAGATCGAGTAGCGAAGCGGCTTTCCGCCGATTTCGTCGATTGTCGGGACATCCGGCGCTCCGTCGACTCGGCTTCCGTTGAGAACCACAAGCGGCTTCAGGCCATAGTTCAGGATCGACCCGACGGGATCGACCAGGACATCAACTTGGCCACCGAGGATCGATTTGGCAGCGGCACTGCCACCCTCGTGCGGCACATACTTAAACTCGACATCATAGGCAGCGGCGACGGCAGCTTGGCCTATGTGTGGCAGCGAACCTGGTGGTGGGCCGCCAGAGGTAACGGTTCCGGCCTTTGCTTTTGCGATCAAATCATCCAGCGACTCTATCCCAGCATCAGGGGAGACACTGACGCCCATTGGATCCTGGATGGTCATACAGATCGGCTCAAAGGACGAGTCGTCATAGGTTACCGGGCGGAGGTGCGGCTGCGTGGTCGTGGTTCCGACTGGCATGAATGCCAGGTGGTAACCGTCAGCCGCCTGCGTTGCGAACTGCGCCGCGCCAACCGTTCCTCCGGCGCCGCCCACATTTCGCACGACCATGGGTTGACCCAGGATCTCCTCCAGTTCTGGCTGCAGCATTCGGAAGCTGGCGTCAGGACCGGAACCCGCGTTGAAGGGAACCAAAACCTCGATGGATTTCTCCGGGTACTCGGCAAGTGCAGCACCCGTCACAAACATGCCGATGCAGGCGAGGGTCAGAGTTCTTATCATGTCGTTTCCTCCTTGATGAATTTAAGTGACAAGGTTTCGCGGCGTTCCGGCCATGAAGCTCTCGATGTTGTCGATGAGTTGATTGGCTAGCGTCTGCATCCCGCCCACGCTCGCCCAGGCGACATGCGGTGTGAGGATGACGTTCGGCTCCTTTGCAAGCGCCATGATCGTGCTGTCGAAGCCTGGCGGTTCGCTTTCTGTCACATCGATCCCAGCACCGGCGATTTCATCATTTGCAATGGCTTCGGCGAGAGCTTCCTCGTCAACGATCCCACCGCGGGCTGTATTGATCAGGATCGCGGTGTCCTTCATGCGCTGCATGAAGGCTCTGTCGATCATGTTCCGTGTTTCGTCAGTCAGCGGGCAGTGGCAGGTGATAGCATCTGCCGAGTCCCGTAGTGTCTCCAATGAGACGAGCGCGCCGGTCTCAGGTTCCGCCTCGGCATATGCGTCGTAATAGATCACATTCATGCCAAAGCCTTTGCCGACGCGCCCCACGGCCTGGCCTATGGCGCCTGCACCGATGATCCCAAGCGTCGAGCCCGCAAGATCCCAGATCGGCCGATTGAAAAAACAGAACTGGTCAGCTCGTATCCAATCGCCGTCGAGCACCTGGTCGCGGTACTCCAAAATATTGCGCCGAAGAGCGGCAATAAGCGCAAAGGTATGTTCGGGGACCGTGTTGATCGCATAGCCACGAATGTTCGAAACCGCGACACCGCGCGCCCGGCAGGCGTCGATGTCGACGACGTCGTAGCCGGTGGCGGCGACGGCGACATGTTTCAGGTCCGTCAGTTCGGCGAGTACTGTTTCGTCGATCGGAACCTTGTTCGTTATCGCAATGGCCGCATCCGCTAACCGTTCCACAACTTCACCTGGTGCTGTCCGGTCGTAGCCGATCCAGTCATGCTCGAACGTAGGCCGGCGCATCGTGACGCCGGGTCCGATCGTGCCGTTGTCCAGGAATACGATCTTGGTCATGCCTCGGGCTCGCTGCGACCGAAGACGCGACCGACAAGGCGTCCGGCGCCGAAAAGGTTCAAGAGAATGAGGCCAGTGATGCCGAAAAGGATCAGCGCGATCGGGCTCGCAAAGAAGGCGAGGAAGTTCATGTCGGTCAAGATCAACCCTTGCCGAAGCGAGACTTCGAGGGGTGAGCCGAGGACGAAGCCTATAATGATCGGCGCTGGCGGGAAGCGGTTCAGGCGTAGCAGGAATCCGATCAGCCCAAAGACGGCGATCACGACAATGTCGACAGGATTCGAGCGGATAGCGTAGGCGCCGACGACCGACATCATGAAGACGAGCGGCATCAGAAGCGTTGTTGGGATCTTCAGCATCCGGCTGAACAGATTGGCCCCGAAGCCACCAATCACGAGCATCAAAATGTTGGCGAAGAAGAGGAGCACGAAGATCTGCGTGACCAGATCGGGTTGCTGCGAGAACAGGCGGACTCCGGGGATCACGTTGTGGATCGTCAGCGCGCCCATCAAGACGACGGTTCCACCATCGCCTGGAATACCGAGCGCCATCATGGGCACCATCGCGCCGCCGCTGACCGCGTTATTGGAGCTCTCAGATGCAATCAGGCCTGAGGGTTCGCCATCGCCAAAGTCTTCCGGGTTCGGGGCGCGCCGTTTGGCATCCGCATAGGCAACGAACACCGCCGCGGTCGCGCCCGTTCCTGGGAGAACGCCGATGAAACTGCCGATCCCACAGCTTCTCAGCAGCGTCACGATGCGCTTCTTCCACTCCGACCATGGTGGAATCTTGAACCCGCCTGAGCGGACGGCCGGAAGTTCGGCGTCCTTGAGCGTGGCCGACTGGAACAAGACTTCCGAGACCGCGAAAAAACCGATCAGGAGCGGGATTACTGTCAATCCGGCCGATAGAAACAGGTTGTCGAAGTGGAACCGGATTTGACCCGTCATTGCATCCGGGCCGACTAGCGCAAGAAAAAGCCCAATGGTTGCTGAGAGCAAGCCCTTCAGCATCTCGCCGCTTGAGACCCAGGCGATGGTGGTCAACGCGAAGACGATCAACGCGAACGTTTCAATCGGGCCGAACCGTAAGGCGAACTTGGCGAGTTGCGGCGCGATCATAACAAGCACCATCAAGGAGAATATCCCGCCGACGAAGGATGCGATGGTTGCATAGCCGAGCGCGAGCGCACCGTCGCCTCTCTGCGCCATAGGATAGCCATCGAACACCGAGGCGGCTGATTGCGGCGTGCCGGGCACGTTAATCAGGATCGCCGAGATCGAACCGCCGTAGATCGAACTGACGTAAACCGCCAAAAGCAGCGCAACCGCTGTTGCGGGGTCGAGGACATAGGTGAACGGCAGGGCCATGACGAGGCCAAGCACCGTTCCAAGCCCGGGCAGGGCTCCAATAATGATGCCGCAAAAGGTCCCGACCGCTAGCGCGATCAGAACCTCGAAGCTAAAGGCAACGGCGAAGGCTTGGGGGACGAACTCAATCATCCCGGCGCCTTAGAACAACGTTCCGGTCGGAAACGAGACCTGTGCGAACTTGGCCAAAACCAGCCAAACGATGAGTGGTGCAGCGACACTCGTGGCCGCCAGGATCAACTTGCGAGGGTAACCCAAAGCAAGCCCTACGAGGAACACGCCAACCGGCATGCCGATCAGGTATCCGAGATACCAAACCAAAACGATTCCAACGAGCGTCGCGCCAAACGTCAGCGCGAACCGGCGAAAGTGGATCTTGGGCAACCCCCCGGTCGACGTGCTACGCAGGCCCTTGAAGGCCAGGCCGAGCGACAGGAGTGCGATCGTGCCGAGCAGTAGCCTTGGAAAGAAGACCGTGGACACATCGCCGAAGAGGAACTCGTTGCTGTACCGTGCCGAGAATGTGTGGGCAAACATCGCCGACGCAGCAACCGCAGCGACAAGACCGTAGATCAGGTCTGCACGACCCTGGCCACCTTTCGGCATTTCACCTCCCCGATCTCAGCCCGCCGTTTCTTCGTTATGTTTCAGGCCGCAGAGATTTTCTGGTATCTTAGATGGTATCTTTAATGTGATATTTATGTCAATACGATCCTGGGATGTCGCGGCACTTTGCTTCGACAGCGAGTGGTGGCGGAGGACCTGAGTTTGCCCTTCACGCAATCGATCACGCTATCCAAGATCGAGCCGTTTCCGATCCGCGCATCGGGCGGTGAGAGCCCGAATATGGCGCTCGGTCTCATGCCAACCCGCTCGGCACTCCTTGTTCGTGTGGAGGATGACCAAGGCTGTTATGGTTGGGGAGAAGTTTGGGCGAATTTTCCGCCGCGTGCCAATCTCCACAAGGCCCATCTCATTGAGGATGTGATCGCGCCGAGGCTTAACGGCTTTGCCTTTGTCGATCCGCAGGAGGCCGGGGGATTCCTGAGAGCAAGGCTGGCCACCTACTTCCTTCACGTGGGGCAGCGCAAAGTTTTTGAACATCTGCTGGCGGGGCTCGACATGGCGTTGTGGGACCTCGCACTTCGAAGTGCCGGGCGATCATTTGCGGAGCATTGCGGTCCGGCACAAGAGTGTGCGGCCACCTACGCCAGTTCGATCAATCCGCCGGATCTCGAAGCCATGTTCGTCAGGCACGCAGGGTGGGGGCAGACGGCATTCAAGCTCAAGATCGGCTTCGATGATGCTGCCGACTTGGCCTTTGTGGCAAAGGCAGCACAGGCGTTGCCGGCCGGCGGTCGCCTTATGGTCGACAACAACCAGACATGGGGCGACGCACAGGCCGAGGCGATGCTGAAGTCCCTCCAAGAGTACGACTTGCTCTTCGCCGAGGAGCCAATTCCCGCCGACTCTGAGTTCGCGACGTGGGAGCACCTTGCACTGGCGACGACAATTCCACTCGCTGTCGGCGAGAATGTCTATGGAATTGATCGTTTTCTGCACATGGCGAACTTAGGTGTCCGCTATCTTCAGCCTGATGTCGCGAAATGGGGCGGTGTTAGCGGGGCACTTGCGTTGGCGCAGGTGTTGCCGCCGGGTGTAGATCTCTGGCCGCATTTTATGGGCACATCCGTCGGACAGATTGCGGCTCTGTCGGTCGCTGCAGCTGCCGGCCCGAAGAGCGTCTGCGAGATGGATGTGAATAAGAATCCGTTGCGGACCGACCTCAGCGGTGACGTGCTCTCGATCCACAATGGGCGGGTGACGCTACCTGCCACGCCGGGCCTGGTCGTGCCACCGACAACGGATGCTCTATCGAGATTTCGCGATCCGCCCGACCCAACGCTCAACTGAGTCTGTAACTGGTTGAGTGCCCACGTAATATGCTAAGGAGGCTAAGAAGCTGGGAGTTCTGATGCAAGTCGCTACCGCCGAAGCAAACCCTGAGACGTCCAACCTCCGCCAATTGGCATATCGTCGTTTCAAGGAGGCGCTTTTCTCCGGGCGAATCAAGCCGGGAGATTTTCTCTCGCAGCGTGAGATCTGTGAGCTTCTTGACGTGCCGCTTGGGCCTGTGCGTGAAGCACTTAAATCGCTTGAGACCGAGGGAATCGCGACGCTTTTGGCAAAACGCGGCGTCCGTATCATCCAGATCGACAAGGATGATTTCGGCAAAGCTATCGACGCGCGAAAACTCATCGAGGGCGAGGCGGCATCTCGGTTTGCCCTCGACGCGCCGATGGAGAAAATACTCGATATCGAACGCCAGACTCTGGAGTTCCAGGACATGTTCCGGAATGCAAAGGAGCACACCGATGCGCTTTTCAAGGAGAAGAATCGGGTCGATTTTTTACTCCATGACTCGATGATCGAGAGTTTGGACAATTCGATTCTCACCCATGCGTTTCAACTGGCGACGGAGCATGTGCGGATATTTCGTCTGAATATTGCAGCCAGTCAGCGATTTTTCGAGCTACCAGCCATCGGCGAGCATCTGGTTATCCTGGACGCGATGAAGGCGCGCGACCCAGATGGTGCGCGCGCGGCGCTTGAGGCACATCTGACGGGTACTTTCCAGCGTGCGATGCCGGGTTAGGGCTGGACGATCTCGACCCAGGCTGGTTGGTGACCGGTCGCGGCGCTTAAGATCGGCGTCGGCTTCGATGCCGGGTCGGCAATGTCGTAGACCGTTATCTCGTCATCATCCATGGCGGCCAGTATCAGCAAATGGCCGTTCGGGACGATATCGAAGCAACGCGGATTGCCGCCTGTTTCGATAATCTGGCGGTTCGAGATTTCACCGCTTTTGGGATCGATGTTCCAGGCGGCGAGTGTCCGCCCGCGTCGCTCGGACGTAAAAAGCCGGTGTCCGTCGGGCGACACGAGGATCTGTGCACCCCAGGGATCTCCTTCCAGGTCCGGCCGAAGAATGCTGTCGCGTCCGATCTCGGACAATGTTCCTGTCGCGCCATCTAGCTCATAGACGACGAGCGATCCGTCGAGTTCGTTCAGCAGATAGACGTAGCGCCGGTTCGGGTGAAAAGCGATATGCCGGCACCCCGCTCCGGACTGGAGATGCACTAGTGGTGGAGAGTTCTCGACGAGGACGCCTCGGTCAGCATCGAAACGGAGTTGCATGACCAAGTCCGCGCCGAGATTTGGGACGAAGGCAAAGCGATTAGAGTGATCGGTCAGTATCTGGTGAGCCTTCTTCGGTGTTGGCATGGAGAAGCTTGCGACCGACTGCACCTGCCCACGACTACCGATTGGATAGACGGCAATCAGACTCGAGGGAAACGAGGCGCCAAGCAGCCATCCGCCGGATCGGTCGACCGAGATGTGTGCCATGCGGGCCATGACGACGGTCGACGACAACGGCACAAGCCGCCCCGAGCCCGGTATGATCTCGAAAGCATCGATCCGATCTTCTTCGACCCCGTCCCTCTCGCCGATCACCGAGGCGTAGAGGTGTCGTCGATCCGGCGCAGTTGCAAGCGGCAGTCCTTTTCCCGAGAGTTCCACTGTTTGGATGCTGGGCAGCGCACGTCCGTCAGAGTCGCCTTCAAAGACATTGATCTCGCTGCCGGCAAGACAGGCAACATATACGGTGAAGGTGGATCCAGACATCACTCGATCCTTCTGCTGAGTGAGAAAGGTGGGCCCGACTCGGACCGGCGGGCCTGCCCCAGCTACTTCTTCATGCCGATCGCGGCGAGCAGCGAACCGTTGTTCTCGTATTGCTCGCGAAAAAAGGCCGTGAACTCTTCAGACCCCATGTAGGCGACCGAGCGTTTCGCATCTGACATGGCGGCAAGATAAGAGTCCTTGGCTGCCATATCACCGCATGCTTGCGACAATGCCATCATCACCTCGTCCGAGGTGCCAGCCGGAGCGAACATGCCGAACCAGATTGAGTAGTCGAGCACGGGACCATCGACCAGCTCTTGCGTCGTCGGCAGGTCGGGGAATTGCGGATGTCGATCCGCGCCAAGCATTGCCAGATTGACAAGCCCAAACTTCTCGGCGTTTCCGGCGAGATCGACGAACACGTCGACCTGACCGCCCAATATCGACTTTGCGACGGCCGCACCGCCTTCATGCGGTACATATTTCAGATCAAGACCATATGCGTTCGCAAGTGCCGCCTGACCGATGTGTGGCAGCGAGCCCGGAGGTGGTCCCGCTGACTTGAGCTGGTTACCGTTCGAAGATGCCGCGATCAGCTGCTCAAACGAGGTAATTGCCGAGTCTGGCGCGACAAGAACCGACATGGGGTCTTTGACCAGCCGGCAAATCGGCGACCAACTGTCGGCATCATAGGGCACCGAACGCAGGTGGGGTTGCGTGGTCATGGTGCCAATTGGCATGAAGCCGATCGTGTATCCATCGTTCGAAGATGCCGCTAGCTCTGAGGCTCCGACAGTACCGCCGGCGCCGGCGACATTTTTGACCACGATCTTCTGCCCAAGCGTCGCTTCAAGTTCAGGCACGGCAATCCGCGCGACCGTATCCGTTCCACCTCCTGCGGCAAAAGGAACGATCATGGTGAGTGCCTTGGTGGGGTATTCCTGCGTCGCAGCTGGCGATGCACTGAGCACGATAGCCGCCAGGCCCCCTGCCAGAATCTTCACAATCGCCATGGTATCCTCCTTGAGATAATATCTAATATGTTAGTTTGTATCCTTTCAAATTGGATTGCAATAAGCGATGATGGATCCGGCCTCATGAGCATTCATGGGGTTAGCTGATGTGCGGCGAGAACTGGTACTTCGTCGGTATGTGAGCTACGCATCGAAGCCGATCTCGGCCGGGCGCAGGCGTTGGTCGGCAGTCCGATACGAAGCAGTTGCTGGGGGACAAAGGCGCCAGCGCGGTAATTTCCGACCTAGCAATTGGACTGCGACGGCACACAGTCGACACCCAAGTATTGCGTCACTTGGGTTGGTTGCGGGGGCAGGATTTGAACCTGCGACCTTCAGGTTATGAGCCTGACGAGCTACCGGACTGCTCCACCCCGCGCCAGAGCCGCTGATATAGACCCGCTCGGCCCGCTTGGGAAGACCCCATCGGCGGCAAATTTCACAAAAACGTCATGTGGGCCCGAGGCGTCGTTCCCGGCACCTCAGTTTGTCTCGGGTGCCGCGTTACGCGTCAGTCGCCGGATCCGCCGTGCTGCAGATCGTCGACGGCGACCTTCGTGGCCTTGTGGTTGCGGTAAATGAAAAACAGGTTACGCGAATAGATCGTCAGGCCCATGGCCTGTCCGATGATGAAGACGGGATCGCTCTTATAGATCGCATAGGCCAGAACGATGATGGCGCCGGCGATGGAAAAGAACCAAAATGCGGTCGGGATGACGCTTTCGCCGGCACGCTCGCTGGCCAGCCACTGAAACAGAAAGCGAAAGAAGAACATCGACTGGCCGATGAGCCCGATGCCGATCCAAATCTGGTCCGGTGTCAAATCCTCAAACAAGGTCACGGGTCAATCTCCTCGACGACCGGGACAACGCGACGGCGTCGCCTCAGCCACAGGGTTCCAAACAAGTCGGGCACACTGACCGCAAGGCGGTCCCAGATGCCATATTTCGATCGGCCATGCCGGCGACTGCGGTCGACAACGTCGATATGGCCGACGCCATGGCCGTCACGTACGATCAAGGCCGGAAAAAACCGGTGCATGGTATCGAAGAAGGGAAGCGTCAGATAGGCGTCGCGGCGCATGGCTTTTAGGCCGTTTGCCGTGTCCCGGGTCTTGTCGCCCAGGAGCCAGCCGCGCACGCCGTTGGCAAAGCGCGACGATAGCCGCTTGATGCCGGAATCGGTGCGACCGATCCGCTCAGCGCAGACCAAAGCCACCGGGCGGGCGCCGTCTTCCAAAAGGGCGATCATCGCCGGGATGTCGGTCGGATTGTTCTGCCCGTCGCCGTCCATGGTGACCATGAAGGGCGCGGACGTGGCGCGCGCGCCGGTCCGAATGGCTGCACTCTTGCCGGCACATGTCTTGTGGCCGCGTGCGCGCAACCACGACCATCGCGTCATCTCGGATTTCAGGACGGCGCGGGTCGCGTCGCTGCTGCCATCGTCGACGGCGACGACCTCAAACGGCCAGACACCGGCCAACGCCGCGTCGATCTCCTCAAAGAGCATCGGCAGGTTGTCCGCCTCGTCTTTCATCGGAATGACGATCGCCACATGCGGTGCCGGGAGCGGCGCCGATCGGTCTTCCGCCTCGCGCAGAATGGATGACATTAATGGGTCCTGACCCTAGTCGGACGATTGCGATGGGTCACGAACGAGACGGACCGCAATAAGCAATCGCAAGGCGTTGCACGGTTGTTTCATCCCGGCATCGGGGCTGCTATAAGCCGCGTCACCGTTCAATGCAAGGGGACCCATGGGGTCACCCAAGAGCCGTTCCGCCACATGACTCAAACCGTTATCTGCATCCGCTGGGGCGCGCGCTATGGCGCGGACTACGTGAACCGGCTCCATTCGATGGTGCAGCGCAACACGGAGCGCGCGCTACGCTTTGTCTGTTTCACCGACGATGCCGCTAGGTTGAACGCCGGTATCGAGGCGAAGCCGCTGCCGCCGATCGATCTGCCGGAGCGCGTTCGGTGGAAACCGTGGCGCAAGATCTCGCTCTGGCAGCCCACATTGGATGACCTCGAAGGCGATGTGCTCTTTTTCGATGTCGATCTGATCCTCACGGGCTCGATCGATCCTTTTTTCGACCATGCGCCAGACTCCAGCTTTTGCGTGATCCGCAACTGGACGCAGCCCGACAAGCGGATCGGCAACACCTCGGCCTATCGCTTCCGGGTCGGCAGCCATCCCTATCTCTATGACCGGCTGATGCGCGAGCCGGATGACGTTCTGGCGCGCTATCGCAACAGCCAGACGTTCATCTCGTCCGAAATCACGGAAATGACCTTTTGGCCGGAGGATTGGTGCGTTTCGTTCAAACACTCGTTGCTTCCGCCCTGGCCGCTTAATTTCGTGCGCACGCCGCGTCTGCCGCCGGAAACCCGCGTGGTCGCCTTCACCGGCAAGCCGGACCCCGATGAGGCGCGCGACGGCCGTTGGCCCGCGGCCTGGTACAAGAAGGTTTACAAACATGTCCGCCCGACGCCATGGATCGCGGACCACTGGCATTGACCCGGCAGGTGAGGGGAGTTCGATGACCGATACCGCTGTCGCCGACCGGATCTATCGCTATGGTCCGTCAATAGGCCGGCTTGTCGTGGTTCTTCTGGCGGTCACGGTTGTGCGCTACGTGGGGCTTGCGACCAGTCAGATCGAAATGGTCTTCGACGAGGCGCAGTATTGGTCTTGGTCGCTGGAGCCGGCCTGGGGTTATTTTTCCAAGCCACCCCTGATTGCCTGGCTGATCGGTCTGCAGAATCTGACCTGCGGCACCAGCGAGTTCTGCGCCCGATCCTTCGTACCGGCCATCCACATGGCAACGGCACTGGTCGTCTATGTCGTCGGACGCCGGCTCTTGTCGCCGGTCGTTGGCTTCTGGAGCGCTATTCTCTTTGCCTTTCTGCCCGGCGTTTCCTTTTCAGCGCGGCTGATCACCACGGATGTGCCACTGTTGCTTTGCTGGGCGGTGGCGCTCTATGCGCTGTGGGCTCTGCGCGAACGGCGCTCGCTGACGATGGCCATCATGCTCGGTGTAGCGATCGGTTTGGGGCTGCTGGCCAAATACGCGATGGTCTATTTTCTAGTGTGCGCGGTTGTCTACGTGGCCATTGGCGGCGATGCCTGGCGGCGTCTGTGGTGGCCGGGGATCGTGCTTGCGGGCGTGGTCGCCATTGTCATCCTGATGCCCAACATCCTTTGGAATGTGAACAACGGCCTCATCACGTTCCTGCACACCGCCGATAACGTGAACTGGGGCGGTCGCCTCATCCGGCCGATGGAGGCGCTCGAATTCCTGGGCGGGCAATTCCTGGTCTTTGGTCCGATCCCGATGGCCTTGCTGCTCGCCATAGCCGTTCGACCGGCACTCCTGGCCAGCATCGACGGGCCGGTCGCGCGTTATCTCTACGCGTTTTCAGTTCCGGTCGTGGCGTTGATCCTCTTCCAGGCCCTGATGTCCCGGGCGCATGCCAACTGGGCGGCGCCGGCCTATGTCGCCGGCTCGATCCTGGTTACGGCCTTTATCCTCGCGCGCGGTTGGCGCTGGCTCATCTATGCGACGCTCGCGATCCATCTGGCTGCTCAGGCCGCATTGCTTCTGGCCGATTCGCGCGCTGCCACCTTGCGCGCACCGTTCGGCATCGACCTTTACAGCCGGGCGCTGGGATTTGAGCCGCTTGTGGAGCGTATCGGCGCGGAATTCGAGACGGGGCGATATGGCACGCTTCTGACCGACTGGCGCTGGGCGACGGCGACCTCGCTTTACTATCTGCGCGACGATCCGCCGACGATCGTCACATGGCCGCATCCAGTTAGGCCCTACGATCACTATCAGCTCACGCGTCCCCTGACGGAAGCCAACGAAGGGCCGTTTCTCCTCGTCACCCGCTGCAACCGGAGCGCCAGGCTTGATGCCGGATTCGAGCAATGGCGTCTGGTGGACACAGTCGTGACCAGTGGCGGACCGCGGCGCAACTGGGTTCTCTTCCTGATCGAGGCGGATGGCCCACGTCTTGACGCCTTTCCGCCGCCGCACTGCTCCAATCACAATGGTGATACGAGCCGGATCGTCGATGAAGCGACACTGCCGCCAAGAAAGATCGATTAGCGAAATGTGATGACGCCCCGCCATTGTTCGCAGGTGTGCGGTGGCCTATCTGGTTCGTCGAGATGAATCGACGACCGGAGGCACGAATGTCGACCAGGCCATTGCGTATGGGACTTGCCGCGACCGTTATCGCTATCACCTCACTGGTGGCGACAGCGCCGGTTATGGCGCGTGACGTGTTGAAGGGGCAGGCGGCCGACTACACGCTCAAGATCGAAACGATCGCCAGCGGTCTCCAGCGGCCTTGGGCGCTCGCCTTTCTTCCGGACGGTCGCTTCCTGGTCACCGAACGGCCGGGAACAATGCGGATCGTGGCGGCTGACGGCACGGTATCGGCACCTCTTTCCGGCGTGCCGGAGGTCGCGGCCAGAGGGCAAGGTGGTCTTCTCGACGTTGTCCTTCTTCCCGATTTCGAGAAGAGCGGCGGCTTGGTCTTCACCTATTCGGAGCCGGGACGCGGCGGCGCCGGAACAGCCGTTGCGCGCGCCCGGCTGGACGAAGCCGGAGGCACCGCGCGACTGGCCGATCTTGAGGTGATTTTCCGCGCTCAGCCGAAAAGCACGGGCGGGCGGCATTTCGGTTCGCGGATCGCGATTGGCCCAGACGGTGCGCTGTTCGTCACGCTCGGCGATCGTGGCAAGGCGGACAAAGCGCAATTAGCAAACGACCATGCTGGATCGGTCGTGCGGATCTGGCCGGATGGGGCGGTTCCGGCCGATAATCCGTTTGCCGGTCAAGACGGCGCTCACCCGGAGCTTTGGTCGATCGGCCACCGCAATCCGCAAAGTGCTGCGGTTCACCCGGAGACCGGCAAACTGTGGACCGTCGAGCACGGCGCCCGTGGTGGTGATGAAGTGAACGTGCCGCTGGCCGGCAAGAACTATGGCTGGCCGGAAATCTCCTATGGCCGCCATTACTCCGGCCTCAGGATCGGCGTTGGGACCGAAGCGCCGGGCTATGAACAGCCGGTCCATTATTGGGATCCGTCGATCGCGCCGTCGGGCATGGCTTTCTACACGGGCGATTTGTTTCCCGTCTGGCGCGGCGATCTCTTCGTCGGTGCCCTGAAGGGCCAACACCTTGCGCGGCTCGATCTGGATGGAGAAGCGGTACGCGGCGAAGAAAAACTACTGGGCGAGATTGCTGCACGCATTCGCGACGTGCGCGCTGGTCCTGATGGTGCGCTTTATGTGCTGACCGATGAACGCGACGGCCGGCTCATCCGTGTGACACCGGCGCTATGACTTCATGAAAATGGCGCCCTAAGGGGCGCCATTTTCGAGAAGAGCGTCGCGACGGCCTCAGGTTGCCTTATACGCGGCGATGTGACCGGCGAGTTCCTTGTATTCGTAGGCGTCGGTCCCGGCACGCACGGCGATCTCGGCAAGTTCGGCTTCAGCCAAATCGAGCCGGTTGATGGCCAGGTAGCCTTCGCCGAGATAGGCGCGGGCCAGCGTGTAGTCCGGGTCGGCCTGGAGCGCCAGGCGGTAATAGGAGAACGCTTCGTCGAGCTTGCCGGACTTCCGGTGCGCGAAACCGAGATAGTTCAAAGCGCGCGCATTGGTCCGCCAGTTGTCGACCCGCCATAGCACGGCGATCGCTGCGTCGTAGTCGCCGGCATCGGCCAGATCCCAGCCTTGTTGGATCAACACGTTCTCCGGTGAGGCATTGGTCGCCTGCTCGCACTTCCTTGTGTCTGGGTTGAAGACCAATCCGGCCTTGCATTTGACGTTATCGCCGCTGTCGTCGGCGGCGTGGCCGACCTGCGGCGAAGCCAGCAGCAGGGCCGAAGCTGTGAGAATCAGGAATGTGCGCATGGTTGTCTCTCCCATGGGATCACCAGGTTGCCGGGACTGTCGCAGGCTAACCTTCTTGGTTCAAGGCACGCGTCTTCACGATTACGCGCTTTGTACCCCGATGGTTCAGCGGATCGATGCCTTTCGCCACAATGCGATGAATCAAAGCGGCTAGCCTCGTTTCGGATTTAGCTTTACATCAAATTGTGGTGAAAGGGACGTCGAGACGGCCATTATGCCTCCGGAACTGACAATCGATCCCGATACCGTGCGCATGTTGGCGCAGCGCGCGCGGGCGGCAGGCTCACCCGGCGAGGATGCCGATCTCGATGGCGAAGTGCACGAGGTCGAGTTCAGCCCCGATACCTTGACCGACACCCATGCCCACAGCGAGCTGGCGGAGGAGGAGACTCCCGACCTCTACGCCGAGGAACTGACCGAGCTGCTCGACGACATGAATATCGACGAGGCAGCGGAACTCGTCGCAATCGTTTGGATCGGCCGGGGCGATTACGAAGCCGTAGATTGGCGCGAGGCGCTGGCGCAGGCCCACGCCCGCCGAACGGGGCCAACCACGGCCTATCTATCGCGCATTCCCATGCTCGCGGACTATCTGGAAGCCGGCCTCGACGCGATTGGGGTTTAGGTCATGGTAGTCGCTGAGGCACGTCCGAACATTGCCATCAACGACTTGTCGTTCGGGGACATCGCGGGCGCTTATCGCGACGGCTTGTCCGATTTTCGGCATGCGCCGCAATATGGTCTGTTCTTCGGTGCCGTCTACTTCATCGGCGGTTGGCTGATCCTGATCTCGCTTCAGCAGCTCGATCTGCCCTTCCTTGCCTTCCCGATGGCGATCGGGTTTGCCCTGATTGCGCCGTTTGTGGCCGGGGGGCTTTACGAGGTCAGTCGACGGCTTGGGATCGATGCGCCGCTGTCATTCGGCGTCGTCCTCAGGTCGGTCCGCGACCAAGCCAGCCGGGATCTCGGCTGGATGGCACTGGTGACAACGTTCGCCTTCTACATCTGGATCGACCTGGCTGGGATCATCTATCTCTTGTTTTTCGGCCTTAACTTCATGGAACTCGGCGAGTTTGTGCGCGAGGTGTTCACCACCCGGAACGGGTGGATGTTTCTGATCATGGGCAACGTCGCCGGTGCAATCGTGTCGCTGATCGTGTTTTCCATCACCGCGATCTCATTTCCGCTGCTTCACGATCACGATTTCGACTTCGTGACGGCGATGATCACCAGCGTGAAGACCGTGGCGAAGAACCCCGTCGTGATGGCGGGCTGGTGCCTTTCGATTGTGATCGTCCTAGCGGTGGGGTTCCTGACCGCCTTGTTCGGGCTCTTCATCGCGCTGCCCCTTCTCGGGCACACGACGTGGCACGTCTATCGTCGCGCGATCACCGTCTCCGGCACGCCCTGACATGAAAACGCCGCCCGGAGGCGGCGTCATCCTTGAATTGCGTTGAAGCGCTGTTACAGCACCACGACCTTGGTGCCGTTCGGCACGCGCTCGTAAAGATCGACCACATCGTGGTTGAGCATGCGCACGCAGCCCGACGACATCGCCTTGCCGATGGAGCGCGGCTGGTTGGTGCCGTGAATCCGATAGAGCGTATCGCGACCGCCCTTATAGAGATACAGCGCACGGGCGCCGAGCGGATTGGTTGGTCCAGGGTCCCAGCCATCCTTGTACTTCGCCGCGACCGGATCGCGCGCCACCATTTCCTTCGGCGGAATCCAGCGCGGCCATTTGGCTTTGCGCCGGATGGTCGCGCGGCCCTTCCATTCAAATCCTTGGCGGCCGACGCCGATGCCGTAGCGGATCGCGGTATCATCTTCTTCGACGAGGAAGAGATGGCGCGACTTGGTGTCGACGATGATTGTGCCCGGCTTTTCCTTGGTCTCGTAAGGAACCCGCTGGCGATGATAGGCCCTTGGAATGATCTCCATATTGACGCGCGGCACCCGGAATTTTTCCGGGTTCTTCGGCTTCATCGCCGGCACGCTGCCAAATGTCCGAAATGACGTCCCGCAACCGGCCAGCGACACCGCCGCCAGGGCCATGCCCGCTGTTACGAAAGACCGTCGACTAAGATGACCGTCACGCATCGCTCCCCCCACATGGGTATTTGGACGAAACTTGAGGATTCGTCCTACCCATTTTATCGACCATGGTAAACGCGCCGAGGCGACTCACAGGCCTGTGAAGGTGCCAGAAACGCTGTGATTGTGTTGTTCGGGCAACAGGATCGGTCGTGAGGGTTGTTTTGCGACGCGATACAACCTTGGATTTAGAGCCCCTCACTCCAGCTTTTGCGCGCTAGGGACTAGCGTCGAAAAAGACGAGCCGCGTGCCGACCGTGTAATCGGACTCAAAGGCCATGAGCGCGACGAACACCAAGATGAAGAGTGGTGGCAACAGGATGGCGTAGATCAGCGCGACACGCTCCCACATCATGTGCATGAACACGGCGACGATGAAGCCCGCCTTCAACACCATGAAGATCAGGATGAGCGACCAGCGCAACATGCCCTGAAGCTGATAGTAGTCGACCGCGTAGGAAAAGGCGCTCAAGACGAAGAGCAGGAACCAGATCCAAAGATAGATGCTGATCGGGTGCTGCTGGCCTTCCGTGTGTGCTTGTGCCTGTGCCATGGCTCTTGCTCACCAAAGATAGAAGAAAGCGAAAATGAAGACCCAGACCAGATCGACGAAATGCCAGTACAGTCCGGTTGTCTCAACGATGTCGTAGCTGCCTGAACGACTTGTGAAGAACCCTTTTCGCCCAGTGTCATAATCGCCGCGCCAGACCTTGCGGGCGACGATGAGGAGGAAGATCACGCCGATCGTCACGTGGGTGCCATGGAAGCCTGTGATCATGAAGAAAGTCGAGCCGAACTGCGGCGCACCCCACGGGTTGCCCCAGGGCCGGACGCCGTCCTCGATCAGTTTGGTCCACTCAAAGGCCTGCATGCCGACGAACGTCGCGCCGAACACTGCCGTGATCACCAGCAGAAGGGTCGTCATCTTGCGGTTCTTGGCGTAGCCGAAGCGCACGGCCATCGCCATGGTGCCGCTCGATGAGATCAGGACGAAGGTCATGATCGCGATCAGGATCAGCGGAAGGTCGTGGCCGAACATGTTGAGCGCGAAGACCTCGCTGGCGTTCGGCCAGGGTTCGACCGTCGACATGCGCACGCTCATATAGCCGATCAGGAAACAGCCGAAGATGAAGGTGTCGGAAAGCAAGAAGATCCACATCATCGCCTTGCCCCAGGGGACGTGTTTGAACGTCCGCTGATCGGAGCCCCAGTCGCGAACGAAGCTCTGCCAGCTTATGTCCGTGACGGAGTCCGGTGTTTGCGATTGTATGGATTGTGCCATGGAGGACTGCCCGAGTTAGCGAAGGCCGCAAAGGACTAGAATGAACTCCAGATTGCCGTTGCCCGAGAACAGCAAACCGAAGAGCACCAGCCAAACGATCAGCAGGAAATGCCAATAGGCGGTGCACAGTTCGATGCCGCGGCGAATGGCCGAAAGGTCCATTTGACCGCGCCCGATCCACATGACACGGCCCCAGGCGACGAGACCGCCCAGAAGATGCAGCGCGTGCAGTGCGGTGATCAGATAGAAGAATGCTATCGCCGGGTTGGTGATCGCGAAGGCTTCCATCGATCCGATTTGCCGCCACGCCAAGACCTGCCCCGCCAGAAACGCGTAGGCGAGGGCGCCGCCGGCCAAGAGGCCCTGGCGGACGCTGTCGACATCGCCACGCCGCGTCGCCGACCAGGCCCACTGCATGGCGAGGCTGGAGCCGATCAGGAAAGCCGTGTTCAGCCAGAGTAGCTTCGGTTCCGGTCCCGGAATCCAGTCCTCGTAGGCCATGCGCGCGCCATAGGCGATGATGAGCAGCATGAAGAGGACGGTTACGGTCGCAAAGAAAAATCGAAGCGCAATCGTTGCTGCTGGCAGCGCAGCGACGCCGGTCAAAGGCTTGTCGCGGCTGCCCGGCGTCTGCCAGGATTTTTCCGTGAGTGTCTTAAACACGGTCACGCCGGCGCCGTCTCGGGATCGTCGGATACCGCGACGGCGCTCGGTGGCACGTTTTGCGGGATGAAGTCGTCGGCGGCGCCCGGAACGCTGAAGTCGTAGGCCCAACGGTAGACGACCGGCAGTTCGTCACCGAAATTGCCGTGCTCCGGCGGCATGACAGGGGTCTGCCACTCAAGCGAGGTGGCACGCCATGGATTTGGCTCCGACTTGCGACCGTACCAGACGCTCCAGATCATGTTGAACAGGAAGACGAGCTGGGCAAAGCCGACGACAAGGGCGGCGATGGTGATGAAGGCGTTCAGATCGGCCGCCGACTGGCTGTAGATCTCCGTCTCGCCAAGCTCGAAGTAGCGTCGCGGCACGCCCATGAAGCCCAGATAGTGCATCGGGAAGTAGATCGCGTAGGACCCGATGAACGTGATCCAGAAGTGGAAATGGCCCATAGCCGAATTGAGCATGCGACCGGTGATGAGCGGATACCAGTGATAGATCGCGCCGAAGATGACGAGGATCGGCGCCACGCCCATGACCATGTGGAAATGGGCGACGACGAACATTGTGTCCGACAGCGGCACGTCGACGATGACATTGCCGAGGAACAGGCCCGTGATGCCGCCATTGACGAAGGTGACGATGAAGGCGATGGCGAAGAGCATCGGCAAGGTCAGCTGGATGTTTCCCTGCCAAAGGGTCAGCACCCAATTGTAGACCTTGATCGCCGTCGGCACTGCGATGATCAGGGTCGTCGTGGCGAAGAAGAACCCGAAATAGGGGTTCATGCCCGACACATACATGTGGTGCGCCCACACGACGAAGGAGAGACCGCCGATGATGACGATCGCCCAGACCATCATCCGATACCCGAAGATGTTCTTGCGGGCATGGATCGACAACAGGTCGGAGACGATGCCGAAAGCGGGGAGGGCGACGATATAGACCTCCGGGTGACCGAAGAACCAGAACAGGTGCTGGAACAGGATCGGGCTGCCGCCGCCATATTGCAGCTGTTCGCCGAATTCCAAGATCGCCGGCATGAAGAAGCTCGTACCCAAAATGCGGTCGAACATCATCATCACCGCACCGACGAACAAGGCCGGGAAGGCCAGCAGCGCCAAGATCGTGGCGACGAAGATACCCCAGATCGTCAAGGGCATGCGCATCAGCGTCATGCCGCGCGTTCGGGCCTGGAGCACGGTTACGACGTAGTTCAGGCCGCCCATCGTGAAACCGATGATGAAGAGGATCAGAGAGGCGAGCATCAAGATGATGCCGCTGCCGCTTCCGGGTGTGCCGGAAAGGATGGCCTGAGGTGGGTATAGAGTCCAACCGGCGCCGGTTGGACCGCCCGGAACGAAGAAGCTTACGACCAAAACCACCACAGCCAGGAGATAGATCCAGAAGCTGAGCATGTTGACATAGGGGAACACCATGTCGCGGGCACCGACCATTAGCGGGATCAGATAGTTGCCGAAGCCGCCGAGGAACAAGGCCGTCAGCAGGTAGATGACCATGATCATGCCGTGCAGGGTGATGATCTGGTAGTACTGCTCGGCGTCGATGAAATCGAAGGCTTCAGGAAAGCCCAACTGCAAGCGCATCAGCCAGGACAGGACCAGCGCGACAAGGCCGATGGCGAGCGCCGTGCTCGAATACTGGATGGCGATGATCTTGGCGTCTTGCGAGAAGACCCATTTCGTAATCCAGCTTTTGGGATGGTACAGTTCGACGTCTTCGACTTCTGCAGGCGGGACGTAATCGTCTGCGGTCGGTGAAGCATCGGCCATTCGTATACCCTCTTCGCGTTTCCCCCGATGGGTCCGTTCGTGCGGACCTCATTCTTGGCGTGACGGCATTGTCTATTGTGCGGCCTTTGGCTCGGCCTCCTCGTTGTCGAGCGCGAGACGCGCGGTGCTCGTTTTGGCTGCTTCAGCGGCGGCCAGATAGTCGGCGAACGTTTCCTGTTCCTGCAGCCAAGCGTCATAGTCGTCCGCCGCATCGACGACGACCGTTCCCCGCATGATGTGATGACCGGTGCCGCACAGCTCGGCGCACAGGATTTCGAACGATCCGGTACGGGTCGGCGTCATCCAGAAGTAAGAGACGAGCCCCGGCACAAGGTCCATCTTGGCGCGGAAGTGGGGCACGTAGAAATCGTGGAGCACGTCGATCGATCGCAACAGCACTTTGACCGGTCGGTCGATCGGTAGGTGCAGATCATCGCCTTCAATCAAAACATCGTCGACGCCGTTCGGGTCATTCATCGCGATCCCGAACGGATTGTCGGACGTGATGTTCCTGACGTCGGTCTTGCCGAGGACGCCGTCGGCGCCCGGTAGCCGATAGCTCCACGTCCACTGCTGACCCATGACCTCGATCTCGTCGGCACCGTCGGGAACGTGGACATATTGGTTCCAGACGATAAGGCCTGGCGCCAGCATGCCGATGACGCCCACGGTTGTGACGACCGTCAGCCAGATCTCCAGCTTTTTGTTTTCAGGCTCATAGGCGGCGCGTCGATCCGCCTTGTGACGGAACTTCAAAACGCAGTACGCCATGAACAGGATGACCGCGACGAAAGCAACACCGGTGATCCAAAACGTAATGACGATGGTGGTGTCGATATGGCCCCAGTTGGAGGCAAGCGGTGTGAACCACCAGGGGCTAACAAAGTGGAATACAACGGACCCGACAGCGACCACAAACAGGACGAAGGCGAGCCATTTATTCACCGGTTTCAACCCCTTTTGATGGGTTATTGATTAGTTAACTAGCGGAATTACCACAAAATATGCCCGTGTTCCAGCATGGGGTCTTGAAATGCACTTCGCCCTCAAGCGATGCCAGCCGCTGGAACATCACACCGGCCCTCTAGTCGACGACGACCTTACGGTAGAGATGCCAGGTGGCATGTCCAAGCACCGGCATGACGACGGCGAGGCCGATGAAGAACGGGACGGATCCGACGATTAGAAGCGCCGTGACGATGAAGCCCCACAGGAGCATGTTGAAGGGGTTCACGACAAAAGCGTTGGCCGAAACGAACATCGCGCCCATGGCGCTGATCTTGCGATCCAAAAGCATCGGGAAGGAAATGGCGCTGATGGCGAGGACAACCAACGCGAAGACAAAGCCAACGCCGCAGCCCACGACGACGAGCGCCCAGCCGCGTGGCGTGGTCAGGACTTCGGTCAGAAACTGGCCCGCCGATTCCGGCACGAGGCTGCCAAAAATCAACCAGTAGATAAGCTGCGCCGCACCGATCCAGGCGATGTAGATGGCGCCGAGAACAATGCTAAGCACGATGATCGCAACGATGTTCGGAGAGCGCACGACGTTGAACGCGTCGCTCCAGGCGATGGACAAGCCCTTCTCCCGCCGCCGGCTCAGTTCGTAAAGGCCGATGGCGGCCAGGGGACCGATCAGCGCGAAACCCGACATCAACGGGAAGACCAGGTACCAAACATCCTGGCCACCAACCATGCGCGCCGAGAAAAGTCCGACAATTGGATAGATGATCATAAGGAGAAAGATGTGGCTCGGCTTCGCCCGAAAGTCGTCCAAGCCACTTTGCAGCGCGTCCCGCAAGTCAGCGGGCGTTATCGACCGCACGGAAGGAAACTGCTCCTCGACGCTCATGCTTTCCGCCGCGGTGATTTTCTCAACTGCCATGGTTGCGTCTCCAGGACATGTTTGTTTGGGCGACTGGAGTGCCGCTGATTAGTCGCCTGGCCCGCTCCCAGACGGTTGTTCTCCCCAAGGAACGATCCGGCTCGTTCCTGATCATACACAGCCCATCTAGCATTGTCGCGTCAGTTTGTCGCGGTGCGTTGTGCACAGTCACCGGGTCACTCGGCTCTAGCGGCGGGCTTTTAAGGCGTTTTCGACGTTCGTGCCCTCCTCCCGAAAGTGTCAGAATGGGTTAAGGGTTCATTTACCATCTGTCGATTGGAATGGCTTCTTCGGGCCGGATTAACCTCGGCTCAACACCTCGCTGTTAGCGTGCCGGCAGTTTCGAGTTTCGCGTTGCGGATTTCGGGACAAGGCCGAACAGCCAAGTTGAACGCGTGGTCCAGTGAGGAGTTTAGAACCATGAAGCTTGTCAATCGTTTTCTGAAAGACGAAAGCGGCGCGACGGCCATCGAGTATGGCCTGATTGCTGCCGGTATCGCGGTCGCCATCATCCTGGTGGTCGATCAGCTCGGTGCCGCGATCAATGCGAAGTTCACCGAAATCAAAAACGCGATCGCCAGCTAACCGACGATCACGTTAGTGATTACGACAAACGCAGTTTTGGGCGGCATATCTATGCCGCCCTACTTGCGTGATAACGACGTAACAAGTTCAAGTTAGCGACCTGTGCCAACTGCATAGGCGTGGGTTTGCGTAACCAGTTTGTGTCGCCATGGTTGAAGCGTTCATCGTGTTGCTGTTTCCAGCCGGAATGATCCTGGCAGGTGCCTTGGACTTCTTCACGATGACGATTTCCAACCGTATCGCTCTTGCCCTTTTGGGCGGATTTTTCGCACTCGCCATCATTCTTGGCCTGCCGCTGGCGGAGATCGGTCAGCATATCAGCGCCGGCGCTGCGATGCTTGTGATCGCTTTCTTGATGTTCTGCGCCGGTTGGATCGGCGGAGGCGATGCCAAGCTCTTCGCGGTTACTGCGTTGTGGCTGGGTTGGACCCACCTCATGCAGTATGCGTTCTTGGTCGCAATCTTCGGTGGTGTCTTGACGTTTGCGCTGATCTTGGCGCGTCAGGTTCCGCTGCCCTCCGTGTTTGTGAAGCAAAGCTGGGCCGTCCGCCTGCATGAGCCGCGGGGCGATATTCCCTACGGTATTGCGCTCGCCGCGGCGGGACTGGCGATCTATCCGCAGACCCTTTGGATGGCGGCAATCGGCTAGCGAACCGATCGCATGAGCCGGTGCTTTGACGGCAGGCGAAGCATCTAAAAAATTCGCTACACTCCATTAACCATAATTTGACGATTCGCGCCCCAGACTGCGCGCAATCCAATCGGGATTGTGTGTTTTCTGAACCGGGAACGAATTCATGAACGTGGCGCGCCTCGCTGTCCTCGGAATCGCCGCTGGAGCCGGCCTCTTTGCCTGGATGCTTGCCGGAAGCGGACCGGAGCCCGAACCGCAAGTCGTGGTCGAGGAGCGCGAGATCGACAGCGTCGAGGTGCTTGTCGCGGCCGTCGATGTCGGCATGGGCCGGACGCTCTCGCAAAACGAGCTGCGCTGGCAGGATTGGCCGAGCGAACTGGCCAACGAACGCTTCATCACTAAAGACAACTCGCCCGATGGCATCGAAGAGATCGTCGGCGCCATCACGCGCCAGGCTCTGATCGAAGGCGAGCCGATCAATACCGCCAAATTGGCACGCTACGATCGCGGATTCATGTCGGCGATCTTGCCGAAAGGAATGCGGGCGATCTCGACGGAGATTTCGCCGGAGACCGGGGCGGGCGGGTTTATCCTGCCGAACGACCGTGTCGATGTCATTTTGACCAAACGCGATCGCGGCGGCGAAGACACGGGCGGTTCGGAAGCGTACATCTCAGAGACCATTCTCGCCAATGTTCGCGTACTGGCGATCGATCAGCAGATCGAGGAGCAAGAGGGCGGCCAGGTCGTTGTCGGCAAGACCGCCACTCTCGAACTGCATCTTGAACAGGCTGAAATCCTGGCGCTCGCCGAAGAGCTCGGCGAGATCTCGCTGGCGTTGCGCAGCCTGGAAGATTCCACGCCGGAGGACGGCGGACCGCAGGTCGTCGAAGGGATCGGTAACAGTTCGAGTGCCGTCACCATGATGAAGTTCGGTCGCACATCAAGGGTCAGAGCGCAGTGAAACCGATTTTTAGACAATTCCGAACGGGACAACCGCAATTGCGAGGAGACGGCAGGATGCGTGGCTTTAAACGGTCATTCGGCATGGGACTTGCCGTCGCGATGCTGACCGCGCTCGGAGTCTGGTCAGCTTCGCCGGACGCCGTCGCGCAGTCCGGGTTCCAGAATACGGTGCGCGCCGGCCTTTCCGGCAACGTCACCCGTCAGGTTAAGCTCGGGCTGTCGAAGTCACTGATCGTGGAACTGCCGCGAGCCGCCCAGGATGTTCTGGTGTCCGATCCCGAGACCGCCGACGCGGTCGTGCGTTCGACGCGCCGTGCCTATGTGATTGGCAAGAAAGTCGGGCAGACCAACATCTTCTTCTTCGATGGCAATGGCCAGCAGATCCTGGCGCTCGAAGTTCAGGTTGAGCGCGACATCGGCGTGCTGGAGCGCACCATCGCCAATCTCATCCCAGGCTCCAATGTTCGCGCCGAGCCGATCAACGACAATGTCGTTCTGACGGGTTCGGTGCGCAATCCATCCGACGCGAAGACCGCTTTCGATATCGCCGCGCGCTTTGTTGGCGAGGCCGACAATGTCGTCACCATGATCGATGTCGAGGGCGAGGAACAGGTCTACCTGAAGGTGACCGTCGCGGAGATCGAGCGGACCACGATCAAGCAGCTTGGAATCGACGTTCTCGCAAGCATTCAAAACAGTACGACCACGTTCACGACGATCACCCAGAATCCGTTCACCGTTCTCGGTCAGCCGATCGCCAACAACGCCGTGGGTCTTGGATACCAGCGCGATGGCGACTTTGTCGAAGGTGTGTTGCGGGCGATGGAGCAGCGCGGTTTATCGCGGACGCTTGCCGAACCGACACTCAGCGCGATCTCGGGCGAAAAGGCCCGGTTCCTTGCCGGCGGCGAATTCCCGGTTCCGGCCGGCCGCGACCAAGACGGCAATGTCAGCATTGAGTACAAGCCCTTCGGTGTCGTGCTCGATTTCACGCCTGTCGTTATGTCGGAAGGCCGGATTAGCCTAACGGTCAGTACCGAAGTGTCGGAGCTGACGACTGAGGGCGCGTTCACGCTGCGCGGCGGAACCGCGAACAACGGCACTACGGTTGCCGACTTGACGATCCCGGCCTTGAAGGTGCGGCGCGCCGAGACGACCATCGAATTGCCATCAGGCGGCGCCCTTGCCATTGCCGGATTGATTCAGGAAGAGACCAAGCAGGCGATCAATGCCATGCCGCCGCTGATGGATATTCCGATCCTCGGCGCGCTGTTTAGAAGCACCGATTTCCAGAAATCTGAAACGGAACTGGTGATCATCGTCACGCCGTACACCGTTCGTGCGACCTCGCCGGAGGCGCTGGCTCGCCCGACCGACGGCATTATCGCGGCGAGCGATCCGTCGCGCTACCTGCTCGGTCGCCTCAATCGCATCTACAGCGTCAACGGTGGAACCAAACCGATCGGCCGCTTCAACGGCCAATACGGATTCATCTACGACTGATGCCTGGGATTTTGGAGAGTATGATGACCCGACAGACCTCACCCTCCACCGTGCGGACGCGGTCCAGGCTTATCACGTTGATAGCCTGCGGCGTTGCGGCGGTCGCGCTCGCCGGCTGCAAGGCACACAATCACGGCATCACCAGCTCGATCCCGTTGACTTCGGCGGAGGATCGCAACCCGATCCTACAGCCTGGTGAGTTCAGCGTTCTCGACATTCCCGTCGTCAAAGGCGAGGGGCGCCTAAGCGCCAAAGAGAAGGTGGATGTCGAAGTCTTCTTGAACAGCTATCGCGAGAATGGTGCGGGACCGCTGTTTATTGCATCGCCGCAAGGCACAAAGAATGAGCGTGCCGCCGTTCGCCGGGTGGGCGAGATCCGCCATATCGCGCGACGGGTCGGCGTTTCGGAAGACGCCATCGTTGTCGAGCCTTACACGCCTTACGCCGGCGAGTTCGGTTTCCCGGTATCGCTGCGCTACCAGGCTCACAGTTTCGTCGTTCCGCAGTGCGGCCACATCGACCAGGACTTGGCCGCCAATCCCAGCAATCTGCCATACGACAATTTCGGCTGCTTCCAGCAGCGCAACCTGGCGACCATGGTCGCCAACCGGAACGACCTGCGCCATCCGCGTCAGGAAGGCCCACGTTACGCGAACGCGCGCAATCGTGTGCTTGAGTCCTACGGCAAGGGTGAGCTGACACCGTCAGCGAACAACGAAACGACCGGCGAAAACCTTTCCGAAGTCGGTGAGTGATCGGGATACGACATGGAAAATCTGGCTCATGACGTCAATCAGCCGTCAGGACTGACCGACGGATCGTCGGAAACGCCACAGCAGACCGTTGCACCTGTGCCGCGGGTTTCGGTTCAGGCTTTCTGCGAAACGACCGACGTCCAGGCAGTCATACAAGACGCCTTCGAGGACCGGCGCATGGCGAAGACCATGCGGACCGTGCAGATGGGCGGGCTTAGCGCTGCTGTTGAATTCTACCAGTCGTCCCCGACGCCCAATCTCATCATTGTCGAGAGCCAGGGGTCATCGGACACAATCGCGGCCGGATTGGAAGAACTGGCAGAGGTCTGCGACAGCGGAACCCGGGTCATCGTCATCGGCCATCTCAACGATGTGTTGCTCTACCGGGACCTGGTTCGCAAGGGCATCTCCGAATACGTCGTGGCGCCCGTCGCCCCAATCCAACTGGTTGAGGTCATATCGGAAATCTACACCGCGCCGGAATCCGATCCCGTCGGTCGGGTCATCGCTTTCGCGGGCGCGCGTGGTGGTGTTGGCTCATCGACTGTTGCACACAATGTCGGGTGGGCGATCTCGACCGAGTTCGAAACGAATGTGGTCATCGCCGACATGGATTTGCCCTTTGGTACGGCGGGCCTCGATTTCAATCAGGACCCGGTGCAGGGGCTTGCCAACGCCGTCTTCGAGAACGAGCGCGCCGACGAGCAGATGATCGAGCGCCTGCTTTTCAAATGCACTGATCGGCTCAGCCTTCTGGCGGCGCCGGCGACGCTGGAGCGGGAGTACGACCTGTCGCCCGGCGCCTATGAAACGATCCTAGAGATCATGCGCAAGACCGTTCCCTGCACGGTTCTGGACGTCCCGCATGTGTGGTCGGGCTGGGCCCGCAACGCGCTGTGGACGGCCGACGAGGTCGTCATCACCGCGACCCCGGATCTCGCCAGCCTGCGGAACACCAAAAACCTGATCGAACTGTTGAAGTCGCAGCGCAAGCACGACAATCCGCCACGCCTGGTCCTCAACCAAGCCGGCGTACCGAAACGACCTGAAATCGCTCCGTCCGATTTCTCCGCCGCTCTCGAACTCGAACCGATTGCCGTCATTCCATTCGATCCGCAGCTGTTCGGCATGGCCGCAAACAACGGCCAGATGATCGCTGAAATGGGACAGTCGACGAAGGTGACCGACATGTTCGTGGAAATCGCCAAGATCACCACTGGTCGAACGATCGAAAAACGCGGCAGGGGTTCTGCGATTAGCGGGCTTTTGAAGCGCTTCAAGAAGCGCAAGGGCGCCGGGGAGTAAGAACGCATGTTTGGTAAGAGAGGGACGTTCGATCCGGATAAGGGACGAGCGCTCGAAGCGCCGCCTACCGTGGAAGCGCCGGTCCCGCCACCTGCGCCGGAACCGAAACCCGCTCCCGCTCCCGAGCCGGCGCCCGCCGCGGCGACGCCGACGCCTGCTCCTGAACCGGCAGCGGACTCCGCACGCCGGGATCCCTCCCGGAAGTCGGAGCAGTACTACGACACGAAGACGCAGATCTTTTCCGCGCTGATCGATGCCATCGATCTCACCCAGCTCGCCGGTCTCGACGCAGAGGCGGCGCGCGAAGAAATCCGGGACATCGTTTCGGAGATCATCGCGATCAAACAAGTCGTCATGTCGATCTCCGAGCAGGAAGAACTGCTCGACGATATCTGCAATGACGTCCTCGGCTTCGGACCCCTGGAACCGCTTCTGGCCCGCGACGATATCGCCGACATCATGGTGAACGGCGCCAACACGACCTACATCGAGGTCAACGGCAAGATCGAGGAAACCGGCATCCGGTTCCGCGACAACTCGCAGCTGATGAATATCTGTCAGCGCATCGTCAGCCAGGTCGGCCGGCGTGTCGATGAATCAAGCCCGATCTGCGACGCGCGCCTCCTCGACGGTTCGCGCGTCAACGTCATCGCGCCGCCGCTGGCCATCGACGGCCCGACGCTGACCATTCGTAAGTTTAAGAAAGACAAGCTCAAGCTCGATCAGCTGGTTTCGTTCGGCTCCATTTCCTCAGAGGGCGCCGAAATCCTGAAGATCATCGGCAAATGTCGATGCAACGTGCTGATCTCCGGCGGTACGGGTTCCGGTAAGACGACACTACTCAATTGCCTGACCGGGTTTATTGAGCTCGACGAGCGCGTGATCACTTGCGAGGACTCCGCCGAGCTGCAATTGCAGCAGCCGCACGTGGTGCGCCTGGAGACCCGCCCGCCGAACATCGAGGGCGAGGGCGAGGTTACGATGCGCGACCTCGTCAAGAACTGCCTGCGTATGCGTCCTGAACGCATCATCGTCGGCGAGGTTCGCGGACCGGAAGCCTTTGACCTGTTGCAGGCCATGAACACGGGCCACGACGGCTCGATGGGCACGCTTCACGCCAACTCGCCGCGCGAGGCCATGAGCCGCCTGGAGTCGATGATCACGATGGGCGGCTTCTCGCTGCCGTCGAAGACCATCCGCGAAATGATCGTCTCGTCGATCGACGTCATCGTCCAGGCGGCGCGCCTGCGCGACGGCTCGCGTCGTATCACCCACGTCACCGAAGTGCTCGGCACCGAGGGCGACGTGATCACGACCCAGGATATCTTCCTGTACGACATCGTGGGTGAGGATCCCAACGGCCGTATCCTAGGCCGCCACCGCTCAACGGGCATTGCCCGGCCGCGCTTCTGGGAGCGGGCCCGCTACTTCGGTGAGGAGAAGCGTCTGGCCGCCGCGCTCGATGCGGCCGAGGTCAACGATCTCGACGAGGCCGAGGCAGGGGGCGCCTTTGCTTAGTGGAGCGGCCGGCAATCTGGTGGTCATGGCGATGGCCATGATCTGCGCCGGTGGTGTCGCCTACGTCTTTCTCTATCCGATCCTGTCCGGCGAGCGGCAGCGCGAGAAGCGCATGGCGGCCGTCAAGTCGCCGCTATCGCGGTCGGCAAAGGTCGAGATGCGCGAGCAGCGCAACAAGTCGCGCAAAGTCCAAGATACGCTGAAGGACATTGAGGCCAACGCGAAGTCGGGCACCGACAAACAGACGCTTAAGGCTAGGATTCAACAGTCCGGTCTCACGATGTCGCTGCAAACCTTCATCGTTTTCAGCATCATATTCGGCTGCATCTTTGGCGCCGTTATATACATCTCGTTCGGCTCGGCTTTGCTTGCCGGCGCCACCGCCTTCTCGGCTGGGTTCGGCGTGCCGCGCTGGATGCTGGGCTTTTTGACCAGGCGCCGCCAGAAGAAGTTCATCAAAGCGCTTCCGGATGCGATCGATGTGATTGTCCGCGGCGTCAAAGCCGGCCTGCCGCTTAACGATTGTCTGCGCATCGTCGCCGCCGAAGCGCAAGAGCCGGTTCGCAGCGAGTTCCGCGAGGTAATCGACAGCCAGGCCATCGGTGTTCAGGCGGCCGAAGCCCTTTCGCGCATGTACAAGCGTATTCCCCTCGCGGAAGTGAATTTTTTTGCGATCACCGTGGCCATCCAACAGACCAGCGGCGGCAATCTTTCCGAGGCCCTTGGTAACCTCTCCAAGGTTCTTCGAGAGCGCAAGAAGATGACCGGTAAGATCCAGGCCATGAGCCAGGAGGCCAAGGCGTCGGCGGCCATTATCGGCGCGCTGCCCTTGGTCGTCATGACGCTCGTCTACATGACCAGCCCCGACTATATCGAGCTGCTTTGGACCGAGCGCATGGGACAGATCATGCTCGCGGGTTCCGCCGTCTGGATGACAATTGGCGTCCTGGTGATGCGCAAGATGATCAACTTCGATTTCTGACCGGATAGAGCGGGAGAAAGTGTCGTGAACGCTCTTATCAATCGGTTCTTTGAGGCGGATTTCCTGTTCGGCTTTTTCGCCGCCATTGCGGTCGCCGCGACGGTCATCACGCTCGGCATGCCGTACTTGCAGAACAACCAGCTTGCGACCCGCATGCGGTATGTGTCGAATGAGCGCGAGGAGCTTCGCAAGCGCGAGCGCGCCCGTTTGAACGAGCAGGCTGGCAAGCGCACGGTTCTCAAGGGCGAAGCCAAGCCTTTCATTCGCACCATCGTCGAGCGCTTCAACCTGCGGCAGGTCCTGTCGTCGGAGGAGACCGCACTGCGGATGAAGATGGCCGGGTTCCGCGGCCAGGCGCCGTTGTCGGTCTATGTCTTCCTGCGCTTGGCGTTGCCGGGCGTGTTCTTCGTCGTCGCGCTGATGTACATGTTCTTCCTACGTGAGTTCGATCAGCCGGCCACCATCAAGTTCGCGATATCGCTGGGTATCGGCTATCTCGGTCTTTATGCGCCGAATATCTACATCAGCAACCGCATTAAGCGGCGTCAGGACTCGATCCGCGCGGCTTGGCCGGATGCGCTCGACCTTTTGCTGATATGCGTTGAATCCGGTCAATCGATCGAGGCCGGTTTCCGTCGTGTCGCCCAAGAAATCGGTCTGCAATCCATTCCGCTTGCCGAGGAAATGGCGCTGACCATGGCGGAATTGTCCTATCTGGAAGACCGCAAGAAGGCGTTTGAGAACCTCGGTTTGCGCACGGGCCTCGATGGTGTGAAGGCGGTGATGACCAGCCTTATTCAGGCGGAACGCTACGGTACGCCGATGGGCCAGGCGCTGCGTGTCATGGCGCAGGAGAATCGCGACATGCGCATGGCTGCCGCCGAGAAGAAGGCCGCAGCGCTGCCGCCGAAGCTCACCGTGCCGATGATCCTGTTTTTCCTGCCGGTCTTGTTTGTGGTGATCCTCGGACCAGCGGCGATCCGGGTGATCGCGCTGTAAGCGGCCGAACGCCGTTTCGCAACGGACCTCCGCTCAAGTCAGTTGGATTTGTCGACTCAAGGCCTGACGAACGAACGTCAGCCGCCTGCTTCGATCTTGTCCCAGGTGTTCTGTTGGCTGAGCATTTGCCGCAGGACGGCAACGTTTTGCGCGGCCTGGTCCGGCGGAAGGTCCTTGCGTGCGACCTCTTCGGCTTCTTCGAACTTGCCCTGCAGGCCGAGCACCAGGGCCAGGTTCTGGCGCACCCGATTGTCGGCTTTGGGATGAGTCGAAGCTTGGCGTAGGGTTTCTTCGGCCTTTTTCAGATCGCGGGTTAGCGCGTAGCTTAGGCCAAGATTAGACATCACGCGCGGCTCGCCCGGCGCCAGCGCCAGCGCCTTTTCGTAATAGCTGCGCGCCGTGTTGTGGTCGCCGAGCTGGTCATGCATGGCGCCCATGGTCGACATGTAATCCCAATCGGCCTGCGAGGAACTTTCCGCTCGCTGCAGGAGCTTGACGGCTTCCTTCGTACGGCCGGTATCGCCCATCGCCTTGCCATAGGCGATAAGCACCTCGCGGTCCTCTGGATGTTTCATCACGGCACGTTGAAGAACGCCGACGGCCTCTTCGGCCTGGCCAGCGCGCCGCAGCAGATAGGCATAGCCGATGGCATTTTTCTTCGATCCTGGGCGCCGCTTGTAGCGCTTCGCCCATTCGGCGAGCTGCTTTTGCGTGGCGGCGGTCTGTCCAGATTGCGAAGCAGCGACTGGCGCGGCCACGCTGGCATCGGGCTTGACCGAACCCGTGACGATGGAATCAGTTTGACAGCCAGCGAGAAGGGCGCTTGCGGAAACCAGGAGAACAATTCGAAGCGGCGTCCGTCCGCTCGGCATAGAGGTGATCGATCCGATTATCCGTCCGCCTGTTTGTCTTGCCATTGCAGCCCGCCAGCATGTATCGATCTCAGTGTTTGAATATTTTGTTAACCCTAACGAATGATTAACGGTTCAGCCGCCCGCGGCCGGTGTCGGCACGGCGGCAGAAGGGATTGCGGTCGACGATGCAAACAAACCTCCTGCCACTGGATGATGCCCCCGCAGCGGTGCCAATTCACTTCGTGACGGCGGGGTCGGTTGCAGGTGTGCTTGAACAAACCGGTCCGAGTGCACAGGCCTGGGCCTCCGCGCACGGCTTCAAAGGGACGGCTGGCGAGATATTGATCGTTCCGGACGCCGAGGGTGCGCCACTAGCCGTTCTCTTCGGCGCGCCGGACACGCCCGAGAAGGGCCTTTTGAGTGGATCGCTGGCAACCTCCTTGCCGGCAGGCGACTATCGGCTCACGGGAGATGTGTCCGATCCGGCGCTTTCGAGCCTGGCATTCGCGCTCGGCGGCTATCGCTTCGACCGGTATCGCAAGACTGAAAAAGAGCGGCCGCGTCTGGTGATCCCGGACGCGGTCGATGGCGAGGACGTCAATCGCATCGCGGCCGGGGTGTGCCTGGCGCGCGATCTCATCAATACGCCCGCGAACGATATGGGCCCGGCGGAGTTGGAACATGCCGTCCGGCACCTGGCGGACACACATGGCGCGACCTTACAGGTCATCACCGGCGACGCGCTGATCGAAAACGGTCTGCCCATGATTCACGCGGTCGGCCGCGCCAGCGATCGGGCGCCGCGACTGATCGACATGCAATGGACCGGCGGCGATGCGAAAGCGCCGAAGGTCACGCTGGTGGGCAAAGGCGTGTGCTTCGATACCGGTGGGCTCGATCTCAAGCCCTCGTCGGGCATGCTTCTCATGAAGAAGGACATGGGCGGCGCGGCCGCGACCATCGGTTTGGCGTCGATGATCATGGATGCTGGCCTGCCGGTTCGCTTGCGCTTGCTCGTGCCCGCTGTCGAGAACAGCGTCTCCGGCTCCGCCTTTCGTCCAGGCGACGTCCTGCAAAGCCGAAAAGGACTGACCGTTGAGATCGGCAACACCGATGCCGAAGGGCGGCTGGTTCTGGCCGACGCGCTGGCACTGGCAGACGAAGAAAAACCGGATCTGATGATCGACATGGCAACGCTCACGGGCGCTGCCCGCGTCGCCCTCGGTACGGAGGTCATGCCGTTCTTCACCAATGACGATGCGCTGGCCGCTGATCTCGACGGGCACGGTGCCGCGGTCGCCGATCCCGTCTGGCGATTGCCGCTTTGGGCGCCTTATGAGTCCTTGCTGAAATCGAAAGTCGCGGACATCAACAACGCCGGATCTAGCCGCTTCGGTGGCGCGATCACGGCTGCGCTGTTCCTTGCGCGCTTTGTCGAACAGGCGAAACAGCATGTCCACTTCGACATTTTCGGCTGGGTGCCGAGCGCGCGGCCGGGCCAGCCGGAGGGCGGCGAGGCACAAGCCGTCCGTGCGCTGTTTAGCATGTTGAAAGATCGCTACGGCGTGTGACTTGCGGCGAACCCAGAGCTTGCCTTAAAGAATTCGGAACCGAAATGGTTTAGCGTGTGACATGGCCAAAGCCAGGGGCGATGCCGTGTCGCTTGGGCAAGGGGTTCGCGCATGTCGATTTCACTCAGGCCGGCACAGGCCCTGACCCTCTGGCACCGGGTTCTCACAGGGCTCGTCCTCGACGGTCAGAGCGATTTGACCGTACGCCAGTTGACGATCCTTTTGACGATCTATCTCGAACAGCCGCCACACACCGTACGCGGCCTGGCGACCCGGCTGAACGTCACAAAACCGGTTATCACGCGCGCGCTCGACACGATGGGGCACAAAGGCTTCGTCACCCGTCGCCGCGATCCCCAAGATCGCCGCAATGTCATCATTCAGCGGACCGTGGGCGGCGCCTTATTCCTGGAGCAGCTTGGCGATCGCATCGTCTCCGAGGGTGAAGCGGTTGCCTCGTGACCTTTGATCGCGATACGCGGCTGAACGCGGTACGACCCGACCTAGCCGATAGACGGCTTGAGGGCCGGTTCGACGCTGCGCGGTTCGTCGAGGGCGAACCTGCCGCCGTTTCGCAGTCCGTCGTCAATCTGTTTCGCCGACCCGAACGCGATGCGCCGGTCGATACGCAGCTCCTGTTTGGCGAAGCGGTCACGGTGTTCGAGACGCGCGGCGGTTGGTCCTGGGTGCAGGCGACCGGCGACGGCTATGTCGGCTATCTGCCAGCCGAAGCCCTGGGGCCGCCGATTGACGCAGCACATTGGGTGACCGCACTCTCGACCTATGTCTATCCCGTGCCCGATCTGAAAAGCGTTCCGCTCCGCCATCTGTCGATTGGCAGCCGCTTGGTGCTTTCGGACGAGACGGAGACGCGTGGGCTTCGGTACACGGCGCTCGCTGACGATGGCGGTTTCATCGTGTCGAAGCACGTTGCACCTGTCGACGAGACGGTGGCGGACTTCGTGTCCGTCGCGGAGATGTTCCTGCGCGTACCGTATCTGTGGGCCGGTCGCTCGGCCTTTGGCGTCGATTGCTCCGGTCTTATTCAATTGGCGATGGACATGGCCGGACAGTCTATCCTACGCGACTCCGATATGCAGGAAGCGACGATCGGGACGGCTTTGCCGGACTCGGCGTACGACACCCTCCTGCGGGGCGATCTGGTGTTCTGGGCCGGTCATGTCGGGATCATGCGCGATGGTGGCACGCTGCTTCATGCCAACGGCAATACGATGGATGTTACGGCTGAGCCGCTCGACGACGCGATCCGGCGGATCGAGCCGCTCTACGGACAACCGACGAGCGTGCGACGGCCAACCTGATGCACCCGGGCGTTAGAGCGGGAGGAGTTCAAGTCATTCATCTTGGTCGTCATCCCGGACGCGGCGCAGCCCCTTGGTGTTGTGCCGCAGCGCGTCCGGGAAGACACCCGAGGTGAACCGACCAAACTTCACTCCGCTTTAGCATGCCGGCGACATCACGGTGTCGCATCCGGTCTTGCCGGCCCCTTTGACCTGAGGTAAGCCAGAGATAGCAGCGTTCCGACCAGGAACTGAGAGCGATCACGGTGCGGTCGACCCAATTCGGGGACCAACGCCGTGGCTGCGGTCAAAGGCGATACCCTTGGCGGTATCTCCAGGTCGGGCGGTGTCCGTTGAACCCCGACCGAGAGGCCGCAATGCACCGTCTTCTTTCACTTTCCGCCCTCCTTTCCGTCATCGCCGCGCCAGCATTCGCGCATCCTGGCCATGGCGCATCCGCCTTTCATAGTCACGGCGAGTGGCTGGCCCTCGGGCTGGTTGCATTGATTGCGGGGCTCGCCTTGCTCCGTCGCCGCTGAAGGACAACATCATGACCGATCGCCCGGGCATCATGGTCTGCGGCCACGGGTCGCGGTCAAACGCGGCCGTGACCGAGTTCGCGGTCGTCGCAGAGAAGTTGAAAGACCATTTCCCGGACTGGCCGGTTGAATACGGTTATCTGGAGTTCGCCAATCCGGTGATTCGCGATGGGCTGGACCGGCTGCGCGAGCAAAACGTATCCCGCATTCTTGCTGTGCCGGGAATGTTGTTCGCCGCCGGACACGCGAAGAACGACATCCCGTCGGTGCTGAACACCTATCAAGCCAAACACGGGCTGCCGATCCACTATGGCCGCGAATTGGCTGTCGACCTGAAAATGCTGCGGGCCGCCGGCGAACGCGTTCAGGAGGCCGTCGACACAGCCAATGCCGATTGGGGCGAGATGCCGAACCACGAGGTTTGCCTTGTCGTGATCGGCCGAGGTGCCTCCGACCCCGACGCCAATTCCAACGTCGCCAAGATCGCCCGCATGTTGTGGGAGGGCATGGGCTTCGGCTGGTGCGAGACTGGATTTTCAGGCGTGACATTCCCACTGGTTGAGCCGTGTCTGGAGCACGTGGCGAGGCTCGGCTACAAGCGCGTCATCGTCTTCCCCTATTTCCTTTTCACCGGCATCCTGATCGACCGGATCTACGGCTTCACCGACACGGTCACGGCGCGGTATCCGGACATTCAGTTCGCCAAGGCGGGCTATCTCAACGACCATCCGCTGGTGATCGAGACCTTCGCCGCGCGCGTGCGCGAGATCGACGAGGGCGCCGGGCTGATGAACTGTTCCCTGTGTAAGTACCGGGCGCAAGTTCTGGGCTTCGAGGCCGAAGTCGGCTTGGCGCAGGAAAGCCACCACCATCACGTGGAAGGCATGGGCGCGTCGGCGCCAGGCTCCAATGTCGAGGACTGCGATCTCTGCGACACGTTCTGCACCGGCCGCTGTCGTCTGGAGGCTGGTCACCACCACCACCATCATCATGGCGACGATCATCATCACCACCACGATCACGACCATGACCATGCGCATCATCCCTATCCCCATGCGGATCATCCGCTGGGGCCGAAAAGCGTTTTGAAATCGTGATGGCCGACGCGGCTGAGCATCCGACCTATCTGCGCGATCCGGACGCGATCTATCGGGAATCGTTCGCGACGATCCGCCGCGAAGCGAACGTTGCCGGTCTTTCGGTCGATGAGGCCGCGATCGCCACGCGCGCCATCCACGCCTGCGGCATGGTTGACCTTGTCGACGATCTGCGGTTCTTCGGCGATCCGGCGGGCGGTACCCGGAGGGCGGTTGCCGAAGGGCGCCCGATCTTGGTCGACGCCCAGATGGTGGCGGCGGGGCTCATTCGCCGCAATCTGCCGGACGGTCAGGAGGTCCACTGCTTCCTCGACGACCCGCGCACGCCCGGTTTGGCCAAGGACCTTGGAACGACCCGGTCGGCGGCGGCGGTTCACTTGTGGCGCGACCGCCTGGATGGTGCGGTTGTCATCATTGGCAACGCACCGACGGCGCTTTTTGCACTGCTTGAGTTGCTCGACGCCGGAGCGCCGAAACCGGCCGCTCTGTTTGCTTTTCCCGTCGGGTTTGTCGGCGCGGCGGAATCGAAGGCGGAGCTTGCAACGAATCCGCGCGGGCTCAATGCGGTCACGCTTCTCGGCCGGCGTGGCGGCAGCGCGATCTCGGCGGCGGCCTTCAACGCAGTCTTCGCGGAGCGGCTTTAATGACTGCGCCTTGGCTCAGCGTCATCGGCATCGGACTTTCTGGCGCCGAGGGGCTTTCGGCGAAAGCGCGGGGTGCGCTCGCTTCGGCGAAAACCGTCTTCGGCTCCAAGCGCCAGCTCGAACTGGCCGGAGTTCCGGCCGACCGGTCGAGTGTTTGGCCCACGACCTTCGCCAAAGGACTGGATGCAGTCCTTGAAACGCGCGGGGTGCCGACGGCTGTCCTGGCCACCAACGACCCGATGCACTTTGGCGTCGGCGCGTCGTTGCTAAAGCGTCTGGATGCCGGCGAGGCGGTCGTTCATCCCCAACCGTCCGCGTTCAGCTTAGCGGCGGCTCGGCTCGGCTGGCCATTGGTGGACATCCACTGTTTGTCCGCGCACGGACGTCCACTGTCCACCGTGCTTTCCCATGTCCAGCCCGGTGCCCGTTTGCTGATCCTGTCGGAGACCGATCAGACCCCGCGCCAATTGGCGAATTTGCTGCAGGCGCAGGGCTTTGGCGGCAGCCGGTTGGTGGTCCTGGAACAGATAGACGGGCCCGATGAGCGGATCGTGGACATGCATGTGGACACCATGTCCACTGTCGCGTTCGATCCTTTCGCGGTTATTGCGGTCGAATGCGTGGCGGCTACGGACACTGCGCTTCTGCCCGCGCTGCCCGGTCTTCCAGACGATGCGTTCGTTCACGATGGTCAATTGACGAAGCGCGAGGTGCGGGCCGTGACTATCGCGGCTCTGGCGCCGCATCCGGGCGCCGTTCTTTGGGATGTCGGCGCCGGATGTGGGTCGGTGGCGATTGAATGGCTGCGCGCCGTGCCGCAGGCCGAAGCGATTGCGTTCGAACGGGATGCCGCGCGGCTGGACATGATCCACCAAAACACCGAGCGGCTCGGTACCCCGCGGCTTCAGGTCGTATCGGGGGAGGTTCCCGCGACACTCGCGGATCGGCCCGCGCCGGATGCGGTGTTCCACGGTGGTGCGGTTGCCGACCCGGCTGTCTTCGAGGCGTGCTGGTCGGCGCTGAAGCCGGGTGGTCGGGTGGTGGCGAACGCCGTGACGCTTGAAGGCGAGGCGGCGCTGATTGAAAGGCATGAGCGCTTTGGCGGCGATCTCGTTCGCATGGACATCTCGCATGTCACCGATGTCGGCGGATTTCGCGGCATGCGGCCGCGCATGGCGGTCATGCAATGGCGGGCGAGGAAGACACCATGACCGCCGGTACCCTCTTCGTCGTCGGTGTCGGGCCCGGCGACCCGGAGCTCATCACGCTGAAGGCGGCGCGGATCATCGCGGCGGCCGATATCGTCGTTTATCCGGTGACGGAATCGGGCGACGCGCTGGCGCGCGGCATCGCCCAAGCACATCTGGGTGGCGGGCAAACCGAGATCGGCTTCACCTTGCCGATGCGGACGGAGCGGACACCGGCGCAGGATGTCTACGACGATGTTTGCGGTCGGCTGACCACGGCGCTCGAAGCGGGGCGGACCGTCGCGCTTCTGTGCGAAGGCGATCCGTTCTTCTATGGCAGCGCCATGTACATCCACGATCGTTTGTCCACGCAGTTCCCGACCGAGGTCGTCCCCGGCGTCACATCGCTGACGGCCGCCGCGACACGTCTCGGCCGACCGTTGGCGGCACGCGACGACGTCTTGAAAGTGCTGCCTGGGACATTGGACCGGTCTGTTCTCGCGCGTGAATTGGCCGATTGCGACGCTGCCGCGATCATCAAGGTTGGCCGCCATTTCGACAAAGTGCGCGACGTGATCGGCGAAGCTGGATTGACCGAAGCCGCCTCTGTCGTCGAGCGCGCGACCCGCGACGACGAGCGCATCCGGTCGCTGGCCGAGATCGGCGATGACGACATGCCCTACTTTTCGACCATCCTGATTTATCGCGGCGGTGAGGCCTGGTCATGACCAAGGGAACGGTCATCCTCGTGCTTGGACCGTCGGGCCGGACAATCGCCGACGACATCGCCGGCGTGCTTGACGGTGCCGAGGTGCACGGCCCGGCGGGACGTATCGAGACGGCGGATGTTCTGTTCGACGAGTTGGGCCCACATCTGGCAGTGCTCTTTTCGGCCGGTCGACCGGTCGTCGGTGTGTGCGCGGCGGCGATCCTGATCCGCTTGTTGGCGCCGCACCTGACCGATAAGCGCGGCGAGCCGCCGGTCGTCGCGATCGCCGAAGATGGGTCCGCCGCGGTGCCGCTTTTGGGCGGTCACAATGGCGGAAATCTGCTGGCGAAAACGATTGCGCGAAAACTGGGAATCGCGCCCGCGATCACCACTGCGGGCGATGTGCGCTTCGGCGTCGCGCTGGATTCACCGCCTGAAGGCTGGACGCTGGCGAACCGTGCGGATGCCAAGCCGGTCATGGCGGCGCTCCTTGCCGGCAAGCCTGCTACAATCGATACCGATCTGACATGGCTCGATGAGGCACCCATCCAGCGCGCGGAGGATGCCGCCATTCGGCTGACGGCAACGACCCGCCGCGAGAGCGGGAGTGCTGAGCATCTGGTCTACTATCCGCGCCGACTGGTTGTCGGCGTCGGTTCGGACCGGGGCTGTCCGCCTGAGGAAGCGGTGCGGCTTGCGATGGATACATTCGACGCGGCCAACCTGGCCCCCGAAGCCGTGGCGGCGGTGGTGTCGATCGATCGCAAGGCGGACGAGCCGGCCGTGCATGCCGTCGCCGAGGCTCTCGGCGTCGAGGCACGTTTTCTGTCGACCGATGATATCGCAAGCGTTGCCGACCGCATTCCCAATCCCTCCGCCGTCGTCATGCGCGAAGTCGGCGTGCCCGGTGTCGCGGAAGGCGCGGCGCTCTTTGCTGCCGGCGACGGCGGTCGATTGGTTGCGGAGAAACGAAAGTCGAGCCGCGCCACCTGCGCCATCGCGGAAGCCACGCAGCTTATCGAGCCGTCGGCCATCGGGCAGGCGCGGGGACGGATTTCCGTCGTCGGGATTGGACCGGGGACCACAGACTGGCGCAGTCCCGAGGCGACGCGCTTGTTGACCGCCGCGACCGATTGGGTTGGCTATGGGCTTTATCTCGATCTGGCCGAAGACCTCGCGGCGGACAAAGTCCAGCATCGCTTCCCGCTCGGCGCCGAAGAAGATCGGGTGCGCTTCGCGCTCAAGCTCGCGGGTCGCGGCAAGGACGTGGCACTGCTCTGTTCCGGCGATGCCGGCATCTACGCCATGGCGGCGCTGGTTTTTGAGGTGCTGGAGGAGGCCGTCGGTCTCGTCGATGCGGAGCAACGCGTCGAGGTCGTCATTGCGCCTGGAATTTCGGCGGTGCAGGCGGCGGCCGCGCGGGCCGGCGCGCCGATCGGTCACGATTTCTGCCTGATCTCCCTATCGGACCTGATGACGCCCTGGTCCGTCATCGAACGGCGGATCGAGGCGGCTGCCGAGGGCGATTTCGTCACCGCCTTCTATAACCCCCGCTCCGAGCGGCGGCGCAACCAGCTTGACCGGGCGATGGCGATCTTGTCGCGATCGCGCCCCGCATCGACGCCGGTTATCGTGGCGTCCAATCTCGGCCGTGCCGAAGAGGCTTTACAGGTCGTGACGCTTCAAGATTTCGATGCGGACACCGTCGACATGTTGTCGTTGGTGCTGGTCGGGTCGTCTGAGACCCGTGCTTACGAAGCCGGAGATGGGCGCACGCGGGTCTATACACCGCGCGGCTACGGCGAGAAGCGGAGAGCGGCGGAATGACGGCGACCGTCCATTTCATCGGTGCAGGTCCTGGCGCGCCCGACCTGATCACGGTCCGTGGCCTCCGGTTGATTGAACAGTGTCCGGTCTGTCTTTATGCCGGCTCGCTGGTTCCAGCCGAGGTGGTTGCGGCGGCGCCTGCCGGAGCAAGGGTTGTCGATACGGCGCCGCTGCATCTGGACGAGATCATTGCCGAAATCGAAGCTGCCGTCGCGGATGGCAAGGACGTGGCTCGTGTCCACTCCGGCGACCCGTCGCTTTATGGCGCGATTGCCGAACAGATGCGCCGGTTGGATGCGCTGGATATTCCCTATGACGTGACGCCGGGCGTTCCCGCTTTTGCAGCGGCCGCCGCCGAGCTGGGCCAGGAATTGACGCTGCCGGACATCGCCCAGACCGTGATCCTGACACGCACGGCGATGAAGTCCACGGCCATGCCGCTGGGCGAAGAATTGGAAACCCTGGCACGTAGCGGCGCGACCCTGGCCATTCATCTTTCGGTGCGCAATTTGCGCCATGTCGAGCGGGCGCTAACGCCCCATTACGGCGCCGATTGTCCGGCAATCGTGGTCTATCGGGCGACCTGGCCGGATCAGCAGATCATTCGGGGAACGCTCGCCGACATCGCTCAGAAGGTGCGGGCCGCCAAGATCACCCGTACAGCGCTGGTCTTCGTCGGTCATGTGTTCGGCGACCAGCACTTCCGTGATTCAATGCTCTATGACGCCGCGCACCAGCATGTATTGCGCAACCGTAAGACCAAGGCTCACGCATTATGATCGGCGATCAACGCCAGCGCCTGAGCAACGGTCGTCGCGTCCGGTTCGGGCAGGCCGGACGGCCGGTCGATCATGATCACCGGCAGGCCGAGATCGCGCGCGGCGTCAAGCTTCGCTCGGTCGCCGCCGGCGTTCTTGCTGACCAGAACGGTCACGTTGCGGTCGCGCATGAGCGCCGTCTCGTCCTCAACGGCGAATGGCGGTCGTCCAATGACGATCTCGATGCCTACGGGCGGTACGTCCGGCGGTTCGATCATGCGCGCGATCAGACGACAGTCGGTCCGGTTGGCGAAGGCGCCAAGCTCTTGGCGGCCGATGGTCAAAAACGCCGTCGCGTTGTCCGGAAGAGCACGCGCCGCACCGTCGATATCGGGAACGATGTGCCAAGTATCGCCGGCCTTTGCCGTCCAGGGCGGTCGTTCGAGACGCAGGTACGGGCAGCCGGACTGCGCCGCGGCGATGTGGGCGCTAGCGGTGATTTGCGTCGCATAGGGGTGGGTGGCGTCGACGAGGAGGTCGACGGTTTCGGCCTCCAGATAGCGCTGCAACCCATCAGCGCCGCCGAAGCCGCCACGCCGTGTTTCGCCCCTTGGAAGAACGGGGGCTGACGTGACGCCGGCAAGCGATGTGACGATCCGATCTGTCCCGCTCTTCGAAAGCGCCGTGGCAAGCTCTCGGGCTTCGGTCGTGCCGCCGAGGATGAGGATGGTCCTATTCGACATGGGCAATGATCCGGCCCGACCGGTCGACGATCATAAGGTTGACGGCGACCGGAGCCCCCCGCAACGCATCAATGGCCGTCTCTCTCGCGCGCGCGGCGACGGTGTCGGCAAGGGCGAGACCGGCAGTGTTAGCAAGCGTGAGGACTTCGGCGGCGGTGTTGGCCGTTCTGGTCTCGGCGGCGAGCGCGTCGTCGCCGCCGCATTCCGACAGGCGCGCGGCAAGCCAATCCATGTCGACCTGGCTGCGGCCGGAATGAAGATCGAGCGCGCCTTGAGCGAGCTTGGTGAGCTTGCCGAAACCGCCCGCAATTGTCAGCTTGGGAACCGGGTTGTTCCGCAGATATTTCAGCATCCCGCCGGCGAAATCGCCCATATCGATCAGCGCATGATCGGGCAGCCCGTAATGCGCCTTGACGGCGTCTTCGGATGTCGATCCGGTCGCCCCCGCGACACGATCAAGACCTGCGGCGCGGGCAACGTCGATGCCGCGATGGATGGAGTGAATCCAGGCCGAACAGGAGAAAGGGTGCACGACGCCGGTCGTCCCCAGGATCGACAGGCCGCCGACAATGCCGAGACGCGGATTCCAGGTTTTTTCGGCCAGCGCCGCGCCACCTGGGACCGAGATTTCGATCTCGACATCGGGCGTGAAACCGTGGACCTCAGCCAGTTGATGCACCACGGCCCGCATCATGTCGCGCGGGACCGGATTGATCGCCGGCTCGCCGGGCGGCAGGGGCAGGCCCGCTTTGGTGACCGTGCCGACGCCGGTACCGGCGCGGAAAACCACGCCGGCGCCCTTCGCGGCGAACCGCACCGTCGCGACAATCGTCGCGCCATGGGTGACATCCGGGTCGTCGCCGGCGTCCTTGACGATCTCGGCACGTGCGAAACCCTCGCCCACCTGCTCTTTCGCCAGAGCGAAGGCCGGTGTCTCGCCTTTCGGCAGGCTGATCGAAACGGGGTCGGGGAAGTCTCCGGTGGCGAGCGCCGTCAGCGCCGCCTTGGTCGCGGCCGTCGCGCAGGCGCCGGTCGTCCAGCCGCGCCGCAAAGCGCGTTTTTCGGCGCCGTCCGGTCTTGCCATTTCGTCCATCGGGCGGACACTATCCGGCCGCCTTCGGACTTGAAAGCATCGAATGGGGTTGACGATGAGTAGCGGGAAGGCCGCGTCGCGGCTTGCGGGCCTGGCGCTCGGCGAGGATCGCCGCTTCGCCGATCTGGATGGCGCCGGGTTCCCCGACTTCGCGCCGGGCAGCGTCTGGCTTGTTGGTGCCGGGCCGGGTGCGCCGGGCCTGTTGACCGTGATGGGCTATCACGCGCTGTGCCAGGCCGATGTTATCGTCTATGACGCGCTCGTTTCGTCCGGCATTCTGCAATGGGCGCGGCCGGGCGCCGAGCTTGTCTATGCCGGGAAGCGAGGCGGCAAACCCTCGGCGAAGCAGATCGACATCACGGTTCGGCTGGTCGCGCTTGCCCGCGATGGCAAGCGCGTTCTGCGCCTGAAGGGTGGCGATCCGTTTATCTTTGGGCGCGGCGGCGAGGAATGCCAGGCCCTGGCGGCGGCCGGCGTGCCTTACCGTATCGTACCTGGCATTTCCTCAGGCGTCGGCGGGCTGGCCTATGCCGGTATTCCGGCGACTCATCGCGAGACCAATCACAGCGTGATTTTCCTGACGGGCCACGATTCCTCCGGCGCCGTTCCCGCCAGCGTCGACTGGGCGGCGGTGGCCACCGCGTCTCCGGTCATTGTCATGTACATGGCGGTCAAGAACCTGGCCGAAATCGCCGCGAAGCTAGTGGCCGGCGGCCGGAACGGCGCCGATCCGGTGGCGGTCGTCGCGAATGCCTCTTTGCCGGAGCAGGAGGTCGTCGAAAGCCGGCTCGATGCCGTCGGTGCCTTGGCCGATGCCGGGCAGTTGCCGACGCCTGCGATTGTCGTCATCGGCAAGGTCGCCGACATGCGCGAAACGCTTGACTGGTATCGCGACCAGTTGCGCGCCAATCCGCTGGCCTGATCGCCATGACAGACGGGTTGATCATCGCCGCGCCGCAATCGGGGTCCGGCAAGACCCTGATCACGCTCGGTCTGTTGGCGGCCTATAAGGCGGCGGGTCTGCCAGTCGCCTCCGCCAAAGCCGGACCGGACTATATCGATCCCCGCTTTCATGAGTCGGCGACCGGCCGCGCGTCGATCAATCTCGATCCGTGGGCCATGCGATCCGATCGTGTTCGCGCTTTGGCCGCAAGCGCTGCAGACGGTGCCGATCTCTTCATCGCCGAAGGCGTCATGGGTCTCTTCGACGGAGCCGCTGCCGGTGGCGGGTCCACCGCCGATCTGGCGCGTGTCCTCGATCTGCCTGTGGTGCTCGTCGTCGATGCGGCGCGCAAAAGCCAATCCGTGGCCGCCCTGGTGCACGGTTTCGCCACCTTCGATCCCCGCGTTCGCGTGGCCGGCGCGATCCTGACGCGCGTCGGGAGCGACCGGCACGAGAGCATGTTGCGGGCGGCGCTCGACTCGGCCGGCTATCGTTGTTTCGGCGCGGTAAGGACCGATGCCGACCTGGCCTTGCCTTCACGGCATCTGGGTCTGGTTCAGGCGCGCGAGCATGACGATTTGAGCACGTTCATCGCGCGCGCCGGCGCGATCATGGCAAAAGCGATTGACTTGGATGGCCTGCGCGACGTGGCGGGCCCGCTTTCGGGCGGTGGCGCGGGCTCCAAGCTTCCGCCGCTCGGTCGGCGGATCGCCGTTGCCTCCGACGAGGCCTTCGCCTTCGCCTATCCGCATCTTCTTCAAGATTGGCGTCAGCAAGACGCCACCATCGTTCCGTTTTCGCCGCTCTTGGATGAAGCGCCGGATATGGAGGCCGATGCCGTCTTTCTTCCCGGCGGCTACCCGGAGTTGCATGCGCCAGCGTTGGCCGCCGCCGAGACGTTTCGGGCCGGCATGACCTTAGCCGTCGAGCGTGGCGCGCTGATCTATGGCGAATGCGGCGGCTATATGGTTCTGGGCGAGAGGCTCGAGGATGCGGACGGCGAGACCCATCGCATGCTTGGGCTTTTGCCCCATGCGACCAGCTTTGCTGAAAGACGTCGGCAGCTTGGCTATCGTCGCTTGTCACATAACGGCGCGCTGCCTTGGCCCGTGACCCTGACCGGCCATGAGTTCCACTACGCGACATTGGTCGAGAACCGAGCCGAGCCGCTGTTTCGGTCTAACGATGCCGAGGGGCTGGACCTTGGGGCAATCGGTGGCGTGAACGGCCGGGTTATGGGGTCGTTTGCCCATGTCATCGATGCGCTGCCGGAGAACGGTAGCGCTGATTGATACGCCGGGAGGCGATCCGAGCTCTATATCTTTGATTTTGAGCATGGTCCGCTCCCCTACCTCACGCGTCATCCCGGACGCGCCGCGGCATGACATGCCGCTGCGCTGATCCGGGATCATTCGAGGTCTGGCACTTGCGTTATTGACAGTGCGATCCCGGTTTTGCGGCGCATCACCAAGGTGCTGCACCGCGCCCGGGATGACGAAGAAGGAGGGGAATGATCCAATTTGAGCCCACTCCGATCTAGCTGAAGTGGACGCAAGCCACAGCGAGACCGTCGGTGTTCTCCACGAGGGCGGGAACCGCGGCCTGACAGCGATCTTCGCGGATCGGGCAGCGGGCGTAGAACGCGCAGCCTTTCGGCGGTGCCGCTGGATCGGGCACTTCACCGGCGACGATGGTTTCGGTATCAACGCCCGTGGTGTCGGCTGTGCCTGGTGCTGCCGGGATCGCGGCCATGAGCGCTTGGGTGTAGGGATGGCCGGGGTCGTCGAAGACCCTGTTTGCCGGACCGATTTCGACGATGCGACCGAAATACATCACGGCGATGCGATCGCTGACATGCCGTATCACCGAGAGGTCGTGGCTGATGAAGAGCATGGCCAGGCCAAGCCGATCCTTCAGGTCGCCAATGAGGTTGAGGATCTGCGACTGGATCGACACGTCGAGCGCCGAGACTGGTTCGTCCGCGATGATCAGTTTCGGTTTCAGCGCCAAGGCGCGCGCAATGGCGATCCTCTGTCGCTGGCCTCCGGAAAACTCGTGCGGGAAGCGGTCGGCGACGTCCGCCGGCAGGCCGACAAGGTGCAATAGCGCGGCAACGCGGTCCGGTCCGACTGGGTCGCCGTGAACGACAAGCGGTTCGCCGACAATGGCGCCGACCTTGTGGCGCGGGTTGAGCGCGCCGAACGGGTCCTGAAAGACCATTTGCATGTCACGGCGCGCCCGCTTTAGCGCTGCGCCTCGTTTTTCGAGAAAGTCCTCGCCTTCAAACTCGACCGTTCCGCCCGTCGGCTCGACGAGGCGCATCAGCGCGCGGCCAAGGGTCGTCTTGCCGCAACCGGACTCTCCAACGATGCCGAGCACTTCGCCGGGCGCCAGATCGAAGCTGACATCTTGAACCGCGTAGAGACGTTGTCCGCGCTTGTCGACATAGGTCTTTTGGAGGTTCTTGACCGATAAAAGGGGCGCCAGATCGTCGGTCATGCGCTTGGATTCCAGCAGGCGACAGCGCGGTCATCCGCTTCGGTGAGCGTGGGGCGCTCCGCCTGACACCGATCGAGCGGTGCCGCGCAGCGTTCTGCGAAGGCGCAGCCCGTGCCGCGTGCGCCAGGCGGCGGCACCATGCCGGCGATGGCGGGAAGCGGCTCGCCCGGCGGGTTACGGGCCGGAATCGTATCGACCAGCGCTCGCGTGTAACGATGCTGCGGCGTCGCGAACAATGGCATGACCGGCCCGGTCTCCACGATCCGGCCGGCATACATGACATGGGCGCGGTCGCAATACTGCGCAACGACGCCCAGATCATGGGTGATCAACAGACAGGCCAGACCGAATTCGCGGCGCAGCCGATCGATAAGCGCCATCACCTGGGCCTGTACGGTCACGTCGAGCGCCGTCGTCGGTTCGTCGGCGATCAAAAGCTTCGGCTGGCAAGCGATGGCGATCGCGATCATCACGCGTTGCCTCTGTCCGCCCGAAAGTTGGTGGGGGTGCCGGGACAACGCCGTGACGGGTGCCGGAATGCCGACCAGATCCAAAAGCTCCGCGGCGCGGCTTCGCGCCGCCGTGCGGCTCATGCCGTCGTGGATCATGAGCGGTTCGCTGATCTGATCGCCGATGGTGAGGACCGGATTGAGCGACGTCATCGGCTCCTGGAAGATCATGCCGATCGCGTTGCCGCGAATGTCGGCCAGCGCCTTCGGCGATAGCGTCAGGAGGTCGGTTCCCTGAAACAGGATCCGACCGCCTGTGATGCGGATGGGCGGCTCTGGAAGTAGCCGCAGAACCGAGAGCGCGGTTACGCTTTTGCCGCAGCCGGATTCACCGACAAGACCGACCATTTCGCCGGGTCCGATCGTCAGCGAGACATCGTCGATGAGTGCGACGGAGCCGGCGGCGAGCGACAGGGCGTCGATCGCGAGAACGGGCGGTCTGTCCGGCGTCTCAGTCAACCGCGTGTTCTGGCGCCGGCCACAGGCGGCCGCCCGGCATCGGATCGGGGACGCCGGTTGTGGCAGGTAGGCTCAGCGGCAGATCGCGAAGCGACCGTACCGCCAGATAGGCGAACGCCTCCGCTTCGATCAGATCGCCGCGCCAACCGGCGGTCTCGACCGGGTCGACAGGGACGCCGAGCGCGTCGTGCAGGCCCGCCATGAACGCCTGATTGTGCCGACCGCCGCCGGTCACCAGCCAACGTCCCGGCTTGGCCGGCATATGCTCGAGCGCCGCGGCAGTTGCGGCGATTGTAAAGGCTGCCAGTGTTGCGACGGCGTCGCTTTTGTCCAGCCCATCGACGGCTGTCGCGCGGTCGTGAAAATCCTGACGATCCAATGATTTAGGCGGCCGCTCGGTGAAAAACGGATTGTCCATGAGTTGGGCGAGGACGGCTTGGTTGACGCGGCCCTTGGCCGCAATCCTACCGCCGTCATCGAACGGCAGGCCGAAATGCGTCGAGACATAGTCATCGATGATCGCCGACGCCGGCCCGGTGTCGAAGGCGATCACGGTATCGCCGTCGATGTAGGTGACATTGCCGACGCCACCGAGGTTGAGGACGACGACCGGCTGGGCCAGATCGCGCGCCAGCGCGGCGTGGTAGAGCGGTGCGAAAGGCGCGCCGTGGCCGCCGCTTGCGACATCGGCCAGGCGGAAGCCGTCGATGACTGGAACGCCCAACATTTCCGCCATGCGCCCGCCGTCGCCGAGTTGCCGCGTGAACCGGCGCTCCGGCCGGTGGCACACCGTTTGTCCGTGAAGGCCAATGACATCGATTCGACTAAGATCGATCCCGGCCCCCTGCGCGAAATCGCGAATGGCTGACGTAAAGGCGTCCGTGACCGCGCTTTCCAGCGCCGTGAGCGGATCGCGTTCCGCGATCGACGGGTCGGCGATGATCGCGCCGAGCTTCTCGCGCAAGTCAGAGGGGTAGAACCGCGTCTCTCCGGCCCCGAGCACGACATGGTCGCGTCCATCCGTCTCGATAACCGCGAGGTCGATGCCATCCATGGACGTGCCGCTGATGGCGCCCAGCGCGGTGATCGGACCGGTTTGGATCATGAATGGGATCGCTTGAAATTGGTATCTAAGAGGACTAGCCTAATCAAAGACCACATTGGACGCAATACGCCGGAATTGCACCGGGGACAGGGAGGGAAGCGACGATGAAAAAAGCATTCACCGGATTGGCCGCCGCACTCGTTTTGGGGACTGTCGGCACGACGCTGCACAACGCGCCGGCACATGCGCAGGTGTTGGAAGCGGCCGTTGCCGGATCGCCGGCAGGTCTCGATCCGCATATCGTGACGGCTTTCACGTCGACCCAGATCGTCGGCGGCACGATCTACGAAGGCCTGACGACGATCGACAAGAATCTGCTGGTCGCACCGGCGCTCGCCGAATCATGGACGGTGTCAGAGGACAGCAAGACTTATACGTTCAAGCTGGTCTCCGGCGCGACGTTCCACGATGGTGCGCCGGTCGAGGCCGCCGATGTCGTGGCCAGTCTCAACCGGGTCATGTCGGCCGACATCGCTTCGCCGCTCGCCAGCCGGCTTGCCGCTGTGGAGATGGCCGAGGCCGTCGATGCATCGACCGTCAAGGTCACGCTGAAGGAGCCTTCTGCACCCTTCCTGACGGCGCTTGCCTCGATCGCTATCGTGCCGCGCCAGTTCGAGACGGATAAGGAAGGCCTCCAGAACGCGCCGATGGGTACGGGGCCGTTCAAGTTCGAGGAATGGCAACCCAATGGCTTTATCGCGCTGGCCAAGCATGAGGGCTATTGGAATGCCGGTCTGCCGAAGCTTGATGGTGTGAAGTTCAACATCATTCCGGAATCGGCGACCCGCCAGGTTGGCCTCATTTCCGGTCAGTACGGCATGCTGCCGAATATCGACGCGGCGACGGCTCTGCAATTGCGCGGTCAGCCGAATGTCGCCATCGCCGAGACCTTGGAACTCGCCTACACGCTGATCGGCATGAACGTGTCGAAGCCGCCGTTCGACAATCCGAAGGTGCGCGAGGCGTTGAACTATGCGCTCAACCGCGACGAGATCGTTCAGGCGGCGCTGTTCGGCGCGGGCGTGCCCGGTGGGCCGCTGTCGCCGGCGCTGACGGAATGGGCGGTCGACGTGGCCGAATTTTCCTGTTTCGCGCACTCGGTCGACAAGGCCAAGGCGCTGCTTGCCGAGGCGGGCGTGACGGAGCCGATCAAGTTCACGCTTCTCGTTCTGCCGCGCCAGGACATCCGCGATATCGCGCAGGTCGTCCAGGCGCAGTTGAACAATGCCGGCTTCGAGGTCGAGCTGAACATTCCGGAGATCGGCCAGTTCGTGCAGGATTGGCGAAACTCGAATTTCGATGCCTTCGCGTCGATCAACTCCGGCTCGATTGAACCCGACGACTACTTCTACCGGACGTTCAGGACCGGCGGTTCGACGAATGTGTTCAAGTATTCCAACGCGGAACTGGACGGCCTCTTGGACAATGGCCGCGTGGCGCTTGAGCTGGCCGACCGACAGGCGATCTACAATGACGCCCAGAAGGTCTTGGCGTGCGGCGGTCCGGTCGCCTTCTTGACCTACGGCCAGTTGTTCACGGCCACGCGCGACACGGTCAAGGGCTATGAGATCATGCCCAACCGGTCGCTGATGACGCTGACCACGACCGAGTTCGGTCAATAACACCAATTGCCGGGCGTCGCTTGCCGGCGCCCGGTTCTTGCTCTCATGCGCCTCCTTAGGACCCGGCTGATCGAACTGGTCGTCGTCCTTTTCGGCATTTCCATCATCACGTTTTTGATGATCCGGCTGATCCCCGGTGACGCCGTCGCGATCATGCTCGGCGCCAATACGGAGGTGACGCCGGAACGCGTCGCCGAACTGCGGGCGAGCCTCGGCCTCGATAAGCCGATCCTGGTGCAATATGTCGATTGGCTTGCCGGCGCGATGACCGGCGATCTGGGCGTCTCCATCTGGACCCGCCGGCCGGTGATCGAAGAGATCGGCGCGCATGTCTGGCCGACGGTCCAGTTGACGGTGTTCGCGCTTGTGCTGGGTGCCGGGCTGGCGCTGCCGCTCGGTGTCTTGATGGCCCGGTTGCGCGGTCAGGGTTGGGACGTCGTGCTGCAGATCGGTTCCGTCGCCGGGCTCACCATTCCGTCCTTCTGGCTCGGCATCATGATGATTCTTGCGCTGACCGTGCTGGCGCCGGGCGTTCAGATGCTGGGCTATGTGCCGTTCTCGGAGGATCCGCTCGGTAACCTGGCGCGGCTTCTGCTGCCGTCCATCGCGCTCGCCCTGCCGATTCTGGCCAATCTCGCGAGGCTGACCCGTTCGGCCATGCTGGATGCGCTCCAACAGGACTATATCCGCACTGCTCGCGCCAAAGGTGTCTCCGAGCGGTCCATCCTCTTCAAACACGCGCTCAGGAACGCGCTTATCCCGTTCGTCACCAGTGTCGGGATCATGGCGGGCTATCTTCTAGGCGGCGCCATCGTGATCGAACAGGTCTTCGCGATCCCGGGACTGGGCCGTCTCATCTTGGGGGCGATTGCCGAGCGCAACTACCCCTTGGTTCAAGCGACGATCCTGGTGGTCACCGTCGCCTTCGTGCTGATCAATTTCGTAGTCGATCTGCTTTACGCAATCATCGACCCGCGCGTGCGCCATTGAGGAAACGATGAACGGGTCGCCGTCAAAGCTCCTTCTCTTCGCCGCCGGCGCGACCGTGCTAGTCATCGCGATTGCCGTCTTCGCGCCGTGGGTCGCGCCCTACGATCCGCTGGAGCAGAACGTCATCTCGCGGCTGAAAGGGCCAAGCGCCGCCCATTGGCTGGGGACGGACCAGTTCGGTCGCGACATCCTGTCCCGCGTCATTCACGGACTGCGCGCCTCGCTCGGCATCTCGGCGGCGGCCGTCGCCGTGGCACTGCTGATCGGCGGCGCTCTTGGCCTAATCGCGGCTTACTATCGTGGCTGGACCGAGCGCATCGCGATGCGAGCCATGGACATCATTTTCGCATTCCCGGTGATGCTTCTCGCCATCGGCATCATCGCCATGCTCGGACCGGGTTCGACCCCGACGGCAATTGCGATCGCGGTCGTCTATTCCCCGATCTTCGCGCGGCTCCTGCGTGGGCCGGCGCTGGTGATTGCCGAGAGCGACTATGTGATGAATGCCCGCTCTATCGGCGCGTCGGACCTGCGCATCATCGCGCGCCACATTCTGCCGAACCTTGCAAGCGTTGTGCTGGTCCAGACCAGCCTCTTGCTGTCGACGGCGATCCTCGTCGAAGCGTCGCTGTCGTTCCTTGGGCTTGGCACGCAGCCGCCATCGCCGTCGCTCGGAACCATGCTGTCGGAGGGACGGAACTTCTTGCGCTTGTCACCTTGGAGTGCCGTCTTCTCGGGCGCCGCAATCCTGCTCGTTGCCTTCGCGCTCAATCTTTTGGGGGATGTCCTGCGCGATACGCTCGATCCGCGCCTGAGAGGCGAGTGAGTTCAAATTGAATCATTTCTCGATCGTCATCCCAGGCGCGGTGCAGCACTTCTGTGATGCGCCGCAGAATCGGGATCGCCTTTTTAATGATGCGAGTCCTATACGTCGAACGATCTCGGATCAGCGCAACGGCATGTCATGCCGCAGCGCGTCCGGGAAGACGCGCAAGGTAGGTGAGCGGACCTGATCTCATTCCGGATTAAGAAGCGAGCGCGGTCGTTGTTATTTGGCGGCTTCCAGCATCCGCTTATCCGCCGCCAGATCGCGGACTTCGGTGACGAAGTCATAGCGGTCGCCGCGATAGGCCGACCGGGTGAACTCCACCGGCGTGCCGTCGGCAAGGAAGGCTCGGCGCTCGATGCGCAGGATCGCTGCGCCCGCTGGTAGGGACAACGCTGCTGCCTCGTCGGGCGTTGCAAGCGATGCCTGCAGACGTTGCAGGCCGCGCACCGGGCGGCAGCCGCGCGCCTCCAAGGCGCTGTAAAGCGATGTGGAGACATCGTCGATTGCACCCAGAAACCGGGCCGGCACGGATGCCCGCTCGATCGCCATCGGCTCGTCATTGGCGGTGCGCACGCGGGCAAACCGCATAATCGGCTGATCGATCGACAAGGATAGCGCCAGCGCCTCCTCCGGCGTCGGCAGTCCGGTTTCGCGCTCCAACCAGATCGAGCCGGGCTGTTGGCCGCGATTACGCATATCGGCGGTGAAACCGGCCAAGAGCGCCGCCGGCTGCTCGATGCGGGGCGCGATATAGGTGCCGGACCCGTGCTTGCGCGACAGCAGCCCCTCGCGCAGCAGCGTTTCGATTGCCTTGCGGACAGTGACGCGCGAAATCCCGACCATGTCGGACAGTTCGCGCTCGGACGGCAATGCGTCGCCAATACGGATCACGCCGTCCTTGATCTCGTCGCGGATCAGGTCGGCGACCTGAAGATAAAGCGGCGTCGGCTTTGCCGCGTCGATCCGCTGCCGGTCAATCTTCAACATGGCCGGCCTCACATGCGCTCGGCCAAGGCACGGCGCAGATTACCGCCGGCTTCGTCCAACAGCGCTCGCGCCTGGTCTTTGTCCGAACCAAGCGCCATTAGGGTCGCCACTTTGATCTCGCCGTCGGCGGATTTCAGGGCTTCGGCTGCGACGGATGTGTCGCAATCGGCGATGCGGGACACGATCTCAGCCCCGCGACGTTCCAGCTTGGCGTTGGCCAGCTGCATGTTGACCATCATGCCGCCATAGACCCGGCCGAGGCGGATCATCATGCCGCTTGAGATCATGTTGAGTACGATCTTTTGCGCCGTGCCGGCCTTCATGCGCGTGGAGCCGGCAATGAACTCGCTGCCGGTCGGCAGATAGACGGGAAAGCGCGCGGCCTGAAGTAGGGGCACGTCGGGATTGTTGGCGATGCCGATGGTGACGGCACCCATCTCGGTCGCCTTTTGAATGGCGGCGACGGTGTAGGGTGTCGTGCCGCTGGCCGCCACGCCGATCACCACATCCGCCGCCGTGAGACTGGCGGCCTCCATCTGCTGGATACCGTCCTCGGCGCTGTCCTCCGCGCCTTCGCGGCTGGCGACCATGGCATCGCTGCCGCCGGCGATCGCGAAGACCAGTCGGTCAAGCGGCCAGTTGAAGGTGGGCGGAAGCTCGGCGCCATCCTGGATCGCAACGCGGCCCGATGTTCCGGCACCGACGTAGACGATGCGCCCGGTTTCGCCGAGCGCGTCGGCGGCAGCTTCGGTCGCGACCGTTACGTCGGACAGCGCCTGCCGTACGGCGGCGGCCGCCGCCAACTGGCTCTCCCACATGGCCTCCAGCGCGCTGGCCAACGGCCAGGCGTCCAGTTCGGCAAAGCGGGGGTCGACGCGTTCGGTGGACATGGTCGCTGCGGTCTTAGATACCAGTCAGTCGGATTCGTATTCCACTGTAATACCAATCGCGACAAGGCGAGGCAATCCGGCGATAGTGAGGGCTTAGACTCACTCGGCGCGGGCCGTTGCGCGTTTCGCGGCGATGATCGCGCCGTCGACGGCGTCACCCTTGGCGGGCTTGAGCCGAAACCGGACATCGGGTGCGAGCCACGGTTCCAGCGCGCTCGACAAGCCGCCAAGCAGCGCGATGCGCTCGGCACCGCGCGCCATCAGCGCCCGGATCAAGCCATCGATGTGCTGCGCGGCGCGCTGCATGATCTGCCTTGCCGCGGCGTCGCCCTGGCCGGCGTGGCGGACGACAAGCGGCGCCAGTGTTGCGTAATCCGTGGCGGTCGCATGGTCCATCCACGCCACGGCTTCGTTCGGGTCCTGGCCGAACCGAATCAAGACATCGTGCAGAAGCGCGGTGCGTTCGCGCCGTCCGTCATGGGCGCGGAGCGCCAGCCGGATCGCGGTCAGCCCCAGATAGGCGCCGCTGCCCTCGTCGGCGATCGGGAAGCCGTAGCCGCCCACCTGGACGGTTTCCCCGGCGATGCGCGCGACGCCGATCGATCCTGTGCCGGCGATGACGATGCCGCCATCCCGGCCGCCATGGGCACCGAGGCAGGCGGCCGGTCCGTCGCCGAGAAAGACAATAGACGCGAACGAGTGAGGCAAGGATTCGAGCTGGTCCTGCGCCCCGATACGTCCGATGCCGGCAAGTCCGACACCGGCATGGATGCGACGGACCTGGTTCGTCGATAAATCGGCTTCGGAAATCGCCCTATCGGATGCGGCTTGAACGGCGGCCCAGGCTTCGTCAATGCCGATCCGAGTGGTTGCGGGACCGGCCAGTCCTTCACCTAAGACGGCCCCGTCACCGGTCTCAAGCCGCGCCCGGCAACCGGTGCCGCCACCGTCGACACCCAGGAAGAGCGGTTCGGTGTCGGCCATCGATCAGCCCGACAACCGTTCGATCCGAGCGCCGCAGCGGGTCAGTTTGACATCGAGCGCCTCATAGCCCCGGTCGAGGTGGAAGATGTTCTCAATTACCGTTTCGCCGGTCGCGGCAAGACCCGCCAGCACCAGAGAGACGGAGGCGCGCAGATCGGTCGCGGCGACCGGCGCGCCCTTCAGTTCGCGACTGCCCTTGACCGTCGCGACCGTGCCCTGAAGCTTGATGTCTGCGCCAAGCCGGTTCAGTTCCGGCACGTGCATGAAGCGGTTTTCGAACACCGTTTCGCGGATCGTCGATGTTCCCTCGGCAACCGACATCAGCGCCATGAACTGGGCCTGCAAGTCGGTTGGAAAGCCGGGAAAAGGCTCGGTGGTGATGTCCATGGCTTGGAGCGGATCGGGAGCCGAGACGATCAAGCCGCGATCGCTCGGCCAAAACGCGACGCCGCAGGATTCAAGGACCTGTTCCGGCGCCGCCAGATGCTCCAGCCGTGCGCCGGCCAGTTCAAGCTGTCCGCCGGTGATGGCGGCCGCAACGGCGTAGGTGCCGGTCTCGACCCGATCCGGGATAACGGCATGTTTGGCGGTACGCCAGATTGTTTCGCCGCGGATCAAGATGCGGTGCGTTCCGGCGCCCTCGATCTCCGCGCCCATCGCGACGAGACAGGTGGCCAGGTCGACGACCTCCGGTTCCTGGGCGGCATTGATGATCTCGGTTTCGCCCTTGGCGGCCGTTGCCGCCATCATGGCGGTTTCCGTGGCGCCGACGGACGGCGAGGCAAGCACGATGCGAGCGCCGGTCAGACCGTTCGGTGCGTTGGCGACGATCGTCCCACCGTCCGTGTCGACCGTGGTGCCGAGCGTCTGGAGTGCTTTCAGATGAAGATCGACGGGGCGGGTGCCGATGGCGCACCCACCGGGCAGCGAAACCCGTGCCTTGCCAAAGCGTGCCACAAGCGGGCCGAGCACCAAAACGGTCGCGCGCATCCGACGGATGGCGCCATAGGAGGCCTCGACATGGTCGACGCGACCGCCATCGATGGCGACTTGGTGCGGTCCGTTTCGGTCAACATGCGCGCCATGCTCGGCGATGACGTCGAGCATGGTCGCGACGTCGGTTAGCGCCGGCAGGTTGGTGATTGTGAGCGTCTCAGGACTGAGTAGCGAAGCGGCGATGATCGGTAGCGAGGCGTTTTTGGCGCCGGCGATCGCGACGGTGCCTTGCAGGCGTTCACCGCCCGTGATCCGCAATCGCTCCATGACCTACCCTTTCAGGGCTATCTGAATCGTTTTAGATTGGTATTGTCAACTGACCGAGAAAAGCCTTCCACTTGCGGTCCAGTTCATCGCCACGATGGCCACTTGGATTGCGTTTCACCGAGAGAATGATGGACCAAACACTGGACAAAGATGCGGTAGGGGCTGCGCGCGAGCGCATCGCGCCGCATGTGCGGACGACGCCGGTCATTGCGGTGTCCGCAGGCGAACTCGGTGATCATCCGCCCCTCTCGTTGAAGCTGGAACTCCTGCAACACACGGGCTCGTTCAAGGCGCGGGGCGCATTCAACAATCTCATTGCCCGCGAGATTCCACCGGCCGGTGTCGCGGCGGCCTCCGGCGGCAATCATGGTGCCGCCGTCGCCTTTGCCGCCGCAAAGCTCGGAATCAGAGCGAAGATCTTCGTACCGGAGATCTCGAGCCCGGCGAAGATCGCTAAAATCCGCGCCGTTGGAGGCGATGTCGTCGTTAAGGGCGACCGCTACGCCGATGCGTTGGCCGAATGTGAGGCGTATATGGCGGCATCCGGCGCTGTCGGCGTTCACGCCTACGAGGCCGCCGAGACGATGGCGGGGCAAGGAACGACGGCGCTTGAATGGAACGAGCAGGCCGGCGATCTCGACATCCTCCTGATCGCCGTCGGCGGCGGGGGGCTAATCGGCGGCATGGCCACCTGGCTCGATGGTGCGGCCCGACTGGTCGCCGTCGAGACAGAGGGGACCGCCGCCTATTATGACGCGCGCCGCGCCGGCCGTCCGGTCGATGTGGCGGTCTCCGGCATCGCCGCCGACTCGCTCGGCGCCAAGCAAATCGGGACGCTGGCCTTCGCGGCGTTGCAGAAAGCCGACACCGAAGCGGTGCTGGTCACCGACGACGATGTTAGCGCGGCACAGCGGGTCCTGTGGGACCGCCTGCGGCTGGTCGCCGAGCCGGGCGGCGCGACGGCGCTCGCGGCCGTCCTGTCAGGCGCTTGGCATCCGCCAAAAAGTGCCCGCATCGGTGTCCTGATATGCGGCGGCAATGCCGATCCGGCATTCCTGTCGGACAACTAGAGCATTTTCGGCGAAGATCGAGTCACCGAAAATGTTCTATTTCCTTGATTTTGAGCATGTTCTTGTCCGAAAACCGCACACACTTTTCGGGAACATACTCTAGTCCGCCAGCTCTTGGTGGCATCGGGAGCCGATGGATTGATGCTCAAATCGCCGAGCGGCGATCCGCGTTCTCGCAAAGTGCCGGAATGCCGCATTCCCATCTTGTCGCAGGTGTACTAGACCGTTGCCATGTTTGATCTTATTGCCGCCAATCTGACCTCGCCGGTCTTCCTGTTCTTCGCACTCGGCCTGTTTGCGGCGCTCGCGCGTTCCGACTTGACGATGCCGGAGGCCGTCGCCAAGGCGATCGCGCTCTATCTCATGATGGCCATTGGCTTCAAAGGCGGCGCCGGTGTTGCCGCCCACGGCATCGATGCGACGCTGATCGGCAGTATCATTGTCGGGGGCGTGCTCAGCTTCGCCATTCCGTTTCTCGCGTTCTTTCTGCTGAAGGCGACCACGCGCCTACCGATCATCGACGCAGCTGCGGTTGCGGCGCACTACGGTTCGATCTCGATTGTCACCTTCGTTGCGGCGACCCAGGCGCTGACCACTCTGGGTGTCGAACCGGAAGGCTACATCGTGGCCGTAGCCGCGGTCATGGAAACGCCGGCCATCCTCTCCGCGCTGTGGCTGGCGAGCCGTTACGGCGGCGCCAAGCGGGATACCGAAAGCGGCCTCTTTCGCGAAATCGCGCTCAATGGCTCGATTGTCATGCTGACCGGCTCTTTCTTCATTGGGCTGATCTCAGGGGAAAAGGGCCTCGATCTGATCGCGCCGTTCATCATCGCGCCGTTTCAGGGTGTGCTGTGCCTGTTCCTTCTCGACATGGGCCTGGTCGCCGGTCGCGGCCTGCGTCAGGGCTGGCGCGAACTGAAGCCTGGCGTGATCGCCTTCGGCCTCTACATGCCAATGCTGTCCGCCGTCATCGCCGCAGCGGCCGTCTGGCCGCTTGCGCTTTCGGCGGGTGGTACGGCGCTGATGATCACGCTGGCGGCCTCGGCTTCCTATATCGCGGTACCGGCGGCAATGCGGCTGGCCCTGCCGGACGCGCGGCCCGCCATCTATTTGACGATGTCTCTGGGTGTTACATTCCCCTTCAACCTGTCCTTGGGCATCCCGATCTACATAGCCCTTGCCGAGGCGATCCGATGATTGAGACGTTCACGAAAAAGAAGCTCGAGATCGTACTCGAAAGGCCGCTTTTGAACCGGCTGCTGGATCTGCTCGACCGCTTGGAGGTCTCCGGCTACACGGCACTGCCGGCGCTTGCCGGGCGCGGCCATGACGGCGTCTGGCGCCGCGAGGGCATGGTCGGCGAGGCCGGTCAGATGATCGTCGTCTTTTGCATCCTCGATGGCGACCGGATTGACGCTGTCCTGTCCGAGGTGCGTGAACTGATTACACGGCAGATCGGCATCGTTACCGTGACCGATGTTGAGGTGGTCAGACGCGACCATTTCTGACCGCCCTGGTCTCATGCTACACATTGTCGCATAGTTCTATGCGTCAACAGGACCGGGGACGGCGCTTATGAAGGACATGCCGCAATCGCTGTTTGAGGGCTATGTCGCCTTCAAGTATCACCGCCTTAGAATCGAGCGCGCGCGTTATCAAGAACTCGCCGCGAAGGGTCAAAAGCCCGAGGTGATGCTGGTCGGCTGCTGCGATTCCAGAGCGGCACCGGAAACCATCTTCGATGCCACGCCTGGGGACATCTTCGTCGTGCGCAACGTTGCCAATCTGGTGCCGCCTTACAATCCGCACGGCGATTTCCAGTCGACTTCGGCGGCGCTCGAATTCGGCGTTCAGGCGCTGCAGGTTCGTCACATCGTTGTGCTTGGCCACGCGCGCTGCGGCGGCATCAAGGCGGCGCTGGAAGAGGGCGGAGAACCGCTTTCGCCAGGCGACTTTATCGGTAGGTGGATTTCGCTGATCAAACCGGCGAAGGACGAACTGAACGCCCTTGAGACTGAGCCTGAAAACCGGCTGCAAGCCCTTGAGATGCTCTCGATCCGGCGCTCGGTCGAGAACCTGCGGACATTTCCCTACATCCGTGCCCGGTGCGATAGCGGCGACCTTCAGCTACATGGCGCCTATTTCGATATCGAGACGGGGTTGCTTTCCTGGTTCGACAAGGCAGCGCAAACCTTCCGTCCGGTCGACGACGGCGCGAAGATTCCGGTCTGACAACTGCGCCTACGCGGCCTTGCGGTCGCCCATGAGGCCACGATTGATGATCGTCTCAGCGATCTGAACCGTGTTCAGCGCGGCACCCTTTCGAAGATTGTCGGACACGACCCACAGGCTGAGCCCGTTCTCCACCGTCGCGTCCTCGCGGATGCGGCTGACATAGGTTGCATAGTCGCCGACGCACTCGACGGGCGTGATGTAGCCGCCGTCCTCCCGTTTGTCGACGACGAGAACGCCCGGCGCCTCGCGCAACAGGTCGCGGGCCATGTCCGGCGTCATCTCGTCTTCGAATTCGATGGTCACGGCCTCCGAGTGGCCGACGAAGACCGGCACGCGCACACAGGTGGCTGTCAGCTTGATCTTTGGGTCGAGGATCTTCTTGGTCTCTGCGACCAGCTTCCATTCTTCCTTGGTGCTGCCGTCTTCCATGAAGTCGTCGCAATGGGGAATGACGTTGAAGGCGATCTGCTTGGTGTACTTTTCGGGCTCGATCGGGTCGTTCACGAAGATCGCGCGGGTCTGATTAAACAGCTCGTCCATCGCGTCCTTACCGGAGCCGGACACGGACTGATAGGTCGACATCACCACACGGCGAATGCGGACGTGGTCGTGAAGCGGCTTGAGCGCGACCATGAGCTGCGCCGTCGAGCAGTTCGGATTGGCGATGATGTTGCGCCGCTCGTTGCGTGCCATATAGGGCACCAGCACATCGGCGTTGACCTCCGGCACGACCAGCGGCACGTCGGAGTCGTAGCGGAAGGCGCTGGAGTTATCGATGACCAGGGCACCGGCCGCGCCGATCTTCGGCGACCAGGCCTTGGATAGTTCGCCACCGGCGGACATCAACACGAAATCGACCTTGGAGAAATCGAACGTCTCCAGATCGCGGCATTTCAGCGTCCGGTCGCCGAACGAGACCTCCGTGCCGACCGAACGCCGCGAGGCGATGGCATAAGCTTGATCGACCGGAAATTCGCGCTCATCGAGGATGGTGAGCATTTCCCGGCCAACATTGCCGGTGGCGCCCACGATGGCGACGGAATAGCCCATGATCATGTCTCCAAGACTGGTCCGGCCTCCCCAACATTGTTGCCGTCTTCGGCTTCTCTCCCCCGCCAGGGAGGAGGAAGCGGGGAGGAGATGATGCTCAAACGGCGGTCGTCGCCGCGCCGGTTTTCGGTTTCGCGGTCGTCGTGGCGGCTCTCGCCATGGCGATCGAGGCGTTGTGCATCATGGCGGTGGATAAAGCCTAAACCGGCGAGAAGTGCAAGGGGCGGATGCGCGCCTATTGCGTGGAGCGAGACTTTGCGCGGTGCGCGGTCCAGATCGCGCCCAGGACATTGGAGTAATCGTCCGTCCAGGCCCGCGCCGTCGTATCTGAGACAAGCGACCAGTCGCGGTTAGAGGAGAACCGTTCAATGGTTCCGCCGGGGCGGCCGACCACGACCACCCGCGACGAGTATTTCAGCTCGTCCTCGGGGACGCCTGGATCATCGCGGTAATAGGCATGGGCGCCCAACTCTCTCGCCGCGGCGGCGACCGCCGGGCGAAGATCCATATTCCGATTCGAGACGTGGAAGGCGATGAAGCCGGTCTCCGTGATCCGATTGAAGTAAAGGCGCACGGCCTCGACGGTGAGAAGGTGAACCGGGATCGAATCGGAAGAAAACGCATCGAGCACGATCAAGTCGAAGGCCGACTTCGGTTGATCCGCAAGGGTTAGCCGCGCATCGCCAAGAACGATCCCACCCGACGGCGGGCAGGCCGAGAGATAACCGAAATAGTTCGGATCCTCAGCGATCTCGATCACCAGTGGATCGATTTCGAAGAACGTGAACGCTTCGCCCGGCAGGGCGTGGCAGGCCATCGCGCCGGTGCCCAGGCCGATGAGCCCGGCGGAGCGGAGGCCGCTGCGTCGCGCGGTCTTGACCGCTTCGGCCAAGGGACCGCCCCAGTGGTAGTAGGCGAGCGGATCGGGATCGAAACGTGTCCCATTGGCGTCGACGACAAGGCGCTGGGCACCATGGACCGTCGTGCCGTGGAGGAGCATGCGGTGCTTGCCGTCCTCGTCGTTGCGGATCTTGTGAACGCCGAAGAAACCGCGAAGGTTCGTCGTGTCCGACGCTGTCGGCGCGACGATCTGGCCGCAGATGAAGAATACGGCCGCGACACCGGCGAGTCTGGCAGGGAGGCGATGTAGCAGAAGGAAAGAGGCGATCGCGGCGATCACCAAACCCTGGAGCGCCAGCATGGCCGTCGGTGACTCAAGACCGACGGAATCGACGATGATGCCAATTCCGGCGACAGCGATGGCAGCGATCGATGCAATGACGATGACTTTGCGCCACTCGGAACGGTCGCCTGTGAATACGCCGGGCCGGCAAAACAGGCTGAGCACCAAAAGCAGCGGAAACTCGAGAACGGTCGAGAAGAGGAAAGGTGCCGCGAGACCGGCGAAAATGCCGCCGAGTACGCCGCCGAGCGACATCCACAAGTAGAAGCTGGTGAGATTGGTGGCCGCTGGCCGCCGCCGGACGAGTTCGCCGTGACAGACCATAGCGACCACGAAGAGCGCGCCCAGGTCCAGCATGATGAAGGTCGACCATGGCAGCGAAAAGCCGAGCGCGAGAACGGTAAGCGCAGTCCCGGCGATCAAAGGCTGGAGGCCGAGCATCCACGTATGCGGGATGATCGGACGCTGCTGAAACGTGATGACGAAGGTCAAAAGGAAAAGGGACAGCGGCACGACCCACAGAAACGGCGCGGATGCGACATCGGTGCTGAGATGCGCCGTCACTGCGACCAGGAGTGCCGAGGGTACGAAGGCGAGCCCGATCCAGGTCAGCTTTTGGCGCCCTGTGGCGGGTGCGGCCGTTGCCGTGTCGGGAAAGGCGCTGGACTTCTCGCTCGATCGGTTGCGGCCCATCTGCGCCAGCGCGGCGACGCCGGCAATCGAGGCGATCAGGCCGCCATACCCGAAGGCCCATAGCCAGCCCTGAGCCGACAGGCTGATGACTGGCTCGATTAGGAACGGATAGGACAAAAGCGCCAAAAGACTGCCGACATTGCTGGCGCCGTAGAGAAAGTAGGGATCATTGGCATGGCTGTGGCCGGAGCGCGCAAACCAGGCTTGAATCAGCGGACCGTTGGCGGCGACCGCAAAGAACGGCGCACCGATCGACAGGGCGAAGACCGCGAGGAGCCACAGCGCCTGTCCGGTGTCCGGCGGATCGACCCAGCCGGGCGCAATCCCAATTGGCAGGGCGAAAAGCGCGATTAGCATGACCAGCACATGGACACCGGCGGCACGGGCTAGGCCGAGGTTCTTGGTCAGCCAGTGAGCATAGGCATAGCCAAGGAGCAGGGCCGCCTGGAAGAACACCATGGCGACCGACCAGACTGCGGGCGAGCCGCCCAGCGTCGGCAGGATCATCTTGGTGAACAGCGGCTGGACCGAGAACAGCAGGAACGCGCTTAAGAAAAGCGTTGCGGAGAACGCTGCGACATAAAGCCGGCCGTGGGGGGCGGCGACGGCGCTCTCTGGCGTCAATCGGGCAAAGGACATCGATCGGGCTCCTGCTCCTGCAAGAGACGATCTATCGGGAATGGGCTGAGAATTGCTTAATGCGGCCGAAAGAGCTGGGCTGTCAGCGCCCAGCAAGGTCGCGCAGGGCCGGTTCGCTAAACCGGTAGAAGATCCGGTTCGGATCGACCTCACCGCCCAGCCGATCGTAAAAGGTGCGGGCCGGGCTGTCGGTGCCGGTCGTCAGATCGATGCGGGAACAGCCGCACGCGATGGCATGGCGCGCTAGAAACCGCATGAACTTTTCGCCGATGCCTTTGCCGCGCGCGGCCTCGTTGACGAAGATGTCTTTCAAGAAGAGAAGCTGCTTCAGCGGATCGGACGGGCCGATGATGGCGAAGAACGCGCTGCCGAGGACCATCCTCCCGTCCAGGGCCAGGGCGACTTGTGTCGCCGAGCCGTGCCCCAGTACGGTGTCGCGCACGAAGCGCTCGACACTGGTCTGGTCGGGCGCCGCATCGCCATAAAAGGCATCCATCTCACGCAGTTGCCCGGCGACGGCCGTAACATCATCCGCGCTATCGGTTGCCAGCCGTATTTCGATCTCGGCCATAGGCGTTATGCGGCATTCGACTCCAGCGCCGCCAGAACGGCATCGCCCATCTCGGTCGTCGTCAGGGCGGCCTCACCGGGCTTGGCAATGTCGGTGGTTCGGGCACCCGCCTCAAGCGCCGACGCGATCGCCTGTTCGACCCGGTCGGCGACATCGGTCATCTGGAACGAATAGCGCAGGCACATGGCGAACGAGGCGATCATGGCGATCGGATTGGCTTTGCCGGTACCGGCAATATCGGGCGCCGAGCCGTGAACCGGCTCATACATCGCCTTGCGTCGTCCGGTCTTGGGATCGGGTGCACCGAGCGAAGCCGACGGCAGCATGCCGAGCGAGCCGGTCAGCATGGCCGCCACATCCGACAGCATGTCGCCGAATAGATTATCGGTGACGATGACATCGAACTGTTTCGGCCAGCGGACAAGCTGCATGCCGCCGGCATCCGCCAGCATGTGGTCCAGCTCGACGTCTTCGTACCCACGCTTGTGGGTCTCCGATACGACGTCGTTCCACAACACGCCGGACTTCATGACGTTGCGCTTTTCCATTGACGTCACCTTGTTCGACCGGGTCCGGGCTAGGTCGAAGGCGACGGCGGAGATACGCTCGATCTCGAACGTGTCGTAGACCTGGGTATCGATCGCGCGCTTTTGTCCGTTACCGAGATCGGTGATCGTCTTCGGCTCGCCGAAATAGACGCCACCCGTCAGTTCGCGCACGATCAAAATGTCGAGGCCTTCGACGACATCCTGCTTCAAGGACGAGGAGTCGGCGAGCGCCGGATAGCAGATGGCGGGGCGCAGATTTGCAAAGAGGGCCAGTTCTTTGCGCAGTCGCAGAAGCCCGCCTTCGGGACGGTGGTCATAACCGACGCCATCCCATTTCGGTCCGCCGACGGCGCCGAAGAGCACGGCATCGGCAGCGAGCGCCTTTTCCATCGTTGCGTCGGTGACCGGTTCGCCGTGGGCGTCGTAGGCGCAGCCGCCGACCAGGTCCTCGTCGATCTCGAACGTCACACCGGTGGCGGCGGCGGTCCACTCGACGATGCGGCGGGTCTCGGCCATCACTTCCGGGCCGATGCCGTCGCCTGGCAGTAGAAGCAGGGAATAGGTGGTCATGAACGGGTCCTGTCGGGATTTTCGAATGGAGGCGGGGCGCCAACGCGTTCCCTAGCCAACCGGAGGGCAGAAGTCGAGGGGCAGTGGTGCGGCGTCATCCACGCAAGTTCAAAGGGATGCGCCTATGGGTTTAGTGCCGCGCCGGTTTCGCCATATTCGGGTGTAAGGTAAGGTGAGGCCAATCCGACCGGACCGCCCGAGACGCCGCTGCCGTGATCCTGCCGATCAACATCTTCAACTGGCTGTTCTTCCTGATCCCGCCGATTCTGGTGTTCTCGGTCG
>JANQPO010000006.1 GCA_028289445.1 Tepidamorphaceae bacterium
GGAAGGCACTGAGATGGTGATGCCGGGCGACAATGTTGAGATGAATGTCGAGCTGATCGTTCCGATCGCGATGGAAGAGAAGCTGCGCTTCGCCATCCGTGAAGGCGGCCGCACCGTCGGCGCAGGCGTCGTCTCCAAAATTCTCGAATGATGGAAAACGTTTGCGAAGGCGCGTTCGTCGCGCCTTCGCGACCAAGCGCTCTTTGTGACACCGGCGCCCGCGCGGCGCGCTGAAAGGCAAGACCATGAACGGCCAGAATATCAGGATCCGCCTGAAGGCTTTCGATCATCGTATTCTCGATACCTCCACGCTGGAGATCGTGAATACGGCTAAGCGCACCGGTGCGCGCGTTCGCGGGCCCATACCGCTTCCGACGCGGATTGAGAAGTTCACCGTCAACCGGTCGCCGCACATTGACAAGAAGAGCCGCGAACAGTTCGAGATGCGCACGCATAAGCGCCTCTTGGACATCGTTGACCCGACACCGCAGACCGTCGACGCGCTGATGAAGCTCGATCTGGCGGCCGGCGTCGATGTCGAAATCAAGCTTTGAGCGAGACTTAAGGGACTGAGCACATGCGTTCCGGATTGATCGCGCAAAAAATGGGCATGACGCGGGTGTTCACCGATGCCGGTGAGCATATCCCCGTGACCGTGCTCAAAGTCGACAACTGCCAAGTGGTCGCGCAGCGCACCGAAGAGTCCAACGGCTATGCATCGGTTCAACTCGGTGCCGGGTTGAAAAAGGTGAAGAACGCCAGCCGCGCGGAACGCGGCCATTTCGCCAAGGCGAAAGTGGAGCCGAAGCGCAAGGTCGTGGAGTTTCGTGTTTCGCCTGACAATCTGATCGATATCGGCGCCGAACTGACCGCTGAGCACTTCGTGCCTGGGCAATATGTCGACGTGACCGGGACCTCGATCGGTAAGGGTTTTGCCGGTGCCATGAAGCGGCACAATTTCGGCGGCCTGCGTGCCTCGCACGGCGTGTCCGTCTCGCACCGCGCGCATGGCTCGACGGGCCAGTGCCAGGATCCGGGCCGCGTGTTCAAGGGCAAGAAGATGGCCGGCCACATGGGCAGCGTGAGGGTCACGACCCAGAACTTGGAAGTCGTGAAAGCCGATGCCGATCGTGGCCTGTTACTGATCAAGGGTGCCGTGCCCGGCTCCAAGGGTGGCTGGGTCATGATCCGCGATGCGGTCAAGCGCGCGCTTCCTGCCGAAGCGCCGATCCCAGGCGCCGTCCGCGGCGGTGCTGCTCCGGCCGAAGAGCCGGTCGAGGAGGCTCCTGTCGAAGAGGTGACTGCTGACGCTGCCCCCGCTGAGACCAGTGAGGGAGAGTCCTGATGGAACTGAAAGTAACGACACTCGCCGGAAAGGCTGCCGGTTCCGTCAATGTCGACGACGCCGTGTTCGCGCTCGAACCGCGCGCCGACATCCTGCAGCGCATGGTGCGCTACCAGCTGTCGAAACGCCAGGCCGGCACGCACAAGGTGAAAAACCGCTCCGAGATCCGGGGCACGACGAAAAAGGCGCTCCGCCAGAAGGGTTCCGGCAGCGCGCGCAAGGGCAACATGAAGGCGCCGCAGATGCGTGGCGGCGGCCGTGCGTTCGGGCCGCATGTGCGCAGCCACGCCCACGATCTGCCGAAGAAAGTACGTACCCTGGCGCTCAAGCATGCCCTGTCGGCCAAGGCGAAGGACGGCGCTCTGATTGTCGTCGACGCTGCCACGGCCAAGGAAGCAAAGACGAAGGCGCTTAAAGGCCAGCTTGGCAAGCTCGGTTTGAACTCTGCGCTGATCGTCGGGGGCGCGGCGCTGGATGAGAATTTTACGCGCGCGGCGCGCAACATTCCGTTGATCGACGTGCTGCCGGTGCAGGGCATCAATGTTTACGACATTTTGCGTCGGGACACGCTGGTGCTGACGAAGGATGCCGTGGAAGCGTTGGAGGCGCGCCTCAAATGACCGATCCGAACCTCTACGACATCATCCGTGCGCCGGTGATCACCGAGAAGGCGACCTATGCGTCGGAGAACAATCAGGTGGTTTTCCGCGTGTCCAATTCAGCGACCAAGCCGGAAATCAAGAAGGCGGTCGAAGCGCTGTTCAACGTCAAGGTGAAGAGTGTCAACACGCTGGTGCGCAAGGGCAAGACAAAGCGGTTTCGTGGGCTTCAAGGCCGGCAGAAGGACGTCAAGAACGCCGTGATTACCCTTGAGGAAGGCCACGCGATCGACGTGTCGACCGGGCTCTAAGGAACGAGTGGGACAGGACAGATGGCACTGAAGACCTTCAAGCCGACTTCGCCGGGGCGCCGTGCCCTGGTCCAGGTTGACCGCGCCCGGCTCTACAAGGGCAAGCCGGTCAAGGCGCTGACGGAAGGCCTGACCAAGAAGGGTGGCCGCAACAATGTCGGCCGCATCACCGCGCGTCGGCGTGGCGGCGGGCACAAGCGCACCTATCGACTGATCGATTTCAAGCGGCGGAAGTTCGACGTTTCGGCGACGGTCGACCGCCTCGAATATGATCCGAACCGGTCGGCCTTCATCGCGCTGATCACTTATGAGGACGGCGAGAAGAGCTACATCCTGGCGCCGCAGCGCTTGGCGCCGGGCGACACCGTCGTTGCCGGCGAGCGGGTCGATGTGCGGCCGGGCAATGCGATGCCGCTGTCGTCGATGCCGATCGGCACGATCATCCACAATGTGGAGATGAAGCCGGAAAAGGGCGGTCAGATCGCCCGCGCCGCCGGAACCTACGCACAGCTCGTCGGTCGCGACGGCGCCTATGGGATTTTGCGGCTGAACTCCGGAGAGCAGCGCTTGGTCCACGGTGCTTGTATGGCGACGGTTGGTGCGGTGTCGAACGCCGACAACGCCAACGTCAAGCTCGGTAAGGCCGGCCGCAAGCGCTGGCTCGGCAAGCGCCCGCAGGTTCGTGGTGTCGCCATGAACCCGGTCGACCACCCGCACGGTGGCGGCGAGGGCCGCACCTCTGGCGGTCGCCATCCGGTGACGCCTTGGGGCAAGCCGACCAAGGGCAAACGCACGCGGTCCAATAAGGCGACCGACAAGTTCATCATGCGCAGCCGTCATCTGCGCAAGGGCAGGAGGTAAGCGCTGTGTCGCGTTCCGTTTGGAAAGGTCCGTTCGTCGACGGCTTTCTCTTGAAGAAGGCCGACAAGGTGCGCGAGTCCGGCCGCAATGAAACGATCAAAATGTGGAGCCGCCGCTCGACCATCTTACCGCAGTTCGTCGGGCTCACCTTCGGCGTCTACAACGGCCAGAAGCACATTCCGGTCTCCGTGTCGGAAGACATGGTGGGCCACAAATTCGGCGAGTTCGCCCCGACCCGGACTTATTACGGGCACCAGGCGGACAAGAAGGCCAAGAGGAAGTAAGTCATGGGTAAGCCCGCCCGCGAACGCACATTGTCGGACACTGAGGCCAAAGCGGTCCTCAACCGCGTGCGCGTCAGCCCGCAAAAGCTCAATCTCGTCGCGGCCTCCATCCGCGGCAAGAAGGTTGAGACGGCGTTGGCCGATCTTGAATTTTCACGCAGGCGCATCGCCAAGGATGTCAAGAAGACGTTGGAATCGGCGATCGCAAACGCTGAGAACAATCACGACCTCGATGTCGACGATCTCGTCGTTTCAGAGGCCTATGTCGGGAAGTCGTTGGTCATGAAGCGGTTCAAGGCGCGGGCGCGCGGCCGGGCTTCGCGCATCATGAAGCCGTTCTCTAATCTCACCATCGTCGTTCGCCAGGTCGAGGAGCAGGTCTGATGGGTCAAAAAATCAATCCGGTCGGATTTCGCCTCGGCATCAACCGGACGTGGGATTCGCGCTGGTATGCGGGTGGCGTCGAGTATGGACGGCTGCTTCAGGAGGACCTGAAGATCCGCGAAGCGCTGATGCGCGAGCTTAAGAACGCCGGCGTTTCGAAAATCGTTATCGAACGACCGCACCGCAAATGCCGCATCACGATCTTTTCGGCGCGTCCAGGCATCGTCATCGGTAAGAAGGGCGCCGATATCGAGAAGCTGCGCCGCATGGTCGCTGGCATGACGTCGGACGATGTGCACATCAACATCGTCGAAGTGCGCAAGCCGGAGACGGACGCGCAGCTTGTTGCCGATTCCATCGCACAGCAGCTTGAGCGTCGCGTGGCGTTCCGCCGGGCGATGAAGCGGGCGGTTCAGTCGGCGATGCGTTTGGGTGCCGACGGCATCCGCATCACCTGTGGCGGTCGGCTCGGCGGCGCCGAAATCGCGCGCACAGAGTGGTATCGCGAGGGGCGGGTGCCACTGCATACGCTGCGCGCCGATATCGACTACGGCACGGCGACCGCGCATACGGCCTACGGCACGAATGGCATCAAGGTGTGGATCTTCAAGGGCGAGATCCTGGAGCACGATCCGCAGGCGCATGATCGTCGCATTACCGAGGCCACGGAAGTCGGCGGCGGCGCCCGCCGCCCGGCGGCCTAACGCGGCAGGAGTTGGAAGGCAGGACCCATGCTTCAACCGAAACGCACGAAGTTCCGTAAGCTGCAAAAGGGGCGCATCAAGGGCGTCGCCAAGGGCGGCACGGACCTCAATTTCGGCTCCTACGGCATCAAGGCGCTTGAGCCGGCGCGCATTACCGCACGTCAGATCGAGGCGGCGCGTCGTGCCATGACCCGTCACATGAAGCGTGCCGGGCGTGTTTGGATCAGAATCTATCCGGATGTGCCGGTGACCAAGAAGCCGGTCGAAGTGCGCATGGGTAAAGGCAAGGGCTCGGTCGAGTTCTGGGCCGCCAAGGTCAAGCCCGGCCGGGTGATGTTTGAGATTGATGGTGTGCCGGCCAGCCTGGCCCGTGAAGCCCTGCAGTTGGCGTCTGCCAAGCTGCCGATCAAGACGCGCTTCGTGCAGCGTCCGGGCGAACAGGGCTAGGGCCGGATTAGGAGAGTGGAACGATGAAGGCCAGCGAAGTGCGCGACATGACGCCGGATCAGCTCCAGGACAAGCTGGTCGACCTGAAGAAAGAGCAGTTCAATCTGCGTTTTCAAAAGGCGACCGGGCAGTTGGAGAACACGGCACGCGTGCGGCAGGTGCGTCGCGATATCGCCCGCGTGAAGACGCTGATGGGCGAAAAGCCGGCGGCCGACAAGGGTTAAGGAGAAGACGATGCCGAAACGAATACTGCAAGGTGTCGTTGTCAGCGACAAGACGGACAAGACCGTAGTGGTCAAGGTCGAGCGGCGCTTTACGCACCCGCTTTTGAAGAAGACCGTCCGGCGCTCGAAGAAGTATCAGGCGCATGACGAGGCGAATGCCTGCAAGCCGGGCGATATCGTACGCATTGAGGAGTGCCGCCCGATCTCGAAGACGAAGCGGTGGAAAGTGTTGGAGGGCGCCGCAGGCTGAGCCGTTGAGGCTTGCCCGCGACGATGAGACAGGAAAGGCGGCTGATCGATGATCCAGATGCAGACCAATCTCGACGTGGCCGACAATTCCGGCGCGCGGCGCGTTCAGTGCATCAAAGTGCTGGGCGGCTCGAAGCGCAAGTATGCCTCGATCGGTGACGTTATCGTCGTGTCGGTGAAGGAGGCGATCCCGCGCGGCCGCGTCAAGAAGGGCGACGTCTTGCGTGCCGTCGTTGTGCGCACGGCCAAGGGTGTGCGCCGGCAGGACGGTTCGTTGATCCGTTTCGACAACAACGCCGCCGTTCTCGTCAACAATCAGGGCGAGCCGATCGGTACACGCATCTTCGGCCCTGTGACCCGCGAACTGCGCGCGCGCGGCGCCATGAAGATCGTTTCGCTCGCGCCGGAGGTTTTGTGATGGCCGCGAAGATCAAGAAGGGCGACCGGGTCGAGGTCATGACCGGCCGCGACAAGGGTAAGAAGGGCGATGTCTTGAAGGTGTTCCCGGCCGAGAACCGGGCGATCGTTCAAGGCGTCAACCTGGTCAAGCGCCACCAGCGCCAAACGGCACAGGAACAGGGCGGCATCGTTTCCAAGGAGGCGAAGATCGACATGTCGAACGTCGCGCTTCTGGACCCGAAGGACAACAAGCCGACCCGTGTCGGTTTCAAGATTTTGAACGATGGCCGCAAAGTGCGCGTGTCCAAGCGTTCGGGAGAAGTCATCGATGGCTGAGACGGCATATGTGCCCCGGCTGAAAACGCACTACGAGGACGTGGTGCGTGGGGCGCTGATGGACGAGTTCAAGTACGATAATCCGATGCAGGTGCCGCGCCTGGACAAGATTGTCATCAACATGGGCATCGGCGAAGCGGTGGCCGACACCAAGCGTGTGCGCGCGGCCGCTGAAGATTTGGCGCTGATTGCTGGCCAGAAGCCCGTCATCACAAAGGCGCGCAACTCGATCGCATCGTTCAAGGTGCGCGACGGCATGCCGATCGGCACCAAGGTGACGCTGCGCAAGGCACGCATGTACGAGTTCGTGGATCGGTTGATCAACGTGGCGCTGCCTCGGGTTCGCGACTTCCGCGGACTGAGCCCGAAGAGCTTCGACGGGCGGGGCAACTTCGCCATGGGTCTGAAGGAACACATCGTGTTCCCGGAGATCGACTACGACAAGGTCGAGAACATTCTCGGCATGGACATCATCGTGTGCACGACGGCCAAGACCGACGATCAGGCCCGTGCGCTGTTGACGAACTTCAATTTTCCGTTCCGCCGCTAGCGGCAACGGACAGGAAACGACGACCAAAGGAGAAGGATCGCATGGCCAAGAAGAGTGCGGTCGAACGCGATTTGAAACGGCGCCGGATGGCGAAGAAGTATGCCGCGCGCCGGGCAAAGCTGAAGGCCATCGCGGCGGATCAGGACTTGAGCCAGGAAGAGCGCTTCAAGGCGGCGCTGGCTCTGGCCAAATTGCCGCGCAACGCTTCGGAGACGCGCATCCGCAATCGCTGTGTGCTGACCGGGCGGCCGCGCGGCTATTACCGCAAGCTTCGCCTGTCGCGCATCGCGCTGCGCGAGCTGGCATCGCAGGGGCAGATCCCCGGCATGGTCAAGTCGAGCTGGTGAGGAGAGAGCGAACATGACGATGAGTGATCCGCTCGGCGATCTGCTGACCCGCATCAGGAACGCGCAGGTTCGCCGCAAGTCGAAGGTCGAGACGCCAGCCTCGCGGCTGCGCGAAAACGTATTGAACGTGCTCGAAAGCGAAGGCTACATCCGCGGCTATTCCTCGGTCGAACATGCCAACGGCTTGAAGGAATTCGTCATCGAACTGAAATACTTCGACGGCGCACCGGTCATCAAGGAGATCAAGCGGATCTCCAAGCCTGGCCGACGGGTCTATTCGTCGGTGAAGAACCTGCCGCGCGTCGCGAATGGTTTGGGTGTTTCGATCCTGTCGACGCCGAAGGGTGTCATGGCCGATCATCGGGCACGCGAGGAAAATGTCGGTGGCGAGGTTTTGTGCCGCGTCTTCTAAGGCGCTGTTGCGAATGGGAATGTGACGATGTCTCGGATTGGACAAAAACCGGTTGCTCTGCCTGACGGCGTGAACGCAACTGTCGATGGTCAGACCGTCTCGGCCAAGGGGCCGAAAGGCGAGCTGTCGGTCGTGCTTGTGGATGACGTGCTCGCCAAGATGACCGATGATGGCATCGTGATCGAGCCGAACGATCAGACCAAGCGCTCGCGGTCCATGTGGGGCATGTCGCGCACGGTCGTTCAAAACATCGTCACGGGCGTGAAGGACGGTTTCGAGAAGAAGCTGGAAATCAACGGCGTTGGCTACCGCGCGCAGATGCAGGGTAACACGCTCAAGCTGGCGCTCGGTTTCAGCCACGATGTCGACTACGCAGTGCCGGAGGGCATTCAGATCCAGTGCCCGAAACCGACGGAGATCGTCGTCACCGGCATCGATAAGCAAAAGGTCGGTCAGGTCGCCGCCGAAATCCGCCGCTACCGGCCGCCGGAGCCCTATAAGGGCAAGGGCGTGAAATACGCTGACGAATATATCTTCCGTAAGGAAGGCAAGAAGAAGTAACGAGGCGAAAATGAGCGCAAAATCGAAAACCACGGCTCGCCGCGTTGCGCGGGTGCGCCGCTCGATCAAGAAAGTGGCCAATGGCCGCCCGCGTCTTTCGGTGTTTCGCTCGTCGAAACAGATCTACGCGCAGGTGATCGACGACAATCAGGGCCGGACGGTGGCTGCCGCCTCGTCGCTTGAGAAAGACGTGCGCGAAGGCCTGAAGACGGGTGCCGACAAGGCGGCTGCCGCCGCCGTTGGCAAACTGGTTGCCGAGCGTGCGGTGGAGGCCGGGGTCAAGGACGTTGTGTTCGATCGCGGTGGCTACATCTATCACGGTCGTGTCAAGGCACTGGCCGACGCGGCGCGCGAGAGCGGGCTCAGCTTCTAACGGCATAGACTTATTGGATATCTGGTGCCGATGGCGCCGAACGAGGATGTAGGGACAAAGTGATGGCACCGAGATCACCTAGGGATCGGCAGGGTCGAGACCGCGATGAGCGCGATAGCGAATTCGTCGATAAGCTCGTCCATATCAATCGCGTCGCCAAAGTGGTGAAGGGCGGTCGTCGGTTCGGTTTCGCGGCACTCGTCGTCGTTGGCGACCAAAAAGGCCGGGTCGGCTTCGGTCACGGCAAGGCGCGTGAAGTGCCGGAAGCCATTCGCAAGGCGACGGAATCCGCCAAGCGCGCGCTGATCCGCGTGCCGCTTCGTGAGGGACGCACGCTGCACCACGACGTTGAAGGACGCCACGGTGCCGGCAAGGTTCTGCTGCGTGCTGCGCCTCCTGGAACCGGCATCATCGCCGGCGGTCCGATGCGCGCGGTTTTCGAGACGCTCGGTATGCAGGATGTCGTCGCCAAATCACTGGGTACGTCCAATCCCTACAACATGGTGCGGGCCACTTTTGACGCGCTCAAGAAGGAAGACAGCCCGCGCGGCGTTGCCGCCCGGCGGGGTCTGAAGACCAGTACACTTCAGGCGCGCCGGCGCGAGGCCGGCGTCGACGCCGAGGTTGGAGGATAACGACGATGGCTACGAAAACCGTCACGGTCGAGCAGATCGGCAGCCCGATCCGCAAGCCCAAGGATCAGCGCCAGACGCTGATTGGCCTCGGCCTAAACAAGATGCACCGGCGCCGCACCTTGAATGATACGCCGCAGGTTCGCGGTATGATCGCCAAGGTCAGCCATCTCGTGCGCGTCGTCGAAGAATAACGCGATACAGTCGCCAGAATGTGGTGGTGAAAGCCATGAAGCTAAACGAATTGAAGGACAAGGACGGCGCGGTTCATGCGCGCAAGCGCGTTGGGCGCGGGCCTGGTTCTGGCACGGGCACGACGGCTGGCCGTGGTAATAAGGGCCAGAAGTCGCGGTCAGGCGTGTCGATCAAGGGCTTTGAAGGCGGCCAGATGCCGATCCATCGGCGGTTGCCAAAGCGTGGCTTCAACAACATCTTCCGGCAGCGCTATAACGAAGTCTCTCTAACGCGCCTGCAAACGGCTATCGATGCCGGCAAGCTCGATCCCAAGACACCGATCACGGTCGAGACGATGAAGGCTGCCGGTATCGTGACGAAGCTGCGCGATGGCGTGCGCGTGCTTGGCGGCGAGTTGACGGCGAAGCTCGATCTTCAGGTCGCGGGTGCTTCGAAGCCGGCTATCGCGGCGATCGAAAAGGTGGGCGGATCGATCACAATTCTTGCCAGCACATCAAAAGATGCGGGCGAAGCGAAGGCCGACTGACTATATCGCGTGATGCACGGACCGACCGCAACACCGAAGGGAGCCGCCTGACTCATGGCTTCAGCCGCTGAACAACTTGCTGCCAACCTCAATCTGTCCGCTTTCGCCAAAGCGGAGGAGTTGAAGAAGCGCATCTGGTTCACGCTGGGTGCGCTTTTGATCTATCGGCTTGGCACCTACATTCCGGTCCCAGGCATCAATCCGGAAGCGCTGGCCGAGGTTTTCCGCCAGCAGCAGAGCGGCATCATCGGGCTCTTCAACATGTTCTCCGGCGGCGCTGCCGGGCGCATGGCGATCTTCGCGCTCAACATCATGCCGTACATTTCGGCGTCGATCATCATGCAGTTGATGACGACCGTTTCGCCGACATTGGAACAGGCGAAGAAAGAGGGCGAGGCGGGCCGAAAGCTGATCAACCAGTACACGCGCTACCTCACGGTCGTGCTGGCCGCGCTACAAGGCTATGGCATCGCTGTGGGGCTGGAAGGGTCGGGCAATGTCGTCCTCGATCCCGGCATGTTCTTCCGCATCACCACGGTGATCACCCTGGTCGGTGGCACTGTCTTCTTGATGTGGCTTGGCGAGCAGATCACCGCACGCGGCATCGGCAACGGTATCTCGCTGATCATCTTCGCGGGTATTGTCGCGGAACTGCCATCAGCGATTGCCGGCACGCTCGAACTGGGCCGCCAAGGCGCGCTCTCGACCCCGCTGATCCTCGGCGTTGTCATCATGGCGATCCTGGTGATTGCACTCATCGTGTTTGTCGAGCGGGCGCAGCGGCGGATCATAATTCAGTATCCAAAGCGCCAAGTCGGTAATCGCATGTTCCAGGGCGATTCGTCGCACTTGCCGCTGAAACTCAATACCGCCGGCGTTATTCCGCCGATCTTTGCGTCGTCGCTCTTGCTGTTACCGGTGACGGTCGCGAACTTCTCAAGCGGCCAGGGTCCCGCCTGGCTCAACACTGTGACCGCGCTTTTGGGCCATGGCCAGCCGCTTTATCTTTTACTCTACGCAGCGGGCATCATCTTCTTTGCCTTTTTCTACACGGCCATCGTGTTCAATCCGACGGACACAGCCGACAATTTGAAGAAGCATGGCGGTTTCATACCCGGCATTCGGCCGGGCGAACGAACGGCCCAGTACATCGACTTCGTTTTGACCCGCGTGACCGTGGTCGGCGCGATTTATCTAACCCTGGTCTGTCTGTTGCCGGAGTTCCTGATCGCATCGACCGGTTTGCCGTTCTATTTCGGGGGAACGTCACTCCTCATCATCGTCAACGTGACGATGGACACGGTGTCGCAGGTTCAGGGGCATTTGCTTGCCCATCAATATGAAGGCCTGATCAAAAAGGCCAAACTGAGGGGGCGTCGACGATGAGAATCATCCTCTTGGGCCCGCCGGGGGCGGGAAAGGGAACCCAAGCGAAGGTTATCGAGGACAAGCACAAGGCCATCCAGTTGTCGACTGGCGAGATTCTGCGCGCGGCGGTGGCGGCCGAGACCGAACTTGGTCTTAAAGCCAAGGATATCATGGCGCGCGGCGATCTGGTTCCCGACGACGTGATGATCGGGATCGTGCGCGATCGGCTCGGCGAGGACGATGTGAAGACCGGCTTCATCCTCGACGGTTTCCCGCGCACCGTGGCGCAGGCGGAGGCCCTGGAAGGACTGCTTGACGAGCTCGATATGAAGCTCGACGCGGTGGTTGAGATCCAGGTCGATGAGGGCATTCTCATCGGTCGGATCGAAAAGCGGGCGACTGAAACCGATGGCGGTCCGCGCGCCGACGACAATGTCGAATCGTTGAAGAAGCGGCTCGCGGTCTACCGTGAGCAGACCGCACCGCTGATCACGTTCTACCAGGGACGTGGTTCGCTGAAATCGGTGGATGGCATGGCTGCCGTCGACGATGTGACCCGGGAGATCGAGGAGGTTCTCGGGGTGTGAAAAGTGCGGCCCTCGGGCCGCTTGGAGCAGTTGACGGAACGGGCTGATTTCTGTAATCACGGCGCATTCTGGACACTGCGTTGAAGCGGGCTTTGGCCGGAGGGATTTCGGGAACGAAATCCACCCGTCGGTGCTCCGCGAATTTGGCGTATCCGCGTCGGGAAAAGCTGCATTGGGCGGCGGCGCGGTGATTTGGGATGCTTGGCCTCATTGGCCGCTAATGGAGAAATGCCGTGGCTCGTATCGCTGGCGTTAACATACCGACCAACAAGCGCGTGCACATCGCGTTGACCTATATTCATGGGCTTGGCCAGTCCAAGGCCAAAGAGATTTGTGAGCGGGTCAATATTCCTGCGGAGCGCCGGGTCAACGAGTTGTCCGATTCTGAAGTCATTCAGATCCGGGAAGTGATCGACCGCGACTACATGGTCGAGGGCGATCTGCGCCGCGAAGTCTCCATGAACATCAAGCGGCTTATGGATTTGGGCTGCTATCGCGGACTGCGCCATCGCCGCGGATTGCCGGTGCGTGGCCAGCGGACGCACACCAATGCTCGCACCCGCAAAGGGCCGGCCAGGCCGATTGCCGGCAAGAAGAAGTAATCCGAGGACCGGACCGAGATCGTAGTTTTGGCGTAGGCCGATGGCCCGCCACAGAGAAAGTTGACCGCCAATGGTAAGAGACACAACCAAGGTTCGTCGCCGCGAGCGTAAAAATATCACGGCTGGCGTGGCGCATGTCCGCTCCACGTTCAATAACACGATGATCACCATCACCGACGCCCAGGGCAACGCGATTGCCTGGTCGTCCGCTGGCGCGATGGGGTTCAAGGGCTCGCGAAAGTCGACGCCGTTTGCCGCGCAGATGGCGGCTGAGGAGTGCGCCAAGACCGCGCAGGAGCATGGCATGCGGACCCTTGAGGTCGAGGTGCTTGGCCCCGGCTCCGGCCGTGAATCGGCACTGCGCGCGCTTCAGGCAGCGGGCTTCACGATCACGACGATTCGCGACGTGACGCCGATCCCGCACAATGGATGCCGGCCGCGTAAGCGTCGCCGCGTCTAAGTATCCGGCGGCCCGCCCGCCGACACAGTTCGAACGAAATGAGACCGGCGCACGGTCGCAGTGCGACACGCCGGGGATGCGAGAAGGATACCACCCGTGATCAACCGCAATTGGCAGGAACTGATCAAACCGACCAAGCTCGACGTTAAGCCCGGCCATGACCCGCAGCGTATGGCGACGATCGTGGCGGAACCGTTGGAGCGCGGTTTCGGCCTGACGCTCGGCAACGCGCTGCGCCGTGTTTTGTTGTCTTCGCTCCAAGGCGCGGCAGTGACGGCGGTCCAGATCGACGGCGTGCTGCACGAGTTTTCGTCGATTGCCGGTGTGCGCGAGGACGTCACCGACATCGTGCTCAACATCAAGGATATCGCCATCTTTATGGAGGGCGAGGGTCCAAAGCGCATGACGCTGCGCAAGGAAGGTCCGGGACAGGTGACGGCCGGCGACATCGAGGTGACGGGCGATGTTCGCATTCTCAATCCAGATCTTGTCCTTTGCACGCTCGATGACGGCGCTTCGATCCGTATGGAGTTCACTGTCGATATCGGCAATGGCTATGTCCCGGCCGACCGTAATCGCCCGGACGACGCGCCAATCGGTATGATTCCGGTCGACAGCCTCTATTCGCCGGTGAAGAAGGTCTCCTACAAGGTCGAGAACACGCGTGAGGGCCAGATTCTCGACTATGACAAGCTGTCGCTCAACCTAGAGACCAATGGTTCGGTTAGCCCGGAGGACGCCGTTGCGTTCGCAGCGCGCATTCTTCAGGACCAGCTTTCGATCTTCATCAACTTCGAAGAGCCGACCCGCGAGGTCGTCGAAGATCACGTTCCGGATCTGGCGTTCAACCCCGCGCTCTTGAAGAAGGTCGACGAATTGGAGCTGTCGGTGCGGTCTGCCAACTGCTTGAAGAACGATAACATCGTCTATATCGGCGACCTGATCCAAAAGACCGAGGCGGAAATGTTGCGGACGCCGAATTTCGGCCGCAAGTCGCTGAACGAGATCAAGGAAGTGCTGGCCCAGATGGGACTTCACCTCGGCATGGAGGTCACCAGCTGGCCGCCGGAAAACATCGAGGACCTCGCCAAGCGCTTCGAGGACCAGTACTAATCTCAGCCGGCGCGAGAGCGCCTGCCGCAGTGTGAGGGTTGATGTCATGCGTCATGGAAACGCACACCGTAAGCTGAACCGCACGCCCAGCCATCGAAAGGCGATGTTCGCCAATATGGCGGCGGCGCTGGTGAAGCATGAACAGATCACGACGACCTTGCCGAAGGCCAAGGAGTTGGCGCCGATCACGGACAAGCTGATCACCCTCGGTAAGCGCGGGGATCTGCACGCCCGCCGCCAGGCGTTGTCCCAAATGCGCGATGAGACGCAGGTGAAAAAGCTCTTCGATGTGCTTGGCCCGCGCTACAAGGACCGCAACGGTGGCTACACGCGTGTCATGAAGGCCGGTTTCCGCTATGGCGATTCCGCGCCGATGGCGGTCATTGAACTGGTTGACCGCGATCCGGACGCGAAAGGCCAGGATTCTGGCCCGGTCCTGGAGGTCGAGGAGGCCGAAGAATAGGCCCTCGTCATGTTTGCTTTGAACGGCCCGATTGTTTCGGGCCGTTTTTGTTTGTGGTAGCACTCCGGCATCCCTAGCTATGTGTGGATTCGAACCGCAAAGAGGCCTTTCGATGACGGCTGGACCCACCGCCTTCGCAGTTGCCAAGTGGAGCGCAGTCACCAGTATGGCGTTCCTGGCGCTCAGCGCATTCTCTTTGGTTGCGATCGCAGAGGAGCAGCTTCGCCGCACGCCAGTTTCCGCCGGCGAGATGCAGTTGTCGTTCGCACCGCTTGTCGAACAGACCGCGCCGGCGGTGGTCAATGTCTATGCCAAGACGGTGGTGCGCCAGCGCCACGTGTCGCCGTTCTTCGACGATCCGTTCTTTCGTCATTTTTTCGGCGATCGCGGCTTCGGCGTGCCGCGCGAACGGGTGTCCAATTCGCTAGGATCCGGGGTCATTGTCGATCCTTCCGGCCTCGTCGTGACCAATTACCACGTCATCCGCGATGCCAGCGAAGTGAAGATCGCGCTCGCCGACCGGCGCGAATTCGAGGCCGAGATCGTCGTCAAGGACGAGCGGACCGACCTGGCCGTCCTGCGGATCACCGGCGCAGACGACCCATTTCCGGCGCTGGAGTTCGAGGATTCCGATGCGCTCTTGGTCGGCGATCTTGTGCTGGCCATTGGTAACCCGTTCGGTGTCGGTCAAACGGTGACCAGCGGCATTGTCTCGGCGCTGGCCAGAAATCGTGTAGGCGTGTCCGATTATCAGTTCTTTATTCAAACCGACGCGGCGATCAATCCAGGCAACTCGGGTGGCGCGCTGATCGACATGAACGGCCGATTGGTCGGAATCAACACGGCGATCTACTCTCGCTCCGGCGGCTCGAACGGCATCGGCTTTGCGATACCGGCGAACATGGTCAAACTCGTCGTTCAGTCTCATCAGTCCGGCGGCAAGGTGAGGCGCCCCTGGTTTGGCGCGCGCCTCCAGGACGTGACTCCGGATATCGCGGAGGGGTTGGGGCTCGACAAGCCTCAAGGCGTGCTTGTGGCCGGCGTGCTTGCGAGATCGCCGGCTGAAAGGGCGGGGCTTGGCGTTGGCGATGTCATTCTCGATGTGGACGGCATCTCGATCGGTGACCTCGACGGCTTCGGTTATCGGTTCACCACGCAGGGCGTGGAAGGGTCGGTGCCGATGACGGTGCTGCGCGGCGGTAAACGTCAGACCGTCGATGTCGCGCTCACGACCGCGCCGGAAGACCCGCCACGCGACGAACGGCTGATCGATGGCGCTTCGCCGATTGCCGGTGCGACTGTGGTCAATATTTCTCCGGCGGTCGCCGAGGAATTCCGGATTCAGGAAGCAGCCTACCTGGAGGCTGGCGTGCTCGTGACAGCCGTCGATCGCCGCTCGCCGGCCCGCAGTTTCGGATTGCGGCCGGGGGATATCGTTTTAACGATCAACGACCGTGGGGTGACGTCGACGCGTGAACTCGACCGCATCACCGACCGTCGAAGGCGCCTGTGGACCGTTTCGATCCGGCGCGGCGACCGGGTGCTGACGTCGACGGTCAACGGCTGACGGTCATGTCCGACTTATTCGCGGCGGCGGGGTTGGAACAGGAGGCGCCGCGTCCGCTCGCGGATCGCCTGCGGCCGCAATCGCTGAACGAGGTCGTGGGGCAGGACCATCTGGTCGGCGAAACGGGGACGTTGACGCGTTTGCTCGCTGTCGATGCGTTGCCGTCGATGATCTTCTGGGGTCCGCCTGGCACGGGCAAGACCACAGTCGCGCGGCTTCTGGCCGATCAGACTGGCCTGGAGTTTGTCCAGCTTTCCGCGATCTTCTCCGGCGTCGCCGATCTGCGCAAGGCGTTCGAGGCCGCGCGGGGACGCCGTCACGCCGGGCAGGGGACATTATTGTTCGTTGACGAGATTCATCGGTTCAATCGCGCCCAGCAAGACGCCTTCCTGCCGCACATGGAAGACGGCACGATCACATTGGTCGGTGCGACGACCGAGAACCCGTCGTTTGCGCTGAACAATGCGCTCTTGTCGCGGGCGCAGGTTCTGACATTCAAGCGGCTCGATGAGGCAGCCCTTGGCAAACTGCTCGACCGTGTGGACAGTGAAGTCCGCGCTTTGCCGTTCGACGACGGCGCCAGGGCGTGTTTGATCGATTTGGCCGATGGCGACGGGCGCGCGGTTCTCACAATGGCCGAGTTGATCTTGGCCGCGACGGGTGAGGGGGATGTGCTGGAAGAGGCGGCGCTGGCCGATCTAGTACAAAAGCGGGCGCTTCTTTACGACCGTTCGCAGGACGAGCACTACAACATCATCTCGGCGCTCCATAAGTCGGTGCGCGGTTCGGATCCCGACGCGGCGCTCTATTGGCTGGCGCGCATGTTGGCCGGTGGCGAAGACCCGCTTTATATCGCGCGCCGTGTGGTGCGCATGGCGAGCGAGGACATCGGTCTCGCCGATCCGCAGGCGCTGGTTCAGGCGCTTGCCGCCAAGGATGCCTACGATTTTCTCGGCAGTCCGGAAGGGGAGTTGGCGATCGCCCAGGCGGTGCTTTATTGCGTGACGGCGCCGAAATCGAATGCCACCTATGTCGGCTTCAAGGCGGCGATGAGAACGGCGAAGGACTCAGGGTCGCTGATGCCGCCCAAGCATATCCTGAACGCGCCGACGCGATTCATGAAAGACGAAGGCTACGGCGCGGGATACGCCTATGATCACGATGCGGAGGAGGCGTTCTCCGGACAGGACTATTTCCCGGACGAGATGGCACGACAAAACTTCTACGATCCGCCGGATCGGGGCTTTGAACGCGACATCCGCAAGCGGCTCGACTACTGGTCGAAGTTGAGGCGGGAGAAGGCCGAATGATGGGATATCTCGCCGTCGCTGTTGGCGGCGCGGCTGGCGCAGTCGGCCGACACGCGGTCAATGGTGTGGCCCTTCGCGTGATGGGGCCGAGCTTTCCCTGGGGGACACTGACGGTCAATGTCCTCGGCTCGTTTTTGATGGGCGCTATCATCGCTTATTTCGCCCGTCATCTGCCTGTCTCCAACGAGGTTCGCCTGCTCGTCGCGACGGGCTTTCTCGGTGGCTTCACGACGTTTTCCGCCTTCTCGCTCGATACCGTGAACCTGTTCGAGCGTGGCGCGACGGTGGTCGCCGTGTTCTACGTCGCTGCGTCTGTCGTCTTGTCGGTTGGCGCGCTGCTTGCGGGTCTCGCGGTGGTGCGGTCACTCGGATGACCGGTGTGCGTCAAGAGACGGTCAGCACCGACGAGGCCGGGCTGCGTCTCGACCGGTGGTTCCAGGCGCGTTTTCCAGGCCTTGGGTTCGGGCGGTTACAGAAGTTGCTGCGTACCGGGCAAGTGCGCGTCGATGGTGCGCGTGCCAAGCCGGCCCTGCGGCTGGAGGCAGGACAGACGGTGCGCGTGCCGCCGCTCGGCGAGATTGCGACGCCGCTCCCTGGCCGTTCCGGCGGCCCGGATGCCGAGACGCTGAAGGAAATGATCCTCTATGAGGACGATTGGCTCTATGTCTTCAACAAGCCCTTTGGATTGGCGACCCAGGGCGGGCCTGGGCTGTCGCGTCATGTCGACGGCATGTTGGAGTCTCTGCGGGACGCCAAGGGCCAGAAGCCGCGCCTGGTGCATCGCCTTGACCGCGATACCTCCGGCTGTCTCATCGTCGCCAAGACGCGGAAGGCGGCGTCTGATCTCGCCCGCATTTTCCGGTCGCGCTCGGCGCGCAAGATCTACTGGGCGCTGGCCTATGGCGTGCCGAAACCGCCGCAGGGCAAGATTTCGCTATGGATGCGCAAACAAGCGACGCCCGACGGCGAGAGAATGGTCAAGACGGCGCATCGCGCCGAAGGGGCGGACCATTCGGTGACCTACTATTCCGTCGTCGAGCAGGCCGGGCAAAAGGCGGCTTGGCTGTCGCTGAAGCCCGTCACCGGTCGCACTCATCAGCTCCGACTGCACTGCCAGGCGATCGGCCATCCGATCATCGGCGATCCTAAGTACTTCGATATCGAGAACTGGGCGCTGCCAGGCGGTATCCAGAATCGTTTGCACCTTCTGGCTCGCCGTATTTCGTTGCCGCATCCAGATGGGGGGCGTCTGGACGTCACTGCGCCGCTGCCGCCGCACATGCATCAGTCCTGGAGCGTTCTTGGGCTTGACGCGGAGCGCTATGACGATCCGACCGGTTTTGAGGATACGGACGCATGAGCGAACGCCTGCGCCATATCATATTCGATTGCGACGGAACGCTGGTCGACAGCCAGAACATCATTTGCGCGGCGATGGAGCGAGCGTTTTGGACCGTTGATCGGCCGGCGCCGGAGCGCAGCCATACACTGTCAATCGTCGGTCTGTCCCTGCCGCAGGCGATGGCGATCATGGCTCCCGACGCGGATGACACCGAGCGTGAGCGGCTCGTTGCTGCCTATAAGGCCGCGTTTGCAACCCTTCGCGCCGACGCGACCTACCACGAACCGTTATTTCCAGGCGCACGCGTTGCCGTGGACAGGCTGGTCGATGAGCCGGGGTCGATCCTCTCCATGGCGACCGGCAAGTCGCGGCGTGGCGTTGCCGCGATCTTGGCGCTGCACGACATGGAGAACGTTTTTCAGTCCGTTCACACGGCGGATGACGGCCCATCGAAACCCCATCCGCACATGATCCAGTCGGCGCTCGCAGGCTCCGGTGTCACACCGGATCGCGCCGTCATGGTCGGCGACACGACCTATGACATTGAAATGGCGCTCGCCGCGGGTGCCATTCCCATTTGCGTCGATTGGGGGTATCACCCGGCTGAGGCCTTGCGCGCGGCCGGCGCTGTGCGCGTGGTATCGGTGTTCGATGAGCTGGCGGATGCGCTCGATGCGTTGGTGCCGGCATAAGAGAAGGCGATATGAGCGAAACGTCCTGGGGCGACATCGATCCGGTCCGTGCCGCTGCTCAGGCTTCGGCGCCGGAGCGGCTGAAGCGGTTTTACGATGTTGTCGCGCTGGAGCCGCAAGCGGACGGTGTTGCTTTGACGCTCGATGGCCGGCCGGCGCGCACGCCGGGTAAGCGGCCGCTGGTCATGCCTGTCGGTGCGCTGGCTGACGCCGTGGCCGAAGAGTGGCGCGCGCAGGTTGAATTCATCGACCCGACGGCGATGCCCGCGACCCGTGTCGCCAATACGACGATAGACGGCGTCGCCGATAACATGGCCGATGTGCGAGACGAGATCCTGAAATATGCTCAATCCGACTTAATCTGTTATCGCGCGGACAAACCCGAGGCGCTGTGCAATCGCCAAACAGAGGCCTGGGACCCAGTCATTGAATGGATTGAGCGAACATTCGGCGAAAAACCGGTTCTGGCCGGCGGTATCGTGCATGTCGAACAGCCCCATGGGCTCATCGACGTGATTGCCGGATCGCGACTAGGCGAACTCGATCCGTTCACATTGAACGGTCTCTACACGGTCACGGTGCTGACGGGATCGGCGTTCCTAGCGCTTGCCGTCCATGCTTCGTTTCTCGATCCCTGTACCGCCTGGTCTGCCGCTCATGTCGACGAGGACTGGCAGATCGAGCAATGGGGCGACGATGAGATCGCGTCCGCACGCCGGGCGGCTTATCGGCAGGAGTTCGATGCGGCCGTCCTTTGCCTGCCGGGGCATGTCTGAGGTCATGATCGTTTCCCATCGTCATCGCTTTATCTTCTTGAAGACGAAGAAAACCGCCGGATCGAGCCTTGAATATGCGCTTGCCGATCTGTGCGGTGACGAGGACATCATCACGCCGGCTTCGCGCGACGAAGAACCGGTTCGGCGTGGCCGCAAAGCGCAGAATTTTTGGTTGCCGGCGCATCAACGCTCGCCAATCAACGTCATACGCGCCGTCTTCAGCGAGCATCCGGAGCGCTATATCGGCTTTTACAATCACATGCCGGCGCATCGCGTGAAGGCGCTCTTGGGCGATGAGATTTGGTCGAGCTACTTCAAGTTCGCGTTCGAGCGCAATCCCTGGGACCGGCAGGTGTCGCTTTACTTCTGGCGGTTCCCCGATCCCGACACTCGTCCCAGTTTCGAAGCGTTCCTTACCGAACGTCGCTATGTTCGCAAGGCGCGCAACTGGTCGATCTATACGATTAATGACCAATTGGCAGTCGACCGGATTGCCCGCTATGAAAGCCTGGAAGACGACTTGAAGGCGATCTGCGACGATCTCGGTGCCGGGACGCCCGGTTCGCTGCCGAAGTTGAAGACCGGTACGCGCGAGGGCGGGCGCGGATATCGCCAGTATTACACCGACCAGACTCGTGCCATCGTCGCGGACTGGTATCAAAAGGAAATCGCGGCGTTCGGCTACGCATTCTGATCGGGGAGCCACCATGAAACATATTCTTGAGGAACTTGAGACCCGGCGCCAAACCGCGCGCATCGGTGGCGGCCAAAGGCGGATCGATGCCCAACACGCGCGCGGCAAGCTGACGGCGCGAGAGCGGATTTCAGCGCTTCTCGACGATGATTCCTTTGAGGAGTTCGACATGTTCGTCGAACATCGGTGCTCGGACTTCGGCATGGAAAAGTCGAAGATCGCCGGCGACGGCGTCGTCACCGGCTGGGGCACGGTCAATGGCCGCCTGACCTATGTTTTCGCGAAGGATTTCACCGTATTTGGCGGCTCGCTGTCGGAAACGCATGCCCTAAAGATCACCAAGCTTCAGGATATGGCGCTGCGCAATCGCGCGCCGATCATCGGGCTGTTCGATGCCGGAGGTGCGCGCATCCAGGAGGGCGTTGCCGCGCTCGGCGGTTACGGCGAAGTGTTCCAGCGCAATGTCGTGTCGTCTGGCGTCATCCCGCAGATCTCGGTGATCATGGGGCCGTGCGCCGGTGGCGATGCTTATTCACCGGCGATGACCGACTTCATTTTCATGGTGCGCGACACCTCCTACATGTTCGTCACCGGGCCGGACGTGGTGAAGACCGTGACCAACGAAACGGTGACGGCGGAGGAACTCGGCGGCGCGTCGGTTCACACGACGCGGTCGTCGATTGCCGATGGCGCGTTCGATAACGATATCGAGGCGATCCTGGAGATGCGGCGGCTGATCGATTTCCTGCCGCTCAACAATACGGATGGCGTACCGGAACTGCCGAGTTTCGACGATCCCGATCGATATGAGATGGCGCTCGATACGCTGATCCCGGATAATCCCAACAAGCCCTACGACATGAGGGAACTGATCCTGAAAACCGTCGACGAAGGCGACTTCTTCGAGATTCAGGCGGCTTTTGCGGCCAACATTGTTACGGGATTCGGCCGTTTGGAGGGACGCACCGTCGGGTTTGTCGCGAACCAGCCCATGGTGCTGGCGGGGGTGCTCGATGCCGACGCATCCAGAAAGGGCGCGCGGTTCGTCCGGTTTTGCGACTGCTTCAACATCCCGATCGTCACCTTCGTCGATGTGCCAGGCTTTCTGCCCGGGACCGCTCAGGAATATGGCGGCTTGATCAAGCACGGCGCCAAGCTTCTCTTCGCCTATGCGGAGGCAACGGTGCCCAAGGTTACGGTCATCACCCGCAAGGCATATGGCGGCGCGTATGTCGTCATGGCGTCGAAGCACCTATCCAGTGACATCAACTACGCCTGGCCGACGGCGGAGATCGCGGTCATGGGCGCCAAGGGGGCGACGGAGATCCTCTACCGCAACGAACTCGACGATCCGGACAAGATCGCGGCCCGCACAAAGGATTATGAAGATCGCTTCGCCAATCCGTTCATCGCCGCCGAACGAGGCTATATCGACGAAGTTATCATGCCTCATTCGACCCGGCGTCGGGTGTCCAGAGCGTTGCGACGCCTGCGCTCCAAGGAAGCGGAGACCCCTTGGAAGAAGCATGACAATCTGCCGCTCTAGCGAACCGCCGCTGTTTGATGGCGCTAACCCCCTGTTAACGCCGTTTGCCCCTCAGGTATTGGGTTAAGCCTTTGGTTCCTAGATGGGGCCTAGTCTTCTGCATTCAAGCGTAGCAGGCAGTGCAGAGATTGGTCGATGGGCGACAAGCGTTCGGTTGTCCGTGAACGGGTTCTGGGAAAACGGGCGATTTCGGCGGACGATGCGGCGGCATTGATGCATGCCGCATTCCCGCATGGCGTTATCGACCGCAACGATGCAGAGCAGCTTCTAGAGATCGGCTGCTGTGTCGATGCAGCGGCGCCGGAGTGGGATGCCTTTTACACCGACGCTATCGTCAACTATGTCGGCCGCGAGGCGGAGCCAGACGGTATCGTCAGCCGCGAGACGGCCCTGTGGCTGATCACGAAGATCACCTTAAATGGAAAGCTGCGCCGGTTCTCAGACCTCGACGCGATCATCCGGATCGTCGAAATGGCCGTTTCGAGCCCGATGATGCTGCAGGTGTTCGCTCTTCGCCAAGTCCGAGACGCGATCGTCAACGGGCACGGCGCGGCGCGTCATTGCCGTCCCGGCATTGTCGGCCAGGTCACCGCCGATGATGTCAACCTTGTCCGCCGCACACTGCTGGCCAATGAGAGCCGGTATCCGCGCCCTATTGCGCGCGACGAGGCGGATATCCTGTTCGACATCAACGAACGCTCGCAGGAAGCGGACAATCACCCAGACTGGGCCGATCTCTTCGTCAAAGCCGTCGCGAACTGCATTATGGCCGGTTGCGGCTATGTCGTTCCGCCGCGCCAGGTCGTCTTCTATCAGTTGCCATCGATCGCCGATTTCCGGGGATATGATTCGCCGATCGGCCAGATGGCTTCGAAATTGAGCGCGGTATGTGCTGCTTACGGGCGCTCGGATGCGTGCGGTGATATGACTGACACGCCCGAAACACGCTGGTTAGCCGAACGCATCGGGCGCGATGGCCGAATACTGGAGAATGAACGTTTGCTGTTGGCGCTGTTGCGCGGTGGCGACGTTGTTCTACCCGCCTCGCTCCAGACCCTTGTCGACACCGCCGCGTAACCTACCGCGCGCCACAGCTGGCAAACCTTTGTCTTGATACCGCGCAAGAGTTACGGCGCCCGCAGCCGCTCGGCATGCCACGCAATGTGATCGGCCATGAACGTCGAAATGAAGAAATAGGAGTGGTCGTAGCCTGGCTGCATGCGCAAGGTCAGCGGGATGCCGGCGCACTTGCAGGCCGCCTCCAGCCGGTCTGGCATGAGGCCCGCTTCAAGAAATGGATCGGCATCGCCCTGATCGACGAGAATCTCTGAGACGCGCGCGCCGTCATCTATTAGTACGCATGTATCGTGATGGCGCCATATCGTCTCGTCGTCACCCAGATAGGCGCCAAAGGCGCGGCGCGCCCACTCCGCCGCCATCGGATTGACGATCGGCGCGAAGGCCGACACGGACCGAAAGCGGTCGGGCTGCTTGAGGGCCAGGGTCAATGCACCGTGCCCACCCATGGAATGCCCAAAAATGCTCTGTCGGTCCGGCGCTGCTGGAAAGTTGGCGAACACGATCTCCGGCAGTTCGTCACGGATATAGGTTTCCATGCTGTAGTGAGGTGCCCAAGGCGCCTCTGTCGCATCGATATAGAACCCGGCTCCAGTCCCGATTTGCCAGTCGTCGGCGATGTCGTGGATATTGTCGCCGCGTGGGCTGGTGTCCGGGCACACGATGATGAGCCCATAGTCCGCTGCCGCTCGGCGATACTCGCCCTTTTCCATGACGTTGGCATGGGTGCAGGTCAGGCCGGAGAGATACCACAAGACCGGGCAGGGGGCGTTCGCTGCCTGAGGCGGAACGAAAACAGCGAACGTCATGTCGCAACCGCAAGCGGTGCTTTTGTGCCGGTAGACGCCCTGCATTCCGCCATGGCTGATGACTTCAGAAACGACCTCGATTGTCATCGGCATCTGCCTCCGCTCGCCTGCTGGACCGATGCACAAAACCGCCTCCGTCCCGACCGGTCAATAGGTCTGTCAGCATTGATGAATACGCGGATTGCGGACGGAGCAAAGACCGGCGAATGTGGGGCATGCGCATTGGATCCGCCTCGGCCAGTTTGAGACAACCCGCTCCTAGTGGGCCTTCCAGGGCTCAGGCTGCTCGCGGATTCGCTCTGATGGCAGCGGCGATGCTGTTGATGCCTGGGATCGATGCGATCGCCAAACTCCTGTCGGCCACGATCTCTCCGCTTCAGGTGACGTGGGGGCGGTTTTTCTTTCAAGTGCTTTTGATGGCGCCGCTGGTGATCATATTTTCCGGCTGGCGCGGCCTTTGGCCAAACCGGGTGTTGGGCAACGCGCTGCGTGGCCTTCTGATCGCGCTTGCGAGCCTCTTCTTTTTCACGGCCGTGAAGTTCATGCCGCTCGCTGACACGCTTGCGATCTTCTTTGTCGAGCCAATGATCCTGACAGTGCTCTCGGCTGTGGTTCTCAAAGAGCATGTTGGCTGGCCGCGGCGAATCGCCGTGATTGTCGGTTTCATCGGCGCACTGGTCGTCATCAGGCCGAGTTTCGCTAGCGTTGGCCCGGTGGCGCTTTTGCCGGTTGGGGCGGCTTTCTCCTTTGCTTTCTACTTGATCCTGACCCGGCGATTGACGCGGTATGACGGCGCGTTGACGATGCAATTCGCGGCCGGTGTGTCGGGGATGGTGTTGCTTTCGCTATGTCTTGCCATCGGCCATTGGCTGGCAATTCCAGCGATTGCGCCCAGTCTGGCGACGCCGCAGGTCTGGGGCCTCCTGATCGTGATCGGTCTCGTTGCAACCCTTGGCCATTTGATGGTGGTGGCGGCATTTCAGCGCCTTCCGGCCTCCATGTTGGCGGGGTTCCAATACTTGGAGATTGTCAGCGGTACACTGCTAGGCCTTTGGATTTTCGGCGATTTTCCAGACCCGATCACATGGCTCGGCGTTGCCATCATCATCGCGTCGGGCCTGTTCATTTACTGGCGCGAGGCGCGTATATCCGGCTGATTCACGGCCGGCGTGCATAAAGCCTTTATTCACCAATAACGCGTATCTCGAAAATAATGCAACTAATACGGGATAATCGGAATGTTCTCGCTCGGGCCGAACCGCGCACTGACAAAGCAGATGCTTGCGACGCTGGATGGGATTTCAGCGAATGTGATGGTCGCTGACGTCAACTGTAAGATCGTCTATTTGAATGATGCTGTCACAGACTTTCTAACCGGCGCCGAAGACGAAATCCGCAAAGACCTGCCGGATTTTTGCGTTAGCAATCTTGTTGGGGCGAGCATTGATGATTTTCACACGAACCCCGAACATCAGCGCTCCATGTTGGCGGATCTCACCGAGACGCATGAGGCGACGATTGCCATCGGCGGCGTGACATTCGATCTCATCGCCAAGCCTATTTTTGATGATAATGGCGCCAGGCTTGGGACGTCCGTCGAGTGGAAGGATGCGTCTAGGCGGATCGCGGGGGCGAGTTACAGGGCGCAAATCGACGCCGTCAGCCGCTCGCAGGCGGTGATTTCTTTTGAGCCTGATGGAACGATAGTCAGTGCCAACGAGAACTTTCTTGCCGCGACTGGCTACGCGCTCGACGAGATTGTCGGCAAGCACCATCGCATCTTCGTCGATCCGACCTATGCCGCCTCTGCGGAATACGCCGAGTTTTGGGCGAAGCTCGGCGCTGGGGAGTTCGACGCGGGCGAATACAAGCGCTTCACCAAGACCGGTGACGCGCTTTGGATCAACGCGACCTACAATCCGATGGTCGATGACCAGGGTGCTGTCTTCGGCGTCGTCAAATTCGCGGTTGATATCACCGATGAGATCGCACGGCGCGAGCGTAGTCGCGAAGCGCGGAAAACGATCACTGAGGATATGCCGGAGGTTTCGAGCGCCGTTTCGATCGCCAATCAGCAGGCAACGAACGCAGCCGCTGCGGCAACGAAGACAACAGAAAACGTTCAGTCGATCGCCGGCGGAGTAGAAGAACTCGTGGCATCGGTGAATGAGATCAATCGGCAGGTCGCCGAGGCGAGCAACATTTCTCGTCAGGCGGAAACCGAAGCGAAGAATACCACGGAGATCGTGTCGAGCCTGTCTGAGGCAGCCGGCGAAATCGAGAACGTGGTCAAGCTCATCTCAGACATTGCCGAGCAGACCAATCTGTTGGCGCTCAACGCCACCATTGAAGCAGCACGCGCAGGCGAGGCCGGCAAGGGTTTCGCGGTCGTTGCGGCAGAAGTCAAGGATCTGGCCAATCAGACCAGCAAAGCGACTGAGGAAATCGGACAGCGCATCACCAACGTTCAGAACTCGACCGGAGAAGCCGTGTCCGCGATTGAGGTCATCTCAAAGACCATCACCAAGATCAACGAAATCACCACGGTCATCACATCAGCGGTGGAGGAGCAGTCGGTCACGACCGGCGAGATGTCATCCAACATGCAGGTCGCGGCCGAGGGGGTTCGGTCGATCAGCGAAGGCATGAACGAGATCGCCGACGTGACTCAGCGTGTCGACCAATCCACCCAGAAAATCCAAGAAGCCGCCATGGCGCTTGGATAGGTCGTCGTCTCCCGGACGCAGCCACGGCGACCATCAATGCCGGCCTTCGGGCCGGCATTGACATTTTGCGGACTGTCCATGGACTTCCGATCAGTTTCATCGATTTGTCGCAAATCGGACAGCGCGGGACGAGATCAGGTCTGCCAAGCGGTCACGATTAGCTGACCGTGCGTCACATTGGCGCACTGCGGTTGGAGCCGACGGCTCACCCAGTTGGCGCTGCATTGGCGTTGTCATGCCGGCGGCGTCCGCGAAGAAGGGTAGGCGTCATGACCGATCAAACCGCAGGATCACAGGGTATTCCACAGCCCGAGGGTCCGGCCAACGTCATTGAAACCGACTACGAGATTGGCCAGCACAACATTGCGCGTCAAATCGGCCCGTTCGGCCTGGACATCCACAACCCGGTCTTCGTGGTCTCTGGGCTGACCATCGTCGCTTTCGTGTTCATCACGCTGGCGCTCCAGGACAGCGTCGGACCGCTCTTCGGCAGCCTGCGCGCTTGGCTGACTTCGACGCTCGATTGGTTCTTCCTGTCATCGGCCAACATTTTTGTCTTGGTCTGCCTCTTCCTGATTGTTTCGCCACTCGGCAAGGTCCGCATCGGAGGCGCTCACGCCAAGCCCGACTACACTTATCCCGGTTGGTTTGCGATGCTCTTTGCCGCCGGCATGGGCATTGGCTTGATGTATTTCGGCGTATCCGAACCGATCTCTCATTTCAGTTCGTCGATGGGCGGAACGACCGTCGAGAATGGCGTGCGGACCGATTGGGCACCGCTCGGCGCGGCCGCCGACGATCCCGTCGCGGCGCGCAATCTCGGCATGGCCGCGACAATCTTCCATTGGGGCCTGCATCCCTGGGCCATCTACGCAATCGTGGCGTTGGCGCTTGCCATCTTCACCTACAACAAGGGTTTGCCGCTGACGATCCGTTCCGTCTTTTACCCCATCTTCGGCGAGAAGGTCTGGGGCTGGGTCGGCCATGTGATCGACACGCTCGCGGTCTTCGCGACCTTGTTCGGCCTCGCAACGTCGCTTGGTTTCGGCGCGGAACAGGCCAGTGCAGGACTGGAGTATCTCTATGGCCTGCCGAACAACGACGCGTCGCGCGTCTTCCTCATTCTCGCGATCACGGCCGTGGCCCTTGGGTCGGTCGTTGCCGGGATGGACAAGGGCGTGAAGCGGCTGTCGGAATTCAACATGATCCTGGCGATGCTGCTCCTGCTGTTTGTCATCGTCGTCGGCCCGACGCTCGGCATCTTGACCGGGTTCTTTACAAGCCTTGGTGCCTACATCACCGATCTGCCGGCGCTCTCCATGCCGTTCGGTCGCGAGGATGCCAATTTCAGCCAGGGCTGGACGTCGTTCTACTGGGCTTGGTGGATTTCCTGGTCGCCGTTCGTGGGCATGTTCATCGCCCGCGTGTCGCGGGGGCGGTCGGTGCGCGAGTTCATCATCTGCGTGCTATTGATCCCCTCGGCGGTCTGCGTTCTCTGGATGACCGCGTTCGGCGGCACGGCGATTCACCAAATCGTCGACAACGGCTTTAGCGGCGTTGCCGAAGCCGACCAGAACTTCAAGCTGTTTGTGATGCTATCGCAGTATCCGCTGGCCGGTCTCACGTCGTTCATCGCGATCGTGCTGGTGGTCGTGTTCTTCGTGACGTCATCGGACTCCGGTTCACTGGTTATCGACACGATCACGGCCGGCGGCAAGGTCGATGCGCCGCTGCCGCAGCGCGTCTTCTGGTGCACATTTGAGGGGCTGGTGGCGATTGCACTGCTCTTGGGCGGCGGACTCGGCGCGCTCCAGGCGATGGCGGTGTCGACCGGCTTCCCGTTCACGATCGTGCTCTTGCTGGCGTGCTACGCCATCATCAAGGGGTTGCGCGAGGAACCGCGCTAAAGCGAGATCCGAAAAGTAGGAACCGGTTTTCGGAAGAATCGAGCGGCGATTTAGATAGATCGAGGATAATCGTCGCGAAACAAAGAAAGGGGCGCGGATCGGATCACCGCGCCCCTTTAGCTTGTAGCTTCGGTCAGTAGACCACCACGCTGCGAATACTCTCGCCGGAATGCATCAGTTCGAAGCCGTTGTTGATGTCGTCGAGCGGCATCGTGTGGGTGATCATCGGGTCGATTTCGATCTTACCGTCCATGTACCAGTCGACGATCTTGGGCACGTCCGTGCGGCCTCTGGCGCCACCGAATGCCGTGCCGCGCCAGACCCGACCGGTGACGAGCTGGAAGGGGCGGGTGGCAATTTCAGCGCCGGCCGGCGCCACGCCGATGATGACGGACTCGCCCCAACCCTTGTGGGCGCATTCAAGCGCCGCCCGCATGACATCGACATTGCCGGTGGCATCGAACGAATAGTCGGCGCCGCCCTTGGTCAGATCGACCAGGTAGGGTACCAGGTCGCCCTCGACCTCGCTCGGATTGACGAAGTGAGTCATGCCGAAGCGTTCGGCCATCGGTTTTTTTGCGGGATTGAGATCGACGCCAACAATCATGTCGGCGCCGGCCAGCCGCAGGCCCTGGATAACGTTCAGCCCGATGCCGCCCAGCCCGAAGACAACGCAATTCGTGCCGGCTTCGACCTTGGCCGTGTTCAGCACCGCGCCAATCCCCGTCGTCACGCCGCAGCCGATGTAGCAAACCTTATCGAAGGGGGCGTCTTCACGGATTTTCGCAACCGCGATCTCCGGCAACACGGTGTAGTTGGCGAAGGTGCTGGTGCCCATGTAGTGAAGGATTTTCTCGCCGCCGGCGGTGAACCGCGAGGTGCCGTCCGGCATCACGCCTTGACCCTGTGTCGAGCGGATCGCCTGGCACAGATTGGTCTTGGGGTGCAGGCAGTACTCGCATTCGCGACACTCCGGTGTGTAAAGCGGAATGACATGGTCGCCCTTCTTCACGCTTTTGACACCTGGCCCAACATCAACGACGACGCCGGCGCCTTCGTGACCCAAAATCGCCGGAAACTGACCCTCAGGATCGGCACCTGACAATGTGAAATCATCGGTGTGGCATATGCCGGTCGCCTTGATCTCGACCAGGACCTCTCCCTCCCTGGGTCCGTCAAGTTGAACGGTCGTGATCTCCAATGGCTTGCCGGCGGCAACGGCAACAGCGGCGCGTATGTCCATGGTGTTCCCCCTTTTTTCGGCTTCGACTGGCCTTGATCATCAGCATTTAGAATGGATTTTTCGAGTGCTATCAAGGATGACCTGACGTTTCACAAAGGGCGGACGACATTCATGCTGAGCAATCTCGCGTACGGAGCCTTTCTGACGGCCATATCAGTCATCATTCACACTGCTGGCCTCGTCTGTATGAGCAATGCGATGGATCGGATGATCCATCGCTTTCATCTTGATATGTACGGCTTCGGGCGCGGGTCGGCGATGGTGTTGATCGTCACCGGCTTGTTCCTTCTGCACATGATCGAGGTGTTCCAATGGGCGATCGGTTTGCGCGCGATCGGTGCTTTCGAAACGCTGGGCGAGGCGCTGCAAATGTCGGTCCTGACGTTTTCCACGCTGGGCTATGGGGAGATTTTCGCTCCGCCGGAATGGCAGCTTCTCATCAGCATGGAGGGCATCATCGGCTTTTTGCTGATCGGCTGGTCGACGGCCTTTCTAGTTTCGGCGTCGACACGCTACGGTCCGTTTAAGTCCGGTACGCATTTCTGACACTTGCGGTCTTAGCCCAATGCCGAATTGCCGGCAGGTATATGACCCCTTAAAGAAGGCGGTAAAACAACGGGGTTACCATGTTCAAGACGATACTGATCGCCAATCGCGGTGAGATTGCTTGCCGGGTCATCAAGAGTGCCCGTGCGATGGGGATCAAAACCGTTGCGGTTTACTCCGACGCCGACCGCGATGCGCTACATGCCGAGATGGCCGACGAAGCGGTGCACATCGGTCCGCCGCCGGCCGCCGAGAGTTATCTGGTCATCGATAAGATCGTTGCCGCCTGCAAGGAAACGGGTGCGGAAGCCGTCCACCCCGGTTACGGGTTCCTGTCGGAAAACGCTGCGTTCGCCAAAGCACTCGATGCGGCCGGGATCGCGTTCATCGGCCCACCCATCCGCGCCATCGAGGTCATGGGCGACAAGATCGAGTCGAAGAAGTTCGCAGACACCGCCAAGGTCAACACGGTCCCCGGCCATATCGGCACGATTGCGGATGCCGAGGAGGCGGTGACGATCGCTTCGGAGATCGGTTTTCCGGTCATGATCAAGGCCTCGGCCGGCGGGGGCGGCAAGGGGATGCGTGTCGCCTATTCGGAAGACGAAACCCGCGAGGGATTTGCGCGAGCGAAATCCGAAGCCGCGTCGTCCTTTGGCGACGACCGGGTGTTCGTCGAGAAATTCGTCGAGGAGCCGCGGCACATCGAAATCCAGGTGCTGGCCGACAAGCACGGCACCGTCCTGCATCTCAACGAACGCGAATGCTCCATTCAGCGCCGCAACCAGAAGGTGATCGAGGAAGCGCCCTCTGCCTTTCTCGACGATAAGACGCGGGCGGATATGGGCGCACAGGCCGTCGCGCTGGCCAAGGCGGTCGGCTATGAGAGCGCCGGCACGGTCGAGTTCATCGTCGATAAGGATCGGAACTTCTACTTTCTGGAGATGAACACGCGCCTTCAGGTCGAGCATCCCGTGACGGAGCTGATCACGGGAATCGATCTGGTCGCCGAGATGATCAAGGTCGCGGCCGGCGAAAAGCTGTCATTTGGGCAGGACGACGTCAAAATCGAGGGCTGGGCGATCGAAAGCCGTGTCTATGCCGAGGATCCCTATCGCAATTTCCTGCCGTCGATTGGCCGCTTGACCGCTTATCGACCGCCGGAGGAGGGAACCGCGCAAGGTCTGACGGTCCGCAACGACACCGGCGTGGTCGAAGGCTCGGATATTTCGATGTTCTACGACCCGATGATCGCCAAGCTGATCACCCACGGACCGGATCGGGCGAGCGCCATAGATCATATGTGCGCGGCGCTCGATGCCTTCGCCATTGACGGCATTCGTCACAACATCCCGTTTCTTTCCGCGCTCATGGATCACCCCCGCTGGCGCGAGGGCCGGCTGACCACGGGTTTCATCGCCGAGGAATATCCGGAAGGCTTCAGCGGCGTTGCCTCCGATCCGCAGATCACCGAGACGTTGGCCTGTGTCGCCGCGCAAATTGGGGCGTTTCAGGATTGGCGCATTGGCCATATCTCAGGTCGCATCTCGCCCGAGGATAGCGATGGGTCGCGGACCTTTGCTGTGTATCTTGGGACCGAACGCCATGACGTGACCGTCGAAGACAGCGAGGCAGGTGAGCTGGAGATTGCGATTGGCGAGGGAGACGCCGCAGCCGTTCATCGCGTCGTCACCGACTGGATGCCCGGCGACATGCTGTGGTCGGGCCTGATTGACGGTCGCGAGATCAATGTGCAGATGCGCGATCGCGGCACCGGCTTTCATCTCAGTCATCGCGGTGTCGAAACCGATGCGGTCGTCATGGCACCGCACGTTGCCGACCTTGTGCCGCTGATGCCGGAGAAGCTGGCGGCCGATACCTCCAAAAAACTCCTATGCCCGATGCCGGGACTTTTGGTTTCGCTATCCGTCGAGGAGGGTCAGGCCGTACAGGCCGGAGATACGTTGTGCATCGTCGAAGCCATGAAGATGGAGAACATCCTGCGTGCCGAACGCGACGCGACGGTCGCCAAGATCAACGCGGCACCGGGCGAAAGCCTAGCTGTTGACGCCGTCATCATGGAATTTGAGTAGCATGGCGGGAGAGCGTGGATTTCAGGTCCGCGCGCTCGGCGAGATCGCGATCAGAACTGCGAATATCGCCGAAATGGTCGCCTTTTACCGCGATATCATTGGACTTGAGGTACTGTCGGGCGATCATCGGGACGGTATCGTCTTCTTCAAGATCGCCGAGGGTTTCGGCGGTCACACCAGTGTCTTGGCGCTTTTTGCCGCCGATGCCGGTCGGCCGGAGTTGCATCCACGCGGCGTTCCGGTTGACGGCGGCGCCCAGTCGACCTTGCATCACATCGCGCTGTCGCTGCCATTCGCAGAACAGGACGCTGTACGGGCCTGGTACGACAAGAACGGGATCGCCTATCGTATCCAAGATTTCGGCTGGATCGGCTGGCGCGGCATCTTCACCGCGGACCCCGATGGCAATACGGTGGAACTGGTCGCCTATGACGAGAGCCTCCTAGACTCCGACTCCTGAGCGCTCATGCGTCACTATTTCGCTTACGGTTCGAATATGTCGGTCGCGCAAATGGCGCGCCGTTGCCCCGCCGCGCGGGCGCTTGGGCCTGCGCGCCTCGACGGATGGCGCTTCATCATCAATCGGCGCGGCACGGCCTCGATCGTTCCCGATGAAGACGGACGGGTAGAGGGGGTCGTTTGGCGCTGTTCGCCCGACTGTATCGCGACCCTCGATGTCTTTGAGGGTGTCGCCAAGCGCCGCTACCGCAAGCTCCATGTTTCTGTGCACGGGAGTGTCGTCGATCGTGCCGTCATGACCTATGCCGGTCTGCACCGAGGCGAGGGACGTCCGATCCGCGCCTATCTTGAAGGCACGATCCTGCCTGCTGCGCACCAATGGGAGCTTTCGCACGACTATGTCGAAGAGCTGATATCCTGGCTCAAGCCCCACACATTCGGCCCCATCCGGCCCCGACCGCGCAGCCGAAGCTGGCGACCCTGACCCCTCGATTCGGACCCTTCAGGGTGCTAGAATCCGGGTGGAAAGGAGGACTGGGACAATGCGTTTGTTGAGTTTGATGCTGGACCGGGTGATCCAGAAGGGCACGTTGCGCGTCATTGATTCTGAAGGCGAAACACACACGTTTGCCGGGATCGAGGATGGTCCGACCGTCACCATTCGCTTGCATGACGCTAAGCTTGCTCGGGAGATCGCCCTCAATCCCGAGCTCAAGGCCGGTGAGGCCTATATGGATGGGTTGCTAACCGTCGAAGAGGGCGGCGACTACTACGATTTCCTCTATCTCTTCTCAATCAACCGCAACGAACTCATCGGTGCGTTCGGACAGAAGCTTCTGCGGTCCATTACGCGCGCGCTCAAGTTCATTCAGCAGAAAAATACGGTGAAAAAGGCGGAGCGCAACGCCCGCCATCACTATGACATCTCGCGGGAGCTGTACCAGCTCTTCCTCGATGAGAATATGCAGTATTCCTGCGCCTATTTCCGCGATCCGGAGCAGGATACGTTGGAGCAGGCGCAGATTGCCAAGATGCGCCATATCGCCGCCAAGCTGCAATTGGAACCCGGTATGACGGTCGCCGATATCGGCAGCGGCTGGGGCAGTCTTGCCTGTTTCCTAGCAAAGACCGAAAACGTTTCCGTTACCGGAATCAACGTTTCGCCGGAGCAGATCGCAGCTGCGCGTGAGCGGGCCGAGGCTGAGGGCATTTCCGACCGCGTGCGTTTTGAACGCGTCGACTATCGTCAACTCACCGGTCAGTACGACCGGATCGTCTCGGTCGGCATGTTCGAGCATGTCGGCGTACCGAATTACGATGCCTTCTTCACCAAGGTCTTCGATCTCCTGAAGCCCGACGGCTATGCCATGCTGCACACGATCAGCAAGATGAGCCCGCCCGGCGCGACGTCGCCGTTCATTCGGAAGTACATATTCCCGGGTGGTTATTCGCCGGCATTGTCGGAGGTCCTCGCATCGACCGAGCGCTCGCATCTGTGGGTGGCCGATGTCGAAGTTCTGCGACTGCACTACTATCACACACTGAGGCATTGGCGCGCGCGCTTCACGGCCAATCGCGAGGAGGCCAAGGCGCTTTACGACGAACGCTTCTGCCGCATGTGGGAGTTCTATCTGGCGGCGGCGGAATTGTCGTTCCTGCATGGCTCAAACATGGTGGCGCAGCTGCTCTTAGCACGCACGCGGGATGCGGTTCCGCTTGTCCGCGATTTCATCGTCGATGACGAGCGTACGTTCATTTCGCGCGATGCGGCGGGCGGTAGCGATGTCGTGCCATTGCGGCGACCGGTCAAGAATGGCTGAGTCAATCGGCGTTCATGTGGTCATCAAGGGACGGGTGCAGGGGGTCGGCTATCGCGCGTGGCTCGCCCGGGAAGCCGCGCAGGCGCAAGTTTCGGGCTGGTGCCGCAACCTTCCAACGGGCGAGGTCGAGGCGGTTCTGTGCGGTGCTAGCGCTGCCGTCCAAAGAGTCCTTGATGCCTGTCGACACGGCCCCTCGTGGGCGAACGTTATCGCGGTCGATGTGGTCTCGAACGCCGAACCGGTCATGGATGGATTTTCGGTGCGCGACACCGCTTAGCCGGCGCCAAAGACCTCAGCGAACCTGCGCTTAAGCGCCACATCGACTTCGGCAGGGGTCGCGTCCTCACCGAGATCGCGGAGGCTAGTGACTCCGTGCTGCCGCACTCCGCAAGGGACGATACCGCTGTAATGCTCCAGGTCGGGAGCAATATTCAAGCTGATACCGTGAAAGGTCACCCAGCGGCGCACGCGAATGCCAATCGCCGCAATCTTGTCTTCCGCGTCGGCGCCGCGTTCGGGCCTGCGCACCCAAACCCCGATGCGGTCCTCGCGGCGTTCTCCGGTCACACCGAAGTCTGATAACGTCGCGATGATACAGTCCTCCAAAGCCGCCACGAAGCGGCGGATGTCGCCACCGCGCCGATTCAGGTCGAGCATCACATAGGCGATGCGTTGACCCGGACCGTGATAGGTGTATTCGCCGCCACGCCCAGTCTGAAAGACCGGAAACCTGTCTGGCGAAATGAGATCGGCGGGATTGGCACTGGTGCCGGCGGTATAGAGAGGCGGGTGCTCCAGCAGCCAAATGCACTCATTGGCTTCGCCGGCGGCAATCGCCGCCACGCGTGCCTCCATAAAGGCGACGGCGTCGCGGTAGGGCACGAGGTCCGGTGCGATCAGCCACTCGACCGTTTGGGACGCCGCCAGACCGTCCGCAGGGCGGGCCAGGGCATCGTGCGTGTTTACCATTCGATAACCTTGTTCGCGCGACATAGAGATTGCTCGACATTGCGAATCTGAACCAAGGCGCAAAGCCCCCGTGAAGCCGCTTTCAGACGTTTATATAGATATCTCCGTGGTGCTTGGTACGGCAAGCATGCCGGTTCACCAGCTTTTGCGCATGGGGCGCGGCGCCATTATCGAGCTGGACGCGACCGAATCCGACCTTGTTACCGTCATGGCCAACGAAACGCCTATCGCCAAGGCGGCCGTCCAGCTCCACGAGGACGAAATCGCGATCGAAATCGTCGAGATGCTGCGGCGCAACGACATCGTAACCTGATCGGCACGGCCCAGGTCGGCCACCACCGCGAAACAAGCCTTGAGCCGCCGTCAGGCTTTTGTTACGAAGCGCCCGTCTGGGAACAAGCACCCGTCCCGTGCGGTCGTGGCGGAATTGGTAGACGCGCAGCGTTGAGGTCGCTGTGGGGTAA
>JANQPO010000002.1 GCA_028289445.1 Tepidamorphaceae bacterium
GGCTTGAAGAGTTCGAGCGCCATCTTCTTCGGCAAGCCGCACTGGTGCAGCTTCAGTTCGGGACCGGTGACGATGACCGAACGGCCGGAATAGTCGACGCGCTTGCCGAGCAGGTTCTGACGGAAACGGCCCTGCTTGCCCTTCAGCATGTCGGAGAGCGACTTCAGCGGCCGTTTGTTGGCACCTGTGATGACCCGGCCACGGCGGCCATTGTCAAAGAGCGCGTCAACCGACTCCTGCAACATCCGCTTCTCGTTGCGGATGATGATATCCGGCGCACGCAGCTCGATCAGCCGCTTCAAGCGGTTGTTGCGGTTGATGACGCGGCGATAGAGATCGTTCAGATCCGACGTCGCGAACCGGCCGCCATCGAGCGGAACCAGCGGACGCAGGTCCGGCGGAATGACCGGAACGACGGTCATGATCATCCACTCCGGCTGATTGCCGGACTGGAGGAACGCTTCGATCAGCTTCAACCGTTTTGCGAGCTTCTTCGGCTTAAGCTCCGAGGTGGACTCGGCAATTTCCACCCGAAGATCCGCGGCGATCTTCTCAAGATCCATCGCCACCAACAGTTCGCGGATCGCTTCCGCGCCGATCATCGCGGTAAACGAGTCCTGCCCGAACTCGTCCTGGGCGTCGATGTACTCCTCCTCGCTCAAAAGCTGACGCTCGCCCAGCGGCGTCAGACCCGGCTCGGTGACGATATAATTCTCGAAATAAAGGACCCGCTCGATGTCCTTCAACGTCATGTCGAGCAAGAGGCCGATGCGCGACGGCAGCGACTTCAAGAACCAGATATGAGCGACCGGCGCGGCCAGTTCGATATGGCCCATGCGCTCGCGGCGCACCCGCGAGAGCGTCACCTCGACACCGCACTTCTCGCAGATGATGCCCTTATACTTCATGCGCTTGTACTTGCCGCACAAGCACTCATAGTCCTTGATCGGACCGAAGATGCGAGCGCAGAACAGGCCGTCCCGCTCCGGCTTGAAGGTCCGATAGTTGATCGTTTCCGGCTTTTTGATCTCGCCGAACGACCAGGACAGGATCTTCTCCGGCGAGGCCAGGGAAATCCGGATTTCGTCAAACACTTGCTGCTGCGCCTGGGGATTGAAGATGTTCATCACATCCTGTTGCATGCGCGGCTCTCCTTCGCTGTGTCGCGGCCCGGGCTAGCCCGGAAAGTTCAGGGGCCGGGCGGCGAACCGCCCGGCATCAAACACGGTGCTCTATTCTGCGGCGTCCGCCGTAGGTTCGGCGACGCCGTCGATCATCTCGGTGCGTTCCGGCGCATCCCGCAATTCGACGTTCAAGCCGAGCGAGCGCATTTCCTTGACCAGCACGTTAAAGCTTTCCGGAATGCCCGCCTCGAACGTGTCGTCGCCTCTGACAATCGCCTCGTAGACCTTGGTTCGGCCAGCGACGTCGTCGGACTTCACGGTCAGCATTTCCTGCAAGGTGTAGGCGGCGCCATAGGCCTCCAGCGCCCAGACCTCCATCTCGCCGAAGCGCTGCCCACCGAACTGTGCCTTGCCGCCGAGCGGCTGCTGGGTGACCAGCGAGTACGGGCCGATAGACCGGGCGTGGATCTTGTCGTCCACCAAGTGGTGCAGCTTCAAGAGATACTTGTAGCCGACGGTCACCTTGCGGTCGAACGTCTCGCCGGTCCGTCCGTCGAACAGCGTCACCTGCCCCGAGGAATCGAGCCCGGCGAGCTCCAGCATCTTGACGATATCCGGCTCACGCGCACCATCGAAGACCGGCGTGGCCATCGGGATACCGTGCTGCATGGACGTCGCCATCTCGGCCAGTTCTTCGTCGCTCAACTCTCCGGCGGTCTTCTTGTCGCCGTAAACCGTGTCGAACGTCTGGCGCAAAGGCTTGATGTTGCTCTCGTGCTGATAGACATGGAGCGCATCGCGCACCTGGCGTCCAAGGCCGGCGCACGCCCATCCCAGATGGGTTTCCAGGATCTGGCCGACATTCATACGGCTCGGCACACCCAGCGGATTGAGTACGATGTCCACCGACGTGCCGTCTTCCAGGAACGGCATGTCTTCCATCGGCACGATCTTTGAGATGACGCCCTTGTTGCCATGCCGGCCGGCCATCTTGTCGCCCGGCTGAAGCTTGCGCTTCACGGCGACGAAGACCTTGACCATCTTCATGACACCGGGCGGCAACTCATCGCCGCGCTGCAACTTTTCGACCTTGTCGATGAAGCGCTGTTCGAGGCGCTTGCGCGACTCGTCGTACTGCTTCTTCATCGCCTCGATTTCCGACATCAGCTTGTCGTTCTCAAAGCCAAGCTGCCACCACTGGCCCCGCGACATCTCGTCGAGCACGGCCGCGTTGATCTTGGTACCCTTCTTCAAGCCCTTCGGACCGGAAACCGCCGTCTTGTTGTTGAGCATCTCGGCAAGGCGGCCATAGACGTTGCGGTCGAGAATGGCGAGTTCGTCGTCACGGTCCTTGGACAAGCGCTCGATTTCCTCGCGCTCGATCGCCATGGCCCGCTCGTCCTTGTCGATGCCGTGGCGGTTAAAGACACGGACCTCGACGATCGTGCCGGTCGCGCCCGGCGGCAAACGCAGCGACGTATCGCGCACATCGGACGCCTTCTCGCCGAAGATCGCCCGCAGCAGCTTCTCCTCCGGCGTCATCGGAGACTCGCCCTTCGGCGTGATCTTGCCGACGAGGATATCGCCGGCGTTCACTTCGGCACCGATATAGACGATGCCGGCCTCGTCGAGATTCTTGAGCGCCTCTTCGGAGACATTCGGGATGTCGCGGGTGATCTCCTCCGGTCCCAGCTTGGTGTCGCGGGCCATGACCTCGAACTCCTCGATGTGGATCGAGGTGAAGACATCGTCGGAGACGACGCGCTCGGAGATGAGAATGGAGTCCTCGAAGTTGTAGCCGTTCCACGGCATGAAGGCGACAAGCACATTACGCCCAAGCGCCAGCTCGCCAAGCTCTGTGGACGGACCATCGGCGATGATGTCGCCGGCGGTCACCTGATCACCGATCTCGACCAGCGGTCGCTGGTTGATGCAGGTCGACTGGTTGGAGCGCTGGAACTTCATCAAGTTGTAGATGTCGACGCCCGAGACCGAGGGATCGCGTTCCTCGGTGGCGCGCACCACGATACGGGTGGCGTCAACCTGGTCGACAATGCCGGTCCGACGGGCGGCGATCGCAGCACCGGAGTCACGGGCTACGACCCGCTCCATGCCCGTGCCGACCAGCGGCGCATCGGCGCGCACAAGCGGCACAGCCTGGCGCTGCATGTTCGATCCCATAAGGGCGCGGTTGGCGTCGTCGTTCTCAAGGAACGGAATCAGGGCCGCGGCGACCGAAACAAGCTGTTTCGGCGACACGTCCATGTAGTCGATCAGCTCAGGCGCCGCGACCATGACATCGCCGGCATAACGGCAGTTGACGAGGTCGTTGGCAAACTTGCCCTTGGCATCGAGCGGCGCGTTGGCCTGGGCGATGTGGTACTTCGCCTCCTCCATCGCCGACAGGTAAACCACTTCATCGGTCACCTTGCCCTTCGCAACAGTGCGGTACGGGCTTTCGATGAAGCCGTATTTGTTGACGCGCGCGAATGTCGCCAGCGAGTTGATAAGGCCGATGTTCGGGCCTTCTGGAGTCTCGATCGGACAGATACGACCGTAATGGGTCGGGTGCACGTCGCGCACCTCGAAGCCAGCCCGCTCGCGCGTCAGACCGCCCGGACCGAGCGCCGACAAACGGCGCTTGTGGGTGATTTCCGACAGCGGATTGGTCTGGTCCATGAACTGCGACAGCTGCGACGAGCCGAAGAACTCGCGAACGGCCGCGGCGGCCGGCTTCGCGTTGATCAGCTCTTGCGGCATCACCGTGTCGATATCGACCGAGGACATGCGCTCCTTGATGGCGCGCTCCATGCGCAAGAGGCCGATGCGGTATTGGTTCTCCATCAGTTCGCCGACCGAGCGCACCCGGCGATTGCCGAGATTGTCGATGTCGTCGATCTCGCCGCGCCCATCGCGCAGATCCACAAGCGTCTTGATGACGGCCAGGATGTCTTCCTTGCGCAGCGTGCGCACTGTGTCCTCGGCGTCGAGGTCGAGGCGCATGTTCATCTTGACCCGACCGACGGCCGAAAGGTCGTAGCGCTCCGAATCGAAGAACAGCGACTGGAACATTGCCTCCGCCGTCTCGATCGTCGGCGGTTCGCCGGGGCGCATCACCCGATAGATGTCGAAGAGCGCCGTCTCGCGGCTTTCATTCTTATCGAGCGCCAAGGTATTGCGGATGAACGGGCCGACATTGATGTAGTCGATGTCGAGCACCGGCAACGTGTCGACGCCCGCTTCGGCAAGTGCGGCAAGCAGGTCCTCGGTGATCTCTTCGCCCGCCTCGGCGTAGATCTCACCCGTCTCCACGTTGACGATCTCGCGCCCGACATAGCGCTCCGCGAAGGCTTCGTTGCCGACCTTGAGCGCATCGACGCCATCCTCGGCCAGCTTCTTGGCGGCACGGGCGGTCAGCTTTTTGCCGGCCTCAAGAACGACATCGCCCTTCTTGGCCGAAATCAGATCGTAGTCGAACTTCTGGCCACGCAGGCGTTGCGCGTCGAACGGCATACGCCAGCCTTCACCGTCGCGGGTGAACTCGATCGTGTTGTAGAAGGTCGAAAGAATCTCCTCGCTGTCGAGGCCAAGCGCGAAGAGCAGTGTCGTCACCGGCAGTTTGCGACGGCGGTCGATGCGGACATAAACGATGTCCTTGGCATCGAACTCAAAGTCGAGCCAGGAGCCGCGATACGGGATGATCCGCGCCGCGAACAAGAGCTTGCCCGAAGAGTGCGTCTTGCCCTTGTCGTGGTCGAAGAACACACCCGGCGAGCGGTGCATCTGCGAAACGATGACACGCTCCGTGCCATTGATGACGAACGTGCCGTTGTTCGTCATCAAGGGCATGTCGCCCATGTAGACGTCCTGCTCCTTGATGTCCTTGACGGAGCGCGCGCCGGTTTCCTCGTCGACCTCGAAGACGATAAGTCGCAGCTTGACCTTCAGCGGTGCCGAATAGGTCATGCCGCGCTGACGGCATTCGTCGACATCGTATTTCGGCGGCTCGAACTCGTAGCGCACGAATTCAAGCATCGAGGTTTCCGAAAAATCGGTGATCGGAAACACCGACTTGAAGACAGCTTGCAGACCTTCGTCGCCGCGCCCGCCTTCGGGCTCCTCGACGATCAAGAACTGGTCATACGATGCCTTTTGAACCTCGATAAGGTTCGGCATCTCCGCGACTTCGCGGATCGAACCGAAGTACTTTCGGATGCGCTTTCGACCGTTCAGTGTCTTGGGCTGCGTCTTCGCCATTGCGGACCTCGCGATAGTCTTTCAAGCCGGTTTGCCGGAAGGCCCTTGTCGAAAGGCCCTCGGGCAAGCCGCCGGGGCAACGGTCCGGACAGATCCGAACCGCAGCCCCGGAGATGATTACTTCAGCTCGACGGTGGCGCCGGCTTCCTCGAGCTTCTTCTTCAGCTCTTCGGCCTCTTCCTTTGCAACGCCTTCCTTGACGGGCTTAGGCGCGCTCTCGACCAGGTCCTTGGCTTCCTTCAGGCCAAGGCCGGTGATCGCACGGACTTCCTTGATGACGTTGATTTTCTTGTCGCCAGCGGCGGCCAAAACCACGTCGAATTCCGTCTGCTCTTCGGCTGGCGCGCCAGCATCGCCGGGTGCACCCGCAACGGCGGCAACGGCCACCGGCGCGGCGGCGGACACGCCCCACTTTTCCTCAAGCAGTTTCGAAAGTTCAGCGGCCTCCAGAACGGTCAGGTTCGACAGTTCGTCGGCAATCTTTTCCAAATCAGCCATTTCTGCGGTCTCTCATATGTTGGTTCGAACCGGCGAATTTCAATCCGCCAATGGGTTAAGCAGCTTTCCCTTGATCGGCATAAGCACCGACCACCCGTGCCAGATTTCCAGCAGGGGCATTGACGACCTGCGCGATCCGCGTCGCCGGCGTGGAGATCATGCCGACAAGCTTGGCCCGCAATTCGTCAAGCGACGGCATGGAGGCCAGAGCCTTCACTCCATCGCTGTCGAGTGCTGTCGCGCCCATCGCCCCGCCCAGGATCACGAACTTCTCGTTGTCCTTGGCAAAGCCGGCCGCAACCTTCGGCGCCGTGACCGGATCGTCGGAATAGGCGATCACGGTCTGACCCTGGAACAAGTCCCGGATCACTTCGACGTCAGTGCCATCAAGAGCGCGTTTGACAAGGCGGTTCTTGGCCACCTTGACGTGGGCGCCGGCCTCGCGCATGCGGCTCCGAAGATCCGACATTTGCGCCACCGACAGCCCGGAGTAGTGGGCCACGACGACGACCGCGGTGTCCTTGAACACCCCGTTCAGCGTCGCGATGAGCTCGTTTTTTTGCGCTCTGTCCACGTGCTCTCTCCGGTTTTGGATCTTGATGGACATCCACCTCGACCCGATTGCACTTGCCACACCCGCAACGACCGGACCGGCCATCGCGCCTGCGGCGCTCACAGTGCCTGCCCGTGTCGTTGGCCGCCTCAATACGCCGAGCGCGGCATTGGACACTTACGCGGTTCGAACCAGCATCGGCCGTGTCGACCGAAATCCGGTTTCAACCCCGTCTATGCGGGCCCTTCTGGCTTAAACGGCGTGAATGCCGCACCCGCAGTCTTGGACAGGTTCGACCGAGGCGATTGGATCGTCTCGATCGGTCTTGCCGATCCCGAAGGACCGGCAAACTCGTTTGCGCTACTCGGCCGTGACCGAGGCCAAATCGACCGTCAACCCCGGCCCCATGGTCGAGGTGACGGCGACTTTGCGCACATAGGTTCCCTTGGCACCCGACGGCTTGGCCTTGATGACCGCATCCGTGAACGCCTTGACATTTTCGACCAGCGCATCCTCCGTGAAGGACACCTTGCCGACCCCGCCCTGAACGATGCCGGCTTTTTCGACGCGGAATTCGACGGCACCGCCCTTGGCGCCCTTGACCGCGTCGGCAATGTCCATCGTCACGGTGCCGACCTTCGGATTCGGCATCATGCCGCGCGGGCCGAGCACCTTACCGAGCCGGCCGACAAGCGGCATCATGTCGGGTGTCGCGATGCACCGGTCGAAATCGATTTCGCCCTTTTGCACCTTCTCAACCAGATCGTCCGCGCCAACCACATCGGCGCCGGCTTCCTTCGCCTCATCGGCTTTCGCACCCTTTGCGAATACGCCAACGCGCACAGACCGGCCCGAGCCGTTGGGCAGCGTGCACACACCGCGGACCATCTGGTCCGCGTGGCGCGGATCGACGCCAAGACGGATCGCCACCTCGACGGTTTCGTCGAACTTCACCTTGGAGCGCTCCTTCAAGAGCTTCACGGCATCGCCAATCGCGAAGGTCGTGTTCTTGTCGACGCCCTCAGTGGCAGCGCGCATACGTTTTCCGTTCTTTGCCATCGCGCCTACTCCGTCACCTGCAGGCCCATCGACCGGGCCGAGCCTTCGATGATCCGCATTGCCGCGTCGATGGTCTCGGCGTTCAGGTCGACCATCTTGGCCTCGGCGATTTGCCGAACCTGATCCTTGGTCACCGAACCGGCGACCTCGCGACCGGGCAACTGCGAGCCGGACTGAAGCTTTGCCGCCTGCTTCAAGAAATGCGACGCCGGCGGCGTCTTGATCTCGAACGAAAACGACTTGTCCTGATAGATCGTGATGATCGTCGGACACGGCGCGTTGCGCTCCATTTCCTGCGTCTTGGCGTTGAACGCCTTGCAGAACTCCATGATGTTGAGACCACGCTGACCAAGCGCCGGCCCAATCGGCGGCGATGGTGAGGCGGCCCCGGCCGGCACCTGAAGCTTCAGGTAGCCTGCAATCTTCTTGGCCATGTCAACCTTCCCAGTCTAGGCCGGCACGCGGTGCGCGCCGGCGGTTCGAAGGTGCGTGGTACGGCGAGTTCGGGTTTGGCCTAGCCCCTCGCCTCCCACGCGGCTTAACGTCCAGCCGATCCGCAGATCGGCCGGACCCGGTCACAGTTTTTCAACCTGACCGTATTCCAGTTCCACAGGCGTCGAGCGCCCAAAGATCGACACCGCGACCTTGACGCGGGCGGTCTCTTCGTCGACTTCCTCGACATTGCCTTCAAACGACGCAAACGGACCATCCGACACCCGGATGCGTTCGCCGATCTCGAAGCTGACGGACGGCTTCGGCCGTTCGATGCCTTCTTGAACCTGCTGCACGATGCGCTCGGCTTCGTGATTGGGGATCGGCGTCGGCCTGTTGTCGGTTCCCAAGAATCCAGTGACTTTCGGCGTCTTCTTGATCAGGTGGAAGGCGTCGTCGGTCATGTCCATCTTGACCAGGATGTAGCCCGGGAAGAACTTGCGCTCCGCGTCCACCTTGCGGCCCTTGCGGACCTCCACGACCTTTTCCGTCGGAACGAAAATTTCTTCGATCAAATCCTCAAGCCCGGCCTGTTTGGCCTGCTCGCGAATTGATTCCGCCACCTTGTTCTCGAAATTCGAGTAGGCGTGCACGATGTACCAGCGCTTCTTGCCCATCGCCGCTTCAGTCCTGGCCGGTCTAGCGTCCGAAACCGAGAAGGAGCGAAACGCCCCAGCTCAGAACCTGGTCCGCGAGCAAAAAGAATATGGCGGCCAGAAACACCATGATGAGCACCATGACCGTCGTCACCGCGGTTTCCCGCCGGGACGGCCACGTCACCTTGGCTGTTTCGGAACGCACTTCCTGGATAAATTCAAAAGGATTGGTCTTCGCCATTCGTCCACTCATGACGATGAGGCGCGCATAGCCTTTTGGCCAGCGCGCCGCGCGTCGATTCGCAAATCAGAAACCTAACGATGTCGTATAGGGTGAGTCAGCAGCCGACGCAACCCTTAGAATCAGTAAAAAACGCGTTTGGCAGGGGCAGCAGGATTCGAACCCGCGACCTGCGGTTTTGGAGACCGCCGCTCTACCAACTGAGCTATACCCCTTCCGCGTCGACGGTGTAGCCAGCCAGTGCGAACGACGCAACCTCAAATTCGACGACCCGCGTCCCGGCGCCGCTTGCGCCCCTTGGCGAATTCAGGCGACAGTACGTTCGCTCGCTCATGGCAAAGGAGAGCGCGGTGATGACGACCTTTAGCGGCTTTGGGCCAGAGACGATCCGGTTTGTTGCTACACTTTCCAAAAACAACGCCAAAGCCTGGTTCGACGCGAACCGCGCGGCCTATGAAGAGCACTATCTGGAGCCAGCCAAAGCCTTCGTCGAAGCGGTCGCCGAACCCTTACAAAAGCTCATCCCCGGTATTCAGGCAGAACCGCGCGTCAACGGATCGATTTTCCGCATCAATCGCGACATCCGGTTCTCAAAGGACAAGACGCCTTACAAGGATCACCTCGACCTGTGGTTCTGGGAGGGCGAACGCAAGGGCGCGGTATCGGGCCTGTTTTTCCGCCTGACGCGCGACCAACTCATCCTTGGCGCCGGCGCCCATGGCTTCGATGCACCGCGTTTGGCCGCCTATCGTGACGCCATCGTCGACCCATCCAAGGGCAACGCGCTCCTAAAGATCGAGAAAACCCTAGAAAAGGCCGGATTGACCCTGGGCGGCGCGCACTACAAGACCCTGCCGCGTGGCCACGCGATCGACGATCCCGACATCGCGCGTCTCCTCAAATACAATGCGCTCCACGCCGCATATCACATCGACCACCCAGACAGCCTGGGTTCGGCGGCGTTTTCCCGCTTCTGCGTCGACAAATGGAAAACGTTTGCGCCCTTGCATAACTGGCTTATGGCGATGGACTGAGGGTGATCACGCCGTCAGTCACGCAGCGGCTTCAAGTTCGGACAGATCGGCGCCGCAAATCGCCGCCTCATGCGCCAGAATCCGCTCAATCGGCCATGTCCACCAGGCGATACGCAAGAGGCGCTCGATTGTCGCCGCGTCGAAGCGACGGTGGACGACGCGGCCTGGGTTCCCAACCACAACGCTATAGGGTGGCACCATACCGCCAGCCACCGCGCCTGCGCCGATAATGGTACCGTCGCCAATCTGGCCGCCGGGCAGGATGCGCGCGCCCTGCCCGATCCAGACATCGTTGCCGATCGCCATGTCCGGGCCGGTATCCGGCAGCGAGGGCCGTTCCGGATCGAACCCATCGAAAATCGCGAACGGATAGGTCGAAAAACCGTCATAGCGGTGATTGGCCGATGATGTGATGAACTGGACACCGTCTGCGATCTGGCAAAAACGCCCGATGGTCAATGTGTCCGCCGATGCCTCCAAAAGATAGGGAGCAAGATGCTTCGCCCAATTGTCCGGTGGCGGGTCGAACGTGCTTGCATAGGTGTAATTGCCAACCTGCCAGCGCGGATGGTCGATTACGGACTTAAGGAAGACGGTTCCCTGGTGGGTCGTGCCATCGGGAAAAATGAGGGGATGGCGCACATCGGGCGCCGGAAAGGATCCAGGCATGGGTGGTTCTCGCTGTCTGAGACGTTTCGAGTGTGTTCAGAGCGACGTGATCACCGGATCCTCCACCTATCCCTTCAATCGCTAGCGCAACCGAGCACAAAAGAAAAGGACCGGGCGCTTGGCCCGGTCCCCACATCGAATCCGGAAACTGTTTTCCGTCATTCGAGAATTTTGGAGACGACGCCTGCGCCGACGGTCCTGCCGCCTTCGCGGATGGCGAAGCGCAGCTTCTCTTCCATCGCGATCGGAACGATCAGCTCGACATTCATCTCAACATTGTCGCCCGGCATCACCATCTCAGTGCCTTCC
>JANQPO010000009.1 GCA_028289445.1 Tepidamorphaceae bacterium
TTAAGCCGCTCATTTTTGGGGGAATTCCATATGTCCGACAGTAAAACCTACGAAGTTTCCGCCGAATGGAAGAAACGCGCTTATGTCGATCACGACAAATATCTGGAAATGTACAAGCAGTCCGTGGAGGACCCGGAAGCGTTCTGGGGCGAACACGGGTTGCGCGTCGACTGGATGAAGCCGTTCACCAAGGTAAAAAACACGTCCTACGATTACGACAATGTCTCGATCAAGTGGTTCGAGGACGGCACGCTCAATGTCTGCGCCAACTGTGTCGACCGCCACCTCGACAAGCGCGGTGATCAGACCGCGATCATCTGGGAAGGCGATGACCCGAACGATGACGCGCATATCACCTACAAGGAACTGCACGAGAAGGTGTGCCGCCTAGCCAACGCCATGAAGGATCTGGGCGCCAAGAAAGGCGACCGCATCACCATTTACATGCCGATGGTACCGGAAGCAGCCTACGCCATGCTCGCCTGTGCCCGCATCGGCGCTGTGCATTCGATCGTGTTCGGCGGCTTCTCCCCGGACGCGCTTGCCGGCCGCATCGAGGACTGCAAATCCAATTTCGTGATCACGGCCGATGAAGGCATTCGCGGCGGACGCCCGATCCCGCTGAAGGCCAATACAGACGAGGCGATAAAGATCGCCGAAGGCAATGGCGCCAAGGTGGACCATGTCATCGTGGTCAAACGCACCGGGGGTGACATCAACATGGAGGACGGCCGGGACGTCTGGTACCACGAGGTCGCCGACGCGGCGTCACCCGACTGCCCGCCGGAAGAGATGAGCGCGGAAGATCCGCTGTTCATTCTCTATACCTCGGGCTCGACCGGACAGCCGAAAGGCGTCCTGCACACCTCGGGCGGGTATCTGGTCTATGCCTCGATGACCCATCAATATGTGTTCGATTATCACGACGGTGACATCTACTGGTGTACCGCCGACGTCGGCTGGGTGACCGGCCACAGCTACATCGTCTACGGACCGCTCGCCAATGGCGCGACCACGCTGATGTTCGAAGGCGTTCCCAACTATCCGGATGTCTCACGCTTCTGGCAGGTTTGCGACAAGCACAAGGTCAACATCTTCTATACGGCACCGACCGCGATCCGCGCCCTGATGGGAGCGGGCGAGGAACCGGTGAAGAAGACGTCGCGCGAGACCGTGCGTCTGCTCGGCACCGTCGGTGAACCGATCAATCCGGAAGCCTGGGAGTGGTATTACAATGTGGTCGGCGATGGCCGCTGCCCGATCGTCGACACCTGGTGGCAGACCGAAACTGGCGGCATCATGATCACGCCTCTGCCCGGCGCCATCGCGCAGAAACCGGGATCGGCCACGCTTCCCTTCTTCGGCGTGCAGCCGCAGCTCGTGGACGCCGACGGCAATCCGCTCGAGGGCGAAACCTCCGGCAACCTCTGCATCATCGATTCCTGGCCCGGACAGATGCGCACCGTCTACGGCGACCACGACCGGTTCGTGCAGACCTATTTCGCCACCTACAAAGGCAAATACTTTACCGGTGACGGCTGCGCGCGCGACGCCGACGGCTACTACTGGATCACCGGACGCGTCGACGACGTCATCAACGTCTCCGGCCATCG
>JANQPO010000013.1 GCA_028289445.1 Tepidamorphaceae bacterium
TCCTTCTATAGCATCTATGGTGATTACATCGCCGTCTTTCAAGAGGCCGATGGGTCCGCCAACCGCCGCTTCGGGCCCGACGTGACCGATGCAAAAGCCACGTGTGGCGCCTGAAAAACGTCCGTCGGTGATCAGCGCGACCTTGTCGCCCATGCCCTGGCCGTAAAGCGCTGCAGTGGTGGCCAGCATTTCCCGCATGCCAGGGCCGCCTTTCGGGCCTTCATAACGGATAACCAAAACTTCGCCTTCTTTATAGTCGCGATTGGTTACCGCCTCGAAGCAGGCTTCCTCGTGATCAAAGCAACGCGCCGGGCCAGTGAACTTCTGGTTTTCCAGGCCCGCGACCTTCACGATCGCCCCATCCGGCGCAAGATTGCCTTTCAGCCCGACGACGCCGCCGGTCGGCGTGATCGGATTGTTCGCCGGATAAACCACGTCTTGGCTATCGTTCCACTCCACGCCTTGCATGTTCTCGGCAATGGTGCGTCCGGTCACTGTCATGCAGTCACCATGCATGAAGCCGTGATCAAGAAGCGTTTTCATCAAAAGCGGAATTCCGCCGGCCTCGAAGAGATCCTTGGCAACATATTTGCCGCCGGGTTTGAGGTCGGCGATATACGGGGTCTTCTTGAAGATCTCGGCCACGTCGAACAGATCGAAGTCGATCCCGCATTCGTTGGCAATCGCCGGAAGATGCAGAGCCGCATTGGTCGAACCGCCTGACGCCGCGACCACGGTCGCCGCGTTTTCCAGCGCCTTGCGGGTGACGATGTCGCGCGGCCTGATTTCGCCGGCAAGAAGCTCCATGACCTTTTCGCCCGCCGCCATGCAGAACTGGTCACGCATCTCGTAAGGTGCCGGCGCACCGGCCGAATAAGGCAGGGCCAGGCCAATCGCTTCCGACACCGTCGCCATGGTGTTTGCCGTGAACTGCGCGCCGCACGCGCCAGCGGACGGACAGGCCACCTGCTCGAGTTCCTCCAGATCGTCGTCGGACATCTCGCCGACGGAGTGCATACCGACGGCTTCGTAGACATCCTGAACGGTGACAGGCTTGCCTTTGAAGGTGCCGGGAAGAATCGAACCGCCATAGATAAAGACAGACGGCACATTCAAACGGCACATGGCCATCATCATCCCCGGCAGCGACTTGTCGCAGCCGGCCAGACCAACCAGCGCGTCGTAACAATGCCCTCGCATGGAAAGCTCGACGGAGTCGGCGATGACTTCACGCGATGCGAGTGAGGCCTTCATGCCCTGGTGACCCATGGCGATGCCATCGGTCACTGTGATCGTGCAGAACTCGCGCGGTGTGCCGCTGGCATGCGCGACACCCTTCTTGACGACCTGTGCCTGGCGCATCAGGGCGATGTTGCAGGGTGCCGACTCATTCCAGCAGGTGGCCACACCGACGAGCGGCTGGTGAATCTCCTCACCACTCAATCCCATTGCATACAGAAATGCACGGTGCGGTGCCCTTTTCGGCCCTTCCGTCACATGCCGGCTCGGCAAACGGGATTTATCGAAAACTCTGACGTCCATCAGTGGCCGTCGCCTCCTCAAATCAATCTTGTGTCCATCGTTGCACCGGTTTCGGCGCATTTGCTCTTCTTCAGACTACCCGCTTCGTACTCTGCAGAACATATTCCACACGATAGAAAAGCCGCATCGGACGCTTTCAGGACACATATCGCCCGCTCGATCGAGACGGATAATTGGCTGAGTTTATGGCGCAAACGAGGCGTCTTG
>JANQPO010000025.1 GCA_028289445.1 Tepidamorphaceae bacterium
GCTTGCCGCATTGCTTTGCGAGATCGCCGGAAAGGCCCAAAGCCATAGCGAGCGCCCGGCCGTGATGCGGCAAATAGCCGGTCGCCGGATCGACCGAGAATGTGACGATCTTCTCAGGCGTGTCATGCGCGACGGCCTCGATATCCATGCCGCCTTCGGTGGAGGCGACGAAGGCGACCTGCGAGGTTTCGCGGTCGACCAAGAGCGACAGATAAAGCTCGGTTTTGATGTCCGAACCGTCCTCGATATAGAGCCGATTGACGACTTTGCCCGTCGGCCCGGTCTGCACCGTGACCAGCGTCTTGCCGAGCATTTGCTGGGCGTTCTGGACGACCTCGTCGACAGACTTGGACAGCCGCACGCCACCTGCCTCGCCGGCGTCCGCTTCCTTGAACGTGCCCTTACCACGGCCGCCGGCGTGGATTTGCGACTTCACCACCCACAGCGGTCCGCCCAATTCCTCAGCCGCCGCCTTGGCCTCGTCCGGCTTGAAGATCGCCACGCCCTTAGAGACGGGAACGCCGAACTCCTTCAACACGGCTTTCGCCTGATATTCGTGAATGTTCATTGTTCCCCTCGTCTTATTGGGTGAGACTTCGCGGCGAACCGACGATCAGCACCGTCCGGCCTTCTAGCATTTCAACCCATCGTTGCACACCGTCGATAGCGTTCGTCAGGAGGATTTTCCCAGCTTTGGCGCGATTTTCTTGCAGGCATCGACCAGACTGCGCACGGATGCCACGGAGTTGTCGAACATTTTCTGTTCCGACCGGTTGAGCGTGATCTCGACCACGCGCTCCACGCCCTTGGCGCCGATCACGCACGGTACGCCGACATAAAGATTGCGCACGCCGTATTGACCATTGAGGTGCGCCGCACACGGCAGCACGCGCTTCTTGTCGCGCAGATAGGACTCGGCCATCGCGATCGCCGAAGAGGCCGGCGCGTAGAAGGCCGAACCGGACTTCAGGAGGCCGACGATTTCGGCGCCGCCGTCACGGGTACGCTGAACGATCTGGTCGATATTGCCCTTTGACGTCCAGCCCATCTTGATCAGGTCCGGCACCGGAATGCCGGCAACGGTGGAATATCGGATCAGCGGCACCATGGTGTCGCCGTGACCGCCAAGCACGAAGGCCGATACATCTTCGATCGAGACGCCGAACTCCTCCGCCAGGAAGTAGCTGAAGCGGGCCGAGTCCAGAACGCCCGCCATGCCGACCACTTTGTTCTTCGGCAGGCCACAGGCCTTTTGCAGGGCCCAGACCATGGCATCGAGCGGATTGGTGATGCAGATGACGAAGGCGTCCGGCGCGTATTTGCTAATGCCGGCACCCACCTGCTCCATCACCTTCAAGTTGATCTCAAGCAGGTCGTCGCGGCTCATGCCGGGCTTGCGCGGCACGCCGGCGGTGACGATGACGACATCGGCACCGCGGATCTGCGCATAAGAGGATGTGCCGGAAAGGGCGGAGTCGAAATTCTCGACCGTGGAGGCCTGCACGATATCGAGGGCCTTGCCCTGCGGCACGCCATCGACGATGTCGAACAACACGACATCACCCAGTTCCTTCATGCCGGCCAGAAGTGCCAGCGTTCCGCCGATTTGACCGGCCCCAATCAGGGCAATCTTGTTGCGCGCCATGTCCCCCGCATCCTTCTCGTCTTCAGATACTCTTCGATGGGCCGGCGACAGGGCGTCGGGTGCATGCTGCCCCGGTCCGGCGATGGTCCGTCGATAGCCCGATTGTGCGGTGCATTCAAGGCTCGGGGGGGCGGATTGGCCGAAGGTCTGATGTGAAGGAAGCGATTGGGGTGCTGTTAGCCTTCAGCAGCGACTGTGTCGGCATCGTCGCTTGTCTCAATCGAAGCGACACCACCATGCGGCAGCGCCAGATAGTCGCCAGACCGCATCTCGATCAGCCGTGAGGCGGTGCGCTCGAACTCAAACGCAGTATCGCCGGCCGGATAGAGATCGTCGGGTTCGGCCTCGGCACTGGCGACCAGCTTGACGGCGTTATCGTAAAGCGCATCGATCAGCCAAACGAAGCGGCGCGCCTCGTTGCGCTGCTTCGGCGCCATTTTCGGAATGTCATCGAGCACCAAGGTGTGAAAGCTGTGAGCGATCTTGAGATAGTCGGCAGCGGCGAGCGGCTGCTCACATAGATCCGCGAAACTGAAGCGGGCCGCACCCATCGCCGCTTGCGGCACGGTGACGGCTCGCCCCTTGACTGTGAGTTCGACGGATTTCGGCGTGGCACCGCACGACAGCCGCGCCCAGGCCTCGTCCATGCTTTTGCGCGTCGCGGCGCCGAGTGGCGTGTAGTACACTGGCGCACCGGCCAGCTTCTCCAGCCGGAAATCGGTGCGCGCGTCGAGGCGCACGCTGTCGACATGTTCCTTCAAGAGCGCGATGAACGGCAGGAAGAGCTGTCGGTTGAGCCCATTGCGATACAGATCGTCCGGCGCCACGTTGGAGGTGGCGACAACGGTCACGCCGGCTTGGAACAGGCGCGTAAACAGGCGTCCCAGGATCATCGCGTCGGCGATGTCGGTGACCTGAAACTCGTCGAAGCACAAAAGCCGCGACTCTTCTGCGATCGCGGCGGCGACCGGTGGAATGGGATCTTCGCCCTTCACCGTGCCGGCCTTCAGCGCTTCGCGGCGTGCGTGGATCCGTTCGTGGACATCGGACATAAATTCGTGGAAGTGCACACGTGTTTTGTGGACTTGCGGTGCACATTCAAAGAACAGGTCCATCAGCATGGTCTTGCCGCGCCCGACATCACCCCAGATGTAAAGACCCTTGACGGGCTTCGGCTTTTCGCGGCGGGCAAACATCCACCCCAGCGCCGAACTCTTGCGCGCGAGCCGTTTCTGGGCGAGGTCCTCGAAAAGGTCCTGCAGGCGCTTGGCGACCTTGGCCTGCGCCGGATCGGCATCAAGGCGGCCGGCAGCTAGCCGCGCTTCATAGCGGCGGTAAGGCCCCTCGAATTGATCCGGCGAAACCACCGCCCCTCCTCAATCGCGTGAGATCGCGCCCAAGCGAGACATCACCCGGTCAGGGCCGCTTGGACAAGGAAAAAGCCGCCATTTCAGCCCACAATCCACTGAACTGTGCCGGCTTCGCATCGGCACGCAAACCGACTCAGCCGGCCGATCCCTTGCCCTTGCGCCGCGATTGCGCGACCATGATCCGTTAAATGCAAGGCGGGCGGGCCGATGTTCGGCGAAAAAACCATCGCTTCAATCCTCGTGATCATGCTCGGCAATCCGCCGGGCGAAGAAGCGACGACGCCCGAACAACCGCAAGTCGAGCGCCGAGCGCCCGCACGACAAAGCCAGCCACTCGCCCAAACCTCGGCGAACAGATACATGCAGGACAACAGTCTTGGGGCACTGCGTTTGAAGCGCAAGCGCCGCAAGGTCGTTGATCCCGCGGACCTTGAGGCGACTCGGGCGGCGCGGCGCGCCAGGCGCGAGGCGCGGTTGAAAGCGAGCATCGAGCGCACCGAGGCGGAGAACGCTCGCCGCGACAACTAGTCAAAGCGCAACCAGCCGATATGTGATCTTAGAAAAAATCCAGGCGAACCATCGCATTGGCTCGCCTGGACGAGATGTGCCGTGCAGGAGAAGTGTTCGGATTCAGCGGCGTTGGTCAGACCGCCGCTCAGCCTGGACTGGCTGCTTGAAAGTTACGCCTGCGGACCCTTGGCGATGAATTCGACGCCCTCATAGTTCTGGCCGGCAGCGATGATGCAGGTCCGACCCTGAGGCGTGGTGACAACGATCGACCAGGTTGAGGTGTCTTCCGCGACATAGACCTCCATCACGCCACGGTCGGACACCATGCCGATCGCAATCGGGGCTTCCTTGTAGCGGTTCGCGAGGAGTTCGGTGACCGAATCGCGGGTGCCGCACATCGCTGCTTCGGCGGACGCCGTGGCACCAAGTGTCATGGCAATGGCAGCGACGGCACCTATGGTGATTGCTCTAAAGCGATCAAAAGTGAACATGGCGAAACCTTCCATTGTTGGCGCCGAGGGCAGCAGCAGGAGGTTTCTTGTCGACCGTTTTCCGTTTGCAGCGACAAAAGGCGCTGACGAATCCGAACACAACCTAACGGCGAAGTGTCCGGCATTACCGGTTAAGGGGCCGTAAACGGCCTGTGACCATGTTCGCCTCGAAAATTGATGTGGGGATTAGGTGAAACACTCGCAAAACACATCGCCGCGACACGGTTCGGGAGCGGCTTCACGCAAATGTGTAGTTAATCTTTTCCTAAAAACGCTTCGTCTACAGGGACTTGCAATCCGTTCGCGAGGCGATTGGTTTCGTTCGCCATGCCGACGACGGACAGCACTTCCATCAACATTTGATCGCTCATCCCCTTGGCGCGGGCGGCGGTCGTGTGTGAACGGATGCAGTATTCGCAATTGTTGGTCGCCGAAACCGCGACGTAGATCATTTCCTTCGTCAACGGATCGAGCGCGCCCGGCGCCATCACTTCCTTGACGCTCTCCCAGGTCCGGCGAAGCAGCACCGGGTCGTGCGCGAGAGCCTTCCAGAAGTTGTTGATCCAGTCCGTGCCACGCGTCGCCATGATGTCGTCGTAAACGGCACGGACCTCAGGCGCCGCGTCGTCATATTCGACCAGCGGCACCACGCTCATCGGCTGAACGAAACCGCTCCGCCGCTTGCAAACGATCCGTCGAACTTCGCCTCGCCGGTCCGCGTCAGGCGTGCAATCTCACCGCCCTCGGCATTCTTGAGCGCAATCTTGCCGTCAACGACATTCCAGGCATTGACCGACTGGAGGTTGGTCGACGGACAGCCACGCGTCACTGCGCGGTAGCCACCGGTCCAGGCCGTCGTCGACATGAACAGCGAACATGACCCCGATCCGTCAGACACGGTCCAGCCGCCGGACATCTTGTCGACTTCCGCTGGCGCAAATGCGGCGACCTCAGTCGTCGTTTGCGGCGTCGCTGGCGCCGCAGCATCGGTCACAGTCTGCTCGGCGGTCTGGGTTTCAGTCGTCGCCGTCGTTTCTGCAGCCGGGTCCGTCAGCGTCGTTTCTGGCGGTGGGAGGGTCTCCGCACGCACCGGCGTCGTCGGAGCCGGTCTAAGCGGGTTGAATTCCGACAAACCCACGCCGCAACCCGCAAGCGGAACAGCAACGGTCAAGCAAAGCAAAAAGGGCGCGATAGGGGTGTTCAAGCGCATCTGATTCAGGCCTCATTTTTATTCGCGCCAGACTAGTGACTGACGCAGGCGAACTCAAGGCGACGCACCCGCTCGCCCAGAGTTTTTCACTAATGTTGAATTTCGGCAGAAATCAGCCGGGTGTGGAAAGCCGTTGAGCGTTGGCGCGGATGCGCCTGCGGGCGGGCGACAGGACCGTTCGGGTCGCCGCGTCGAAACCGGACATCGCGGCCAAAGGCAAAGGGGCACCATTGCCACCGGCCCGAAACGCGGCGAACGCTGCCGCAAACAGCGCGCTCGGCACCATGGCGAAGCCTTCAGCCGCCGCGGCAACCTTTTCAGTGACCATGCGATCCATCTCTCGGCGTGTCTGGGGGGTCGGCGCCATGATGCCGAACCACATGATCGGCATGCGTCGCGCAACGACCATATGCGCCGCCATCACGGTTTCAGGATCGAAAGGCATCGGCGTTCCCCCTCACGCTTGAGGGCGCCGGCGCCCAAGGGCCGGCGCCCCTGTTTCAAGAGGAAGTGTGACGCCGCGCCGGCTAATGAAGGGTTAACGCTTCGTGAAAGGTCGTCCCGGTCAAGGACAGACAATCGAGATAGTCGACTCAGCGCATGGTGGGAATGACGAATTCCGCACCATCCTTGATACCAGACGGCCAGCGCGAGGTGACCGTCTTGGTCTTGGTGTAGAACCGGATCGAATCGGGACCGTGCTGGTTGAGATCGCCGAAGCCGGACGCCTTCCAGCCGCCAAACGTATGGTAGGCGAGCGGCACCGGGATCGGCACGTTGACGCCAACCATGCCGACTTGAACCTTCGAGGCGAAGTCGCGGGCTGCATCGCCATCGCGGGTGTAGATGGCGACGCCATTGCCGTACTCGTGCTCGCTTGGCATCTTCAGCGCCTGCTCATAGCTGTCGGCGCGAGCGACCGAGAGGACCGGCCCGAAAATCTCTTCTTTATAGATGCGCATGTCGGCGGTGACGTTGTCGAACAGGCAACCGCCCATAAAGAAGCCGTCCTCATAGCCCTGGAGCGAAAACTCGCGACCATCAACCACCAGGTCGGCGCCTTCATCGACGCCCAGATCGACATAGGAGCGCACTTTGTCCAGATGCGCCTTGGTGACGAGCGGACCGTAATCGGCCTCGCTGTCCATCGACGGCCCGACCTTCAGGCTTTCGACGCGGGGAATGAGCTTTTCGACCAGTTTATCGCCCGTCTCCTTACCGACGGGCACCGCCACCGAAATCGCCATGCAGCGCTCGCCAGCCGAGCCGTAACCGGCACCAATCAGCGCATCGACGGCCTGGTCCATGTCGGCATCGGGCATGACGATCATGTGGTTCTTGGCGCCACCGAAGCACTGCACGCGCTTGTTGTGCGCGGTTCCGGTCGAATAGATGTAATGCGCAATCGGCGAGGACCCGACGAAGCCAACGGCCATGATGCGCGGATCGGTGAGGATCGCGTCAACCGCTTCCTTATCGCCGTTGACCACGTTCAACACGCCCTCGGGCGCGCCGGCTTCAAGCATCAATTCAGCCAGGCGCATCGGCACCGACGGATCGCGCTCCGATGGCTTCAAGATGAAGGTGTTGCCGCAGGCGATCGCCGGGGCGAATTTCCACATTGGGATCATCGCCGGGAAATTAAACGGCGTGATGCCGGCCACGACGCCAAGCGGCTGGCGCATGGAGTACATGTCGATGCCAGGTCCGGCGCCCTCGGTGAATTCGCCCTTTAGGAGATGCGGGATGCCGCACGCGAACTCAACGACTTCCAGACCCCGTTGGATATCGCCATGGGAGTCGGGAACCGTCTTGCCATGTTCGGACGAAAGCAGCGCCGCCAGCGCGTCCTTTTCCTTGGTCACCAGATCGAGGAATTTGAACATGACTCGGGCACGCTTTTGCGGGTTCTGCGCCGCCCAGCCGGGATGAGCCGCCGCAGCATTGGCAATCGCCGCCTCGACCTCGCTCTTTGCCGCAAGCGCGACCTTGGCCTGAACCTCGCCGGTCGTCGGATTGAAAACGTCGCCGAAGCGCCCACTGGTTCCGGTGACGATTTCACCGCCGATGAAATGCCCGATCTCGCGTGTCATTGATCCTGTCCTGTTCTCAAGCGCACCGCTCTGATTTCGGCCCGGCATAATGCGCAGTTCGTCCGCTGGCAAGACGCCTATCGGCTCATCGCGTGATAGTCTTCGTTCGGCCGCATATCGACCGCCGTCGCAACCCGGTTCGACATGTTGAAGAAACCCGCGACGGACGCGATGTCCCAAATCGCACGGTCCGAAAAGCCGGCATCGCGGAGCGCCTGCCGATGGTCTTCGGTGACCGTGTGGGGTTCCACCGTCAAGACCCAGGCGAAATCCAGCATTGCGGTCTGGCGCGGCGTCAGATCGGCGGCGCGATAGTTCATCGCCATGAGTTCACCCAGTTTCGGATCGCCGGAATAGTGTCGCACCGCCTGACCGTGCGCGGTCAGGCAGTAGAAACAACGGTTGGCGCTGGAAACGACGACGGCGATCATCTCGCGCTCAAGCTTGGACAAATCGGAGTCGCCAAGCATGAGGTCGTTATACATCTCCATGAAAGCACGCAGCTTCGCCTGATCGAAGGCATAGGCCTTGAGCACGTTGGGAACCAGGCCGAGCTTTTCCTCGCATTTGGCGAAATAGGCCTCGATATCGTCGTCGAGCGGCGCTTCTGGATCGAGCGCTAGCGCGGTGACGCGCCCGCCCGCATCAGTGTCGCTGCTTCGTGTCATCGTCTGTTCCTCCGAATAGGAGTTTATCAACGCTTGTCTCGCGTTCCGCGTGTTGCCGTCTCGACTTTCACCGCGGACTCATCGAATATCCGTCATCAAGCAAGAATAGAGTGATTTCGGTCAAGGGCCGGACTTCGGAGGACGCAATGGTCGGGGCGATTTTGGACGACGCGGCAGACAAGGTTCGCGCGATCAAGAAGAACCTGAAGTCGGGCGGCGCTTCGGATGATCTGCTGGACTTCGCCAACAAACTCTTCGCGCGCGGCGCACGCGAAGACCTGGATCGCCTTCAGCCGGCCGAATTGGCCGTGTGCGCTAAGAACGCGTTCGAATTCCTGAAGAACCGACCGGCCCAAACGCCGAAAATCCGGGTCAGTAATCTGGATTTCAGCAGCCTGGTCGAAACGCCGGTGACCGTCGTCGACATCGTCAACGACAACATGCCATTCCTGCTCGATTCCGTTATCGACCTTTTGCAGGAAACAGGGCACGCGGTGCGACTCGTCGTTCACCCGATCGTCACCGTGAAGCGTGACGCCAAGGGCAATCTGAAGAGCTATGGCGACGGCCATGGCCGCGAGAGCGTCATTCACGTCCACATCGATCGCATGGAGGCGCAAGAAGACCGCGCCGAACTCCAAGCCGAGATCGAAACCGTTTTGGCGCAGGTCCGCGTCGCCGTCGACGATTGGCGACCGATGCGCGAACGGCTCGCTCGCGCGATTTCCGACTTTAAGGCGAGCCCGCCGCCGATACCGGTCGACGAGATCGCCGAAGCCATCCAGTTCCTGGAGTGGATTCTCGACAACAATTTCACGCTGCTTGGCATGCGCGAATACGACTACGACGACAGTGGCGATGTCACTCAGATGACCCGCATCGACGCCACCGCACTCGGCATCCTGCGTGACCCTGACGTCAAAGTGCTGCGTCGCGGCAGGGAGATGGTGACGATCACCCCGGAGATCCGCGAGTTCCTGCGTCAGTCGAGCCCGCTCATCGTCACCAAGGCCAATGTGCGGTCGCGCGTCCACCGGCGTGCATACATGGACTATATCGGTATCAAGATCTTTGACTCCGGCGGCCAGTTCTCCGCCGAATTGCGGGTCATCGGCCTGTTCACGTCGACCGCCTACACCAAGAGCGTCCAGACCATCCCCTATATCCGGCGCAAGATCGACAATGTCGTGCGCGAGACCGGCATCGATCCGGGAAGCCATTCCGGCAAGGCGCTTCTGAACGTCCTGGAGAACTATCCGCGCGACGAACTGTTCCAGATCGACTGGCACATCCTCGCCGAGTTCTCCATGGCGATCGCCCAACTTGAGGAACGACCGCGCATCCGCGTCCTGGCGCGTCCGGACAGGTTCGACCGGTTCGTTTCCGTGCTCGCCTTCGTGCCGCGCGATCGGTTCAACACCGACGTCCGTGTGGCGATCGGATCATATCTCGCGGAGGTCTTCGAGGGCCGCCTATCCGCCTACTATCCATCCTATCCCGAGGGGCCACTTGCGCGCGTCCATTACATCATAGGCCGCGATGCGGGCGCGACACCCGTTGTTTCTCAGGCACAGCTTGAAGCCGACATCGCCCGGCTGGTGCGCACCTGGGAGGACGGCTTGCGCGATGCGCTGACAGCCGCTGGCGATCCCTCTCAGGCCCGTGTGGTGTTCAGCGCTTACAATCACGCCTTCAATGCCGCCTACAAGGAGGCCTTCCCGCCGGAGACCGCGGTCGACGACATCGCCATCATCGAACGGCTCACTTCGGAGCGACGGCTGGCGATCCGGTTCGGGCGCGGCGAGGATGCCGACACCGACCGGGTGAACCTGAAAATCTATCACCACGGCCAGCCCATCCCGCTTTCCGATCGGATGCCGATCATCGAGAACATGGGCTTTCACGCCATCAACGAGCGGACCTATCGCATCAGGCGCCAGACCGCAGAGCACAGGGAGCGGGTGTGGCTGCACGACATCGCGCTCACCAAGGCGGCCGGTGGCGATATCGATCTCGACGCTCTGGGCGCCCGGCTTGAGGCGACCTTCATGGCAGTCTGGACCCGTCAGGCCGAGGACGACGGCTATGCCGCGCTGACATTGAATGCCGGCATTCCCTGGCGCGATGTCGCGATCCTGCGGGCGCTGTCCCGCTATTTACGTCAAGCCCGCCTGCCCTATTCGCAGGACTACATGTGGGAGACGATGAACCGGCATCCCCACATCGCCAGCAAGCTCGTCGACTATTTCCACACCCGCTTCAACCCGGACCCGAGCCTGCAAAAGGAGATGCGCGAGGCGCGCGAGCGAGCGTTGCTCGGCGATATCGAATCCGGGCTTCAGGCGGTCACCAGCCTCGACGAGGACCAGATCATCCGCCGGTTCCTCAACCTGATTCAGGCAATGCTGCGGACCAATCTGTTCCAGCTCAATTCGGACGGCCTGCCGAAGGGTACGTTCGCCTTCAAGTTCGATCCGAGCCAGGTCGAGGGCCTGCCGGAGCCACGGCCGCACCGTGAGATTTTCGTCTACTCGCCTCGGGTCGAGGGCGTTCATCTTCGTGGCGGCTCGATTGCCCGCGGCGGCTTGCGCTGGTCCGACCGGCCGCAGGACTTCCGCACCGAAATCCTCGGCCTTGCCAAAGCACAGCAGGTCAAGAACGCGGTTATTGTGCCTGTTGGCGCCAAGGGCGGGTTCGTGCCGAAGCAGTTGCCGGCCGGCGGCTCGCGCGACGATGTCTTCAACGAAGGCCGAGAGTCCTACAAGATCTTCATCTCAAGTCTGCTGGACGTGACCGACAATCTCGACGGCGATACGATCGTGCCGCCCGATCATGTCACCCGGCTGGATGGCGACGATCCTTATCTGGTCGTCGCGGCCGATAAGGGCACGGCGACGTTCTCCGACACGGCGAACGCGATTTCGCAGGACCACGGTTTTTGGCTCGACGACGCCTTCGCCTCGGGCGGATCGGCCGGCTACGACCACAAGAAGATGGGGATCACCGCGCGCGGCGGCTGGGAAGCGGTCAAGCGACACTTCCGCGAAATGGACATCGACATCCAGTCCGAACCGTTCACCGTGATCGGTTGCGGCGACATGTCTGGCGATGTCTTCGGCAATGGCATGCTATTGTCGAAGAAGATCAAACTGGTCGCCGCCTTCGATCACCGCGACATCTTCATCGATCCCGATCCCGACCCGGCGAAGACCTATCGCGAACGCAAGCGGCTCTTCGATAAGGGCCGGTCGAGCTGGCAGGACTACAACACCAAGCTGATCTCCAAGGGCGGTGGCATTTTGAGCCGCTCGGAAAAGGCCCTGACGCTGACGCCGGAGATGCAAAAGCTGATCGGCATCAAGAAGACCCGCGTCTCGCCGTTTGAGCTGATCAACGCAATCCTCAAGATGCAAGCCGACCTGTTGTGGTTCGGCGGCATCGGCACTTATGTGCGGTCCCGCGACGAGACCGACGAAATGGTCGGCGATCGGGCCAACGACCCGGTCCGCGTCACGGCGGAGGACCTCAACGTGAAAGTCGTCGGCGAGGGCGCCAATCTCGGCATGACGCAAAAGGCGCGGATTGCCTTTGCGCTCAACGGTGGGCGCATCAACACCGATGCCATCGACAATTCCGCTGGCGTCAACTCGTCCGACTTGGAAGTCAACATCAAGATCGCGCTCGGTTCGGCGGTTCGCGACGGCCGGTTCACCACGCCGGCCCGCAACAAACTGCTGGCGGCAATGACCGATGAAGTGGCCGATCTCGTTTTGCGCAACAACTATCTGCAGACCCTGGCGCTGAGCCTGGCGCAGCGACGCGGCGTTTCGGAGTTGGAGTTCCAGTCACGCTTCATGGTCGATCTTGAAAGTCGCGGGCTCCTTGACCGCGCGGTCGAGGATCTACCGGACGCCGAGACACTTCATGACCGTGTCGAAAGCGGCAAAGGATTGGCCCGGCCGGAGCTGGCCGTACTGCTTGCCTATGCCAAGATTACCGTGTTCGACGAATTGCTGGCCTCAGGCGTCCCCGATGAACCCTATCTGGCCCGCGAGTTGGGGCGTTACTTCCCGACTCGGATGAAGCGCAAGTTCACCGATACGATTGAGGGGCACCGGCTGCGCCGCGAAATCATTGCCACCATGATTGCCAATTCCATGATCAATCGCGGCGGGCCCGTTTTCGTCGACCGTATCGCCGATCAGACCGGTGCCAATGTCGCTGAAATCGCGACGGCCTTCGCGCTCGCGCGCGACAGCTACAAGATGACCGACCTGAACGGCGCGATTGATGCGCTCGACAACAAGATCGGCGGCGATCTTCAGTTGGCGCTCTATGAGCGCATTCAAAACGTCCTTTGGCGCCAAGCGCTCTGGTTCACCCGCAACGCCGATCCCTCTACCGACTTGGCGAGCCAGGTTGCGCGCTATGCCAAGGGCATCGGTCAGCTTGCCAGCAAGCTCGACGCGGCTCTGCCGGATGACCTCAACGCCGCGCGCGCTAACGACGCCACAGAGCTGGCGGAAGCCGGCGTCCCGGCGGACCTGGCAGGACAGCTTGCCGACCTCACCTATTTGATCGCTGCACCCGACATCATTCGGGTCGCGGAGAAGAGCGGTGCGTCGGTGGTTGCCGCTGCCAAGGTCTATTTCGGCATTGGCGACCGGTTCGGCACGGATCGGCTGGCCCGGGCAGCCGCCGTTCTCGATCTCGGCGACTATTACGATCGGGCTGCCGTCAATCGGGCGCTCGACGGCGTGGCGGAAGCCCAGCGGCGTATCGCGGCGGCAGCGCTCGCCAATGGTCGCAGCCGCGACCCGCTCGCCCATTGGCTGTCGGATGCCGGAGCAAAGGTCGAAAAGACCCGCCAGGCGGTCTCCGACATCGCGGACGATCCAGCGCTGACGGTCTCGAAACTATCGGTGGCGTCCGGCCTGCTGCGCGATCTAGCACCGGCTTAGACCGGAGTAAGGTTAGGTCCGCTCATCTACCTCACGCGTCATCCCGGATGCGCTGCGGCACGAAGTGCTGCCGCGCTGATCCGGGATCGCTCGACATCTGGCATCAGCATCGTCAACAATGCGATCCCGGTTCTGCGGTGCACCGTCGAGACGCTGCACCGCGCCCGGGATGACGAAGGAGGGAGAACGATTCGACTTAATCTCTCTCCGCTTTAGGCGAGCGCTACTGCGGGTCGAGAAGGAACGTTTGCAGCCCCTCTCGAAAGAGCGCGTGACTGGCGGCCGCCGCCTCCGGGTTGAACCTCAGCCGTGGGTGATCGACGAGATCGTTCTCGTCAAAGGCGTGGGTCGCGCCCGTCATGATCTCGACCTTGATGTTCCCACCATCGGCATTCACCCGATCGAACGCCACCAGGCAATTCTTCTCCGACGTCACGGTGTCGTTTTCGACCAGGACCGCGTAGGCCGCGACATCCTCTACCCAGCCACGTGCGGTCGTGCGGGCCGGAAACCCGCAGTGGGGATAGGCGAGGAACACGAAGCGAAGCCCCTTAAGCGGCTCCGTCACGGGTGCGGTGAAGCCGTGGGGCCGCTCATTGTCGAAGTCGATCGTCAAGACATCCATCGCCGCCCATGAGCCGTGGCTCCATCCGGCTATCGCTAACCGGTCCGAATCGACATCGGCCATCTGCCGCGCGATCGCCAGCGCCGCGACGATGTCTCCGGCCCGCTCCATGCCACGCATCCACCAGCCCGAACAGATCTTGTCGATTGCGGTCTGCTCGTCGATGCCGCGCGGGCCGAAGCTATCCACCGTAACGGCAAGCAAGCCGACTTCGTTTGCAAGCGCCGCATAGGTATCGGTCACCGGCCGCCGCTTTCCGTCACGGATCAGACCGCCGCACCCGTGGAGGAGGATGACGGCCGGATAAGGACCTGGGCCGAAGGTCGCCGGATCGGGTCGGGACACGGCGATTGCCGGTTCGAGACGCGCCGCAAGGGCCTCAACGGTCGTTCGCGGCACCAAGCCGCCGTCGAGCTTGAACCAGACATATCCGGCAGCGGCGAGGATCAAGACGGCAATCGCGAAAGAGCCGCGTATGATCCAGCGCAGAATCATTAGAGCCTAATGCCGGAAGTGCCGGGTTGCGGTGAACACCATGGCGATGCCCGCCTCGTCGGCGGCCGCGATCACCTCCTCGTCGCGCATCGAGCCGCCGGGCTGAACGACGGCCGTCGCGCCCGCTTCGATCGCAACCAAGAGTCCGTCTGCAAACGGAAAGAAGGCGTCGGACGCCACCACCGAACCCTTGGTCGCCGGTTCCGCAACACCAGCGGCCTCGGCGGCATCCACCGCCTTGCGCGCCGCAATGCGTGCGGCATCGACACGGCTCATCTGCCCGGCACCGATGCCGACCGTCGCGCCCTCCTTGGCATAGACGATGGTGTTGGACTTGACGTGCTTGGCGACTTGAAACGCGAACCGCAGATCGGCCATCTCGCGAGCCGTGGGCGCGCGCTTCGTTACGATTTTGAAGTCCATATCGGCGACCGTCGCATGATCGCGCGATTGCACCAGCAAGCCGCCGGCAAGCGTTTTCGCGGTCATGCCTCCCGACGTCGGGTTCGGCAGTCCGCCGGCCAGCAACAGGCGCAAATTGGGCTTCTTCGCGAAGGCGGCGACCGCCTCGTCATCGGCATCCGGCGCAATCACCACCTCGGTGAAGATGTCGGTGATCGCGGCGGCGGTCGCTGCATCGAGTGTCTGGTTCAGCGCCACGATGCCGCCGAACGCCGACACGGGATCGCACGCCAGCGCACCGCGATAGGCGGCTTCCAAGGTCTCGCCCAGCGCGACGCCGCAGGGATTGGCGTGCTTGATAATCGCAACGGCCGGTCGCTCATCGCCGAATTCAGCGACACACTCAAAGGCCGCGTCGGTGTCGTTGAGATTGTTGTAGGAGAGCGGCTTGCCTTGAACGAGCTTGGCCGTCGCGACGCCCGGCCGCTTATCGCCGATGCGATAGAACGCGGCCTCCTGGTGTGGGTTCTCGCCATACCGAAGCGACATCGCACGCGCGCCGCCGACCGTAAGATAATCCGGCAGCGTTTCAGCGGTCTCCTCGGCGAGCCACCCGGCAATCATCGTGTCGTAAGCGGCCGTGCGCGCATAGGCTTTTTGCGCCAAACGCCGACGGGTGCCGACGGTCGTCGCGCCACCGGTCTCGCTCATTTCTGCAAGCACTGCCTCATAGTCTTCCGGATCGACGACGACCGTCACGGCCGCATGGTTCTTCGCGGCCGCGCGGATCATCGCGGGACCGCCAATGTCGATGTTCTCGACCGTCTCGCCATAGCCGGCATTGCGAGCCCTGGCCGCTTCGAAGGGATAGAGATTGATGACAGCCAGATCGATCGCCGGGATCGCATGCGCTTCGCGCGCTTCGTCATGGGCGCTGTTGCCGCGCACGGCGAGCAGACCGCCATGGATCGCCGGATGCAGCGTCTTCACCCGACCATCCATGATCTCCGGAAACCCGGTGACCTCTGAAACATCGGTGACCGGCAGGCCGGCATCGCGTAGCGCCCGCGCGGTGCCGCCGGTCGACAGCAGTGTTACGCCCTGTTCGATCAACTTGGTCGCGAAGGCCGCCAGTCCCGTCTTGTCAGAGACAGACAATAGCGCGGTTTTGATCGCGGGTTCGGGCGAACCTGTCATGCGCGCAATCTCCAAGGCGACAAACGCAAAGCCCTAATCGGACGAGTCCTTCGAGTTGCGCGTGCGCGATTTTCGCCCCTTTGGCTTTTTGTCGCCCGAGTCGTCGGCCTCAGCAGGCGCGTCCTCAGTTCCTTCGTTGCCATGCTCGTCCGATCCCTCGCCATCGTTTTCAGCTTCGTCTTGCTGCGATTCGATCCGTTCGAGCAACTCGACGATTTCCTCCGCCGACCGCACACGACGAATCTCCCAGGAGACCGACGGGATAATCGACCAGCGCCCGTCGAAGACAATTTGCGACGTGCGCATCGGACCGCGAGGGTCGGAAAGGTAGACGCTATCTTCGATTGTGATGGGACTGTCGAAGCCGGAAAACACCCAGCCCTCGCCGCTTGGCAGGATGAGCAGGGCACGCCGCGCGTCAAGACTGGCCGCACGCACATCGGGATGGAGATGAAACCGCAGAGCAAAGCGGCCACGGTCCTCGTGCGGCGATTGACCCTCGACCACGAACCGATCCTCGCCTTGCAAACACGTGCCGGCCTTGTCGAGAACCAGTCGCCGCTGATGGATCACACCGAACAGCGGAAGATAACCGTCGTGGTTCGCATCGATGATCGTGCCCTCCGCCGTATCGGAGCGCTTGACGGACACCGATCTCGGCCCAACCACGATCAGATCGCCCAATCGCTCCCGCAGTCCGGGGACATCGATGAACTCGCACGACGAGGTGTTCATCAGCGTCGCGGTCGAATGGGCGGCGGTCTGGCGCGCCGCGGATCGCCACTTTTCCGATTGCGTTCTCGGTTGGCCGCAATTGACGATGATGCGGTGAGCACCGGCCGAGAATTCAAACGACAGACATCCGGCATGGGCGCGGCCGCTGACCGGAAGCGGCGGCGGTTTCCCGGCATCCATGATGACAGCGGTCTCGCCCGCCTCGATGCGCTGATAGCCCGAGTATTGGGCGTTCATGACCGGGCGCCCCCGCGCATCGTCATAGGCCAGCACCGTTCCAAGCACATCGGGCGAGAGCGATCGTGTGCCGTTGAAATTCGCCACCTCTCCGTCGCCATGTCTAAAGAAGCGCAACATCGGCATCATACGCTCAATTGCGGTGTTCAGCGCGTCCGGTGCCTGAATCGATCGCGACACATAGGTTTGACGAAGCGGCAAAAGGTCGATCAAGAGATCGAGGATGACGCTTGGGTCGCGACTGATCGGACCCCCATCGGGCAAGATCTGTCGATCGATTTCAGCCTCCAGCCGACCGGTCGCATGGCGCAACAGGCGCGGCTGACCGTCCATGCACAATCCGACAAAGCACAGCGCCATGGCAGCCGTCAGGCGCGGGACACCGTCTGGAAGGTCCAGGGACACGCCGCGCAGATATCGAGCTTGGTAGACGATGCTGCGCAAAAAGCGGCGATAAAAGGCGTGGTCGGCTTGCTCCAATATGATCGGCGAATGACTAAGCCAAGAGATGAGCCGGCGCGCGACGGTTTCCGGCTGCCAGCCTTGCGCGCTGCCAACGGGACAAAGGTGCATCCAATCGCTGATGAGCGACGTCGCCTGGGCGCGTGCAATGGCGGAATCGGCGGCGCGCATGTGTCGAAGCCAGCCGAATCCGTGCAAGCCGTGCGCCCAGCCGGCATTTGGCGGCATCAATGTGAAGGGAGATAACGCACCCGCATCGACCGAAGCACCGGTGAAGATGTAGCGGCCCGACAACACATCGTCCGCAAAGGTGGGATCGGCCGTGTGCAGGTCCTGTGGCGCGACCAGAAGCTTTTCCGCCGCCCCCGAGGCGAAACGCCATCGGCTCAAAGGCGAGGCCAGCAGACCTGCCGTCGCACGCCTAAACTCGTTCCGTGCGGCAAACCCGTAGAGCCTTAGCTGATCGGGAAACGAAACCCCCGCTATCTGCGGCAGACCCGACTGTCGCAATCCGCGTTCCAATTCGAATGAACCAACCGACATACCCGCGCTTTCACTGCGTTTGTGCGGGGATAGGGTCCAAGAATCAACCATTTGTTACGATGGATGGCCGCTTCATCCATCGATCGTGTCGGACAGGCTCGATTACCCACTGCGATCTAGACGCGCGACAAAGAAGCCCGCCGATCCAGCAAAGCGCCGGTCGGCCTCAGCAGCCGGCGGATCCAGAAGTTCTGGCGTGATTCGCAGATCGCCGTGTCCGGTGACGGCGGCCTCGAAGCCCGGCACCTCGTCCGGCGTGACCGGAGCGCGGCGAAGATCGGAGCTTTCCGCCACTATGCGATCGATCTGATGTTCCCCTTCTTCGGGTTCCAGCGAGCAGGTGCTGTAAATGAGCCGGCCGCCAGGCGCCAAAAGCTTAACGGCACGGTCGAGAAGACGCGCCTGGACAGCAGCAAGCGCGACAACGTCGGCCTCGGTCTTCAGGTGCACAAGATCGGGGTGCCGGCGGATGGTACCGGTGGCCGAACATGGCGCATCGACAAGGATCGCCCCGGCTTCGGTCGCCGGACACCACGAGGCTGCATCGGCGATTTCCGTGGTGACGCTGAGGCCGAGGCGCGCCATGTTCGCCGCAAGCCGCTTCATGCGCTTCTCGGAACGGTCGACGGCAATGACATTCGCACCGGCGGCCGCAAGTTGCGCCGTCTTCCCACCGGGAGCCGCGCAGAGATCGACCACTGTGCGCCCGCTGAGCGCTCCGAAGAGCAGCGCCGGCAGGCGCGACGACGCGTCCTGCACCCACCATTCGCCGGCCTCATAGCCTTCAAGCGCCGACACCGAGCCGGCATCGATCAGCCTCACCGTTCCGGTCGGCAAATGGATGCCGCCCAACCGTTCGGCCCAGCCTGCCGCGTCTGATTTCACGGAGAGATCGAGAGCCGGTTCTTGCGCCAGACTTTCAGCGATTTGTCGTGCGCGCGCGTCGCCATAGGTTGCGACCCACCGTCGCGCCAGCCAGACCGGCAGGTCAGCGACCGGATCATCGGCAAGCGCGACAAGGTCTGCGCGACGGCGCATCGCGTTGCGCAGAACGCCGTTGACCAGACCTTTGTAAGCCCGCAAGTCCGAGCTTGCCTCGGCGACACGGACAGCCAGATCGACGACGGCGTGCGGCTTCACGGCCATGAAGATGACTTGCGCCAACCCGGTTAAAAGGATGGGCCGAACGCCAGCCGCCCTGCCCTTGAGCGGCTTGTCGAGCAGACTGTCCAGCATCGCAGATAGCGCGCCATGCCGGCGCAGCGTGGTCGCCGCGATCATATGTGCGAGCGCCCGGTCACGCGGGGTCTCCGGCATATCGGAGCCATCTATCAGCGCGTCGAGCATGATCTTGCGTCGCAGAACGCCGTCGACCAGCATCACGGCGGCGCGACGCGCGGAGAGGCCGGCAACCTCGCCAACAGTCTGGTTCACCGGCCGGTCACCCCCAAGGGTTGCGTTGGCTCGACCCTTCGGCCTGCTCGGCCCAGGGGCCGGACGGGTCATCGGCTTGGCCGCCGGTAAGCTCCATCAGCCGTGCAATCCGATTGTCTGTATTGGGGTGGGTCGAGAACAGATTGTCCATGCGCTCGCCGGTCAGCGGATTGACGATGAACATATGGGCCGTGGCGGGATTGCGCTCGGCGCTTTCCATCGGCACGCGGCCGGCTGCTCGGGCGATCTTGGACAGCGCCGAGGCCAGCCAATCGGGCCGTCCGCATATTTCAGCACCACGACGATCGGCGGAATACTCACGCGTGCGACTGATCGCCATCTGCACCAGCATGGCCGCCAGCGGCGCGACGATCACCGCGAGCAGCACGCCGACGAAGCCAAGAGGATTGTTGTTGCGATTACCGCCAAAGAAGAATGCGAAATTGGCGAGCATGGAGATCGCGCCGGCAATCGTCGCGGTCACGGTCATGATCAACGTGTCGCGGTTTTGGACGTGCGCCAACTCATGCGCCATCACGCCGGCGACTTCCTCGGCCGTCAGCGCATCCAACAGGCCCGTGGTGGCTGCTACGGCCGCGTTTTCTGGATTGCGGCCGGTCGCGAAGGCATTCGGGGCCGGATCGTTGATGATGTATGTCTTCGGCATGGGGAGACCGGCGTTGTCTGCCAAGCCACGAACCATATGGACGAATTCCGGTGCGTTGCTCTCGTCGACCTCGACGGCATTGTGCATGCGCAACACCATCTTGTCCGCGTTCCAATAGGAAAACGCGTTCATCGCCAGCGCGATGAGGAAGGCAATCATCATGCCCTGTTGACCGCCAATCATGGCGCCCAAGCCCATGAACAGCGCCGTCATCACGGCAAGCAGCATTCCGGTTCGAAGAGCGTTCATACGTTTCGTCAAATCTCGCGGTGAATGGACAATCACACGTGGCACCGCGCCAACTGATTGGTTTCAGCCGACGCGCGCCCTATGGTATTGCTTCAATAATGATGGTGGCTAGACCCGGGTTCGACAAGGGGCGAACCGATGAAAGGGCAACGCACATGTCCGATACCGATGAAAGATCCGATGTGACCTCGGCGCGTCCTCCGCTTTCCGATGTGGCCAAACGCGCGCGCTTGGAAGCCGAGACACGTCGCAAGGCCAAGCAATCCGGTTCCAAAGAGATCCCAACTGCCGAGATCGGCGGCCGCGATGGCCCCGATCCGGCGCGCTACGGCGATTGGGAGGTCAAAGGGATCGCCAGCGATTTCTAGGAACTTGGCGTTGGCGGGCGGCGCTACCGAATTTATTGCAGACCACCGCGTTATAGTTAATCAATCATGAATCAATACTGATAAAAATTGCCAAAGTTTAATTTTTGCATTTACGATAGATTATTGAATACAGGTTCTGCGTCGAAATAGAACACTCCTTTAACCGGTTATTAATCTTTTTTGGGCGAGATGACGCGCACGAACAGTGTGTATGGAGTCTGTGATGCGGCCCGCCCTGATTATTCGCCAAATCAAACGTCTTGCGTCCAACCGCGACGGCAATGTGCTCATGCTTTTCGCGCTCTGCCTGCCGGTCATTATTCTGGCCTTGGGCGCCGCCGTCGACTTCTCGCGCGGGTCCGACGCGCATGTGAAGATGCAGACGGCACTCGATGCCGCCGTCCTGGCCGGAGCCAAGGCCTTGTCGGATGGCGAGGCTGACGCAGCGACGGTCGAAGCCATCGCCCAGGCGGCATTCGAAGCCAACATCGCCGACAGCTTGGGTTCGTTTTCCTCGACGCCAACGATAACGTTGACGGTAGACATGCAGGAAGGCGTCTTGGAGGCTTACGGCAACGCCGAATTCGCCCACGCATTTAGCGTGCTTGGCGATGACGACAGCTCACAGGTGGGCGGCTACTCGCAGGCTGGCTTCAACGTTCTCGATATCGAAATGGCTTTGATGCTCGACGTCACCGGCTCGATGGAGGGCCAGAAGGTCGAAGATCTGAAAGACGCCTCGACAGCCGTCATCGACATGATGATCGGCGAAGGCGGATCGGCCTCGACCAGCAATACGACCCGCATTTCGCTGGTGCCGTATTCCGCTGCCGTGAACGCCGGCGACTTTGCCGAAACGGCGTCTGGCGGCGCTTCGGCCGACTGCGTCGTCGAGCGCACGGGTCCCCATAGCGACGACGATCTCGCGCCGGGGAGCGCGCCGGTCGGCACGAGCCCGGCCGCCTATTGCCCGGACTCGGAAATCATGGCGCTTTCGGACGACGCGGAAGACCTGAAGGACCGCATTGAGGATATGTCAACCGGCGGCTGCACGGCTGGCCATATCGGCGTTGCCTGGTCCTACTACACGCTGTCGCCGAACTGGAGCGGCGTTTTTCCGTCCGAGTCCGCACCGGCGGCCTATGGTGCCCAGAACACGTTGAAGGTCGCGCTTTTGATGACCGATGGCGAGTTCAACACCTACTATGACGGCATGTCCGATCCGACCTGTTCGGAGCCGGCCAAGACGGCCTCGCGCAATCTCACGCTTGACCTGTGCGATGCGATGCGCGCCGACGGTATCGTCGTCTATTCGGTTGCCTACCAGGCACCGTCCGACGCGGAACTGATGCTGCGCCAGTGCGCCGAGGATCCCGATAAGTACTTCGAGACGAATACCGGCCCCGAGCTCATCGCTGCCTTCCAGGAGATTGCCGACGAAGTCCGCAATCTACGGCTCACGCGATAACAACAAGAAAACAGGACTGACGCGACTAGGGCGCGGCTATCGCCGCGCCCCATTTTGCGTCTGCGCTGCACGAAAGCGGAATGAGTCAATATTGACTCTTCCCCTCCCTCGTCATCCCGGGCGCGGTGCAGCGCGTTAGCGATGCGCCGCAGAACCGGGATCGAGTCGTCAGGAACGCTTGCTTTTGCCACGCATTGAACGATCCCGGATCAGCGCAGCAGCATTTCATGCTGCAACGCATCCGGGAAGACGCGCGCGGTGGGCGCAGCTAACCTCATTCCGTCCTTGATCAGGCCGTGCGGTTCTGTCGGTTCTCCACCAGGTCGTCGACGACCGCGGGATCGGCCAAGGTTGATGTATCGCCGAGATTGGAGAAATCGTCCTCGGCGATCTTGCGCAGAATGCGGCGCATGATCTTGCCCGAGCGCGTCTTCGGCAGACCCGGCGCCCACTGGATCTTGTCCGGCGAGGCAATCGGCCCGATTTCCTTGCGCACCCAGGTCACCAGTTCCTTGCGCAGGTCGTCGCTGGGCGTCTGTCCCGCCATCAGCGTGACATAGCAGTAGATGCCCTGCCCCTTGATGTCGTGCGGATAGCCGACGACCGCAGCCTCCGATACGGCGTCATGGGCAACCAACGCGGACTCGACCTCCGCCGTGCCCATCCGGTGGCCGGACACATTGATGACATCGTCGACCCGGCCGGTGATCCAGTAATAGCCGTCTTCGTCGCGGCGGCAGCCATCGCCGGTGAAGTACTTGCCCTTATAGGTCGAGAAGTAGGTCTGCACGAAGCGCTCATGGTCGCCATAGACCGTACGCATTTGGCCGGGCCAGGAGTCGATGATGCACAGATTGCCCTCCGTGGCACCCTCAAGCGGATTGCCGTCGCCATCGACGATCTGCGGCTGAACGCCGAAGAAGGGCCGTGTCGCAGAACCAGGCTTCAGCGCGATCGCGCCCGGCAGCGGCGTGATCAAGATGCCGCCGGTTTCCGTCTGCCACCAGGTGTCGACGATCGGACAGCGGCCGTCGCCGACGACATTGTAATACCATTCCCAGGCTTCCGGATTGATCGGCTCGCCGACCGACCCCAAAAGCCGCAAGGAGGACCGGGACGTCGACTTCACCGGATCGTCGCCCGATTGCATCAGCGCCCGGATCGCCGTCGGTGCGGTATAGAACGTGTTGACTTTGTGCTTGTCGCACACCTCCCAGAAGCGGGCATTGGTCGGATAGTTCGGCACGCCCTCGAACATCAGCGTCGTCGCGCCGTTGGCGAGCGGACCGTAGACGATATAGCTGTGGCCGGTGACCCAGCCAACATCGGCGGTGCACCAGTAGATATCGCCGTCGTGATAGTCGAAGACGTATTGGTGGGTCATCGAGGCGTAAACCAGATAGCCGCCGGTGGTGTGGAGCACACCTTTCGGCTTGCCGGTCGAGCCGGACGTGTAGAGGATAAACAGCGGGTCTTCCGCGTTCATCGGCTCCGGCGGGCAATCGGCCGACGCCGCGTCGATCGCGTCGTGATACCAGACGTCGCGCCCGTCGACCCAGTTCACATCGTTGCCGGTCCGCCGCACGACCAGAACCGTGTTGACCGTGGCGCCATCCTTGGCGGCGATCTCGATCGCCGCGTCGGTGTTGGCCTTAAGCGGGATCGAGCGGCCGCCGCGCAAGCCCTCGTCCGACGTGATCACGAAGGTCGAATCGCAGTCCTCGATCCGGCCGGCCAGTGCTTCCGGCGAGAAGCCGCCGAAGACGATGGAGTGAACAGCGCCGATCCGCGCGCAGGCCAACATCGCATAGGCGGCCTCCGGGATCATCGGCATGTAAATCGTCACCCGGTCGCCCTTCTTGACGCCCTCGGCCTTCATGGCGTTGGCGAGCCGGCAGACTTTGTCGTGCAGTTCGCGATAGGTGATCTTGGCGTCGTCGTTCGGGTCATCGCCCTCCCAGATGATCGCCGTCTGGTCGCCACGGGTCGCCAGATGCCGGTCGATGCAGTTGGCGGCGACATTGAGAACGCCGTCCTCGAACCATTTGATGGACACGTTCGAATGGTCGTAGGAGGTGTTCTTCACCTTGGTGTAGGGCGTGATCCAATCGAGCCGCTTGCCCTGCTCGCCCCAAAACGCCTCCGGGTCTTCGACCGACTGCTTGTACATCGCCTGGTATTGGGCCTCGTCGACCCAGGCGCGCTTCGCCCATTCCTCGGTGACTGGATGTGTCGTCACGTCAAACATTTTTGCATCCCTCCCTCAAGACTACGGATCGCGGCCGCGGCCCCGTGCATCATCGTGCCGGCATTATGCCCATGATTGCCGCTGCGGCAATTGGTCGAAGGGTGGAGGGTGATGCGCGGAGGGATGGGTGGGAGGTTTCGGGTGGCGGTCGAGGGGCGCTAAGCGGACATTTCTGACTTGAACATCAATGGTTCACCGCAATCCCTGAGGGCGCCGCGACAGATTCTTCGAGAGCGGACCGTGGCGAGCAATGCTGTCACCAAAATCAACTCCGCTTTCCGCTGTTACTCGCAGATGACCCAGTTTGAATTCATTGCTCCGGCAAACTCTAACATGTCAAACAATCGCCGGGCTTCATAATCGGTTCTGGATTAATTGGTTGACAGACTATTCTATTGCACGCTTCGCTCTCTGTTGAAGCCACAAAAGAAATAAAAACAGCCAGCAAAATCATATCTCTCATTTGTTCTCTCCCTGGCAGATTCGCCTAAGAGCTACCATCCTGAGGCTCGACCGAGCGGCAGACAATTCTACAGTTCTTTCGATCTTTGTCGCTACCCTCTTGCGTATCCTCTTCATCTGCAGCATCGCTTTGCCTAGCATCTGATTCATCCAATTGCTGCGCAAAGGCGCTTCCGCTGACAAGAAAAAAGATCAAAATGAGCTCCCTGGCCCATCTCATAAATCAAGCTCCGCGCGAAGCGCTGTCAAAAATTTATCTCTTTCTTTCGTGATACTAGCATTTGTCGGGAAATCATTAGTTCCAGGTATGGATTCCATTGCGCGTCTGAGCCAAACGTCAAAACTGTTTAGAGCATTGACCGTTCTTTCGCCGTAGTAAAGCTTCGCACTTGGGGCTTCATCCAGAAATATTCCATAAAATTCCCTGATCTTCTCGATTGTGCTCTTTGCATCTGCAGAATAGAACTCGATATCTTCTTCCGTTACATCAGGTGTATCTTTTGCAGCTAGATTCGAAAGTCGAATCAAGAGATGGGTAATATTAAATGTCGCAGAGGATAAATTCTCGACAGTTGCAATTCGCTTTTCTTCTATAGCTGCTTCCCGTGCGTAATTCGATTGTACGTAAGGTACCAGCCCAGCAATGACCATGCCACCAATTACTGCAGGTATCAATGCAGGTAGCCATTTTTCCAAAAATAACTGTCTACATGTCATCTCAGATATCCTGCAACTTGCAGTTAACTGTTTATCGCATCCATACAACAAAGTTCAGAAAATTTAAAGCTGTTCCTTTGACTGATTGTCCTTGACCATCAAAATCTCAAATGACGACGAAAGTACAAAATACACTTGAGCGCTGCCTTCCCACTACGCCCGCTATCGAGTGTCAATCCGCATAGGCGTTAACAAGGAATAACTGACCTACCCCATCATCTTAAACCTGGTCCGGAGCCGCATTGGCAACTAAAGTTTCAACCAACGTAGCCACCACACCCCACGCCTCAAAGCACCCCCATCACACTTCGCTAATGCGCTGCCCTCCCAGCCGGTGTAAGGGTGCCAACCACCCAACGAGCGACGCACCCACCGACAGGCAATGACCATGGCGAAGAAAGATCAAATCCGGGACTTGCTGAAGAGCATCGAGACCGGCGATCCCGGCCCGGTCGCCGTGGTCAACGAGGCGAAGTACATCCAGCACAATCCCCAGACCCACGAGGGCAGCGAGGGGCTGGCGGTTCTTTTCGCACGGCTGGCCAAGACCGAACCTCGGGTCAACATGGTGCGCGGGTTCGAGGACGGCGACTTCGTCTTCGCCCACATGGAGTACGATTTCTCAAGCCGGAAAATCTGCTTTGAGGTCTTCCGCTTCGAGGACGGCCTGGCGGTCGAGCACTGGGACAACATCCAGGAAAGGCTGGGTCCCAATCCGGCCGGCCACAGCATGGTGGATGGCCCGACCGAGGCCACCGACCTTGACCTGACCGAGCAGAATCGCGCGCTGGTCCGCTCGTTTGTCGAAACCGTGCTGGTCGACGGCCAGTTCGACCGTCTCACGGACTTCGTCAGCGAAGAGACCTACACCGAGCATAATCCCCACATGGGCGACGGCGTCGCTAATCTTCGATCCGCCTTGGAGGCGCAAGACAACGGCCGCCGGCGCGTCGACTACCACCGGCTCCATCGCGTTCTGGCCGAGGGGGATTTCGTCCTAAGCGTCAGCGAGGGCGAGCATGCCGGCGTGCATTCGTCCTTTTACGATCTCTTTCGCATTGCCGGCGGCAAGGTGGTGGAACACTGGGACACCACGGAAAAGATCGCGCCGCGCAGCGAATGGAAGAACGACAACGGAAAGTTTTAGGGCATGTCCCCGCGAAGGCGGGGATGGACGCGTTTTTGGGCAAGACCATGCTCAACATGGAATGACTTCGAACTAAGTCAGCCCCCACCTTCGTCATCCCGGGCCGGTGCAGCGCGTCCGGGATGACGGGTTGGGTGGGCACGTTCGAAAGCTTGGTTTTCTCCGAGCGCACTTTAGCCGCAGGCGGCGATGCCTAAACCGGCTTCAAAGTCTCCGGGTCGATCCCGCCCATCTTGCAGACGAGTTTCCACTCCTTCGGCTTCACAGGCTGAACCGAGAGCCGCATGTGGGTGACCAGCGCCATCTCCGCCAGGCGCGGTTCCGCCTTGATCGCCTTGAGGCCGACCGGCGCCGGCACATCGGCCAATGCGCGCACATCGACGCAGTCCCAGCGCTCGTCATCGGTGGTGGAATCGGGATGCGATGCCGCGCACACCTCGACGACACCGACGATCTCCAGTCCCTCGTTGGAGTGATAGAAAAACCCGCGATCGCCGATCTTCATCTCGCGCATATTGTTGCGCGCCTGATAGTTGCGGATGCCGTCCCATTCCTCGCCGGCCTTGCCCTTCTTCTTCTGCTGGTCCCAGGACCAGGTCGCCGGTTCCGACTTGAACAACCAATATTGCATCGCGCTATCCTTGCGGGTTCTTGAACTTCCAGTACCAGGGGCGGATTTCAACCGACTCGAAGAGCCCAGCTCGCTGATACGGGTCTTCTTCCGTCACGGCCAGTGCCTCGTCGCGATTGTTCGCCTCGATCACGATCAAGCTGCCAGTCGGCGTGCCGTGGTCGTCGAGAAACGGCCCGGCCAGAACCAGCCGGTCGCCGAGCGCGTTGAGGAATTCGTCATGGGTCGAGCGGGTCGCGTCGCGCAGTTCGGTGCCGTGCGGCTTATCGGTGCAGATGAGGGCGTAATACATGAACGGGTCTCCAGGTGTCGCGGCGAGATTAGGGTTCGGGTCTTGGCGTGTCCAGAACGGCGATCATTCGCGCGCTGGTAAGGGGCGGGACAACAGCGATTGTACCGCCTCGCCTACCGCGATCCCGCCAGCCAGCACTTGATCCACCGCAAAGGTGATCGGCATGTCGATTCCTTTGGCTTTCGCCAGCCGGGCAAGCACCGCAGCCGTTGCAACACCCTCCGCAACGCCAGCGCTGACAGACAGCGCTTCGGACAAGGACCGACCTTCGCCAAGCCGCAGGCCGAGTGCCATATTGCGCGATTGAGGGCTGGTGCATGTCAACACCAGATCGCCGAGCCCGGAGAGGCCGGACAAGGTCTCCGGCTGTGCACCGTGTGCTGCGGCAAACCGGCTCATTTCGGCGAAACCCCGCGCGATCAGCGCCGCCTTGGCGCTGGCCCCAAGACCCAGCCCGTCGCTGATACCGCAGGCGATCGCCAAGACGTTCTTCACTGCGCCGCCGATCTCGACACCGACCAGATCGGTGCTGGCATAGATGCGCACATGCGGCGCCGACAGGTCACGGGCGAGCGTCGTCGCCAGGTCGGGCACCGCCGCCGCCAAGGTGACCGCCGTCGGCAATCCGCGCGCCACATCGGCCGCGAAACTCGGACCCGACAGTGCCGCGACCGGATGAGCCGCCAGAGCTGCGCCGACACTCTCGGAGAGAAATCGCTCGCTCTTTTGGTCGATCCCCTTGGCGCACAAGACAAGCGGCACACCTGGTTTCAAATGAGACGCGAGGGCGCGCACCGTCTCATCCGTCGCCTGTGCGGGAACGGCAAGAACGACAGTTTCGGCGGCGCTCATATCCGCCAACTCTGTTGTTGCGCGCAGATCAGGCGGCAGCGCAACGCCGGGAAGACGCGGATTGCGGTGCGTTTCGTTGATTGCAGCCACGGTTCTTGTATTGCGCGCCCAGATCGTCACTGTATTGCCCTTGGACGACCACAGGCTTGCAAGGGCCGTTCCCCAAGCGCCGGCACCGATAACTGCGATCTTCATACCTTCGCACCCGCCTTCCCGGCGCCAAGCTTCGGTTCCGCCGCGTCGTCCAGCGGCCAGCGCGGGCGCGGCGATACCGACAAGTCAGCACTCGGCAATCCGATGGCGTGACGTTCAGCCGCCGCCCAGGCGATCATCGCCGCATTGTCGGTGCAAAGACGCGGCGGCGGGAGGACGAGCGGCAACGCATGGTCGCCCGCAACGTCGCCGAGAGCGGCACGAATGGCGCCATTGGCTGCAACACCCCCGGCGGCGACCAGCGCCGTGGGCGGTTCGATCATCGCAAGCGCATTGTCGACCCGCTCCGCGACGATGTCAGCGACCGTCGTTTGAAAGGCCGCACATAGGTCCGCGACATCGTCGTCACTAACGGGTTCCAAGCCTTCCGCGACCTGGCGGATCGCCGTCTTCAACCCGGACAACGAGAAATCGGCGGTCGCCCGATCCGACAAGGGGCGCGGCAAATTGAAGCGTTCGGGCGTTCCGGTTTGCGCGGCGTGCTCCACCGCCGGCCCGCCCGGAAATCCAAGACCCAGCAGCTTCGCCACTTTGTCGAAGGCCTCGCCGAGCGCATCGTCGATGGTCGTGCCGAGTCGGCGATAGCATCCAACGCCCTCAGCCAGGAGGATTTGCGTATGTCCGCCAGACACAAGAAGCACGAGATAGGGAAAGTCCACCGCATCAGTCAGGCGCGGGGTGAGCACGTGCCCTTCCAGATGATTGATCGCGTAGAGCGGCTTTTCGGCCACCAACGCAAGCGCCTTTGCCGTCGTGAGGCCAACCATGACACCGCCGATCAGACCCGGCCCGGCCGTGGCCGCGATGGCATCGACATCGGAGAGATCGAAACCGGCAACATCCAGAGTCTCGCGGACGACGAAGTCGAGGATATCGACATGGGCGCGCGCCGCAATCTCCGGCACGACACCGGCATAGGGCGCATGCGCCTCGACTTGCGCGCGGATGCGCTCGGCGACGATCGCACCGCGACCATCGGGATCGCGTCGCACGATCGCCGCTGCCGTTTCGTCGCAGCTCGTCTCGATGCCGAGCACGGTGAACGGCGCTGTCGCTCCGTCAGGGGTTGTCATCGCCGCGAAAACGTCCTTCCTTGGCGCCGGTCGAACCGCGCCCGCCGGCTCGGTAGCACTGAGGGTTCCATGGAGCAATCCCGTCATCTCCTGCGTATCGGAACGCGCGGCAGTCCCCTGGCCTTATGGCAGGCGGAAACCGTGCGGGATCGACTGGTCGCCGCGCACGGCCTGGCCGAAGACGAGATCGCCATCGTCACGGTCAAGACCACCGGCGACAAGGTGGTCGACCGGCGGCTGGCGGAGATCGGCGGCAAAGGGCTTTTCACCAAGGAGCTTGAGGCCGCCTTGGCCGAAGACGTTGTCGATTGCGCGGTCCATTCCTTGAAGGACGTTCCGACCTTTCTGCCGGACGGCATGGTACTTGCGGCCCATCTGCCGCGCGAAGATCCGCGCGACGCGCTGATCGCAAATGGCGCCGCCGACATCGATTCTCTTGAACCCGGTGCTCGCCTGGGAACGGCATCGCTTCGACGCGAGGCGATCGTTCGCGGCCTGCGCCCCGATCTCGACGTGGTTCTGTTGCGCGGCAATGTCGGCACCCGGCTCGACAAAGTTGCGTCAGGAGAGATCGACGCGGCAATCCTCGCGCTTGCCGGCCTCAAGCGGCTCGGTTTCGCCGACCGGGTCAGCACCACGCTCGACCCGGATACCTTCCTGCCGGCCGTCGGGCAGGGCATCGTTGCCATTGAGACTCGCGCTGACGACGAACGCGCACGTGCGTTGATCGCGGCGATTGACGATCGGGACAGCGCGCGGGCGGCAACGGCCGAACGCGCCTTTCTGGCCCGGCTCGATGGGTCCTGCCAAAGCCCGATCGGCGGCCACGCCAGGATCGCCGACGGTCGGATCGACTTCTCCGGCCGGCTGATGACGGTCGATGGGACCGAAAGCGCGGCATCAGCTGCCAGCGGCAATGCCGATGATCCCGAAACGCTCGGGCAATCCGTCGCGGAGGACATTCTCGCCAAGGCGAGTCCGCGTCTTCTCGCGGTCCTGGAGGACTAGGCTCAGTGCGGGTCTTGGTCACCCGGCCGCAGACCGACGCAGCGCGGACCGCTGTGGCTTTGACCGAGTGCGGGCATGAGGTAATCCTGTCGCCTGTCATGACGATCCGTGTGATCGACGATGCCACAATCGATCCTTCAACATACCGGAGCATCGTCGTCACGAGCCGCCATGCCGTCACGGCCTTGATCCAAAATCCTGCTGCAGAGCGGCTTATGGCGCTGCCGATCTTGTGCGTCGGCCGAGCAACGGCCGAAGCTGCCCGATCCGCCGGCTTTCGGTCGATCAAAGCAGCAGGGGGCGATGTCGAGGACCTACTGACCGAAGTCGAGACCGGCGATTGGCCGGAGCCGATGCTTTACGCCTCGGGCGCCGTCGTTACCCGCGATCTGGTCGCCGCCCTAACGCAGCGCGGCATCGCAGCCGAGCAGGCCATTGTTTATGCCGCCGACCCAATGCTCGATCTGAGCGACGCAGCCAGGCAGGCACTTAACGAGGGCGCGCTTGACGGCGCTCTCTTTTACTCCGCGCGCACCGTCGCTCTCTTCGCCGATCAGGCGAAACGCGCGGGCAAAACTGAGGCGCTGTCCGATCTGACGGCATGGTGTCTCTCGAAAGCCGTCGGCGATGCCGCAAAATCGGCGGGTTTCGGCTGCGTAGTCGTGGCGAAGGAGAAAACCGAGCAATCCCTCATTGCGGCAATTCACGCACCGCAATAAGGTTGCACTGCAATAAACGTTCGCGCGACCAAGTCTGCGTCCATGGCCCGCGCGAGAGGCTCAATCAGGGAACAGGCGATGGCGTCGCAAGACGAGACCGGCACGACGAAACCCTCAAGCGGAACGACGCGGAAGAGACCGGCGAAAGCACCGCCACAGACGATCGACCTCAAAGCGGACGAGGTGAAGGAGGCATCGCCCGAGACGGGTGCGAAGGCATCGTCGGGCGCGAAATCGGACGACGCACCCAAGGCCAAAGAAAAGAAGGCGGAGGACTCCGTTACGACGGGTACTGGCCGCGTGGCACCCTTACCGGCATCTGTCGGCGCGGCCGGAACCGTGTTCGCCGCCGCGATTGGCGCCGTGATTGGCGCCGGCATCTTCTACGCTCTCCTGCAATCGGGGACCATTCCCGACCGTGCCGGCGAGCAAGCCACCACCGAGATCGCCGAACTGAAGGAGTCTGTCGCAGCATTGAGTGCCGCAGCCGAGACCAATGATGGAACGGCAGCCGTTGATTTAGGTGGCATCGAGGCCGGCCTTGCAGCGCTGCAAGGCGAGGTCGATACCCTGCAGGCAGCCACAGCCAATATCGACGCCGCCGGCACCGACGCTCTGGCCGAACTGGTTGCCCGTGTTGGTGAACTCGAAGCGACAGCTGCAGCGACCGTGACGGAAGGCGGCGAGGTCAGCGAGGCTTTGGCGGAGCGCCTTGACGCACTCGACGAAAAGAGCGCCGAAGCGGCGAGCGCGCTCGCAGCCGTGCAAGATCGTATCGCCGGTCTCGCATCGGCGGGCGAAGACGCCGGTCCTGTCGATCTCACACCCTTGGAGACCCGAATTGCCGCGCTCGAAGACACAACCGCCGGCATCGCCGCACAGATGTCGGACGCGATTGCCGCTATTCCGGCGCCAGATCCCTCGGCGATCGAAGCGGTCGAAGGTCAGGTCTCGGGATTGCAGGAGCGCATCGCAACGGTCGAGCAATCGCTATCATCGCTGTCGGCGGCCCTTGATACGGTCTCCGCAAACCTCGATACGCTGGCGGCGCGCGAAACCGGGATGACGGACGAGCGGCGCGCGGCCTACCTCGTCGCGCTCGCCGGCCTTCAACGCGCGAGTTCGGGCAGCGGACCCTTCGCCACGGAATTGAACGCTGTCCGCACGCTTGCCGACGACCCTGAGCTTTTTGTCGACCTGGACGCCTATGCACAAGCCGGTGTCCCTTCGATGAGCGACCTGTCGCGCGAGTTCACCGGTCTGGCCGCCGACATTCTCGATGCCACGGCGCGTGCCAACGCGGATGGCGTCATGGCCCGGCTGAGAGCCGGCGCGCAAACCTTGGTCCGGATTCGGCCGACGGGTTATGTCGCGGGCGACACGCCAGCTAGCCGCGTGGCCCGGATCGAAGCGCTTCTCGTCGACGGCAAGCTGGCGACGGCGCTTGAGGAATGGCAGGCACTACCGGAGGCCGGGCAGGCCGCTTCGGCGGACTGGGTCGCCAAGGCACGCGACCGCCACACGCTCGATACAGCGCTTGCGGGCCTGACCGTGGGTAGCGAAGGCTGATCATCATGCTGCGTCTCGTCACGTTTTTCGTCATTGTCGCAGCGCTCGCCATCGGCGCGGCTTGGCTTGCCGACCGGCCCGGTGTCGTTTCGCTGAACTGGCAGGGCTACGCGATCGAATTCAGTCTCATGACGGCTGCGATCCTTCTGATCGCCGTGGTCGCCGTCGTCGTCTTTCTGCGCGACCTCTATCGGATCATCGTCAAAAGCCCATCCATGGTGGGCGATTTCGTGCGCGGCCGGCGGCGCGATCGGGGCTACGAGGCCTTATCGAAAGGCATGTTGGCCGTCGGCTCCGGTGACACCGCGGGCGCGCGCAAACTTGCGGCGGAGGCGACGCGCCTGCTGCCGCACGAGCCGATGACCAAGCTCTTGGACGCACAAGCCGCACAGGCGGCGGGCCGGCGCGCGGACGCCGCCGCGACCTTCAACACCATGCTGGCCACACCGGAAACCAAGTTGCTGGGCCTGCGCGGGCTTTTCCTGGAGGCCAAGCGCGACACCAATGTCGAAGCCGCCCGGCAATACGCCGCCGAGGCCTTGTCGATCGCGCCGGGCATGCCCTGGGCCGGCACGGCGATGTTCGACTTTCAGTGCGCGGCCGGCGAATGGGACGAGGCGCTTGGCACGCTACAGATCCTGACTGAGCGCAAACTGATCGATAAGGCGACGACACGCCGTCGCCGCGCTGTTCTGTTGACCGCGAAGGCGATGGAGAGCGAAGATGGCGAGCCGGACCGGGCGCTGTCGCTGGCGTTGGAAGCCCACGGCCTGGCGCCCGACCTGGTCGCAGCGGCCCTGATCGGCGCCCGTCTTTCGGCCCGGCTCGGCAATATCCGTCGCGCCGCCAGCTTGATCGAGCAAACCTGGAAGCAGAAACCCCATCCCGAATTGGCGGAAGCCTATGCGCGCGTTCGGCCGGGCGATTCCGTTCGCGATCGTTATCGCCGGATCAAGAGCCTCACACAAAAAGCGCCGCATCGTCAGGAGAGCCGAATCGCACTCGCCACGGCTGCAATTGACGCCCAGGATTGGGCGGTGGCCCGCGAAACGCTGCTGGGGCTCGCCAAGACCAGCCCCACGGTCCGCATATGCCGATTGATGGCCGCTGTGGAAGCCGGCGAATTCAACGATGAAGGCCGCGCGCGGGAATGGCTGGCCCGGTCCGTCAACGCATTACCCGATCCAGCCTGGACCGCCGACGGCCAGGTTTCTGAAACATGGCTTCCGACATCGCCCGTCACAGGCAAACTGGACGCCTTTGAGTGGAAAGTCCCAGTCGAGACCCTGACGCCGCTGACAGAGACGGCAATCGAAGCCCTGGCGTCGCCCATCCCGGAACCGGTTGCCCTGGAGCCGAGGGAGATCGCCGAACCGGAACCGGTCGCGGACGCGGTGGAGGAGCTGCCGGCGACCGAGGCCGAGGCCGAGACGCCCGCCAACGACGATGCCGAGGGGTCCGCAACACCTGAGCCGGCAACCGACGCGAACACCGAAGTGGCCGCAGCCACGATCGACGCGGCGACCGAACAAATCGAGGCCGCTCAAGACAAAGCTGAAACCGACGAAACCACCGCAAACGCTTCGCAGAGCACGCCGGAACCGCCCGTGGACGTCCCACACAAAGAGGAGTCGGCAACCGTCACCCCGATCCGCCCGCCCGACGATCCCGGTCCAAGCGGCGATATCGGCATTGACGAAGAGACCGCGACGCAAAAACGCGCAGGCCCGCGCTAACCGAACCGGCCTTGACCTGCGGCCGGCGTTCGGCGCATGACAGGCGACCCTTTCGCGATTGGATAGACCATGGACAAGTTCACAACGCTGACCGGTGTCGCCGCGCCCATGCCGATCATCAATGTCGACACCGACATGATCATCCCGAAACAGTATTTGAAGACCATCAAGCGCACCGGGCTGGGCACCGGCCTCTTCGCCGAGATGCGCTACACCGACGATGGCGCCGACAATGCCGATTTCGTCTTGAACAAGCAGGCCTACAAGGACGCCAAGATCCTGGTCGCCGGCGACAATTTCGGCTGCGGATCGAGCCGCGAGCACGCGCCGTGGGCTCTGCTCGATTTCGGCATCCGCTGCGTGATCTCCACCTCGTTCGCCGACATTTTCTACAACAACTGTTTCAAGAACGGCATTCTGCCGATCGTCGTCTCGCCCGAGGACCTTGAAAAGCTGATGGACGACGCCGAGCGCGGCGCCAACGCAACGCTGACCGTCGACCTTGAGGCGCAGGAGGTTCGGGGTCCCGATGGTGGCGTCGTCACCTTCGACATCGATCCCTTCCGCAAGCACTGCCTGTTGAACGGCCTGGACGATATCGGTCTGACGATGGAAAAGGCCGACCGCATCGACGCCTTCGAGGAAAAGACATCCCTCGCCCGCCCCTGGGCCTGACACCGCCTTGGCGTTCCTTCCGAAGCGCTACGAATTCGTCGCCTTCGGTCTGCTATTGTCGGGGATGATGTCGTTCATCGTCTCAGGCCTGTCGACGGTGCTCAATGTCGGCCGGCCAGACGGCTTCTTCGGCTTGTGGATGCGCCCCTGGCTGCCGTCTTGGGCAGTTGCCTTCCCGACGGTTCTGGTCGTGGCGCCCACCGTGCGGCGCATCCTGGCGCGGGTCGTAAAGCCCTAAACAACGCGTTTATCCCCGCATCGCGGCGCCGGGCGAAGATCGCTCTCCCGATCGATCCCGCCGAGGGCCGCGATGTCCGACGACAATCTAACCTCCCACGACGCTGGTTTTCGGCTTGATAGCCCGGCCTACCGCGACGCGTTCCGCCGCTATATGCGCACCGGCGCGCCGATTTCGCCTGAAGAGCTGAAGGCACGGGAGGAGCGCCCCACCACCCATTACATCTGGCGCACGCAGGGCGACAGCCGCGTTCGATCCACCCACCAGGCCAATGACGGTAAGATCTTCGCCTGGGATGATCCGCCGCCGACCGGTCATCCAGGCGACGAACCCGGCTGCCGCTGCTGGGCGGAAGCCTATTACCCCGAGCTCCAGGAATACGCCCGCCAGACGCTGGTCAGCGCCGCCGCGGACGCGAAC